>NZ_LRTK01000001.1 GCF_001636565.1 Frankia sp. EI5c
CTTTTTCGGCCTACCGGGAATCGGTTTGGCATGCAAGGCCTCGATACCGCCAGCACGATACTGCTGCGCCCAGGAGAACACGGCCGCCCGGCTGAAGCCCAACGAATCGGCCAGTTCATCGGCGTTCGCCCCGTCATCGACGATCTGGCGGGCCACGCGAATCCTGATAGATTCAAGCGTGGCATGGTCTATTTTCCGGCCGTCCGTTTCCCGCATGCAATGATTAAATCACAATAGTTCTATCCGTGTCCAGTTACTTTCGTTCTATTTAGTACCACCGTAATCGCTGAACAGCCGGAATGAGCGCCAGGAGGAACGTGTCGGACAGCCGTGACGAGGGTGCGGGGCGGGATTTCGCCGCGGCCTTCCAGAGTGTGGTCGACAATGTCGAGCTGGTGGTCCGGGGCAAGACCGAGGTGGTGCGGCAGGCACTGACCTGCCTGCTGGCCGGCGGCCACCTGCTGGTCGAGGACGTTCCCGGTCTCGGCAAGACCTCGCTGGCCCGGTGTCTGGCGGCCTCGGTCGACGCGACCTGCCACCGCATCCAGTTCACCCCGGACCTGCTGCCCTCCGATGTCACCGGCGTCACCGTCTACCACCAGGGCAGCGGCGAGTTCCGGTTCCACCAGGGGCCGGTGTTCGCCCACGTCGTGGTCGCCGACGAGGTCAACCGGGCGTCACCGAAGACGCAGTCGGCGCTGCTGGAGGTGATGGGGGAGGGCCAGGTCACCGTCGACGGCGCGGCGCATCCGGTGCCCCGGCCGTTCTTCGTCGTCGCGACGCAGAACCCGGTCGACATGGACGGCACCTACCCGCTGCCGGAGGCACAGCTCGACCGGTTCCTGATGCGGCTGCGGGTCGGCTATCCGGATCGGGCCGCCGAGGTGGCGATCCTGCGCGACCGGCGCGGCGGCCTGCGGGTCGAGGACCTCCGGCCGGTGCTCACACCGACGAGGTGCTTGCGATGACGGCCCTGACGGCCAACATCCACGTCGCGGACACCGTCCACGGCTATGTCGTCGATCTCGTCGCGGCGACCCGGGAGCTGCCGGGCCTGCGGCTCGGAGCGAGCCCACGGGGCAGCATCGCGTTGCTGCGCGCGGCCCAGGTGCGGGCGGCGGCGGCCGACCGGCGGTTCGTCACCCCGGAGGACGTCAAGGCGCTCGCCGTGCCCACGCTCGCGCACCGGCTGCTGCTGGCGCCGGACGCCGAGCTGCGCGGCTACACGGCCGAGCGCGCCGTCGCCGAGATCCTGGAGACCGTTCCGGTGCCCCGCACGCTGGCCGAGGTCTGACTCCATGGCGGCGTCGAGCCGCCCGGCGGGGGCGGGGCCGTCCCGGCGGGCGTTCGGGATGATCACGGGGACCGGGTGGGGCGTCGCGGTGGGCGCGGTCGGCTGCGGCGTGGCGGCCGTCCTGCTGCGAGCCCCGGAACTGGGGGTGCTGGCGGTCGGCTGCCTCGCCGCGCTCGTCGGCGGTGCGGGGCTGGTGGCACGCCGGGCGCATTTCGAGATCGACATCGAGGTCGTCCCGGCCCGCGTCGCCCGCGGCGAGCCGGCGGTCGCCAGTGTGACGATCAGCAACCCGGGGCACCGGGCCAGCTGGTCCGCCCGGCTGGTGATTCCGTACGGTGACCAGCGCTCGCAGGTCGTGGTGCGCCCCCTCCCGGCGGGCAGCCGCCGCACGGTCGGCATCCCGCTGCCGACAGACCGCCGCGGCCTGTTGCGGGTCGGGCCGGTGGGCGTTCTCACCACTGACCCGTTCGGCCTGTTCTCCCGGTACGAGGCGCTCGACGGGCGCGCGCAGCTACCCGTCCACCCGGCGGCGGTAGCGCTGGCACCGCTGCCCTCGGCGCGTGCGAGCAGCCCGGACGGCCTGCCGGTGGACAGCCGGGTCGAGGGCGGGGTGACCTTCCACGCGCTGCGCGAGTACGCACCCGGTGACGACCTTCGGCACGTGCACTGGCGCAGCAGCGCCCGGGCCGGAACGCTGCTCGTACGCCGGCACGTCGACCCGAGCGAACCTGTCACGACCATTGTGCTCGACAACCGGCGGCGGGCGTACCTGGACGGCCGCGCGGACGACGCCGAGGGCAACGGGGCCGAGGGCAACGGGGCCGAGGGCAACGACGCCGAGGGCAACGACGCCGAGGGCAACGACGCCGAGGGCAACGACGCCCGCGTCTTCGACGTGGCCGTCGACGTCGCGGCGTCCGTCGTCCTGGCCTCCACCCGGAGCAGGTTCCCGGTGCGCCTGCACACCACCGGCGGCCTGCGGCTGGACTGCCGGGACCGGCGTGACGGCGACACGGCCGTCCTCGACGCGCTGGCGGGCACCGGATGGGCCGACGCAGCCGACACCGACGCCGCAGCCAACACCGCCGCCGCCGACGGTGCCGCTGTCGGCGGTGGTCCGGGGTCCGGGGGGGGACCGGCCGGTGGGGTTCGGGCCGCGGGCGATCCGCTGGCCGAGGCGGCGCGGGTCCGCGGCCGCCGGGGCGTCGGTTCGCTGGTGGTCGTCACCGGTCCCCGCGACGTCGGGCAACTGGCCTCGGCGGCGACTCTGGTCAGCCAGTTCGAGCAGGTCGTGGTCCTGCGGGTCACTGGCCTGGCGGGCCCGCCGCCGGGGGAGCGGGCGGCCGAGGCGTCCGCGTCCGAGGCGTCTGCGGGGAACCGGCCCGGGGCGTATCCCCTGGCCGCCGGTGGGCGACTTCGCCTCCTGGAGATCGCGGACACCGCACATCTCGCGTCCGTGTGGGCACGAGGAACCGGAGCCGCGGGACGGACGAGATCGGCTCGGGTGTCGCCCGCGCTGTCGCCGGCCGGGACGGGACGGCCGTCGTGAAGCACGGGCGCGCGACCGGTCCGAGCCGCCCGGACGAGCCGGACAACGCCGGCGGTCCGGTCGGCGCGGTACGGCTCGCCAGCCTCGCCGCGGTGTCGATCACGGCGGGCCTCGCCGGCTGCGCGTTCCACCGCGGATTCGCCGCGTCGGGCCTTCTCCCCGCGATCGCCGTGGCCGCCGTACTGCCGGTGATCGTCTCCGCCGCGCTGACCCGGCCCGTTCGCCGGCCCGACTCGCCGCCGCGGCTGCCGCCGCTGCCGCTGTCAGTGTGCCTGTCCCTCCTGGTCTGGCTCGCCGTCGTCTGGGTCACGCTGTTCCGGAACGGCTCGCCGTATGCCCCCGGCACGCTGCCGGCGGTGTGGGACGGCGTGGTCAACGGGGGAACGCGGCTGCTCGACACGACCCTGCCCGTCCAGGGATCACCCGACCTGCTGGTCGTGCCGCAGGCACTCACCTGGCTCGCCGCACTCGCCGGAGCGGAGATCGCGGCGCGGACGCGGGCGCTGCTCGTCCCGGCCCTGCCGGCGGTCGCCGTGTTCGCCGCGGGGGTGCTGCTCACCGTGCCGGGTGTCGGGTCGAACCTCGGCGTCGCGGCCGGCCTGGTCGTCGCCGTGATGCTGCTGGTGGGGTGCCGCCGGGCGGAGCTGACCGGGAGCGAGCTCGCCGTCGGCGGCCGTGGCGGCCGCGACCGCGGCGCCGGGCAGGCGTGGCCGGCGGCCGCGCTGGGGAGGGTGGTGCCCGCCGCCCTGATGCTGACGGTGACGGTCGGCGCGGCGACGCTGGCCGGGCCACTGCTCGCCGCTGCCGGCCCGGGCGNCGAACCGTATGACGTCCGCAGGCTGCGGCAGGTGCGGCTGGATCAGCGGACGGCGCAGAACCCGCTCGATTTCGTCTCGGCCTGGCTGGGCCGTCCCGACGAGGTGTTGTTCCGGGTCAGCCCGCCGCCGTCCGGAAACCTCCGGCTGGCGGTGCTGGACCGTTTCGACGGCCAGCAGTGGACGTCCTCGGCGCGGTATCTGCCGGCGGGCGGCCGGGTGCCGCCCGCGACGGGCACGGCCTCGGCGAAGCCCGCCGGCAACGCTCCCGCGGAGAGCTCGCACTTCCAGATCGTCGCGTTGGACGGGCCGTTCCTGCCCCATCGCGACCGGCCGGTCGCCCTGAGCGGAGCCGAGCTGGCCGTCGACCTCCGGGACGGGACGCTGACAGCGAGGGAAGGTGGGCCGGCCCTGGCGGACCGCGGCTACACCGTCGAGTCGGTCGCCCCGCGCGAACCCACCCCCGCCGAGCTGGCGTCGGCCCGGGTGCCGGCCGGCACGGACGGCGACGGAACACCGGGCCTGCCCCCGGGCGTGCCGGAGGTGGTCGCCGCGGCCGCCCGGGTGGCCACCGACGGGGCGCTCACCCCGTTCCAACAGGCCCACCAGCTCGAACAGTATCTGCGCGGCCTCACCTACGACCCGTCCGCCCCGGCCGGGCACACCTACGGACACCTCGCGTACTTCCTGGGCACCAGCCGCACCGGAACCTCCGAGCAGTTCGCCGCGTCCTACGCGGTGCTCGCCCGGCTGGTCGGGCTGCCCAACCGGGTGGTGATCGGGTTCAGTCCGAAGCCGGTCGCGGCCGGCGACGATGCCCGGCCCGGTGACGCGCCGAATGGCGCGGCCCACGCCGGAGAGGTCAGGACCGGCGATGTCCTGGTCTGGCCGGAGATCCACTTCGAAGGGTTGGGATGGGTGCCGTTCTACCCGACTCCGGCGGCGGCGAAGGACGACAGCGGCCAGGTGGCGACCTCGGCCCAGGGCGAGCCGTCGGAGCGGGCCCAGCGGGTGGCCGAGGCCGCCGCGGTGCCGGCCCCGACGCCCACGGCGGCCCCGGCACCGCCGGCAGCGCCGGCCGGGGGCAGCGGCACCCTCCTCCTCGCCGCTCTGGGTGCGGCCGCATTGTGCGCGGTGGGCACGAGCGGCTACCTCGTCACCGCGTGGGCAGTGCCGAGGCTGCGGCGAAGACGACGGCGGTCGCGGGTGTCGGACGCCCGGGAGCGGGTGGTCGGCGCCTGGCTGGACACGCTGGACGCACTCGACGTCGCGGGGATTCCCGTGCCGGCTTCGGCCACGTCCGCCGAGATCGTCACGGCGGTCGCCGCGGGTTCCCCGGTCGCCGCGGACCCTGCCTCTTCCGCCGCGGACCCCGTCTCTTCCGCCGCGGACCCCGCGCCCGCCGGAAGCCCCGCGGCCGGCGGAAGCTCGCTGACCGGTCTCGCCGCGCTGGCCACGGTGGCCCTGTTCGCCGGGGGTGAAGTGTCCGCGGCCGACGCTGACACCGCCTGGCGGCAGGCCGACCAGGTACGGGCGCGGCTGCGCCGGACGACGCCGCGGGTCCGGCGGATCCGCCGCTCGCTCGCCCCCGACCGGCTGCGTCCGCGCCGCCGGCCGACGGCGGCCGAGCCGCGCCGGCCGAGGAAGGCGGTGCGGATGAGCCGGGGGACCGGCCGGTGACCCCGATCGGGGAGGAGGGCTCGACCGACCCGGTTGCGGCCCAGGACCCGTGGGAGCCGCGGGAGCCGCGGGTGACGGACAGCGGCCTGTCGGCCACGACCGACGGGCATGATCCGCTGATCCCGGGCTATCGGTCGTTCTCGCCGATCGGGCAGGGCGGGTTCAGCATCGTCTACTCTGCCTACCAGGACCGCTTCGACCGCACCGTGGCAGTCAAGGTGATCAGTTCGGATCTGCGGGACGCGGCGGCGGCGCGGCGTTTCACCCGCGAGTGCCGGGTCGTCGGCAAGCTCACCGGGCACCCGAACATCATCACGGTGTTCGAGGCCGGTTCCACGGCGGACCGTCGCCCGTTCATCGCGATGCAGCACCTGCCGGGAGGGTCCGTCGCGGACACACTGCGACGGACCGGGCCGCTCGGCGTCGCCGACACCCTGCGCATCGCGGCGGCCATCGCGGACGCCCTGCACGCCGCGCACGAGAAGAAGATCCTGCACCGCGACGTGAAGCCCGGCAACATCCTGATGTCCGACCGCGGCGAACCGGTGCTGAGCGATTTCGGGATCGCCAGCCGGGGCTTCGGCGCCGACATGTCCGCGAGCGGGTACGCGTTCACGCCCTCGTTCGCGGCGCCGGAGGTCCTGCGGGGCGACGACCCCAGCGTCGCGTCCGATCTGTACGGCCTGGGCGCGACGATGTACGCGATGCTGGCCGGCACACCGCCGTTCGGCCTCCTTCCCGGCGACAACCTGGCCACGATGATGCTGCGGGTGCTGAGCGAGGAACTCGCCCCGATCCGCCGCCCGGACGTCCACGCCGATGTCGACGGCCTGGTCCGCGGGCTGCTCGCACGCGATCCCGCGGCCCGGCCGCGCGACGCCGCCGCGGTCGCGCAGGACCTGCGGCGGCTGCACGCCCTGGACGGAGTGACCCGGCGCCCCAGCCCGCTGCCTCCGACCGGCCCGCCGCCCGCCGCGCCGGCGCGAGACCCCGGCCCAGGCCCGGTGCCGGTGCCGGTGCCGCTGCCGGTTGAGGGCGCACTCGTCCCGCCGGCGGACTCGCCGCCCGTCCCCGGCCTGGAGGACCTCCGCGGCCCGGGCACACCGTCGGTGGCCGGGCATCGTCCGCTGGTACCGCCGGCGGACGAGGTATCCGGGCGCCGGGAGGCGGCGCGCGGCGGTGGGAAGGACCGGGCGGCGCCGACCTGGCTCAGGCGGATCAGGGCGGGAGTGCTGGTGCCCGTCGGCCTGGCGCTGGCCGTCCTGACCGCCGTCGGGTTGTGGGCCGCGGACGAGGACGCCCCGCCGGGGTCGGGATCGGGAACGTCGACGATCTCCACTCCGCCGACTCCCGCGACACCGGTCGGGCCTTCCGGCCTGAGTGTCACGGACAGAACCACCGTCGTCCGCCTGACCTGGACGAACGGGTCCGTCACCCGGAACCTGCTGCTTCGGGTGTTCGGCCCCGCGGGGGCCGGCGGTCACCTCCTGCCCGACGGTGCGACCCGCCACGACCTGGAGGTTGATCCCCAGGAGCCGTACTGCTTCACCGTCGGGGTGGTGCTGGGGGCGGGGGCGACAGCGGTCGAGGGCGCCTGGTCGGACTTCGTCTGCATCCGAGGGGCGACTCCTCCTCCTTCCACCCCCTCTTCCTAGGGCTGAAGGCCGCTGCTCGAGCCGGAAGGAACCAGGTGGCCGACGGCCTGCTACTGGGTGTTGGTGGACTTGTGGCGCGCCGACGGCCGCCACGACCAGTGGCCCGGCAGGTCGACCGAGGACACGCCTGAGCGCTGCCGGCGGGACCACAGGCGCCAGGTGAGCGGCCCCGCCTTCATGCTGACGGACGACAGCCCGCGGCTGCCCATGTTGAACCGCAGCGGCCCGGCCTTGGAGCGTTTCGTGTAGCGCAGTCCCATCTGCCACCTCCGAATGCGTGGAACGCGCGGGATTCGCGCGTTGCGACCGTCTGGGTACTTTGTGCGCGTTGCCGGGGCTTCCAAACCGGCCGCGGCGCGCCGACGAGCCGGGCGCGCGGCGGCGAGGGCGTGGGGCGTGGGGGTGGCGCGTAGGTGGCAGTGTCTGCCTACTGCCGATCGGCGGTGGGGCCTGCGGCACATAGCGTTTTCCCTGCCGAAGGCGTCGACGGCGGGCCCGCCGCACGCCGCGCGTGACGTTGCGGACCGACCTGGGAGTCCCGGCGGCACCAACCAGGCGTCCCACATGCACCCCCGCACGCGCTCCCGCCGGTGACCCGGACGGGCCACACGACTGACACGACGGGTGACACACATGGCCACCACAGACAGCCCTGCCCCCACCGAGCCCGGCGTGGCCGGGCCGTGTGCGCGTCCGCAGCCCGTCGGAGTTTTCCCGCTGCCCGCGGGCTTCCTGCTCATCCCGGGCGGGGAGGCGACGGCCGTGACCCGCCGGGTCCTCGCCGCCGGCATGCTCCCGGCGACCTGGCCGCCGGAGCTCGCGGCATTCGAACTCGCCTACCAGGGCAAGGTGGCGGAGGCCGCGGAACGTCTCGTCGGCGACGACCCGGTCACCCGGTACAACCGTTTCGTCCTGCGCCCGCCGGGCGAGCCGGTCGAGGATCCCGCCGCCCTGCGCGCGGCCCTGGGCGGCGAGCTGGGTGTGCTGGTGGACATCGTCCGCTTCGCGGTCGGTGAGCTGGACGAGCCGCCGGCCTTCGGGGGTGAGACCGGGGAGATCGCGGCCCTGGTGTGCTCGGCGCACGCCGCGCACGCGATGGCGGCGGGCTGGCTCGGTGACGCGGCCCGCCTGCTGGTCGCCGGGGCCACCGCGGCGGCCCAGCCCGCCCCCGGACTGGCCGCCCAGCTGAGGTCGACCGCCGCGGGGCTGCGCCGGGACGCCGAGGGCCCCACCCCCGAGGTCGTCGCCGACCTGAGCGCCGCGCTCGCCGCCCTGGAGCACACCGACCTGGCCGCCGGGCGCGCCGAGCTGCATCTGACGCTCGGCTCCGTCCACCACGAGCTGGCCGGGGGTGAGCTGGCCGGCCTGCGTACCGCGGCGGAGCACTACCTGGCCGCGCTGCGGCTGATCACCATCGACACCGCCCCGGAGCTGTTCGCCTCGGCGCAGGTCAGCCTGGCCGCGGCCTACCTGGCGATGCCGATGAACTCCGCCTCCGACCAGCTGCGGATCGGGGTGGCCATGCAGGGACTGCGCACCGCGCTGAGCGTCTACACCCGCGAGACCCATCCCGAGCAGTGGGCGGCCACCCAGCTCAACCTGGCGAACGCGCTGGTCAACGCCCCGACCTCGCACCGGCGGGACAACCTCGTGGAGGCGGTCGGGCGCTACCAGGAGGTCATCGCGACCAGGGAGGGTCTCGACGACCCTCTCGCCTACGCCCGCACGTTGGCCAGCCAGGGCAACGCGCTCGCCCACCTGGGTGCCTTCCCGCAGGCCACCACGGTGCTGCACGAGGCCCGCTCGATCTTCGAACAGTCCGGCGACGACGACTCGGCGTCCGCCGTGCGCGGTCTGCTGGACGAGATCGCCCGCCACCGCGCGCTGAGCCGCTCGACGTGACGGTGCAGGCTGGCGGCCCGGCCGCGGTCCGGCGGCGGGTGACGGTCGAAGGGGTCGTGCAGGGCGTCGGTTTCCGGCCGCACGTCTACCGGCTCGCCGCCGGGCTGGGCCTGGCCGGTTTCGTCCGCAACGACGCGGGGTCGGTCGTCGCCGAGGTGGAGGGCGCACCGGCCGCGGTCACCGAGTTCCTGCGGCGGCTGGCCTGCCCGGCACCGCCGTCGGCGCGGGTGGAGCGGATCACCACGGTCGAGATCACTCCGGACGGCCAGGGGCATCCCGCGACCGCGCTCCCCGCGACCGCGACCGCGACCGCGCTCCCCGCGACCGCGACCGCGACCGCGACCACGACCGCGACCACGACCGAGCCCATGCCCGCCGCAGCCGCGACCGCTGCCGGATTCCGCATCGTGACCAGCGCGCCGACCCCCGGCCCGCGGATCACGGTGCCGCCCGATGTGGCCGTCTGCGGTGACTGCCTGCGGGAGCTGGCGGACCCCGCGGACCGGCGGTACCGCCATCCCTTCATCACCTGCACCAGCTGCGGCCCGCGTTTCACGATCATCGAGAGCCTGCCCTACGACCGGGCGGCGACCTCGATGGCCGGCTTCGCGATGTGCCCGCGGTGCGCCGAGGAGTACGGGGACCCGGCGGACCGCCGCTTCCACGCCGAGCCCATCTGCTGCCCGGACTGCGGGCCGCGCCTGTGGTTCCACCCGGCGGAGCACCCCGACCAGCGGACCGACGGCACCGACGCCGCGCTCGCGGCGGCGCAGCGGGCGCTGGCCGCCGGCCAGGTCGTCGCCGTCAAGGGCATCGGTGGCTACCACCTGGCCTGCGACGCGGGCGACGGCGCCGCCGTCGCCCGGCTGCGGGCCCGCAAGGGACGTCCCGACAAGCCGTTCGCGGTCATGGTGCGGGATCTGGAAGCCGCCGCCGAGCTCGCCGACCTCGGCGCGGCCGAACGGGAGCTGCTCGCCTCGGCGGCGGCACCGATCGTCCTCGCCCGGCGGCGGCGCGGGGCGCCGCTGGCGGACCTGGTCGCACCCGGCACCCCGCTGGTCGGGCTGATGCTGGCGTACTCGCCGCTGCACCATCTGCTGCTCACGCCCGCGCCCGGCGGCGGCTCCCCGGAACCGGCCCCGGCGCCGGCCCCGGCCCGGGCGCTGGTGATGACCAGCGGCAACCGCTCCGGTGAGCCGATCTGCACCGCGGACGACGAGGCGCGCACCCGGCTGGGTGGCCTCGCCGACGCATTCCTGGCCCACGACCGCCCGATCGTGGCGCCGTGCGACGACTCGGTGGAGCGCTGGGACGGTGAGCGGGTCCTGCCGGTGCGCCGTTCCCGCGGGTACGCCCCGCAGGCGGTCGATCTCGGACGTCCCGGCCGGCCCGTGCTCGCGGTCGGCGGCGACGGCAAGTCGACCGTCTGCCTCACCACCGGGCGGCACGCGATCGTCTCGCAGTACCTGGGCGACATCACCGGGCTGGACGCGCTGCGGGGCTTCGAGGACTCCTGCACGCGGATGACCGGGCTGTACGAGGTCGAGCCGGTGGCGCTCGCCGCCGATCTGCACCCCGGCTATCTCACCCGCGCCTGGGCGAGAGGGCGGCCGGCGGGGAAACCGGGAACGCTGCACGAGGTCCAGCACCACCACGCACACGTCGCCGCGTTGCTCGCCGAGCACGGCCGCCTCGGCGAGCGGATCCTCGGGATGGCGTTCGACGGCACCGGCTTCGGGCCCGACGGCGGCATCTGGGGCTGCGAGGCGCTGCTGGTCGGCCCCGACGTCACCCGCGCCGAACGGTTCGCCCACCTGCGCCCGGTTCCGCTGCCGGGCGGCGACGCGGCCGCCCGGGAGGCGTACCGGTGCGCGCTCGCGCACCTCGCCGCCGCCGGGCTGCCCTGGGCCGACGACCTTCCGCCGGTGCGGGCCTGCTCGCCCACCGCGCTCGGCGTGCTGCGGACCATCATCGATCGAGGCGTCTCCTGCGTTCCGTGCGGCAGCCTGGGACGCCTGTTCGACGCGGTGGCCTCGCTGCTCGGGGTGCGCCAGACGAGCACGTTCGAGGCCCAGGCGGCCGTCGAGCTGGAGGCGCTCGCCGCGGAGGCCGGCATGGACGTCGCGGACGTCGCGGACGTCGCGGGGTTCGCGGACGTCGCGGGGTTCGCGGACGTCGCGGAGCCCGCCGGTCCGCCGCTCGCCTTCGGGTTCGACGGGGGAGTGCTCGACCCCTCGCCGGTGATCACCGGGCTTGTCGGCGGACTGCGCGCTGGCACCCCCACCCGCCTGCTGGCCCAGTCGTTCCATCTGGCTGTCGCCGAGGCGGTGGTGACCGTCGCGAGGGCGGCGCGCAGCCGGCACGGGGTCGGCGTCGTCGGGCTGACCGGGGGCGTGTTCGCCAACGTCACGCTGCTGCGCGCGTGCCGCGCGCGGCTGGGGGCGGCCGGGTTCGAGGTGCTCGTCCACCGCCTCGTCCCGCCGGGTGACGCCGGACTCTCGCTGGGCCAGGCCACCATCGCGGCCCTGAGCGGCCCTCCGGCCAGACAGCAGCGTCCGGCCCCGGAACAGGCGGGGACGACGGAGAGGAGACCCGGCGTCGATGAGGTACCTGCGTGAGTTCCGCGATCCGGTGCTGGCCGCCCGGCTGGTCGACACCATCGCGGCCACCGCGACCCGGCGCTGGACCATCATGGAGGTCTGCGGCGGGCAGACACACTCGATCATCCGCAACGGCCTCGACCAGCTGCTCGCCGGGCACGTCGAGTTCGTCCACGGCCCGGGCTGCCCGGTGTGCGTGACGCCGTTGGAGACCATCGACCGGGCGCTGGCCATCGCGGCCCGCCCCGAAGTGATCTTCTGTTCGTTCGGGGACATGCTGCGGGTCCCCGGCAGCAGCACTGACCTGTTCACCGTCCGTGCCCGCGGCGGGGACGTCCGGGTGGTCTACTCGCCACTGGACGCGGTCCGCATCGCCGAGGCGAACCCGCACCGCGAGGTGGTCTTCCTCGGGATCGGTTTCGAGACGACCGCCCCGGCCAACGCGATGGCCGTGGTGGCCGCCCGGGCCCGCGGGCTGCGCAACTTCTCGATGCTGGTCAGCCATGTGCTGGTCCCCCCGGCGATGGCCGCGGTGGTGTCGGCGCCGGAGAACCGGGTGAGTGCCTTCCTCGCCGCCGGGCACGTGTGCGCGGTGATGGGCACGGCGCAGTACGAGCCGCTGGTGGCGGCGCACCGGGTGCCCGTCGTCGTCACCGGGTTCGAGCCGCTGGACCTGCTCGACGGCGTCCGCACGGCCGTCGAGCAGCTGGAGGCGGGGCGGGCCGAGCTGGCCAACGCCTACTCCCGGGCCGTGTGCGCCGAGGGGAACGTGCTCGCCCAGCGCACCCTGGCCAGAACCTTCACCGTGTGCGACCGGGCGTGGCGCGGCATCGGTGTCATCCCGGGGTCGGGCTGGCGGCTCGCGGACGAGTACGCCGAGCTCGACGCCGAGATCCGGTTCGACGTCACGGGGCTCACCGCGGCCGAGTCACCCGAGTGCCGCAGCGGCGAGGTGCTCTGCGGCCTGATCAAACCTCCGCAGTGCCCGGCCTTCGGCGGCCGGTGCACCCCGCGGACACCACTGGGAGCGACGATGGTCTCCACCGAGGGCGCGTGCGCCGCCTACTTCCAGTTCCGCCGGCTCAGCCCGGCCGGCACCCCGCGGGGCGCGGGCGACCATGCCTGAGACGACCGGCGGCGGGGTCGTCGACCCGGCGGGCTGGGTCTGCCCACTCCCACTGCGGGACCACAGTGCGGTGATGCTGGGGCACGGGGGCGGCGGGGTGCTGTCGGGCGAGCTGGTGGAGCACCTGTTCCTGCCCGCCTTCGCGGCGACGCCGGCGGTGGACGAAGGGGNGGGCACACCGGCCTCGGCCCACCCGAGCCGGGCGCCGGCCCTGGCGGACTCGGCGGTCCTGGAGGTGGGCGGTCTCCGCCNGGCCTTCTCGACCGACTCTTATGTGGTCCGACCGTTGTTCTTTCCGGGCGGCAGCATCGGTGACCTCGCCGTCCACGGCACCGTGAACGATCTGGCCTGCAGCGGTGCCGCTCCCGTGGCCCTGTCGGCCGGCTTCATCCTGGAGGAGGGCCTGGATCTGGCCGTTCTCGGCCGGGTCGCCCAGGCGATGGGCCAGGCGGCGGCCGGGGTCGGCGTCCGGCTGGTGACCGGCGACACCAAGGTCGTCGAACGGGGCCTGGCGGACGGTCTCTACGTGAACACCAGTGGCATCGGGGTGATCCCTCCGGGTGTCGACATCCGGCCGGAACGGGCCCGGCCCGGCGATCGTGTGCTGGTGTCGGGCCCGATCGGGGAGCACGGCGTGGCCGTGCTGAGCGTGCGCGAGAACCTGGAGTTCGGCGGGGACGTCCGCTCCGACACCACTGCCCTGCACGGCCTGGTCGCCGCGATGCTGGCGGTGGCCCCCGCGGGCGTGCACGCGCTGCGTGACCCCACCCGAGGCGGCCTCGCGACCACCCTGTGCGAGATCGCCGCCGCGTCCGGCACCGGTGTCGAGTTCACCGAGAGCGCGGTGCCGCTCTCACCGGTGGTGGAGGCGGCCTGCGCCTTCCTCGGCCTCGACCCGCTGCACGTCGCGAACGAGGGCCGGATGGTCGCCTTCGTCGCACCCGCCGACGCCGATGCGGTGCTGGCGGCGATGCGGGCCCACCCGGCGGGGCGGGCGGCGGCGATCATCGGCACCGTCACCGCCGACCACCCGGGGCTGGTCGTCGGCCGGACCGCCTTCGGGACGACGCGCATCGTCGACCGGCCCCTGGGCGAACAGCTCCCGCGCATCTGCTGACGCCTGGTCGCGGCGGGTCCGCGCCCGCGGTAATCGGGTGCGAGCCGGCGGTACCCGACGGCGGCGGCCGGACAGTTCGATGTGCGATCTGCTGCGAAGCAGAAAATGTGGTCTGCTGTGGAGCAAAGAACCGCTCGGTCGCGCCCGGGGGACCGTTCGAAACGCCAAAGCCGCGGCGCGCCCGTTCGGAAAGCCCGACACTCCGCCGAACGTCCGCCTTGGTTGCGGTGTGAGCCGGATCAGGACGCCAGCTGACGGCTTTCCGATGATTTTTCGTGACCTGATGCCGGGAAAGAAGTACGGTACAGAGTCGTGGAGAGCGCCTCGCGTGAGCAATGGCAGCGGCCCCTCGTGGTACACGTCGTCTGGCACACGTCGCGGGACGGGGCCGCGCCCGTGGACCGGCTGGCGCGGCGGGTGTTCACCTACCTGTGCGCCGACCCCCTGAACCCACTTCAGCGCGGTCTGGGAATACCGGTCCGGCTGTGGACCAGACATCCTGTGGGTGGTCAGCTCACCGCGGATCCCCNCGCCGAGGTCGACCTCTCCGGCGCGGCCCGGAACCTCGTCATCGTTCTTATCGACGACGCCCTGGTGGCGGCCGACTGGGGCTCCTATCTCGACAGCCTGAAATCCAGGATATTCGCGGATCCGGGCTCCTGGATCATCCCGGTCGCGACGACCAGGAACCACCTGAACCTCAGGCTGATCGCGGACCTCAGCGTGCTGGAGCTACAGGGTGCCGACCTCGAGTTCTGGGACCAGGTTCTCGTGAACAGGGTGATGCACCGGGCCTACCGCCTCCTGCTGGATTCCGCGCCACCTCTGCAGGTGTTCGTGAGCCACGCCGTCCGCGATGGTCTGGAAATATCGCACCGCTTCTGTGAGTACCTCAACCGCCGCACCGACCTCACCTATTTCATCAGCCAGCGGGACATCGCGAGCGGGGACCAGTTCGCCGAGGTGATAGAAAAGGCGGTCGGTGAGTGCGCGCTCCTCGCCGTCCTGACCGACGCCTACAGTGCGCGGCCCTGGTGTCAGCGGGAGGTGTTGGCCGCAAAGGACAACATGTTACCCGTGGTCGTCCTCGACGCGCTTTCCGATGGCACCGCGCGGCTTTTCCCGTACCTGGGAAACGCCCCGGTCGTACGGTGGCGGGAGGACTCGCCGGAGACGATGGAGAAGATCGTCGGCAAACTTCTCGACACCGCGCTGCGCCGCACCTATTTTCCGATCCGGGCCGCGCAGGTGTGTGGAGCGCATCGCCTTCCCGTTCCGGACGGCCTCGTCTGGCAGCCGCCGGAGTTGGCGACGGCCCTCGAACACAGCCGCCGCGTCACGACCCGGGATGACACCGCGGCCGAGACCGACGAGAACCGTGCGACCCTGCTGTACCCGGACCCGCCGCTGGGCACCGACGAGACCAGGCTGCTCCGGCGACTCGTCCCGGACTGTGAGCCGGTCACCCTGACCGCCCTGCTGGCGTCGGCGGGGCTGTGACGAAACCGATGGCGCGTGATCAGCGCCGCAACCGCCGGGGTGGAACGACCCGGTCGAAGAACCGAAAACGGGGGAGTGAATGGTTGTGGGGAGAGACCTGAGAGACCTGAGAGTGGCGATTTCGATCTCCGACAGCCCCGACCTGGCCGAGCGCGGGCTGGGAGACGTTCATCTCCAGCACGCGTTCATCGAGCTCGCCCGGCACATTCTTGCCGCCGGCGGATCGCTGGCCTACGGCGGGGACCTGCGGGTCGGCGGCTACACCCGGGCGCTTTTCGATCTGCTGGAGACCTATGAGAATCCCGGCCGCCCGGCCGCCGAGCGGGTGACGAACTACCTCGCCTGGCATCTGTTCCGGGGGTTCGGAATGTCGGAGCGGGCCGAGCTCGCCGGGCTCGCCACCGTGGTCGGCGTGTCGCCACCCGAGCCCGTGGCCCCGGACGACCCGGAGCTGACCGGGGCGACGACGGTCAGAGCCCGCTGGAAGCGCGCCGCCTGCCTGACCGCGATGCGCAGGCGCATGGCCAAGGACACCCACGCGCGGGTCGTCCTGGGCGGTACGCCGGTCATCAGGAACGGCCTGTATCCGGGCCTTTACGAGGAGGCGCTGTTCTCGCTGGACGCCCAGACGCCGCTGTTCATCGTCGGCGGGTACGGCGGCGCGGCCGGTCGGCTGGCCCAGGCGGTACGCGGGGAGGTGCCGGCCGAGCTTTCCCTCGCCGGCCAGCTCGCGCTTCGCCCGGGCTACGAGGACCTGGTGGATGAGGCCGCGCGGATGGGAACACCGGTCGACTACGACTCGATCGCGGGTCGGCTGGCCGGCGGCGGGACACCGGGCCTGCGTAACGGGCTGAGCGAGGAGGAGAACGAGGCCCTGTTCGAGGCCTGGGACGCGGACGAGATCGTCGCGCTGGTGCTCAGAGGGCTGACGGCGCTGTCCCGAGGCGGAACCGAGCCTCGGCAGTAGTCCCTCGCGGGCGGGTCAGCCAGCCGGGGCCGTCAGCGCCGCGCAGGACCAGGTGAAGCCGGCGCCGGTGCTCAGGACCAGCGCGGTCTCGCCGGGTGCGAGGATCTTGTTGTCCAGCAGGTCCGAGATGCCGGTGGTGAGGTCGCCCGCGCCCAGATGACCGGTGGATCGGCCGAAGTCCAGCGGTTCCGCGCCGGTGACCTCGCCGACGAGCGGGACGAGGACGGATTCCAGCGGGCCGCGGTGGACGCGGGGCAGCACCACGTACCGGGGGCGCCTGCCGTCGCGGGTCAGCCCGGCCTCGTCCACTGCCAGCCGCAGCAGGGTCTCCACCCGCTCGCGTTCGGCCGCCCGGTAGCCGGAGCTGCCGTGGCGGCGCAGGTAGGCACGCTTGGTTCGGCGGACGTCCACGGCCGCCGCCGTCGCCCGGGCGGCGGGGGAGAAGTCGTCGTCGCCGCGGTGCATCCCTTCCAGGTTCGGCGCTGACACGGAGCTCACGGCAACCAGCCGCAGTGCCCCCGCGCGTTCGTTCGCGCCCGCCGTACGTTCGTCCGCGCCCGCGCCCACCACCGGGCCGGCCGCGGGTGCATCCAGGCCGGCCTCGCCGGCACCGGCGCCACCGGCGCCACCGGCGCCACCGGCGGTGTCGCGGCTCACCAGGACGGCGCTCGCCCCGTCGCCGTAGGCGACGCCGAGGTCGCTGTTCCAGCGGTCGAAGCCGGGCGGGCAGAACCGGTCCGCCGTGGTGACGAGCACCCGGGCGATGGACGGATCACCGAGCAGGTGGGCCGCCGCGATCTGCAGGCCGGCCGCGCCGCCGTTGCACATCTGCTGAATGCCGATCGGCTGCGCGGCGTGTGCGCCGAGCTGGTCGGCGATGTAGTGGGCGGGGGACCAGAAGTCGTGGCCCTGGTAGTAGCTCCAGGCGTGCAGGAGGAGGTCGAGCTCCGCGGCGGGCCAACCGGCCTGCTCCAGCGCGGCGTCCGCGGCGAGTACCGCCATCTCCGGCGCGGACGGGCCGTCCGACACCGCCAGCGCCGTGTAACCGGTGTCCTCGGCCGTGGCGCCGATTTCCGCTGGTACCTGCCTGCGTGGGGGAAGCCAGGCGGCGGCGGCGTTGACGACGAGAGTGTCAGTCCTCACGCGGACGGGGCCCCCCACGGGTCGACTGGCACGGAGACGGGAACTCAGGATTCGACGCCTTACGACAAAGAATATGACGGATCTGTGTCAGCTGGATCCAGCTTCCGGCGTAAGTGGCCCTTCGGCCCCCCGCGCGGACGTCGCCGTACCCGGCAGGGGAAGCCGCCATCGCCGTCAGACGGCGGGGCGGCGTGGGGCGTCACCGGTGGGCGCCGCGCGTCGGACGATGAATTTCGGTGCCGCGTGCTGTCTGTAGCTGCATGGACGCAGCGAACCTCGCCGACCGGAGAAGGTACCCGCAAGGCCAGGAACATCGGCCGTGATCCGCGCTGTGCGCTCAGCCTGGCCACCCACGAGTTCGATCTGGTGATCGAGGGTGACGCGAGCCAGGTCACCGACCCGCCGACCGTGGCGGCGATGGCCGCCCGCTGGAATGCGGAGGGCTGGCCGGCCCGGGTGGACGAATCCGGGCGGGCACTGACCGCGGAGTTCAGCGCACCGTCGGCGGGCCCGCCGCCCTGGTCCGTCTACCGGCTCAGCCCGCGGACCGCCACCGCGGTGCTGACCGTCGAGCCTGGAGTCGCCACACGCTGGCGCTTCTGACCGGGGCGCACCGGCTGGCGCCCGAGGTCCGGCCCGCCCGGCGTCGCACGGCTACCGGCCGCCCGGCCGCCCGGCCGCCCGGCTGCTGGCCAGCGCCGCCGGGCTGCTGGCTACCGGCGGTGTTCCGGGCGCTGTCCCGGCCGCTCCGCCTCCTCGACGGGCGCGGGGACATCGGACACCGGGATCCCGGGCGAGTCCGCGAGTGCCAGCGGCGAGCTGAGGGACGGAGCCGGCACCGCTCCGGAGCCGGTCTTCGCCGCGGTGGCGTGGGCGCGGCTGTCCCGTGGGCTGAGCAGCACCGCGGCGGCGGCCAGCAGGGCGAACGCGGCGGCGATCAGGTAGCTGGCGGTGAACGGGCCCGGTTCCAGCGCGTCCGCGACCAGGGCGGCGAGCAGGCTGGTGCCGACGACGCCGCCGATCTGGCCCGCGGTCTGCTGCAGTGAGGTGACGAGCCCGAAGCTGCCGTCCGAGACGGCGTTGCTGGCGATCACGATCAGCGGCGGCTGGGCGTGCCCGAAGGCCAGGCCGCTGCCGATCAGTCCCACGATCACCAGCCACAGGACGTCCGCCTGGGTGCCGTAGGCCAGCACGAGCAGCGAGGCGGCGTAGGCGCAGCCCGCGAGTGAGGCCAGCAGGCGGGGCCCGAGCCGCGTCCCGAGCCAGCTCGCGGACGGCGCGGCCAGCGCGATCGACAGTGTGCGGCACATCGTCACCACCGAGGTGAGCGACACCGAGAGACCGAAGACGCCCTGCAGGAGCAGCGGGGTCACCAGGAAGTTCCCCATGTGCGCGCCGGCGATCAGGAACGACGTGAGACCGGCCGCCCGGACACCCCGCTTCGCCAGCAGCTCCAGGGGGAGGACCGGCTCGGTGCTGCGCCGCTCGACCACCACGAGCAGCCAGAACAGGCCGGGCACCGCGGCCAGGAGCACGATGATGATCGGTTCGGGTCCCCAGGCCGCCGCCCGGTTCACGCCGAAGGTGAGGGCGAACACGGCCACGGCGAGGACCGCGGCGCCGGCCCGGTCCAGGCTGGCCCGGCGGGCGCTGTGATCCGCCGGCAACACGCGGATGGCGGCGATCAGCGGCACCATCGCGATGCCGGCCTGCAGGAAGAACACCGCCCGCCAGCCGATGGCATCAATGATCACTCCGCCGATGGCGAGGCCGGTGACGGACGCCCCGGAGAGCACCCCGGAGGCCCAGGCGGAGGGACGCACCCGCTCATGGGGCGGGAAGACGTTGAACAGCATCGCGAACGACGCCGGAATCGTCGCGGAACCGGCGAGCTGGGCGATGATGCGGAAGGCGATGAGGGACGTCGCGTCCCACGCCAGCCCGGTGGCGGCCGAGAAGACGACCGCGAGGGTCGTGCCGGCGAGGAAGGTCCGGCGATGGCCGCGGATGTCACCGATCCGGCCGAGGATCGGCATGGCCACCGCCAGCGCGAACAGCGAGCCGGTCACCGCCCAGGAGATCACCCCGACGCTGGAGTCCAGGTCCTTGGCGACCGGGCGCAGCGAGACGGTGAGCAGGGTCGCGGTGAAGGTGGTCGCGAACATCGCGGTGAGGCAGGTCAGCAGTACCCGCCGCCGCGCCGCCGGATCATCCCACAGCTGATCGTTCCCGACCTGGCCGGACGCGGTCGGCATCAGTTCTCACTCCCCCCGCGCGGGCGTGGGCGGCACCGGCCTTCCGATCCTGTGTCCTGGTTGGGCCCGAAGGCAAGCCTTGTGTTATGTGATCCGTCCGTGGGACGGGATCCGCGTCCGACGCCGTGGCGGGGTTGTGCCCGGGGGCTGTGCGGGGGCCGCCCGCCCGCCGTGCGCGGCACCGGTGCGTCCGACCTGCTGCTCGGCGCCGCCACGAGCTGGTCGCTGGCGGAGGGCGCGATCGGCGTGCGGCTGTGGGTGGTGCCGACCAATCAGGCCGCGGTGGGCGTGTACCGGCGCCACGGCTGACGAGTCCGGGTGCGGCCGCGTCCCCGCGCCGACCTGCGCGTTGGAGTTCAGCTACCCACTCCGGACCCGGTACGTCGACGTCCGGCGGCGTTCCTGCGCGAACATCCCGGCCACGTGCTGGACGGCTGGCCGCTGCCGACCGATTGATTTCTTACAAGAGCGACCGCTCACGACCCGCTAATTTGAGGGCACCCCGAACGAGAGGAGAGCCCCGTGGGCAGGGTGGTCATGTACAGCTCGGTGTCGGTCGACGGCTTCATCGCGGACGAGAATGACCAGCCCGGACCGCTTTTCGACTGGTTGTCCAACGGTGACGTCCCGTTGGACGAGAGCGGCGCGGTGAAGGTGTCGCAGACGTCCTACGACTACACCCGGCCGTACTGGGACCAGATCGGGGTGACGCTCGTCGGCCGCCACGTCTTCGACATGACGGACGGCTGGGACGGGAAGCCTCCGAGCGGGATCGACCACGTGGTCGTCGTGACGCACCGGCCGCAGCCCGAGGGCTGGGACCCCGAGGCGCCGTTCCACTTCGTCGCCGGCGTCGAGGCAGCCGTGGCCAAGGCGCAGGAGCTTGCGGGTGACCGCATCGTCGAGGTCGCCGCCGGCGACGTCGGTGGCCAGGTGCTTTCCGCGAGCCTGGTCGACGAGGTGCGCATGGACGTCGTACCCGTCGTTTTCGGGTCCGGCAAGCGCTATTTCGGGTCGGTCCACGCGCAGCACCTGCTGGAGGATCCCGACGTGCTGATCCAGGGCAACCGGGTGCTGCACCTGCGCTTCCGGGTGCGCCGCTGACAGATCTGAGCGGGTACGGCAGAAGNCCACTGCCGACCGTGACACAAGATCGGATCTCCGGTGCGTTTGCGTGCAGGAAGACGTCTTCCGGGCGGTTGCGGTACCAGCGTGGCCAGTGTGTCGACCCGGTCAGCGGGATTGTCCTGGCCCGCGCGTGGCCAGCCCGTCCGCCGGCCGAGAGTGTGCCAGGGCGGTCGCCGGGGGTGCGGGGGGTTCGACCGGAGACGGGCACGCCGGGGGGCATTCGCGACCAGGAAGTGTGAGCACCTCGCACCGCGGGTAGTGACCTTCGTTTTGTTTTTTCAGGTGTGCTGATGGCGCGAGTGTCCGTGTGACCTCTTCCGGTCGCCATGAAAAAGGCCTTTTGTTTTAGCCTGTAGATCGCGGGTACTCGGCAACCCGTGTCGGTTACCTCCCTGCAGGTACGAAAGGTCGGTGTGCTGTGTCCTTGCTTGCCTGGGCCATCCTGGTGGTCCT
Organism: Frankia sp. EI5c; assembly: GCF_001636565.1. Classification (GTDB taxonomy): domain Bacteria; phylum Actinomycetota; class Actinomycetes; order Frankiales; family Frankiaceae; genus Parafrankia. Next base: position 21,185 of record NZ_LRTK01000001.1, read on the forward strand.
GATCCTTGGGGCGGTGTTCGGCGGCGTCATTCTCGCCGACCGTTCCAGGTCAGCTCGCCTCAGGAACAGATTCGGCCCTGAATACGAACGGACGCTGCGGGAGTCGGGTGACCGGAAGAGCACCGAACGCCAGCTCGCGGGAGTTGCCCGCCGCCGCGACAGTCTCGAGATCCGCCCGCTGGACCCGTCGCGGCGCGAGGCCCTGCAGGCCGAGTGGGCCACGCTGCAGGCCCTGTTCGTGGACGAGCCGGTGACCGCGACCACCCGCGCCGACGAGCTGGTCACCGTCTCCCTGCGCGAGCGCGGCTATCCGACCGATGACCGCGGCGAGACCGCGAGCCTGCTCGCCGCCGACAACCCGGCCCTTGCGGCCGGTTACCGCGGCGCGGGTCCCGTCGCGGCGGCCGGCGTAAGCGGAACGGACCCCGCCACGGACCAGGCAACGGTCACAGCGGATACGGACACGGACAGGCTGCGGGAGCGCTTCCTGGCATTGCGGGCCGTCTTCGAGGAGCTCACTTCCGCGGCGGAGACGTCCGACTCCGACAGCGTGACGCGGCAGCCGACCGACTCCTCCCCGGCGGCGACCGACAGTGCCGCCACCGCGGCAACCACCGACGAGTCAACCGCCCGCGAGGCCGCGATCATCGGTCGCCGGCAACGCCGCTGAAGGGAGAACTGATGAACCTTGAGGATCGCTCCACCGAAACCGGCAACGTGCCGGATGAGATCGTGGCTCCCGGTCACCCGGCGGCGCGGGAGACGGACGCGGACCCGGCGGCAGCCAGCCGGGCGGGGCTGGCTGGCGGGACGCCCCCTGCCGAGACGGCGCCCGAGGCGACCCCCGATGCCGGAGCAGCACCGGGAGCAGAGTGGCCGGGTGCCCAGGCTGATTCCTCCGATCCCGACCTGACGGCTTCCGACCCGGGCCCGACGGCCTCCGACACCGACACCGACACCGACACCGACACCGACACCGACTCGGGTCCGACGGCATCCGAGCCGGATCCGTCGGCTTCCGCCCGGCTGCGGGAGCGGTGGCAGGAGGCGCTGCTCTCCTTCGTCGATGACCCCCGGGGTGCGGTCAGGCAGGCCGACCGGGTCCTCGACGACGCGGTCACTCAGCTCACCGAGGCGGTGCGCCGCGAGCAGGAGCGGCTGCGCGCGGCGTGGCGTGAGGACGGTGCGCCGTCGACGGACACCCTGCGCGATGCGTTGCGCGGCTNCCGGGACTTCCTGGAACGGCTGGCCACCACGCCCCGCTGAGAAGCGGCACGGGAACTCCCGCCTCCCGCCTCCCGCTTCGTGGCCGCTGGTCGGCTGCCATCGCGATACCCGCGGTTCCCGGTTCGGGTGGCAGTCGATGAAGGTGTACCTGTCGGTCGGCTTCTGAGCCCGTCGAAGATGAGCCGTCGAACGTGGTGAGCCGCGCCCGCTCCAGGCCGCTCGCGGTTGACCGGGGCCGGCGGCCCACCAGATGCTGGTCCAGTGCGGAGGACATATGAGTGAGCGGATATCCCTCGTCGACTATCTGGTGTTGGCGGGCGGCCCGCGTCTGGTGGCACAGGAATGCGTCGCCTGCGGCGCCCGCTACTTCGACCGGCGCAACGCCTGCGCGGCCTGCGAGGCGGCGGAGTTCCGGACGGTCGACGTGCCGGACGAGGGTGAGCTCCGGGCTTTCACGATCGTCTCGTTCGCCGCGCCNGGGATTCCGGTGCCCTTTGTCGCCGGGGTGGTCGACTGCGGCGGCACGAGCGTCCGCGGCAACATCGTGAACGTCCCGCCGGACCCGGAGCATGTCCGGCTGGGTATGAAGGTGCGGCTGACCACCGTGCCGATCGGTACCGACGCGGCGGGTGTCGAAGCCGTCGGGTACGCGTTCGAGCCGGCCGCCTGAGGGCGGAGAACAGGAGACCCGATGGCGGAGAACGTATGGATCCTCGGCATCCACATGACGAAGTTCGGCAAATACCCGGCACTCGACACCGTCGACCTGGGTGCCGAGGCGATCCGTGGCGCCCTTGCCGACGCCGGCCTGCGGATGCGGGACGTGGGCGTGCTCGCCGCGGGCAATCTGATGGGCGCCGCGGGCTCCTTCGGCCAGCGGCTGCAGAAGCAGGTGGGGCAGACCGGGATCCCCGTGTTCAACGTCGCCAACGCGTGCGCCACGGGCGCCACCGCACTGCGGGTCGCCGTGATGGCGATCCGAGCCGGTGAGGCGGAGGTGGGCCTGGCCGTGGGTGCGGAGAAGCTCTCGGGCGCGGGGCTGCTCGCCGGGGGTGCCCGCGCGGCGGAGGGTGACACCTGGTCGCGCGANGGACGCTTCGGTGCGGTCGCGGCGCTGGACGGCCGGGTCGGCACCGAGACGATGCCCGGGGTGTTCGCGCAGATCGGCATGGAGTACGGGCACAAGTACGGCGGCACCAGCTTCGAGTTGTTCGCGCGGATCTCGGAGAAGAACCACGCGCACTCCACCCTCAACCCGTTGGCCGCCTACCAGAAGCGGTTCACCCTCGACGAGATCATGAATGACGTCATGATCGCCTACCCGAACACCCGTCCGATGTGCTCGGCCAACTGCGACGGTGCCGCCGCCGCCGTGCTCGTCGGCGAGTCGAAACTGCGGACCCTGTCGCTGGAGCAGCAGCGCCGGGCTGTGAAGATCAGCGCATCGGTGCTGACCAGCGACCCCTGGCAGGAGGCCTGCCAGGTGCTGCCCGACGTCAACACACTCACCCGGGCCGCCGCCGCGCAGGCGTACGAGCAGGCGGGTGTCGGCCCGGAGGACCTGGACCTCGTCGAACTGCACGACTGCTTCGCCACCGCGGAGCTGGTGCACTACGACAACCTCGGCCTGTGTGAGGTCGGCGGTGCAGTGGACTTCTTCAACTCGGGCGCGACCTGGCGGGACGGAACGACCCCGGTCAACGTGTCGGGTGGCCTTGAGTCCAAGGGCCACCCGATCGCGGCGACCGGAATCGCCAACGTCTGGGAGATCGCCACTCACCTGCGCGGTGAGGCCGGTGACCGCCAGATCGACAACGCGCGGGTCGGCCTCGCCCACGTCATCGGCCTTGGCAACGCCTGCGGCGTGCACATTCTCGAGAGGTCCGCGAGTTAGAAGACGGCGGTCTCAAACGGTCAGTGCATCAGCCCTGGTAGAAGGGTGATCTGCTGATCGGAGGGCTGGGTGCGGGGCGTGGAGTTGACCTTGGAGGATCGGGAGTCGATCTCCAGGGGGCTGGCGGCGGAGTTGTCGCATCGGGCGATCGGGGCGCTGCTGCATCGCAGCCAGTCGGTGATCAGCCGTGAGGTGACGCGGAACGGCGGCAATGCGAGTTACCGGGCGGCGGACGCCCAGCGGCGCGCGATGGAGAACCGCCGGCGACCGAAGGCGTTCATGCTGGAGGAGGACCGTCGGTTGCACGACGGTCGAGATCGTCCGCGGTGCGCCACGGCCCCTTGCGGTGGACAAGCTCCGTCTTGTACAGCCCGTTCACGGATTCGGCGAGCGCGTTATCGTACGAATCTCCGACACTGCCGACCGACGGTTTCGCTCCGGCTTCGACGAGCCGGTCGGTGTAGCGGATAGACGTATATTGACCGAACTCAACCGGTCGTCGCAACACCAGGCAGTTGAAGTGAAAGTAGCTGGTCGTTCATCGCCTCGGCAGGGGTCTTCCTGAACCGCCCCGGGTTCGGTGGAGACCGGTCCATTCGAGAGGATCGAGTCTTGCCCACTCCCAGGAAGTACCCCGATGAGCTTCGTGAACGTTCCGTTCGGCTCGTGCTGCAGCTGCGTTGTGAGTAGCCGGCGGAGGCACGAACCGGGGCCGTGCTCGGGGTGCGGGACGTCGCTGGCCGACCGGCCGGTGACCCGCACCGAACGCCGGCAGGTGTTCGACCTGCCCGACCTGCCCGACCTGCGCCCGCAGGTTTCCGAACATCAGCTTCTGGAGCGGGAATGCGGCTGCGGGACACGCACGAAGGCGACCGCACCGCCGGGGTGGACGCCCCAGTGCAGCACGGGCCACGGAAACGGCTGGGCAGCGGTCAGGACGGGCGGGCCGGGTCGGCGACGAAGTGCAGGTAGCGGTCGGCGGAGCGGTGCATGGCGGCGTGGCCGTCGGCTCGGACGATGGTCTGCCAGAAGGCGCCGTAGATGGCCTCGAACGCGAACGGTTCCAGCAGCCGGACGGCCCGGCGGACGGTTTCCGGGCGCTCCGGGATGTAGTTCGGGTAGGAGTACATGAAGCTCACGTAGCGGCGGTCGAGAACGACCTGCAGGATGTCGCCGGAGAACAGCGCGCCCTGGCCGTTCTCGCCGTCGGCGTAGTGCAGCACGGTGCCGCCGTCGAAATGCACCCCGCCGTTGACCAGGGTGAGTCCCGCGCCGATGGAGAGGGTGTCACCCGTCCACAGTTCGACGGCGGGGGAGCGGCGGCCGAGCCACTGTTCGTCGGCGGCGTGGACGTAGATGGGGACGTCGCCGAAGGCGTGGCTCCAGTCGACCATGGAGCCGTAGAAGTGCGGGTGGCTGACGGCGATCGCGCTGATGCCGCCCAGCGCCTTGACCTGGGCGATCAGGTCGTCGTCGAGGAACGGCACGCAGTCCCAGAGGATGTTGCCGGCCGGGGTGGTGACCAGCAGGGCCCGCTGGCCGATGGAGATCTTCGGCTCCGACCCGATGCCGTACACCCCCGGGCCCTCCGGTTCCAGCCGGCCGTGGAACCCCTCGGAGTAGAGGGTCTTCAGCGAGGTCCAGCGCTGCCCGTCCCAGCCGACGTACTGCCGTTCGTCCTCGCACACCGGGCAGTCGGCCCGCGGTGCCCCGTACTGCACGCCGCAGGTGGCGCAGATCGGCAGGTCGACGGCGAGATCCATGGGGCCCTCCGCTGGGCGCTCGAACGGGTGGACGGTGGGTGGCCGGCCGGGGGACGGCCGGGGGACGGCCGCTGGGGTCGGGGACGGCCGCTGGAGGTGACGGTAGGGCGGATCCGGTCGCCTGTCCGGCGACGAGCGGGCGCGCGCCGCGGCCCGCGGGTGAGGGGACTGCCACCCGCGGGCCCGCGTGAGTTCCGGCGATCAGGCTGCTACCGGCAGCGGGTCAGAATTCCAGCAGGTTGTCGCGGAAGTGCGGGAAGGAGTAGCCGTCCCGGATGAGACCGCGGCGGCGCAGCGCAGGGGCCAGGCCGTCGGTGATCTCACTGATCGCGCGGCGGAACATCGGCTGCTGGATGAGGAAGCCGTCGCCGCCGACCTCGTCCATCACCTCGCCCATCTGCGCGGCGACCGCGTCCGGGGTGCCGACCAGTTCGACGGCGCCCGCGGACGGATACGACGCGAACTCGCGCAGCGTCATGCCGGTGCTCTTCTCCCGCAGGTTCTCGGCGGTGCTGCGGCTGGCGTTCGTGCGCATCGCCGGCATCGGGGCGTCGAGGTCGAACTTCCCGAAGTCGATGCCGCTGTAGTACGACATCCAGCCCAGGTTGATCTCGATGTTCGCCTCGTGGGCGGCGAGGGCGGCGGCGCGCTTCTCCTCGGCCTCCCGCTGGGTCTCGCCGAGCACCGGCGAGACGTTGAACATCACCTTGCAGGAGTCGGGCTTGCGGCCGAAGTTCTCCAGCCGGGCCACCAGGTCGTCGCGGAAGGCCTTCATCGTCTCGACGCCGGTCACGTTCGTCATCACCAGGTCGACGTTGCGGGCGGCGAAGTCCTTGCCGCGGCCCGATCCGCCGGCCTGTGAGAACACGGGACGTCCCTGCGGGGGCGGCAGGGAGTTGAGCGGTCCGCGCGAGCGGTAGAAGCGGCCCTCGAAGTTGATTTCGTGGACCTTCGCCGGGTCGACGTAGACGCCGTTCTCCCGGTCGATGGTGAGCGCGTCGGCGTCCCAGGAGTTCCACAGCTCCGAGACGAGCTGCACCCATTCGTCGCCCTGGTCGTAGCGCAGGTCGTGGTCGGCCTGGCCGTCGAGCCCGTAGTTCTGCGCGGTGCGGTCGTTGTGGGACATCACCAGGTTGGCGCCGCCGCGCCCACCGGAGAGGTGGTCGAGGGTGGCCAGGGTGCGGGCGGCCATGTAGGGCGGGTGGAAGGTGGTCGTCAGGGTGGGGAGGATGCCGAGGTGCTTCGTCGCGCTGAGCATGAACGGCGTCATGACGAACAGGTCCATCTTCGGCGCGTGGAAGCCGTTCTTCAGCGCGAAGTCGGTGTTGCCGCGGAGGATGTCCGGGACGAAGTGGGCATCCTCCAGGATGATGCAGTCGAAACCCGCCCGCTCCACCGCCCGCGCGGTGTCGATGTAGAGCTGCGGGCTCATCCATTCGGTGGCGCCCTCGCCGGACCACATGTCCTTCCAGGACTGCACCCCGCAGCCGGCGAAAAGACCGAGGTGGAACATCAGAACTCCAGCAGGTTGTCGCGGAAGTGCTCGTGCGTGTACGACTCGCGGATCAGGCCGCGGCGCTTGAGCGCGGGGGCCAGCCCGTCGGCGATCTCGGCGATGCCGCGGCGGTCGAGCTCGTTGGAGATCAGGAAGCCGTCGCCGCCGACCTCCTCCATCGCCTCGCCCATCTTGGCCGCGACCGTGTCCGGGGTGCCGACGAGCTCGAGGGAGACGGTGGTCTCGTGGGTGGAGGCGAGCTCGCGGAGGGTCTTGCCGTCCTCGCTGTCCTTGGCGTACCGCGACATCGACGACTGGTGGCCGTTGACCTGGCCGGTCAGGTCGGGCAGCGGCTTGTCGAGGTCGAACTGGGAGAAGTCGAGCCCGGAGAAGTACGACATGACCGCGAGCTGGGTCGCGACGGCGTCGTCGGTGTGCTGGGCGGCCCGGATGCGCCGGCGCTTCTCCTGCGCCTCCTCGTCGGTGGCACCGAGCACCGGGCGGATCAGGTAGAGCACCTTGCAGTCGGACGGCTTGCGGCCGTTGGCGATGAGCCGGGCGGACATGTCCTCCCGGTAGGCCTTCATCGCCTCCACGCCGAGCGGTACGCAGATGACCGTGTCGGCGTTGCGGGCGGCGAACTCGCGGCCGGCGGGGGAGCCGCCCGCCTGGCAGATGACCGGGCGGCCCTGCGGGCCGGGAACCGCGTTCAGCGGGCCCCGGCAGCGGAAGAACTCGCCCTCGAAGTCCACCGTGTGGACCTTGGTGTGGTCGGCGAAGGTGCCGGTCTCCTCGTCGAAGACGACGGCGCCGGGCTCCCACGACTCCCACAGCTTGCCGACGAGGTCGATCCACTCGTCGGCCATCCGGTAGCGGAGGTCGTGTTCGAAGTGCTTCTCGTAGCCGAAGTTCTGCGCGGCGCGGTGGCTGGAGGAGGTGACGAGGTTGCCGCCGACCCGGCCCTCGGTGAGGTGGTCCAGCGTCGCCAGCATCCGGGCCGCCATGAACGGCGGGTAGAACGAGGTCGAGATGGTGGGAATGAGCCCGATGCGTGAGGTCGCCTGGCCGAGAATGCCGATGAGCGCGGTCGGGTCGTGCCGCGGGCATTCCATGTTGTACTTCAGGTAGGCCTGCATGTTGCCCTGGAAGGCGTCCGGGATCATCAGGCCGTCTTCGAAGATCATGTAGTCGAAGCAGGCCCGTTCCAGGGAGCGGGCGACGTCGACGTAGAGGTCGGGCTTCATCCATTCCCGCGCGCCGGATCCCCCCCAGGTCCCGCGCCAGGACTGGACGCTGAAGCCTGACCCGACGAACCAGCCCATGTGGAACATGCTCTCTCCTCGTCCTGGGGCGCTGGGCCCGATCCGTGGCCGTCCGACAACCTTTCGGCGGGGCGGCCCGTTGTTTCTGTGAGAAAACCCCGGCGGTGTTTCGGGGCGGGTGCCGGCCGGTTCGTCCGGCATTACGCCGCCGCCGGCGGCCGGGGCCGCCGGAAACTCCCGCTGCCTGGGCGGAAAACGAACCGCCGTGCCGGGAGGATTGCGCCGACACGGCGGTTCGCGGAGTCGCGGCGGGTCGCGGTGCCCCCCCCGGGCGGGCCCGCGGTGCCCCGCGGCGGCGGTGGAGTCCGCCGCCGCGGGGGGAGTGGTACCGGCTTGGCGACTACTGGGTCTTGGAGAGCGCGGCGAAGTCGATCGCGCTCTCCGAGCGGTAGTAGTAGCCGTCGATGCCGGCGGCGAAGACGACGTTCGGCTGGATGAACGCGATCGGAATCGTGGGCTGGTCGTCNTGCCAGATCTTCTGCGCCTCGTTCCAGGCCTTGCCGGCCTCGGGGGAGAGCGCGTCACCCGCGGCGACACCCTTGTCGACGGCGGCGTAGAAGGGCTCGCTGGCCCAGTTGGTGGNGTTCAGCGGGGAGTCCTCGGTGAATGCCAGCAGCAGCTCGTACGGCGGGGACTGGCTGATCGCCCGGTCGGTCACGAGCTGGATGTCGTAGGTGGCGTTGGAACGCTGGTCCTCCACCGAGGCGGCCGGCTGCTTGTCAACGGTGAAGTTGAACCCGGCGTCCTTTGCGTACGACTGGATCTGGACCGCCGCCTCCTCCAGCGCGGGAATGCTGTTGGAGATCAGGATCTTCGCCGAGACGTTGTTCACCCCGGCCTGGGTGAGCAGTGACTTGGCCTTCGCGGGGTCATAGGTGAAGGTGCGCAGACCGTCGGAGGAGTATCCGGGGTAGCGCGGGTTGATGAATCCGGTCATCGCCTCGGCGCGGCCCAGGAACACCTCCTTCATGATCTGGTCGTAGGGAATCGCGTAGCTCAGCGCCTGCCGGACGAGCTTGCTGTCGAACGGCGCCTTCGTCGTGTTGACGTTGGTGTTGACGTACTCGATCGAGTCGATGTTGAACGTCTGCAGCTTGCTGTCGTCCTTCATGCTGTCGACGTCCTGCGGGCGGAGCTGGACGGCGATGTCGGCGTCACCGTTGCGCAGCAGGTTGGTGCGCGTGCCGGGGTTGGCGACGACCCGCTGGGTGATCGTCTTGATCGCCGGCTCGCCCTCCCAGTAGTTCGGGTTGGCCTTCAGCGTCAGGCTCTGCCCGGCCTCGACCTTGTCGAGGACGTAGGCGCCGTAGCCGAAGTTCCCGGTCTCGGCCGACCACTTGACCGCGTACGGGTCGTCCTTGGTCTCGTGCTCCTTCAGCAGATCGCTGTCGAAGATGTCGCCGCTGACGTTGGCGAGCAGCGAGAGCAGGGTGAAGCCGTCACCGGCCCGGTCGATGGTGATCGAGACCGTGTAGTCGTCGATCTTCTTGAACTGCCGCTCCGGGTCGACGATCGCCGGTGCCGAGATGAACGGCGCCACCGAGGTCGAGTTCCACTTCCGCTCGTAGGACCACAGCACGTCGTCCGCGGTGAGTTCGTTGCCCGCGTAGGACTTCACGCCCTTGCGCAGGTGGAAGGTGTAGGTGAGCCCGTCCTCGCTGACGTCGTAGCTCTCGGCGAGCTCGCCCTCGAACTCGAAGAAGTTCTCCTCCTTCGACCCGCCGGGCCGGTCCGCGGTCACGATCGGGTTCCGGACGAGCTGCGCCTGGGTGTTGATCTGGAACTCGAAGCCTTCGTAGGTGAAGGCACCCGCGTCGTAGGCGTACGCCGTGGGCAGGGAGGCGACGGCTTCGACGATGCTGTCGACTCCGCTTGCGGCGCCGGACGAGGACGAGCCGGAATCACCGGAGCAGGCGGCGGCGAGGCTGACGGCCAGGCCGGTGGCGGTCAGCGCCGCGCCGGCGCGGCGCAGGCGGCGGGGAAGGCGGCGGCCGCGGGGCACACCCGGGCCACCGGAGGGGTCGTGACCCCCTCGGAGGGGAGTGTTTTGGGCAGGCATCAGAGAACTCCTGTCGAAGGGTGAGGTGACAAGGTGACGGGCATGTCGAACGGCGGCCGCCTCGACGCGGCCGCGGGCCGGGCTGTCAGCCGCGACGGCCGAACAGCTTCGCGGCCGAGGAGGCCATGACCGCGACGGTGAGGATCAGGGCGATGGTGGGGAAGGTGGCGGGCCACCAGCGGCCGACGGCGGCGTCGGTCGCTCCGCGGGCGATCATCGAGCCCCATTCGGGCTGCGGCGGGGGGAGCCCGGCGCCGAGGAAGCCGAGCGACGCGGTGAGGATGATGCTCACCGCGAAGATGACGGAGATGTTCTCCAGCGCCGGTCGGCAGGAGTTCGGCAGGACGTGGCGGAGTGTCAGGCGCAGCTCGCTCATGCCGGCGAGGCGGGCGGCGTCCACATAGGCGTCGGAGCGGACCCGCAGCACCTCGGTGCGCACGAGCCGGGCCTGCAACGGTGCGAGGACGATGGCCAGGGTCCCGATGAGAGTGGTCAGCGAGGCCCCGTAGAAGGCCACCGCGACCAGGCCGACCAGCATTCCCGGCACCGCCTGGATGAAGTCGACCGCGCGGCCGACCAGCCGGGCGAGGATGCCGCGCGGCCCCCGCGAGGACTCGTTCATCCCGGTCAGCAGGCCGAGCAGCGCGCCACCGGCGGTGGCCAGCAGCACGACGATGGTGGCGACCCCGACGTTGGTGCGGGTGGCGGCCAGGAGCTGGGAGAACACGTCCAGACCCGACCCGTCCGTCCCGAACCAGTAGTCGCCGTTCGGCGCGGTGGACGTCGGCCCCGCGATCCGCTCGGGGTCGTAGGGGGTGACCCACGGGCCGATGACGACGATCACGGCGAGCAGCGCGAGCGGGAGCAGGCGCAGCAGCCACCCGCTCCAGCCGGCCCGCCGCGAGCGGGCGCCGTTGCCGCTGCCGGCGCCCGTGCCCGGCGCGGTGCCGCCGGTGCCCGGTGCCCCGGCCGGTATGGTCTCCGGCCTGCTGCCGGCGGCCTCCGGCAGCTCGGCGGTGTCGATGACAGCCATCGTTTACCCTTCCGCCCGTACGCCCGGCCGCCGGCGCGGATCGAGCGTCATGTTGATCAGGTCGACGGCGAGGAACACCAGCAGGGACACCGCCGCGACGATCACGAGGAATCCCTGCATCGCGGGAATGTCACCGGAGGTGACCGCATCCGCGAGGTACCCGCCGATGCCGGCGAAGCCGAAGATCGACTCCATGATCACGGCGCCGCCGAGGGTGTAGCCGAACAGCGTGCCGCAGGTGGTCACCGCGGGCGGCAGCGCGCGCCGGAACACACTCGCCCGCACCGTCGCCGCCGACGCGCCCGCCGCGATCCGGAACCGGGTCGGCGCCGAGTCCACGGCTTCCTCCAGCCCGCCGATCAGCATCTTGATCAGGACACCGCTCTGGCAGACCACCAGCACGCCCACCGGCAGCACCAGGTGGCCGAGCATCGACCAGGTGGCGTCCAGCCGCAGGGTGAGGAGGGTGTCGAGGAAGGGCATCTTGGTGACCTTCGGCACCGCCTCCACGTCACCGGAGAGCCGTCCGAGCGGTGCCGGTGCCCAGTGCAGGGTGGCGTAGAAGACGAAGACCGCGGCGACGGCCACGGCGAACTCCGGCAGGCCGCCGGCGATCCGGGCGAAGCCGCGTACCGCGAAGGCCAGCGGGCTCTTCGGCCGCAGCACCGCCAGCCAGGCGAGTGCCACCGCCACCACGATGGACAGCAGCACTCCCATCAGGGCGAGCTCCACGGTGGCCGGCAGCCGGTTGGTGAACTCCTCGGCGACCGGCTGCCCGGACATGATCGAGTCGCCCAGGTCGAACCGCATCGCGTCACCCAGGTAGTGCAGGAGCTGGTGGAGCAGGCTGCCGTCCAGGCCGAGCTCCTTCTCGATGGCGGCCCGGTTGGCCTCGGTGGCCTGCCCGCCGGTCAGCACCGCGACTGGGTCGCCGGGAATGCTCTGCACCAGCAGGAACGACACCGCCGCGAACACCAGGAGCTGGAACGGGAGCGCGACGATGCGGCCCAGCCACCACCGATGTCGGCGCAGGATCTCCATGGGGCCGGTGTCCTTTCTCCGGGCTGAAGCGGAATGGTCGGTGAGGTGGGGCCCGCTGCGGGCGCTGCGGATGGGGGCCTCAGGCGGCGGTGCGAGCCCCGCCACCGCGGAACGCCGCGAGCAGCGCCGTGGTGTAGGGGTGGCGGGGGGCGTGCAGCACCTGGTGGGTGTCGCCGTGCTCGACGATCTGGCCGTTCTTCATGACCACGAGCTCCGAGCAGACGAACGCGGTCGCCGGCAGGCCGTGGGAGACGAAGACGAGCGCCGCCCCCGACTCCAGGCAGTACCGCTTGAGCAGGTTGAGGATCGAGCCCTGCACCGACACGTCGAGGGCGGAGACGACCTCGTCGCAGACGAGCAGCCGCGGCCGGACGACGAGGGCGCGGGCTATCGCGAATCGCTGCCGCTGCCCGCCGGAGACCTCCGCGGGATTGCGGTCGACCAGCGCCGGCGCCATGCCGAGCGACGCCACCGTCTCGTCGACCTTGGCGTCGGCGGCGCGCCGGTCCAGGCCCAGCAGGCGCTGCGCCGGCTGGCGGATCGAGTCGCGCAGGGTGCGCAGCGGGTCGAACGACGAGGTGGTGTCCTGCGAGACGAACTGGACCTCGCGGCGCAGCTCCACCCGCGAGGCGCGCATCGACAACAGCGAGCGCAGGGACGTCCCGTTGAACGTGACCGTGCCGGCCGAGGGGGTCTCAAGGCCGACCATGATCCGTGCCAGGGTCGACTTGCCGGACCCCGACTCGCCGACGATGCCGATGCGCTGGCCTGGTTCGACCGTGAGCGACACCCCGTCGACGGCGGTGTGCCGGTTGCGGGCGGGCCCGAAGTGCTTCACCACCGAGGTGGCTGCCAGCTGCGCGAACGCATCCACGCTACTGCCCCTTCTCGGATTCGACGGGCGCCAGCGGGCGCCGCTGTGGCGGTGGGGTGACGGCCACCGGAGTCACCGGAGCCGCTGCGGAGACCGGGGGCGCGGTGCCGGCCGGCGATGCGGTGGGGCCGGTGCTGCCCGGCGGACTGGCCGGCGCCGCGGGCGGTGTGCCCGCGGCGGCCGCGGTGATGCTGGCGAGTGTCGGCAGTTCGTCCAGCTCGGCGCTGTCGAGTGTCGGCACGCAGCGCAGCAGGCCGATCGTGTACGGATGGGTGGCCGTTTCGGAGAGCTTCGCCGAACAGCGCTTCTCCACGATCCGGCCGCCGTACATGACGAAGGTGCGGTCGGTGTACTCCTGCGCGAGCAGGATGTCGTGGCTGATCNCCAGCACGGACGCACCCGACTCCTGGGTGAGTTCGAGCAGCATCTCCATCGCGTCCCGGGCGAGGGAGGCGTCCAGCGCCGACGTCGGCTCGTCCGCGATGAGCAGCCGGGGCGCCCCGCACAGTGCGATGGCGATCATCGCGCGTTGCCGCATCCCGCCGGACAGCTCGTAGGGACGGGCGGTCAGGACCCGCTCGGTGTCGTGCAGCCCGACCTTCTCCAGCCAGTACCGCGAGATCTCCTCGACCGCGGCCCGCTCCTGCCGCGGATGACGCCAACGACGCCGGTAGCCCGCGGCCGCGCCGTCACCGGCCGACCGCTCGGCCCGGATGACGGCGCCGAGCTGGCTGCCGATCGTCCAGACCGGGTCGAGGGTGGTCATCGCGTCCTGGAAGACCATGGACAGGCCCGGGGTCCGCCGCGGCATGCGGGTGCGGACCGTGCGGGACACCGGCGCCCCGTCGAATTCCAGGCTCCTGTGCGTGATGTGTACGGACGGCTGGGTGAGGAAACCCGCCAGGGCGAGGCCGAGCGTGCTCTTCCCCGAACCGGACTCGCCGACGAGCGCCACCCTTTCGCCACGCCCGAGCGAGAAACCGACATCATCGACGGCGACGACGGCGCCACGTGGCGAGTCGTAGCGGACGGTCATTCCCTCGACCCGAAGAATCGGTGGTTCCGATTCCTCGGCGAGAGTGCGGTGTGGTGCGGTGTCGCTGATCACGGTGCTAGTGGTCATCGCAGGCCACCCTCTGGTCGATCGCTGCCCCGAAGCCCCGCGGTGACGGGCCTCGAACCAGATAATTGAGAAGCTGTGTTTCTCTGGTACGCGGGGCCGGTAACCCGTGCTTTGCGCCTGGTCAACGCCGCTGAACATGCTGTGCCGCAGTATGTTTCCGCTGGTTACGCCGCCGGACACCTGGTGGGCCGGCCGGTGGGAGGCAGGTCTGGAGCAGGGCGGTTCCGCACCTGCCGGAGCAGGCGGGAAACCGGGTCGAATTCGGTGCTGATTTCCGGCCGAAGCGGTCGGCGAGGACACCGGGGCATTGCGCCGGTGGGATTCGCGGGCGGGCCGCGAAATCTATTCAGGACGCGCGGTCGCGCCCGGTGCGGCCGCCGTTGTCGGCGGCTGCGGTGCCAGTTCCTGTGGTGCCAGTGGCCCTGGTGTCAAAGGCTGTGGTGTCGGCAGCTGGGCCGTGGGCAGCTGGGCCGTGGCGGTTTCGGGCTGGCGGGCGGCCCGGGTGCACAGCAGACAGGCGGTCCCGAGCAGGATGAGCATCGTCGTGCCCAGGGGCAGGGCGCTGTCGGTCCCGAAGGCGCCGGCGAGCGGGCCGACCAGGCCGCCGAGCGCGAACTGGACCAGGCCGAGCAGCCCGGCCGCCGTCCCGGCGTTCCTGGCCTGCGAGCGCATGGCCTCGGCGGAGGCGACCGGCATGCACATGCCGATCGAGGCGACGGTGAACCACAGCGCCGCAATGACCAGCGGGGCCAGGTCGAGTACCGCGCCGGTGATGATCAGCGCGGCGCCGGTCGCCGCCACCGGGAGGCTGCGCAGCAGCGCGCCGTGCGAGCCGAAGCGCGCCGACAGCCCCGCGCCGAGCTGGCTGCCACCCATGAAACCGAGGGCGTTCAGCGCGAACAGCAGCCCGAACTGGGCCGTCGAAACCCCGTACGCCTCCGTGAGCACGAAGGACGAGGACGAGACGTAGGAGAACATCGCGCCGTAGGCGAGCCCGACGATCAGCGCGGAGGTCAGGAACGACCGGTCGGTGGCGATCATCCGGTAGGTGCGGTAGGTCGCCTTCGGCCGCAGCGGCACGCGCCGCTCGGGCGGCAGGGTCTCGCGGACGGCGACGACGCTGGCCGCCCCCAGCACGACACCGAGCCCGGCGAGGACCAGGAAGACACCGCGCCAGTCGGTGACGACCAGCAACGCGCCACCGAGGTTCGGCGCCACGATCGGCGTCAGCCCGCTGATCAGCGCCATCCGCGCGAACAGCCGCACGAGCCGCTGGCCCTCGGCCTGGTCGCGCACCGCGGCGCGGGCGATGGTCATGCCGAAACCGGCGAAGATTCCCTGCGCGCAGCGCAGCGCGGCCAGCGCCGGCACCGACCACACCAGCGCGCAGGCGGCGGAGGCCACGGCGTAGAGGGCCATCGCGCTCAGCAGCGGCCGGCGGCGGCCGGTGGCATCCGACAGCGGGCCGGCGAGGACCTGGCCCACCGCGATCCCGATGACGCAGGCGGTCATGGTGAGCTGGATCGACGACGGATTGGTGCGCAGGTCGTCGGCCATGTGGGGCAGGCCCGGCAGGTGCACGCTCATCGAGAACGGGCCGAGCCCGGTCATCGCCCCGAACAGCACCATCGCGGCCAGCGGCACGGACCGTTCGCGCGTCTGCCCGACCCGCTGGTCGGGCGGGCTGGAATCAGGCAACGTCGGCCCGGGGAGACGCGGCCGCGGGCCGGTTCGCGGGCGCGATCCGGCTGGTCGGCTCGGCCGGGGCGTCGACTCCGAAGGAGAGGGCGACGCGGTCACCGCGGAAGTGCGTCCAGTGCAGGTCGCGCGGGCGTCCGCTGCTGTCGCGGACCACCACCTCGCGCAGCAGCACCGGGGTGCCCGGGGCGACCTCGAGCAGCCGGGCGGTGCGCTCCTCGCAGGGGACGGCCTCCACCACCGCGCGCCCGCCGCCGTACGGGGCGTCGAAGAGCCGCTCGAACAGGGCCTCGTACCGCGGCGGGCGGTGGTCGATGGCGACGACCTCGGCGAAGTACCGCTCGGGTGCCGCGGGCATCGGGACGTAGCCGGCGCGGACGCACAGTGGCTCCCCGTCGAGCCGGAACACCTGCTCGGTCATGAGGACCTCGGTGTCGTCGAGCTCCAGGCGCTCCCGCAGCAGCCGGGTCGTCGGCACCACGCACTGACCGAGCTCCTCGATCTCCAGCCGGCGCCAGTTCTCCTCCCCGTACAGCTCCCGGGGCAGCATCTCGCCCTCGTTGACCTGCACGATGCCGCGGCGGACGGTGGTGCCCCGGCGGGGTGCCCGGGTGACGAGTCCTTCGTCGGCGAGCATGGTCAGCGCGCGTCGCACCGAGTTGCGGCTGATGCCCAGCGAGCTGACGAGGGTGTTCTCGGCCAGTTCTTCCGGCCGGTCGAAGTGCCCGGCGCGCAGGCCCGCGCGCAGCAGCTCGTAGGCCCGCCGGGACGAGACCTGCAGTTGGCGCCCGGCCGCCTGCGCCCGCCGGGCGCGGCTGAACTCGACTCGGGACCGTTCGATCTCCGCTGACCGGTCCACCGTCATCGTGCCCTCCTCATTGCTTGCCGCCGAACATCACTTGCCGCCGAACCCGATTCCGTCACTCGTGGCATTACTCCACGTGTTCGCCGCGCCCCCCACCTTCAGGTGCTCGTCCGCCTCGCAGGTCGGACGCGCCCGCTGGGCTGCCGTCGACTGTATACGGTAAGACTGTTGCGGTCTCGCGGGAAAGCCCCCGGCTCCTACGAAACATGCATGTCACACCGTGTTTGCCCAGTGAACGAGCGCTCTGGGGGCTGGCGGGCCGCCGGGCAAGTCGGTATACAGTAGCCGAAGACCGCGAAGCACCTGCGCCGTGAGCTGGGAGGCTGTACGTGACCGTGGGCAACCAGACCGAATCGCTGCCAGTAGTCCGGCCACCGATCGTGACGAAGGCCTTCGACCACATCGTGCTGAACGTCGAAGACCCCGAGCGTTCCGTGCGGTGGTGGGTCGACAACTTCGGGATGCGGACCCACCGGCTGCAGGAGTGGCGGGAGGGCCGCGCGCCGTTCCCGTCCGTGGAAGTGGCACCGGGCGTGATCATCGACCTCGACGCCCGCACCCCCCGCGGCGGAGCCGGGCGCAACGTGAACCACTTCTGCGTGGTCATCGAGCCGTGCGACCTGGCCGAGCTCGCGACCTCCGGCGTGTTCGACGTCGTGGGCGGCCCGTTCCACCGGTACGGCGCCTACGGCAACAGTGACCTGCTGTACATCCGCGACCCCGACGGCAACGTGGTCGAACTGCGCCACTACGGGCCGTCCCAGCTGGACGGGCCGTGCTGAGCGGGCGGGACTCCGCTGCCGGCGCGACCGTCCCCGCACCGGTCCCGCCGCCGTCAGTGACGCCGGCGGCGGGATCGGCGAGCGGGCCCGCGCCCTGGGCGGGGGACGCCATCGCGCTGGTGGACAGCTACCGCCGCGGCGACCACGACCCGGCCGCCGAGCTGGAAGCCGCGCTCGCCGCGGTCGCCCGGTCGCGGCTGGGAGCGGTCTGCCACGTCGACGCCGACGCGGCCCGGCGCGCGGCGCGGGAGGTCGACCTCTCGCTGCCACTCGCCGGTGTGCCGTTCGCCGTCAAGGAACTGGAACAGGTCGCCGGGTGGCCGCGGGCCGACGCGTCGGTGCCCCTGCGGGGCCGCCGCTCCGTGCGCAACTCCACCCAGGTCCAGCGGCTGATCGCGGCCGGCGCGATCCCGGTGGTGCAGACGACGTCCAGTGAGCTCGCCCGCGGCGCGCACACGCTCAGCCGGCTGCACGGGGTGACCCGCAACCCGTGGCGGCTGACCGCGGCGGCCGGCGGGTCGTCGGGCGGCAGTGCCGCGGTCGTCGCCGGTGGGCTGCTGCCGCTGGCGACCTCGACCGACGGCGGCGGCTCGACCCGCCAGCCCGCCGCGCTGTGCGGCCTGCCCGGGCTGAAGGTGACCTGGCGGATCGTGCCCGGCGGGCCGGAACCGGTGCTGGAGCCGTTCACCGTGGTCACCACCACCCTGACCCGCTCCGTCCGCGACCTGGCCCGCGCCCTCGACCTGACCGCCGGCTTCGACTCGCGCGACCCGTTCAGCGCCCCGCTGACCCCCAGATTCGAGGCCGGTCTCGGGACGGTGCCGACCACGGGCCTGCGGGTGGCCTGGCTGCCCGGCCTCGGCGGCGCCGACGTGGCCGGGGGCGTGCTCGCCGTGGTCGAGGACGCGCTGCGTGCGCTGGTCGGGGCCGCCGACCTGCGCCTGGTGGACCTGCCGCTCCCGGCGGTGCCGGGCCCGTCGGCGGCGTTCGCGGCGATCGCGGCGCTGCGTATCCGGCGCATCCTGGGCCCCTACTGGCCCGACTGCGCCGACGAGCTCACCGACGAGATCCGCGCGGTCATGGAGTCGACCGACCGGCTCGACGCCCGGGTGCTCACCGAGCTGGACACCTACCGGACCGACGTCATCGAGACGATGGCGTCGCTGTTCGACCAGGTCGATCTGGTGGCCTGCCCGACGACGGGGGAGGCCTTCGACGCCGAGACCGGAACCCCGGAGCCGGGGCCGCTCACGCTGGCGAACGTCTCGGGCTGCCCGGCGATCTCCATTCCGGCGGGGACGGGCCCGTCCGGCCTGCCGGTGGGCCTGCACCTGTTCGCGCCGCATCACCGCGACGACCTGCTGCTGGAGCTGGCCGCCAGCGTCGAGCGCGACCACCCGTGGCCGCTGGTCGCACCGGGCTCGCCATGCTGACCGGGACTCGATCGCCCGCGGCAGCCTCCGCCGCGGCAGCCGCGGCCGGGTCGCGGCTGCCGCGCCGCGAACTAGACCTTGGGCTGTTCCCGCTGGTAGCGGTGGGCGGCGCCGTTGATGTGGGCGCGCATCTCGGCCTCCGCCCAGTCCGCGTCGTGGGCACGGATCGCCTCGAGGACGCGCCGGTGCTCCTCCCAGGCGCGGCCGGAACGACGCGACACCCCGGCGGAGAAGAGCAGCTGGAGCCGGTTCTGGAGGTCGTGCAGGACCTCGACGAGACGCATATTGCCGCTCGCGCGGGCGAGCAGGTCGTGGAAGCGGGCGTTGAGCTCGGAGAGCCGCTCGAAGGCACCCGCCTCGGTGACGCTCTCGCCCTCGCGCAGCACGGCCTCCAGCTCGGCGTCGATCTCGGACGCGATGCCGCGGGTGGCCGCCCGGCGCACGGCGGTGACCTCGAGGGCGGCGCGGACCTCGATCAGGTCGTCGGCCTCCTCGCGGCTGATCACCGTGACCATGACGCCCTTGCGCGGGGTGACCTCGACGAGGCCCTCCGACTCCAGCAGCCGGATCGCCTCCCGGACCGGGTTGCGCGAGACCCCCAGCTCCTCGGCGAGGCGGTCCTCGATGACACGGCTGCCCTGGGTGAGCTCGCCGCGCAGAATGCGGCCGCGAAGCTCGTCGGCGACGAGCTGCCGCAGCGGGCGGTAGGCCGCGCCGATCGTCGTTTTCATCTCTCCCACCCGCACTGGACAGTTGGATTGTGGACAGTATACAGAAATAGGGTCGGGTTGCCAGGAGCGGACCGGCCGCATCCGTGGCCCTGTCAGCCGCCCTGAGGTGTACCGCATTTCCGGGTGCTTCGTCCCGATGCCGCGCCCATCCGCGCGCCGCTTTCCCGTGCGAGCTACGACACCAGCTTCGACAATTGATTTATCCGTGTACAGACGATATGGTTAGTGGAGGTGCCGGTGCTTGCCGGAGTGAACTTCTTCCCGACGGTCTCGCCAGCGGAGAAGTCGGCCGCCCAGTTCTTTGACGAGGCGCTGGACCTGTCGATCCTCGCGGATCGCCTCGGATACTCGTCAGTCAAGATCGTCGAACACTACTTCTACCCGTACGGCGGGTACAGCCCGGATCCCGTGACTTTTCTGGCGGCGGTCGCCGCCAGAACCGAACGTATCCGGCTCATAACTGGCGCGAACATTCCCGCCTTCAACCACCCGATCAAGCTCGCGGGTCAGCTCGCGATGCTCGACAACCTGTCCCACGGGCGGCTCGACGTCGGTTTCGCGCGGGCCTTCCTGCCGGGCGAGTTCGAGGCCTTCGAGGTCGACATGGACACCAGCCGGGCCCGGCACCAGGAAGGCATCGCCGCCGTCCTGAAGCTGTGGACCGAGACCGACGTCGTCTGGAACGGAACCTTTCACCGCTTCGGCCCGGTGAGTATGCTCCCGCTGACCTACCAGCGGCCGCACCCGCCGGTCTTCATCGCGGCGACGTCCACACCGGAAAGTTTCGTGTGGGCCGGCAGCCAGGGCTTCAACCTGATGTTCATCCCCTTCACGTCGACGAACGAGAAGGTGGCCGGGCTGCTCGATCTCTACCGGCAGGCCCGCCTCGACGCGGGCTACCCGGCCGGCTCCGAGCGGATCCAGATGGGAATTCACTGTTTCGTCGACGACGACGGTGACCGGGCCCGGCGCAACGCCGCCGTGTACTACGCCGACTACGTCGACAAGATGGCCGCGACCTGGGAGGCGTACATGGAGCGCAGCCCCGCCCAGTACGCCGGCTACGCCGACATGATCACCGGGATGCGCAAGAAGTCGCTGGCCGAGCTGGAGGACAAGGCCCAGGTCTACGTCGGCACCCCGGCGAACGTGCGCGAGCAGGTCGCCGCGACCTTCGAGTCGTTCGGCGACATCGAACCGTCCATGCAGATCAACTTCGCGGCGACTCCGCTCGCGGACGCCNGGCGCACCCTCGAGCTGTTCGCGGCCGAGGTCATGCCGGCCTTCCCGAGCAGTGCCGCGCAAGCCCCGGTCCCGGTGGCCGCGACCAGCTGACACCGGGCGCTGTCGCCGGGCAACAGACCTGATCACACGACCAGAGGAGTAATCGTGCGCTTGTCCACCGTCCGTCGTCCCGACGGCCAGACCGCCGCCGGTCGCGTCGAGGGCGATGAGATCGTCCTGCTCCCGTTCGCGAGCGTGGGCACTCTGATCGCCTCGGGGCCGGACTGGCGCGAGGCGGCCGCAGCCGCCGGCGAGACCGTCGCGCTCGAGGGCGCAGACCTGGCCCCGCTGGTGCCGGAGCCGCCGAAGATCGTCTGCATGGGCCTCAACTACGCGACCCACCTGCGGGAGATGGGTCGTACGCCACCGACCCACCCCACGCTTTTCGCCAAGTACGCCAGCTCGCTGATCGGCGCGCACGACGACATTGTCATCCCGCCGGTCACCAACGAGGTCGACTGGGAGGGCGAGCTCGCCTTCGTCATCGGCACGAAGGTCCGTTTCGCGGATGCGAAGGCGGCCAGCGAGGCGATCGCCGGATACACCGTGATGAACGACATCACGATGCGCGACTGGCAGTTCCGCACCCTGCAGTTCCTGCAGGGAAAGACCTTCGAGGGCTCGACTCCGCTCGGTCCCGCGCTGGTCACCCCGGACGAGCTCGACAATGCCGACGACCTCGCTCTGCGCACCCTCGTGAACGGTGCGGTCATGCAGAAGTCGCGCACCTCGGACCTGCTGTTCCCGGCGGCCGAGATCGTGCGCTACGTGAGCCAGTTCATGACGCTCGTCCCGGGTGACGTCCTCACCACCGGAACTCCGGGCGGTGTCGGGCACGGCCGCGACCCGAAGGTCTACCTCGCCGACGGCGACGTCGTCACCGTCGAGATCGAGGGTGTGGGCACCACCCAGAACACGATCCGTTCCGCCTGATTTCCCGCCCTTTTCCCGCGCCCTTTTCCGTGGGGTTGGGCAGGGCTGTGCCGGATCGCATCGCGCCCGCCGGCACATCTCCGCGGCGCGCGCCGCGAAGTTATTCGCCAGCGTGACCGCCGGGCCGCGCGCGGTCAGCGTCGCCCGCGTGATCCGGTTACCAGCCGAGGCATTCTGGAACACGAATTCATCCCCCCGAGACCGACGGGACAAGCCGCCGAAACATCGGGGACGGACCATCAAAGTCGCCGGCCGGGCGCCCGGCCGGCGGCACATCGCGAATTCCTGCCGCGTTTCGGGGCGCGGCGGCTCGTGGGTTTCTCGCGGGCCGGTGGAAACCCGCCCCGACCGGCCACCCGCATGAGCGAAGAGCCGGGTTTCGCCAGACCGGTGAGAGGTGCAACGTGCTCGTTCCCAACCAGGCCGCCGACGGCGGCACCCTCACGACTCTGTTCCGCCGCGCCCTCGAGGGCTGCGACGTCCGCCCCGGCGAGACGGTGGCGGTGCTCGGCAACGCCCAGTCCCCGCCGCTCTACGTGGAGACGACGCAGGCCGCCGCGGCCTCCCTGGGCGCGCGGGTCTTCACGGTCATGCTGCCCTCGATCAGCCGGTCCGCCGGCCTCGTCCCCGGAGTGGGTGAGGTGTACGGGCTGACTGGGCTGACCGGACTGCGCCCGGTGGTCGAGGCGCTCAAGGCCGCCGACATGGTGGTCGACCTGTCCATCCTGCTGCATTCGGCGGAGCAGGAGGAGATCCTGGCCGCCGGCACCCGCATGCTCATGATCACCGAGCCGCCGGAGATCCTGGAGCGGCTCTTCCCGACCGACGACCTGCGCCGGCGGGTGGAGTTCAGCACCGCGCTGTTCAAGAGTGCCAGCGAGATCCGGATCACGTCGGACGCCGGCACCGACATCACCATGGGGCTGGGCCAGTTCGGCGCCGGCGGCGGCTGGGGCTTCACCAACGGCCCGGGAACCCACGCGCACCTCAGCGCCGGCCTGGTCGCGGCCTACCCGAACGAGGGCAGCGCCAACGGCCGTTGGGTGATCAACAGTGGTGACATCATCTTCCCCTTCAAGACCTACGTGAACTCGCCGATCACGATCGACGTCGTGGACGGGTTCATCCGCTCGATCGAGGGCCNCGGCGCGGACGCCGAGCTGTACCGCGACTACCTGGAGAGCTGGGGCGACCCCGAGGGCTTCGCGATGTCGCACATCGGCTGGGGGCTCAACGAGAAGGCCCGCTGGAACGCGCTCGCCCTGCTCGACCGCGCCGCCACCCAGGGCATGGACGGCCGCTGCTTCGCCGGGAACGTGCTGTTCTCCACCGGCCCCAACAACGAGGCCGGCGGCAGCCGCTTCACCCTCGCGCACTCCGACGTCCCGGTGCGCGGGTGCAGCGTGTGGCTCGACGACCGGCAGATCCTGGACCACGGCCGGTTCGTGATCGAGGAGCTGCAGGTGGAGACCGGTGCCGCCCGGCTGGGCAGCCCGCTCGTCGCCGCCGTCTGACCGTCCAGTACCCCCAGTCCAGCCCCCAAGCCCGTCCAGCCCCCAAGCCCGTCCAGCCCCAGCCCGTCCAGCCCGTCCGCGTGCCGCCCGCATGGCGGCCCCCGCCGGCACCCGCCCGTCGCCGGCGACCGTCTGGAGGAGAACCAGTGACCACCGAAGCCATTGAGAGCCCGGCCCCGGCCGCGCTGCCCGCCGCCCCGGCGCCGCTGCTCGGGCCGCTGTCGTGGAACCTCGTGTACGTCGACGACCTGGCCACCATGCGGGCGTTCTACGAGGGTGTCCTCGGCCTGCCGGTGAAGAACGCCTCGCCNTACTTCGCCGCGTACCACACCGGGGGCTGCACCCTGGAGCTGATGGCCCGCAAGGACAACGGGCCGTCCAGCGACAGCGAGGCCCGTGGCTGGGAGCGCAACCGGATCCTGATGTCGTTCAAGGTCGAGAACATGACCGGGGTGATCGCCGAGCTGACCCGGCGCGGCGCGACCCTGCTGCACGGCCCCTCGCCCACGGTCTCCGCCGACGGTGTGGCGCCGGAGGGCCAGGTCGCCCAGTTCATCGACCCCGAGGGCAACATCTTCGAGCTCTGCGACGAGCCGCTGTTCTTCTGAGGCGCGAGGCCCGGCTTCCTGAGGAGTGATCACGTGAGCATCAGCGTTCCCGAGCAGGCCTCGGCGGACGGATCGACCCCGACCCGGCACACGCTGCCGACCGCCGCGGGTGCCGCCGTGGCCAACGAGCTCGCCGAGCAGACCCGGGACCAGGTCGACCGGGCCGAGGCGCCGCCGCGCCGGGCCCGGCCCTGGCAGCGCTACCTGGAGGCCGACCTCGGCCTGCGCGAGTACTGGTACCCGGCCGCGCTGTCGGACGTGCTCCCCGAGGGCGGCACCCATGTGGTGAAGATGCTCGGCGAGGAGATCCTGCTCGTCCGCAAGAACGGGAAGCTGTACGCGGTCGAGGACCGCTGCGCCCACCGCGGCACCCGCTTCTCGGAGCGGCCGCTGGTGCTGTCGGAGGACACCATCACGTGCTGGTACCACACGTGGACCTTCGACATGGAGGACGGTGACCTGCGCTGCATCCTGAACGAGCCNGGCAGTGCGCTGGCCGGCAAGACCGGGGTGCGCGCCTACCCGATCGTCGAGGCGAAGGGCCTGATCTTCGTCTACATCGGCGACCAGGAGCCACCGCCGCTGGAGGCCGACGTCCCGGCCAGCTTCCTGGCGCCGGACACGGTGATGCACTACGGCGAGCCGGGCGTCGTGCGGGCGAACTGGCGGCTCGNGCTGGAGAACTCCTTCGACCCNGGCCACCACTTCATCCACAACTGGTCGCCGTACGTCATCGAGTCGGGCTTCCCGATGACCTTCGGCTACGTGGCGAAGAAGGGTGAGGAGGCCGGCGAGGTCACCTACGTCGTCGACGCACCCGGGCCGAAGGGCTTCTCCCGCTGCACGGCGACGACCGAGCTCATCTTCTCCGCGGTCATCCCGGGCAAGAACGGCCGCCCGGACACCACCTACACCGCCCCCGCCGCGGTCGGGAAGACCCGCGAGGAACTGGTGGAGGCGTTCCTGGCGATGCCCCCGATCGAGGTCGGGATCTGGCTGCCCTCGTGCAACGAGACGGTGAACTTCCCGTCCAACATGATCACGTTCGACTGGCTGGTGCCGATCGACGAGAACACCACCCGCTCCTTCATGTTCGGCGCGAAGGCCTGCGCCACCGAGGAGGAGGCCGAGGCCTGGCGNGGCGAGACCGGCCGGGTCGAGTGGTACGTGCCCACCGTCGAGAAGTTCCTCATCGACGACAACAAGGCCCGGGAGAGCATGCAGACGTTCTACGAGAAGGAGAACGGCTGGGACCGGGAGCGGCTCTACCGGCCCGACCTGGAGATCACGATGTTCCGCAAGTTCTTCAGCGAGCACGCCCGGGACATCCAGACACCGGACAAGCTGATCAAGCCGCGCAGCCGGCGCAACCCGACCCGGGGGCGGTCCTGATGGCGGCCGGCGAGGCGGCGGTGCCGCTGCCCGGCGCGCTGCTGGCGGGCAAGGTGGCTCTCGTCGTCGGCGGCACCCAGGGCATCGGCATCGGGATCGCCCGCGCCTTCCTCGGTGCCGGGGCGAAGGTGGTCGTCGCCGGCCGGGACAAGGCGCGCATGGACGCGGTGGTCGAGGACCTCACCGCCGTCGCCGGGCCGGGGCACGTCACCGGCATCCAGGTGGACGTCCTGGACGTCCCCGCGAACACCGCGGTCGTCGAGGCGACCGTGGCGCACTTCGGGGCGCTGGACATCCTGGTCACGGTCGCCGGGGTGTTCCGTCCCGCGGAGCTGGTCGAGGTCACCGAGGAGGACTTCGACGCCCAGATGGACCTCAACCTCAAGGGCACCTTCTTCGGGGTGCAGGCGGCCGCCCGGTACTTCCTGGCGGACGGCCGCCCAGGAAAGATCATCACCGTGAGCTCGGTCGCCGGCCGGCGGGCCTTCCCCGGTTCGTCGGTGTACGGGGCGAGCAAGGCGGCCGTCGAGCATCTGACCAAGGTGTTCGCCGGTGAGCTGGCTCCGCACGGGATCAACGTGAACTGCCTGGTGCCGGGCAGCATCCAGACGCCGACGAACTGGCTGCTGAACCGGCCGGGCGCGGCGGAGGAGTCGGCGGCCGGGACCCCGGCCCGCCGCAACGGCCTGCTCGTCGACATGGGGGCCGCCGCGGTCTACCTCGCCTCGGGCGCGGCCGACTTCGTCCACGGCGCGGCGCTCGTCGTCGACGGCGGGGTCGCGGCGGTCGGCTGACCGCCGTCCCGCGGCGCCCTCGCGGACGTTCGGTGCCTCTTCTCCCTCCCCGCCCGCATTCCACGAAGGAGGCCACGCGCCATGCCACTCGGAGCGATCAGCTGGAACCTCGTGTGGACCCACGACATCGGTCCCATGACCGCCTGGTACCGCGACGGTCTCGGCCTGAAGGTCCTGGCGACCACCGACCAGTCCACGGTGTTCGACACCGGGCCGTGCATCCTGGTGCTCATCGGCCGGCACGACAACGGCCCGTCGGGCAACCCGCCGCTGAAGGGCTGGGAGCGCAACCAGGTCCTGTTCACCTTCAAGGTCGATGACATGGAGGCGGAGCTCGCCGAACTCGCCGAGCGCGGGGTCGAGCCGGTCCACGTCGCCCCGGTCGTCATCGACGGCGTCGACACCCCGCGCTGGCGGGTCGCCCAGCTCATGGACCCCGAAGGCAACATCGTCGAGCTGTGTGACGAACCCGTCCGCTGGCATCCCCACATCCATGCCTGACCGGACGGCCGTCCCGGCAGGCCCGGCCGTCCCGTCAGGCGGGGCCGGCGTGTCGCCGGACAGTGCGGCGCTCGCCGAGCTCGAGACGCTGCGCGCGCGGTTCGCGGCGTCCGGCATGGTCGGCCGGATCGGCTGGGGCCAGCGGCCGGCGGTCGTCGTGGTGGACCTGATCCGCGGCTTCACCGACCCGGCGTCACCGCTGGGCGGTGACCTCACCCCGGTCGTCGAAGCGACCGGGGAGCTGGTCGCGGCGGCCCGGCGGGCGGGGGTGCCGGTGTACTGGGCGGAAGTCGCCTACGCCCCGGACCTCAGCGACGCAGGGGTCTGGCCGCTCAAGATCAGCGCTCAGCGGCTGCTGGTCGAGGGCGGCGAGTGGACCCGGCTCGACGCCCGGCTGGACCGCCGGCCCGAGGAGGCCCGGGTGGTCAAGAAGCACGCTTCCGCCTTCCTCGGCACCGACCTGGCCGCCCGGCTGCGCCGCGCCGGCGTCGACACCATCCTGGTGGCCGGCTGCACGACCAGCGGCTGTGTGCGGGCCACGGTGGTGGACGGCTGCGGGCTCGGGTTCCGCCCGATCATCGTGCGGGAGGCGGTCGGCGACCGGGCGCCGCTGGTGCACGAGGTCAGCCTGTTCGACCTGGACGCCAAATACGGCGACGTGGAGGGGCTGGCCGGGGTCCTCGACACGCTGGCGCCGGCGCGCACCGACCGAGCCCGGGGCGCGGCATGAGCGTGCCGGGCAGCGCGCCGCCCCGGAACGGGACGGTGGCGCCGGGCGGAATCCTGAACGTCGGAAGGACCGCGGGGGTCGCGACCGCGTGCCGGGTGCTGGCCGCGGACGGGCAGGACCACTTCTGCTTCGGCCACGTCAGCGCCCGCTCGGCTGACGGAGGCGTGTTCGTCAAGGCGGTCGGCCCCTCGCTGGCGCGGGTCACCGCGGCCGAGGTCGCCGAGATCGGCCCGGACGGGGCACTGCGGACCCCCGGCCTGCGCCTGCACGAGGAGACCGCGCTGCACCACGGGATCTACGCGCGCCGGCCCGACGTCGGGGCCGTCGTGCACACCCATCCGCTGGCGGTGCAGAGCGCGACGACGCTCGGGCCGCCGGCCGGCGGTGTGTACAGCCAGGACGAGGTGCCGTTCGCCGCCGGCCTCGCCTGGTACGACGACCCGGCGCTGGTCGCCGACCCCGCCCGCGCCGCGGCGTTCGCCGCCTGCCTCGGCGGCGCCCGCGGCGCGCTGCTGCGGGCGCACGGGCTGGTGACCGTCGGCGCGGATCTCGCCGAGGCCACCGCGCTGGCCCTGCTGCTGCACCGGGCGGTCTCGGTGCGGCTGGCGGCGATGGCGGTGGGAAGCCCGCGGCCGCTCCCGCCCGCGGCCCTCGACGGCCTGTGGAGCGCCTTCGAAGCCGGCCACCGCGGCCGGATGACCGCCATCTGGGCGGACGCCTGCGCCGGCATCGGCGCCGACGCGGGCGACGGTATCGGGGAGGTTCGTTGACCACGGTCAGTGCGCTCGTTGATTCCGCGGCGTCCACCGCTTCGCCCGGGGCCGCCGCGCCGGCTGTCACCCGCTGGGTCCATCCGACCTGCCTCGACGAGGCGCTCGCCGAGCTGGCGGTGCCGGGCAGCGTGCCGGCGGCCGGCTGCACCCAGCTCGCCTTCGCGCTGGCCGACCCGCGCCGCCGGCCGGCCCGGCTCGTCGCCCTCGGCGGCGTCCCCGAACTGTCCGCCATCCAGCGGATGAACTGGGCGGACGGCCGGGGAACGATCGTGCTGGGCGGCGCGGTCACCCACGCCCGCGTCGCCGCCGACCCCGACCTGTGCGCGGCCGTGCCGGTACTCGCCGACGTCTTCTCCCGGGTCGGGAACGTGCGGGTGCGTTCCGTCGCCACCGTCGGCGGTGTCCTGGCCGGCGCCGTCTACGCGTGGGATCCGCCGACGGTGCTGCGGGCGCTCGGGGCGAAGGTGCGTCTCGACGGCCCGAACGGGCGGCGCACGGTGGCCCTCGACGACTTCTACCCGGCGCCGGGCGTCACCGCGATCGCGGCGGGGGAGCTGCTCACCTCGGTGGAGATCGACGTCCCGCCGCCGCGCACGGTGGGCCGCTATCTGACGCTGAAGACCCGGTCGGCCGAGGACTCCTCGGCGCTCGGCGTGGCGGCGGTGCTCGGCTTCGACCCGTCCGGGGTGTGCGTGCGGGCCCGGCTCGCCCTCGGCAGCGCCACCGCGACCCCGGTGGGCTTCGCGGACCTCGACGGCCTGCTGCTCGGCGAGGGCCCCGGCTCCAGCTCGGCGAAGGCCGTCGCCGACGGCTACGCCGACCGGGTGAGCTGCGTCGACGACCTGCGTGCCAGCGCTTCCTACCGGGTCGAGATGGTGCGGGTCTATGTGCGCCGGGCCATCCTGGCCGCCTACGAGGCGGGTGCGGCGTGAACGACCCGCGGACGAAGGTCGCCGGCGGGCTGCCCATGCTCGGTGACCTCTCGGATGTCGGCCCGGGGCTGCTGCACGCCCGGCTGCTCACCGCGACCGTCCCGCACGCCCGGCTCGCCGTGGACACCTCGGCGGCGCGCGCCGTGCCCGGGGTCGCCGCGGTCTTCTCCGGCCGGGAGCTGGAGGCGGTGCTCGGTGGACGTCCGCTGCGCTTCGGCCCGGTGCTGCGCGACCAGCCGCCGCTCGCCGTGGAGCGGGTGCGCTACGCCGGTGAGCCGGTGGCGGTCGCGCTCGCCACGGATCCCGACGACGCCGACGAGGCGCTGCGCCACGTGACGGTCACCTACGATCCGCTGCCGCTGGTCGTGGACCCGGCGGCCGCACTCGACCTGCCGCCGTCCGGCGCGGTGCTGCACCCGCGGGAGTCGGCCGGGTCGGCGGCGTTCCCCGAGATCCGGCTGCGCCGCGAGGCCGGTACGAATCTGATCAACCACTTCGTCATTCGCAAGGGTGACGCCCCGGGCGCGCTCGCGCGCGCCGACCACGTCTTCACCGACACGTTCACGACCGCGGCGATGCACCACGGGGCGCTGGAGAACCACGTCGCGATCGCGGTACCCGACGCCGAGCGGCTGGTGGTGTGGTCGGCCACGCAGACGCCGTACAAGGTGCGGGTGCAGCTCGCCGAGCTGCTCGACCTGCCGCTCGACCGGGTGGCGGTGCGCACCCTGTACCTGGGCGGGGCCTTCGGCGCGAAGTGCTACGCGAAGATCGAGCCGCTGGCCGCCTGCCTCGCCCGGGCGCTGGACCGCCCCGTCCGGGTCTGCCTCGACCGGGCTCAGACCTTCACCACCGTCACCCGGCACGCCACCCGCGCCACGGTCGAGACCGGCGTGCGCTCTGACGGACGCATCACCGCCCGCCACGTCACCGCCTGGTTCGACGCCGGCGCCTACGCCGACATCAGCCCGCGGGTGATCAAGAACGGTGCCTACGGGTACGGCGGGCCGTACGACATCGACGACATGTGGGTCGACGTGTACGCCGTGTACACCAACCGCCCACCGGCCGGGGCGTTCCGCGGCTACGCGTCACCGCAGGCCGCGTTCGCCTACGAGGGGCAGACCGAGCTGATCGCCCGCCGCCTCGGCCTGGATCCGGGCCGCGTGCGCCGGGTGAACGCGCTGCGCGACGGCGGGCGCAACGTCACCGGCGAGACCGTCACCGACTGCCACTACGAGACCCTCCTGGACGTCGCGGAGAGGGCCTTCCCCGACGTCGCGGGCAGCGCGCCGCCGCAGCCGTTCGCGGACCCGGAGCCGTTCGGGGACCCGCAGCCGTTCGGGGACCCGCAGCCGTTCGGGGACCCGGAGCCGTTCGGGGACACCGTCGTGCGCGGCCGGGGCGTGGCGCTCACGGTCAAGGGCACCAACACCCCCTCGGTGTCGCAGGC
The DNA here is from genome assembly GCF_001636565.1 of Frankia sp. EI5c. GTDB lineage: Bacteria > Actinomycetota > Actinomycetes > Frankiales > Frankiaceae > Parafrankia. Next base: position 51,439 of record NZ_LRTK01000001.1, read on the forward strand.
CGCGGTCCTGCTGAACCGGGACGGCAGTGTGCAGGTGCTGACCAGCACCGTCGAGATGGGCCAGGGCGCCCACCTGGCGCTGGCCCGGCTCGCCGCCGAGGCCCTCGGCATCGACGAGCGGATGGTGTCCGTCAGCCTGCCTGACACCGATGTCACCCCCTACGACCAGCAGACCAGCTCGTCGCGGTCGACGATCGCGATGGGCGGCGCCGTCCGCGACGCCTGCGCGAACCTGCTCGACCTGATGGCCCGGCTCGCCGCCGACCACTGCGGGGTTCCGGTCGAGCAGGCGCGCGCCGGCGGCGGCCGGGTACGGGTCGGCGGTGGCCGGGATGACGCGGCGGCGGCGAGCTTCGGCTACGGCGAACTGGTCACCGTGCTGCGCGCGGGCCAGCTCCGCTGCGAAGGTGCGTACGCGTCGCAGGGCAGCCTCGACCACGAGACCGGGCAGGGCATCGCCTCGTCCCGCTGGCACCAGGCGAGCGGTACCGCCGAGGTCGCCGTCGACCTGGAGACCGGTCAGGTCCGCGTCCTGCGCTACCACGCGGCGGTGTGGGCGGGCCGGGTCGTCAACCCGGTCGAGGCGCGTATGCAGGTCGAGGGGGCGGTGATCCTCGGCCTCGGCTCCGCCCTCGGCGAGGAGCTCGGCCTCGACCCGGACGGCGGGCAGGCCCAGCGCGGTCTCCTCGACTACCGGCTGCCCGCGCTGACCGACCTCCCCGAGATCACTGTCGACCTGCTCGGCGGGCCGGACGACGAGATCTACGGGCTGGGGGAGACCGCCGTGCCGCCCGTGGCCCCCGCGGTCGCCGCCGCGGTGGCGGACGCGACCGGCGTCGTCATCACCGACCTGCCGCTGCGCCCCGAACGGGTGCTCGCCGCCCTGCGCGCCCATCGCGGGTTCGCGCTGGCCACGGTCGGTGCGCCCCAGCCGGCGGCCCCGCCGGGCGGGGCCGGCCGCCGCGGCCTCCATGAGCGCCGCACGCGCAACGCGCCCGACAGGCAGGACGACAAGCAGGAAAGGATCTCGCGATGACGGAGCACGACGACCCGCGGCTGCCGGTGCGCCTGGTCGTGAACGACGACGAGGTCGAGGTCCGCCCGCGTGGTCACCACACCCTGCTCGACGTGCTGCGCCGCGAGCTCGACCTGTTCGGGGCCCGGCCCGGCTGCACGGCCGGTGCCTGCGGATCGTGCACGGTGCTGGTCGACGGCGCGCCGGCGAGCTCCTGCCTGCTGCCCGCGCACGTGGTCGGCGGCCGTCCGGTGCGCACCGTCGAAGGGCTCGCCGGGCCGGGGGAGCTGCACCCGGTGCAGCAGGCCTTCATCGACCACACCGCGTTCCAGTGCTCCTACTGCACCCCCGGGTTCATCCTGACCGCGGTGGCGCTGCTCGACCGGGAGCCGGACGCCTCACGGGAGCGGATCCGCGCCGAGCTGGCCGGCAACCTGTGCCGCTGCGGCAGCTACGTCAAGATCATGGACGCGGTGCTCGACGCCCGTGACCGGATGCGCGGGTACCACGACGACGGCACCCCCTACGCGGGTGTGTCAACCGCGGGTGCGTCGGCCGTGGGTGCCTCGGCGGGCCGGTCCGGCGATTCCCGCGAGCCGCGGGCGGCGCTCGCATGACCCCCAAGGCGAGCACCACGCCCCGTCGCCCGGAGAGCCAGCAGACCGGGGTGAAGGCGGTGGGCCGGCGGGTGCCCGTCGGCGACGCCCGGGACCGTACCGTCGGGCGCTACCCGTTCGTCATCGACCGGGTACCGGCTGGCTGCCTGCACGCGGTGCTGGTGCGCAGCCCGCACGCGCATGCCGAGATCCGCGCGGTCGACACTACCGCCGCGCGGGCGAGGCCGGGTGTCGTCGCGGTCGTCACCGGCGAGGACCTGCGACGCTGGGCCGCGCTGCCGGACGGGCCGTTCCCCTACTACGGCCCCGTCCTGCCCGACCGGCCCGTGCTGGCGATCGGCCGGGTCCGCTTCGCCGGCGAGCCCGTCGCCGCGGTCATCGCCCGGGACGTCGACACCGCCCGGGAGGCCGCCGCCGCCGTCACCGTCGACTACGACGTGCTGCCGGCGGTCTTCACCCCGGATGCCGCGATGGCCCCCGACGCGCCCGTCCTGCACGACCACGTGCCGACGCGGGACGTGATGACCTTCCCCGACCTCGTCCTGCACACCGAGGACGGCGGGAACGTCTGCAACCACTTCCGGCTGCGCCGCGGTGACGTCGACGCCGGGTTCGCCGCGTCCGACCACATCCTGGAACACGAGTTCCGCACCCCGCAGCAGCAGCACGTGCCGCTGGAACCGCACGTCACCATCGCGACGGTGCGCGGCGACGCGGTCGACGTCTGGACGTCGGCCGCCTCGCCGTTCACCGTGCGCAGCCAGGTCGCCGAGAACCTGCGGCTGCCCGAGAGCAAGGTGCGGGTGCGGGTGCTCAACGTGGGCGGGGCCTACGGGGCGAAGACCTACCCGCGGCTGGAACCGCTGGTCGCGGTGCTCGCCTGGGTGGTGCGGGGGCGGCCGGTGCGGGTCGAGCTGACCCGGGCCGAGGAGTTCGCCACCGTGGCCCGGCACAGCTCGGTGGTGCGCATCCGCACCGGCTTCCGCGCCGACGGCACCCTGCTCGCCCGCCGCGTCGAGGTGCTGTGGGGCGCCGGCGCCTACGCCGACATCTCCCCGCGGACCATCAAGAACGGCGGCTACAGCGCCGCCGGGCCGTACGACATCCCGAACGTGTCGATCGACTCCTATGCCGTGTACACGAACACCACCCCGTCGGGCGGGTTCCGCGGGTACGCCATCCCGCAGGTGGCCTGGGCGTACGAGAACCACACCGACCTCATCGCCGAGCATCTCCAGCTCGACCCGACCGAGCTGCGCCGCCGCGTCCTGCTGCGCCCGGGTGACGCCTTCGCCACCGGCCAGCGCATCGAGGACTTCCACCTCGCCGCGCTGATGGAGACCGCCTGCGACCGGATCGGCTGGAAGCCCGGCCCGGCCGCGTCCCGGCGGGTCGTGGTCGCGCCCGGCGTGGTGCGCGGCAAGGGAGTCGCGACCATCCTGAAGACGACGGTGACGCCGTCGACGTCCACGGTGGCGCTGAAGCTGGACGAGGAGGCCAACCTCACCGTCATCTGCTCCACCGTGGAGATCGGCCAGGGCGCCCGGACGGTGCTCGCGCAGCTCGCCGCCGACGCGACCGGCGTGCCGCTCGACCGGGTGCACGTGACCTACCCGGACTCCGCCGTCACCGCCTGGGACCAGACGACCAGCTCGTCCCGCTCGACGTTGATGATGGGCGTGGCGGTCGAACGGGCCGGCGCGCGCCTGCGCGGCGAGCTCGCCCGCCAGGCGGGTTCGCTGCTGGGCGTGCCGCCCGCCACGGTGGACGTACGCGCCGACCGGGTCCGCTGTGACCTCGGTGTGGGCCTCAGCTACGCCGAACTGCTCGCGCGGACGAAGCTCGGCNGGCTCACCGTCTCCGAGGTGCACGCCAGCGACGGCGGCCTCGACCCCGAGACCGGCCAGGGCATCGTGACCCCGCACTTCTACCACGCCGCGGCGGCCGCCGAGGTCGAGGTCGACCTGGAGACCGGCGCCGTGCGGGTCGTCGACCTGCATGTCGAGTCGTACGCCGGGCGGGTCGTGCACCCCACCTTCGCCGAGCTGCAGTGCGAGGGGAACGTGGCGTTCGGGGTCGGGCAGGCGATGTCCGAGGCGATGGTCTGGGGTGGCGAGTCGGGCGCGCTGCTCAACGACAGCCTGCTCGACTACCGGATCCCCTCGGTCCGTGACCTGCCGGAGACCTTCTCCATCGGGCTGACCGAAGACCCGGCCGGCCCGGACGGCGCCCGCATCCACGGGGTGGGGGAGACCGGGTCGCCCGCCGTGCCCGCCGCGATCGGCAACGCCGTCGCCGAAGCCCTCGGTGGGCGCATCCACGAGCTTCCGCTGCACCCCGAACGGGTCTGGGCGATCGCGCGGCAGGCACAGATCTCCGGGAGCGGCCACGGTGGTGCTCGGCCCTGATCGGCGGTGATCCGCCGGGCCGGATTGGCCATATGCGGGGCGGGCACGGTTGTTCCGTCCACCGGAGCCGCGGAAGGTGCTGGTCACGGCAGCGGGCCGGGGTCGGCGGGGCATCGGCGTCAGCCCGGCGGGTCGGGCGGTGTGGCGGGGTGTCCGAAGGCGGCGAGCATCTGTTCCATCGCCAGATCGACGCCGTCGCGGTCACCGGTGGCCAGCAGGTCCAGCAGGAGGCCGCGGGTGACCGCGAGCGCGAGGCGGGCCTGCGTCCGCGCGGCCGCGGGCGGGTGCCCGTCGCGGACGAGTAGATCGCTCATCGGGCCGAGCCAGTCCTCGACGACGCCGTCCAGCAGGGGCTGGGCGTAGGCGCGGCCCTGGAGCGCCTGGCCGTAGATCTCGAAGAACAGGCGCTCGAACGGCGCCAGCTCCGGCTCGCTGAGCTGCCGCCACATCCGGCGCCCCAGCTCGGCCGCGGACGCCGCGGGTTCGCGCCGCATCTCGGCGAACGCGGCGCGCTGACGTTCCTCCATCGCCCGCACGACCTCGACGAGGAGGCCGTCCCGGGAGCCGAAATGGTAGATGAGCATGCGATGGCTGGTGCCCAGGGCGGCCGCCAGCTGTCGCAGACTGACCTCGCCGACTCCGTGCTCGGCGACGTGCGCGATGACGTCCGCCAGCAGGCGCTGTCGCGCGCCGTCGGGTGGGCCGCCCGGCGCGCCGGCGCTGCCCGGTCCGCTCGCGCTGCCCGGCCCACCCAGCTCGCCATCCGGCGGGTTCTCGACCGGGCTCGGGCTTCTCGCCGGGCTCCTCGCCGGGCTCTTCGTCGGCTTCTCCGCCGGCCTGTCCGACAGCTGACCTTGCGACGTCATGTACCAGATGGTACATGTACCACCTGGTACAGATTGCGGCTGGCCATCCGGCCGCGCGCGCGACGTCCGCTGCTCTCAGGGAGGCACCCCGTGTACTACGAGACCTCGGTGACCATCGACGCCCCGGCCGACGAGGTCTGGGCCGTGATGCGGGATGTCCGGCGCTGGCCCGCCTGGACGCCGACGATGACCGCCGTCGACACGGCCGACGACGAGCTGCGCGACGGCAGCGTCGCGCGGATCCGGCAGCCCCGGCTGCCGGTGGCCGAGTGGACCGTTACCGACCTGGTCGCCGGCGAGGGCTTCTCCTGGATCAGCAGGGCCACCGGCATGACCACGGTCGCCGACCACCGCATCTCGCCCGCCCCGGCCGGCAACCAGGTCACCGTGCGGCTGAGCCTGCGCCAGTCCGGGCCGCTGGCGCCGGTGGTCGGCCTCCTCATGGGACGGCTGGTCCGCCGCTACGTCGACACCGAGGCCCAGGGCCTGCGGGCGCACTGTGAGGAGCGGGTTCGCGCCGATCGGCGCGGAGCCTGAAGCGATCCGCCCGCCGACGGTCCCGCCGCGGATCGGTACATGGGATCGGTACATGAATGCCACGGCGGGGCTGGGCGCGGCGCTGTCGGGCACCTGACGGCCTTGGGTTGACGCTCGGCCGGCGGTGCGGGAGGGTGTTCCCAACCTAAGCAAGCGCTTAGTAGTTAGGGAGCGGATGTCGATGCCGGAAGCCGTGATCGTTTCGACCGCCCGCTCGCCGATCGGCCGCGCGGTAAAGGGTTCCCTGAAATCCATGCGGCCGGATGACCTCACCGTGCAGATGGTGCGGGCCGCATTGTCGAAGGTGCCCGAGCTCGATCCGGCCGAGATCGACGACCTGGTTCTCGGCTGCGGGCAGCCGGCGGGAGAGGCCGGCAACAATCTGGGCCGCGCGGTCGCGGTGCTTGCCGGTCTGGACCATCTGCCCGGTACGACGGTGAACCGCTACTGCTCCTCCAGCCTGCAGAGCACCCGGATGGCGTTCCACGCGATCAAGGCGGGGGAGGGCGACGCGTTCATCTCCGCCGGCGTCGAGACGGTGAGCCGCTACTTCAAGGGCAACGCCGACAACCTGCCCGACACCCGGAACCCGGTGTTCGCCGAGGCGCAGGCCCGTACCGAGAAGTTCGCCTCCGGTGGCCAGACCTGGGTCGACCCGCGCACCGAGGGCTGGCTGCCCGACCTCTATATCGCGATGGGGCAGACCGCCGAGAACGTCGCCCAGCTCCGGGGGGTCACCCGGGCTGACCAGGACGCGTTCGGCGTGCGCAGCCAGAACCGCGCGGAGAAGGCGATCGCGGACGGCTTCTGGGCGCGTGACATCACCCCGGTCACCCTTCCCGACGACACGCTGGTCACCAAGGACGACGGGCCGCGCCCGGGCGTCACCCTGGAGGCGGTCGCCGCACTGAAGCCGGTGTTCCGCCCCGACGGCACCGTCACGGCTGGAAACTGCTGCCCGCTCAACGACGGTGCCGCCGCGGTGGTCGTCATGTCCGACACCAGGGCCAGGGAGCTGGGTATCACGCCGCTGGCCCGGATCGTCTCCACCGCCGTCACCGGTCTCTCCCCGGAAATCATGGGTCTCGGCCCGGTCGAAGCCTCGAAGCGGGCGCTGGCCCGGGCCGGCCTCACCATCGATGACATCGATCTGGTCGAGATCAACGAGGCTTTCGCGGTGCAGGTGATCGCCTCCGCCCGGGAACTCGGCATCGACGAGGACAGGCTGAACGTGAACGGCGGCGCAATCGCGGTCGGCCACCCCTTCGGGATGACCGGTGCCCGGATCACGAGCACACTGATCAACTCCCTGCGGTTCCACGACAAGCAGTTCGGTCTGGAAACCATGTGCGTCGGCGGCGGGCAGGGCATGGCGATGGTCATCGAACGACTGAGCTGAACTCAGCGGCCGAACTGGGGGGCTGGCCTTAGGCGCGTCGATTTCCGTCAGCGGGAGGCGCTCCGTCCTGCTGCCGGCAGGAGGAGAAATTGGCCCATTTACAGCGGCTCGTGCCCGACGGCCACCTGGGGTCGGCGCCGTGAGGCCGGAGGAAATGGAACGGGTCCGCCCGGTCGTCGAGGCCTTCGCCGAGCAGATGCTGGGTGGGCTGCGGCGACGTGACCAGNGTGCGAAGGGTGAGCTGTATCTGCGCGGCCTGCTGCTTGACGGCAGGCGCAAGTCGATGCGGCCGATGGCCGACCGGCTCGCGGTGGACCACCAGTGCCTGCAGCAGTTCATCACCAGCTCCACCTGGGACCACAGCGAGGTCCGGCGGCGGTTGACCGGGTGGGCGACCGGGTTCGTGGACCCGGTCGCGCTGGTCGTGGACGACAGCGGCTTCGCCAAGGATGGTCCGGCCTCGCCGGGGGTGGCCCGCATGTACTCCGAGGGCCTGGGCCGGGTCGGCAACTGCCAGATCGGCGTGTCCGTGCACGCCGCGGCCGACTGGGCCTCGGCAGCTCTGAACTGGCGGCTGTTCCTGCCGCCGTCGTGGGATGACGCCGTCCTCGACGATCCTGATCAGATGGCCGCGGCCCGCCTCCGGCGGGCGCGGGCCGCGATCCCGGACGACCAGCGTCATCAGGAGACCTGGCGGCAGGCCCTGGAAATGCTCGACGAGCTGCGCGGGTGGGGGATGCCGGTGCGCCCCGTCGTGGCCGACACCGGCTACGGTGACGTCGCCGCGTTCCGGCGGGGGCTGACCGAGCGGGGCGTCCCGTATCTGCTGGCGGTGACGCCGACCCTGCTCGCCCACCCGGTGGAACCCGGCCCCGCCGCTGGGCCGTACTCGGCTGGTGGTCAGTACTCGGCTGGTGGTCAGTACTCGTACGAGCCGCCGCGGGATCTCAGGTCCCTGCTCATGACGACCGGCCGGTCCGTCGGCCGGTACCTGACCCTGCGTGGCGGGCAGCGGATGAGCGCGGCCGGCCCGGAGGGCCTCAGGTGGTCGCACTTCCTCGCCCTGCGGATCCGGGTCGCCGGCCGCGGCGGTTGCCGCCTGCCCGACCGGAGTCCGCCGGAATGCTGGCTGCTGGCCGAATGGCCGCCCGGCGCGGCCGAGCCCCGCGAGTACTGGTTGTCCACCCTGCCGGCGGACGTCCCACTGCCTGACCTGGTTCGGCTCGCCAGGGCCCGCCGGCGGATCGAGGAGGACTACGGCGAGCTCACCGGCCGCCTCGGCCTCGACCATTTCGAGGGACGTTCCTGGACGGGCTGGCACCGCCACGTCACCCTCGTCAGCACGGCCCAGGCGATCTGCACCCGGCTGCGGGGCGAGCCGAAGGTGCTCCGGCGCCCGGCCACCAGATCCGGTGCGGTGGGGTGGAGCGCCTCGGGGCGGGTCGCCCCGGGGAGGGCCGCTCGGCGGGCGGTTCACCCGCCGAGCGGCCCCGGAGACGTTTCTCAGCTACGGACGTAGGCGGCCACGGTCGGCCCCTCGTAGTTGTCCGCGATGCCCTCGGTGCTGCCCGGAGCTCCAGGCTTCGGGCGGGCGAGGAAGCTCTGCCGGGACGGGGACTCACCAGGCTTGGAGAAGTCCAGCTCGCCGGTCACTCCATCGGTCTTGGCCGGGCTGATGGCGGCCTTGGCGGCGAGCACACCCGCCGGGGTGAGGTCGCCGTCGGCGCACGCCCGCTCCAGGATCAGATCCATGATCTTCGAGGACGCGTAGCCGGTGACGACGCTGTTCGACGGCTCGACGTTCGGGAACTTCGCCTTGTACGCCTTCAGCAGCTCAGCCGCCGGCGGGCGGCCGACACCCACGTTCGGGCCGACGAGGTAGAAGTTCTCGACCAGGGCGTCGCGAGCCGGGGTGTCGAGCAGTGTCGGGAAGAAGGTGGGGGCGTTGCCCAGCACCGGGACATTGAGCCCGGCTCCCTTCGCCGCTCCGGCGACGCCGGCCGTCTGGCTGGGCTGGGTGGTGGCGATGATCACCGAAACCTTCTCGGCGGCGAGCGCGGTGACCCGGGAGGTCATATCCGGCTCGGCCGCGCCGATCCGCTGCTCGACGACGGTCAGCCCGTTCTCCTGGGCGAAGAACTTGCTGCCTTCGAGTGCGTTGTTGCCGTACTCGCTGTCATGGAAGATGTGGCCGATCTTGTCACCCTTCTTGATCAGCCCCTTCTCGAGCAGGTAGTCGAGGCCGTTGATGGTCTCGACGTCGTAGGTGGCCCCGGGGACCGCGTAGTTCTCGCTGGCCGCGAGGTTCTTCGCCNAGGCGACCGGAATGCCGATGAGGCCGTCCTTCTCGAGCTCGGGAATGAGCGTCGTCGCCATCGGCGAACCGAGAACCTGGACGAAGCCGAGGACGTCGCCGGAGATCTCGGAGTACTGCGAGACCGCGGTCTGGACGTTGTACCCGTGGTCCTTGATCTCGAGCTCGACCTGGTACTGGCCGCAGACGCCCTTGTCGGCGTTCACCTGGTCCCAGTAGATCCGCTGGCCCTCGGTGACGTCCTTGCCGCTGGCCGCGTTCAGACCGGTGAAGTCGGTCAGTACGCCTAACGTGATCGTGTTGCCCTTGATGCCCGCCCCGGTCTTGACCGCTCCCCGGGAGGCGTCCGCCGGCGGCGTTTCCTTCTCGTCGGCCTTCGTGCTGCACGCCGCGGTCGCGACGAGCGCCGCGGCCGCGGCGAGCGCCACGGCCGGGCGCAGCAGCCCGCGGTGCCGGATTCTGGTGCCCTGCATCCTGGTCCCTCTCGTTCTCATGGTGTCTGTCGAAAACGTGCGTGAAAATCCGCCCAGCATGCTGGGTCAGCGGGTGGAGAGCTCGTGGTCAGGTTGGTTCCCGTGCGACGGCGCGTTTCCTGCGCCCAGGCCGCAGGTTGTGGGCGATACCGGCCAGGCCGGCGGGCCAGAAAATGATGACCAGAATCACGGCCGCGCCATATGCGTAGCGAGCGGCCTCAGAATAGCTCACCCCACCGGTTCCGGGTTCGGAAAGACCCGGAATCGACTCGGCGTACTGCCCGAGCACGTAGGGCAGCGCGGTGACGAACGCCGCCNCGACACAGGCACCGCCCACCGAGCCGAGCCCGCCCAGCACGATCATCGCCAGGTACTGGATCGAGATGTCCACTGCGAACGACTCGGGGGCCACACTGCCGATGGCCAGTGCGAACAACACGCCGGAAAGGCCCGCGTACATCGACGAGAGCAGGAACGCCCGGGCCCGGTAGGCGGTGACGTTCACACCGTTCACCGAGGCCGCGATCTCGCTGTCCCGCACGGCCCGCAGGGCCCGGCCGGGACGTCCGTTCAACGTCGCCCGGGCGAACAGGTAGCAGCCGACCGCGAGGACGAGCCCGAGATACCAGAGCCGCTCGAACTTCTCGAACTCGACGTTGAGCACATAGAGGTCGGGGTCGCTGTNGTCGAAGGTGAACCCGAACAGCGAGAACTCGGGAACGGACCGCCCGTTGTGACCGCCGCTGACCTGGTGGACCGAATTGAAGACATGGATTCCGACGAACACCAGCCCGAGCGAGGCGATACCGAGGTAGAGGCCTTTCAGGCGGGCGCCGAGCGGGCTGAAGACCAGCCCGGCCAGACCGGAGATCCCGACCGCGAGCACCATGCCGAGAAGCGGTGGAAGCCCGAGCCCGACATACGGGTGAGCGCCGGCGTCGTTGGACTCGCCCGACAGCCAGCAGTAGCTGATGCCACCGACGGCGAGGAAGAACGCGTGCCCGAGCGAGAGCTGGCCGGTGGTGCCGACCAGGATGTTCAGCCCGATCGCGCCGATCGCCGCGCCGAACACCGCGAACCCGGTGCGCAGCCAGAACTCCTCAAGGTAGAACGGCATGATCGCCAGCACGGCCACCAGCGCCACCAACAGCAGGCTGCCCGTGGACGGGCGGGGGAGGCTCCGCGTGCGGTGAGGAGGGGCCGCCGGGACGGCGCTCGGCGGGGCGCCCGCGGTGCGCTCCGTCGTCGTGTCAGACACGATGCAGCTCCTTCGTCCCGAACAGACCCGCTGGCCGGACGACGAGCACCAGCATCATCACCACGTAGGGGACGACGACGCTGAAGCCGCCACCGAGGAAGGTCAGGCTGGTGTTGTAGCCGGCGAACAGTGACTCGGCGACACCGATGATCAGGCCCCCGGCCAGGGCTCCGGTCGTCGAGTCGAGACCGCCGAGGATGGCGGCGGGGAACGCGGCGAACGCGATCGTGCGGAGGTTCGGCTCCAGACCGGGGGTGGGGCTGCCGGTCAGGAACACGGCGGCCACCGCGGCGAGGCCACCCGCGATGATCCATGCCACCGCGCCGACCCGGGCCTGCCGGATTCCCATCAGCGCGGCCGCCTCGCCGTCCTCGGCCGCCGCCCGCAGGGCGACGCCCCAGCTGGTGAAGCGGAACGCGGCGAACAGCAGTCCGATGAGGACGATCGCCACACCGATCGCGATCAGGCGGTTCTCGCTGATGTTGACGCCGCCCAGGTGCATCACGCCGGCGCCCCAGGGCTGGCCGAGGGGCAGCACCTTCGAACCGATCCGCCTGGTCAGATCGGTGGTGATGAGGACGTCCAGGCCAAGGGTCATGATCGTGAGCGACGCCACGTGGGCACTGCGCACGCGGGAGAACAGCACCCGTTCGGAGAGCAGCGCGGCCAGGGCCGTGGCGACGACCCCGATGGCGACCGCGGCGGCGAAGCCCACCGAAGGCTGGAGACGCGCGATGAGGTAGGCGCCGAGCAGCAGGAAGGCGCCGTGCGCGAAGTTCAGGATCTCACTGGCCTTGTAGATGATGACGAAGCCGAGGGCGATGAGGGCGTACAACGACCCGAGGGAAAGGCCGTTGAGCAGGAACGAAAGGAAGGTGGTCACAGAGGGGGCTCTCCGGTCGGAGCGGCGACACGGCCGAGGCGTTCGTCGCGACTACTTTGAAGTTGCCGTGGCATCAGCCGTGGTCTGAACCGAGGTCGGATCGGTTTCGGTGCCGAGGTAGGCGGCGATGACCGCCGGGTCGTTCTGAATCTGCGCGGGCGTTCCGTCAGCGATCAGGCGGCCGAAGTCCAGCACACTGATCCGGTCCGCAACGGACATGATCATGGACATGTCGTGTTCCACCAGCAGCACCGTGATTCCCAGTGAGGCGCGCACGGCGAGCACGATGTCCGACATCCGCAGGGTCTCCGCGGCGTTCATTCCGGCGACCGGTTCGTCCAGCAGCAGCACCCGCGGTTCGGTGGCCAACGCCNGGGCGACCTCGACCCGTTTGCGGTCGCCGTAGGAAAGGATTCCCAGCGGCTGATGGAGAACATGGCCGAGATCGACGAACTCGGCGATCTCCACCACCCGCTCCCGGTGCAGCCGTTCCTCCCGGACCGCCCACGGCAGCTTCAGCCCGGTGCCGACGAAACCGGCCCGGGTGAGCAGGTGCCGGCCGAGCATGATGTTCTCCTCGACCGACTCGTTGGGCGAGGCCGCCATGTTCTGGAAGGCGCGGCCCACGCCGAGCGCGGTGACCTTGTGCGGCCGCAGCCCGGTCAGCGTCCGATCGCCGAGCCGCACGCTGCCGGCGGCGGCTCGGTAGACGCCCGAAATGACGTTGAACAGCGTCGACTTCCCGGCGCCGTTCGGCCCGATGACCGCATGTATCGTGCCGGGCTCGGCCCGCAGCGACACCCCGGACAACGCGGTGAGCGCGCCGAACTTCACGGTCACGGAGTCCACTTCCAGCGCGGCGACGTCCTCCCGCGCAACCCGGCCTGACCCGGAACCGGCGCCCGAGCCAGAGCTGGAGTCAGGGCCGGTGCCGGGGGCGGAGCCGGGCCCGGAGCCCGCGCCGGAGTCGGAGTCGTGCCCGGTCTTGGTCGGTATCGTCACGGCCTACCTGCCTCCCGTCACGGTTCCGACCCCGGCGGGGAGGAGCCCGAAACGGCCCCGCGGGGGTGGGTTCCAGCGGCTCAGCGTCGGCTCCGGAGCGGTACGCCCGCCGGTTCCGCCCGACCCGCCTGCTCGGGCGCCGGGTGGGCTGCCGGGCCCGTCGCCGGGCCCACTGCCGGAGTCGCCGCCCGCTGCCTGCTCAGCGGCCTTCTCGGCGTGCCCTCGACCGAGATAGAGGGACGCGATGTCGTCGGAGGCGGCCAGCTGCGCGGCCGGGCCCGACAGCGCCACCTTGCCGAGCTCGAGCACGTACCCGCTGTCGGCGACACCCAGTGCCATCGTGGCGTTCTGCTCGACGAGCATGACGGACGTGCCCTGGCGGTTGATCTCTTTGAGCACCTCTCCGATCCGCGTCACAACCTGCGGAGCGAGGCCGAGTGACGGTTCGTCCAGCAGCAGCAGCCGGGGGCNGGACATCAGCGCCCGACCCATGGCCAACATCTGCTGCTCGCCGCCGGAGAGCAGCGCGGCGCGTTGCCCGCTGCGCTCGGCGAGCCGCGGGAACATCTCGTAGACCTTTTCCCGGGCCTCCGCCCTGGCCGTGCGGCTGCGGACGGATATCGCCCCGGCGCGGAGGTTCTCCTCGACGGACAGCCGCCCGAACACGCGGCGCCCCTCGGGAACGAGAACGACCCCGCGCTTCACGACATCGGCCGGGTCAACACCCACCAACGACCGGTCGCCGAATGTGACCCGCCCTTTGTCCACCTTGGCCCGATGACGTTTCAGCGAGCCGGTGATGGCGCGGAGCAGCGTGGTCTTGCCTGCCCCGTTGCTGCCGAGGACGGCGACTATCTCACCGGCCCCGACGTGTAGATCAACCTCCCGCAGGGCCCGAATGACACCCGCGTAGGTGACCTGCAGACCACTGACGTCAAGCTCCAAGGTCGCCCTCCGTCGGCTTGCCTGTTGCTGGGATGACCGCCTCTTACGACGCGAAGTTGAAGGTGTTTCAGGCGGCCGATCATGTAACGCCAGGGTCTGCGGCACAAGTGTTGTTCGCTTTTCCCCAGTACTTTGTTAGGTTGCCGATCCCGGCCGGCGGCCCGGTCTTCCGCCGGCGCGGGCCAGCCGCTTCGCCGGCGGTACCGGCCCGGAACTCACGGACGGACTGTGTGTGGCCGGTTGCGGAGCGGAGCTACGCATGGCCCGGTGGTGGTCCGGGGCCGAGAGTGCACACCTGAACCTGACCAGCGCGCATCCCCGGCGCTGCGGGATCGGGGGGATGGCCTGGTCCAGCGTCGTCTCGACGCCGCAGCCGCCGTCTGGCGGGCACTGCGCGGCGGCCAGGGCCGCTGGTCGGATCGAGAACCTCATGCGCGCCGGAGGCTGGCGTGGAAAAGTCGGCAGCCGAGGGAACGGGCGTGCGGATTCTCTGGTCGCCGCCCCCCGCTGGTTCGGCCGAACCTTTCTTTGTTTGCTCTGCGTCAAATAATTGTACTCNCGGGGGCATCGCCTGTAGCTGGCGCGGGATGTGGCTTCGTTGTGGTCGCGGTGGAAGCCCGGCGAGTGTGGTCCGTTTCGCGGACTACGGTGAATCATCCCCGGCGATAGGGGCGGCCCCGCCCGGTGTTAGAGCACCGGAACGGGGCCTCGATCCGAACCCTGTAGCACCAGGATCCCGAACCGTGACCTCTAGGTATCTCACAGCGTTCCGCTGTCTCCGCTCTCTACCACCATGTTCGTACGATCCGCCTCGTCCCGACGGTTGTCGGTGGGCGGGTGGTGTCGGTGCGCATGTTGCGGGCCACCCTGCTCGGGATCGCCTACTACCGCCACGCGGAGGACTGGTCGGGCGCGTTCCCGGCGATGTCCACGCTGGCGGCGCGGGCTGAGGTGTCGGTGTCCACCGCCCGGCGCGCGGTGCGTGGCCTGGAGATGGCCGGTGTCCTGGCCACGGNGCGCGGCGGTGGCCGCCGGTCGAACCGGTGCCGCCTGATCCGTACGTCTGCACCCACGGTGTCAGGCCGTCCTTGGCGCAAGGGCAGCCGGCGAAGGCGTCGCACCCGATCTTGGCGGTCTTGAACTGGTTGGATGTCCGAGCCTCGATGCTGTCGGCCTTTTCGATCAGGAGGGGTGGTAGTGCTGCCTGGTCGGTGCCGGCCGGTCGTCCGATGCGTACGTAGGCTCGCCGGTGTGCCCGGTGGAGTTGGTCGAGCGCGGGGTCTGTGGGGGCGCTGATGCTGGTTGTGCACGGCATCTACGCGCCTGCCGGCGGGGCCTGGCTGTGGGCTGAGCACACCCGGCGCCGGGGGCGGGCGCCGCATCCCTTCGCGCCCGCGCCGCATCCCTTCGCGGCGACCTTCGCGGAGCTGGCTCCGCTCGCTACCAGCGAGAGTGCCACGGGCGGGCAGGTTGCCGTGCTGCTGCCGAGCACGGCCGCCGGGCCGCTGGCGTCACCGGAGCTGGCGATGGCGCTGAGCGAGGCCGTGCCCGGGCCGGCGGGCGGGCGGGCGGCAGCTGTGGACGCCCACAGTCCGGTCCTCCGCCGCTGGTTGGTCGACACGATCCGTCCCGGCGTCTCGCCCTGGCCCGGCCCGTGGTGGGAGATCGGCGAGGGGGTCCAGCTCGGGGCATCCGCGCGGTTCCTGCTGGCCGTCGATGCGTTCGCGGCGGAGCTGGTCGACCGCGGCCGGGTCCTCCCAGCGGTCGGCTGGGCCGGGGCGCGGCCGCTGGCCCGCTGGTCACCTGTCCTCACCGGGCCGGACGCCGACCGTTTCGACGAGCTGGTCGCGGCCATGCCGCCGGCATTCCGGGCCGCCGCGCCCCAGGCGCACGCGCCCCAAGCAGCCGCGGACCGGGCAGCCGCGGACCGGGCAGCCGCGGGCAGGGCGTCGGGAAGCGATCCGGTCGAGGCGCTGGGCGCCGCGCTCGACCATCGGGTCGATGTCCATGTGCGTGAGCGGCTTCGGCAGGCCCGCCCCGCGGCGGGTGCCTTGGGCTCGCGGCGGTCGTCATCGGCCAGGGCGACTGCCGGCTGGCTGCGCGCCCTCGACGGCGCGGGCGGTGCGGACGGCGCCTCGCACTTCACCGCCACCGACGCCGCGGCCCGCGACCTTGCCGCGAAGGTCGAGGTGTGGCGGGCGGGTGGCAGGTGGGCGTCCCCGCTGCGGGTGTGTTTCCGGCTGGGTGAGCCGGGGGCGCTGTCGCGGCCGGCGCCGGGTGACGAGGACGCCTGGCGCGTCGACTTCCTGCTGCAGGCGGTCGACGATCCCGGCGTCCAGGTGCCTGCGAGCCAGATCTGGCGCCGTCGGCCCGCCGGGCCCGGCGCGTGGACCACCGACGCCGAGGAGTCGCTGCTCGGTGGGCTCGGACGGGCCGCCGCCGTGTGGCCGGAGCTGGACCGGGCCCTGCGCGCGGCCCGTCCAACGGGCCTGGAACTGACCCTCGAACAGGCGCAGCGCTTCCTGGACGTCGCCGGAGCCCTCGAGCAGGAGGGCTTCGGGGTGTTCGTGCCGTCCTGGTGGACGAGGCCGGCGCGGCTGGCGTCCCGGCTCACGGTGCGCGCGGTGAACCCGGTGGCGCCGATTCTGCGTGACGTCACGACGGACCTCGCCCAGATCGTCGACTTCCGCTGGGCGGTCAGCCTCGGCGGCGTCGAGCTGAGCCGCGTCGAGCTCGAACGGCTCGCGAAGGCCAGGGCCGGGCTCGTCAAGGTGCGGGGCAGGTGGACCCGGGTGGACCCGGGCCAGCTCGCCGGGCTGGATCTGGCCCGGCAGACAGCCGGCGGCCGGATGACCGTCGGTGAGGCGCTCGCCCACACCGGTCTCGGCCCCGGCCCGAGCGGCGATGACGAGGCGTCCGGCGCGGACGTCGAGGTGGTGGCGGACGGCTGGCTCGGCGCGCTGCTCACCGGCCCTGCCGGCCCTTCCGGCCCTTCCGGCCCTTCCGGCCCTTCCGGCCAGCAGGGCTCCGGGCCTGGATTCGGCATCGAGCCGCCGGCCGGGCTGGGTGTGCGGCTACGCCCCTACCAGGTGGACGGGCTCGCCTGGCTCGCGCTGCTCGACCGGCTCGGGGTCGGCGCCGTCCTCGCCGACGACATGGGCCTGGGCAAGACCATCCAGGTCCTGGCGCTGGAGCTGCGTACTCGGGCGGCCGCGCGCCGGGGACCGACCCTCGTCGTCTGCCCGACCTCGGTGCTGGGGAACTGGCGGCGCGAGGCGGCCCAGGTCGCGCCCGGGCTGACGGTCCACACCCACCACGAGGCCCGCCTGCGAGCGGCCGGCCTGGATCTCGCCGAGGCCTCGTCCAGGCATGATCTGGTCCTCACCACCTACCCGAGGCTCACCCGGGACGTCGACCGGTTCCGCGCGGTCAGCTGGGAGCGGATCGTCCTCGACGAGGCGCAGCAGATCAAGAATTCCGCGACCGCCCAGGCCCGCGCCGTCCGCCAGCTGNCCGCCCGCCACCGGATCGCGCTGACCGGCACCCCGGTGGAGAACCGGCTCGGTGACCTGTGGGCGATCATGCATGCGGTCAACCCGGGGCTGCTCGGCTCGGCCGCCTCCTTCCGCGCCCGCTACGCGGTGCCGATCGAGCGGTACGGCGACCCGGACGCGACCGCCCGGCTGCGTCGACGGATCCGCCCGGTCGTGCTGCGCCGGGTGAAATCCGACCCGACGGTGCTGCATGACCTGCCGTCCAAGGTGGAACTCCGCCAGCTGTGCACACTGACGGCCGAGCAGGCGTCGCTGTACCGGGCGGTCGTCGACGACATGATGGAGCGGCTGCGGGACGCCTCGTCCACCGTGCGGCGCAACGGCGTGGTGCTCGCCGCGATGACGAGGCTCAAGCAGGTCTGCAACCACCCGGCCCACCTGCTCGGGGACTCCTCGGCGCTGCCGGGCCGGTCCGGCAAGCTCGCCCGGCTGGAGGAGCTGCTCACCGGAATCGTCGCGGACGGCGAGCGCGCGCTGTGCTTCACCCAGTTCGCCCGCTTCGGCGCGATGCTCGAGCCCTACCTGTCCGCCCGGCTCGGGGTCGAGGTGTCGTTCCTGCACGGCGGTCTGCGCGCCGCCGAACGGGACGCCCTCGTTGAACGCTTCCAGGCCCAGCACGGCCCCGGTGTCTTCCTGCTCTCCCTCAAGGCCGGGGGCAACGGCATCAACCTGACCGCGGCGAACCACGTCATCCACATCGATCGGTGGTGGAACCCGGCGGTGGAGGCACAGGCGACGGACCGCGCCCACCGCATCGGGCAGCGGCGGGACGTGTGGGTCCGCACGCTGCTGTGCATGGGCACCCTGGAGGAGCGGATCGACCGGATCCTCGTCGACAAGGCCGCGCTGGCCCGCACCGTCGTCGGCGGCGGGGAGAGCTGGCTGGCGTCACTGTCCACTGACGAGCTGTGGGATCTCGTCGCCCTCGCCCCCGAGGCCGTCGATGACTGACCCGGACGCCCGAGGCAGCCGGGACCGCCGGGACCGCCGGGACCGACCGGCCTGGTGGTCGTCGCGGTTCCTCGCGCTGATCGAGGGCATGAGCCTGCCCGAGCCGCTGCGCGCCGGCCGGGCCCTGGTGCGCACCNAGGCGGTGCTGAGCGTGCGGCGATCCGGCAACCTCGTCGTCGCGATGGTCCGCGACCGCGGTGACGACCTGCACAGGCCCCGGCTCGCCATCCGAACGTTCGGCGACGCCGACTGGGGCCGTGTCGAGGACGCGCTCGCCGCGCAGGCCCGGTTTGCCGCGGCACTTCTGGCCGGCTCGATGCCCGCGGACCTCGAGGAGGTCTTCGCCGCGCTCGGGCTCCCCCTGTTCCCCGAGCGTGTCGACGACCTGGCGATGGATTGCACATGCACCGACTGGCAGCGGCCCTGCGCGCACCTCGTCGCCGCCTGCCACCAGCTCGCCGACACGATCAACCTCGACCCGTTCGCGCTGCTCGCCCTGCGCGGCCGGGAACGTGACCCGCTGCTCGCCGAGATCCGCCGCCTCCGCCCACGATCCACCTCCGACGCCGGGACAACAGCCAACCGGACGTACTCCTGGCTGATGGCCCGGGCAGGGGCACCGGCGGCGACCAACCCGCCCGGCGGAACCGCGGAACCGCTGCCGACCGCCCCGTCCGCCTTCTGGACGTCGCCCACCCCCGCCGGCCGCTCGTCGGCCGGTCCCGCCGGTCCCACCGGTGGTCCCGCCGGTCAGCCGCCGCCGGCACCCGTCGGCCGCCGGGGCTCCGCGCCCGCTCACCACCCCCCGGCGGGGCGTTCCGACATCCTGCTGCNGCTGTGTGGGCCGCTGGTGGTGGAACCGTTCGGCGACCTTCGCGAGATGCTGCGCCCCGCCTACCAGATCTTCACGGCCCACCGCGCGGACAGCCGTACCGATCGGCGAGAGAACCCCTGAAGGGCACGGAGCAGGGCGGCCAACTGCTCGGCCTCACGGTGTGCGCATAGGCCCGGAGTCGGGAGACAGTGTGTGTCGTCGGAGCATTCGGATGCTGTTGCACACATGCCGGAGCGTATTACCGGACGAACGGAGTATATGTGCCGGTGCTCAGGTCCGCCTCATTTCGTGACCGGCGCTTGTCCTACCGGTGCCCGTGAAAGGGTTACGTTGTCGGCCTCGTATTGGAAACGAACACGGGGGCCGAATGTCGGCGACAATGCATGACCTACACGCTGGTGAGCGGCAAAGCCTGGCGGCGGGGGAACGGAAGACATCCGCCGGCCGTGTCGGTCTGCCGCGGCCGGCGTCCCGCTTCCAGCCGGCGGCCTCACGGCGAGGGTGAGGCCGAGCCGGTGACCGTCCTTCTCGTTTTCCTGCTGCTCGGCTCGGTCGCCGCCATCGTCGTGGGCTCGGTCGCTCTCGTCCGTGGCCGGCTCGGCTGGGCGCGGATCCGCGATCGCCGGACAGCCGCGGGCGCGACTGCCGTGGCGGTGCTCGCCCTCATCGTGTGCGTCGTGCTGATGCCGACGGACGACGTGGGGGAGAAGGTGGCCGCTGACAGGACGGTCGCGGCTGGGCCCACTCCCTCGGGGCACCCCAGCCCGCTGCTCGCGACGACGGCGAATCCCAGTAGTACGGACACGCCCGCGCCCGCACCCGCCTCGGTCGGCCCGGCACCCGCCTCGGTCGGCACGGCACCCAGGCCGGTCGGCACGACCGCGGCCGCCGTCCCGTCCGCGGTGGCCGTCCCGACGACGTCCGCGTCGCAGACGCTTCCGGGTACGGCGGCGGCGTGGTCCTTCTCCGCGCCAGGGCCGTCGCCGGAGGCCCGGCCGCCGGCTCCGGCGGCAGCGGCCCCGCCGCCTCCGCTGGTAGCCCAACCGCCGCCTTCGAGTGTTGCCCAGCCGGCTCCGAAGGCACCAAAGCCGGCACCGGAGGCCGTTCAGCTGCCGCCGTCGAAGGTGGCTCCGCCGCCTCCTCCGAAGACGGCCGAGCCGTCGCCGGTGGCTGTCGTGCCGTCGCCGGAGGCTGTCGTGCCGTCGCCGGAGGCGACTGAGCCGTCGCCGGAGATGTCCGAGCCGTCGCCTCCAGATGTGGTCGAGCCGTCGCCGGAGGTGCCGCCTGCCACTGAGCCGCCCGTGTCGGATCCACGCGCGGGGTGCGATCCGGCGTACCCAGACGTCTGCCTACAAACNGGCATCGGCGACTACGACTGCGAGGGCGGAGAGGGCGACGGGCCCAACTACATTCGCGGCCCGCTGCGTGTCACACCTCCCGACCCGTTCGGACTGGACCGGGACGGTGACGGCTACGGCTGCGACACCTGAACTGTCATCGGTGGAACGTTTCAGGTCGACGCCCTGCCCGTTTTCAGGTCGACGTCCTGCCTGTTCGAACAAAGCGAGGCCGACTCGTCGGGAAGGCACGCACGGGAGGATTACGGGTTGATTGTGCTGCGGCGGTAGACGCCGGCCCGGGCGGCGGTGAAGGCGGCTTCGGCGGCGCGGTCCGCGGCGGGTTCGTCGGGTGGTTCCGCGGTGGTGAGGAGCTGGTAGTAGAGCGGGGCGGAAACCGCGCGGACAACCTCGTGGGCGTCGGTGCCCGGTGGTATCTCACCGCGCTCGACGGCGTCTTCGACGCAGCCGGCCCATTCGGCGACGCGGATCTCGTAGAACCGGCGCAGCGCCCGGGCGGTGTGGTCGTCGCAGGTTGCGGCGGCGATGACGGCGCGGAACAGCGGGCCCTGGCGCGGGTCGGCGAGTGTGCGCCGCACCAGCCTGGCGTTCTGGAGCAGATCGCCCAGCAGGGAGCCGGTGTGGCTGCGGGGCAGGGAGTGCTCGGCCATGTCGACGAGCAGGTCCGCGACGAGGCCGCTGGCCGAGCCCCAACGGCGGTAGACGGTGGTGCGGCCGACCTGGGCGCGGGCCGCGACGTCGGCGAGGTCGAGGTGGGCGAAGCCGTGCTCGGCCAGCGAGTCGCCGGTTGCCCGCAGGACGGCGGTCCGCACCCGCGCGGTGCGGCCACCGGGGCGGAGGCTGCCCGGACGCGCGTCCACCTCGCCCGCCGCTGTGCCGTCTCCCTCGCGGCCGCCACCGTGATCTTCGCGTTCGTCGTTGTCGTCGTCGAGGTCGTCGTTGCCGCGGTCGTCGTCCTGCAGGGGCATCGTCAGCCGTCCGCTACGCCTAAGGGAATCGGTGTTCCGTTAACTGGATGTCTTCTGCTACGGTAGCCATGTTCTTAACGGGACTTTGAGCCCGTTAGTAGGGTCTCGTGCTGTGGCCGGGTGACGTCCCAGGTGACACGCTCGCTGTGCGCTGGCTGTGCCACGGCGGCTGTGCCACGGCGGCCGGGCTCGTCGGGCGGGCCGGGTCGAGACCGCGACGAGCACCTCGTGGAGGGATCGACGATGGAGTACAGACGGCTGGGTGCGTCGGGGCTGCGGGTTCCCGCGCTGAGTTTCGGCGGCGGCACCCTCGGTGGGCGCGGCCCGCTGTTCGGCGCCTGGGGCAACACCGATGCCGGCGAGGCCCGCCGCCTGGTCGACATCTGCCTCGACGCGGGTGTCACGATGTTCGACACCGCCGACGTCTACTCCGACGGCGAGTCGGAGAAGGTGCTGGGTGAGGCGATCCGGGGCCGTCGCGACCAGGTGATCCTCTCCACCAAGACCAGCCTGCCGGTCGGCGACGGGCCGAACGACGCCGGTTCGTCCCGGGCGCGGCTGCTCGCGGCCTGCGACGCGGCACTGCGGCGGCTCGGCACCGAGTACCTCGACCTGTTCCAGCTCCACGCCTTCGACGCCGGCACGCCGGTCGAGGAGGTGATGTCCACCCTGGACGACCTGGTGCGCGCCGGGAAGGTCCGCTATGTGGGGGTATCCAACTTCGCCGGCTGGCAGCTGATGAAGTCGCTCGCCGCCGCTGACCGGCACGGCTGGCCGCGCCACGTCGCCCACCAGGTCTACTACTCGCTGATCGGCCGCGACTACGAATGGGAGCTGATGCCCCTGGGGCTCGACCAGGGCGTCGGCGCGCTGGTCTGGAGCCCGCTCGGCTGGGGCCGGCTGACCGGCCGGATCCGTCGTGGGCAGCCGCTGCCGCCGGCGAGCCGCCTGCACCAGACCGCATCCTTCGCCCCGCCGGTGGACGACGAGCACCTGTTCGACGTCGTCGACGTCCTGCTGGAGATCGCCGAGGAGACCGGGCGAGCCGTCCCGCAGATCGCCGTCAACTGGCTGCTCACCCGGCCGACGGTCTCCTCCGTCATCATCGGCGCGCGGGACGAGGCGCAGCTGCGGCAGAACCTCGGCGCGGTGGGCTGGACGCTCGCTCCCGAACACCTCGCGAGGCTGGAGACCGTCTCCGCCCGCACCGCGCCGTATCCGTACTTCCCGTACCACCGCCAGGCCGGCTTCGCCCGCCTGAACCCGCCCCTGGTCGGCGCCGCGCGGTGAGCTGGCCAGCGGGGGTCGATGCGAACTTCGCCCGCGTGCAGATAGGGGTCGTCGGCCCCGGCGCCGCCGAGGCGACGCCGGCGCGGTACGAGCTCGCGCGCCAGGTGGGAAACCTGCTCGCGCGGGCCGGTGCGCTCGTGATCTGCGGCGGCCTCGGCGGCGTCATGGAGGGTGTCGCGCGTGGCGCCCACGAGGCGGGCGGGCTGTGCGTCGGCATCGTGCCCGGCCATGACCGGGGCGCGGCCAACCGGTATCTCAGCGCCGTGGTGTGCAGCGGGATCGGCGAGAAGCGAAACGAGATGGTCGTCGACTCGTCCGACGCCCTGGTGGTGATCGGGGGCAACGAGGGCACGGTCAACGAGGTCCTGCTCGCGAAGAAGCATGGCGTGGCGGCCTTCGGCCTTGACTGTGCCCCGGTCGTCACCGGCGGCAGGCGACTCGATGCCGTCGTCATCGTCGACGAACCGGCGCAGGCCGTCGCCCGAGCGGTTGCGACGGCCCACGCCGGAGTTCGTCGGAAGGGGTGAACGCGCGTCCGCCGGGACCGGGGCGCCAACCTCCGGCAGCGGACGTCCTCAGGACGTCCTGAGGACACGGACGTCCTGAGGACACCGCTGTCCTCAGGGCACAGATGTCCTGGGGACACAGATGTCCTCAGGGCGCCGAGGTCAGCTTGACCGGTTGCCGTGCTCCTTGGTGATGCCGGTGATCGGGGCGTCGCTCTCGATGCGTGCCTGGCGGATGAGGGCGATGCGCGTCCGGGCCGGCGGCTCCTGCGGGATGACGGGAAGGGACGCGCCGCGCCGCGCGGCCTCGCGTTCGAGCCGGGCTCGCGCCTTGGCGAGGGTGTCCTCGCTCGGCCGGAGAACCTGCTTGGTATCGAGGGTCGCCGGATGCTGCGGAAGCGAACGTTCGACCCGGAACAGGACGCGGTCGCCGTCCGGCCCGGCGTCGCCGACGAAGGTGCGGAACCCCGCGAAGGTCAGCGACGCCCTGCCCTTCAGCTGCCAGGGAGTGCCCTTGGGTGCCGCCAGCAGGAAGCCCTCGGTCGTCAGTTCGAAGGAGTACACCCGCATCGGGAGCGGGTAGCCGTCCTCGTCGAGTACCGACAGGTGCGCGGGGGTGCCGCCGGCCACGGCCTCCCTGGCCACGTCCTGCCACGGGCGAACCGGCCAGGAGGAGCGGGTCTCCGCCCCGGAGGGCGGGGGGTCGGACACCGGGTAGGACGTGTCCGGCGGTGCCGTCCACACCTGCGGCGGGCTGTCGAGGGCGGCGTGGTTATCCCACCAGTACACCCGCTCGGGCTTGTTCTCGATGATGATCCGGGACCAGTAGGTGACCGCCTTCCGGGCGTCCTCCCAGGTGATGCCGTGACTGATTCCCTTGTAACCGGTCTCGGCGAGGTAGCGCAGGGCGTTGGCCTGCAGGTCGCTGTCACGCACCGCCCCGCGGGCGCGCACCACCACGACCGGCTCCTCGGGCCTGCCCTCGATCAGAAGCCCGACCTTGGGATTGCGCCGTACCCGCTCGGCCTTGGTCGGATTGGGTAAGCCCGTCGCCAGGTCCAGCGTCGACATGTCGTCGGCCGGAAAGTAGTAGGTCGGTGTGTCGATCGGGACCCCGGCGGCGGATACCGTCGAGAACTCCGTCACCACCCCCGACTCGATGAGGCTGAAGACTCTCGCCGGGAGGTCATGAAGGCCACTCATTTGCCACCATCTCCTGTTCTGCGGACGGGCACCGGGTGGACGGGCGCCGGGAGGTGTCTGCCGTGCCTGTGCGGACCTCAGCCGCGGACTACCGGCACCCAGTCGTAGATCTCGCCATCCGGGCCCATCGGGGAATCGTGTTCCTCGACGATGCAGATCGGGTTTTCGTGGCTGGCGAAGAGCTTCTTCTCGTCCTCCATGGTGTGCGGCAGCCGCTCGGGGTCGCGGATGAGCCGCTGGGAGTTCTCGAAGTCCTCGCGACTGTTCCACCAGATTTCCATGATGCAGTCGTAACCGCTGTCGTGGATCTCGCCGGTCACCGGGTTCTCCACCGGGGTGAGGTAACGTCGCACGTACCGTACCGCGTTCGGAATGGCTGGCTTTCCGAGTTTCTTCGCCAGCTGCGTGTGCTGGTTCTCGTAGTAGTCCAGGAACTCTTCCATCGTCATGTCCGGACGCTTTCGGAAGAAGCAGACCTGCTTGAACACGAAGAGTGACCCCTCTCGACTCCCGGATAAGCCCCGCCGCGGCCGACCTCGGATCCAAAACAACAACTATCACGAACTTCCGCCGCCGGGAACCGTGCGGCCCGCGCGCGGCGCCCGCNGCCTCGGCCTGACCGCGGCCCTCGGCCCTCGGCAACGGCCCTCAGCTCTCGGCTGCTCGGCGGCTCGGCCCCGGCTCCCGGCCTTCAGGTGTCGGCGCTCGGCCTCGGAACCCGGTCCTCGGCTGTCAGTTGCCAGGTCTCGGCTCTCGGTCCCGCCCGGTGTCCGGCGGGAGCGGGTAGGGGTGGCAGGTGGTGCCCGTGGGCGGATCAGTGCACTGAATCCGAGTCAGTCTGGTGGCAACCGGTGCGGCGGCGACGCGAACGCCGTCCGGGCTGGTCCGAGGGGCTGGTCCGGTGCGCGACACCCCGGATCGGCGGATCCGGTGGAGGTGGGTGGCTCCCGCCCCGCCCGCGAGCCGCCGCCTCGGCTCCGCACCCAGGTCAGCGGCAGTTTTCCGGCGGAGGCGGCTGCCGTTCCGCCGCCCGGGGCTAATCGCCGCGGGCCCGCCGCGGTGATGGCCGGCAGCATAACAATGCTCGAACATGCTTGCGGACGAGGCCGGCCTGTGTCTATCCTCTGGATGCATTCTTGTCCGGGTCCGCGCTGTCGCGCGGGCTTACTTGCACGCGAGTCACCGTCCTCGGAAACGATGGGACTGTGGACTGGCAGGTCCATCCAACTGGTCGGCTCAGACAACGCCAGCTGGCGGGCTCGGGGCTAACTTCCGCAGGCCACGGCCACCCGCAGGCCCTGCAGGTACTGCTTCTCCTCGTCTCGGGTCAGCGGGCCCGGCGCCATGTCGCACACCTGATCACGCCATCGCGACGGCTCGTCGCTCCAAGCATCGAGCGCACCGTTACCGAGGGTGTAGAGACGATGCCCGGCGACGGCGGCGGTCGACAGCAGGCCGCCGCCTTCCTCCGGCAGCACTACCGCCTGATCCCAGGAGCCGAGCAGCAGGCCGGAGGCCGCGTCCCACATGACGACGCGGTGGCGGGTCTCGTCGTACTGCAGGACCGTCGAGCCGTCGGCGCTGAAGTCGACGGACGAGCTGGTGTCGGAGCCGTCGGCGCGCAGGATCTCGCGGGCGCCGTCTCGCAGATCTCGGAGCACGATCCGGCCGTCCAGGTCCGCCATCGCCACGGTCGCGCCGTCCGGGCTGACGGCCGCGTCGCGTATGAACGCGGTGTCGGTGAGCCGGTCACCCTTTCGCAGCGTGCTGCCGTCCCACCGCCAGACGCGCAGCGTGACGCCGCTGCCGAGCCCGTCCGGGCTGGCCTCGCAGGAGACGACCGTGCGGCCGTCGGCGCTGGTGAACACTCCGTCGGCCTGCTCCGCCAGCGTCTGACGGGTGTCGCCACTCTGGGGGTCGACGACCACCAGCCGGCACCCCTGGAACATCAGTACCGAGCGGTCGCCGGGAAGGAAACGCACTGTCTCGGAACCCTCCAGGCCCGGGCATGACTGGCCCGAGCCCGGGTGTCCGGCGATCCGCCGCCCGGTCCGCGCGTCCCAGATCGCCAGCGCGCCGTCGTCGTTGCCGGCCAGCAGCTTCCCGTCCGAGCTCCAGGTGACCTGCCGGGCCGCGCCGGCGGTGGCCGAGAAGTCCAGGTCGATGACCTTCTTTCCGGTGGCCGTGCTCCACAGCGACACGCCGCCCGCCCCGGACAGCGCCAGGGTCCTCGTGTCGGGGCTCACCGCCAGTCCGCTGGGCACCTCGGGACCGGCGTCCGCCAGGTGAGCGAACGAGGACACCCGGTGGTCGACGAACGGTGTTGTGAGGGTGACCGACTCGTCGATGGCACCCGAAGCGACGACGCCGCCGTCGCCGGAGACCGCGAGGTCACTGATGCCCGTCTGATGCTGGAACAGCAGCGCAAGACGTCCGGTGGCAGGGTCGCGGGCGTGGACCGCGCCGTCAGAGTCGCCGAGCACCAGGGTCTTCCCGTCGGCGGACAGGGCGACCTTGTCGGCCGGCAGGGCGGTCGGCGCCGTTGCCAGCAGCTGCTGGGTCTGGTAATCCCACAGCTCCGCGACGTTGTCGTGTGTCACCGCCAGGACGGGCGCGTGCCGTGCGATCGCGATCGACGTCGGACCCGACACCGTGATCGGCAGTGCGGGCAGCCCCTGCCGCGTCCGAGTGTCGAGCCGAACGACCCGGCCCTGCACCAGGCCATTGCTGTCCTGTTGCGGCAGCTGCGGGCTGCTGGCGCCGGCGAGGAGGAAGCGGCCGTCCCCGCTGAACGCGATCGAGCCGCTTGGGTCGATCGCGCCCTCCGACGTGGCGATCTCGGCGCCGGACTCGAGATCCCACACGGTGACGGCGGTGTGGAAGTTGTCACGGCCGGCGTTGAATCGCCCGGGAACCCTTCCGCACCTCCCGCTGTCGAACCAGCGGAAAAGGATTGACAACCGGCCCACTGCCCCAGCGTCGATGGTCGATGACAGCCGCGCCGACGACAGTCGTAGAACGCGCGCAGCAGCGGCTCACTGTGCGCAGTCATGCGGGCTGCGTACCTCCCGCCGCCGCGACGGCTTGTCAAGGATCCGTATCCAGCGGGAGAAATCGCGCGCTTCCACCTGCCGGCTCTGATCGGAGATGCGGCGCGGGCGCTGGAGCAGCTGGGCACGCTGCTGGTCGACGACACCCGGGTGTTCGGCGCGGACGATCCGCGCGTTCAGGACCTCTCGAACTCCCGGGTGCACTGGTCGATCGCGGCTTGGTTGTTACCGGCGTCGTCCAGGCAGGTCAGGTAGGTGCGACCCTCCTCGGAGACGAAGAACGCGATCGCCGCGATCAGGATGACCAGCGCGATCGCCGCACCGATGGCGCCGGTGATGATGCCGGCCAGGGCCAGGCCGCCGTTGTTGGCCTCCTGGCGCCGGACCCGGCCGCGGCCGAGGAAGCCGCAGACCAGCGCCCCGATGCCGAGCAGGATGCCGCCGACGACGGTCCAGGAGAGCACGATCGCGGCGATGCCCAGAACCAGTGCGGCGACGCCGAGACCGTTGCGGGGCTGGCCACCGCCGCCGTAGGGGCCGTAGCCGGGTGGCGGGTAGCCCTGACCGCCGGGCGGGTAGCCATACCCCGGCCCAGGCGGGTAGCCCGGGTTCGGCGGGTAGGCCTGGCCTTGCTGCGGGTACTCCTGGCCCTGCGGGTATGCGGGCCCGCCCCCCGGACTTTGGCCGGGATAGGGGGGATAGCCGCTCCCGCCCCCGCCCTGGTCCGGGCTCTGGGGACCCCCCCAGTTGTCGCTCACGTGTAGTCCGGCTCCCCTCGCCCCGCCGCGCGGATGTCACCTTCCGGGCGGCGCCCGTCACGGAATCCAACCATCTTCCTGCGGAGCCGGTCAGCTGATCCGGCTCAGGGAACCGCGGCCGGCGGGGAGGGGACGGTCGCGCGTGCCTCCGGGCGGGCAGGAGCGAACTCGGGACGTCGCGGGGCGTACGCCATGACAAGGGGCGCCGGTCGCCCGGCGACAGGATGACTAGGGGAGCTGGGCGCCCAGCGAAAGGGGGTTGGCGGCAAGTCGGAGGAACCCGCCGGTCGTCGGAAGTGAACCGTTCGCCGCGCGGGCGGCCCGAGCGCGGGTGTCGTCGGCGCTGACGAAGCTCGCCGCGCTGTAGGTGCCGGCCAGCGTCCACGAGTTCCCGGCGGCGTCGGCCCCGCCGCCGATGGTCGCGGCCCTGCCGTTGCTCACCGAGAGGTTCGCCCGCAGTGTCGACGACGACAGCGAGAAATAGAAGCCGGCTCCGCCGTTGCCGTAGGCGGTGTTCGAGGTGAGCTGGAGCGATCCGGGGTTGCCGTTCTCGGTGAATCCGTTGGCGGTGTTCGCCCAGGCGGCACTGTTGCGCACCACATGGGCGACGGCGGGCCGCGGGCTGCTGCCGCCACCGAGCTTGAACCCGTTGCCGTTACCGGTGAATCCGGAGATGTTCCACCGGTTCACCCCGTTGCCGTACGCCCACGATCCCTCGATCGTCACCNGGCTGGTGAACGCCCACAGGTCGAGACCGTCGTCGGAGTTGTTGAAGACCCGTACGTTGCGCACGGTGTTCCCGGTGCCGGAGCCGAACTTGACGCCGATTCCGTCCGCGTTCTGGCCGCCGGTCGCGTTGTCGTGGTTGTCGTGACTGTCGACGTTCTCGACAAGGTTGTCGCTGGTGTTCTGGCCGGTGAGATCGAGTCCGGTGTTCTGGTTGTCGTGGATGTCGAGGCGCCGGAAGGTCGAGTGCGTCACCGACTGCGCGTACAGCGCCTGCTGGGGTGAGTTCCGCAGCTCAAGGCCGTCGAAATCCCAGTAGGACGCGGTGGTGATGATCAGCTTGGTGGTGGAGGGCAGGCGGCTGCCGTCGATGACGGCGTGCTCGCTGCCGTAGGAGGTCAGGACGATGCGCTTCGCGGCCGTGCCGCTGGTCGTGATGCCGATCTTGGCGGTCGGCTGGTGGACTCCGCCGCGCAGGGCGATGACGTCGCCGGGGCGCGCGACGCTGACCGCGCGCTGAACTGTGGCGAACGGGGCGGCGAGTGTGCCCGGGTTCGAGTCGCTGCCGGTCGGGGCGACGACGATCGTGGGTGTCCGGGGAGCCGCGGTGCCGCCGGCGGGCGTGGAGGCCGTCGGGCTCGGGGGAGTGGTACCCGGCGGCGGGCTGGTGGAGGTCGGGGCGCCGCTGCTGGCGGGACTGGTCGCGGGGACGGTGGCAGGCGGTGATGCCGGCGGCGTCGGAGCGGCCGGCGAGGTGGGGGGCGCGACAGTGGTCGTCGAGGTCGGCGCCGGCGATCCCGGTGTCGGCACCTCTGCCTCACAACCGGCTATCAGCAGACCTGCCGCCGCCGCGGCGGTGAAGGCCGCGAACGTCCGTGAGAAGGACAGCCGAGGGGATGGTGCCATGAGTTCCTCCGGAGGGCGACAACCGTTCGGTCCATGCGGCCGCGGCTGGCAGTCGCGGCCTTTCGTGTCCGGGTTCCCCTCGCGGAAAGACGCCGCGGTGGAGAATCCCGACCCCTCCCGCAGTGCAGGTTAGTGACTGCCGCCGCGGTGCGCGCGAACTGTCACCGGCAGGTATCAACCAGGATCCCGGAAACGGATGCGTCCGCCGCGCGGAGTCAGGGCACCTGACCTGTGGCGCGAGAATGACGCCGCCATCCGCGGCGCGGCTGGCCGACCACGGAGTTCTCGAGTGCGCCGAATTCCGTCGCCCCGCCCCGAAGGCGGTCGCGGAGCCGAAGGCACGGCCGGCCCGCGCCGAGAGGCGGTCGGTCGCGCCCACGCCGCGCTCCGGCCGTACCGCGGGTGGGCACCGCGCCGAGGGCCCGTGCCGCACGGCGGCGGGTGCCGCGTCCGGTGCGTGGGTATGCCCGGGACGATGGTCGCTGACCGCAAGAGAGTGTACGTTCACTTTTCAATGGTTCGCCGTCGTGGTGGCCGCCACGGTCCCGCACGGTCCGGACGTCGAGCCGGGCACGCGAAGGGCATGGTGGAGCTGACGGGCGGGCGCGGCGCGGTTCGTCAGTAAGGAGTGACCATGCGTGACGCGGTGATCGTGGAGGCAGTCCGCACGCCGACCGGGAAGCGGAACGGCGGCCTGTCGGGAGTGCATCCGACGGACCTCTCGGCGCATGTGCTGTCGGCCCTGGCCGAGCGGGCCGGGGTGGATCCGGCGGTGGTGGACGACGTGGTGTGGGGCTGTGTGGGGCAGGTCGGTGAGCAGACCTTCGACATCGCCCGCAACGCCGCGCTCGGCGCCGGCTGGCCGGAGACCGTCACCGGGGTGACGGTGGACCGGCAGTGCGGCTCGTCTCAGCAGGCGGTGCATTTCGCCGCGGCCGGGCTGATCGCCGGGCAGTACGACGTGGCGGTGGCCGGCGGTGTGGAGTCGATGTCCCGGGTGCCGATGGGCTCGGCGCTGCAGGGCAAGGTGCCGTTCGGGGAGAGGTACCTGGAGCGCTACAACGGCGCCTTCCCGGACCAGGGCATCGGCGCGGAGATGATCGCGGAGCAGTGGGGCCTGTCGCGGACCCAGCTCGACGAGTTCGCGTTGCTGTCGCACGAGCGCGCGGCGGCGGCGCAGGACGAGGGGCGGTTCGACGCGCAGATCGTCCCGGTTCCGGTCGCGGACGGCGCGGTGGTGACGAAGGACGAGGGCATCCGCCGCGGCGGGACGGTGGAGGGACTCGCCGGCCTGCGGACGGTGTTCAAGCCCGAGGGTGGTGTCATCACCGCGGGGAACTCGTCGCAGATCTCCGATGGTTCGGCGGCGCTGTTGATGACGACCAGTGAGAAGGCCGCCGAGCTGGGCCTGCGGCCGATCGCCCGGGTACACACGGCGGTGCTGGCGGGCACCGACCCGGTGATCATGCTGACCGGGCCGATCCCCGCGACGCGCAAGGTGCTGGCCCGCGCCGGTCTCACGATCGACGACATCGGCGTGTTCGAGGTGAACGAGGCGTTCGCGTCGGTTCCGCTGGCCTGGCTGGCCGAGGTGGGCGCGGACCCGAAGGCGGTGAACCCGAACGGCGGCGCGATCGCGTTGGGGCATCCGCTGGGCGGGTCGGGCGCGCGTCTGATGACGACGATGCTCTACCACATGCNGGACAACGGGATTCGTTACGGCCTGCAGACCATGTGCGAGGGCGGCGGCCAGGCGAACGCGACGATCCTCGAGCTGCTCTGAGCCACGGAAACTCGATCGACCGGATGGGCCGGGCGGCCCAGACTGGTGCGATGGCGAATGGGACTGTGAAGTTCTTTGATGCGGAGCGGGGCTGGGGTGCTGTCTCCTCCCCGGAGCTGCCGCACGGGCGCGACGCGTGGGTTCATTTCAGCATGATCGAAATGGATGGGTTTCGTTCGCTGGAAGCCGGTGACCGCGTCGAGTTCGGTTTCGAGGAGGGTCCGCAGGACGGCTACAGCTTCCGCGTGACCCGCCTCCGTCGGCTCTGACGCGGGTGGCCTCCTTCCGGGACTGACTCGGGAGGAGGCCACCGGGCGTGAGCCCGGGACGACCGGGGTCGCCGGGAGAGCGCTACCGGGGAACTACCGGGAGAGATCGGCGAGCAGGCTCAGGGTGCGCTTCTGGGTCGCCTCGTCCCCGACCGCTCGGATCAGCAGGTCGGTGGCGCCGGCGTCGGCGAAGCGCCGGATCTCCCGCTCGACCTCGTGCTCGTCGCCCACCAGGGCGGTCTCGTGCACGCCGGTGAGGCCCTGGCGAGCCAGCAGCGTCTGGTAGCTCGGCAGCTCCGAGGCGAAACTGACCTGGTCGGAGATGGTCTGGTAGATACTCTGCTCGTCTTCGGTGACGGCGGCGAGGGCGCAGACGAGGACGCGGGGTGCGGGCCGGCCGGCCGCGGTGGCGGCCGCGGTGACCGCGGGGACGATCTTTTCCCCGACGTGGCGGGCCCCGGTCCAGACGGTGACGGTTCCGTCGGCGAGTTCACCGGCGACGCGCAGCAGCATGGGTGCCAGCGCCGCGAGCAGGACGGGTGGCGCCGTGGCTCCCGGCACGTCCACCCGGCCGACCGCGGTCAGGGTCTCGCCGTGGTAGTCGACGTCCTCGCCGCGTAGCAGTGGGCGCAGCGCTGTGAGGTACTCGCGGATGTGCCGCACCGGACGGTCGAACGAGTAGCCGAACTGCCCCTCGATGCTTGGCCGGTGACCGGGGCCGATGCCCAGGACGAACCGGTTGCCGCTGGCTGCCTGGGCGGTGAGGGCCTCCCCGGCCANGAGGAGCGGGTGCCGTGGGTAGGTGGGCACGATCGCCGTGCCCACCTCGATGCCGGGCACCTGCTGGCCGCACAGCGCGGCCGTGGTGACTGCCTCCCAGGAGCCGACCTGGCCGAAGTAGGCGCTGGTCAGGCCCGCGGCGGAGGCCTGGCGGACCTCTTCGACGAGTGCCTGCAGGCTGGGACCGCCGGAGATGAAGACGCCGAGGCGCATGGACACGCTCCTAACCTGAACCGGAACTTCATGTTCTGGCATGCGAGGTTAACATGAATTCGAAGTTCCGCTTGAAGGGTGGTGTGGATGCGGGCGGACGCGCGGCGGAACCGTGATCTGATCATCGAGGCGGCGCTGGGGGTGATATCCGAGCGCGGGTCGGCCGCGTCGATGGAGGAGATCGCCCGCGCGGCCGGGCTGGGCGTCGGCACCCTCTACCGCCACTTTCCGGACCGGCAGACGCTGCTGGACAGCGTCACCGCCGACGTCGTGCGTGAACTGCACGCCACGTGCCAGCGGCGGGCCGCGCAGGCCGCGCAGGCCGTACGGCCCGCTCGAACCGGGTCCGGCTGGGCGGCGCTGTCGGCGCTCGTCGAATACTGTGCTGACCGGCCGCTCGCGCTGATCAAGGCGCTGAACGGGGGGGCGAGTGCCGAGCCCGAGATCTCCCGCCTGCTCGGCGAGATCAACGAGCTGCTCGTCCGCATCGTCGAGGCGGCGCAGGCCGAGGGCACCCTGCGGGCCGACTTCCCGGCGGCGGAGGTCGTCGGCCTGATCAGTGTGACTGTGTGCCGGCCCTGCGCCCGGGCCGACGACGTCCTGACAACGGTCGTGCTGGACGGCCTGCGCACCCAGCCTCGGTGACGCCCGGTACCGCGGCCGGCGGGGCTCAGACCCGGAAGTCGAAGATGTTCGTGTCGAACGTGTTGTAGGCGGGGTAGTCGAGCAGCTCGTAGAGCCGGGCCCGGGTCTGCATCCGGTCGACGAGGCCGGCCTGCGTGCCCTCGGCGAGGATGCGGCGCAGGCCGTCCTCGGC
Source organism: Frankia sp. EI5c (assembly GCF_001636565.1). GTDB lineage: Bacteria > Actinomycetota > Actinomycetes > Frankiales > Frankiaceae > Parafrankia. Next base: position 85,123 of record NZ_LRTK01000001.1, read on the forward strand.
GGCGCCCATCGCGAGGCGCAGCAGGGTGACGGGGTAGATGACCAGGTTCACCCCGGCGGATTCCAACGCCCGCGTGGTGAGGAGCTCGCTTTTGCCGAACTCGGTCATGTTGGCCAGGATCGGCACGTCGACCGCCCTGCGGACGGCTTCGAACTCGCGCACGTCGGCCATCGCCTCCGGGAAGATCAGATCCGCGCCCGCGTCGGCGTAGGCGCGGGCCCGGTCGAGGGCGCCGTCGAGGCCTTCGGGGCCGCGGGCGTCGGTGCGGGCACAGATCACGAAGTTGGCGTCCCGGCGGGCGGCGACCGCGGCGCCGATGCGGCGGACCATCTCGGCGGTGCTCACGACGGTCTTGCCGTCGAGGTGCCCGCAGCGTTTCGGGTTGACCTGGTCTTCGAGGTGGCAGCCGGCGAGGCCGGCGTCCTCCAGCGTCTGGACGGTGCGGGCGACGTTCATCGGCTCGCCGAAGCCGGTGTCGGCGTCGACGAGGGCGGGCAGGTCGGTGACCCGGGCGATCTGCCCGGCGCGGCCCGCGACCTCGGTGAGCGTGGTGAGGCCGATGTCGGGCAGCGCCAGGTCGGCGGCGAGGACCGCGCCGGAGATGTAGACGCCGTCGAAGCCGAGCTCGGTGATGAGCACGGCGGTGAGCGGGTTGAACGCGCCGGGGAAGCGCAGCAGCCGGCCGGCGCTCAGCGCGTCGCGGAAGGCGGCGCGGCGGGTGTGGGCCGGTGTTCTCGCGTGCAGCATCGGTCGGACGTCCCCTCGCTGAGGTCGGTGTGCCCTCGGGTCAGAAGATGCCGCCGCTGCCGCTGCCGTCCAGCGGCGGCCGTGGCGTGACGGTGAGTCCGGCGAGTTCGTCGGGGCGCAGGTCGGGCAGGCGGGTGGCGGTGTCGAGGAAGCGGGCCTGTTCCTCGGCGGGAAGGACGCCGTCGGTGAGGCGGCGGAACTTGGCGAGATACTCGTCGCGGCCGAAGGGACGGGCCCCCAGCGGGTGGGCGTCGGCGACGGCGATCTCGTCGGTGAGGGTGGTCCCGTCCGTCAGCTCGACGACGACCCGCGCACCGAAGGCCTTCTCGGCCGGGTCGGTGGAGTGGTAGCGCCGGGTCCACTCCGCGTCCTCGACCGTGGTGATCTTTCGCCAGAGGGCCACGGTGTCGGGCCGGGTGGCCCGCTCGGGGGCGTAGGAGCGCTCGTGGTGCCAGTCGCCGTCCTGCAGGGCCACGGCGAAGATGTAGGGCACGGAATGGTCGAGGGTTTCCCTGCTGGCCGTCGGGTCGTNCTTCTGCGGGTCGCCGGAGCCGGAGCCGATCACGTTGTGGGTGTGGTGGCTGGTGTGCAGGGTGATCGCGCGGACCCGGTCGAAGTCGCCGATGCGGGGGCCGAGGCGGCGGGCGAGGTCGATCAGCGCCTGGCTCTGGTACTCGGCCGAGTGCTCCTTGGTGTAGGTCTCCAGGATGCCGCGCCGGGGTTCGCCGGCCGCGGGCAGCGAGACGACGTAACGGGCGGAAGGCCCGCCGAGCAGCCAGGCGATGAATCCGTCCTCGCCCTCGTAGGCGGGGGCGGGGGCGCCCTCGCCGCGCATCGCCCGGTCGACGGCCTCCACGGCCAGTTTTCCGGCGAAGGCCGNGGCGTAGGCCTTCCAGGACGAGATGGTGCCCTTGCGGGACTGCCGGGTGGTCGTGGTGGTGTGCAGGGCCTGCCCGACCGCCTGGTAGATCGTCTCGGTGGGCAGGCCGAGCAGGGTGCCGAGGCCGGCCGCGGCGGACGGGCCGAGGTGCGCGATGTGGTCGATGCGGTGCTCGTGCAGGCAGATCCCGCGGACGAGGGCGACCTGGATCTCGTAGCCGGTGACGATCCCGCGCACGAGCGTGCGGCCGTCGAGGCCGAGATGCTGCGCCACGGCCAGTGCCGGCGGGATGTTGTCACCGGGGTGGGAGTAGTCCGCGGCCAGGTAGGTGTCGTGGAAGTCCAGCTCGCGCACGGCGACGCCGTTCGCCCACGCCGCCCACTCGGGGGAGACGCGGGTGTCCGCCGCCAGGCCGAAGACGGTGGCACCGTTCCGGACCGAGGCACCGTCGCGGCCTGGGCCTGGGCCTGAGCCTGGGCCTGGGCCTGGGCTGGGGCTGGGGCCGGCGGGGCGGTGGCGCAGCGCCTGCTCCCGGGCGGCGACCACCGGCCGGCGCGCCAGCGACGCGGCGGCCACCCCCGCGTTGTCGATGATCCGGTTGATCACCATGTCGGTGACCTCGGACTCGACGTCCACCGGGTCGGCGGCCACCGCCGCGATCTTCCACGCGAGCTGGTCCTCCCGCGCGAGCCGCTCCGCGCTGCGGTACACCCGGACCTGGTGGTCGATCATGCGCTGCCGCTTTCCTCTCGTGTGGTGCGTGGCCTTGTCGAGCGGGGCGGGACGCCCTTCCACCCGCCCGACGTCACGTACCGGGCTGATGTCACCCACCCCACCGTGACGTCGACGTCACCACCCCACCGTGAGGTCACGCAGCCGCCTGACGTCACCCGGGCGCGGGCGTCAGGTCGCCGCCGGGCGGTACGGCGAAGAACGCCGCGACGAGGTCGTCGTCGACGCCGGCCAGCGTGGGTGGGTCCCAGCGGGGCGCGCGGTCCTTGTCGATGATCTGGGCGCGGATGCCTTCACGCAGGTCGGGTGAGCGCAGCGCGGCGCTGGAGACGCGGAACTCGGCCACCAGCGCGGACCACAGGTCGGGCAGGTCCGCCGCCGCGCGCAGCGCCCGCAGCGTGACCTTGAGCGCGGTCGGCGACTTCGCCTCGATCGCGTCGGCGGCAGCGGCGGCGCCCGGTGCGCCGTGGGCGCGCAGCCGGGTGATGATCTCCTCGACGGTCGGGGCACGGTAGCAGTCGTCGATCCAGCCGGCGGCCGTCGCGAGCTCGCTGGCCGGCGGCGTGACCGCGAACTCCTCAATGATCTTCGTGGGGCTGCTGGCGTCGGAGGCTCCGATGAGGGCCTCGGCCAGGTCGGGCAGCCGATCGCTGGGAACCAGGTGGTCGGCCAGGCCGGCGTGGAGCGCGTCCGCTCCGGTCAGGTGGGCGGCCGTCAGCGCGGCGTGGATGCCCGACCGGCCGGGCATCCGGGACAGCAGCCAGGTGCCGCCGACGTCCGGGACGAGGCCGATGCCGACTTCGGGCATGCCCAGGCGGGTGCGCTCCGTGACGACCCGGACGTCGCCGTGCGCGGAGATGCCGACGCCGCCGCCCATGACGAGGCCGTCCATGAGAGCGACGTAGGGCTTCGGGTAACGGCTGATCCGGGCGTTGAGGCGGTACTCGTCGGCCCAGAAGGCCAGCGACCCCGTGCCGCCGGAGCAGGCGTCCGCGTGGAAGGCGCGGATGTCGCCCCCGGCGCACAGCCCGCGCGCACCGGCGCCGTCGACGAGGACGGAGTCCACCGCGTCGTCGTGTTCCCAGGCGCGCAGTGCCGCGTCCATCGCGCGGACCATGTCATGGCTGAGCGCGTTGATGGCCTTCGGCCGGTTCAGCGTGAGCCGGCCGACCCGCCCCCGCACCGAACACAGGACGTCACTCACCGGGTCGCCTCCAGTCTCGAACGGGGGCGTCGACCCGCCTGAGCTCGTTCGTCCTACACAGGTAAGTATCGCGGGCGACCGTGCTCAGACGCCGGCAGAACGGCGCCCGGCCCCCGCGGCCACCACCACCTGGCTCGGGCCGGCGGACGGCTCGTCGCGGTCGGGCGACTCGCGCCGGGCGTCCTGCCCGAAGCCGGCGGACGGGCCCTGGGCGGTCAGCGGGCGGTCCGCGGACGGGGCGCGCCGGCGCCGGGGGACACCGGGTCTGGGCAGCCGCTCGCCCCAGCGCGGCCAGACCAGGAACGCCTCGGCCTCCAGCATCGCCAGGGCGATCCGGGGCAGGTCCGCGGGGGTGGGATAGCAGACGTAACGCGGCGACCAGGTGGGCTGGAACTTGGAGTTGAAGCGGTACAGGCTGTCGATCTGGAACCAGCGGGAGAGGAAGACCAGCAGGCTCCGCCACCAGCGCACCACCGGTCCGGCGCCGAGGCGCTCGCCGCGTTCGAGCGTGGAGCGGAAGGCGGCGAAGTTCAGTGACAGCCGCCGCACGCCGAGGCCGGGGGCCAGGCGGGCGGCGTTGACGATCAGGAACTCGTTGAGGCCGTTGTCGGCGGATCTGTCGCGCAGCATGGCGTCGAGCGACAGCCCGGTCGCCCCCCAGGGGACGAAGTGCAGCAGGGCGCGCAGCCGGCGCTCGGTGCCGCCCGGCGCCGAGTAGGCGAGGACCACGACACAGTCGCCGTCGGCGGGGCCGCCGAGGCGACCCAGCGCCATGGAGAAGCCCCGCTCGGTCTCGTCGCCGCGCCACAGGGCGGCCTGGCTCCTGAGCCGGGCCAGATCGGTGGTCGTCAGGTCGCTCACCCGTCGGACCTCCGCCGTGTAGCCGGCGCGTTCGACCCGGGCGACCGCCTGGCGGACGTTGCGCATCGCGCGGCCTTCGANGGTGAAGGTCGCCGTGTCCAGAACAGCCTCGTCCCCGACCTCCAGGACGGATAACCCGGCCCTGGTCCAGGCGAGGCCGCCGGCCTCCGAGCAGCCGAGGACGGCCGGCACCCAGGCATGGTCGGCGGCCTCGCGGAGGAACGCCGCGATGGCTCCGGGCCACGCCTCCCGGTCACCGAGGGGATCTCCGCTGGCGAGCATGACTCCGGAGACCACGCGGTAAGCCACACAGGCCTTGCCGCTCGATGACCAGACCACGGACTTGTCGGACCGCAGCACGAAATAGCCGAGCGAGTCCGCCTCCCCGTGCCGCGCCAGCAGGGCACGAACCCGGGCCTCGTCATCCTCGGTCAACATCGGCCGCGGCTCCGGGGGGCGCAGCGTGAGATAGCAGGTGGCGGCCATGGTCAGCGCCCCCATGGTCAGCAGCACCCGGAACACCAGGTCGGCGAAGCGGTCGGAGGTGAACGCCAGCGGCCCGCGGACCCCGACCAGACCCAGCAGGATCTGCTCCAGCTGCGCGGACAGCGGATGCGGGCCGAGAATCCGATCTCGGCCCAGCCGGAACAGCACCAGTCCGACCACGATCGACACCGCGGCCAGGAAGGACCCGACCCCGACCGCCCGCCAGCGCGTCGTCGGGTCGCCCTTCGCCCGGAACTCCCGGCGCGTCACCAGCAGGGCGGCGCACAGCACGGCCGAACCGGCCGCCTCCTCGTAGTCGAGGCCCTTGGCCACGTGCAGGAGCACGCTGATCCCCAGCAGGGTCACCGCTGCGCGCCAGGCCCGCCGTTTGCGCCGCCGCAGCCCGGCGGCGAGCAGGACCAACAGCATCCCGACGACGACGGTGAAGGCGGAGGCCTGCCGGGAGACCGCCGTCGGCATCAGCTCCCGCAGGTTCTCCAGGCGTGAGTGCCACTCCGGGGTCAGGGCGGAACCGATGTCCATCAGGCCGATGACCAGGGTCCCCAACGCGGCGGCTCGTGGAATCCACCGCCGCGGCTCTGCCGGCAGACCGGACGCGCGGAGTGTTGGCAACAGCCCCTCCTCTTTCCCGTTCTGTCCGCGCCGCGCGGTGCGCGGCGGAGCCGTGACGCTCTGGAGTATGGAGGCAGGTCGGGGGCGGGCGGCGAGGGAGGTTGTCACATCGCCAACCCGAGGCCGCCGCGGTTGGCGGCGCGGTTCCCGCGGCGGGCGCCGACTCGGCGCGGCCGCCGGTCTGTGGCCGGTCTGTGGCGCTGCGGGCGACTTACGAGATATATAAAGGTATTCGTCGGCGAGGTTGAGGAGTGAGCTGGTGAGGGTTGTCGCCGAGTACCCGGGCAGCCCGCCACCCGCCGGGCACTGAGGTCCACCGCAAATGGGAACCGGGACTTTCTGGGAGGCTGTCGAACAGGCCGCGCGGCACCGCCCCGGCGCGGTCGTGCTCGCCGACGACCACGGCCGTGAGCTGACGGCCACCGCTCTGCGTGACGAGGCCCAACGGGCGGCGGCCGGCCTGGGCGCGCTCGGTGTCGGGGCCGGGGACGTCGTCTCCTGGCAGCTGCCCACCACCCTGGAGGCGGTGGTGCTGATGGCGGCCTGCGCCCGGCTCGGCGCGGTGCAGAACCCGATCATCCCCGTGTTCCGGCAGGCCGAGGTCGGCTTCATCGTCCGCCAGGTCGCGGCGGACCTGCTGGTCGTCCCGGAGACCTGGCGTGGCTTCGGGCACGGCGAGATGGCGAGATCGCTCGGGGTCAAGGTGCTCGCGCTCGACCTCGACGGCCCGCCCGCCCCGGCGCTGCGGCTGCCGGGCGGGGATCCCGCGGGCCTCGGGCCGGTGCCCGCCGCGGCGGCGGGCGCGGCGGAGTGCCGCTGGATCTACTACTCGTCCGGCACGACCGCCGACCCCAAAGGGGTGCGGCACTCGGACGCGTCGGTGTGCGCCTCGGCGGGTGGCGTCGTCGCCGGGCTCGGCTTCGGCGCCGGGGACGTGTACCCGATCGCCTGGCCGATAGCGCACATCGGCGGTGTGGCCATGCTGCTGTCCGCCCTGCTCACCGGCGGCCGGCTGGTGCTGTTCGACGTCTTCGACCCGGTGACGACCCCCGAGCGGATGGCGGCTCACAGCCCGACGATTCTCGGCTCGGCGACACCGTTCTTCCACGCCTACCTGGCCGCGCAGCGGCGCCACGAGGGCCACGGGCTGTTCCCGGCGCTGCGCGCCTGCGTCGGCGGCGGCGCGGCGACTCCGCCACCGGTCAACCGCGAGGTCGCCGAGGTGCTCGGCGTGGCCGGCGTGGTGGGCTCCTGGGGCCTCACCGAGTTCCCGGTCGCCACCAGCGAGACTCCGCGGGACCCGGCGGTCGGGTCCACCGTCGGCCGGCCGGCCGAGGGAGTGCGGGTCCGCGTCGTGGACGGCGAACTGCGGCTCGCCGGCCCCCAGTGCTTCCTCGGCTACGTCGACCCGTCACTCGACACCGCGGCATTCGACGACGAGGGCTGGTTGCGCACCGGGGATCTCGGGGTGGTCGACGAGGCCGGCCGGGTCCGGGTCGAGGGCCGGCTCAAGGAGGTGATAATCCGCAACGCGGAGAACATCTCGGCCGCGGAGGTGGAGAACGTCCTGCTGCGACACCCTGCCGTGGCGGACGTCGCCGTCATCGGCGTGCCCGACGAGCGAACCGGTGAACGGGTGTGCGCCGTCGCCGTCGCGCGCCCCGGCCACCAGATCACGCTGGCCGATCTCGTCGAGCACTGCCGGGCGGGCGGGCTCGCGCGCCACAAGTGCCCCGAGCGGCTCAGGCTCGTCGACGAACTCCCGCGTAACGCGATGGGCAAGGTACTGCGGCGGGCGCTGCGCTGACCGGCCAGCCGGCCCGTCAGTAGTCGTGCTGCAGCAGGTCGATGACGGTCTTCGCCCGCTGTGCCAGCAGAACCTGGCCGACGATCTTCATGTGCTCCGCCCAGTGCGCCTCGGCGCCGGCCGCGTCGCCCTCCTCGATGAGCGCGGCCAGCCGGGCCTGTGAGCGCNGGCCGCGCAGCCGGGTGGCGGTGGGGTCTCTGCCCTCGTCGGGCTGGCTGACCGCCGCGACGGCCCGCGCGACGATCTCGTTGAGCATTTCGGCCACGATGCTCAGCGTCTGGTTCCCCGCCAGGTCGATGAGCCGGCTGTGGAAGCGCGAGTTCGCACGCCCGAAACTCTCCGGGTCGTCGATCGCCTCCAGCTGCTCGGCGCTGAGGCGGCGCAGTTCGGCGGCCGCGGACCGGTGGGAACGCGACGCGGCCACGATCCGCGCGGCGACGGGCTCGAGCATGCTGCGGGCGTCGTAGACATCCGCGAGCGGCACATTGCGGGCCTGCNGGACCATCGCCGCGGTGCGGGCTGTCATCCGCTCGTTGGGCTGGTGCACGACGACGCCGCCGAGCACCCCGCGCCGGACGGAGATGAGGCCCTCCGCCTCCAGGATGCGCAGCGCCTCTCGCAGCGAGGGGCGGGAGACACCGAATCGGTCGACCAGGTCGGGCTCACGCCCGAGTGACTCACCCTCTGCCAGCTGCCCCCGCACGATGAGACCACGCAGCTCGTCCGCTATCTGCTGGGGCTTCTCGCGGAGCGCGGGTCGACCCTCGCCACGCGCCTTCCTCGGCTCCGCCACCTCGACCGACCTTCTCTCCGCCGGCCGTCGCCGGCCACTGACTGCCCTGCCAATCATAAGGACCGCTGAGAGGGGGTCTGGCCGCTCGCAAAGCGGGCGCAACCCACGGATCCGTGCAGATGATGATGGGCTCTGGTGGTCCCTGCCAGATATCATTTTTTCGACCTGGTGGGTTTCCCGTGCCCACCCACCCGGCGTGGAGGCCGACCTACGGAGGGCACCGGCCCGGCCGGCGCCGAGCACCTGCGAAGCCGGCAGGGTGTGCAGCCGGCAGGGTGTGCAGCCGGCAGGGTGACGGCTTGACGGGCGCCACCGACAGGAGGCCACGGATGACGTCCGCGACGGTGTCGCCGCAGTTGCGTGCCCGGCTGCGCCGGTCGCCGCGGGTGCCGGTCCACCGGGCCTGGGTGCGTGGCCTGGTGCGGTTCGCCATCCGCCGGCTTCCCCCCGTGCCGCTCGCCGGAGTCAGTGTCGAACAGCCGCCGGGCCTGCGCCCCGGCAGCCGCGTCCACCGACCGGACAGCCCGCGCTCGAACGCCGCGCTGCTGTGGATCCACGGCGGCGGGCTGGTGATGGGGTCCGCCGTCCAGGACGACCGCCAGTGTGGGCAGACCGCACTCGAGCTCGGGATCACCGTCGTCTCGGTCGACTACCGGCTCGCTCCCGAGTGCCCGTTCCCCGCCGCCCTCGACGACTGCCAGGCCGGCTGGGAGTGGGTTCAGCAGTACGCCGACTCACTGGGCGTGGACCCGACCCGGGTCGCGGTCGGCGGCCAGAGCGCCGGCGGCGGGCTCGCGGCGTCCCTCGTGCAGCGGCTGTGCGACGCGGGTGGGCCCGCCCCGGCAGCCCAGTGGCTGCACTCCCCGATGCTCGACGACCGGACGGCCGCGCGGCCCGAGCTGGACGCCGTCCGCCACCCGGTGTGGACCAACGGGCTGAACAGGTTCGGCTGGCGTTCCTACCTCGGGGCGGAACCCGGCGCGGCCGAGGTGCCGCCGTACGCGGTCCCGGCGCGCCGGGCGGAGCTCCGCGGGCTCCCGCCGGCCTGGATCGGCGTCGGTGACGTCGACCTCTTCTACGACGAGAACCGGGAGTACGCCCGGCGGCTGGGCGAGGCCGGGGTGGCAACGATGTTCCACCCCGTCGCCGGGGCCCCGCACGGTTTCGAGAACTGGGCCCACGACACCGACCTCAGCCGCGAGTACCTGGCGGCGGCGCGGTCCTGGCTGCGCCGGGTGCTGATGGACCGGCCCGCCCCGCCCGCCCCGCCGGCCCCGCCGGCCTGAAACCGCCGGGCAGGATGAGGGAGCCCGCGAGGGCAACCCCGACCGACACCAGGCCGACGAGCACGGTGGCGAGCAGGCCGGCGTCCGGCCCGTGCCGGGAGCTCTCGGCGAAGAACAACGCGCCGCCGCCCGACACCCCGAGTGCCGAGGCGAACTGCTGGGTGGTGGTGAGGACACCGCTGACCGTGCCGCTGATGTCCGGTGGGGCCGCCGCCATCACCGTGGCCGCCAGCGCCGGGATAACCAGGCCGTTGCCGACGCCGATGAGCATCAGCAGCGGCGTGAGCTCGTACGCCGAGACGCCGGTGCCCTCGGCGGCGACGACCGCGGCGAGCCCGCCGAGCGCCGCCATGGTGGCCAGCGAGCCCGCGGTCAGCACCCGCGGCCCGTAGCGGCCGGCCAGCCGCCGGGCCCACAGCGAGGAAAGCGCGAACACGGCACCCAGCGGAGCGAACATCAGCCCGGCGTTCAGCGGCGAACGGTGCTGGCCGACCTGCAGGAAGATCGTGAGCGAGAGCAGGAAACCGCCGAAGAACAGGAAGTAGCCCGCACTCATCACCATGCCGCCGACCACCGGCCGGGAACGCACCACGGCGGGCGGGATGATCGGATGCCCGCCGCCGCGGGCCAGCCGGGCCTCCCAGGAGGCGAACCCGACCAGCACGGCGAGGCCGGTACCGAGCGCAAGCCACGTCCACAGCGGCCAGCCCTCGTCCCGGCCGAGGGTGAGCGGGACGAGCACGAGGCCGATGCCCAGCATCAGCGTGCCCAGCCCGACCGGGTCGAGCCCTTCCGGGCGCGCGGCCCGGGACTCCGCGACCAGCCGCCGCGCACCGACCAGGGCCGCCAGCCCGATGGGGACGTTGACCAGGAAGATCGGGCGCCAGCCGAGTCCGAAGATGTCCAGGTCGAGCAGTACCCCGCCGAGCACCTGGCCGCAGACCCCGCCGAGCCCGATCGTCACTCCGAAGAAGGCGAAGGCCCGGGCCCGCTCCGCCGGCGGGAACGTGACGGTGAGCAGCGCGAGCACCTGGGGGACCATGCCCGCGGCACCGGCTCCCTGCAGCAGGCGGCCGCCGATGAGCGTCGCCTCGTTCGGCGCCAGTCCGCACAGCGCGGACGCGACGGTGAACACCGCCATGCCGATCAGGTACATGCGGCGCCGCCCGAAGCGATCACCGAGACGTCCCGCGGTGACGAGGCCGGCGGCGTAGGTGAACGAATAGCCGCCGACGATGAGTTCAAGGCCGGCGTTGGACGCCCCGAGGTCGGTCTCGATGCTCGGTGCGGCCACGTTCACCACGAAGACGTCGAAAAGGCTCATGAAGCTGGCGATCAGGATCACCGGCAGCGCCCGCCACCGGCGGGGATCCGGGGTGGCCTCGCCCGGAGCCGTGGTCGCCTTCGCCGTGGTCCCCTTCGCCGTGGTCGCCTCGGCCCTGATCGTCTCGGCAGTGGACGGCGTGGTCAGGGAGGTCTCGGCCGTGGCCGCCTCGGATGTGGCCGTGAGGCCGGGCTGGGTGGGCATGGTCATCGGACCTTCGGGGTCGGGACCCCGCCGCTCGTGGCGGGTGGGAAACACGGCTCCATCAGGGTGGGCACCGGCTGGTATCCAATCGGTCGGGGCAGGGCAGGGCAGGGCAGGGCATGGCGGGGCGGTTGGGGGTGCCTTCCGCCACGGGTACTCACCGGCCCTCGCGGCGGCGCGCGACGGGCACCACCCCACCGCGCTGTGAACCCGGTGCTGTGACCCGGAGCTGCGGGACAGCTTGTTGTGCGAAACCCGACAGGTCGGGCATCGCACAGCAGCACACGTTTCACAGCGGTTATTCCCGGTCTAGGTTCGACTGGTCGAAAGGACGCGGATCATGTCGAACCGTCGGTGCCCCGCCGTGCGAGGACGGCTGGCGCGCAGTCCGGCCGTCCTCGCCACCCTGGCGCTCGGGGCGCTGATCGCGGGCTGCCAGCCCGGAGCGGCGCCGGTCAGGGGCGCGGAGCCGACCCCGTCACTGGTCGTCGCGGGGGTGGAGACGACCTCTCAGCCCGGCGGCGGCGCGGACCGAACCCCGACCTCGGAACAGGACGGGTCACCGGGCCGAGGCGGGACACCGGGCCAGAGCGGGCCGTCGGCCAGTGCGTCGCCGCGGCCCGCCGGCACACCGTCCGCGGGCGCGGCGACCCCTGAGGACTGCCACCAGGTGGGCGGCTTCGACGTATGCGGGCCCATCTACCGGCGGTACGCCCAACTGGGTGGCCCGACGGGTTCGCTGGGCCGTCCCGTCGGCGAGGCGAGGTCGGCCGGCGGTGGGCGCTCCCAGCGCTTCGAACACGGCACGGTCGCCGACAGCCCGTCGACGGGCACCCACGTCGTCGCCGGGCCCGCGGCCGACGCCTGGGCGGAGAACGGAGGGGCGGGAGGCCGGCTCGGGTATCCGCTGCTGGACCCACGCCCCGCGGTCGGCGCGGAGAGCGTCAGCTACTTCCAGGGCGGCGCCGTGTTCGTCACCGGTGGGGAGACCGACGTCCATGAGGCACCCGGTGGGGAGGTACCTGCCGTCGACGTCCCCAGCGTCCACGGGCTTCCGCTGGCGGACTTCGTCACCGTCCGGCGCGCCTGGGCGGCCTACCCGCCGGCGGGTGACCTGGTGTGGGCGACCGACGGGTGCAGCGGACCGACGCCACCCGCGGTGGACACCCTGTTCGCCGACCCCTGTCTGCGCCACGACTTCGGCTACCGCAACTATCTGAACGGCCCGCGGGTCGACCCCACCCAGGAGCGCAGGCTCGCCGTCGACAACCAGTTCCTCGTCGACCTGCGCGCGACCTGTGTGGCGGCCGGCGAGCCGCAGGTGAACTGGTTCGGCGTGATGATGCCGTGCCAACGCGCCGCCCAGGTGATGTACGACGCGGTGCGCGCCTTCGGTTAGCCGCCCGACCGGACCGCTTCAGGCCGCCGCGCCCGCCGGGCGGGATGCCGGCGAGGCATCGCCCTGCCATGGTTGTGGGAACCCCCGGCTGGCTGCTGATCGGACCGCCCGTCCGCCGGCCGAGAACCAGAGAGGCCGAACATGAAGATTGCCGTCATCGGTGGTACTGGGCGCATCGGCTCTCAGGTGGTTCGTATCCTGGCGGCGGGCGGGCACCAGGCGGTGCCGCACTCGACTTCCAGTGGCGTCGACCTGCTCACCGGTCGTGGGCTTCCCGAGGCGTTGAAAGGCGCCGACGTCGCCGTTAACCTGGCGAACTCGCCGACTTTCGACGACGCCTCGCCCGCCTTTTTCCAGAAGACCATGGAAAACATGCTGGCCGCCGCCGAGGCCGGCGGTGTCGGCCATGCGGTAATCCTCTCCATTGTGGGCGCCGACCAGGTTCCGGGCCTGGTCTACTACCGGGCAAAGGTGCTGCAGGAGGACATTCTCAAGGCCGGCCCGGTGCCGTATTCGGTCGTCCGTGCCACGCAGTTCTTCGAGTTCGTCGACGTGGTGCTTTCCTGGACCGCTGACGACAACACCGTCCGCCTGCCGGCCACGCCCGTGCAGCCCGTCGCCGCGGCCGAGGTCGCACAGGCCGTGGCCGAAGTGAGCGCGGGCGCTCCCCTGCGGGGCACCCGAGATGTCGCCGGCCCCGAGGTGTTCGCACTCGACGAGCTCGGCAGGATCACCCTGGCCGCGCGCGGTGACCAGCGCACGGTCGTCACCGACAACAGCGCCGGGATGTTCGCCGCCGTCCCCGGCAACGCTCTCGTCGCCGGGGACGGCGCCGTCATCGCCAGGACCTCCTATCGTGAGTGGCTCGCACGCTGATTCGCCCGCGCCGGCGCGCCTCGCCCGCGCCCCTCGCCCGCGCCGGCGCGCTCGCGCGGACGGCCCCGTACCGCCGACGCGGGTGCCCGGGTGCGGCTTCTGGCTAGAGTCATGAGCCGGTGACCGTCCCGGCGAACGCCCGGGCACCGCTGCGGCGGAAAGGTGCTGATCGCGTGGAGTACGTCAAGCTCGGGTCGACCGGCCTGGAGGTCTCGCGGATCTGTCTGGGCTGCATGAGCTACGGCACGCCGGGCGAGGGAACGCATCCGTGGTCTCTGGACGAGGAGGCGTCCCGGCCGTTCTTCCAGCGCGCGCTCGACGCGGGGGTCACCTTCTTCGATACCGCGAACGTCTACTCACTGGGCCGCAGCGAGGAGATCACCGGCCGGGCCCTGCGGGACTTCGCCCGCCGCGACGAGATCGTGATCGCCACGAAGGTCCAGGGCCGGATGCGACGCGGCGCCAACGGCGGAGGACTCTCCCGCAAGGTCATCATGACCGAGATCGACGCGAGCCTGCGCCGGCTCGGTACCGACTACATCGACCTCTACCAGATCCACCGTTTCGATGACTCGACCCCGATCGAGGAAACGCTGGAGGCGCTGCACGACGTCGTCCGCGCGGGCAAGGCTCGCTACATCGGCGCGTCGTCGATGTACGCGTGGCAGTTCGCCAAGGCGTTGTTCACCGCCGAGCGCNACGGGTGGACGCGCTTCGTGTCCATGCAGAACCACTACAACCTGCTCTACCGGGAAGAGGAGCGCGAGATGCTCCCGCTGTGCGCGGACCAGGGCATCGGCGTCATCCCGTGGAGCCCGCTGGCCCGCGGCCGTCTCACCCGCGACTGGGCGACGACCACCACCCGCACCGAGAGCGACGGCTTCGCGAAGACGCTCTACCAGGACGACGACCGGCACATCGTCGACGAAGTGGCCAAGATCGCCGCCGAGCGTGGCGTGACCCGGGCCCAGGTGGCGCTGGCGTGGGTGGCCCACAACCCGGTTGTGGTGGCGCCGATCGTCGGTGCCACGAAGCCGCAGCATCTCGACGAGGCCGTCGCCGCGCTCGACCTCGCGCTCACCGACGAGGAGGTGGCCCGGCTGGAGGCGCCGTACCGCCCCCGCCCCGTCACCGGCATCTCCGTCCCGCCGCGGCGCCGCTGAACGTCGGCGCCCGCCTGCCGCACTCACCTCACGCGCCGCCCGTCGGCCCCGCGCCGACGCCGAAGTCAAGATTCGGCGAAAGGAGACACGGCGAGCTCTTCAGCCATGCGAACGGAACAACCGCTCGCCCCCCGAAACATAGCCGGCACCGTCAGAACACGCAGCAGGGTCCTGAGTGCGCCGTCTCAGCCGAACGTCGGGTCGGGGCTGTCAGGGAGCTCCGGGCCGGGCCCGAAATCGTGCGGTAGGTCGTCGACGGGGCTGAACACATCCACGTCGTTGAAGAAGTCCGCGGCGTGGTCGGATCCGGGACCAAAGAGCTCGTCCGGACCATTTGGGAACCCGGCATCGGTTCCGTGTTCGGCCTCGTTCCCGGCCCCGTCCTCGGTTCCGTGTTCGGTTCCGGGTTCGGCCCCCGTCTCCTGGGGCGTGCTGGAATCCCGGCCTTGGCTGGTTCCGTGGTTGATCTCGGTTTCCTGGCTGGCCTCGGTTTCCTGGCTGGCCTCGGTCGTGTGGCCGGTGCCGGTGCCGGCGCCGGTGCCATCGCCGTTGGCGGTGCTGTGGCTGCTCTCGGTTGGGGGGCCGGGCTCGTCGCTCTTCTTCACCGCGTCGGGGTGCTTCTCGCTGTCGGCTGTGTGGACGTCCGGGTCGGCGGACTTGGCGCCGTGGGGATCCGAATCCGGGTGGTTGCTCCTGGCCATCGCCGTGCCCACGTTCGACGTCGCGGTCGGTCCGCCGTGGGTGTCGGCATCCCAGCCGTCATCCCAGCCCTCGCCCCATCCGTCACCCCAGGCGTCGTCGGCGTGCCTGGTCGGCTCGGCGGGGTCCGCCTCACCACCGTCACCGTCACTGACTTCTCCGTGCGCCGCGCCGTCCTGGGCCGGGTCGCCGGGGGGCGGGTCGCCGTGAATCGCGCCGTCGGAACCGGCGAGTGCGGCTGCGGCCACCAGTGCGGCTGCGGCGACCGCACCGCCGACCGCCGCACCGGTGGCTCCCGCCGCCAGCAGTGGCGGGAGGCCTGGGTCGTCGTGGCGGCCGGCGTAGGTGTCGACCTGGGCGCGTGCCCGGTCGAACTGACTGGAGAAGATCGACATTCCTGCCCCCCGCGGATCAGCGGATCAGAAGTCGGCGAACCGGGGTGTGCTGACCGCGTCGCGGGCGGCGCGCAGATGGTCCGCGATCGCGCCGCGGCCGACCCGGATCCCGGAGTTCGCCGGGTAGCGCCGTAGGACGTCCAGTCGGGCGAGTCGGCGGGCGACCTCCCGCAGCACCGCCTCGCGGCTGTCGGCGGGCGCCCCCCGCAGCTGGAGGGTCAGCTGGCGGGCGGTCTCCCAACGCGATGCGAAAAGATTCTCGGTCAGGACGTACCCCAGCACCGGCAGAGTGCTGGTCACCAGGGTGTTCCAGCGGTCGATCACGGTCGCCCAGCCACGGGCCGACTGCGCGCCGACCGCTGCCGTCCGTTTCTCGCCCTGGGTGTACCGGCTGTAGACCTGGCTGGCGCCGGACACGAGGAAGACCGGGTTGAGCAGGGCCGCGACCCCGAGGGACACCGCGGCGCTGGTGTAGTCGGGCCGCGGCAGCGCCGCGGGGTCGAGGTCCAGCAGCCGGGACACCTGTGCGGCGAGCTGGCCGGTCTCGGCGGCGGCCCGCTGGGCGGGCGCGAGTGCCGCGCGCAACCGGCTCTCCTGGGCCTTCAGCCAGGCCGGCTCCCGCCCGCCGGTCAGCGGCTCCAGCAGCCGGGCGTCGCGGTGCCGCACGAACGCCGGCAGGACGGAGCCGACCTGGTCGAGATGGCGCTGCAGCTCGACCAGGCCCTCGGCCAGGGTGGCGGCGGCGCGGGCCCGCTCGTCGTCGTCGGTCGGCAGCGGCACCCTGCTGCCCAGGTCGGCGGCGGAGCCGTCGCCCAGGAGCACCGCGTGCAGCTCGTAGAACGGGCCGAAGATGGTGTAGAGGAAGTAGTCCTCCTCCAGGCCGGCGGCGGCCCG
Source organism: Frankia sp. EI5c (assembly GCF_001636565.1). Lineage (GTDB taxonomy): Bacteria > Actinomycetota > Actinomycetes > Frankiales > Frankiaceae > Parafrankia. The sequence continues at coordinate 101,506 of NZ_LRTK01000001.1, forward strand.
CAGCATGTCGGGAACACCGCGCGGGTCGGCCAGCGCGTTGCGGCCGGCGACGAGGTCGGTGTGGACCGCCCGCACCAGCTCCAGCTGCCCCGTGATCGTCACCTCGCCGGAGACAGCCGCTACGCGTAACTGCGCGCGCGGTACGGCCGGGGTGCCCGCCGCGGATGTTCCCGCGATCTCGTGGATCTCGGTGAACGGCAGGAGCAGGTCCACTCCCGGACCACGCACACGCATTCCGTCGGACGCGACGGCGCAGGCGACGGGGCGGCCGTCGGCCAGTTCGGCGGGGTAGGGGCCGGCGGCAAGTGTCAGCTCGGCAGCGGCCCGCACCGCCGGATGCTCGTGCAGGCGTCGACCGAAGACCACCGACTCGCTCTGCACCGTGACCGGCCCCTGGTCCGGGTCGAAGATCACGAAGCGTTCGGCTGAGCCGGCGACCCGCAGTCGGGAGTCCGTCAGGTCGAACCGGGCGACGACCCGGGAACTGTGCACCTCCTGCAGTTCGAGGTTGACGTCGTCGAGTACGCAGTCCAGCCGGGCGACCTCGGGCTCGCCCGCCACCCCCCGGGCGGAAACGGGAGCGGACGTGCCCACCGCCGCGGGCCTCGTGGCCGGGTCCGCGTCCTGGCCGGGTGCCGGGGCGGGAGTCGGGCCGGTGCCGGCGGCCGTCAGGAAGGCGTGCAGCACCTGCGGGGTGACCAGGTGCAGGATCGCGCCGGTGATGAACCGGCCGTCCAGGACCGCGCCGCCCCGCAGCCGCGCGGCGGTCGGGCCGGCCGCGCTCAGCTCGATGCGGTTGCGGGGCCAGTCGACCAGCGTGCGTCCCCGCGAACGCAGTTCGAGCCGCCCCCCGCGCACTACTACGTACGCCGCGAGCTCCGGCGCTGACCCGGGCCCAGGCCCAGGCAGGGGCCCGGGGCCAGTGACCGGTCCAGGCCCGGGCCCGAGTCCGGGGCCAGCGACGGGTCCAGGCCCGGGCAGGGGCGCAGGCCCAGGTACTGGTCCCGGCACGGGCTCGGGCACGGGCCTGGGCCCCGTTGACCCGGTGCCGGCCGTGGTGGCCGCAACCCCCGAACCGGGCCTCCCATCCCAGGCGCCGGGGGCCACACCAAACCCGTTGCCCGCCCCGGTCCCGCCGCCGGCCTCGGCTGCCGCGCTGGCGGGATCGTCCTCGAACAGCGGTGTCACCGACACTGCGCACGGGCTGACGAACAGCGTCGACGCCGCGTCCGCGAGCAGCCGCCCCTGCAGACCGGTGAGCGCCGCGAGGGCCTCCGGCGGCAGTGGCGCGCTCGATGCGCTCAGCGTCCGCCCGGCGGGCAGCCGCAGGTCGACCACGAGGCGGCTGCTGTAGTCGACGAGCTCGACCGTCGCGTCCGGGTCGACGGCTGGTTCCAGGGTGGTGACGGTCGCGGCGCTGAGAACGTTCGTGTCATGGACGTAGACCGCCGGGTGATCGGTGAGCAGCACCCGGCGGTTGCCCATCAGCGAGAAGCCGCTCGAGGCCTGCTCGCGGAGGGGGAACCATGCGCTGTCGAAGACGATGCGGCCCAGGACCGGGTGGTTCACCGGTGCCGGGCTCGGACCGCCGGCCAGTCGCCCGGCCAACCGCGGCGTACGCCCCACCGCCGGACCCTGGTCCGGCGGTGGGCCCTGGAATGCCTGCATGCCCCGTCCCGTCCCCCGCTCGCTTCGTGGTCTTGCCTGTTGCGTCCGGTCCGGTCACCACCGGGCCGTCCAGATGCTCCCGAACGCGGCGTGGCGGAATGCGGCCAGGTCGGTCAGGTCGGGCAGGACCGCGTCCGCGCCGGCGGCCGCGAGCTCGGCCGCGGTGGTCTCCCCGGTCGCGACCGCGACCGAGCGCACCCCGGCGTCGTGCGCGCCCTGCACGTCGTAGGGCGTGTCGCCGACGACGACGATCCGTCCCGGCCCGAACACCTGCCCGTAGACGGCTTCGGCGCGCGCGACCGCCCGTCGGACGAGAACCGCCCGGTCAAGCCCGTCGTCGCCGTAGCCGCCCACCGTGAGGTCGAGATGTTCGGCCAGGTCCATGGCGCGCAGCTTCGCCTCGGTGACGGAGCGGAGGTTGCCGGTCACCACCGACTGGGTGACCCGGTCGGCCGCGAGGCCCGCGACCGCGGCCGCGGCGCCGGGCAGTGGGCGACCGATCTCCCGCATGCGCCCCTCCAGCGCCCGGGCCGCCCGCCCCATCGCCTCGTAGAGTGCGGCGAGGGTGCGCTCATCCGTCGGCGCGTCGTTGAGCCGCAGCGTGTCGAGCAGGATGGCCCGTTCGGTGCGGCCCGTCGTCGCCGCCCGTTCCCGCAGCGGGCGGCCGATCGTCGCGGCGAAGGCCGCCGCGTGGATCTCCCGCCCCAGTGGACGGATCGTCAGCAGGGTCGCGTCGATGTCCCACAGCACCAGCGCGGGTTCAGCCACCGCGCCATGATTTCACGAGCCGGTGCGGCGGCCACGGTGAGGACTTCGCGGCGGGCGACAGTGCGGTGGTGCGGTGCTCACCGTGTCCTTCTGGGTTCGGATGCGGTCGGCCCTGGATCGCCGGATCGCGGGCATGGCAGGGTGGCCTCATGCAGACGCGCGACGGGGGCGCGGCGGATGGGGCGCGTCCACGGGGCAGAGGCGTCGTCGCGCACGGCCGGGACCTCCTACGGCCCTCGCCGCGGCCCGGAGTTCTCCGGCCGGCGGTTCCAGGTGAGCCGACCACATCCGAGGTGGCGCTGGCCCCGGTGATACCGCTGCCGCGGTTGGCCCGGCGGTTGCGCTGGGCGCGAGCCGGGGGTGCTCCGGAGCAGGCGGGCGAGTGGCACCGGGGGGCGTCGTCGCGCGCCGGCCAGGCGCTGGAGCGTTCCGCGGTCCGGGCGCTGGCTGTCCTGCGGGCCGCGGTGTGCGTCATCACCATGATCTATCTGGCGCTGTGGCATGACTGGTACGGCGAACACGTGCCGGGAGCGGTCGCGTTCGTGGTGTTCGCTGCCGCCTGGGGCTTCTGTTTCGTCGTGTGCTGCCTGCGTCGTGGTGTGTCACGGGAACTGGCGCTCGCCACCGTCGTCGCGGCAGCCGTCCCGGCTCTGCTCAGCACGTACTGCCTCCCGCCGCCGTCGATCGGTGACACTGGGAACTGGGTCATGCTCGCCGTCCTGCACGCGGGGCTGACCGCGGCCTGGGCGCTGCCACCGCGGATGTTCGCCCTCGCCGCGGCCGGCCTGGCGGCGCTGGTCGCCGTCGGCGGGTATCAGGGGCGCCCACAGGTGTTCACCGCGATCACGTTCACGCTGGTGGTGCCGGTGCTGTTCGCGTTCGCCGCGCGGCGGCTGCGGGCCGCGGCCCGGCGGGCCGACGACCGCCTGACCTCGGCGATGCTCGGCCACCGTGCCAGGGTGCTGGTGCTGACGCTCGACCAGGACCGCCGGGAACGCCAGCGGGTCCTGCATGACACCGTCCTCAACACGCTGACCGGGCTGGCCTGGGGCGGCGGGGATGACGTCGCGCTCGCCCGCCGCCGGTGCGCGTCGGGCGCCGACGCCATCCGCCACCTGCTCGCCCACGACATCGGCCCGCCGGCGGTGGGGCTGGACGCGGCGCTGGCCGCGGCCGTGGCCGAAGCCGGCGACCGTGGCCTCGTAGTGCACCTTGAGGGGGCGGCCCCGCTGGCGGACCCCCCGCCGGCGGAGGCGGGCGAGCCGCCGCCCGCGGTTGTCGCCGCGCTGGCGGCCGCGACCGGCGAGGCGCTGGCGAACGTGGAACGCCACGCGGGCACCGGCGAGGCCTGGGTCGACCTGGAACGGGCGGCGGGACGGCTCACGATCCGGGTGCGCGACCAGGGGTCCGGTTTCCAGCCGGGTCGGTGGGCACCGGATCGTCTCGGCGTGCGCCAGTCCGTGCTCGCCCGGGTCCGTGATGCGGGTGGCCTCGCCGTCGTGGACTCCGCGCCGGGGCGGGGAACCNCCGTCACGATGCACTGGCCCGACGCCGCGCCGCCCGCTGCCGGCGTGCCCGCCGCTGGCCCGTCCACCGCCGTGGTGCCGGGTAGGTCCTCGCCGGGCCGTGAGCAACAGGCCGGCGCCGAACTGGTGCGTGAGATGACCGCCGCCGAACTGCGCCGGGACTACGCCACCGGGCTGCGGGCTGCCGTCGCCGCCGTCGCGGTCGCCTGGCATGTGCTGATGCTGGTGCCGCTGCTGGCCACCCTGGGGCGGGTCCACGTGCCGGTCGCGGCGGTGGGGGTGTGGATCGTGCTGGGGGCGGCGACCCTCGTCATCGCCGCGGCCGCCCGGCGCCGGCCGCTGACGGGTGCGGAGACCGTCGGAGTGACGGCGGTGTCGGTCGGCGCCGTGCTGGCGAGCGTGAACGTCCACAACCCGGACCTGCTGCGGGTTGTCAACTGGCCGCTGATCATCGTGGCGTTGCTGCTGGCCTTCGTGACCGCGTCCAGGCCCGGCCCGCAGGCAGTCGCCGCGGCCACCGTCGTCCTCGCCGCGGTGGTCGTGACCGTGGTCAGCCGCGGAGCTACGGACGCGCTGACGTTCTCGCGGCTGCTGGTGCTCGGCTACGGCATCCTCGGGCTTCAGCTCATGGTGGCCATGATCGGGCCGCTGTTGCGCAGGACCGCTGACACCACCGCCCGGGCCGCCCGGGCCGAGGCCGAGACGCTCGCCGGGCAGGACTCGGACGCGATGATCCGCCGGGAGCGGGAACGCTGGCTGGGAGCGATCCGCGACGAGGTGCTGCCGACGCTGGACGCGCTGGCCAGCGGGGCCGCCGACCCTCGCGACCCGGCCTGCCGGCAGCTGTGCGCCCGGCAGGCGGCGGGTATCCGGCGCATGCTCGCCCAGGAGGGCTCGGGAGCGACGCTGGCAACGCTCGCGGCGGATATCGAGGCCGTGGTGGCGGCGGCCCAGCGCCGGGGGATGACCGTCGAGGTACAGATCGCCGGCGAACCCGGCAACGGGCCGTTCGGCGTGCCGCTCGATCTGCGGGCGGGCGTGGTGGACCTGCTCGACCGCACGCTGGCGATGCTGCCGGAGAACCGGGCGTTGCTGACCATGTGGAGCGGTGCCGGCGGTGGCAGCGTGTTCGTCTCCGCGGCCTGGCCCGGCGATCGTCAGCCGCCCGTCCTAACCGGCCCCGTACAGGCGTTCGTGGACGTCGATGATGGGCGGCTGACGGTGGAGCTGCGCTGGCAGACCGCGGCGGGCGGAGCTGCACCGGCCGACCGGGTCGCCGCGCCGACCGGGTCGCCGACTGGATCGGGCTGACCGGATCGGGCTGACCGGATCGGGCTGACGGGTGCGGGCTGACGGGTGCGGGCCGAGCGGCGCGGGCATGTCGGCCCGCCGGGAGGATCCGCCCTGGTCAGCCCAGCCGGGCGGCCAGGGCGGGGAACAGCCGGAGGGCGTTGTCGCGGGCGATCGCCGCCCGGGTCCGCCGGTCCAACATGGGATCAGCGCGCAGGGCGGCGATGCCGTCCCCCAGGGTGGCGGCTGGAACGGCGTTGTAGTCGGAGCCGAAGAGGATCTGGTGGGCGCCGGCCGCGGCGAGCAGGCTCGGGGTGGCGTAGGGCGACATCGGCCCGGCCGTGTCGTACCAGAAACGGCGCAGCGCGGAGCGGATGACCGCGGGCTCGGCCCCGTACCCCAGCGCGCGGCCGAGCGCGAGCCGCCCCGCGATGTAGGGGAAGGCGCCGCCGCCGTGGGCGAGGATCCACCGGATGCGCGGATGGCGGTCGAGCGCGCCGGAAACCACGAGCTGGACGGCAGCGCGGGCGGTGTCCGCCGCGTAGTCCACCAGGAAGGCCGGCACCGCGATGGGCGTGGCTCCGGGCAGGTCGAACGGATGGACCAGGGCCACGCCGTGCCGGGCGTTCAGTGCCGCCAGGACGGGTTCCAGGGCCGGGTCGCCCAGGTATCGGGTTCCGGCGTGCGTGGTCAGCAGCACGCCGTCGGCGCCGAGGATGTCATAGGCGCGGTTGACCTCGTTGACAGCGTCCGCCGCGTCCAGCAGCGGGATGGTTGCGAGCCAGCCGAACCGCGCCGGGTGCGAGTGGGCGATCTCGCTCAGGCTGTTGTTGGCGACCGTGGCCAGTTCGAGGGCCAGCGCCGCCGTCGGGGTGAAGGCGGCGGGAATGGCCGCGGAGACGAGCGCGAGCCCGATCCCGTACTGATCCATCGTGCTCAGCGCGGTGTCGACATCCCAGTCGGTCGGCAGCGGTCCACCCGTCGGTGGGATGACTCCATGCGCGACCAGCCATTCGCGGACGGGCGCCGGCATCATCGGGTGGTGGTGCACGTCGATGAGCGGCGGGAGCCCACCCGAGGGCCGGCCCGTGGAGGTCGGCTGGTCTGAGATCGCCTGGTCCGGGACCGGCTGGTCCGGGTCGGCGCGGCGCGGGGGGGCAGCCACAGCGGTCCCGCCGGTCACGACCGCCGCGCCGGTCAGGACGCCGGTGGCGGCCAGGAGAACTCCCCGGCGCGAGGCGCCGGATGTCCTGGAGGTGTGGGTGGGAGTGCGGGTGGGAGAGGTCCCGTCGGTCGCGAGCGTCCGCTCCGGCGCGGGCGGCCCGGCCGTCGCCGCCTCGACGGCCGGCCGGGTCCTGTGGACGGCCCACTCAGCCTCGTGATCGCTCGTATCCGCGTGGCGGTTGGCCATTTCTGCGTCACGGTTGAGCATCGCGGTGTGGTCCTTTCGGAGCGCGAGCGGTGGAACAGGTGCACGGGGGCTCGCGGGGCAGGGCGGTCCTGCCGCCGGTGGCTGGCGAACGCGCCGGGTTCCTTGTGTCGGCCAGGAAGGTCGGAACCGGGGCGGGGAGGAGATATCAGGCCGAGGGTGCCGGCAATCAGTCAGGCCGAATTCCCGGATAACCGGTTGAACCGAGTGCGTTCCGGGGTTGCCGGACCCGTTTTTCGCCGGTGGGTGTTCAGTCGCCCGCCTGCTCCGGTGCCGCCGGAGAATGCCTCCGTCAGGCGGCACTGACGGGCGCCGGCAGACTGAAGATGCACACGACCCCCCCGGTCAACGCGGTAGCCGCCGGGCCGGTGGTGCGACGCGCCCGGCGGCGCGGCGGTCGGGCCAGGTATTGCCCGTGGCCGGCCGCCTCCTAAATCATAGATCTTCGCGGCCCGTTGGGGAACCGTTGTTGCGTGTTTCGGCGGGCTGTGCGGGATTTCAGCGCGGTCCTCGGTCGGATCGGTGTGGGTCTCGGGCGGAATTTCCCGTCAGGGTGCCGGGATCTTCTGGCCGTTTGTCGGGTTTTCTCGAGTGGTCCCGTGGAGTGTTTCGGTAAACTCGCCTAATATATCCGGGTCATCCGGTATTTTCTGGGTTGCCAAGGTTGGGGGTTGTGGGGAGAGACGTCCGGCAGGCTCCGCGGCAGTCGTCAGGCGACGGGCGGACAAGTGGCCCGAAGGTCTGAATGCGTGGTCTGATGGTGATGGAGGCTGTCTGGCCGGTTCGGTGACGCATGTCCCCGACCGGTGCCCGTCCCTGTCAGTCCGCGGTTGGCTGTTTATACAGATGGTGGTGACCTTGAGCGGCGACGTCGATCTCTGGATCCGGCGGTTCAACCGAGGCGGCGAGGCGGGGCCGCGGCTGGTGTGCTTCCCGCATGCGGGCGGCGCGTCGACCTTCTTCCACCCGCTGTCGGTGGCGCTCGAGGACACCGCCCAGGTCGTCGGGGTGCAGTATCCGGGGCGTCAGGACCGGCTCGGCGAGGCGCCNCTGACCAGCATCGCCGCTCTCGCGGACGCGATCGCCGAGAGACTCCTGCTCCTGGGCGACCGGCCGATGGCCTTCTTCGGCCACAGCATGGGGTCCATCGTCGCGTTCGAGGTGACCAGGCGGCTGGAGGCGACGCCCGGTGCGCCGACCCCGCTGATCATCTTTCCCTCCGCCCGCCCCGCGCCGTCCAGGGGACGGCCGGGCAACGTGCACCGCGGTGACGACGACTCCGTCCTCGCCTCGATCGCCGCTCTCGGCGGCACCGACCAGCGCCTGCTGGCCGACCCCGAGCTCAGGAAGATCATTCTCCCGGCCACCAGGGCGGACTACCAGGCCATCGAGAGCTATCACTGCGCGCCGGGGGTGACGGTCGGCGTCCCGCTGCGGGCGATGATCGGGGACAGCGACCCGGCGGTGAACGAGGCCGAGGCCCTGGCCTGGCGCGAGCACACCACCAGCGAGTTCGATCTCGCCGTGCTTCCGGGTGGGCACTTCTACCTCACCGCACAGATGGCGGCGGTCGCCGACCGTGTCCGAGCGGGCCTGCTGGGCGTCGCCGCCGGCTGAGCCGCCGGGCGGAAGGTGGCGGCGGGCCGAGCTGGGCGCACCGCCCGACGGTCCGCGGGGCCGCGAGAGCGGCTACGGGGTGTGCCCCGTGGGGGAGTGCCGGTTGCGCCGGACCAGGTCGATGATCTGGGGAACGGGGCCGACGACGACCAGTTCGTCGCCCGTCCGCAGGCGGGTGTGCCGCCCGGGACGGTAGTCCGGCGCGCTCCGGCCCGTCCCCGCGGGGGAGTCGCCGGCGGTGCCCGCCGGGTTGGCAGCCGTGCCCGTGGTGCCCGCCGGGTCTGCCGTGGAACCGGGGTGGTCGGAGGGGATCACGGCCAGAACACGGGTGCCGAGGGCCAGCTCGGCAAGGGTCGGCCCGGCCAGGCCGCCGTCGGCGCGCACCGTCATCCGCGCTACCAGGAACGGTGTGTGCTCCACGTAGAAGGCGCTGATCACCTCGTGACCCAGGACGGCGGCGAGGAAGTGCGGCGTGGCCAGCGCCGTCGCGCTGCGGGCCCGGTGAATGCCGAACCGGCGTTCGACCTCGTCGACCATCGTGGCGTCGAAGACCCGCATGACGATGCGCAGCGGCGCTCGGGAGTCCCTGGTACTGGAAGGCGAGCCCGATCCAGAGCCCGGTCCCGAGGCCGAGGCGGGAGCCGAGGACTCCCGGGCTGACAGCACCGTCTCGAGGTTCGTGTGTCCGTCGCTGGTCATCGCCGCGATGGTGGCGGCGTGCTCCAGCCCGGCCTCCAGCAGGGTTGAGCGGACCGTGGCGTCCCCGATCACCACCGGGACGCCGCGTTCGTGGGCCACGGGCAGGTAACGGTTGTTCCTGTCCCGCTCGATGACCACGAGCGGGTGGCCGGCGCGCAGGATGCCCTCCATCGTGGCCACGCCGACCGACCCGAGCCCGCAGAGGATCACATGGTCACGGACCGTGCCCGCACGCCCGAGCCCCAGCGTCCGCTCCAGCCGCCGACCGACGATGACGTTGGTGATGAACGCGTAGACCACAGCGACGGACACCGCACCGAACACCATCAGGCACACGCCGAAGGCCTTGAGCCAGGAGTCCGCCTGGCTGAAGTTGTAGTCGCCGTAGCCGACCGTCACCGCCGTCTGGACGGTGAGGTAGAGCGCGTCCAGGGCGTTGAAGTCCGGCGGCGCGGCCGGGTTGTGGTCCCGGTAGGTCAGCGTCAGGGCGACGGTGCTCACCAGCAGGACGGCGGCGACGAGGGCCAGCGCGTGCCGGAACGGCCGGTCGAGCTCCGCGCGCACGGTGGCGAACAGCGCGCGCAGCCGGCCAGCCCCTACCTGACGGTGTTGCCTGGCGCCGCGGGTGCGCCGATCGGCGCGGCGCGCGGGTCGGGCCCCGCCGTCCCGCGACCGGTTCGCGGTGAACGCGCGGCCGGTGGCTCCGAGCGAGGCGAACAGCCGGGCGTCGTGCGCCTGCCGCGCCGCCAGCCCGCTGTCGCGCAGGTCGCCCAGCCGGCCCATCACGATCAGACGGTCGCCGGGCGCCACCCGGACGTCCCGTGGCGGGCACGTCACGGCCTGCCTCCCACCCGCCCGTCGCAGCGAGATGGGCGTCAGGTCGCCGTAGCCGACGCGGAAGGGCCCCTCGGCGGTGACCTCCTCGTCGACCACGGCGAAGATCTCCCCGGCGGCGGCCGTGGCGTCCAGCGCGAACGCGTGGACGACCGTCGACCGCACACACGCCTCGACGAAGCCGGGGGCCGCCAGCTCGCCGAGGCTGCGCACCCTGACCTGGGCGAAGGCATCCTGCAACTGGCCGCCGAGCTGCGGGTTGTCGATGCTGGCGACGATTCTGGTCCGGGGGGCGCCGTCGGTCGCCACGAGGCAGATCCGCAGGTTCTCCAGGTCGGTCCCGTGGCAGGCCACCAGCGCCAGCGCGCTGTCGAGCCCCGCCTGGCGCAGGGCCTCCGGTAGCCGGGCGCTTTCCGGGACGAGCGCCACGCCCAGCCGCTCGAGCCGCCGCCGCAGGACGGGGGAGTCGTGATCGTCGACGACGACCACCCGCAGACCGGCGGCGTCTAGCTGCTCGACGATGCTCAGCCCGAGGTCGTTCAGGCCGCACACGATCACATGGCCGGCGTCGGCCGCCCTGGGGACCTCCCCCCTGGCATCTGGCAACCCGCTCGCTGCCACACCGGTCTCCGTCNCCCCGGCCTCCGCCATACCGGCCACTGAACCATCCCGGGTCCCGGATTCCAGGACCCACGGCTCGCCCGCGCCATCCCGGTACGACGGCCTGTGGGACGGTCCGGTCACGGATGAACGCTCCGCGCCGCGTTGCTCAGGCGCATGATGGAACGGTGACGCTGCCCGGGTTGNGGATCGAGAACAAGCGGATCAGCAGGTTGCGGATCGACGCGGAGCCCCTGCGCACCCGCCTGGCGGGAGAGGTGTTCTCCCGGGTCGCCGGTACCAGCGGCCCGGAGAGACGGGAGCGGATTTTCGGCGCCGAGGGGGAGCGCTGGTTCGGCCCCAGCCGGCCGATCCGCCGGGTGCATGGCGACTCCGCCATGTTCGTCGGCGGCCTGCGTGCCCTGCTTCTGCAGTCCCTGCACCCGCTCGCGATGGCCGGGGTGGCGGATCATTCGGACTACCGACACGATCCCTGGGGCCGGCTGCAGCGGACCAGCTACTTCCTCGCCGTCACGACGTTCGGCCCGGTGCACGAGGCCGAGAAGGCCGTCGCCCAGGTGCAGGCGGTGCACCGGCGGGTCCGCGGGGTCGCGCCGGACGGCCGCGCCTACTCGGCCGGCGACCCGCACCTGATGCGCTGGGTGCACGTGGCGGAGATCGACAGCTTTCTCGCGGCCCACCAGCGGTACGGCGCGGTCCGCCTCACCCCGGCGGAGTGCGACGGCTACATCCTGGACGCCAGCCTCGTCGCGAACAGGCTCGGCGTGCCCGACGCGCCGCGCTCCCGGGCCGAGCTCGCCCAGCAGCTCGCCGACTTCCGGAGCGAGCTGCGCGGAACTGCGCAGGCCCGGGCGGCGGCTCGCTACCTGCTGCTGCGTCCGCCGCTGCCGGCCGTGGCCAGGGTTCCCTACAGTGCCCTGGCGGCGGCGGCCGTCGGGCTGATGCCGGTGTGGACGCGTTGGCCGCTGCGGCTGCCGTACCTGCCCGCCGCGGAGGCCACGTTGGCGCGGCTGGCCGGGCAGGGGATGGTGTCGGGCATCCGCTGGGCCACGGCCCCGCGCGAGGACGAGCCCGTCCGGGGATGACGCCTGTGCGAGGTGACGCCTGCAAGCGGAGCGTGAGTGCGGGTGGGTCGCCAGGCAGGCGCGGCCCCCTCACGGACGCGCCTGCCCGACTGGCCGGCATCCGTCGTACCCGTATGCCGGCGGACGCCCGACCCGAGCCTGGCGCGGCCCCGCGCGTCGGCGAGGTTCGTGGACGTCCTCGTGTGAAGTACGCGGCGCGGCCCGGGCTCCCGCGACCGTCGCGGATTTTCTTCGCCGGCGGCCCGGCCGCGGGCGTGGGCGGGTGGCGCCGGGCGGGCCGTTCCTCCCGGGTAGCGCGCGGCGGGGGTGGGTAGGTGATCGATCATGCTGAGTTGGCTGCGCCGGAAGACGTCCGTCAGGAACGGTCAGGAGGGGGCTGACAGCTCGTCCTGGAATCCGACCGGGTGGTGGTGGTGCCTGGAGCACGACCGGGTGGAGAACCCTCCGGACGCGCCCGGCCACCGGCGGCTCGGCCCCTATCCGAGTGCGGCTGACGCCGAGAACTGGCGTGCCGGAGTGGAGCGCCGCAACGACCGCTGGGAGGAGGAGGACCGCCGCTGGGCCGGCGACCGCTGACGCGCCGCGGGCGCGCCGCCACCAGGAGAGTGGCTGGTGGATGGCGCTGTCCCGCGGAGCAGGGTCGTTGGTACCCCGCCCCGGCGACAAAGGCCGGATGATACCGGGCTTGCCTGGATGACACCGTTCTGTAACGACACCAGTCGTGTGTCTCCACACAACACCAGTCGCCGGGGGTGGGAGGGCCTGATGAGCCGCCGTCCAATCGTGTCAGAGGCCGTGACATGGGAGTTCAACGCCACCTATCTGGCCGAGAACGGTGAGCGGGTACCGCTGCCGACGAGCCTGCGTTACGACCCGGTGGACCCGGTCGCGATCACCATGAGCATGTGGGTCACTGATCAGAAAGCCGTGGTCTGGACGTTTGCCCGCAGGCTCTTCGTCGACGGCGCCCGGCGCTGCGCGGGGCTGGGTGACGTCCGGGTCCGTCCGCTGGTGCGCGACCGCCGTCGGGTGCTGCTGGTCGAGCTGTCGAGCCCCGGGGGGCACGCGCTGATCGAGCTGCCCGCGAACCGGGTCAACGACTTCATCGGCCACACCTACGACCTGCTTCCCGCCTCGGCGGAGGACGCGGTGATCGAGCGGGATCTGGAGCAGCGGGTCCTGCGGGGGCGCAGCCGCAGCTGACCTTCCTGCGGCATCCGGACGTCCGGACCAGCCCGCCTCTGGACGTCCGGCCCCGGCCGGTGGGCGACGCACTCTCCCGAACGATCCCGCCGGGATGTGTCGCGCCGCCGGCGACGCGGGCATCGCGAATGCCGCGGGTGTCACGATGCCGGGGCTGTCACGATGCGGCAGGTACGGTGGTTCGTCGTCGCGTGACCTCGCGCCGACCTACAGGGGCGCGGTCCAGCGCAGGTGGGTGCCACCACCGGGCGGTGTGGTGAGAGAGCAGGTCCCGCCGACGATCTCCGCCCGGGTGCGGAGGTTGTCCAGTCCGCTGCGGCGGGTCGAGTCGCCGATGCCGACGCCGTCGTCCACCGCGTCGAGGGTGACGCTGTCACCGTCGACGGCGAGCCGCAGCTCCGCGGTGCTGGCGCGGGCATGCCGGGCGGTGTTGGTGAGCGCCTCGCGGGCGACGGCGATGAGATGGTCGGTGAGCCGGTCGTCCAGCAGTGAGTCGAGCGGTCCGCTCAGTGTGATGGCGGGGGTGAAGCCGAGCGCGGGCCGGACGTCCTCGGAGATCTCCTCCAGCGCGGTGCGCAGCCGGGCGACCCGGGTCGGGTGGGCGCTGCGGAGCTCGAAGATGGTCCGCCGGATGTCCTTGATGGTGGCGTCGATGTCCTCGATGTAACCGGTGATGCGGTCGGAGTTGGACGGGTTCTCGTACTGGGCGAGGTCCTGCATGCCCAGCGCGACGGCGAAGAGCCGCTGGATGACGTGGTCATGCAGGTCGCGGGCGATGCGGCCGCGGTCGGCGAGGACGAGCAGGCGTTCCTGGTCGGCTTTGGCGTGCGCGAGCTCCAGGGCGATCGCGATGTGGCCGGCGAAACTGGTGGCCAGGGTGAGGTCGGTGTCGGTGAAGGCCNGGGCACCGTGGTCACGGCCGATGAGCAGCGCTCCGTCGCACTGGTCGAGACCGGCGACGAGCGGGACGACCATGAGTGGTCCGGTGCGCTCCGTGCGCTCGGCGGGGAGGGCGTCGAGCTGGGCGTTGTCCACCCGCAGGGGCTGGCGTTCGGCGAGGACGCGGCCGGTGAGAGTGTGCTCCAGCGGGATGCGCCGGCCGGCGCGCCCCCTGGCCTCCCGGCCGCTGCCGCCGCCGCTGGGGGCGGCCCCGCCGGCGGCCTTGCCAGCGGCCCCGCCAGCGGCCCCGCCAGGGGTGCCGCCAGGGGTGCCGGGGGTGGCGAGGCCGGGGCTAGCGCTGGCGGGCGGGGACGTCACGGCGACGGCCACCTGGGCGTGGTCGCCGGCCCCTTCCTGGGCGCGCAGCGCGAGCGCCACGAACGTGGCGTCGGCGACGTCGAGCACCCGGCTGGCGAGCGCGTCGAGCGCGTCGGTGTCCCCGGCCATGAACAGTCGGGTGATCTCGGCGGACGCGGTCATCCACAGGTGTCGTTGCTGCGACTCGTGGTAGAGCCGCGCGTTCTCGATGGCGACCCCGGCGTTGGCCGCGAGCGCCAGCGCGAGTTCCTCGTCCTCGGCGGTGAACGGCACACCGTCGTGCTTGTCCGTCAGGTAGAGGTTCCCGAAGACCTCGCCACGCACCATGATCGGAACGCCGAGGAAGGTCCGCATGGGCGGGTGCCCCGGCGGGAAGCCGTAGGCGCTCGGGTCCTCGGCGATGTCGTCGATCCGGCGCGGCCGCTGGTCGTCGATCAGCAGACCGAGAATGCCCTGGCCGGTCGGGAGGTACCTGATCCTGGCGACTTCGGCGTCGGTCAGGCCGACGTGGACGAACTCCTCCAGGGTGCGGTCGGGCGCGACGACCCCGAGCGCGCCGTAGCGCGCTCCGAGCAGGTCGGTCGCCGCCTCGACGATGTGCCGCAGCAGCACGGGCAGCCGCAGGTCGGTGGCGATGATCCGGTTGGCCTGGAGCAGGCCACGCAGCCGGCTCTGGGTGGCGAGGACGTCCTGTGCCCGCTCGACGAGCTGGGTGAGCAGGTCGTCGAGTTCCAGGCGGGCCACGGTGGGGAACAGCAGCCCGTCGCCGGTGCCCGTGGGCAGTGTGACCGGCAGCGGCTGGCCGGGCTGCGCGCCCGTCACCGTCTCGCCGCGGCCCGCGGGGCCCGCGGTGGGTCCGGTCGTGGGGCCTGCCGCGGAGCGCTGCCGTCCCGGGGAACCCGGCGTGCTGGGCCGAGGTGTCGCGGACCGGGGCGTGCTGGATCGGGGCGTGCTGGATCGGGGCGTGGTGGACCGCGGCGGGGACGCGGGCGTGAGCGGACCCGTGATCGGGTGGGGGGCCGGTGCGGAGGCAGGGTGGGCGGTCTCCGGCGGGCGGGCGGCGGGCGGTTCACCGAACCGCCCGCCGTGCCGCCCGGTGGATGTCGGTCGGCGCGGGTCCGTGTTCAAGGGTCTTCGCCTCCGGCCACGGGTCGGTGTGGAAGGTGTGCTCCGGACCGGCCGGCCTTGACCGGTCGTCGGAGTGCGCGTCAGCCCCCGTGCTGGCGGTGGGCCCCATCCCGGGCGGTGGGGGCGCGCAGCGGAGCTGGACGAGGTCGGTGAAGGCCGCGCGGGCGAGCATGGCGGCCTGCTCGCGGTCGTGGCGGCGTGCCCAGGGGGCGTCGATGACGACGGTCTCGCCGCGTTCCACCGCGGTCCGTGCCCGCCGCAGCAGCTCGTCGCGCACCGCGTCCTGCATCGCCTCGTCGCTGTGGTCGCCCGGGGCGAGGTGCGCGAGTTCCCGCTCGACGGAGGCGTCCCGCAGCAGCGTCCAGCCTTCGGCCTCGGCGAGCCTGGCGGCCACGGCGGAGCGGCCGGTCTGGGCGGCACCGCCGACGAGGACCAGCCTGATCCGTCCGCGGCGGAGGCTGGCCAGGGCGAGGGAGGCGAGCGTCCTGGCCTCGGCCGCCGCGGCGCCCGCGCCCTGCGCGTACTGGGTGCAGGCGAACCGGCACATCGCGAAGGCTCGGTAGGCGATGTAGAGGTTCTCCAGGGAGAGCGGGTGCGTCACGGCCGTGTAGGCGCGGTACTGGTCCATCAGGAAGCGGCTGAGGTCGGCCCGGCCGAGGCGTTCGAGGTCCATCGCGAGGAACGCGATGTCCGCGAGCACGTCGCCGATCCGCAGGCGCTGGTCGAACTCGAGGCAGTCGAGAATGCGCGGGCCGTCGTCCAGGCAGTAGATGTCGTCGGCCAGCAGGTCGCCGTGGCCGTCGCGGATGCGCCCGTCGCGTTGCCGTTCGCGCAGCAGGGGCCCGCGGCCGTCGATGTAGCGGCTCGCGAGGTGGCGGATCGCGTCGACGGTGGTCCTGTCGAGCACCGGGCCGAGGAACGGCTCGATGCTTTCCAGTACCTCGTTCCACAGCCAGCGCAGGTTCGCCGGCGAGCCGGCCTCGGTGATCTGCGTCGAGGTGGCGCACCGGGCGTGGAAGTCGGCGAGCAGCCGGGCGACGGCGCGCAGCGGACCGCTGACGTCACTGCCGGCGATGAGCAGTGCGGACAGTCGGCGTTCCGCGGGCAGCCGCCGCATCACCACCATGTGGTCGAGCGCGTTCCCGTCCGGGCCGAGGATGTCGGCGACACCGAGGTAGACGTCCGGGGCGAGCCGGCGGTTGAGGTTGACTTCGGCCTGGCACGCGGCGAGACGTGCCTCACGCGTGCGGAAGTCCAGGAACCCGAGATCCGCGGTCTTCTTTATCTTGTAGACCCGGTCCCCGAGGAACACGAGCACGGACGTCAGCGTCTCGGAGAGAGCGGCGGGCAGGCCCGGCACCGCGCCGAGACCGGGCTCGGCGCCCACGGGGACCGCCATGCCGGTCGTCGCCATACGCATGGCATGAGCCTGCCGGGCGACCCCGGGGGAGCACAGCGTGCGTGAGTCGGCCTGGTGGCGTCCGAAGGTCGCACCCCGGGGGGCGGAAGGTCACCCGTCCCCCTATGATCGCCCTTCGTGACAGATCCGGTGNTGATGGGTGGGGACCCGTGGGGGGTGTGCTCCGGAAGTGGACCCGGTGCCGTTGTACGACTCGGCGCGAGTGGCCGCCGCGCTGCCCGGCTACACTTTGGGTGACCCGCTGGGTGTGGGGGCGTCCGGGCTGGTCATCGCGGGGTGGCATCACGGCCTGCAGCGCGACGTCGCGGTGAAGATCCTGCACCGTGCGCCCGACAGACCCGCGGCCGGTTTCGCGACGGAGGCGCGGCTGCTGGCCGGGCTCGACCATCCGCACGTCGTGCGGGTCTACGACTTCGTCGAGAAGGACGACTTCAGCCTCCTGGTCATGGAGAAGCTGAGCGGCGGAACCCTGCGCAGCCGGCAGCCCACGCTGACACCGCCGGCGGCGTGCGCGGTCGGCCTCGCCACGTCGGCGGCGCTCGCCTACGCGCACACCCGTGGTGTGCTGCACCGCGACATCAAGCCGGATAACATCCTCTTCGACTCCGCCGGCCTGCCCAAGGTGGCCGATTTCGGCATCGCGCGGGCGGTCAACGACTCCGGGCCGGCGACCAGCACCGTCATCGGGACTCCGCTCTACATGGCGCCCGAGCAGCTCGCGGGCGGTCGGCTGCGGCCGGCGACCGACGTCTACGCCCTCGGCGTGGTGCTCTACGAGATGCTCACCGGAGTGCATCCGGCGGACCAGGGGCAGCTCGCGGGCGACGAGAGCGGGCCACCCGCGCCGCCCGACGTGCCGCACCGGCTGGCCGTCGTGCTCGCGGGCGCGCTGGCCCGTGATCCGCTGGAGCGCACCGGGTCCGCGCATGCCTTCGCGTTCGACCTGGCCCGGGCGGCGGCGCTGGAGTTCGGCTCCGACTGGCTGTCGCGGTCCGGGATGTCGATCCAGGTTGATCACGAGCTGCTGGTCACCGCGGCGCTGGTGCCACCCGGCGCCCTCACCTCGTCGGTTGGCGCCGGGTCGGGGGGCGGCCCGCCANGGGGCAACTCGTGGAGGGGCAGCTCGTCGGGGGGCGGCTCGTCGGCCGGGGCGCTGCCGGCCGGGGTGCGCCCTGCCGGTCGGTCGGCTGGCGGCGGGCCCGGCGGCAGGTGGCCGGCAGGCCGAAGGGACCGGGCCGACCGGACGGGCCAGGTGGGCCGGTCGCGCCAGCCGGAGCGGGCGGATGATCTTCTTGGGCCGCGGGCCGGCGAGGCCGCGGGCAGGGGGACCCCCGCGCGCCTCACCGGCGGCGGCCGGTCGCTTCGGCTGCGGCTCGTTGGGCCCGCGCACAAGGCCGCGATCATGATCGGCGTGCTCGCGCTCGCCGTCGGCGGCAGCGGCGTCGCCTTCGCCTTCGTGTTCACCCGTGAACCCGAGGCGAAGGCACTCGGCCAGCCGCTGGACAGCTACCGCGACTGGGCGCTGGCGGCGGTGTTCTCCCCGGACGGCCAGGTGATGGCCACCAGTGACAAGACCGGCGACGTCTGGCTGTGGGAGGTGCGGGATCCGTCCGCGCCCAGCCGGATCGGACGTCAGCTCGACGGACCCATGACCGGTGTCACCTCCCTGGCCTTCTCCCCGGACGGGCGTGCGCTCGCGGGCGGCGGCTGGGACGGTTCGGTCTGGATGTGGGATGTCACCGACCGCTACGCGCCGGCGGCGGTGGGGATCCGGCTCTCCGGGCACGTCGGCCCGGTCTGGTCGGTCGCGTTCGCCCCGGACGGCCGGACGCTGGTCAGCGGGGGTGACGACGCGACGGTCCGGCTGTGGGACACCCGCCAGCGGGCCGCGCCGGTGCCGATCGGGCAGCCGCTGACCGGCCTCGACGGCTACGTCACCTCGGTGGCGCTGTCCGCCGACGGCCAGCTCCTCGCCGCTGCCGGTGAGGACAGCTCCGTCCTGCTCTGGGACGTCACCGACCCGGCGGCGCCGCGCCTGCACCAGCACGGCCCCAGGCTGCCCACCCCGGTCTACGTCGTGGCCTTCGCCCCGCGGGGCCGAACGCTGGCCACCGGCGGCGCCGACGGTGTCATCCGGTTGTGGGACGTGAATGACCCGGAGGGGCCGCGCCCGATCGGCAGGGAGCTGCGGGGGCACACCAACCGCGTCTGGTCGTTGGCCTTCGCACCCGATGGCGACACACTGGCCAGCGGCGGGCTGGACAGCGCGGTCCGGCTGTGGGACGTGTCCGATCCGGCCGCCCCGCGGCCGCGGAGCCGGCCGGCGACCGCGCACCGTGACTGGGTGCTGTCGGTCCGGTTCAGCCCGGACGGCGCCGTGCTGGCCACGGCCTCCGCCGACGCCACGGTCCGGCTGTGGTCGGTGCCCTGATCCGGCGGCGCGGTGGCGCTACCGTCTCCCAATGGCGGTGTCACAGTACGGCGAGCCCATCGAGCTGGACGTCCGCGGTCGGAAGGTGCGGGTCAGCAATCCCGAGCGGGTCTACTTCCCCGAAGCAGGGGTCACCAAGCTCGATCTCGTCCGCTACTACCTCGCTGTCGGTGACGGCGTCGTCCGAGCGCTGCGGTCGCGGCCGACTACGCTGGAACGGTGGCCGAGCGGCGTGGTCGAGGGTGCCCGGCTCGCGCAGCGTGACGGCACCCCCGGCGATGCCTNTTACCAGAAGCGGGTGCCCCGCAACGCGCCGGACTACGTGACGACCACCCGGATCACCTTCCCCAGCGGTCGCACCGCGGACGAGATCTGCGTGACCGAGGAGGCGGTCGTCGCCTGGGCGGTCAACCTGGGCACCATCACCTTCCATCCGTGGCCGGTCCGTGCCTCGGACGTCGATCATCCGGACGAGCTGCGGATCGACCTGGATCCGCAGCCGGGGACCGGCTTCGCCGACGCGGTCACCGTCGCGGGCGAGGCCCGGGCCGTCCTCGAGGAGCTGGGGTGGACCGGCTGGCCCAAGACCAGCGGCGGCCGAGGCCTGCACATCTACGTCCGGATCCAGCCGCGGTGGACGTTCACCGAGGTGCGCCAGGCCGCCATCGCGTTCGCCCGGGAGCTCGAGCGCCGCCGCTCCGACCTGGTCACCACCAACTGGTGGAAAGAGGAGCGCGGGGAGCGCGTCTTCGTGGACTACAACCAGAACGCCCGCGACCGCACGATCGCCTCGGCCTACTCGGCGCGGGCGCGGGCCTGGGCGCCGGTCTCCACCCCGGTGCGCTGGGACGAACTGGCCGACGTGCAGCCCCGGGAGCTCACCGTCCGCACCGTGCCGGACCGCTTCGAACGCCTCGGTGACCTCTGGGCAGGTCTCGACGACACCCAGCACGACCTCACCCCGCTGCTGCAGTGGTGGGAGCGGGACGTGGGGCAGCACGGCCTGACGGACCTGCCGTACCCGCCGGATCATCCGAAGATGGCCGGCGAGCCCCGCCGGGTGCAGCCGAGCCGGGCGAAGAAGACCACCTGAAGCACCCCGCTCGCCCCATATCGGCCTGACCTGCTACGGCTCGAGTGAGCCGCAGGTCGCCACACCCCCGCCCATAACGGGCGGCGAGCATCAGCTCGCGTACGCTGATCGACATACCCGAGGTCCCGTTCCGGTTGCCGTCGGTCAGGGGGGAGTCGGCGCGTGTGGATTGTTCTGCTCGACCATTCGGCGTCCATGACGGGGCCGTTCGGCACCGACTCCACCCGGGCGCGGTTCGGCCGCCGCCACGGCGGGCGGGCCCGAGCACACCGGGCCGGCCAGCGCCCTTCCGGCGGCCGGCAGCCAGGTGAGCCCGGTCGGGCGCGGGCGGAGCGGGACCCGCGTGCCGCCGCCCGCGGCCGGGGCAAGCTCGACGCGACCGTCGAGAGCGTGTCGAACACCCTCGCCGAGCTGCCGCCGGGCCTGCGCACGGTGCTGGTCGGCTTCACCGACTCGGCGGACGTCGTCTACGAGGGCCGCGCCGGTGACCGCGCGGCCTTCGAGCGGACGCTGCGTACCGCCGGCCCGGCCAGCGGCGGCGCGGACGTCGCCGCCGCCCTGGAACGCGCCCGGGCACATCTCGCCGGGCTCGCGGAGCGGCCGCCCTTCGTACGGCTGCTGCTCGTGACGGACAATCTCGCGGCGCCCGGGGATCTCCTCCAGGCCGCCTACGACTGCGCGCGCTCGGGCATCATCGTGGACGTGGTCGTGCTCGGTGACTCACCACAGGTGGCCGAGCTGGCCGCGGTGATCGTCGACGTCACCGGTGGTGACTGGCAGGCTGCCCCAGGTGAGGGTGACCTGGCCCCCGCGATCTCCGCGGCCGGCCGCCGGGCCGCGCGGCAGGTGCTGCAGGCGAATGACGACCCAGACGATCCGGACGATCCGGACGACGCGAAGCTCGCCCCACTGGCCGCCACCGTCACCGCTACCGCTACAACGACAGGCGCAGGCGCGGAAGCAGCCACGGCAACCGCGCCCCCGCCGGCGACGAGGCGCGCCTGGGCAACTCCGCCCGCGCCATCTGCGCCGGCGCCCGCATCTGTGCCGGCGCCCGCAACTGTGCCGGCGCCCGCATCTGTGCCGGCGCCCGCAACTGTGCCGGCGCACACAGGCCCACCGGCGCCCGCGCCCGTGCGGGCGCCGGGTGCGCCGGGTGCGGGGGAGGCGTCGGCGGCGGCGAAGCCGGCGGGACAGGGGCCTGTGGAGCCGGGGCGGACCGCCCACCGCCGGGTCGATGTCGCCTTCCCGGTCTTCACGCTGGTGCCGACGGTCGCGAACAGCGACGTCGAGCGCATCGGCGAGTCGCTGCGCACGATCGTGCCGTTCCTGGAGGACCTCACCGGCCTGCGCTACTACCCGCCGCCGACCTACGTCACCGACGACACCACGGTCACCCGCCTGCGCCGCACTTGCGAACCGGACGCGCGGTTCCTGGCGGACGAGCTTTCCGGCGAGGTCCCGCCCGGTGTTCTCGACGACGAGGAGGAGGCCCTGGCCGAACGCGTCCGCGAGATCCTCGTGGTGTTCGGCACCCACGTGCTCGACGTCGGCCCGGATACCGATCTGATCCACGTCCGGCGGGAGGCGATGGGCGGCTTCGTCCGCAACGTCCGCCGCTGCCTGGCGGGGCGCCCGACCCGCCTCGACGGCGCCGCGGCCCCGCCGGGCTTCCCCGACCCGCCGGTGATCTGGCGCCAGCGCTGCGCCGAGGACTTCCCCAGCTTCGCCGGTCTCTACTGCGAGCTGGTCGTCCGCTACGCCGATCGCCACATCCGGGCCCGGTCGAGCAACCGGATCGACCCCGAGGTGCGTGCGCGGCTGGTCGCGGAGCTTGGGCCGCGGGCGGCGGCCGCGATCGAGCGGTCGGTGGGTGGGGTGGTCGTCGAACCGCCGATCGACCTGGACTTCCGGGCTCGGCTGGGCGCGGCCCTGGACGAGCTGCGTGCTCTGGTCACGTCGCGGGAGCAGGTCACGTCCGACTACCTGAGCTCGGGCGCCAACACCTTCGGCGTCTTCCGTTTCTCCGGCGGCGCCGGGCGTTTCGGGCGGTCGGGCATGCTCGTCCCGACCTCCGCGCCGGCGGTGCTGATCGGCGCCGGCGCGCTGTCGAAGACCGCGGCGGCACTGCGCGGGGACGCCTCCCTCGACGAACCGATCTGGGAGCGGGCCGCGGAGTTCTGCGAGCTGGCGTTGCTGCACGAGCACGCCCACGCGGCGATCGCGACCGGCCTGGACGAGCACGGTGCGCGGGCGGCCGCCGTCGGCAGCTCGGTGTGGGCGGCCGGGTCCGGCCTCAACGAGGCGCTGGTCACCTGGGCCCAGGCGCACTTCTACCGCGACAACCAGCGGCTGTACCGCGAGTGCGCCCAGTACATCCGGTCCGGCCCGCGCAGGTCCTGGCCGTACCGCGGTGCGGAGGCCCTGGAAGGGCTCTACCGGCGCGAGGGAATCGAGGCGGTGCGCGGGTTCGTCCGGCTGCTGCGTGCTTCACCCGAAGCCGCGCAGGCCGAGTTCGACCGCCTCCCCGAGAGCGGCTGACGGTCGAGGAGGCCGGCGGTCGGGGAGGCCGGCGGTCCTCCGGGCGGGAACGGCCGTCAGGCCGCGGAGCCCCGGACCGCGAACCGGGGAACCACCCCCCACGAGCCGCCGAACGACTCGCCTGGTTCGAGCACCCGCAGGCCGTCCCCGCTGTTGAAGGCGTTCGCCGGGCAGGTCATCGGCTCGACGGCGATGCTGCGCCGGCGCTGCCCCGGGCCGAAGCTGTCGCCGGTGAACAGCTGCACGTAGGGCCAGGTCTCGTCCTGCCAGATCGTGAGCGTGCCGCCGGCCGCGGTGAGGGTCACCTCGGCACGGCCGGAACCGGCACGCGCCAGGTCGGTGAAACAGGTGTCGAGGGCGAGGCCGCCCAGCCGGCGGGGCTGGCGAAGGTCGAACGGGCTGCCCGCGACCGGCTGGGCGCCGGTGGGTATGAGACGTCCGTTCACCAGCAGGTGCGTCTCGGCGGGCACGGTGACCGTCAGATCGTCCGCCCGCACCGGGGCGCCGTCCGCGCCGGGGAGGACGAAGTAGGGGTGGGCGCCCATGCCGACCGGCGCGGCCTGAGCGCCCAGGTTGGTCGCGGTCAGCGTCACCGTCAGTCCACCCTCGGCGAGGGAGTAGAGGGCGGAGAAGGCGACGGTGAACGGGTAGCCGGACTGCGCCCGCAGCACGACCTCGGCGCGCGCCGTGCCCTCGTCGAGGCGGTGCAGGTTCCACCCGAGCCAGCGGGTCAGGCCGTGGCTGGCGTTGCCGAGGGCGACCTCGTTCACCGGCAGCTGGTGCTCGGTGCCGCCGAAGGTGTAGCGGCCGCCGTCGACGCGGTTCGGCCACGGGAGCAGCAGCTGCCCGCGGCCACGGCTGGCCATCTCCCCGGTGTCGTATCCGTCGAGGACCGGGATTCCGCCGACGCGGTAGTCGCGCAGGCCCCCGCCCACCTCGGTGATCACGGCCCGGCTCTCGCCGTGCACCAGCTCGAGCTGGTGCCCTGACGGTGCGGTGGTGTCCATCGCGTTACCTCTCCCTGCCCTTTTCGACCCGTCTCACTGGTCCTGCCGACCCGGCCGAGGGTCCTTTCCGGCCCCACCGCGTGACGCGCGTGACGCCGCGCGGGCGCCCGTGAGGCGCCCGTGAGGGGCCATCGACCATCATCCGCGATCGCCACGCCAGTGCTGGCGGCGGTGGCGGCCGTGGTTTCATCGGCGGCTTTCCGCCACCGGGGGGCGGGCCGGCGGAATCCGACCACCTGGGAACAGGGCCGGGAATGCCTCCGTGGCCGCCGCCGCCCGCCCGGCGCCCTTTCTGCCCGGTGCGCGGCGGTGGTGGGGAATCCGCGTTCCCGCCGCGGGTGGGCCTTGTCACTGCGGCCGCCAATTCGTGCCACCGGTTCCCTTTGTGTGGCCCGCGGCGGTGCCCGCGGTTTACGCAGATTCCTCACCCACCCCTGTGAAGAGCCGTCAGAAGGGCACTGAAGTGCTGTTCTGGCGGGGGTTGTACCAGCGTGCCCAGTCGGGGTTGCGCAAGGGGTCCAAATAGAGAGTACCCGGATTGTTTTGACCGCCCCCACTAAAGGTGGAAAGGGGCTTATTTTCCCGTTCTAGGGTGTTCAAATGACCGACAGGCCCGAGAGACCAGCCGGAGTCGTGGGGATTATCGCGCGTTCCTGCTCCCGTCATCGCTGGCTTGTCCTGGCGGTATGGCTGGTCGCGTTCGTGCCCGCGGTGCAGCACATCCGCGAAGGCGGAGCCCGGTATGCCCAGGAGGTCGCGCCCACGGGTTCGGAATCCGCCCGGGCCATGGACGGCGTCGCCCGGGCCTCCCCCGGCGGCCGGCTCCCGGACGTCGAGACGATCGTGGTCCGAGCACGCCGCGGCACCGTCGACGGCGGTCGCGCCCGGGAGCGGATCACGGCGCTGGTGGCGGAGATCGGCCGTCTTCCCGGCGTCACGCTCGTCGCCGATCCGGCCGGGCCGATCGGCGCGGCGACCGCCGGCGTCGACCCGATCAGCGCGGACCGCCGGACGGCCCTGGTGTCGGTGCTCATGGAGGATGGTGCGCTGGCCCCCGACCTGGGAGCCGTCCGCGGGGTCCTCGAAGCCGCCCGCGCCTACGACGGCCCCGAGATCCAGGTGGAGATGGCCGGCCCGGGGGCCACGATGATCGGCTCCGCGGACCTCTCGCCGGCGCCGCTCGCCGTCGCCGCCTTCGCGGTGATAGTCCTGCTCGGGGTCACCCTCCGCTCCCGGCTGGCCGTCGTGGTGTGTGTGCTGCCCGCCGCGGTGTGTGCGGTGATGGCCGTCGCCGTCACGGCACGGCTGTCGGAGACGACACAGCTCACACCGTTCGCGCCGGTGACCGCGGCCGTCCTCGCCTTCGGCATGTGCCTGGGTGGCGCCGTGGTCGCTGTGCACCGCACCCAGTCGGCCCTGCTGAGCGGCCAGAACCGGGTGCAGGCCGCGGCCCTGGCGGCGACGGCCTCCGGGTCGGCGGTGGTGGTCGGCGGGCTGGGCGTCACACTCGCCCTGCTGGTCACCGCCGCGCTGCTCCCGAGCACCTTCGGTGCCCTGACGCTCGCGTCCGCCGCCGCCACGATGATCTCCGTGCTGGCGCTGCTCACCCTGCTGCCGGCCCTGCTCGCCGCGGGCGGCGTGCGCCTGCTCGGCTGGGCCGAGCGGCACTACCTGGCCATGGCCGGCGCGGGGCTGGCCCGGCGGCCCGGGCTGCGGTCCTGGTGGGCGGCCCAGGTCGGCCGCTACCCGGCCCTGGTCGCCATCGCCGTCGGGGTGCTGCTGATGGCCCTGGCCAACCAGACCGACGGGTTGCGCGTCGGCGGCGGCGACGCTGGCACCGATCCGACATCCATGACCACCAGGCGGGCCTACGACCTGGTCAGCGACGGCTTCTTCCCCGGCCTCAACGGCCCGGTCCTGCTCGCGGTGGACCGGGGCGTACCGACCACCCCCGCCGAGAGGATCATGCAGCCGGACGCCGTCGCCGCCGCCGTCCGGGGCACGCCGGGAGTGTGGTCGGCGGACGTCTCGCTGGACGACCCCGCCCGCGGACCGGCTGTCATCCGGGTCCTGCCCGTCGCCGGCCCGCGCAGCCCCGAAGCCAGCGACCTGGTCCGCAGGCTGCGCGACGAGGTGCTGCCGGCCACGTTGGGCGGCACGGTCACCACCGCCGCGGTGGGCGGACCCACCGCGATGTTCGACGACGCGGCCGAGGACTTCCGCTCCACTCTGCCGCTGTTCCTGGCTGTGGTGCTGCTGACGGTCGGGTTGGCGGTCTACGTGGTGGCCCGCTCACCGGTGCTGTCCGTCCTGCTCGGGGCCGCCGCCGTGCTCGGTGTGCTCACCTCCGCGGGCGTGCTGCGCGTCCTGTTCCAGGATGTGGACGCGGCCCGCCGGCTGAGTGTCATGACCAGTCCCGTCGAGCCGTTCGTGCTCGTCCCCGTCATGGTGGCCGTCTTCGGCCTGGCGCCCGTGATGCATCTGATCCTGTTCACCCGCCTGCGGGAGGGCAGCAGCGTCGAGGCCCCGCGGCCAGGTTCGGGTCGCGGGGAAGCGCTGCGCGGTGCGGCGCGGCTGCTGGCCCGCCGCCGCGACGGGGCACGGCCCGACCCCATCCGTGACGGCCGGGACGCGATTCGGCGCGGCCACGCCGACCTGGGTCATGTCGTGCTGACGATGAACTTCGTCATGATGTTCGCCTTCCTCGCGATCGCGGCCCAGCCGCCGAGGACGCTGAAGATGCTCGGCTGTGGCCTGGCCGTGGGTGTTGCGGTGGACGCGGTCCTCATCCGCGCGGCGATCCTGCCCGCCGCGGTGCACCTGGGTCAGCGCTGGGCCACCGACCGTGCGGCCCGCGGTCGCCAGGGCACGGCCGCGGGCGGGAAGGCCGCGGGTGGGAAGGCCGCGGGCGGCTCCGGCGGCGGGGCGGGTACGGGGACGTCACCGGACTCCAAGGACTCCAAGGACTCCAAGGGATCCGGGGGCGCGTCGGGCGGCAAGATCGCCGGTGGCTCGGGCGCCCCGCTCGTCCGCTGACTCCCGTCCGGATCGCCGTCCGGGAACGGCCGGACCGGAACTCATTGACCGACATGCCGGCACAAGACTGGACGGACGCCCCTGTCGGCGGCATCGTTTCCCGCGGTTGCTCCGCGGCGACGGCCGCCTCGACGGAAGGCTCGAAGGACAGTCAGTGCAGAACGGCACCGAGTCACGCCTGGACCACCTCCGTGGCTGCGCGCCGCGCCGCCGGCATGACGCCCGGACGATCGCGGCACTGACCCGCAACCCGGGCTGCGCCCGGCGCGCGGTCCTGGACGCCGCGGGTGTCGACAAGGAACAGCTGGCCCAGTACATCGGCTTCCCGGCACCGTTCGGCCAGTCGCAGTTCGCAATCGTGCGCGGCAACATCTTCGAGTCGCGGGTCACCGGTGACGACTGCGCCACCCTGCTCGCCCTGCTGGCCGAATGCCTGGGGCCCGGCGCCGACGGCGCGGTGTTCGGCCCCGACGCCGACTACGTCGACCTGGGTTCGTCCGCCACCGGTGTGGCGGCTGGCGCTGGCGCCGCGGCTGGTGTCGGCGGTGACAGCCTGGTGGGACGGCATGACCGCACCCGGGAGGTACTCGGCCGCGCGGCCGGCCGGACGGTGCTGGCCGCGCATCCACTGCTGCGCCTGGCGGTCGGTGGCCAGGACGTCCAGCTGGAACCGGACCTGCTCGTGATCCGCCCCGACGGGCTGATCCACGTCATCGAGATCAAGTCGTTTGCCGTCGTCGACGGCCAGGCGGACGGGGAGAAGGTCGCCGCCGCCGCGATCCAGGCCGCCGTCTACGTCCTGGCCCTGCGTCGCCTGCTCGGCGAGTCGGCCGCCGTCTCCCATGACGTGGTCCTCGTCTGCCCCCGGGACTTCTCGAACGTGCCCACGGCGACCCGGGTCGACGTCCGCCGGCAGCTCCTCGCCCTCGAACACCAGCTCGCCCGCCTGGTCACGCTGGACACCCTGCTCGCCGAGCTGCCGCCCGACCTGACCTTCGACCTCGCGCCGGCCACCGACGGCAGGCCCACCCGCGCCGCCGAGGAGCTGACCGCCGGCCTCGGCCTGCTGCCCGCCCGCTATGCCCCGGACTGCCTCTCGATCTGCGAGCTGGCCTTCCGCTGCCGGCAGGAGACCGCCGGCCGGACGGCCGCGCTGGGCGCGAGCGTGCGCGAGGAACTGGGCGGCATCGACAGCGTCGACGAGGTGCTGGAGCTCGCCGACGGCACCCGCCGGCCGACCGAGGAGCAGGCCGAGGCGGCCGCCCACCTGCGGATCACCGCCCGGATGTACGCCGAGGGACTGGCGGGCGTGTGACGGCGATCAGCTCGTACGCCCGGGTGCTGGCGGCCGCCACCGGAAGCGCCGCGCCGATCGCCACCGTGCGGCACCTGCACATCTCCGCGCGCCCGTTCGTCCTGGTCCCGCTGACCATGGCCGGGGAGGCGAACGCGCCGCTGGCCGCGATGGTGGGCACCGCTCGGGACGAGCCGACCCTGCTGGTGGTTCCGCAGCCCCGCAACCGGGATCTGCGGTTCGCGTTCGCGGCCAGGCTGGCCCAGTTGCTGCTGCCCTACGTGCTGGGTTACGCCGCCGAGACCGAGGAGCTCCNGAACGGTCCACGCGCCCTCGACGCCCCCCAGCTCCTGCTGCCCAACCGGGCTGGCCTTGAGTTCGTTCGGCTGTTCGGCCGCTCGACCCGCTTCCGTTCCACCGAAGGCGAATACGCCGTCGCGCCCGAAGTGCCGGTGCTCGGCCGGTGGCTCACCTTCTTCGCCGAACGGGCCGAGATTCCCGGGTCTTCGCTGGCGCTCGCCGTCACCGAGATGCTCACCCTGCACTGGGCCACCGGCCAGAGCGCCCTGGAGGACGCCAACCTCGCCGCCCTCATGGGATGGATCGACCCGGCCCCCGGCCTGGACGGCCCCGCCGCGGCCCGACTGGCCGAGGACCCGCGGCACTGCCCGCCCGCCGGGCCCACCACCGACCCGGACTTCGACAACGAACTGCTGGCACCGGCGATCGCCGCCTACGACGCCGCCGCGCTCGCCGCCGCCACCGACCTGGATGGACGTCCCGCCACCGACCTGGATGGACGTCCCGGCGCCGTCGCCCGGCTGGAGGACCTGCTGCGGGCACAGCTCCAGCCGACCTGGGACCTCGTCTGGCGCGCACTCGACCTGCTCGACGCGCTGCCGGGCGGGACGTCGGTGCCGGGACGCTGGGAGAAGGACCGCGCCCGCTTCACCGGCTTCCACACCTACATGATCGAGGAGGGCTTCCCGCAGGCCCGGCGGGACGGGGCGGTGACGGCCGCGCGCCGGCTGAACCGCATCGAGCAGGCCCAGTCCAGCTACGAGGCCGAACGGGCCTTCGACGACCCGCTGGTCATGGCCGAGTACCGGGTGACCGGGGAGGCGTTCCGCGGCACGGTCGTCCAGGCCGACCCTGAGCGTCGCATCCCCAACGGGCGTGGGAAGGGGCGGATGGTGACCCGTCCGCTGGTGACGGTGCGCACCGAGGACCCGGTCCGGCTCGCCACGGGCACCAGGGTCGCGGCCAGCAGCCGCCGCCGGCAGGAATGCGTGATCATGACGATCACACCCGTGGGCGGCGACACCGGGACCGAGGCCGTCCTCATCACCCTGGAGGTGCAGAACGGGATGGGTCGGTCGGCGACGCCGGCACCCGGCTCCGTCCCCGAGGTCGGGGAGGAGCTCTGCTACAGCTCGGTCCTCCCGGACGGCGTGCGCTCGGCCGCGATGCCGGACGCCGCCGACACCCCTTGGACCCATGGCGGCCCACCCGAGCCCTACGAGGCGAACGAGGCGGACACCGCGGAGGCCTGGGATTAACACTCGCATCGCGTCCCGCGCCGTGGTCCCGGGCCCGGCGGGTTCCGCTGGCTCCCCGGGTTCCGCTGGCTCCCCGGCCGACGAGGCCGAGAGGGTAACCCGCGCGATCCTGGACGACCTGCGCTCGGGGCGTCACCGCGGGGTAATCGTCGACTCGCCGCCCGGGGCGGGAAAGTCGACGCTGGTCGTTCGGGCCGCCGCCGTCCTCGCCGCGTCCGGCGCACCGCTGATGATCGTCGCGCAGACCAACGAGCAGGTCGACGATCTCGTGGCGCGGCTGGCTGCCCGGCTCGCAGAGGAACTGCCCGCGGCCAGGATCGGGCGGCTGGGGCGGGCGGGCTACGTCCCGCCGGCTCGCCTGGCGGATCTGCCGAATGTCGTCACCGCCAGTGACGTCGGCGGACTGGGTGAGCCCGAGGTGACGATCTCGACGGCCGCGAAGTGGGCCTACGTCCGCGAGGGAACTTGGCCGTGGGCCATCGTCGACGAGGCCTATCAGATGCGGTCCGACACCCTGTTGGCGATCGCCGCGCGGTTCGAGCGCGCGCTGTTCGTGGGCGACCCGGGTCAGCTTGACCCGTTCTCCACGGTCACCAACGACCGGTGGCACGGGCTGGTCTGGAACCCGATGCAGAGCGCCGTGGCCGTACTCCAGCGCAACAATCCGGACCTCCCGGTGCACCGGCTGCCGGTCTCGTGGCGGCTGCCGCGCACGGCACAGTCCGTGGTCGCCGATGCCTTCTACCCCTTCACCGGCTTCCGGACGGGAACGGACCTCGGCGACCGCGGACTCGTGCTTCCGCGGCGCGGCGAAGGACCGCTGGACGAGATACTCGACGTCGCCGCCGAGACCGGCTGGGGCCTGCTCGAACTGCCCCCGCGGCACACGATGCGAACCGACGCCGAGGCCGTCGCCGCGGTCGCAGACCTTACTCGACGGGTCCTCCAGCGCGGCACGATCGCCAGATCGGACGGCGCGGAGACCACGATCACCCCGGACCGGATAGCGGTCGGTGCCGCGCACCGGGACCAGGTTGTCGCCATCCGAGCGGCCCTCGGTGACCTCGCCGCCCCCGACGGCGGTCCTCCCGCCGACGGCAGTCCGGCCACCGGCCAGATCGTGGTGGACACCGCCAACCGCCTGCAGGGCCGGGAGTACGAGGTCACCGTGGTGCTGCACCCACTGTCCGGCCGGCGGGACGCCACCGCGTTCCACCTGGAGGCGGGGCGGCTGTGCGTCCTGGCCTCCAGGCACCGGCAGGCCTGCCTGGTGGTCGCGCGGGCCGGCATCCGGGAGCTGCTCGACGCGCATCCCAGCAGCGAGCCCGTCCACCTCGGCGAGCCGGTGAGATTCCCGGACGGATGGGCCGCCAACCAGGCGGTGCTGGCCCACTTGGCGTCCAGCCGGGTTCGGATCCAAGGTTCCGGATCCTAAGCGCGGCGACGACCAGGCGCTCCGCCCTGGTCAGGCCGCCAGATAGCCGCGCCGGACGGCGTCGCCCACCAGTTGGTTGATGTACTCCCAAAGCGCGAGCGATCCCTCAGAAACGACCCGCTGGTGGGCCAGGACATCCTGGGCGCGCACCCCGTGGGTCTGCCAGCTGCCACCACCCGTGACGTAGTTCAGGATCAGTGGCTGCAGCCGGTCCAGCGCGCGGGCGAAACGGGCGTCGGGTGTGCGCCGGGCCTCGAACTCCTCCCACAGCGAGCGAAGCTGCACCGCCTGGTCGCGGGGGAGGAGAGGGAACAGCCGGTCGGCCGCCGCCTTCTCCCGGGCGTCCTGGTCGGCGACCGCGGCCGAGTCGTAGACGAAGGTGTCGCCCGCGTAGATCTCCACAAGATCGTGCAGGAGGAGCATCCGCAGTACCCGCCCGGTGTCCACCTCCTCGTCGGCGTACTCGCCCAGCACTATGGCCATCATCGCCAGATGCCAGGAGTGCTCGGCATCGTTCTCCGGCCGTGAGCCGTCCGCCAGCTGGCTGCGTCGCAGGACCGACTTGAGCTTGTCGATCTCCAGGATGAACGTGAGCTGCCGCGCGAGCCGGGAGTCGGCCGCCGACGGCAACGTGGCGACAGGCTCACCTGGCCTCGCGGGTGACGCCGAATCCTGGGGGGTCGGGGACTGCGTCGACACCTGTCCTCCTTGTGCTTCCGTGCGCATGCGTGCCTGATCCCTCGGACCGGTTGCGTCGCTCACCTTCGTGCGGTCGGTCTGCGGGAATCGTGGCGACCGCCCGCGGACCGTTCACGCGATCGGCTGATCGGCTGATCGGCTTGCTGGAGAGCGCCGCGTGCCCCCAGTGTGCGCGGATTCGCCGCCACAAGCGTCGCCTTGCGATGTGAACAGAGTCCGATCATCCTTCGGGTTGACAAATTAACAATGAACGGCAAACGAACCCTGTTCTGGTTGTCAATCCATCGATCTTGGCGATCGAGGGTTGGGTATGGTGCTCGCGTTCGCCTCGACGGGCGTCGAGGGCTCGCCTTCACCGGAGCTGCGGCGCACCGGCCCGACACCCNCCTCGGGACCGGAGTCCTCTTCGCCGGTGAGGTAGTTGTGGGGGTGGGTGGTGGTGGTTGTGCCGAGTGGGCTGGTCCAGGTGAAGGTGCCTGGGTGGGGCTGTGTGACGGTCCACGGGCGTTCGGGGTCGTGGCGTGCTTTGTGGTGTTTGAGGCAGGCGGGGCCGAGGTTGTGGGTGTGGGTGGGTCCACCGGCGGCGTGGGGGATGGTGTGGTCGGTTTCGGTGTGGGTGGCGGGGCGGGTGCAGGTGGGTTGGGTGCAGTGTCGGTTGCGGGCGCGGATGTGGCGGACCTGGGCGGGGCTGGGGAACCGTCGGTCGGCGACTTCGAGGAGGGCGCCGGCGGGGTCGGTGAGGATGCGCCGCCAGGTGGAGCCGGGCCGGTTGGCGATGTCGCGGGCGATTTCGGCTGGTACGGGTCCGTAGCCGGGGATCTCGCCGGGCTCGGTGGTGAGGCCGAGCAGGGTGGTGACGGGGACGACGACCTGTGTTTCACAGGGGATGGGGCTGAGGGGGGTGCGGCCGGTGAGAAGGTCGACGAGGATGTCGGCGCGGATCTGGTCGCGGGTGCGGAGGTCGTCGGAGGCGCGGCTGCGGGCGGTGCGGGTGGCGAGGTGGTCGAGGTGTTGGTAGCAGGCGGCGGCGTCTTCGGCGGGGAGTAGTGCGGTGAGGGTGCTGGTGGCGTCGTCGCCGGGATGGAGCCGGACGGCGCGGTCTCCTCGCCGGTGTGCGGCTCGTTGTGCGGCGCCGTGGGGGTCGAGGTTGATGACGGCGCGGCGGCAGGCTTTGGTGAAGGCGCGTCGGTGGCGTCGTGGTCCGTGGGCGAGCATCTGTGTCTCGACGTCGGTGGCGAGTGTGTCGCTGAGGGGTCTGGTGGCATTCTCCAGGGAGTGCAGCCGTTGCAGGTCCAGTACTCCGTCTTCCAGGGCTTGCACCGCCTGGGGGAGGCGGCGCACCACGGTTTCGGCGAAGGTCATCTGGGTGGTGGCGGCGCCGGTGGAGATGGCGAGGGTGAGGGCGAGTTCGTCGGGTGCGGACAGGGCGTGGCTGCCGGTGGGGTCGAGGTCGGGTGGTGGGTGTAGTCGGGCGTAGTCGGCGATCGCGCGGAGCATTCCGGCGTTGGCCGCGGCCAGGGTCGCGGCCTGGTTGGCGACGCGGGTGAGTGCCTCCCGGGCCTGGGCCTCGAACGCCAGCATCCTCTCGGCCCTCTCGGGTGTTCTGGTCACGGTGTCACCCGACCCCGCGCCCGAAGTCGCGTCCGAGCTCTCCGGCACAGGTAGGTTCATCCCGGCCACCCGGTCGGTGATGGGCCGTGTGATCGAACGTCCGTGTGCTGGCATGCTGCGCGCGCCTCGTTCCTTGATCCGAACCGGAACCACCTGCCCGACAGATGTCGAACACATGTTCGATCATAGGTGGGTGCTTCAGCGGTCTGCCGGTCCATGCGGACGAGACCACATGGAGTTCCTGAATGCGGGACCGCGGGCGGCTGCACGGAGAGGATGCTCATGGAGCCGGAGCCGGAGCCGGAGCCGGAGCCGGAGCCGGAGCCAGTCGTGCCGCGTGCGATGTCGGCGTCCTGCGGCCGTCGAGCGGAAATCGGTCTTGGAGGAACACACGATGGAAGCGTCGCCGGACGCGAAGTCCGTGCACTCCCTGCTCGCGGATCTTGTACTCGGTGGGCCGGCGGAGACTGTCATCGATCTGGGCGCAGGTAGCGGTGACACGCTGGCCGAGATCCGAGCCCGGGCCCCGGTCGGTCGTCTGGCCGCGGTCGACGTCGACGAGAACGCACTGGCCAAGGTCGTCGTCCGGATACCCGGGACCCACGGCGTCCAGCATGACGTCGCTGCTCCACTGCCGTTCGGCGATGAGACCTTCGACGTTGTTGTCTCGCACAACATGCTGGAATGCGTGCGTGAACCGGCCGCGCTGTTAGCCGAGATCGGCCGGATCCTCCGGCCGGGTGGCAGGGCGATTTTGGGGCACACCGACTTCGAGACCGTACTGGTGACGATCGAGGATCGTGATCTTGCTCGCCGGGTGCTGCGCACCTATGCGGAGCTGCCGGTTCGCTATCGCCATATGGCAACCTGCGACCCATGGATGGGGCGGAGGCTGGCCGGGCTTGTCCGGAACAGTCGGCTGAGCCTCGAGTCGGTGCGGGCCTTCGTGACGGTCCACACGAACCTGCCAGACGCGGCCGAGGTCCGTCTCGAGGAGGTTGCGGCGGCCGCGCGTCAGGCGGCCGCTCGCGGACTCGGTTACGTCACGCCGGAGGAGGTGGAGCATTGGCGGGATCAGTTACGCGCGGCTGACGAGACCGGGCATTTTCTGTTCAGCGAGACCGCCTTCGTCGTGACGGCAACGCGGCTTACCGAAGTGTGATCACGGTCTGCAGGTAGGCCGACGGCAGGGCGATCGCACTCTCGCATCCCTGATACCGGTCCCAGCTGCGGGCCAGGTCCGCCAGTTCGGCCGCGAGCTGGTCACGTCCGGCCGGCTCCAGTGCTTCGAAGGCCTTGAGGGTCGGGCCGTACCAGCGCCGGAAGAACGCGACGAAGGCCTCGGCGGAGGCGAACCGGAA
The DNA here is from genome assembly GCF_001636565.1 of Frankia sp. EI5c. Taxonomy (GTDB): domain Bacteria; phylum Actinomycetota; class Actinomycetes; order Frankiales; family Frankiaceae; genus Parafrankia. The sequence goes on from NZ_LRTK01000001.1 coordinate 136,118, forward strand.
AGTGCAGAACCGCTCGACCGACTCGATGGTCCTGATCGAGTCGCCGAACAGGTCGCCCAGATGTGAGCGGGTTCCCCACCGCAACGGGGAGGTGACGCCTGCCGGCGGCGGGACATGCGCGGAGATGACGCGGAACATCTCGCCGATGAAGCCGTCGGGCGTCCAGGAGACGAGTCCGACCGTGCCCCCGGGGCGGGTGACCCGCACGATCTCGTTCACCGTGCGCTGATGGTCGGGTGCGAACATCGAGCCGAAGACGCTGAGGACCGCGTCGAAGGAGTTGTCGCCGACCGGCAAGCTCTGCGCGTCGCCAACCCGGAACTCGACGTCGAGGCCCTCGGCGTGGGCTCGGGTCCGCGCGCCCTCCAACAACTGGGGTACATAGTCGATCCCGACGGCGTGGGCCCCCGCCCTGGCCGCGGCGATGGCGGCGTTTCCCGTGCCGCAGGCGACGTCCAGGACGTGCCAGCCGGCACGCAGATCCGCCGCGTCGGCGAGCAGCTCGCTCGGGAGCACGATGCGGGACGCGACCATGGCGAAGTTTCCGCTGGACCAGGTCGCCTGCTGCCGGTGCGTGATGGCGGCCAGGTCCGGTGACGTCTGCGCGGTGGACATGCCGAGCTCCTCTCGATTGGTTGCCCTGTGTGATGAGGGCTGTTCCTTGAGCAAGCATGCGCCGGCCTGGAGGAGGCTGACGAGTATCGATCTAGTACTGGTTCCAGCTAGTACTGGTTCCAGCCTGGCGACGGTGCCCGCGGTGCCCGCGGTGCCCGCGGTGCCCGCCGTGCCGCGTCGTGTCCCGTCGCGCACTGCCGTGCTCGCGGCGGCGGCGGTGCCGCGGCACCGCGGCACCGCATGCGGCACGCGGGTGTCCGGTTCCGGATGCGCGGCGCCATCGGGTCCCTCGCGGTGCGACCATCCGGGCATGGCTGGCCACGTCGACTACTGCCCGATCGCTGTCGGTGTCGAGATTCTTGGTGACCGGTGGACGCCCCTGGTGATCCGGGAGCTGAGCGTCGGCGCGAGCGGATTCAACGAGATCGCCCGCGGACTGCCCAGACTCAGTCGGACCCTGCTCGCGCAGCGGCTGCGCACGTTGGAACGTCGTGGACTGGTGCGCAAGGAGGAGGCCCCGCGGGGCCAGCAGGTGCGGTATCAGCTGACCGAGTCCGGCGCCGCGTTGTCTGCCGTCGTGTGGTCGATCGGCCAGTGGGCGGCGGAGTGGATGTTCGGTGACCCGGTCGAGGAGGAGTGCGACGGCCTGACGCTGATGTGGCGGCTGCACCAGTGCGCGATCATGGATGCGCTGCCGCACCGGCGCACGGTGGTGCACCTGCTCCTGACCGGCGCGGGTGCGGCCGAGGGCTGGTTGGACATCGATTCGGGCCTGGTCACCGTGTGCAGGGAGGCTCCCGGCCGCGATGTGGACCTCACCGTCGAGGCGCAGACCGCGCACATGCTCCGCTGGCTCCTGGGGGTCGCCAGCTTCCGTGACCTGATGATCGATGGTCAGGTGCGCACCATGGGCCCGGCGAACCTCGTCCGGGAGTTTCCCGGCTGGTTCGACACGACGGCGTTCGCGGAGAGTCTGCGGCGCGCGAGGTTGCGCAGAGATCAGGAAACCGTCCCGGCCTGAGCCTCGGCGGGCGCGATCCCAGCGGGCGCGGTGCCAGCGGGCGCGGTGCCGGCGGGCGCGGTGCCGGCGGGCGCGGTGCCGGTGGGCGCGGTGCCGGTGGACAGGTCCCGGGTTGGCGAGGTTTCGCCGGCTGGGGCGGTGGCCGGCCCGGTGGCCCGCTCGGCGGTCGAGGTGGCTGCGGCTGCTTCGGCGCGCGCCGCCTCCAACCCGGAGACGGTTCGCAGCGGGACCTCGGGCAGGAGCAGCGCCAAAATCAGGCCGAGCACCAGGACGCCGGCGCCGACCAGGAAGGCGAGATCCATCGCGTCCGAAAAGCCGATCATGAAGGGATGGGCGATCGCCTTCTCGATCTCCTGGAGGAACCCGGTGTCATCCAGCGTTCCGCCGGAGGTGACCTGGCGGAGCTGGTCGGGGTGTGCGGCGACCGCCGCGTCGAAGGCGGCGTTACCCCGGGCGGCCTGGTAGGCGTCGGTGATCCGGCCGGGTGCCGCACCGAAGAGAAGCGAGAGGAACACAGCGGTGCCCAGCGTGCCGCCGATCTGCCGGAAGAAGGTGGCCGACGCGGTCGCCACTCCGATGTCGCGGGGCGCCACGCAGTTCTGCATCGCGACGACGAGGGTCTGCATGCTCTGGCCGAGTCCGAGCCCGAACAGCAGCATCGTGAGGTTCGTCCGCCACAGCGGCGTGTCCGCGCCGACGAACGAGAGAGCGACGAGCGCGACGAGCATGAACGCGGTGCCGATGATCGGGAAGAGGCGGTAGCGGCCGCTGCGCGCGATCAGCCGCCCCGAGGTCATCGACGCCACCAGCACGCCGCCCATCAGCGGGAGCAGCAGCAGGCCGGCCTCGGTGGGTGAGGCGCCCTGGACTATCTGCAGGTACAGCGGGATGGTCGCGAGTGCGCCGAACATCCCGACACCGACGATGATCGACAGGATCGAGCCCATGGAGAAGGCTCCGGTGCGGAACAGGCGGAGCGGAATGAGGGCGTCGTCGCCCATGCGCCGCTCGGCGACGACGAAGGCGGCGAGTCCGAGCACTCCGATCACGTAGCAGAGGATGGAGACGGTCGAGCCCCAGCCCCACTCCCGTCCCCGCTCGGCGACGAGGAGGAGCGGGACCACCGCCGCCATGATCGCGACAGTGCCCCACCAGTCGATCCGCGCGGTTCCCCGGCTCCTGCCCGCGCGCAGCACCCGGTTGACGACCACCAGCGCGATCAGCCCGATCGGAACGTTGATCCAGAAGATCCACCGCCAGCCCGCGAGCCCGAGCACGCTGTCGCGCCCGGAGAGGAAGCCGCCGATGACCGGGCCGGCGACGCTGGACGTCGCGAACGTCGCCAGGAAGTAGGCCATGTACCGGGGACGTTGCTGAGGCGACACGATATCGGCCATGATCGACATCGCGAGCGAGAAGAGGCCCCCGGCGCCGAGCCCCTGGAGCGCACGGAAGCCAGCCAGGACGTACATGTTGGACGCCAGCCCGCACAGCACCGAGCCGACGATGAAGATCGCGATCGCAAGCATGAACAGCGGCTTGCGCCCGTAGATGTCGGAGAGCTTGCCGTAGAGCGGTGTGGTGATCGTCGAGGTGATGAGGAAGGCGGTCGTGACCCACGCCTGGGCGGACAGGCCGTGGAGATCGTCCCCGATGCTCCGGATGGCTGTCGTGACCACAGTCTGGTCGAGCGCGGCGAGGAAGGTGCCGAGCAGGAGCGCGGTGACGATGGTCATGATCTGTCGGTGGCTGAGGCCGCCCGCCGGCGGTGCGGCTTCGGTCGTCGTCACGCCGGCGGCGCTCATCGGCTGCCTTCCTCCGCTGTCGAGACGCCCCTGCCGGTGGTCGGATCACCGACCGGCCGGGCGCCTGTGTCGGCCCGCGGGCCGTCCGGGCCGTCCGGGCCGTCCGGGTCCTCGGATCCGCCGCCCGGCCGCGTGCCCGGCTCGCCGCCCCGGTCGCCGCCCGGCTCGTTCTGCCTGCGGAGGCGGGTGGTCGGCCCGGAGGCGCTCCAGGTCGGCTGGTGGATCTCCATCGCGTTGCCGAACCGGCGCAGCAGCGCGGCGAGGGTGACCACGTCCTCGCTGCTCCAGTTCGCGAGCATGGCGGAGTACCGCTCGTTCCGGACTCGGATGTGGTCCCGGTGGACCTGCCGGCCGGCCTCGGTGACGCCGAGGACCACGGCGCGCCCGTCGTCCGGGTCGGCCCGCCGCTCGACGTAGCCGTCCCGCACGAGTCCGGCGATCTGCCGGCTCACGGTGGACGGATCGGACTGCACCGAAGTGGCGAGCGCCCCGAGCCGCATCGGGCCGTTCGCGGCCAGATGTGAGATCAGGATCTGCGCTGCCCATTCCATGTCGTTCCGTGCCCTGGCCAGGAACTGGCTGCGGGCACGGGCGAGGCCGCGCAGCAACCGCGCGAGGTCGTCAGCGAGTTGCGCGACCTGTTCCTCGCGGTCCATCGGTGTCTCGTGCGGGGCGGTCCCGATCATCGGGGGCCGGTCGGTCTGGGTCCTGGGCCCGCTGGCGGTCGTCTCGTCCATGCTCGCGGTGCTCTCTCTGCTGTCGACCCTCGCGGTACTCTCCAGGCCGCTGGCGGTCATTGACGGTCGTTGTCGGTCGTTGACGGTCGCGACGTGGGGCGCCCCGCCGAGATCCCGGCGCGGCGGCGGCCTGGATGCAGTGATGGCGCAATGTGGATGCAGCATACAACTAATATGTTCAGTTGTGTGGAGCTGGCGACCTCGATTGCCGAGGCCAGCGGTCGGTGGGTGGTCAGTGGGTGGTCAGTGGGGCGGTCGGATGGGCAGAGACCGGAGTACCTGCTCCGCCCGTGCCGAGAGTTCCTCCGCCTGCGCGAGGAGCGCGTCCGCCCGCGCGTCCAGGGCACGTTGCGAGGCGGCGAGCTCGTGGTCGCTGACGACATCCGGCCGGTCGTCGAGCTCGACCGGCGGCTGTGTGCGCCGATCGGTGTCCTGACGCCGGTGGGTGGGCTGGTCGCCATGCCGCGCCGATCGGTCACGGTTGCTGGCTGGCGACAGCGTCCGGACGGCTCGCGGGGCGGCGGCACGTGGCGCGGCGGCACGTGGCGCGGAGGCCGCCCGGCGTCGCGCGGCGCCCTCGCCGCCGAGGGCCCGGCCGGACCGCTGGGGCGCCCCCGGGCCGGGTTCGGCCCCGGGCACGCGAACCGACGGGCGGCCCTCGGTCTGCCGGCGAGCCCGCCCCAGAGATCCGTTGGCCACCGGGACGGTGCCGCGCCTGACCCGGGGCGGTGCCGCGGCACCGCTGGCCGGGTTCGTCCTGAGGCGGATCCGGGCCGCGGCCCGGCGCAACCCGGCACCGACGGCGGTGCCACCGGGCTGGGTGGTGTCCGTGAGGCCGGTTGCCTCGGCCCGGGCAGCCGCGGGTTCGTCCGCCGGCCGATCCCGGTGTCTGGAAGCCACAGCGGAGGTGCCGACGGCGCTCCGCGGGTCGTGCGCCCCCGTGCCATGTGTGCCGGCGGCACCCGTGTGACCGGTGCCGCCCGCACCCGTGTGACCGGTGCCGCCCGCACCCGTGTGACCGGTGCCGCCCGCACCCGTGTGACCGGTGCCGTTCGCGCCCGCGAGGCCGGTGCCGTCGGCGTTCACGTGACCGGCACCCGCACCCGCCGCCGCCGCCCGCATCGTGCTGATGCGCGTGTCGAGGTGCTCCCGGTCGTCGACCAGCCGGGCCAGCTCGCAGTGGATTCGGTCCAGATCCTGGTGCAGATGGCGGTACTGGCGCCGCTGCGCGCGGTCGGTGCTGGCCCGCCGCCCGCGGGCGAGGTCGTCGCGCAGCAGTTCCAGATCCCGGTGGAGCAGGTCCTCCAGCCGCGAGAGCTGGCCCTGGGACGTCCTCGCGTGCAGCCGGGACAACTGGCCGGTCACCAGCGGTGAGGCGGCCAGGGCCCGGACCCCGATGATCATGACGGCCAGGCCGGCGATCTCGCCGACCACCGCGAGGGGGCTGAGGCGGAGCATGCCACCGAGCAGGAACACCCCGATGGCGACCCCGCCGAGCGGCTCCAGGCTCACCGCCGCCGGCAGGGAGGCCGGCAGCGGCGCCATCTCGTAGGCGCTCTGCAGCAGCAGTCCGCTGGTGAGGGCGACCACGACGACCGCATAGGTCTGCCAGGACGTCGGGAGCGCACGCACACCCGAGGTCTCCACCAGCCGCCCGACCCCGCCGATGAGCGCGCCCTGCAGCGCCGACAGCAGGCCGGCGCCGCCCGCCAGCAGGGTGGCGCGCCGCGCGGGATCGAGCCGGCGGGTGCCCAGCACCGCCCAGGTCGCCAGCCCGCCGATCGAGGCGCAGGTGAGAATCCAGCCGAGCGTGGTCGCCGCCTCGACCTTGCCCTGGTGCGGGTCACCGGCCAGCAGGAACGTGGCCAGGCCGAGCGCCGTCGCCGCCGCGGCCGCCCAGTCCCGGCGCGGCACCCGTCTGCGGGCCCAGACGGCGGCCAGCGGCAGGGCGAAGAGAAGTTGGCAGACCTGAAGCGGCGCGACGAAGGCGACGGTGGAGCGGGCCAGTGCGGCCGCGGACGCGAACGTCCCGACCGCGGAGAGAAGCACACCGACATCCCACATCGGGCGCCGAACCAGCCACAGCAACAACCGCAGCCGCAGGACGTCCTCCGGCGGCGCGTGGAACGCGACACGTTGCTGGATCACCGCGGCCACGCCGAAGCACACCGCGGATCCCAGGCCCAACAGGTAGGTCGTCAGCATCTGTGATCTCGTCCCGTGCCGGGCGGCGCTGTCTGGGCAGATCCTGCCGGATGGCCGATCCGCGCCGACGGCACCCTGCCGCCGGGTGCCGGGGGAGCGTGGCCATGCGCCGCTGGTTGGTTCAGGAGTGGTCGAACGGTGATCCTCCTGGACGCCGGTTCGGTTCGGGTCCGCGGGCCGGGCGCGTACCCGGGCGGTAGCCAGACTCCTGCGAGCATGCCGCACGGCCGTGCCGCGGGTGCGGTGCCCGGAGAACGAGTCGGGGTGAGCGCGCGCACCACGGACGTGGACGGGGCAGGCCGGTTGTGCGCCACCTGGGGCGGCGTCCCCCCGCCGGCGAGTCTGCGTGGCGTGGCGTACCGGCGCGGCAGGGCCAGGTACTCGTCGAGCACCCCCGGCAGATGATCGAGGACGACGAGCTCGATGGTACGGCGCGCCCGTTCGCGCCGACGGCCGGCCCCGCGCTTCCGGTCCGTCCGGTGGGCGAAGCCGCCCACGGCGTCGGCGAGAACCTGTACCGAGCAGGGCGATCGGGAGCTGGCACGAGCCCGGGCGGCGTCGACTGACAGCCGGAAGGCCGGGGCGTCGGAGACCCCCGCGAGCCCTCGGGTCGCCGGCCGTTACCCGGGCCGTCCTGAAGCGAGGTGTGCGCGGGACCCGTGATGCCGCGCCCGCCACAGGCGCACCGTGCCGTCCTCGCCGGCGCTGGCGAGGATGTCGCCGTACTGGGAGAAGGCCACCGCGTTCACCCAGCCGGCGTGGCCGCGCAGCGGCTCGCCGAGGGGAAGGGGCGCAGTCGGTGTGGTGGTGTCCCAGAGCCGCACCACCTGGTCGCAGCCCGCGCTGGCGAGAATCTTCTCCGCCGGGGAGAAGGCGACCGCGTTCACCGCCGCGCGTCTGGCCCGCAACGGCTCGCCGAGGAACCGGGGAGCGGCCGGGCTGGCGACATCCCACAACCACACCGTGGACGCCGCCCGCAGGGAGACGTTGATGCTGGAACTGGCGAGGATGTTCTGACGCGGGGAGAACGCCACCGAATACACCCAGCCGACGTGGTCGCCGAGTCGTTCGCCGAGGAGCTGGGGGGCGGCGCGGTCGGTCAGATCCCAGAGCCGGACCGTTCGGTCGGCGCTGGCGCTGGCGAGGGTCCGCCCGTCCCGGGAGAACGCCACTGAAAGCACCCTGCCGGTGTGGCCTCGAAGAGGCGCGCAGATCGGGCGCGCGGCGGCCGGGTTGGCCACGTCCCACAGCCGGACGGTCTCGTCCTTGCCGCCGCTGGCGAGGGTGCGCCCATCGGGTGCGAAGGCCACCGAGTTCACCTGACCGGTGTGTCCCTGCAGGGTCCTGCCCGCGGGTGCGGGGGCGGTCGGGTCGGTCAGATCCCACAGTCGGATCGTGCTGTCGGCGCCCGCGCTGGCGAGGATCTCCGCCTCCGGGGAGAACGCCAGTGTCAGGACGGTGCCGGAGTGGCCGGGTAGTGGTCTGCCGACGAGCTGCGGGTGGGCTGGGCTGGTCAGGTTCCACAGCCGAACGGTCTGGTCGGCGCCGGCGCTGGCGAGGATGGGCCGCGCTGAGGAGAACGCCACCGCATGGACGGGCTTCTCGTGGCCGCGCAGGGGGCGGCCCAAGGCACGCGGGCCGGGCTCGCCCGGGCTCGGGCGCCTGGTGGCACTCGCGCTCCGCTCCGACGACCGGGGGTCCGCGAGCGGGCGGGCGCGCTGCGCCGCCCGGTTGGCCTGCGCTCCTCGGTCGGCCTGGGTGACCTGGCTGACCGGGGGGACCTGGCTGACCGGGGGGACAGCCGCCTGGTGGGGCCCGGTCGGGCCGCGGATGATGTCGATCAGTTCTTCCGGAAGGCCGGTCAGGTTCAGCGGCAGCCCGGTGCGGGACCTGCTGGCCCAGCCCGGCTGGTAGACATCGGTGGCTGCCTGGGCGAGGTCCATGGCGAAGTCGGCGGCGTGGGCGTGGCGGTCGCCCGGGTTCTTCTCCAGCGCACGCAGGACCACCTGGGCCAGTCGGGCGGGCACACCGGTCATGGGCGGGGGCTCGTCCTCGAGGTGCGCACGCCACATCGGCTTGGCGCCCCTCGGGTCGAAGGGGAGCCGGTTGGTCAGCAGCCGGTAGAGCACGACGCCGAGGGCGTAGATGTCGGTGGCCCGGGTGAGGCCCTCCCTGGTGAACTGCTCAGGTGCCATGTACGGTTCGGTGCCGACCACATTGCTGGTGCGGACGGACGACCCCTCGAACGGCTTCGCGAGCCCGAAGTCGCAGACCTTCAGTGTGCCGTCCTCCGCGAAGAGGATGTTGGNGGGTTTGATGTCGCGATGCAGCAGGCCGCGCCCGTGGGCGTGTTCCAGCCCGGCGGCCGCCGCGAGGCCGACCGCGCAGGACTGCTCGGGAGACAGATCGTTCCTTCGTGTCTGCAGGGTGCCGCCGGGTAGGTATTCCATCACGATCAGGTGAAGATCGCCGGGCCCGCCGGAATGCTGGACTGAATACTTGAAGGAGTCGTACACTCGCACCACGTGCGGGTGATCAAGGCTGGCCAGCAGGCGCGCCTCGGTGGTCGTGCCGGGCATTCCCTTGATGGCGCTCGGGCTCCCCATTTCGCGATGGGTGGCCATGATGACCAGGCCGTAGCCGCCCGCGCCCAGCTCCCCACCCAGGCTGTACTCGGGCCGTCTCGCCGCCACCGCCTCAGGTATGTGCGTGCTGAGCCATCTACGAAGCAACCCTGAATCAGACGTCATGTCGTGGTGAGGCCCGCTAGCCTCTTTTCCCCCCGTCCGCGTCGTGGTGAACGGCATCATAGTGGTCACTCGACGTACCCGATGNGGTGAACCGTCCAGTGGCCACCGGACGGTTCGCCCCATCGGACGTTCATTCAGCGAGCAAACCCGGCCAGATGTCGTTGAGTGCGGCGCCATCCCGTGCACCGTCCCTTGCCCACCGTCAACCCGCCCGCTGTCCGCCCCGGGGGGTGTTACCGCTGGTCGGCGATGCCGTCACTGCTGAACCGCGGGCCCATCCACGGATCGGGAGGCGATCCCGGCGACATCAAAACCCAAATCCTCCCGGCGTCGTCCGGATTCCGATCAACCACAGGTCAATGCGAGTGGTCGGCGGGCCCGCTCGACTGCTGCCGCACAACTGACTCCGATGACCCCGAATACCACGGTCGTCCGCCGTCCGCGTGCGGTACCTTCCCGTCGGCGGAGCTGTCGCGTCGTCGGCGGAGCTGTTGCGGACCGCCGAAGGAGCGGGCGTCGAACCAGCCGCCGGGGCGGTCGCCGCCTGCCCGGTGGCGGCGCCGCGGAACGGGGGGCAGCAGGGGGCGAGGCAGCAGGGGGCACAGTACGGACCTTCCGTCGGTGAGCGCAGCCACAACGGCCGCTTCGCCCGCCCCTGTCGCCCTCGTGGCGCCGGCCGTGCGGCTTTGAGGACGGCGTGGGAACGATGCACGCGGGAACGGCGCTCGCCGGAACGATGCCTAGGGGAACGATGCCTGCGGGAACGATGCCTGCCGGGACGGTTGCTGGCGGGAACGAGCCGCGGGGNCTTTTTTGCGGGTAGTGTTCTGATGGGCCACTTCATCCGGCTGGGCGGGCCGTCGGGCTGCCGCGGCGGGGTAATGACGTTAACGGGGAGCGTCATGTCAAACAGTTTTTTCCTGGGCAGCCCGGAGCAGGGCGGTTCGCCAGGCGCTGCCGCGGCGGAGGTCACGCGCCGCCAGTCGCGGGTAACCCGCCTGCTGCTGTGGCTCTCCGGCGCGAACACCGAGATACTGAACCGGTTTCCGTCCGACGTGGCGAAGTACGTGGGTATCGGCGGCGCCGTGCTCACGACGTCGACCATGGCCGCCATCTCCTGCGCGTTCGCGCTGCGCATGGCGCTGGGTCTGAATCCGTTTTTCTACCTGATCCTCGGCCTGGCCTGGGGTTTTGCCATCATGAGCCTGGACCGGTGGCTCGTGGTCTCGATGCAGCGTCGGGACCACTGGTACCAGATCCTGCCGGTTGCCCTTCCCCGGCTCGTGCTCGCGCTGCTGATCGGTGTGGTCATCTCCACCCCGCTGGTGCTGCGCATCTTCGAGGCGGAGATCACGACCGAGCTCGCGCAGATGCGCAGCGATCGGGAAAGCGAGTTCCTGGCGACCTCGCAGACCGACGAACGCGGCCAGCGGATCACGGCGCTGACCGCGGAGCGGGACCAGCTGCAGAACACGATCGACTCCGGCGCCTCGGTGGATGTCAGCAAGGATCCCGAGGTCATCCGCATTCAGGCGCTGGTTGACGCCAAGCAGGGCGAGTACAACCAGGCCGAGCAGAACGTCGTCTGCGAGAACGAGGGCACCTGTGGCAGCACCAGGGTCGGCCGCGGTCCCGCCTACGCGGAGAAGGTGGCGATCCGGGATCGTCTCAAAGGCGAGCTGGACGAGCTGAAGGGGCAGCTCACCACCGCCCAGCAGAACGCGCGGACCGCGGGTGAGACCACCCGCGGCGCCGAGGTGACGACCGCGCGCTCCCGGCTGACCGAGGTCTCCACGGAGCTGGCGACCCTCACCGCGCAGCGCACTGAGTCCGTCGACAGGTTCCGGAAGGAGAACGGCAAGGAGAACGGCCTGCTCATCCGCATGGAGGCGCTGGACAACCTGACCGCGCACCGGCCGGCCCTGGGGCTCGCCCACCGCTTCCTGCTGCTGTTCATCACCGCGATCGAGTGCCTTCCCATCATCGTCAAGTTCTTCATCTCGATCGGCCCACCGACCGACTACGAACAGGCGGTCGCCCTCGACGGGCGGAGCCGGCTGCGGGCCGAGGAGGAGCGCATCCGGCAGCGGCGGGCGGACACCATCCTGGAGAACAACGGCCTGCACCGGCGCCGACAACTCGGCTGGGAGATGGAGGCCGAGGCGGTCGAGCAGGCCAGCGAGGCCGCCCTCGAACAGTACAAACGCCGGGCGCTCCGGCTGGCCCGGCGAAACCCGGAGCAGTTCCTGTTTCCCGGGTCGCAGCCGGTTACCGCCGGGCGGCGGGACGGCGGCCGGCAGTCGGACCCGGGCGGCGATCCGGTCCAGCCCCCCGGTCCGTTCTTCGACGGCGACTCGGGTGACACCCATGGCCGATGGCGGCGCTGAGCGGCCCGCTCGGCTCCTCGACGCAGGACGGGCACGCAGGGAGCTGACGGCAGGCGACGGGTGACGCGAAGATCATCTGGTGGGGCCGGCCTGGTGCCCGTGGCGCGGCGCGGCCGCACCCGTTGTTCCTCCGGCCGCCGGGCGCACCGGGCAGGACGAGCGGCTCACCGAGGATGACGCGATCACCAGACTGACCCGATCACCAGACGATGGGGAGACGACTCCGGTGGCCTGGAACCCCGCCCCGGCGACAGCGACAGCGACAGCGGCGGCGGCGGCGGCCGGCTGCCCGGTCTGCCGCCGGCCGGTCGAGCGGCAGGATCGCGCCTGCCCGCGCTGTGGCTGGCAGTTGCGCGGCGGCTATGTCCTCGGCGAGGTGACGGCGGAACTCCGGCGGGCGTTCGATGAGCGGTTGACCCAGGCCCGGCGCCGCCGCGATCTGCGGGCCGTCGCCAGGGTGCTCGCCGCCCTGGAGCACACGGACCCGGATCTGCCGGGCCGCCTCGCGGCCCTCGTGCACGGCGGGCCACCCAGTGCGACGGCCCTCGCCGCCGAGCGGACGGCCCTCGCCGCCGAGCGGACGGCCCTCGCCGCCGAGCGGACAGCGCTCGCCGCCGAGCGGCCGGCCCGCGCAGCTGGGCGCGCGGCGACGGCGACCCCCAGCGGCCGGGTGGCCGGGCCGGTCCGGCCGTCGCCGGCCCCATCGTTGCCGGCCCCATCGTCGGCGGCCCCATCGTCGGCGGTCTCGGAGCTGGTGGTCGCGTTGAGCTCGCTGCTGCGCGGGGTGGGGTCCGGTGGGGCCGGGCGGATCACGATCGTGGAGTTCCAGCCTGACGCCGTGGTCGTCAGCCTGCTGGCTTCCGGCGCCGGCGGGGTGCCCGGCCGACCGGGGGTGACCCGCACCTGGGAGTGGTCGGAGCTGCTCCCCGCCCTGCCCGCGAACCGGGACGCTCGCCGGCTGAGCCTCGCCTGCGGTCTGGGGGACGACGTCCAGCCCGGTTCGCTCGCCCCGCTGCTCGCCGCGGTGGAGGGCACGGGCGCCACCGAGATCCTGCTCGTCCGGCCGGCGGTCGACTGGCCGATGATCAGCCAGGCCGTGGGCGTGCTGGCTGACAGCCTGCACCGGGCCGACGACGGTCCGCGGGTTCATCAGGTTCGGGCCCGCCGCCGGGAGAGCCTCGGCAGCGCCTTCGACGCGGCGCTTGCGCGGGTACCACTCACCGTCGGCTACGGGCTGGTCGTGGCGGATGTCGACCCGGTCACCAGGCAGGTGCGCCTGCGTACCCGGGATCTGTTCGCCGCGGGGACGGTCGCCGCCGGCGGGCGGCCGCCGACCGCCGAGGTCACCGTCGCGGTCCCCGGGCTCGCCCCGGCCGAGCTGGCGCTGGCGATTGTGGCCGGCGGGCCGGTCGGCGTCCACACCGGTTCGGATCCGTACCGATGGGCGCCGATCGCCTTCGGCTGGGCGGAGGTGTCCCCGGGCAGCGAGCTGCGGCTGCGGCTGGCCCTGGACGGCCCGGGCCGGGTCCGTTTCCTCGAACCCGACGGCGTGCGGGTCGACAACCCGGGGCCAGGCTGGCCGGAGCTGCTGGCGCACCTCCCGCGGTACTACGGCGCCAGCCCGGCGGACGTCGTCTGCCTGGTGGAGACGGCCGGGACGGACCAGGCTGTCGCCCCCCGGCTGCGGCTGGTCGAGGAGCTGCTCGCCCTGGTCGAGGCCGAGCACGCCGATCCGGGGTCTGTACGGTTCGCGGTGCTCGGTTTCGATGATCATGATTTTCTGGGTGGGTCGCGGCGCGGGCGGGAACCGACGGTGCGCGCCGCGGGGCCGGGAACCGTCGACCAGGTCCGCGCAGAGCTGCGTGACTGGCGTCCGAGCGCCCCTCAGCACGACTTCGCCGCGGCCATCGAGGACGCGCTGGCCGCCGCGGCCCGGCTGCCCTGGCGCCGCGGGGCCGCCGCCGCACTGGTGACCGTCGGCGCCCGGCCACCGCATCCGCCGAGGCAGGAGGCGGACGACCTGACGCTGCCCTGCCTGGTCCGTCATGACTGGAGAAGGATCATGGACGACCTGGCTGCCGAACGCGGCCCGCGCCGGGTGGCTGTGCGCGGGCAGCCGAGTGCCGACCTCGCCCAGGCGGGCCCGGACGCCCCGGCTCGGGCCAGGGCGGCCTGGAACGCGCTGGGTGCGGACGCGCTGCTCGACCTCGGGACGGCGTCGGCGAGGCAGGTGGCCGACGCACTGGGGCTGCTCACCGGGCCGGCCGGCCAGCCGCTGCCGCTGCCGCTGGGCACCGGTGCTGCCGGGGCCGCGACGGGCGGAGCGCGGTGACGGGTCCGACCTCCGGCGGGATCTCCGGGCCCAGCGGCCGCTACTCCCAGTCCGGCCGGGTTCCACCGTCTTCCCGGGTTCCACCGGCGGCTGCCCGAGTCACCTCGTCTGACGGGGGTCCGCCACCTGACGGGGTTCCGCCGGTCCAACCGGCCCGGCGCCCGCGGTCGCCGAAGCGGGTGCGCATCGGGCTGTGGGGAGCGGCGAGCAGCGGGAAGACGACCATGATGGCCGTCATCCAGCTCGCGGCCATGCAGCACGCGGCCCGCCAGCCCCGAGGCAGGTCCGTCCAGTGGACCGTCTCCAACGGGGACACCACGACGGAGGTCGCCTACGAGGAGCTGAAGGCCACGCTGCTGCAGACGCACACCTTCCCGAAATCGACCCAGGCCACGACCAAGCTGCGGCTCGACTTCCAGGGCCGGGTGCGGCCGTCCGGGCCGAGGAGCCCGAGACCGATCAACTTCTCGCTGGACTTCCTGGACGTCCCCGGCAGGTTCTTCCGAGACACCGGAGCCGGGGGTGGGGACGCCCGGAACGGCACGCACGGCGACGGCATCGGCATCGGCTTTGGCGACCGGCTGCCCGCCGCCGGTCGCGGCGGCCGCGGCGACGGCGACGACGGCGACGGCGACGACCTGCGGTTCGACGACGACCCCGGCCCGGACACCCCGGCCGGCCCCTCGCCGGGCGCGCGGCTCGCGGCGCAGGCCGAACTCATCGACTACCTGGTCAGCTGCGACGGGATCGTCCTGCTCGTGGATCCGATCCGGGAGCGGGAGGACCGCGACAACCTCGCCTACTTCGATGCCATGATCAACCGGGTGTTCCGGCGGGTCCACGCCGCGGGCGGGACCCAGGGCGGGGCACTGCCGCACCATCTCTCGGTCTGCATCACGAAGTTCGACGACCCGAGGGTCCTCGGGGTGGCGCTGGACGCCGCCCAGCTCGCCGAACTGGCCGCCCGCCCCGGCCCGCCCCGGCTGGACGACAAGGTCGCCAGCCGCTACCTCGAGCAGCTCTGCGCGAGCTCGCCGAGCGCCGCCTACCTGCGCGGCACGATCGACGGGCTCTTCCAGAAGGACCGGGTTCGCTACTACGCGACGTCGTCCATCGGCTTCCACGTCGGCCAGGACGGCAGATTCAGCCCCGCCGACTACGCGAACGTCGTGATGACCGGCGGGCAGGCCCGCGTCCGCGGAATGGTGCGGCCGATGAACGTGCTGGAGCCGATCGTGAGCCTGGTGACCCGGATCACCCAGACGGCGTCGGGGTCGGCGCCGTGACCGGCGCCGTGACCGGCGTCGACCTCGACTGGGCGCTGCTGGGCAAGGAGCGTGGGCAGCGCGACGACTACCAGGTCCTGTGCTCCTCCTCCGCCCGGCTGCGGCCGGCCGCGCTGGAGCGGATCATCCAGCACTTCTCGCCCGGCTCGCCGGCCGGCGAGCGCCCGGGTGAGCTGGACGCGCTGCCCTGGATCACCTTCACCGCGGCCACGTCGGGCGACACCCCCTACGTGGGCGTGGCGATCCGCGAGTGGCCCGCGCAGCCGTCCACGGCGGTCGACGCCACCAACCGGGTCGTCGTCCCCACCCGCTTCTTCTGCCTGCCGCTGGACGACTTCCGCCAGCGGCTGGGAAGCTTCGCGGCGCTGTACGAGACGGTGCGGGACGTGACCGTGAGCGACCTCGAGCAGGTTTACCGGACGCAGGGCGAGCGGCCGCTGCACCTGCCGGTCCCCGACTGGCCCGACCGCCGGGCCGGCACCCCGGCCCGACCGGCCCTGCGGTACCTGCGTGGCGCGATCGCCGCCGCGGGGCTCGCGCTGGACGGCCCGATCACGCTGCACGCCGTCCCCGAGCTGGCCGGCCAACCGGCCCGGATCGCCTTCCTCGACCTGGTCGCCGCGCTGCTGCCGGCGGGCGCCGAGGGTGTCCTCGCCGCCGGCACCTGGGTGGACGTCACGACCAGCCACCGGGTCCGCGTCGCCTTCGGCCAGCAGCTCGGCGGCAGCGGCCGGCAGGTCGACCCCCTGGCCCCGCCGCGGTTCGACCTCGTCGACCCGTCTGGTCCGCCCGCTCTGTCCGGCGGGTCCGGCGCGTCCGGCGGGTCCGGCGCGTCGGGCGGGTCCGGCGCGGCCGGTTCGGCCGACGGGCTCGGGACATCGGCTGGATGGGGCCCGCGCTACGCCGCCCTGCTGACCTACCTGCTCGACGGCGACCAGCCGGCCGACGTCGCCTGGGTGCCCGCCCCCGGGGACCGGGAGCCTGACGGGAGACGGCTGCGCGTGCTGCTGGGCTGGCTCGCGTCGGACACCGTGCCGCGCAGCTTCAGCCGGCCCTGGGAGATCTTCCGGGCTCTCGCCGAGGCCGCCGCGCGGGACCTGGACGGCCGGGTCGCCGCCGGCGAGGCCGGAGTGGAGAGCATCCGGCGCCACCTGGACGCTCTGCCGGGGCTGGCGGACCCGGCCGGCATCCTGGTGCCGCGGCTCATCCCGCACGCCCGGCCAGCCGACCTCGCGCGCGTCGCCCGGCACTGGACCCCGGCGCTGGCCCGGCCGGTGGCCGACCTCGCCGTACAGCTCTGCGTCGCCGGTGGGCGGGAGTACGGCCACCTGGCGCCCCATCTGCAGGGGGCTCCCGCGGCGATGTCCGCCGCGATGGTCAGTGGCCTGCTGACTCCGTGGCCCGGCGACACCTCGCCGCCCGCGGACGCGATCACCCTCGCCACGGACATCATCCGGGAACACGGAGGGCCGGCCGGCCAGGGCGAGGTCTGGGCACCCGTTCGGGACCGGCTGGCCCTCGACCCGGTAGGCACCCTGCAGGTGCTGGTGCAGTATTTCGACACCCGCGGGACGCCCGGACTGCTGGAGCTGGTGGAGTGGCTGGCCGCCGCCGGGAGGCCGCCGAGCGAGGCCGTGCTGCGCCCGTTCAGGGTGCTGCTCGCCGGGCAGGGGCAGGAGGCTGTCGGCTACCCGGATCTGGCCGCGGTCGGCGCCCAGGCCGGGATCGGCGAGCGCGCGCTGCAGACCCTCGCCCGGCTCGCCGCGTGGCAGGGCTGGGCGGCGGCCCTCGTGCCGGCACTCGAGGACTGGCTGCGGGCCGAAGCGGACCAGGCGCCGTTCAGCACTGCCCGCCGCAGGTCCTGGACGCCCATCCTGGACGACCTGTCGCCGAACCGCCGCGCCGAGGAACGGCAGCGGCTGGGGGAACTGATCGGTGAGCCCAGGCCCAGGCGGGGCCTGCTGCGGAGGAGCCCGGGAGCCGCGGCTGGCGACCCGGCCGGTGATCCGGCCGGTGATCCTGCCGGTGATCCCGATGCCGGCCCACCCCGGCCGGCCGCGGGCACCCGGGTGGTGCTCGGAGCGGGCTGGGTGACCCCGGCCCCGGCCCCGCCGCCCGGCTCTGGCGACGGCCGCGGGATCTGGGAGCTCGCCCGGCTGTACACCTCCGCCACCGGTGATGACGGCCTGGTGCTGTTCGGCGACGGCGGCGGGCGGATCGCGGTCTGTGGCCGGACCTGGTGCTGCCACACCGGGTACCAGCGGTTCCTGGAGTCGGGTGCCAGCCTGGCCGACCTGTGCCTCCAGGCCCAGGCCGCGGCGGGAACCCGGCCGAGCCGGCTGCCGCTGGTCACCGCCGACCAGCACCGGATAGCCCAGGATGTCGACGCGTTCGGCTTCGGTCCGGTCGCCGTCGTCGCGGCTGCTCTGCTCGACGGGCCGGTGTCGGTGGTGGGCGCCCCGGCGACGCTGTCCGCGGGGCAGCGCCTCGCCTTCGTCGAGGCGGTGCTGGCGCTGCTGCCGGTCGGCCTGCTGGCCGGGATGACCGTGGCCACCGCGACCGGCGACCCGTCCCCCTTCCGGCTCGCGTTCACGACCCGGGCGGGGACGTCCGGCCGCCGGCCCCGGCTGATCGTGCACTGGGGGGACCTGCCGGAGGCCACCCAGCCCACGACGGGCTACGGCCGGGACTACTTCCGCCGGCTGCTGGCGGCCCGCGCCCTCTTCCGGGACACGGCGGGCCTGGTGCACGCGATGTCGATCTGGCGGGACGCCCTGGACTTCGACCAGGCCGACGACCTGTTCGAGGTCCTGACCGACGCGAACCCGGCATTCCTGTCGCCGCTGACGGCCGGCAGGAGCCTGGAGAAGGCGCGCGGCCGGCGGCAGACCGTGCTCGCCGGCCGGTTCGGCCGGGAGTCCGACGAGGCCGACGCGCTGGCGACCCTGCTCTCCGACGGCACCATGGCCGACCTGCAGGACGCGGTCACGTTCGCCGACCGCCTGGCCGTCTTCGAGCGGCTCGACCCCGCCCTCGCCCGGCTGATCCGCACCGCGGGAAAGGACGCGGCCCGGGTGGCCCGCGTGCACCAGGGAGCGCTGCTGCTGGTGTACCACTCCGGTGGGGGCGACGCCATCCAGGCGGCGCTGCGGGAGCTGCCCGAGGCCGCGGTCGGTCTGATCGTCCAGCTGACCCGGGCGGGCGTGTTCGCGTCGCTGGGCGCCCCCGACAACGGCTGGCTGAGCTGGCTCACCCCGGTGACCGGGCCGTCGCCGGCGCTGCAGGTCTTCCAGACGGCGCTGGCGGGCCCGGACAACGTTGTTCCCGACCTGCGGGTTCTGGTGCCCTTCGGGGACGACGCGCTGCTGGCGGCGCTGCAGATCGTCCGCTACCGGGAGCGGCCGCGGTCGTCGGGGCGGCTCGCCCGCCTGCTGACGCTGCTCCAGGCCGTGCGCCCGGACCTGGTGGCGGCGTTCCTGCGGACCGGGGCCGCGGGCATCGCCGCCGGCTCGGGCACGCCCGGCCTGGCCGGCACCGGCCACGCCGCCGCCGGCCTGACGGGGTCGATCGGATGAGCGCCGCACCGCCCGGCCGCTGGGCCGGTGTCGACCTGGGCACGCAGTTCACCAGGATCGTCCTCCTGGACGCCGCGGCGGAGGGCGTCCCGGGCGACGGCCCGCCCCGGCCGGGCGACATCGGGTCCGCCCCCGTCCGGCCGGGGACGTGGCTGGTCACTGGCCCCGCCGATGCGCGGCGGGATCCGGCGGCGGCCGGGGGGGAGCTTCTCGCGGGGCTTACCGGTGACGCCGGATTCATGATCATGGGGGAGGCGGGTGCGCGGGAGCTGACATCGGTCTCCGGCCTCGCCGTCGCCGTCGCCGGTGACGGTTTCCGCGATGAGGCGGGTACCCGGGTCCGGGCCCGGCTCCGGCAGTCGCTCGCCGACAGGCTGGGACTACCGCCGGGTGCGGTAGCCGTGCACAGCACCGCGGTCTGCGCCGCGGCCGTGCGGGCCGCGCAGCTCGCGGCCACCGGGGATCTCGCCCCCGCCGGCCGCCTCGTCCTCGTCTGCGACATCGGTGCGGACGCCGTCGAGACCGCGCTGATCGAGATCGGTCCCGACCCGGGCGTTGCCGCGCCGGCGGGCGTCGCGACCGTTCGGCTGCTGGAGCGCCGTATCCAGGCCGGCTACGCCGGCCGCCGCCTGGCCGCGGATGCCGTCCGACGCGCCGGCCCCGCCGGCCCCGCCAGCCTGGACGACCCCGACGACCCCGACGACCCCGACTACCTGGCCGATTTCGCCGGTCTGGGTGGTCTGGGCGACGTGGACAATCCTGAGCGGGCCGGCGGCGGCCCGGACGGCGAAGCGGCCACACCCCCGGGCGACGGGACCCGGCTGATCGGCGGGCCGCCGCCGGAAGACAGGACCACGCGGGTCAGCGGTCCGCTGCCCCAGCTGCCGCGGGGTGACCCGGGGCAGCCGAACCTGCGGCCGCAGGGGGACATGTGGTCGGGAGACGACCTGGCTCGGGCAGCTGGTCCGGCTCTGGCCGAGGCGGAGACAGAACTGGTCCTGACGTTCCTGGACGGTGTCCGCGCCAGCCGGGAGCGGGTCGTCACGGTGCTGGCGAACGCTGCCGGGGATCCCCGCTGGCTGGCCGCTGGTGCGCTGGTCTTCGGCTCCGGCCGGCGCCTGACCGCGGGCGAGCTGATGGCCGCCTTCCAGCCGGTGGCCCAGACGCTGCGGGCAGCCGTCGGCGGGCTGTTGCGCCACCGGGACGACCTGCGCCGCCCCTCCTCGCCGCCGGATGCCGTTTCGCCGGATGCCGTGCCCTGGCCTGAGGTGATGATCGTCGGTGGTCTGGGTTTTCTCCCGCTGGTGAAGGCAGCGGTTCGACAGGCCGTCGCCGAGACCTGGCCCGCGGGCCGGCCGAGCGGCGCGGCGGAGGTCGCGGTGCGGCCGGTCGCCGAACCGGAGTACGCCGCTGCCCGGGGGGCCGCGCTGCTCGCCGCGGGGAAGGTCCGTGCTGTGGAGCTCTATCCGCACATGGTGAGCGTGCGCGTTCACCGTGTCCTGGCCGGGCGACTGAGCGCGGGAAACCTACGGGTGATCTCGGCGGGGGGTGTCCCCCGGGAACGGTGTGAGCACGCCGGCAGGCCGGTCACCGTTCACCACGACGGCTCCGCCGGCGGGATGCTGGCCGTGGACGTCAGGGCCGGTGACGGCGCCGACCCGGAGGTGGTGCGCCTCCCGCTGCCGGCCGGGCTGAAACCCGGGAAGTACCACGTCGGGATCCGGGTGGATCGCTCCCGCCTGGGTGCGCTGCTGCTCAGCCCGGCCGACGGCGGGCCGGCCACCGCGCTGCCATTGGGGTAGGAACATGCGCGGAGCGGCCCGGCGGAGGGGACGGGGTGGCGGCGGAACCTACCCCGTGGGTAGCCACACCTCGAGCCAGCGCCTGCCGGCCGGTCGCCGTCTGGCCCGCGGGTTGTCCCGTAGGTACCGGCGGACGGCATCGGTCAGCGCCGTCAGCCCGGGAGGCCGGCGGCGGGCGTCGGTGCCCGCCCGCACCTGGCGCACGAACGGCTCCAGGGCCTGGAGCATCAGGTCCGCCTTCGCCGGGTCCTTCGGCCAGTCGGCGTCGGGGTCCCCGACGGACCGGGCGAGCGTGCTCAGGACCCGGTCGACCCGCCGGTCGACGCCCTGTTCCCGCACCAGGTCGGCGAAGCGGGCCCCCAGCGCGGTCACGTAGTCGGTTTCCATCTGGTGAATCCGGTGCCGCAACGGCCCGCCGGGCGCCTCGCCCATCATCAGCAGGAGCAGGTCGTGGTCAGCGGCCTCGCCGGCGGACTCGAAGCGGAAGGCGCGGATCTCGGCGGCCCACTCCCGCTGGTGGCGTGGCGACAGAGTCGGGCCGACCCGCCACAACCAGGGAAGCAGCAGGCCCACCAGCGCGCGGCTGGTGCCGACGAGCCTGGCGAGCTGGGAGAGCGAGAGCAGATACCTGTCCTGGCCGTCGAGTGCGGCGACGACATCCGGGGCGGGAGAGCCCTCGAGCACACCGCGGAAGAGGTGGGTCCGCTCGGCGAGTTCGGGTGCGCCCTCCAGCCAGCTCAGCCAGCGTCGCGTCGACTCCGCCGCACCGCGGTCGACGTGGCGGCTCCGGGCGTGGGGGGGCCGGGCGTTGTCGGTCTGGACGTCGTCCAGGATGGCCAGGCGCATCAGCTCCAGCACCAGGCTGTCCCCCGGTACCGGGACCTGGGCGACCCGAGCCCGTAGCTCGTCGTCGAACGTCCGCGCTCCGGTGCTGCCGGCGGCTGTGCCTCCGGGCGGTGTGCGCCCCGGGGACGCGGTGGCCGGGGACGGGATGTTGTCCCGGGCGGCCCGCACCAGCCCGGCGGCGTCCTCCACGGCCTGCTCCCAGGCTGCCTCCCGCACCGCGGGCTCGGTGGATTCGGTGCCCGGCCACACCCGTCGCGGGTTGAGCCGCCGGGCGATCAGATCGCCCATCGCGTCCGCGACGCCGCTGCCGGTCAGTTGGAAGAGGCAGAAGTAGGCGTGCTCGGGTGGGCCGACCCGGCGCCGGCCGCTGCGGTACCTGGCCAGGTGGGCGACGAGGTCGGCCGGTGAGCCGGCCAGCTGGTCGCGCAGCCGCAGCAGCAGGTTGTAGTAGTCGGCGGGTGGGCCCAGCAGTTCGGCGGGCTGCTCGTGCGGGTCGCGCCAGCGCATCACCAGATCACCCGGGCGGGGCCGGTCGGTGAAGGCGAGCCGGATGCGGTGCGCGGCGCCGCTGACCGCCCAGGTGCTGGCGGTCAGCCGGGCCCGGTGGCCGTAGGGCAGCAGCGCGGCGACCGCGTCGAGGAACCGCAGCCGTGCCTGTGCGGGCGGCTCGTCGGGCCCGGGGGTCGGGGCGCCGAGGATCGCCACCCGGCCGGCCAGCACGAGCGCCGCGGTCTCGGCGGCCAGCAGGAACAGCCGCTCTCCGCCCCGGGCCAGGTAGTCGCCGATCCCGGCCGGGTCGAGGCGCGACACGGCCACCGGCAGCCCGTCCCGCTCGTTCCCCCCGTCCCCGTCCCCGCCCCCGCCTCCCGCGTCCTCGGTGTCGCGCGGGTCGTCCGCGGTCGTCGCGCGCCGGATCTCCGGGCCGCTGAGGGCGGCGTGCAGGCCCAGGTAGGAGACTGGAGCGGCGGCGAGCGCGCTGAACGGAACGCAGAGCAGGAGCGTCCGGGCGACCCGGCGACCCGAGGCGTCGACCTCGTCCGACCAGGTGCGCTCGGCGATCCCGAACATGGTGTCCGCGCCGTCCCGGCCGCGCGGGGCGTAGCTCACCGTCACCCACGGCAGCGCGCCCGGCAGGTTGGGCCGCTGTGCGGGCGGCGGCGTCCCCGGGGAGTACCGGTGCAGGATCGACTGGTAGGCCGACCTGCTGAAGTAGGCCTCGTTCGAGCGGAGCACGACGTAGTCGGTGTAGCCGCCCCGCTCCTTGCCCATCAGCGCCCAGCCCGCCACCAGAACGTGATCGGCCGGGGTCGGCGGCCGGCTCACGGTGCCGCGGGCTCCGGCGGCTGTGGCTGCGACGGCTGCGGCGGCGGGTTCCGCCGGATCGCGTGCTCCAGCCACAGGAACGGCTCGAGGACGTTGATCGGCCGGATCTCCCCGCGGATTCGCGGATGTCCGTCGTCGCCCTCGGTCACGTTCCGGTAGTCGCTGTGCCGGAACAGGCGGCCCGGGCGCACGTAGAACCCGATGGACGACGTGGCGAAGTAGGACACGCGGGTCGGGTCGAAGTACTGGCGGATGACGCCGAGAACCTGTTCGGCGGTGCCAGCCTCCTGACTCAGGCACAGGCTCTCGAACAGCTCCCGGGCGTAGTCGGCGGGAACTTCGGGCAGCAGCAGGTCGTTCTCGCCGGTGAGCAGGTAGCCGGCCTGGTACGCCTTCCGGTAAACGGCCGGGTCGTCAATCTTGTTAATGCAGATGGCCAGGTAGTGCGGCAGCCTGCCATCCCGGATCCGCCCGGAGTCGTGGGACAGTCGCGCGATCTCGTTGAGGACGCGCGCGAAGTACTGGTAGGAGTTCTTCTCCTGGTACTCGATTACCGGGTCGAACAGGTAGACCAGCCCGTCGNAGTCCGCCAGTTTACGGATGACATCGTCGGCCTCCTCGCCCGAGGTCCGCTGGCCCTCGAAGAGCGGGATCCCCGCGTCCTCGTCGTCGTAATACAGCTCGTTCGGGTCGTCCAGCACCTCGCCCGGATGGTTGAGGAACATGTAACCGCCGACGTCGAGCGTGTTGATCTCGAACATCTGCTGGCCGGTGGCCAGCCGGCGGCGGAACCGCTCGCGCAGCCAGCGGGATATCCCGCGGGGTGGGGGATCGGGCCGGTAGAAGAGCCACGAGAGCGGCTCCGGGCCCATCGTCCCCTCGGGGAACTTCTTGTCCTTGATCAGGATGTCGATGTTGCGGCCCAGGAACTCCGAGGACGCCTGGTCGGCTCCGACGACCATCCAGCCGCTGCCCGCGGACTGCTGGCCGGCGGCGATCTGCAGTGCGGCCAACAGGGTCGTCTTGCCGCTCTGGGTGGCTCCCCACAGCCCGATCCGCCGCCGGGACGATGCCGCCGGGTCTGCCTGAACCGGCAGGTCCGGCGGGTCGGGCAGAGCGTCAGCCGTCACGGCCGGACCTCGCGCGCCCTTTGCTGGTCATACTCGTTATCCCCCCGCACCGCCCCCGACCGGGTCACCGACTGCGGTGAAACCGCCGGCGGTTCGGCAAACCTACCACCGCCGCCATCGCCACCGGCGGGGTTGAAGCTCAACCGTCCGGTCCCCGACAGCTATCTGACGGCTGGTCGGGCACTCCCTCGGGCGGTTGCTGTGCCGTATGCTGACAATGAACTGTTCGTGTCGTTGGGGGGCGGCCGTGTATTCATCTGGTGACAGGCGAGGGTGAGCGCCGAGGCGCAATGGAGGCGTCGGCGGGAATGGGTAAGCCACCTGCTTGCCGGCGCCGCGGGCCAGCGTTCATCCGACCTGCTGGACCAGCTCGCGATGCAGACGTATGACGTGAGTCTGCGGGCGACGTACGACCGCGGTCTCGTCGCGCCGGGGTCGGTGCTGGCGCGGGTCAATCCGGATGATCACCGGCAGATCACGGAGACGCTGCGGGCCCGCCGGGTCCGGCTGGGCCGGGCCGTCCAGGAGACGCTGACGGCGATCCTGGAACGGGAAGGCCGGGCGCCGGTCCGGTTCCACGACCGTTTCACCGTGAAGCTGGAAAGCGGCACCGACGTCCGGCCGGGTCGCCCGCAGTGCCGGTCGCTGGTGTCGGTCGACCTGGGGCTGCAGGCGTACATCGCCAACCCGCTGGACCGCAGCCGGCCCCGGGCGCTCGGCCCGGCCACCGACATCAACCAGGAACTGGTGTTACTCGTCTCCGGTCGGCGGGACCAGCACATCTCGACGCGCAGACATGCCGCGGTGCGCGTCGATCCGCACGGTCGGCTCACGCTCATGCCCTCGTCGAACCCGCGCCACGAGGTGGTCGTCGGCGAGACGCCACTGACCGAGAAACTCGTGCTGGATCCGCACGGCTGGGGCTACCCGCTGAAGGTCGGGCACACCTGGCTGGATCTCTACTGGGAGCCGGGCTGGTTCGTGCTCGACGAGGTGCTCGGGCAGACGTCGGCAGCGCAGACCAGGGGGCACTGGTGAACGAATATGATCATGCAGATGATTTTGCTGGTGCTCCTGCTCGGGAATGTCACGAGCCTCGCCTGGTGGGTGGTGCACCGGCATGAGTGAGCACGACGTGCCCAGATACTCCACGTCCGAGAACGACGCTCCGGACTACGGCACCCTCGACTACGGCACCCTCGACTACGGCACCCTCGGCTACGACACGCCCGGCTACGACACGCCCGAGCACGAGAGGCCCGAGGACGGCATGCCGGCCCATGGCATGCCCGAGAACAACGAGAGTGTCACCGGTGAGACCCCGGAAGGCCGTCAGGAGACCTGGTGGGTGCGGTTCCGGCCCGCCAACGAGGTCAGCGGCCCGCCATACCAGGTGCGGCGCGGCACGCTGACCGGCCCGGACGGCCGGCGGCACGCCGTCGCCCGCAAACGGGTGTCCCCGCCGGACGGGCGGGTGGCGGAGGAACTCCGCGGGGAGATCGAAATTCTCCTCACTCTCTGGCACGCCATGCGGCGGGACGGCCCGAGCCCCGACCGGTACCACCCCTACCCGTACCCGGCCGAACTGGTCCGTCTGATCTGCTACGGCGAAGGTGACACTCCCTTCCTCCTGACCACGTCGCTGCCCGGGGGCGAGACGCTGGCCCAGCGGCTGCGGAGCGGGGAATGGCTGGGCCGGGAGGAAGGGCGCCGCTTCGCGGCCAGCCTCCTCATGGGTCTGTACTGGCTGCACACCGCCGGAATCGTGCACCGGGACCTGACCCCCGAGAACATTCTCTGGGACGGTCAGACCGCCCTCATCCTCGATTTCAGCCACGCCTGCTGGGCGGGGGAACGCCGACTGCATGTCGACACGCCGCCGTGGAGTGCCCTTGATCCGCCGCGCGACGACCTCTACGCCGACCACACCGAAGACGTCTCCCGGGCCTGCCTGATCATCCTGCACCTCGCCACCGGCCAGCCGCCGGAGGCCCTGGCCGGGCTGTTGGACGGCGTCCGCGGGAGCCGGAGCCGAGACGACCAGTTCGCCCCCGGGCAGCCGTTTCCGACAGACCATTCCAGTCCGGGCCACTCCGGTTCGGGGCAGTTCGGTTCGGGCCCGGCCGAGACCGAGCGCCCCATCGTGACGGATTGGTTTGACGGCCACTTCTTCTCCGGGGTCTTCCGGCCCAACTCCCGGGTGNCCGCGGGCGAGATGCTCCGCCGGCTGGGCCTGACCCAGCCCGCGCATCGGACCCGGCACGACCCCGCGGGGATGGTGGCCGGGCTCGAGCAGTTCAGAGCGCTGCGGGACGACAAGGAGCGACGCCGCACCGGACGGGACATCCCGTCACAGCCGCGGCCCGGCACCGCACCGCAGCCGATGCCGCGGCCGGCACCCAGGACGGACCAGTGGGCCCGGTACGCGGTCCCGTTGATCGCGGCCCTGGTGCTCGTGGTCGTGGTCATGGTCGGTCTGCGCGGGCTGTAGCGGTAACGGGAAGCGGGGGAGAGCCGTGTCCGAGGTGCGATGCCCGATCTGCCTGTACGTCTTCGAGGAGTGGCCGGACGCCTACGAGGGTGAGTTCCACGAGTACAACGTCGAGGAGCAGAAGTACGAGCCCGTCGACGAGAACCTCCTCCGGCGTTTCCGGGAGGACGACCAGGACCCGCAGCGGCGGCGGTTCCAGGCCTGGCTGGCGACCAAGTACGTGAAATGCCCCAACCCGTACAAGGACCAGCCGCACTACCTGTTCTATCCCTACGGCTGGTACGGCGAGCCGTTCATGATCGGGATGGTCGGCGCGACAGGGGTGGGGAAGAGCCATCTGCTGGCGGCGATGATCGGCCAGCTCGTGAACCAGCGCGGCCTCGACGATCTCGGCCTGTCGGTGACGGTGGCGGACCCGCGCCGGCACCAGGACTACGTGACCAGGCAGGTCGACCCGCTGCTGGTCGACTCGAAGGTGCTGGAGGCCACCCAGACGCCGGACCAGCCGGTGGAGTTCGTCGACGCCGTGATCGTCAGTAATCTGCGGACCAGGCGTGATCACCTCGTCACTTTCTATGACATCGGCGGCGAGAGTTTCACCCGCAACAAGCGCTCGGCCGACTTCGTGAACGCCGCCGGAGCCCTCATCTTCGTCGTCGACCCGCACCACAGCGGTCTGGTGGGCGACCGGCAGAAGCTTGAGGACGAGGCGTTCAACGCGGTCCTCAGCCAGCTCAAGATCGTCGGCCGTAAGGATCTCGACACCGGCCTGTACGACGTCAACGCGGCGGTCGTGGTGAACAAGGCCGACGTCCTGCGGTTCCAGCCGCCGGTCCAGGACTGGTACCGCAAGGAGCGCCTGCGGGAGTGGGTGAACCTCGACGACATCCACGACGAGAGCTCCTTCGTGTACGCCCTCCTGTACAGCCGGGACGCGACAGCCTGGCTCGCGCCGGTGCGCGAATGCCAGCGGGCGACTCTGCACTTCGCCTCGGCGACCGGAGCGGAGAAGGCCCTCGACGGGTCCGGCTCGTTCCGCCGCCGGGTTCAGCCCAACCGGGTGCTGGAGGTGCTGGTGGCGGTCTTCGCGATGGGCGGCATCATCGATTCCGAAGCCTTCGTCGCCCGGCGGACCGGATCGGTGGGCGTCTGACATGGGCAGCGGCCCCGACGCCGCCGCGGACCAGAACGATCTGATCGATCAGATCGTCTTCCACTGGGTGCCGGGGCAGCAGTCGCCACTCGGCCTGGAGGGCATCGGTCCAGCGGCGACGTCGCTCTCCGACCTGCGCCGGCTCTCCGTCTGGAGCGACCGGCTGCTCGGCACCATCCTGGCCGGAACCCTGCCGTCCGGTGCTGCCCAGAGCGGTCCGGCGCGGCCACAGATCTCGGACGGGTCACTGTGCTACCTGCGGTGCGGCCCGGCCGGCGCGGAGGCGGCCGTCATCCGCAAGGTTGCCGCGCGCGACCCGCTGGGCCGCTCGTCGGTTCTCGCCCATGCCCTGGTCGGCCCGGCGGCGCAGCTGTCGCCGGTGTGGGCGCTCGCGCTGCGAGCCTGGCCGGGCTGGTTCGGCGGCCGATGGTCCGGCGGGTCCGGGCCGGCCGGCGAGCAGGTCGACGCACCCGCCGTCAGCCGTCCACTGGTGCCGGCGGAGCTGATCACCGCGGAGGTCAGGGCGTCCTACCGGGAGCTCGGCCAGGCTGCGGCCGGGCTCGGTGAACCGCTGGTCCACCTGGTGGCCGCGCTCCTCGGCGACCCGACCCGCCAGGTCAGCATCGTCGGTTATCAGGGGCGGCCCGAACCGCTGATGTTCGGCCTCATCGTGGTGCTCGCCGACCTGCTGCGCCAGGTGCCCGACCAGGACTGGTCGTTCTCCACCGGCGAGACGGCGGAGCAGCAGTCCTCGCTTCGCCACATCTTCCTGGCCCGCACCGGCCAGTCCGGGTTCGAGCTGAACCGCCTGCGCGTGCGCTATCCGCCCAGGCGGCCCCCCGAGGAGTCCGGCGCCGCCGGGGAGATCGCGGCCGAGCTGGTGGCGGCCTATCAGGACGGCGGGCGCGCCGAGGTGGCCCGCAGGCTCGCCGGGCCGCTTCCGGGCTCGCTGGCGGACGTCGCCTCGTGGGTCGCCCGTGCCGCCGGCGCGCCCGAGGCGACCTCGCCCGCGCTCGCTGCGCTGCGCCGCGTGCTGCAGGGGCGGGGCGGCGAGCGTGACCGGGCGGAGCTCGAGCAGCCGGAGGCCGTGGGCGCCCTGTGCGCGGAGCTGCGGAGCCTCGACACGGCCGGGTTCCGGTGGGTGCGGGCCGGGTGGAAGCCGGGGATGACCTCCCTGCTGCCGGCGTCCGCCCAGCGCGTGCGCCTGATCCTCGGCGAGCGAGTCGTCGAGGCCGTTCTCGACAGGTCGCTCGCCGCGGCGGCGAACGGTGCCGCCGTTCCAGACGATGCCGCTGTTCGGGACGGTGTCGCCGTGCGTGATCATTTCGTCGCGGGTGATCGGATCACCGGGGGTGACGGCGGCACCGCGGACGACGGCGGTCTCGACAGGAGCGTGGAGGTCGCGATCCGGCAGGCCGTGAACGAATGCGGCCTCGGGCCGGCCGAGGTGCGGGCGGCCGTGGAAACCTGGTGGGACCGGCTCGAGGCCGACCAGCAGTACGCCGCCGGCCAGCAGTACGCCGTCGACCAGCAGAACGCCGCCGGACGGCTGCGCGCCGCGCGGACCGCCGTCGAGATCTGGGCCGACGCGGGCCGGTCGGAACGGGACGGCCCGCGGGCCGGGGGCCGTCCGACGGCTTCGCGGCTGGACTCGGCACAGCGACGGGAGTTCGCGGCGGCGCTGGGGCGTCTGCTCGCCGGGGTGCCGGTGGACCACATCGCCCAGCGATTCCCCGCGGGCACGGACGACCCCACCCACCCGATCATCCTCGCGGTCATGCTGCACGTGCTCGAGAACCGGTTCCTGCAGTCCGGCCGAAGCGGTCGGAGCGCGGCCGAGCACGGGCCGGAGGCCATCAGACGGCGTGGCCGCATCCGCCGTCACCTCACCGGCGACCGGCTCGATCCGCTGTGGGCGGAGCCCGGGACGCTGCTCGATCCCGCCCCGGAGCGTCGGCTGGTGGTTGATCTGCTGTTCCGGCCCGATCTCGTGGACCCGCGGGTTGCCTCGGATCGCCAGTTCGCCGACGAGCTGCGCAGACTCCTCCGCCAGGGCATCCCGCCGGGCCTGATCTCCGACCTCCTGGACGCCGCGCGGGAGACGGCCTCGGCGCGGGCCGAACAGGTCCTCGTCGACCATGTCGTCGATCTGTGGCGTGAGTCGATCGACCGCCCCGCGCTCCCGCCCCGCCGGAAGAACAGACAGGCCGTCCCGGCCAGGGCGCCGCGGGCCGCACTGCCAGCCGCGACGCCCGCGCCCGGGATGAGCACAGCGCCGCCCGCCCCCGCGGCCGGCAGCCACGCCGGTGCCCACCAGGACCCCTGGCGCGAGGGCGGGCACGCGCCCGGTCCGTACCCGGGAGCAGTGCCCCCGGCGGCCGCGCCGGTGGCCGGGGCCGGGGCGGGTCCAGTCGGCCACGGGAGCCCGGTACCGCACGGCAGCCCGGGACGGCGTGACAACTCGCCGTACGCGGACAGCCTGGGCCACAACGGCTACGGTTCGCTCGACGAGGACGACGACGACCTGACCGCTGGCCGGGAGGGCGGCAGTCCCCTGGACCGGGCAGCGTCCGGGGACTGGATCGTCACGGTCGCGCTGATAGCGGGGCTGTTGGGCGCGGCGGCCGTGATCATGTGGCTCCTCGCTCAGTACCTTCTGCCGTGACGGCCACCGCCGCCGGTCGCTCCGGTCGGGCGGGCGGGATGCGGTCGGCAGGCTCGCCGATACTGCCGGGCACCGCGGGGCCGGGCGCGCTCCTCGCCGGGCTGGTCTTCGCCCTGTGGTGGCACCGGCCGGCGATGGTCGACCCGATGCCGGCCATCATCACCATCGGTGCGCACACGGCTACGACGGCGCTGTTGCTCCGCGGTGCCCGTCGCGTTGGTGATCCGGCCCTCGCCCCGCTCGTCATCACCGTCCAGGTGCTCGCGGCGATCGGCTTCGTGCTGCGGATGCGGGTCGGCGTCGGGTCGTTGGGCTCCCTGGCCGCCTACCTGACCGCCGTTGTCGCCGGGGTCGTGCTGTTCTCCCTGGGGCGGGCGCTCGCGGCGGCCGACCGGCTGCCGGAGGGGACGGTCCGCAACCGGCGGATCCAGCGCACGAACATGGTGCTGCTCACTCTGACGGTCGGTTCCTGTGCGCTGGCGCTGGCCAGCCCGGTCGACCGAGGCGCCCAGATCGGCCTCTCCCTGGGCCCGCTGCACATACAGCCCACCGAGGTCTTCCGGTTCTGTCTCCTGGGCTGGATCGCCTTCCGGCTGAGGGCGCCCGCGGACGTCCCCCGCCTGTGGGGCGCCCACCGGCCGTCCGGGGCTGGCTGGATGCTGGCCGAGTACGCCCTGGTGCCGGCCGTTCTGGCCACCCTGATCTTCGTGAAGCTCAGTGATCTCGGGCCCGCGGTGGTGCTTTTCATCGGCATCGTCGGCGTCGTCGTCCACCTCACCGGCCGCTGGCGTTACGCCGTCCAGGCGACCATCGGGTTCCTGGTGCTGGCCGTGCTGGCGACGGCCGTCCACCTCGGGGTGCTGGGGGAGCGGCTCGCGCTGTGGGAGGACCCCTTCTACAAGGGCGCTCACGGTGCGGGCGCGACACTCCACCAACCCGGGATGGCACTGCTCGCCTACGCGCGCGGCGGGATGCTCGGGGCCNGGCCGGGCCTCGGCAGAGTTGACAGCATCGGGCTGGAGCGGCGCAACGACTTCATCCTGGCGGTGCTCGGCGAGGAGTTCGGCCTCATCGGCACCCTGCTGACCGGTGCGCTCTACGTCCTGCTGCTCAGCCAGCTGTTCGGGCTCGCCCGGCGGGTCGAGCGGGAGTCCTGGCTGCGCGCCTGGCTGGTGGGGCTCTCCGTCATGCTGGCGGCCAACATCGCCNGGCCGGCGCTGGCGACGACCGGGGTACTGCCGATCTCCGGCATCACGACCCCGCTGCTCTCGGCCGGGGGCACCTCCATGCTGGTGGTGCTCGGCATTGTCGGCCTCGCGGCGGGCTGCGCCGAGCCGCGACCAGGCGCCGCCTCCGGTCCTGCCTCCGGTCCTGCCTCCGGTCCCGCCGCCTCGGCCGGTCCCGCGGGCCCCGCAGGTCCTGGCGCCCCCGTCTCGTCACCCGCCGGCCGTCGGCCGGCGCGGTCCCGGCGGGCACCGGCGCTCGCCGGGCTGCTGGTCCTGGTCGCCGCTTTCTCCCTGCTGCACGCACAGCTCCTGGCCGCCGCGCCCCGCCTGGATCGGCACGACCCGGGCGGCGGGATCGTCCGGACGGAGCGGGCGACCTTCGACCGGGGCCGGGTCCTCACCGCCGACGGCCAGGTGCTCGCCGCCACCGACTGGTCCGGCCCGCGTCCGGCCCGCCAACGGCCGGCCGCGGACCCGCCCGTCGGCGAGTTCCGGCCGTCCGTGGGAAGCACCAGTGCCAGCGGACTGGAATACGCCTGGTCGATGCAGCTCGAATGCGGCTCCCCGCCGGGGGAGGCCCGGCCCGGCCTGCACGGTGCGCTGGGCCGGCGATGCCAGCCCGCCGACCTGCGGACCTCGTATGACGCCAGAATCCAGGAGGCGGCGGTCAGCGCCCTGCGGGAGGCGAAGGCGGCCGCCCCGGGCGCCCTCGGCGCCGTGGTCGCCCTGGACCCGCGCACCGGTGGAGTACTGGCCATCGCCGACGACGACGATCTCGCGACGTCCCCCGGAACTCCCGTCCAGCCGGGCTCGGTGTTCAAAATGGTCACGACCGCCGCGATAGATCCAGCCAGGCTGGGTGGATATCAGCTGGCCCCGCATTCCGGCCTGCCGTTGCCGGACGGCAGATCGTTGCGGAACTTCGGCCACGGCACCTGCCCAGCCACCCCGATGACCGGCGTCCCGGCCCTGGTGGACGCGTTACGCGAGTCCTGCAACACCGCATTCGCCCTGGTCGGCAGGGACCTCGGCGCGGAGCGCATCGCCGCCGCGGCCGCCGCGCTCGGGTTCAGGGCACCCGGCCTCCCGCCGGCCGGCAGATCCGCCTGTGCGGCTGTCGGGCTGACGCCCCGCGGCGAGCACTTCTGCGATCTGGACGGTCTGCCGCTCGCCCTCTCCTCCATCGGGTCCCATACCGCGGACGGCCGGCCCTGCCTGGTGGAGCAGCTGGCCCTCGGCCAGGCCTGCGTCTCCGCCACGCCGCTGCAGATGGCGCTGGTCGGCGCGGCCGTGGCCGACGGCGGCGAACTGCCTCCGCCGCACATCGTCACCCAGGTCGAGCGGGGTGGCGCCGTGCTCTGGCGGGCTCCGGCGGGCCGGCCCCGGCCGATCATGCCGCCGGCGAACGCCGCCGTGATCAGGGACGGGATGGTCGCGGCCGTCCAGGCGGGGACGGCGACCAGAGCCGCCGTTCCCTGTGCCCAGGTGGCGGCGAAGACGGGGACCCCGGAGGTCGGCGCCGACCCGGCCAACCTGGACAACGACGCCTGGACGGTGGCGTTCGCCCCGGCGCTGGACCCGGCGGTCGTGGTGGCGGTCTATCTCCGGGCGCCTCCCGGCGGCGACCTCACCGGCGGCGGGAACGCGGCCCCGCCGGCCGCCACGGTCCTGCGGACCGCGCTGGTCGCCCTGGGGGCAGCCGACCACTGCTGACGCGCGGACCGCTCACTGGTAGCCGCGGATCTCCCGGAACACCTCGGGCAGGGAGGACGACCGCGCGTCGAACATCGCGCCTCCGGTCCAGTCCGCGATGGTTCGCATGTCCCCGACCCGGGCGTCGCCGAAGACCACGGTGAAGGTCCGCCCGTGGGCCGGCGGGCCACCCGGTTGTCAGGACTGGTACAGCTCGGTCCGCTCGACCTGCGCGATCGTGGCCTGCGGCGGGGGCAGGAAGCCGAGCTGGACGGTGCGCGGCTTCACCAGGGCGGCGAGCAGCCAGTCCGCGGCGACGTAGGCCCGGTTCGTCGCCGACCGGAGCGCGAGCAGGTGATAGGCCCGGGTGACGGCCGCCGCCGGAACTCCGGACAGCCGCAGCCCCAGGGGGTTGGCGACCGCGTCCGCGCCGCCCAGGTCCACGACGAACCCCAGGTCACGGTGCCGGTAGGGCCGCATCCCGCCGTAACCGAGGGAGGCCGCGACGTTGCGTCCCGCGGCGGCACCCTGGCGGACGGCGTTCTGGGCGGTCTGTCCGGCGGGTAGGCCGCCGCGGGTCGAGTCGGGTACCGCGGCGGCGTCCCCCAGCGCGAAGACCCCGCTGAGGCCGGGTACCTGGAACCGCTCGTCGACGACCACGCGGCCGCGTACGGTCTCGGCACCCAGTGAGCCCACCAGCGGATTCGGTGTCACACCCGCGCACCAGACGAGGGTGTGGGTCGGGATCACCTCACCGCTGGTGAGCGTGACGGCGTCGGTGCGCACCTCGCGGACCGACGTCTTCAGCCGGATCTCCACACCCCGCTCCCGCAGGACCTGACGCGCGCCGATCCCGAGGTGCTCGTCCAGTTCCGGCAGGACCTTGTCCGCGAGGTCGAGCAGCAGCCACCGCACCTGCTCCAGCCGCAGCCGAGGGAACTGCTCCAGCGCCTTGACGGTGAAGCGCCGCATCTGGGCGGCGAGCTCGGTCCCGGTGTAGCCGGCGCCGACGACGACGAAGGTGCAGTGCGCGCGGCGGGCGGCCGCATCCGGGCTGGCGTCGGCGTACGCGAGCTGACGCAGCACGTGGTCGCGCAGGTAGACGGCCTCGGCGAGATTCTTCATCCCGAGCCCGTGGTCGGCCAGGCCGGGGATGTCGAAGGTCCGGGTGTGCGCGCCGGGAGCCAGGACGAGCCGGTCCCAGGCCAGGGTGTACGGCACATCGGCCCGGCCCAGCACGGTGATCGTCCGCCGCTTCGTGTCGATCTCGGTGACGTGCCCCAGGTGCGACACCGTCCGCCGCAGCGTGCCTCGAACGGAGACCGCCAGGTGCCGGGGCTCGATGTCCCCGGCGGCCACCTGCGGCAGCAGCGATGTGTACAGCAGATGGTCGACGGGGGAGACGAGGGCGAGATCCGCCGCGTGGGCGGGGAGTCGTGCCTCCAGGTGGCTGAGCACGCCGAGCCCGGCGTAGCCACTCCCCACCACGATCACCTTCGGCCGTGCCCGGCCGTGCTCCGCCGGACCGCTCGTGGCCGGTGCCGCGCCCGACTGAGGTGCCGCGCCCGACTGAGATGCCATGCCCGACTGAGGTGCCATGCCCGACTCGAAGGGCGCGGTGCGCCGCCACTGCTCGACCTGGCGGGTGACGCGGGCCACGGTCACTGAGTTCCTCATGTGTGCTCCTCATCCCCCGGCGTCATCATCCCCGGCGTCATCCCGATCCCGGACCGTCATCCCGCGGAGGCCTGGAGGGGTCGGCGGGCCGCCGGGCGGTGTCCGCGGGTCGTTTAGTCCGGCCTACCGCGCTCCGGCTCCTCCCAACCCGCGCCCGTCGACCCGGGCCAACCCGCGCCCGCGACCGGGCCGGTGCCGGACCCCGACCCGAGCCCCCGGTGGTGACTTATCGAGACTGAACCGTCACTGAACCCAAGGGGGGCACGCTGGAGTTCGGACGGGTGCTCCCCACCGTTCCGGCCTGATGATCAGGCAGTCGACCTGTCGCGGTGCGGCGGGCGACCTGCCGCCTACCGGAGCCGGAGGGGGCGCTCGGACTGCCGGAGATTGCGATTGAGGATCCGGACGGAGGAGTAGGTCATGAGGGCTACGTACGAGGCACCGGCCATTCGGTCCCAGGGCTCGTTCCGCGACTCCACCCGCGCTGGCGTGATCATCGTTGGCGGCGGTGGCGGTGGTTGGGGTGGCGGCTGGGGTGGTTGGGGCTGGGGTGGTTGGGGCTGGGGTGGCTGGGGTTGGGGTGGCTGGGGCTGGTGAGCCCCGCACCGCGACCGCACCCTGGGCGAGAGTGTGAGCGCAGGGCGTGAGCCCTGACGCGGCGTTGAAGGCCCGCCAGTGGGTCGTGCAGGTCGGTTGATCGTTGCCCGGGCTGCACGGCCCTTCGCTGTCCGCGGCCGTTCGCCGCATCATCCGGATTTCGCATCGTCCGGTTGTCCGTGCCTCGGTTGCCAGCAGCCTTTTCCCGCGCCGCGGATGTCACCGGCCGCGGCGCCGCCGCGATGAAGGTCAGCGCGATGAAGGTCAGGGGGAACTGTGAGGATCGTCTGTGTGGGTGGAGGTCCGGCCGGGCTGTACCTCGCCATCTCCGCGAAGCGCCGCGACGCCGGCCACGAGATCACCATCATCGAGCGGGACCCGCCGGGCTCGACCTATGGCTGGGGGGTCGTCTATTGGGACAACCTGCTGGACGTCCTGTACCGCAACGATCCGGAGAGCGCCCGCGAGATCCGCGCCGCCTCGACACTCTGGCAGGAGCAGGATGTCAGCCTCGGGCCTGGCCGGGTCGCGCACTTCGCGGGCTACGGGTTCAGCGTGCAGCGGGCGACCCTGCTCGACATCCTGAGCCGGCGGGCGATCGAGCTGGGGGTCCGCATCGACCACGGCCGGGAGATCGCCGACCTGGCCGATCTTTCCGGCCTCGGTGGCCCGGGGACGGGCGCGCACGCCGACGCCGACCTCGTCGTCGCCGCCGACGGCGCGAACAGCCAGCTTCGCGCGATGTTCGGCGACCGGTTCGGAACCCACACGGATGTCGGCGCCAACCAGTACATCTGGCTGGGCACCCGGAAGCGCTTCGACAGGTTCATGTTCGCGTTCGAGCGAACCCCGGCGGGCTGGGTGTGGTTCCACGCCTACCCGTCGGGGCCCAACATCAGCACCTGCATCGTCGAGTGCGCGCCGGGGACCTGGGAGCGACTCGGGTTCGCNACCGCTGACAGCGAGGAGACCCGGCGCACACTGGGCGAGATCTTCGCGGGGCCGCTCGGCGGGGAGGGTCTGACCGACCACCCGCGGCGGCCCGCCCGCTGGCAGCGCTTCGCCCAGATCAGTAACCGAACCTGGTACGTGGACAACACGGTGCTGCTGGGCGACGCCGCGCACACCACGCACTTCACCCTCGGGTCGGGAACCGCGCTGGCCATGCTCGACGGGGTGATGCTCGCCCAGATGCTCTACGAGCACGGCGAGGTATCCGCCGCGCTCGCCCAGTTCGACCGGGGTGGCCACGCCGCCCTGGCTCCNCTGCAGGCCAGGGCGCGGACGAGCATGGCCTGGTTCGAACGGGTCGACGCGATGCTCGACCGGGCGGCGCAGCGCCCCGGCGGGCCCGACCCCGTCGAGTTCGCCTACGCGATGGCCAACCGGCAGAGCGACCAGCCGCCGTGGCGCTACCAGACGCACCGGGCGATGCAGATCCCGGCGCTGCGCCGGGCCCGCCGCTGCGTCGACACGTCCGTGCGGTGGTACCTGGCCCGCCGCCGCGGTGAGCCGGCCCGCGGCGGGCCCACTCCGGCTTCGGTCCCGCCGCCGGGGCTGACCGCCGGTGCCAGCCGGGCGACCGCCGGTGCCAGCCGGGCGACCGTCGGCGCCGCTCGCGGTGATCGCGCTGGTCGCGCTCCCGACCGCGATGACCGCACTCACCGGTCCGCCGGTGATGCCAGGCAGCCCGCGGGCGCGGCCGGTGGTGGAACGCGCCCCGGCGGCTGGCCTTCCTGACCAGGCCGCGCGGCGTCACGTTCTGTCCCGTATCTCCACACAGTGCGATTTCTGACTCTCGTGTCTACTTTCTGGTAGACAGGATTGCACAGGGCCCGCGCAGGACGTACGGACAAGGTGACGACACGATGCGGTTCATCTTTCATTACCCGGAGACGTCAGGGACCAGCGGTGACATGCTCGATCCCGGACCGCTGCGGGACGTGGCCCAGGCGGTCGAGCGAGCCGGCTTCGACGCCCTTTCGCTCACCGAGCACCCCGTCCCGGGTGCCCGCTGGCTGGAGAACGGCGGGCACCAGAGCCTCGACCCGTTCGTCGGCCTTGGATACGTGGCCGCGGCGACCGAGCGGCTGCGGCTGCTCACCCATCTGTCGGTGGCGCCGTACCGAAACCCGTTCCTGCTCGCCAAGGCCGCGGCGACCATCGACAAACTCTCCGGCGGCCGTTTCACCCTCGGTATCGGCACCGGCTACCAGAAGTCCGAGTTCTACGCGCTCGGCGTGGACTTCGAGGAGCGCAACGCGCTGTTCGACGAGATCCTCGACGTCCTGCCGCTGCACTGGTCAGGCGAGCCGTTCAGTCACAAGGGCCTGCACTTCGACGCCCGCAACGTGATCGCGCGGCCCAAGCCGGTGCAGGACCCGATCCCGGTCTGGNTCGGCGGCAACTCGAAGCTCTCCCGCCGCCGGGTGGCCGCGCGGGCCCAGGGCTGGATGGCGATGTCCGGCGGGCCGGAGCTGTCGACCACGGCGCGGACGGTCTCGATCGGCTCGCTCACCGATCTCGCCGCAATGATCCGGGAGGTGCGCGACACCGCCGCGGCCAACGGCCGGACGGACTTCATCGATGTGTCGTACTCGTACTCCGGGGCCGTCTCCGAGGGCAACATCACCGCCGAGGCCGACCGGCACCGCGAGGCGATCGCCGAGATCGAGAAGGCCGGCGTGACCTGGGCCGTGGTCTCCGCCCGCAGCCGGTCGGCCGCCGAGACCATCGGATTCATCGAGGCGTTCGGCGAGACGTTTCTTTCCTGACGTCCTTTCCTGACGTCCTTTCCGGGCGTCCCTACAGCGTTCCTTCCCGGCGTCACTTCTGGCGTCCGCGGCGCCTCGCGCGCCGCCGGAAGGGGCGTGACCCGCGTGCCGCAGACAGGTGTAACCACAGTGAAGGCGANGGTGGCGTGGGCTGGTTCGAGGACCGCGGCAGGCTGGCGGACAGCGTCGCCGTCATCAGCGGGGGAGCGGGCGGCATCGGCGGTGCCGTCACCGCGGATCTGGCCGCCAACGGGGTGCGCGTGGCGGTGCTGGACATCGACGCGACCGCGGTCGAGCAGCTGCGCGACGCTCTCAAGGCCCAGGGCGCGGAGGCGATCGTGCTCCACGGCGACGCCCGGGACCCGGACGAGCTGGGGAGACTGTTCACCGCGGTCGACGAGGCCTGGGGGCGGGTGGACACCCTGGTCAACGTCGTCGGCGGCACGTTCCGCGCGCCGTTCGTCGAGACCCGCCCGAAGGGCTGGGACGCGCTGCTGCGGCTCAACCTCCTGCACGTCCTGCACGCCTGCTCGCTGGCCGTTCCCAGGATGCAGGCGGGTGGGCGCGGGGGCAGCATCATCAACCTGACGACGATCGAGGCGCACCGCGCGGCACCGGGCTTCGCGGTGTACTCGGCGGCGAAGGCGGCCGTCGAGCAGTTCGGCCGCACGCTGGCAGTCGAGGTCGCCCCGGACGGAATCCGGGTCAACAACGTCGCCCCGGACTTCACCCCGACCCCGAACATGCGGCGGATGGTCGGCGGCGACGGCGCCTACTCCACACCCACCGGGCTGCGGGTCGGGATCCCGATGGGGCGCGCGGGCGAGCTCACCGACATCTCGGGGTGCGTGGTCTTCCTCGCCTCCGCCCTGTCCTCCTACCTCACCGGGACGACACTGCACCCGGACGGTGGCACCTACGCCTCCTCCGGGTGGCTGAACTGGCCCGGGGTGGGCTGGGCGAACCACGCCCCGTCACCGGTCGTCCGAACCCTGGACTCGACGGGCACCGGGCCGGGCGCCGACGCGGGGGCGTAGGCGGACGCCGCAACTGGATTCGCGGGATCCGTCCCATCAGGAGTCGCATGTCTGCCGAAATGGCACTTCCTGAATGTGCTGCCGCCACTGGTCGGGTGTGAGACGGGAGCGGCTCGTGGCGCAGACATAGCGGGCCATGGCAGCGGAGTCGGCCCGCCAGAGGGTCGCGCTGTGGTCGTTCGAGGCGGACACCAGCAGACCGTCGGGCCCCACGGCGAGATCGTTAACGGCCTCGCCATGACCACTCAGGGTGCCGAGGCGGCGGGGCGCGTGGGCGTCGGCGACCGACACCACCACGATCTGCCCGTTGTCCAGCCCGATCATGAGACGGGACGACGGGGTGTCGAAGGCGACGGCTCGCGTGGCCGCCTCGATGTCGACCGCCGCGACCTGGCCAAGGCCGTCCGCCCCGTTGCTCCAGAGCGACACGGCGCCCACATTGTCCGCCGCGGCGATCAGCTCCCGCTCGTCGTCGACGGCAATGTCCGCCACGACGACGTCTTCAAGCACCCGGTCCGTCGGCATCGGCGCGACGGCCGGGGCGAGCCGCCAGCGGGCCATCCCGTCGAACCCTCCCGCGACGAGACCCAGGCCCGGGAGGCTCTCCTCCGGAAGGAAGACCAACACCGTCACGTGGCCGACGCCACCGTCGAACACCGCCGTCTGTGACGGCGTCCCGGCGACGTCCCAGACCTCGACCGTGCCATCCCAGCGTCCGATCGCGAGGTGGGTGCCGGTCCGGTCGAAGGTGACGGTGCTGGGACCGGTGACGTCGATGCCGCCGAGAGGGCGCGGAGCGGCGCCGTTGATCTCGTGGAGCGCCAGGTGATTGTTTCGGTCGGCCACCGCGACCCGTCGTCCGTCNGGGCTGAGCGCGGAGAGACCCTCAGTAGCGCTGATTCCGAAGGTGCCGAGCAACCCGGGCCGCGCCGGGTCCGCCGTGTCATAGAGCCGAGCGGAGCCGTCCGTCGACGAGGTGAGCATCCGGCGCCCGGTGTCGCCGAGGGACACCGTGGTGACCGTGTCGGTATTGTCCTGAATTGTGGCGACGCTGAGCGGGTTGCGCTCCCTGTGCAAGTCCCACACGTCGACCGCGTTGTCATCGGCGAGGTAGAGCCTTTCCCCGTCTGGGGAGAAGGCCGCCGTCAAGCGGGGGGAACGGGCCGCGAGAGTGAGGTCCCGCACCCGGAACGGCCGGTTCGGAGTCTCGATGTTCCACACGTGCAGGACGGGTTGCCCGCCTTCGTCCGTCACGGTCGCGAGCAGGTCCCCGCCGGCGTTCATCGCCAGGGCGGAGCCGGCAATCGTCGTGCTGGCGGAGAAACCTGTCGGATCGCGTAGGTCGGACACCACCACCTGCCCGCTGCTGTCGCTGTTGACGAGCAGAGTCCGACCGGCGCCCGCGAACGCCATTCCGAACTCCCCGGCGGCGCCGCCGAAGTTCTCCGCGAACAGTGGACGGGAGATCCCGCGGCCCGTGGACCACACCCTGGTCATCCTGTCCTGGCCGGCGCTGACGAGCAGCGTGCCGTCTCGGCTGAAGGCCAGCTGGTGGATGACACCGTCGTGGCCGGGGAACACCGCCCGCGGCGCTGCCGCGTTCCGGGTGTCCGCCAATACGATCCGCCCGTCGTCCAGGGCCAGTGCCAGCAGCTCCCCGTCATCGCTGAACCGCATTTGGGTGGCCGGCCGGGGCTGCTCCCACCAGGCCGTGGGGAGGGGACTACCGGGATCCGTTACGTCGTAGAGCCGCACAGAACCGTCGGTGCGGGACACCGCGAGACGGTCACCGGCCGGGCTGAACGTGAATCCGGTGTCACCGACTCCCGGGGCGCCCACGATTCGGCCGATCGGTCGAGGAGGCACGGCCCGCGGGTCCCACAGCGTGATCTCGCCGCGGGCGCTCGCCGTGGCGAGCAGGGAGCCGGCCGCGCCGAACTCCCGACCTTCGTTGTTGTCGATGGTCCCAGGAAGCTCCACCGGGTCGTGGCGGCCTGTCAGGTTCATGACGCCATCGCTGAAACGTGCGCCGCTGTCCACGTCGCCCCGCATTGAGAAAGCGATCATATCGGAGTTCGGCCCGAACTCCGGCCGGAACGCCCGCCTCGGCAGGTCGATCCGGGCGGGCGAGTCGACGGCCCCGAACAGTGCGCTGGCCGCCTCCGCGGTCGGGGCGACCCGGTATGCCGCGACAGCCAGGTTCCGGGCCAGTTCGGGGTTCACGGGTCGCAGGTCCCGGGACGTGTTCGCGACCGCGCGGGAGACCGCCGCATTCCGCTGCCGGACCGCGTCGGCTCGTTCGACCGCGTAATACGACGCGCTCACTCCGGCGGCGACGGCGAAGACGAGGGCGAGGGCGGCCAGGGTGGCGAAAAGTCCGACGGCACGCCGGCGGTTGCGGTGATCCTCGCTGAGGAGGTCGGTCTTGTCGATCCCTTGGATCCGGGCCGAGACCGCGGCCGCGGCGTCGAAGATCTGGCCGCGTTTGGGGCCTGGCGTCGGCGCCCGGACATCGGTGAGCAGCCAGTCCTCGTCGATAAGGTTCCGCAGGCACGGAGGAAGCGAGGTCGGAGGCGATCCGTTGGCGAGCACGATGACGAGACGGTCGAGGTCGCCGCCCGCAGCCAGCCACGTCTGACATTCAAGTTCCACCCAGCGGGAGCGGGCCGCCTCCTCGGACGCCAGTACGACGAGGTAACGGGATTCCCGCACCGCACGGTCGAGAGCGGGCGGCAGGGGGCCGACCGCGGGCAGGTTGTCGGTATCGCGGAAGACGTTGAGCCGTGGGCGCTCGTACCAGCGCCGGCCCAGCCGGTGTAGCGCCCGCCGTAGCTCCATGGCGAGTTCCTTCTGGCGGTGACTGTAGGAGATGAAGGCGTCGTACCTGAATATCCTTTGTTCTTTCGCGGGTATTCCGGCGGTTTCTCCGGTGGATGGGGTGGACCCGTTTGCAGCCACCCGGGCCGATGTATGGCCGGCGCGCAGGGACGCCTCGTTGCCGGTGGTCGGCATATCAGCTCCGGTGTCCGGCACCATGGCACCCCCGTACCATCTGTCTGCTGGCGGGCGCAGCCGGTCAACGCGGCCGGAACCCGTTGCGGGCACGATGGTATGCGGCCGGCGCCGACCCGCTCTGCGGTGGATCCGCCCGCCGGCCTGCGATGACGGGGGGAGATCCGAATGCGGGCAGAAAAGGCGTCAGGTGGCGGGAAGTGTGCCGCCGGCTTCCGGGGAAGATACCTGGCGGCCTGCGCGCTGGTGTTTCTCGCGGGGGGCGTCGGGTCATCCTGCGCGGGGGACGGTCTGCCCGGCGGGGTGGCCGTCCAGGAAAACAGCACACCGGCTCCGACGCCGTTCACC
The DNA here is from genome assembly GCF_001636565.1 of Frankia sp. EI5c. Classification (GTDB taxonomy): domain Bacteria; phylum Actinomycetota; class Actinomycetes; order Frankiales; family Frankiaceae; genus Parafrankia. The sequence continues at coordinate 178,604 of NZ_LRTK01000001.1, forward strand.
GTGCCGGCAGGCACCCGCGCTCCCCTGGCGACCGCCGGTGGTCCGTGGGGGGGAGCGGCGAGTGCGGAGGAGGCAGTGCGGAAAGTGCTCGACGCCTGGCGCGGCGGGCAGCCGGAAGATGCCGCGCCGTATCTCGGGGACGACCCGGACAAGGGCCGGAACCTGATTCTGCCGTTGCCGCCCGGCCATCGGGTGCAACTGGTCACCGCATCGTGTGAACCGTTGCCCGAGTCCGACCAGACCCAGTGCCGGATCGCGCAGCCGGACGACGCGGGCACTCTGGGGGAGGCTCTGGTCGCGGGCGCTGCGACCAGCGGTTACCGGGTGATCCGCATCTATCTCATCGACCGCGACTGAGTAGTCGCCGCCGACGCCTGTTCCGCACCGGATGCCGGTTCTGTACCGACGGCTGTTCCGGACCGCGGCGACGCCCGGGCCGCACCGGCCGGCTCCGCAGTGATGTCGGAGCCGGCCGGTGGGTGTCAGGGGGATGTCAGTTGAGAACGAACGGAAGCTTCTCGTAGCCCCGGACGGTGCTGGTGTGCAGCCGCACGGCCCGCTCGCGGTCAACGTCCCATTCCGGAAAGCGCTTCAGCGTCTCCTCCAGGCCGATCCGCGCCTCCAGCCGGGCCAGCGCGGCACCGAGGCAGTAGTGCGTCCCGTGGCCGAAGGAGACATGGCTGTCGAACCGGCGGTGGATGTCGAACCGGTCGGGGTCGGGGTACTTGCGCTCGTCCCGGCCGGCCGAGCCGGTGATCAGCAGCACCTTCGACTTCGCCGGCATCAGCGTGCCGTGCAGCTCGACGTCCGCGGTGAGCGTGCGGCCCTGCACCGGCGAGGGTGCCTCGTAGCGCAGCAGCTCCTCGATCGTCGGGCCGAGCAGCGACGGGTCGGCGACGAGCTCGGCGCGCTGGTCGGGGTGCTCGGCGAGCACGGAGCCGGCCCAGCCGAGCAGCCGGGCGACGGTCTCGGTGCCCGCGCTGATGAGCAGGTTGGCGAAGTCGGCGGCCTGCTGGTTGTCCAGCCGCCGCGTGCCCTGCTCGGTGGTGATCTCCGCCTGGACGAGGCTGGTCATCATGTCGTCGCGCGGGTTGCGCCGACGATCCTCCAGCTGCCCGGTCAGGTACTCGTGGATCTTGATCTGGGCGGCGAACGAGACGTCGTTCACCATGCCCTGGCCTTCCTCGATGTGGAAGGTCTGGTCGATGAGGCGCCGGATCTCCTCGCGGTCCGCCGGGTCGACGCCGATCAGCTCGGAGATGACCTTGGACGGCAGCTGGGCCGCGAAGTCCTGCACGTAGTCGAAGCCGCTGCCGCCGATGTGCGGGTCGAGCATCTCGGCGGACAGCTCGCGGATGGAGGTCTCGAGCGCCGAGATCCGCCGCGGGGTGAAGGCGCGGGAGACCAGCGTCCGCAGCTCGGTGTGCGTCGGCGGGTCGATGAAGATCATGTGCCCGGTGTTCATGGGCTCCGGAGACATGATCTCCAGGACGGTCCCGTAGGCCGAGCTGAAGACCAGGGGCTCACGGCTGGCGGCCTCGACGTCGGCGTGCCGGGACAGCGCGAAGAAATCCAGCTCATCGTTTCGATAGACCGGCGCCTCGTCGCGAAGTCGTCGCCACACGTCGTAGGGCGCCAAATGGATCACTTTGTCGTATGGATTCCACGTTAATCCGGTCATGACACTACTATGTCATAAATTGTCCTCACCCGATCGGACTGGCCACCGACCTGATCATGACGTCGCCAGCCGCGGCGCCGCGGTTAGCCCGGTGGCCCGTCCGGGGGCTGTGAGCAGGGCTTTCAGGCCCCGTCGCGCTGGAGCAGCAGCACCCCCGAGGGGGTGCCGCCACCGGAGGTGACGACGGCCGTGCGCGCGTCGGCCACCTGGCGTTCGCCGGCCTCGTGGCGCAGCTGGGCGACCGCCTCGTAGAAGAAGCCGTAGCCGTGGGTGCGGCCCTCCGACAGCTGCCCGCCGTGCGGGTTGAGCGGCAGCTCGCCGTCCAGCGCGATCCGCCGGCCGGAGTCCAGCCAGTCCTGGGCCTCGCCGATGCCGCAGAAGCCGAGCGCCTCGATCCAGGAGATCGCGTTGAAGGTGAAGCCGTCGTACACCAGCGCCAGGTCGACGTCCGCGGGCCGCAGGTCCGTCCTCGTCCACAGGTGGGCGGCCTGCCCCAGCNCCTGCGGCTCGTGGGTGATGATCCCCTGCTCCCAGGAGACCCGCTCCAGGATCTGGGTGCCGACGGCCTCGACCCGGATCGCCGGCTTCGGCAGGTCACCCGCGACGGATGCGTCGGAGACCACGACGGCGATGGAGGCGTCGCACGGCACGTCGCAGTCGTAGAGGCCGAAGGGAGTGCTGACCATCCNGGCCGACATGTAGTCGTCCAGGGTGAGCGGGTCCCGGTAGATGGCGTTCGGGTTGCGGGCCGCGCCGGCCCGGCCGTTGAGCGCGATCGCGGCGAGCATCTCCCGGTCGGCGCCGTAGCGGTGGAAGTACTGGCTGGCGTTCATGGCAATCCAGTTGGCCGCGGACATCGCCCCGAACGGCGCCCGCCACAGCGAGCTGACGTTCGACAGCCGGCCGCCCCCGCCGCCGCCCAGGCCGAGGGTCCGGTAGGTGGACTCCCAGACGGTCCGGAAGCACAGCACGTGCCGGCACAGGCCGGCCGAGACGGCCAGCATCGCGGCGATGACCGACCCGCCCGGCCCCGGCAGGTCGCCGCCGCCGTTCGTCCAGGTCGGGTGCAGCCGCAGCGCCTCCTCGACGGCGGTCACCCCACCCTCGCTCATGCCCACGCCAACCGGGCCCGGGTAGGTGGACAGCCCGTCGATGTCGTCCAGGGTCAGCCCGGCGTCGGCGACGGCCTTCAGGCAGGCGTCGACCGTCAGCTCCAGCGGGTCGACCATCAGCCGCCGCCCGATCCGGGACCGGCCGATGCCGGACAGGACCGACCGGTGCTCGAAACGGTCCGAGCTCAGCGGCGCGCGCGGCGCCGGCAGGTCGGGCTCGCCGACGCGGTCCGTGGGGTCGGTCCCGCCGGTCGGCTCGAACATGGCCAGCCAGACGTCCTCGTGCTGCTCGAAACGGACGGCCACCTCCTGACCGATGTGGACGTCCGCGGGCTCGCAGCCGGTGATGTTCGTGGTCAGGCGGACGCTCGCGTCCTCCACCAGGGCCACGTTCGCGACCGTGTAGGGCGGCGGCATCGACGGCAGCCACTGCTGGGCGTTGATGGTGAAGCCGACGACGGTCGCCCGGCCGGACACCTCGGTCGGGGTGTGGGCGCGGCTGCGGCACCGCGGACAGATGGGCACCGGCGGGTGCACGAGCTGGCCGCAGTCGTCGCAGCCCTGGATCCGCAGCTTGCCGTCGGCGCCGGACTTCCAGAACCACTCGGTGGCGGGCGTGATCTCGGGAAGTGGGCGCATGGCTGCTTGCCGTCCTCTCAGGTGCCCCGGCGGGCAGGGGCGTGTTGGCTGGCGGGGTGGTTGGCTGGCGGGGTCGTTGGCCGGCGGATCGTGCTGGCGGGCTGGCGGGCGGGTCGTGTCGGCTGGCGGGGGTGTCGGCCGGCGCCCCGGCCTCAGGTTCCCGCCGCCGGGCCGGGGAACGTCCGCGTGGTCGCGTAGACGGCGAGTCTGTCCTGCCCGCCGGCGTCGCGGACCTCGACCCGGCCGAGACCTGCCTGCACCGTCGCCGTCGCGACCGCGGGCCCGGTGCGGACCGGCCGCAGGTAGCGCAGTGCCAGCAGCGACAGGGTGGCGCCGGGGGTGAGGGACAGCGCGGCCTCCTCCACCGTGAGGGCGATCAGCCCACCGTTGACGGTCTGCGCCGCGTTCAGCCCGTCATCGGCCCGCGGCAGCATCGCGACGCCGGGCCGGGTGACCTCACAGCGCGCCCGGCGGGCGAAGGGCACGCTCAGCCGCTGGCGGGGCAGCGGCAGGCCGGCCAGCCGGGTCATCTCCGGGGACATCAGCACGGTCGGGTCCGGGGCGGCCATGAACGACGCCACGCCGAGGGCCACACTGCGCCCGTCCGACCCGGTCAGGTCCACGTCGATGACCGCCACCGAGCGGCCCTGTTTCACCAGCCGGCCGACCGCGTTGATCCGTTCGACCTCGCGCAGCGGCTCGTGGACGTGGATGTCGAGATCGAGGGTCACCGGGACCCGCGGCGCCAGGTGCTCCATCACCAGGTACCCGGCGACGACGTCCGCCCAGGTGGCGAGGATCGAGGTGCGGACGCTGCGGGTGCCCGGCACGAACATCTCCGGGACGATCGCGGCCGATCCGTGGATCTCGTCGCCGACGCGGCGGGCGTCGAAGCCGAGCTCGCGGATGATGTGGCTGTCCTGGCGGGGGCCGTCACTGCTCGTGGTGGTCATCGCATCGTGGTGGTCATCGAATCGTGGTGGTCATCGAACTCGTTCCGGAGGAAGGACGCTCGTTGCGGTGAGGGTGCCCGGACACGCGTTGACCGCGACGGGAGGCCGCCGGCGCTGGGCCGGCGGCCGGGCTCCCGTCGCGGTCGAGGTGCGGGTGCCTAGCTGCGGCCGGACAGGAACTTCACGATCGGGGTCGCCGGCGGGAAGACCTCGGTGAGGCCGGCGGAGAAGTAGCCGGAGTCGGTGACGATGGTGACGCCGTTGATCGCGGAGGCAGCCTCACTGACGAGGAACAGCAGCGGGTAGGCCTGCTCCAGCGGGGTGGCCGCCTCGATGCCCAGCTCGCCGCGGTAGTCGGCGCCGAAGCCCAGCCACAGCTCCTTGTTGTCCTGGGCCAGCGGGGTGTCGGTGGGGCCGGGGCAGATCGCGTTGATGCGGATGCCCTGCTTGAGCAGCGGCATCGCCTGGGTGGCGACGTAGGCGCAGACCGCCTGCTTGCTGTTCATGTAGTCGGCCTTGCCGTTGTCGACGGCCCACTTGGCGGCCTCGTCGAAGTCGCTGATGGCCAGGTACTCCTTGAGCGACGGGAGGTTGGCCTCCCAGCCGAGCCNGGCGGCCGAGGAGATGAAGCCGATCGCGGAGCCGCGGGGCAGCAGCCCGCCGGCGATCAGCTTGTCGATCAGGTAGCGGTGACCGATGAAGTTGATCCGCTCGATCCCCGGGGTGCCGTCGGCGACACCGGCGGCGGAAACCAGCGCGTGCACGGGGCCACCGAGCTGCGCCAGCGCGGCGTCGATGGAGGCCGACTCGGCGAGGTTCACGTGGATGGCCTTGGCACCGTCCAGCTTGACCTCGGCGTAGTCCATCACCACGACCTCGGCGCCGGCGCTCAGCGCCAGCTCGGCGGCGGCGGCACCCATGCCGGTCGCACCGCCGACGACGAGGACCCGCTTGCCGTCGAACCGGAAGGCGTCAAACAGCGTCATGTCTTGTCTCCTGCTCTTCGTTGAGAATGAGTGCTACGCGACGACGCCGCGGATCTTGAGGTCCAGGACGGCCTCGGTGTCCAGACCCAGTTCGGCGAGGATCTCGTCGCCGTGCTCGTTGAACAGCGGAGCCCGCCGGGGCGCGGCCGGCTGTTCGTCGTACTGCACCGGCGCCGCGGTGAGCTGGAAGGGCACACCGGCCGCCGTGGTGCAGTCCTGGACGTACCCGTTGGCGACCGTCTGGGGGTCGGCGGCCGCCTCCAGGGTGTCCTGGACCACGGTCCACTGGCCGACGAAGTTCTCCAGCCGCTCCCGCCACTCGGCGAGCGGGCGGGCCGCGAAGGTCTCCACCAGGATCGCGATCGCCTCGGCGCTGTTCGTCATCAGCGAGGCGTGGTCGGCGAAGCGCGGGTCGGTGGCGAGTTCCGGGCGCTCGATGACGTCGCACATCGGCGCCCAGTACCGCCCCGCCTGCAGGCAGGTGAAGGACAGCCAGCGGCCGTCCTTGGTGAGGTAGTTGCCGGTGNGCGGGTTCATCCGCTGCTGGTCGGCCGGCGGCGGGGTCCACGGGACGCCGAGCAGCAGCGACAGCGCCATGGCCTGCCCCATCGACCACATCGCGGTGCCCATCAGCGACACGTCGACGGTCGTCGCCTCACCGGTGCGCTCCCGGTGGAACAGCGCGCCCATGATCCCGCCGGCGATGGTCATCGCGCCGATCGAGTCGCCGAAACCGGGCGCGGGCGGGACGGGCACGTGGCCGTACTCGGGGCGCATGATGCCGACCGCGACCCCGGCCCGGGCCCAGAACGCCAGCGAGTCGTAGGAGCCGCGGTCCGCGTCCGGGCCGCGCTCGCCCTGGCCGGTGCCGCGCACGTAGATGATCTTTGGGTTGTGGGCGCGGATGTCCTCCACGTCCACGTGCAGCTTGGTGCGCACGCTCGGGAGCTTGTTGGTGAGGAACACGTCGGCGGTCGCCGCGATGCGGTAGAGGATGTCGCGGCCGGCCTCTGAGGTGAGGTCGAGTCCGAGGCTGCGCTTGCCGCGGTTGGAGTGCTCCAGCAGGACGTGGACGTCCTTCGGTACCACCGCGATGCCGGACGAGGCCAGCGCGCGCATCGCGTCGCCGCGCTCGACATGCTCGATCTTGATGACGTCGGCGCCCAGATCGGCCAACAGGGCGGAGGCCGCGGGGACGAACGTGTGCTCGGCGACCTCGAGAATCCGGACACCCTGCATCACCGAGGTCACGAACGTCCTCCTGTGCGTGTTAAGGCCGGCGATCCGGCCAACCGAGAAGTATTTAACATCGACGTCAATACCAGCTTCGTATGGGTGGGTCCAGGAACGCCGGTCGCNCCCGCGCCCGGGCACGGCAACGGCCGGAGGGGGCCGTCTGACGGCGGCGGCCACGCGCGTGGCAGTGGGCGGGAGGGCCGCCGGCCACGGATCCGCAGACCTGCGATCCGCCTGTCAGGTCCGTCTGCCACGTCCGTTATGACACTCTCATGTCAGCGCCGCAGAGGCCAGACGCGTAGGGCGCGGCCGCCGGGTGCGTGGGGCGCGGCCGGCGGTGCGGTCGTGCCGGTGTGGTCGTGGCGGTGTGGTCGTCGGCGCGCGGGGCGAGCGGCCCCGGAAGCGCCGAAGCCGCCGTGCGGGGCACGGCGGCTTCGGGAAACCCCCGGAACTGACCGGGAGCCGGGAGTCACGGGCGGGGAGCGGGGTACCTCCCCGCCCGCCCGAGGGCGTTGCGACGGTCAGCGCGGCGCCATCCGCAGCGCGCCGTCGAGCCGGATGACCTCGCCGTTGACGTAGCCGTTCTCCAGTAGATCGGTCGCGAGCCGCCCGAAGTCGGCCGGAGTGCCGAGCCGCTTCGGGTGCGGCACCCCCGCCGCGAGGCCGTCGCGGATGTCGTCCCGCAGGCGGCCGAGCATCGGGGTCTCGAACACGCCCGGGGCGATGGTGTTGACCCGGATCGCCCAGCTGGCCAGATCACGGGCGGCCACGATGGTCATGCCGCGCACGCCGGCCTTCGCGCTCGCGTAGGCCGTCTGGCCGATCTGCCCCTCGAACGCAGCCACCGACGCGGTCAGCACGATCGCGCCGCGGTCGCCGTCGAGCAGCTCGGTGTTCTTCGCCATCCGGGCCGCGGCGAGCCGCACCACGTTGTAGGTGCCGACCAGGTTGATCCGGATGATGTCCGCGTAGCTGTCGAGCGCGCCGGGCTTCCCCTCGCGGTCCAGGATCCGCAGCCGGTCACCGCCGCGGCCGGCGCAGTGCACGACCCCGCGCAGCGGGCCGTCGGCCTCGGCGGCGTCGAGGGCGGCCTCGAACTGCTCGGTGTCGGTGATGTCCGCCGCCACGAAGCGCACGCCCAGTTCCGCGGCGACGTCCTTGCCCGGGGAGGACGGCAGGTCGACGATGGTGACGGTCGCGCCACGGTCCAACAGGACCCGGGCGGTGCCGAGGCCGAGGCCCGACGCCCCGCCCGTGACCAGAGCCGACCTTCCGTTGAGCAGCACGAATCCTCCAGCGCGAGTATGGGTGGGTGGTGCGGACGGGTGCACGCGGGCGGGCACATGCTCCACGGTCGCGCGGGCCGGTGTCGAGCCGGGCCGCGGCGGTTTCCCCTCGTGGAGGTGCCGACAGCCATGACAGTATTTGACCGCCGTATCAAAAAGTGTCCGGTCTGTGGCGGGAAGCACACGGCGGCGCCCGGCCGGTCGGCATCCTGACGAGCCGCACGACGACCGACGCGAGTGACCCGACGCGTGTGACCGGAGCAGGTGACCTGACGAGCATGACGATGAGGGGAAGGCTGACATGGGGCGGCTGCGGGTGGTCCAGTGGGCCACGGGGAACATCGGCACCTACGCGCTGCGCGCGGTGATCGGGCATCCGGACCTGGAGTTAGCCGGTGTGCTGGTGCACGGCGAGGACAAGGTCGGCCGGGACGCCGGTGACCTGTGCGGGGCCGGCACGACCGGGGTCCTCGCGACCCGGGACGAGGCGGAGATCCTCGCCGCCGGCGCCGACTGCGTGCTCTACATGCCGCGGTACTTCGACGCCGGCGAGGTCAGCCGCATCCTGGCCGCGGGCGCGAACGTGGTCACCACCCGCGGCGAGTTCCACCGGCCCGACAGCCTCGACCCGGAGACGCGCAAGCAGGTGGAGGCGGCCTGCGAGGCCGGCGGCACCTCGGTCCACAGCACCGGCAGCAGCCCCGGCTTCATCACCGAGGCCGTCCCGCTGGTGCTCTCCTCGATCCAGCGGCGGCTCGACCGGCTCGCCATCCAGGAGTTCGCCGACCTCTCCCGGCGGAACTCGCCCGGGCTGCTGTTCGACGTCATGGGCTTCGGGCGGCCGCCGGCGGCCGTGGACGAGGCGCGGCTCTCCCACGGCCGGATCAGCTTCGGGCCGTCCCTGCTGCTCATCGCCGAGACGCTGGGCATGCCGCTGGATTCGGTGGAGGCCTCCGGCGAGATCGCGGTGGCGCCCCGGCCGATCGACATCGCCGCGGGCACCCTGGAGACGGGCACGGTGGCGGCCCAGCGGCTCACCGTCGCCGGCATCCGGGGCGGCCGCGAGGTCATCAGCTTCCGGGCCAACTGGTACTGCACCAGAGACCTCGAACCCGCCTGGGAGCTGCGGGACACCGGGTGGCACATCGATGTGGAGGGGGACGCCCCGCTCGACATCGACCTGCGCTTCTCGATCCCGCTGGAGCGTATGGCCGAGGTCTCCCCGGCCTACACCGCCAACCGCGCGGTGAACGCGGTGCCGNTCGTCTGCGCGGCCGCGCCGGGGATCCGCACCTCGGTGGAGCTGCCGCAGATCTACGCGACCGGGCTGGGGTGACGCACCCGCCGACTCGGCGTCGCCCGTCAGCGCAGTGGCGTGACCGATTGCCTACCTGAGGTGACGCCGACCAGCTCACGGTCGGGTTCTCCATCAGCCGCGAGTTGATTAGCTATTTGTGAGAATGTAACTTCCGGACGTCCTCGTGTCCGGGCGGGCGGGCGGGCCGGCGGTGGCCGCCCGCCGCCCGGGCGGTCACCGCCTCCCCGGGTGGGCGTCCGGGCAGTCGGTGCCAGGGGAGTCCATTGACCTACAAGGGGATCGCGGAGGGTGCCACATGAGGCCGCTTGAGGGAATCAGGGTTCTCGAGGTGGCGATGTACGGCTTCGTCCCGTCCGCGGGCGGGGTCCTCGCGGACTGGGGAGCCGAGGTCATCAAGGTGGAGCACGCCGTCACCGGCGACCCCCAGCGAGGCCTGAAGCAGACGGGCAACCTCAAGGTCGGTGACGGCCCGAACCCGAACATCTGGCACGCCAACCGCGGCAAGCGCAGCCTCGGTCTCGACATGTCCCGGCCCGAGGGCAAAGAGGTCCTGGACGAGCTGACCCGGCGCGCGGACGTCTTCCTCACCAGCTTCCTGCCGCGTTCGCGCCAGAAGCTCGGCATCGACGTCGAGGACGTCCGCGCCGTCAACCCGAAGATCATCTATGCCCGCGGCAGCGCGCTGGGCCCGCGCGGCCTGGAGTCGGACAAGGGCGGTTTCGACATGACCGCCTTCTGGGCCCGGGCGTCCAGCGCGGCCAGCATCACGCCGCGCACGGCCGACAGCATGACCCCGCCGCCCGGGCCGGCCTACGGCGACACGATCTCGGGGACGAACCTCGCCGGTGGCATCGCGGCCGCGCTGTTCCGCCGCGAGCGCACCGGCGAGCCGTCGGTCGTGGACGTGTCCCTGCTCGGCAGCGGCCTGTGGGCAATGGGGCAGACGATCGCGCTCTCCCAGCTGCTGGACGAGCCCCTGCAGGCGCCCGAGCCCGGTGCCCACGGGTCGCCGAGCAACCCGCTCTCCGGCCTCTACCGCACCTCGGACGGGCGGTTCCTGTCGCTGGTCATGCTCCAGCCGGGGCGGTACTGGCCGGATGTCTGCCGGCACATCGACCGCCCGGAGCTGGCCGACGACCCGCGCTTCTGTTCCGTCGAGCAGCTCGCGGCCAACACCGCGGAGGCCGTCCAGATCCTGCGGGAGGTGTTCGCCACCCGCACGCTCGCGGAGTGGACCGAGCGGCTCGGCACCCTGTCCGGCCCCTGGGCGCCGGTGCAGGACTCGCTCCAGGTCGGCAGCGACCCGCAGATCCGCGCGAACGAGTACCTGCTGTCCGCGGGTGATCTGGAGGTCGTCTCCAGCCCGGTGCAGTTCGACGTCAGCGCGCCCAAGGTGGGCCCGGCGCCGGAGTTCGCCGCCCAGACCGAGGAGATCCTCATGGAGCTCGGCCTGGACTGGGAGCGGATCATCGAGCTGAAAACCGCCGGCGCGGTCACCTGACCGGCGCCGGCCAGGGGCCGGGGGCCGGGGGAGAAGCCCCCGGCCCGGCCGGGGCCCGGTGCGCGGCCGGGGTCAGCGGGCGCGCTTCGCGGTCAGCCGCTCGGCGGCGGCCCAGTGCTCGTCGGAGACCCACAGCCGCGCGAAGGTCCGGGCGGCGTCCTCGGCCTGCTCCTCGGCGGGGCGCGCGAGTGCGGCCGCCCGGATCACGTGCTTGATGGCCCGGGCGGGAGCCGCGGTGAGGGAGCGGGCGAGCGCCCGCCAGCCCTCGTCGAACGACTCCCGCGGCAGGACCTGGTCGATGAGCCCGAGCCGCTCGGCCTCGGCGGCGCCGAGGATGCGGCCGGTGCCGGCGAGCATCAGCGCTCGGCCCGGGCCGACCAGCGCGGCCAGCCGCTCGGCGCCACCCCACGCGGGCATGATCGCCAGCGTCGACTGGTTGAAGCCCATTCTGATGTCGTCGGCGGCGACCCGGATGTCGGCGGAGACCGCGACCTCGGCGCCGCCGCCCAGCGCGTGCCCGTTCATGGCGGCGATCACCGGGGCGGGGAAGTCCGCGAGCCGGTCGCAGATGGTGCGCATCCGCAGCGCCATGGCGGTCGCCTCGTCCTCGGTGCGCAGCGCCGCGAGCTCCTTCAGGTCGCCGCCGGAGACGAACGCCCGGTCGCCGGCGCCCCGGATGACCAGGGCGCCGGCACCCTCGGCGGCGTCGATGGCCTTCTCCAGCTCGCCCATGGTCGACAGGGAGATGGCGTTGCGGGCCTCGGGCCGGTCGATCGTGATCACGGCGAGCCCGGCATCCAGCTCAAGATCAATCATGGACCCAACTCCGTCTTGAGAATCGAATTCTAATTTGAGAGAGTAGCATTACCGGGCTAAATGCGCCGTTCTTGGGCTCGGGCTCGGGCTCGCGCTCGGCTCCGTCCGGGAGCCTCGTCCGGGAACGCATCCGTCGGCGGTCGCGGCGGCGCCGGGCGGTGCGGCCCGAGGCACGGGGCCGCCCGCGGTCCGCCCGCGGCGGGCAGGCGGTGCGGCGGACGCCCGCCGCCGGCCGTCCGGCGGCCCGGGCGGAGCTGTGGATTCTGTCCACCGGTCCTGGGAAAGTCTAGGAATCGCACAGATCGGAGTGCCCGGTATGCGCACTGTCCCACCTGACCTGGTCAAGCGGTACGAGTCCGAAGGCTGGTGGACGCGGGAGACCCTCGGCGACATCCTCGCCGCGGGGCTGGCGGCGGCTCCTGACGCCGAGTTCCGGGTGCATTCGGCTGTCCGGCCGTGGAGTGGGACGTTCCGGGATGTCGAGCGGGTCGCCCGCCGGCTGGCCACCGGGCTGCGCGCCCGCGGTGTCGGCCCTGGTGACGTCGTCGTCTTCCAGCTGCCCAACTGGATGGAGGCGGCCGCGACCTTCTGGGCCTCCGCGCTGCTCGGTGCGGTTGTGGTCCCGGTCGTGCACTTCTACGGGCGCAAGGAGCTCGGCTACATCCTCGGGCGGACCTCGCCGAAGGTCTTCGTCACCGCGGCGAGCTTCGGGCGGCTGGAGTACCAGCCCGACCTGAGCGCCGGCGTCCCGGTGGTCGGCGTGGTGGGGCGTGACTTCGACGACCTGCTGGCGGACGAGCCGCTGGCCGGCACCGTCGCGACGGATCCGGCGTCCCCGGCGGTGATCGCGTTCACCTCCGGCACCACCCGCGACCCCAAGGGCGTCATCCACAGCCACCAGACGCTGGCCTTCGAGACCCGTCAGCTCGCCGGCCTCTACCCGCCCGACCGCGGGCGCCAGCTCACCGCCGCGCCCGTCGGGCACTTCATCGGCATGCTGAACGCCTTCCTCATCCCGGTGCTGGACGGCCGCCCGATCAACCTGGCGGATGTCTGGGACCCGGCGCAGGTGCTGGAGCTGGTGCGCGCCGGCGGCCTCACCGTCGGCGGCGGCGCGACCTACTTCGTGACGAGCCTGCTCGACCACCCGGACTTCACCCCCGAGCATCTGGCGGGCATGCGCTACGCCGGGCTGGGCGGCTCGTCCGTCCCGGCGGCGGTCACCACCCGGCTGGCCGAGCTGGGCATCACGGTGTTCCGCTCCTACGGCAGCACCGAGCACCCCTCGATCACCGGGTCGCGGCACACGGCGGCGGCGGAGAAGCGGCTGTTCACCGACGGGGACGTCCTGCCCGGGGTGGAGATCCGCCTCGACCCGGACGGCGAGATCCTCAGCCGGGGCCCGGACCTGTGCCTGGGCTATCTCGACGACGAGCTGACCGAGCGGGCCTTCGACGAGGAGGGCTGGTACCGCACGGGCGACGTCGGTGTGCTCGACGAGGACGGCTACCTGACGATCGTCGACCGCAAGGCCGACTTCATCATCCGCGGCGGGGAGAACATCAGCGCGCTGGAGGTCGAGGAGGCGCTGCTGGGCATGCCCGGCATCGCCGAGGCGGCGGTGGTCGCCGCGCCGGACGCCCGGCTCGGTGAGCATGCGGCCGCGGTGCTTCGCCTGCAGCCCGGCGCCGCCCTGCCCACCCTGGACGAGGTGCGCGCGCACTTCGAGCGGGCGGGCCTGGCCCGGCAGAAGTGGCCCGAGGAGCTGGTCGAGGTCGTGGACTTTCCGCGCACTCCCAGCGGTAAGGTCCAGAAGGCCGTCATCCGCCGCGAGCTCGCTGCCAGGGGTGGCGGACCCCTCGCGGGGCGGGAAGACATTGCGGCGCGGCAGGGAAGAGAATAGGATTCTCCGTATCAGTAAGGGAGGATCTCATGTCTACGCGCGTGTCGCCGTACCCCGTCTTTGACGCGGACAACCACCTGTACGAGACCGAGGACGCCTTCACCAAGTTCCTGCCCGAGGCGTTCCAGGGCGCGATCCGGTACGTCCAGGTGGACGGCCGCACGAAGATCGCGATTCGGGGCCAGATCAGCGACTACATCCCCAACCCGACCTTCGAGGTCGTGGCCCGCCCGGGTGCCCAGGAGGAGTTCTTCCGCATCGGGAACCCCGAGGGCAAGTCCTACCGCGAGATCATCGGCAAGCCGATGCGGTCGATTCCGGCGTTCCGTGAGCCGAAGTCCCGCCTTGAGCTGATGAACGAGCAGGGCCTCGAGCGGACGCTGATGTTCCCGACGCTGGCGAGCCTCATCGAGGAGCGCATGCGGGACGACCCGGAGCTGACGCACGTCGTCATCCACGCCCTCAACGAGTGGCTGTACGAGACGTGGACGTTCAACTACGAGGACCGCATCTACACCACGCCGGTCATCACCCTGCCGATCGTCGAGAAGGCGATCGAGGAGCTGGAGTGGGTGGTGGAGCGCGGTGCCCGGGCGATCCTGATCCGGCCGGCGCCGGTGCCCGGCTACGGCGGCTCCAGGTCGTTCGGCCTGCCGGAGTTCGACCCGTTCTGGGAGCGGGTCGTGCACCACAAGATCCTGGTCGGCCTGCACTCGTCCGACAGCGGTTACAACCGCTACACCCAGGACTGGGAGGGCAAGGTCCGCGAGTACCTGCCGTTCCAGCCGGACGCCTTCCGGATGATCGGCCAGTGGCGTCCCATCCAGGACACGGTGGCCGCGCTGGTCTGCCACGGCGCGCTGTCGCGGTTCCCGGACCTGAAGATCGCCGTCATCGAGAACGGCGCCTCCTGGGTCGCCCCGCTGCTGGCCGAGCTCAAGGACGTCTACAAGAAGTACCCGCAGCAGTTCCTGGAGAACCCGATCGAGGTGATCCGGCGCAACGTCCACGTCAGCCCCTTCTGGGAGGAGGACATGGGCAAGCTCGCGGAGCTGATCGGGATCGACCGGGTGCTCTTCGGCTCGGACTTCCCGCACCCCGAGGGCCTGGGTGACCCGGTGAGCTACATCGATGTGCTCAAGGACCTCAGCGACGAGGACAAGGCCAAGATCATGGGTGGCAACATGGCCAGGCTGATCGCCGGATGAAATGGGCGACCATCCCGGAGATGGTGCTGAGCGCGGGCGACCGCTTCGGTGATGCCGAAGCGGTCGTCGACGGCACGCTGCGCCTCACCTACACCGAGCTGGTGGCTCGCGTCCGCACCGCCGCGGGTTCCTTCGCGGCGGCGGGCGTGGCCAAGGGCGACCGGGTGGCGATCTGGGCGCCGAACTCCGCCGAGTGGATCATCGCGGCCTTCGGGCTGCTGACCGCCGGCGGGGTTCTGGTGCCGGTGAACACCCGCTACAAGACCGAGGAAGCGAACGACATCCTCACCCGCAGCGGCGCGAAGCTGGTGCTGGTCCAGGAAGGCTTCCTCGGGCAGTCGTACGCGGGGCTCACCGCCGTGCCCGCGGTGGACATCAAGTCGGACTTCCTGGCCGGTGGCCCGCCGCTCGACGCGCCGGTGGTCACCGACGGTGAGGAGATTGCCGACATTCTGTTCACCTCGGGGACGACGGGGCGTCCCAAGGGCGTCATGATGAACCACCGGCAGACGCTCCGGCTGTACGAGGAGTGGTGCTTCCAGGCGGATCTGCGGGAGGGCGACCGGTACCTGATCGTCAACCCGTTCTTCCACAACTTCGGCTACAAGGCCGGCCTCGTCGCGGCCCTGATCCGNGGCGCGACGATCGTGCCGATGGCGGTCCTGGAGATGGACCGGCTGCTGGAGCTGATCGAGCGGGAGCGGATCACCATGCTCCCAGGCCCGCCCACGCTGTACCACTCGCTGCTGGCGGCCCAGGGCAGCGCGGACCTGTCCTCGCTGCGCTGCGCCGTGACCGGTTCGGCCGACATCCCGGTCGAGCTGATCCAGCGGATGAAGCAGGAGCTGCCGTTCAAGTCGATCATGACCGGCTACGGCCTCACCGAGGCGGGGACGGCGACGGCCTCCCGGCCGGGGGACTCCTTCGAGGACATCGCCACCACGGTCGGCAAGCCCTGCGACGGTGTCGAGGTCTCCATCGCCGGTGACGGCGAGGTGCTGATCCGCGGGTACACGGTGATGCAGGGGTACCTGGACGACCCGGTCGCGACGGCGGAGACGATCGACGCCGACGGCTGGCTGCACACCGGTGACCTCGGCTCGCTCGACGAGCGGGGCTACCTGCGCATCATCGGCCGCAAGAAGGACATGTTCATCGTCGGGGGCTTCAACGCCTACCCGGCCGAGATCGAGGGTTTCCTGCTGCAGCACCCCTCGGTCGCGCAGGCCGCCGTCATCGGGGTACCCGACGAGCGGCTGGGCGAGGTCGGCAAGGCGTTCGTCGTCCGGCGCGGGCCGGTCGAAGCGGACGAGCTGATCGCGTGGAGCCGGGAGAAGATGGCCGGCTTCAAGGTGCCCAGGTACGTGGAGTTCCTGGAGAGCCTCCCGCTGAACGCGTCGGGGAAAGTGATGAAGGACAAGCTGCGTTAACGATTCCTCGAAGGTCCCTGTGCGGGGTCGGCGGCCGGCGGTTGCCGTGCGGACGGGCCCGGGGTCGGTATTGACGTTCCGTCTCCAGAAGGTAACGAAGCGACGATGAGCGATTCTGTCCAGACCAATTCCGGCCTGCCGGTGAACCCGGTGTACGGGCCCGCCGACCGCGGTGCCGAGCCACCGGAGCCGGGGCGCTTCCCGTTCACCCGCGGCAACTACGCCTCCGGCTACCGGGGCCGCACGTGGACCTTCCGGCAGTACTCCGGTTTCGGTACCGCCGAGGAGTCCAACAGCCGGTACCGCTACCTGCTCGACCAGGGCGGGACGGGGCTGTCGGTGGCGCTCGACCTGCCCACCCAGTGCGGGTACGACTCCGACGACCCGGAGGTGACCGAGGAGGTCGGCCGGGTCGGCGTGGCCGTCGACACCCTCGCCGACGCCGAGGTGCTCTTCGACGGCATCCNGCTGGACAAGATCAGCACCAGTTTCACGATCAACGGCACGGCGGCGATCCTGCTCGCCTTCTACGTCGCCGCCGCCGAGCGTGCGGGGGTGCCGCGGGCCAAGCTGACCGGCACGATCCAGAACGACATCCTCAAGGAGTACGCCTCCCGGGGAACCTGGATCTGGCCGCCGGAGCCGTCCCTGCGGCTGATCGCCGACACCATCGAGTTCTGTGCCGCGGAGGTCCCGCGCTTCAACGCGATCTCGGTCGCCGGGGCGCACTTCCGCGACGCCGGTGCCAACGCGGTGCAGGAGATGGCGTTCACCCTCGCCGACGGCGTCACCTACTGCGACACGGTGATCGAGCGCGGGCGGCTGACGATCGAGCAGTTCGCCCCGCAGGTCTCGTTCTTCTTCTACACCCACGGTGACTTCTTCGAGGAGATCGCCAAGTACCGCGCGGGCCGGCGGCGGTGGGCGACCATCGTCCGGGAGCGTTACGGCGCGACGGCCGACAAGGCGTCGATGTTCCGGTTCGGCTGTGTGGCCGGCGGGGCGTCGCTGTACGCGCCGCAGGCGCAGAACAACATCGTGCGGGTCGCCTACGAGGCGATGGCCTCGGTGCTCGGCGGCGTCCAGTCGATGTTCACCGCCGCGTGGGACGAACCGTTCGCGCTGCCCAGCGAGGAGTCGGCGACGCTGGCGCTGCGCACCCAGCAGATCCTGGCCCTCGAGACCGGCGTGACCCGCACCGTCGACCCGCTCGGCGGTTCGTACTTCGTCGAGGCGCTCACCGACGCCACCGAGGCCCGCATCATCGAGATCATGGACGACCTGGAGCAGCACGGCGGCATGGTCCGGGCGATCGAGGACGGCTACCTGCAGGGCCTCATCGCGGACGAGGCCTACCAGCTGCACAAGAACATCGAGGGCGGCACGGTGCCGATCGTCGGGGTGAACCGTTTCGTCTCCGACGAGCCGGCACCCGACCTGGCCACCTACGAACTCGACGCCGAAGGCCGCGAGCGGCAGCTCAAGCGGCTGGCCAAGGTGAAGGCGGAGCGGGACGGCGCGGCCGTGCGCGCGAGCCTCGACGCCCTGGCGAAGGCCGCGGAGGGGAACGGGAACCTGATGCACAACCTGATCGACTGCGCCAACGCCTACTGCACGGTCGGCGAGATGGTCGCCGCGCTCAAGGCGGTCTGGGGCGAGTTCCAGCAGCCGGTGGTGTTCTGATGCCGGCACGGGTACTGGTCGCCAAGCCCGGCCTGGACGGGCACGACCGCGGGGCGAAGATCGTCGCCCGGGCGCTGCGGGACGCGGGCTTCGAGGTCGTGTTCACCGGCATCCGGCAGCGGATCGAGGACATCGTCACGATCGCGCTGCAGGAGGACGTGGCCGTGGTCGGCCTGAGCATCCTCTCCGGCGCGCACATCGCGCTGACCACCCGCACCGTCGAGGCGCTGCGGGCGGCGGACGCCGGTGACATCGCCGTCATCGTCGGCGGGACGATCCCGCCGGCCGACGTCCCGCGGCTGCTGGCGGCCGGTGCCGCCGCGGTGTTCCCGACCGGGACCGCCCTGGACGAGCTGGTCAGCCAGGTCCGTGAGCTGACGGCGACAGCCACCTCGACCTGAACCACCCGCCGACCCCGACGGCGGGCACGAACGCGCCGGTCGTCGACGGGGCCCGCGCACCGTCGGTGCGCGGGCGAGCGTGCCATCGAAGTAACGAGATCGGGAGGGTCCTGTGCGGGTCGGCGTGATGATCGGACCGGAGCGGGGTGACTCCGCGCGCAAGGTCGGGCGGATGATCGACGACGTGTTGTGGGCCGAGAGCGCGGGGATGGACACCGCCTGGATACCCCAGGTGCCGTCCGACTTCGACGCCCTGATCGCGGTATCGCTGATGGGCGCCCGCACCGAGCGGATCGAGCTGGGCACGGCGGTCGTGCCGCTGCAGCCGCAGCACCCGGTCGCGCTCGCCCGCCAGACGCTGTCGGCGCAGGCGGCGACCGGCGGGCGGCTCGCGCTCGGTGTCGGCCCGTCACACCACTGGATCGTGCGGGACATGCTCGGCCTGCCCTACGACAAGCCGGCCGCGTTCACCCGCGACTATCTCGAGGTCCTCAGGGTGGCCCTGAACGGGCCGGGCCCGGTGGACGTCGAGAACGATTCCTTCAAGATTCACAACCCGCTGGAGATCGGCCCGATCGCGCCGCTGCCGGTGCTCATCGCCGCGCTCGGCCCGGTGATGCTGCGGATCGCCGGTGAGCAGGCCGACGGCACCGTGCTGTGGCTGGCCGACGAGCGGGCCGTCGGTGAGCACGTGGTACCCCGCATCACCAAGGCCGCGGCGGACGCGGGCCGCCCGGCGCCGCGCGTCGTCGCGGGCATCCCGGTGTGCCTGTGCGCGCCGCAGGATGTCGACAAGGCCCGGGAGCGGGCCAACCGCATCCTCGGCGAGGCCGAGGTATCCCCGAACTACCAGCGCCTGCTCGACCAGGGTGACGCCGTGAACGTCGGCGACATCGCCGCCGCCGGCGACGAGGAGGCCATCCTCGCCCGCTTCCGGTCGTTCGCCGCCGCGGGCGTGACCGACCTGTCCGTCCGGCTGCTGCCGATCGGGGACAACCGCGAGGAGCTGGTCGCCTCCAAGCGGCGGACCCGGGAAGTGATCGCGGCCCTCGCGGCGGAGGTGAGATGAGCGCGGGACCCCTGGCCGGCATCCGCATCCTGGAGGTCGGCCACATCCTCGCGGGCCCCTACGCGACGATGCTGCTCGCCGACCTCGGGGCGGAGGTCACCAAGCTGGAGCCCCCCGGGGGTGACCTGTCCCGGCAGGTCAGCGACGCCTACTTCGCGAGCCTCAACCGGGGCAAGCGCAGCATCCGCCTCGACCTGACCGGCGAGGCGGGGCAGGCCCGGCTGCACGAGCTGGTCGCCGACGCGCACGCGCTGCTGGTCAACCTCAAGCCGTCGGCGATCCGGAACTTCGGCCTGACCTACGAGGCGCTGCGGCCGTACAACGAGAAGATCGTCTGTGTGGCGCTGACCGGCTTCGGGCTTTCCGCCGGCGACGACCCGGCGTTCGACTACGTGATCCAGGCCGCCACCGGGGTCGCCGCGCTCACCGGCGACCCCGACGGCCCGCCGACCCTGCCCGGGTACTCCTCCGCGGACAACTCGGCCGGGATGACGGCGGCACTCGCGCTGCTCGCCCAGATCGTCTCCGGCCGCGGCGGGCAGCTGGAGGTCTCGCTGCGGGACGTGATGCTCTCCCAGCTCAACTACCGGGCCTCCGCATACCTCAACGACGGCGTCGAGCCGCGCCGGCTGCCGAACGGCGCGCACTCCTACTATGTGCCCGCGCAGCTGTTCCCCACCGCCGACGGCTACCTGGCGCTGTTCGTCACCCACGACGGCTTCTGGCGGAAGTTCTCCGCCGAGGCTGGGGTGACGGGCTTCGCGACGATGGCCGAGCGGGCGTCCCGGCGCGAGGAGGTGCTCGACGTCGTCACCAAGGCGCTCGCCGCCGACACGGCGGAGAACTGGGAGACGCGGCTGAAGCGCCTCGGTGTCCCGGCGGCCAAGGTGCGCTCGCTGCCCGAGGCACTCGAACGCACCCCGGACATGGTCGTGCGGGCCGGTGACTTCCGGCTGGTCGCCAGCCCGATCCGCGTCACCGGCCACGAGCCCGCGTACGGCCCCCCGCCCCGCCTCGGTGAACACGGCGACCTGCTGGACTCCGCCTGACGGCCCGGCCGGCGGGCGGGCCTGCGCGGCCCGCCCGCCGGCCGGTGGCGTCACTCGTAGCGGACGATCACCGACGGGGACTCCGGCACCCCCTGGCAGGTGAGCACGTAGCCCTCCTCGATCTCGTCCTCGGTGAGGGCCTCGTTCACCCGCATCGTCGCCGTCCCCTCGACCAGCTTCGCGATGCAGGTGGCGCAGGTGCCGGACTCGCAGGAGAACGGCGGGGTCAGCCCGCCGCGCCGGGCGCTCTCCAGGAAGGTCTCGCCGGGCCGCCGCGGCACCGAGATCTTCTTGTTGCGCAGGATGATGGTGACGGTCCCCTCGACCTCCGCCTCGGCGCCCGGGGTGCCCTCGGCCTCGGTCTCGGGGGCGGTCACCGCCGCGGCACCGAACCGCTCGGTGTAGACCCGGCCGGGGCCGGGGAACGTGCCCTCCACGAGGTCCATGAAGGGCTCGGGGCCGCAGACGTACACGTCGGCGTCGGTGTCCGTGCCGACGAAGGCGTTGATCGCGGCCGCGTCCAGGTAGCCGCCGTCGGTGTCGAGGTGGCGCACCACGGTGAGCCGGTCCGGATACTGCGCGACCAGGTCGGCCAGGGCGGCCTCGAAAATCATCGACGGCCGGTCCCGGTCGGCGCACAGCAGGCGGACGGTGCGCTTCGTGCCCGCCAGCGCGCTCTTCGCCAGCGAGATGACCGGGGTGATGCCGCTGCCGCCGCAGAAGCCCAGCAGCGGGGCGTCGGTCTCCCGCAGGCAGAAGACTCCGTGCGGCTCGGTGATCTCCACCTCGTCGCCCGCGGAGACATTGTCGATCAGCCAGTTGGAGACGCGTCCGCCGGGAACCCGTTTGACGGTCGTCATCATCTCGGTGTCGGTCTCGGGGGCGCTGGACATCGAATAGGAGCGCAGCAGCTCCTCGCCGTCGATCTGCACCCGGAAGGTGCAGAACTGCCCCGCCCGGTAGGTGAACGGCCCGGTGCTGGGAGCGAGCACGAAGGTTCGCGTGTCAGCGGTCTCACGGATGACCCGGGTGACGGTCGCCCTCTGGAACAGAGGGGGTCTCGGCATCTACGGCCTCCTTCTGGTATGAACATTCTACTGTCATGAGAATATAATTTCCGGACGCGGGCTGGGATCCGCACAGGGCCTCCCACCAGTACTGCTTCCGCGTGGTGACCCGATCGATCCGCGTGGTGACCGTTCGAAAGGAGCGGCAGTGAGCGATCGAGCCGCGCTCGTCTTCGAGGAACGGAAGTACAGCCTGGCACAGGTCGAGACGCTGACGGACGGGTTGGCGGCGGCGCTGGTGAAACACGGGGTACGGGCCGGTGAGCGGGTGGCGCTCATGGCCTCGAACCGGCCCGAGTTCATCCTGGCCGTCCGGGCTGCCTGGCGTCTGGGCGCGGCCATCGTACTGCTGAGCCCTTCCTGGAAACAGGCCGAGATCGAGCACGCGCTGTCGATCACCGGGGCCCGGCGCGCCGTCGGAGATCAGGAGGCGCTCGGGCGCCTGCTGCCGATGTGGCACCTGGACGAGCCGTTCCCCGCGGCCGGCGGGCCGTTTCCGGACCCCGATCCCGACGCGGACGCGCTGCTGGTGTTCAGCTCGGGCACGACCGGCTTACCCAAGGCGGTCCGCCACACCCGCCGGTCCTTCGCCGCCGCCGTCGGGCACTGGCGGGACGCGCTGGGACTGACCGCCGCGGACCGCATCCAGATCACCACCCCGCCGTCGCACATCCTCGGCCTGCTCAACATCGTCACCGCGCTGGAGACCGGCTCCTGGATGCGGCTGCACCGCCGGTTCGACCTGGAGCTGATGCTGCGCTCGATCGAGCGCGACCGGATCACCGTGGAGATGGCGGTCGCGCCGATCGCGTTGGCGATAGCGTCACACCCGGCGCTGGAAACCTACGACCTGTCGTCACTGCGGTACATCATGTGGGGGGCGACTCCGGTCACCGCCAGCGTCGCCGAGACCGTCACCCGGCGCACCGGCGTGGGCTGGCTGCCGGCCTACGGCGCGAGTGAGCTGCCGGTCATCGCCTGCAACCCGGTCGGCGGCGCGCGGCTCGACAGCGTCGGGCAGGCGGTCGGCGGCGTCCGCCTGCGGGTGGTGTCGCTGGAGTCCGGGGCGGTGCTCGGCCCCGGTGAGACCGGTGAGATCCAGGCCCGGGCGGAGTCGCTGATGGCCGGCTACCTCCCCGCCGAGGCGACCGCGGAGGCGTTCGACGACGGCTGGTACCGCACCGGCGACGTGGGCACGCTGGACGCCGACGGCTGGCTGCGGCTGACCGACCGGGTGCGGGAGATGGTGAAGGTCCGGGGCTTCCAGGTGGCTCCGGCCGAGGTCGAGGGTGTGCTGCACGCCCACCCGGCGGTGGCCGACTGCGCGGTCTTCGGCGTCCCGGACGCCGCCGACGGCGAGGCCCTGACCGCCGCCGTCACCCCCGTGGCGCCGGTCGACGCGGCGGAGCTCATCGCCTGGGTCGGCGAGCGCCTCGCCTCGTACAAGCGGCCGCGCGCGGTCGTGTTCGTGGACGAAATACCCCGCCTGCCCTCGGGCAAGGTACTGCGGCGAGTTCTCAAGGAGCGCTATGGACGTACGTCTGACCACTGAGCAGCGCGAGCTGCGGAACGCGGCCGCCCGGCTGGCCGACGACCTCGGCCCGGGGTCCGTGCTGGACCTCGACGACGCCGAGCGCGTCGAGCGGCTGGAGAAGGCGGTGGCGGCCACCGGCTGGCGCTCGCTGCGCTCCGACGGCGCCTCCGGGGTCGAGGTCGCGCTCGTCGTCGAGGAGCTCGCCCGCGGGCTGGTCGACGTCCCGTTCCTCGGGCCCGTGCTCGCCGACGACCTGCGCGCGAAGCTCGGCGAGGGCAGCGACCCGGCCGCGCTCGCCGTCGGTGACGAGGCGGTGGACGCCCGCGGCCTGCCCTCGGCCCTCGGCCTGCGCGGGACCACGGTCGGCACCGTCGCCGTCGGTGAGCCCGTGTTCGGTGTGGACCTCACCCGGACCACCGCGGCGGTCACCGGGCCGTTCGAACCGGTCGGCGAGATCCCGGCGGGCGAGGCGCAGCGTTGGCACGCGCTGGCCCTGACCGTCACGACCGCCGACATCCTCGGGGCGGCCCGGGGTGCCCACGCGCTGGCCTGCGAGTACGCCAAGGTGCGCTCGCAGTACGGCCGGACCATCGGCTCGTTCCAGGCCATCGCTCACCTGCTCGCCGAGAGCCTCGCGCTGATCGAGGGCTCCATCAGCGTCCTGCGGTACGCCGCCTGGGCGGTCGACGAACTGGACCCGGCCGAGGCGCTGCGGGCCGGCCAGGTCGCCAAGGTCTACACCGCGCGCGCCGCGCAGACCATCTGCGAGACGGCCGTGCAGGTGCACGGAGGCATCGGCAACACCTGGGAGTGCCTCGCCCACGTCTTCCTGCGTCGCGCGCTGGCGTCCGGCGCGCTGTACCCCGTGTCTCTGGAGGAGATCGATCTTGGACTTTCGTGACTCGCCGGAGGAGGCCGCGTTCCGCGCGCGGCTGCAGGACTGGCTCGCCGAGAACGCGAAGAAGTTCCCCACCTCGGGCGACGAGTACTGGGCCAAGGCCGGGGAGTGGCACCGGGCCCTGTACGCGGGTGGCTTCTTCGGCACCTCCTGGCCGAAGGCCTACGGCGGGCAGGAGCTGCCGGCCGTCTACGACGTGATCGTCGACGAGGAGCTGGCCCGCGCCGGCGCCCCGGCGCGGCCGAGCCTGGGCTACCTGGTGATCGGCCTGGGCCGGCACGGCAGCGAGGAACTGCGGCAGCGGTTCCTGCCCGGCATGATCAACGGCACCGAGCGCTGGTGCCAGGGGTTCAGCGAACCGGGTGCCGGCTCCGACCTGGCCTCCCTGAGCACCACGGCCACGCTGGAGGGCGACCACTACGTCCTGAACGGCCACAAGATCTGGACGAGCTACTCGGACGAGGCCGACTGGTGCCTGGTCCTCGCCCGCACCGACCCGAGTGCCCCGCGGCACAAGGGCATCTCCGGCTTCATCGTCTCGATGCACCAGGCGGGCATCGAGCAGCGGCCGCTGCCGATGATGAGCGGGGTCACCAAGGAGTTCGGCCAGGTCCTGTTCGACGGCGCGACGGTGCCCGCCGACCAGATGGTCGGCGGGCCCGGCGAGGGCTGGAAGCTGGCCATGACGGTCGTCGGCCACGAGCGGGAGCCGTCGACGCTGGGGTTCACCGCGCGGTACGGCAAGACCGTCCGCAACCTGGCCGCCGGCATCGACGGGCCCCCGCCCGAGTCGCTGCGGTGGGCCGCCGTGCAGACGGAGATGCTGCGCCTGCACGTGCGGCGCCGGCTGTCCGAGCAGCTCGACGAGGTCAGCCACGGCCCGGACGGCTCGCTGGACAAGCTGCTGATGACCTGGGTCGAGCAGTCGGTGGGGCACGCCTCGCTGGCGGCCGGCGGTACCCGTGACCCCGAGCTGCTGGGTACCTACCTCTACAGCCGGGCCCAGAGCGTCATGGGCGGGACGTCGCAGATCCAGAAGAACATCATCGCGTCCCGGATCATCGGGCTCGAGGCCTGACCGCCCGGCCCGGGGCGGCGGGGCGGTGCCGGGCACCCCGCGGCGGCGATTGTCGCGGGGTGCCGCCGGCGGCGGCGGTGGGGGAGCAGCTCCCCCGCCACCGCCGCGGGGGGACTACTTCGGCGGGAAGCGCAGCGCGCCGTCGAGGCGGATGACCTCGCCGTTGAGGTAGTCGTTGGTGATGAGCTGCTCGGCGAGCGAGCCGTACTCGGTCGACTGGCCCATGCGCTTCGGGAAGGGGACCTGCGGGCCCCAGTAGGCCTCCAGCTTGTCGGCGGCCTTGCCGTAGGCCGGGGTGTTGATCGTGCCTGGCGCGATCGCGTTCACCCGGATACCCAGCGGCGACAGGTCACGTGCGGCGACCAGCGTCATGGAGATGACGCCACCCTTGGCGGCGGCGTACGCGATCTGGCCGATCTGCCCCTCGAAACCGGCGATCGACGCGGTGTTGACGATGGCGCCGCGGGCGCCGCCTTCCAGCGGCTCCTCCTGCGCGATGGCGGCGGCCACCAGCCGGGTCACGTTGAACACCGAGGTGAGGTAGTACGTGATCGTGGTGGTGAACGCGTCGAGGCTGTGCGGCGAACCGTCCTTGCCGACGAGGCGGCCACCGGCGGCCGGGCCACCGTGGGTGTCGACCGAGATCCGCAGCGGGCCCAGCCCCTTGGCCTCGGCGATCGCCGCGAGGATGTCCTCCTCCTTCGTGGCGTCCGTGCGGACGTAGCGGATGCCCAGCTCGGCCTCCAGGGCCTTGCCCTTCTCATCGGCGACGTCGGCAACCACGACCTTCGCGCCCGCGGCGTGAAGGCGGCGGACGGTCGCCTCCCCGAGGCCGCCGGTGCCACCGACGACGAGCGCGGAGTTTCCGCTGATCTCCATTAACGTTTCCCTCTCTTGCTAGCCAAGCTCTCAGTCTGGAAGACTAACATTCTCATGAATGCGATCTCGATCCATAAAGCGACGTCTTCCGTTGGCTGCCGGCCCCGGTTCTCACGGGCCGGCGATCAGATCCAGGACTCCGGTTCGGAGGCCCGCGGCGTGTCAACCGTCGACCCTTCCGGTGGATCCCGATGAACATTCTGGAGACTGTCGCCGCCGCGCGCGCTGGTTCACTCCGTGCCGTCGGTCGGTTGCTCAGCATGGTGGAAGGTGACGGTCGCGACGAGGCGCTGGCGGCCATACCACCGGCCCCCGTTCGCGTGGTGGGCGTGACGGGTCCGCCCGGCGCGGGGAAATCGACCACCATCGGAGCGCTGGTCGGCGCCTACCGGGAACGCGGGCTGCGGGTCGCGGTGCTCGCCGTCGACCCCTCCTCGCCCTACAGCGGCGGTGCGCTGCTGGGAGACCGGATCCGGATGGCCGCGCACACCAACGACCCGGGGGTGCTGATCCGTTCCCTGGCGGCCCGCGGCCACCTGGGCGGGCTGTCCGCGGCCGTGCCGGCGGCGGTGCGGGTGCTGGCGGCGCTGTCCTACGACCTGGTCCTGCTGGAGACGGTCGGCGTGGGGCAGTCCGAGATCGAGATCGCCGCCGTCGCGGACCCGACCCTCGTCGTGCTGACGCCCGGCGCCGGCGACGCCGTCCAGGCGGCCAAGGCCGGCCTGCTGGAGGTCGCGGACCTGCTGGTGGTCAACAAGGCCGACCGCGACGGGGCCGAGCAGACCGTGCGGGACCTGCACATGGAGGTCAGCGCGCCGATCCTGACGCTGGTCGCTTCCAAGGGGGAGGGGCTGCCCGCCCTCGTCGAGGCCATCGACGCCCATCNCCGGCAGGACACCCGGGCCCGCCGCACGGCGCGGGCGCACGCACAGATCCTCTCCCTGGCCCAGTCGCGCCTGCGGGAGCACCCCGGGCTGGCCGCGCTCGCCGACGAGGTGGCCGACGGCCGGCGGGACCCCTACTCGGCAGCGGAGATCCTGCTGGGCGGCCAGCGGGCCGCTGCCCGGTCCACCGCGGCCGAGCCGGGCGGCCCGGCCGAATAGGCGGGCGCGCGGGCCGGGCCGTCGACGGCCGGTTGAGGCTGGGGTGAAAGGCGCCGGGACCAACACCGAACACGGCTCCGGACAGCTGCCCGAACACGCTCGGGAAACCGCCCGGATCAGCCGGTCAGGAACTGGGCACCCGCATGCGGTAGCAGGCGCGAAGGTCGACGTCCGAACCGCGGCCCAGAAAATCGAGAAGTAGGCGATTCGGCCGACCTTGACGACGGTGGTCTTCGTCAGCCGGTCCTCGTCGGGTTCGCGGGCGCGCTTTCGGGGTGGCACACCTGGAAGGGCGCGGCGCTTCCGCCCGACTGCCGGACGCGCCCCGACCAGAGCGGGGCACAGTTGGCCGTGGTCAGAGCTCGCCGCGTGGTCCCGTCATCGACTGGCCGTGGTCAGAGCTCGCCGCGTGGTCCCGTCATCGACGCCGTTGTTGAAACACCAGTCGTAGTAGACGTAGGCCTCGTGGACGGACCCGCCGGCCGACAGCCGGAGCACGATCCCGGTGTCCCCCCACCTGTCCTTCGCGCAGGTGTCCGGCGTGTCCGGGCCCCCGCCCGCCGGCGCGGCCCTGATCGCCGCCAGCAGCGCGGTCGCCTCGGTGCCGCCGAGCTCGCGGGAGGCGAGCAGCCCGGGGCCGCCCCCCGGACCGGGCAGCTCGTAGTGGCAGACGGCGACGGTGTCCACGGCGTCGAGCCGGGCCACGTCGAACGGTGCGGGCGGGCGGACGAACCCGCCGGCCTGGATCGGCGAGCTGGCGGCGCAGCCGTGGTGGTCGACCTCGGCCCGGCGGGCCGAGGCGATGATCCGCTCGGCCTCGCCGAGGTGCGCATCGTCGGTCAGGACGAACACCTTCGCCGAGCCGACCGTACGGACGAGCCGGGTCCAGCCGTGCGCGCTCGCCCGCCCGTCCCCCACCTCCTCGGCCCCCTCGGCGGCGGGCGTGGGGGCGAACCAGACATGCGGCGACCAGTGCTCGCGAGGTACGCCACCGCCATGCAGGTCAGGCCCCTCCCCAGGGTGGGGGCAGGCGATCATCATCTCGAACCGGCGGGGGCCTCGACTGTCCACGTACGGCCGGTCGGGGAACGCCCGCCGCCCGCCCTGGACCGCGGCGCACCAGTCGCCGCCCGGTGCCGGCGCGGGTTCCCAGGCGGCCGGGACATCCACGACCAGGTCTCGGAACGACTCCGACCGCCAGCCCGGCTCGGACGCCCCGCGCGCGGCGGGGGCGGGGGAGTCGGGGCCGGCCGTCAGGTCACTGCCCGCCGGCGCGCAGGCCATTGCCAGCCCGCCGATGACCAGCGCCGCGGCTGATACCCGCGCCGCCCCGCGCAGGCCACGCCACCGCAACCGGCGGGCCACGTCGACCATCCGGACGCGGGCGGGCCGCCGCGAGGCGCGGAACGGATCATTTCCCATGGTGGGTCTGACGCAGCGGCAGAGGTGTTGGTTCCACCGGCCTGTGAACAATGCCGTCTGCACCGCGTGACCGTTCCGCCCGGATGACCGGCTGTGACCGCCTCCGGATGACGGCCTCCGGGTGACCGGCTCAGGACGCCACGGAGCCGCTGATCCCGGTCAGGCAGAAGTCCCAGACCTCCTCGACGGTGATCGGGTTTGCGTTCTCGCTCCCGGAGACGCCGTTTGACTGGGAGAGGAACATGGCGGTCTGCATCACCATCGCCGCCGCCCGGCGCGGCTTCAGCCCGCCGCGCAGCTGGCCGGCCGCGGCGGCCCGGTTCATCATTTCGGTGATCAGAGCGAGCAGCGGGGCGTGCGCCACCTTCACCTCGGCCGGATGCGAGACCAGCAGCTGCGGGGCGAAGTCGGTGAACAGTGGCCGGCGGCGGCGGGCCTGATCGGAATGGCTCTGCTCGAACAGCAGCCGGACCGCGATCCGCAGCTGGCCCAGCGGGTCGGGCTCCTGCTCGGCGGCTGCGCGGATCTCCTCCGCCGACTCGTTGAGCGCGTTCTCGAACAGCGCGAGCAGCAGCTCGTGCTTACCGCTGAAGTGCTGGTAGAAGCTGCGCAGCGACTGGCGGGACCGGTCGACGACCTCCTGCACGGTGAGATCGAGCGAGCCCTTCTCGGCGATGATCGCCTGAGCCGCGTCCAGGAACTGGACCACCCGCTGCTCGGCCCGGAGCTTGGCGGCCCGGGTCGAACGCTCGACGGCACGCTGCTTCCAGGCCGGCTCTTCCTTCGGGGCGGTCACGGGCAGCTCCGTCTTCTGGGCCATGTGTCAGAACGTACTGCACTGATGCTGGGACATCCGGCCAACCGCGGTGGTAGTACACCGACCGGCTACGAGACCTTAACTTTCGATCAGTGAGAATGTTATTCTCGCAGGAGTTCGGTCCGAGTGGCTACCGCCGGTCGGACGTTACCTGGAACCTGCATACCGACTCTGGGATGTTGGGAGCGCCGACGGGGGCCGTCGGTCCCCCGGCAGCGCGCGGCTTCACGCGTACAGGTGCGGTACGCCACGGTGCGCCATCGAGGAGCCGATGTTGACGATCTTCACCGACCGGCCGGGCGGCGCGGGAGCGCGCAATGCTCTTTGAGTTCGACTCCGACCAGCGGCTCTGGCAGAAGACGGTCCGGGAGGTCCTCGTCCGGGAGTGCCCGCCGGAACTCGTCCGCCGGGTCGCGGACGAGGGCGCGGATCCCGCACCGCTGTGGCAGACCTACGCCGACCTCGGCTGGACGGAGCTGGTCGAGCCCGCCGAGGCGGTGGAACTGGCCATCCTGCTGGAGGAGCTCGGCCGGGCGGTCGACCCGACGCCCTACCTGGCCACGATGACCTGGTTCGCCCCGCTGGTCCCGGGCGGCACCGAGCCCGGCCGGACCGGCACGGCCGTACTCGACGGCGTGACCGCGCACCGGGACAGGGACGGCTGGCTGCTGCACGGCACCGGCACCCACGTCCTGGACGGTGACCGGGCGGACTCGCTGGCGGTCGTGACCGAGGCCGGGGTCTTCACCGTGCCGAGCGCCGCCGCGACCGTGACCCGCCTCCCCGTCTTCGACCCCGCCCTGCACATCGCCACCGTCACCCTGGCCGGCGTCCGGGTCGCGCCCGACGCGCGCCGCGCCGTCGACCCGGCCCCGGCGCGGGACCTGGCCCTCACCGGGCTGGCGCTGACCATCGTCGGTGCGTGCCGGCGGATCCTGGAGCTGACGCTCGACCACGTGCGGGCACGGGAGCAGTTCGGTGCGCCGATCGGGTCGTTCCAGGCCGTCAAGCACAAGGCCGTGGACATGCACGTCGCGGTGGAACGGGCCCGGGCGCTCGCCTACTTCGCCGCGCTGACCATCGCCGCCGGCGACCCCCGCCGCCGGCTGGCCGCCGCGATGGCCAAGGCCGCCGCCGGCGAATGCCAGTCGCTCGTGGTCCGCAACGGCCTGCAGCTGTTCGGGGCGATGGGCTTCACCTGGGAGAACGACCTGCAGTTCGCGATCAAGCGGGCGGTGGCCTGTGAGCTGCTGCTGGGCGGGGCCGCCGAACACCGGGCACTGATCGCCGAGGAGTACCGTGCAGCTGACGTTTGACGCCGATGTGGAGAGGTTCCGCGCCGAGTTCGCCGCCTTCCTCGACGCGAACCTGCCCGGCGAGGCGGAGACGGTGCAGCGCGCCTACTCCAGCGCGCACGTTCCCGACTGGGCCCGCCGCTGGCAGCGGCAGCTGTTCGACGCCGGCTGGCTGCTGCCCGGGAACTCGCCCGAGTTCGGCGGGCGCAACGCCTCCATCCTGGAGCAGTACGTCCACCTGGAGGAGCTCAGCCGGCGGCGGATCTACCACAGCTTCAACCCGCAGGGCCTGGGCATCATCGGCGCCTCGCTGCTGTCGTTCGGCACGCCGGAGCAGAAGCGGCGCTGGGCGGTGCCGATCCTGCGGGCCGAGATCACCGCGGCGCTCGGGATGAGCGAGCCCGGCGCGGGGTCCGACCTGGCCTCGCTGCGCACCCGAGCGGTCCTCGACGGCGACCATTTCGTCGTCAACGGCCAGAAGATCTGGACCTCCGGCGCGCACGACGCGGACGTCCTGCTGACCTTCGTGCGGACTGATCCGGACGCGCCGAAGCACCGGGGGATCAGCGTGCTGCTGATCCCGACGGACACCCCCGGGGTGACCCGCCGGCCGTTCGGCTCGGCGATCGACCGCGATGACGTCGACTTCAACGAGGTCTTCTTCGACGACGTCCGGGTGCCCGCCGAGAACCTCGTCGGCGCGCTGAACAACGGCTGGCACGTGGCCAACGGCTCCCTCGGCCACGAGCGCACCCTGCTGTGGCTGAGTTTCGCCGACCGGCTCGAGGACCTGACCCGCGACTTCCACCCGCGGGACGTGCTCGGCCGGGACGCCTACGCGCGCCTCGTCATGGACGCCCACGCGCTGCGTCTGCTGGGCTCGGCGGCGCTGGCCAGCGCCGCCCGCGGCGAGCAGGACGTCGCCGCGCTGTCGGTGCTCAAGCTGCTCGGTTCGGAGGCCGTCCAGCGGGCCTCGGAGCAGGCGATGGAGTCCGCGGGCGCCGCTGCTCTGGTGCATCCGGCATCCAGTGCGCCGTACGCTCACCTCAACCTTGAGGCCTTCTCCGCCGGATGGTTCGAGCGCTACCTGCGGTCGTTCGCCGGAACCATCGCGGGAGGAACCTCGGAGATCCAGCGCACGATCATCGCTGAGCGGGTGCTGGGACTGCCNCGGAACTGAGGAGCCTGGTGTGTACATCAACTATGACGTCGCCGACCGGATCGCCACGATTAGTCTCAATCGTCCGGAGGCTGCCAACGCCCAGAACCTGGAGCTGTTGGAGGAGCTCGACCAGGCCTGGACCCGCGCCGCGGCGGATGACGAGGTCGCGGTCATCGTTCTGCGGGCGGAGGGGAAGCACTTCTCCGCGGGCCACGACCTGAAGTCGAACGCGCCCGCCCCGGAGAAGATCACCCTGGAGTGGATCTACCGGGTGGAGGCGCGGCGCTACCTGGAGTTCTCGTTGCGGTGGCGGAACGTGCCGAAGCCGTCGATCGCCGCCGTGCAGGGCCGGTGCATCTCCGGTGGGCTGCTGCTGGCCTGGCCGTGCGACCTGATCATCGCCTCCGAGGACGCGATGTTCTCCGACCCGGTGGTGGCCATGGGCNTCGGCGGGGTCGAGTACCACGGGCACACCTGGGAACTGGGGCCCCGCAAGGCCAAGGAGATCCTCTTCACCGGGCGCGCGGTCACCGCCGCCGAGGCGGAGCAGATCGGCATGGTCAACAAGGTGGTTCCGCGCGAGGAACTGGACGCGCAGACCCGGGCGCTGGCCGCGCACATCGCGACCATGCCCAGCTTCGGGCTGCGCCAGGCCAAGCGCGCGGTCAACCAGACCCTCGACGTGCAGGGTTTCTACGCGGCGATCCAGTCGGTGTTCGACATCCACCAGACCGGGCACGGAAACGCGCTGAGCGTCAGCGGGTGGCCCGTCCTGGTCAACCTCGACCAGATGAAGACGGCGATCAAGAACGCCAACTGAACCGAAGCAAGGCGGGCCGGCCGGTCGCGTTGACCGGCCGCGCCTGCCGGTCGCGCTGACCGGAGACCGGTCGACGCGACCGGTCGACGAGACCGGACCCGTGCCGGGCGCGAGTTGCAGGCCGCCCGGTTACCGAGCCCGCCACCGCCACGCGTCATGACACGACGCGGGCACTGCCCCGAGGAGGCGCCATGACCGCGACGGACGAGCGGGATTTTCGCGAGACCGCGGGAGGCGGGCGGCGTCCGCTGGAGGGACTCCTGGTCGTCGGCCTGGAGCAGGCCGTGGCGGCCCCGATCGCCACCCGGCACCTGGCCGATATGGGCGCCCGTGTCGTGAAGATCGAGAATCCCCGCGGCGGCGACTTCGCCCGCCACTACGACGGGGCGCTGAACGGCATGGCCGCCCACTTCGTCTGGGTCAACCGGGGCAAGGAGTCGGTGACGCTCAACTGGGCGGACCCGCGCGGGGCGGAGGTGCTGGAACGCCTGCTGGCCCGGGCCGACGTCCTGATCCAGAACCTCGCGCCCGGCGCGGCGGAGCGCCGCGGCCTGGCCGCCGCGCAGGTCTGCGCGCGGCACCCGCGCCTGGTCGCCGTGGACATCTCCGGCTACGGCGAAGGTGGCCCGCTCTCCCACAAGCGCGCCTACGACCTGCTGGTGCAGTCCGAGGGCGGCTCGTGCGCGATCACCGGTGAGCCGGGCCGGCCGGCCAAGGCGGGTATCCCGCTGGTCGACCTCGCCACCGGGATGTACGCGCTCAGCTCGGTGCTCAGCGCGCTCTACGCGCGGCGGGAGACCGGACGCGGCTCGGCGATCGCGGTCAGCCTCTTCGACGTGGTCACCGAGTGGATGGGTTACCCCCTCAACTACACCATGGGGACCGGCCTCGAACAGGAGCCGGCCGGGGTCGGCTCGCCCGCCGTCGCGCCCTACGGGGCCTACCCGACGGCGGACGGCCAGACGGTGGTGCTCGGCACCACCAACGACAGCGAATGGCAGCGGCTGGCGCGCAAGGTCCTGGACCGGCCGGACCTGGCCGACGATCCGGCGTTCGCCGGCAACGCCGACCGGGTCCGGGAGCGTGCCCGGCTGGACAAGGTGATCACGGCCTGGGCCGGGAGCGTCACCCTCGACCGCGCGCAGGAGATCCTCGATGCCGCGGGTCTGGGCAACGCCCGCCTCAACGGCGTCCAGGACGTGCTCGACCATCCGCACCTCGCCGCGCGCGACCGCTGGCGCGAGGTGGCCACCCCCACCGGCAACGTGCGGGCGCTGCTCCCGCCGCCGATCGCGGCCGAGTGGTCGCCGCCGATGGGCGCCGTGCCGGCGCTCGGTGAGCACACCGACGCCGTTCTGGCCGAGTTGGGCCTCGGCGCGGACGACATCGCCGCCCTGCGCGCCGACCGGGTGGTATGAGCGCCGCCGCCCGGAGTCAACCGGAATAAAGGTCCTCCATTTTCGGCGCTGGTGGCACGTAGCTGCGTGTTGCTAACCACGCAGGTGATCCCGGTGTCTTAATCGGTGGGCTTGCCCGGGCCCGGCGCCGGCAATTAAAAAGTCCGGAACAGGTGCTTGCTCTCCGTGTACTGTCGTTGGCACTCGGCATTGATCCGGATGAAACGTGCCATGTTTGTGCGACCGCCCAGGTATATGGCTACGATCGTGACCCACAACACAGGGTGCTTGATCCAGGCGGATGGCGGTGCCCGGCCCGGTCGATGACCGGCCGGGCACGGCGCATCTCCGGGCGCCCGTCGTCACTCGTCCGGTCTTGGGGGGTTAATGCGAACAGGCGTTCCGCGGGCGCTCTTATGCGTCAGCATCGTGTTCGGTCTCGTCGGGGCGGTGGGCTGCTCGGCCGAGCGGCCGGCGACACGCGCCGCTGCCTGCGACAGCCCCGGAGTCAGCGCCGACCAGGTCAAGGCGGGTCTGGTCCTGTCCGACACCGGCGTCGGCAGCGTCGCGATGTCCTCGGCCCGCTCCGGGTTGGACGCCCGGATCGGTCTCGCCAACGCCGAAGGCGGGGTGCGCGGGCGGCAGATCGTCTACCGGTGGCGCGACGACGCCGGCTCTCCCTCCCAGAACGCCCAGGTCACCAAGGACCTCGTCGACCACGAGTCCGTCCTGGGCATCGTGGCGGTCACCACCGCGCTCGGCGGGTCGCTGGACGAGACGCAGGCCCGTGGGATACCGGTCGTGGGCCTCGCCGTACCGAGCTGGGCCGAGTACCAGAACCTGTTCGCCTACGCCTACGAGACCTCGCCGCAGACGGTGGGCCGGTACATCCTGCAGGGCGGCGGCAAGAAGGTCGGCATCCTGGTGACGGGAACCGCGGAGTCGGTGATCCAGAGCGCGAACGAGTACCGCGAGGACTTCGAGGCGGTCGGTCTCGCCACCGCCGCCCCGATCTCGTACGCCAGCAGCACCGACAGCCCGCTGCAGGTGGCCAGGCAGCTGGCCGCCGCCGGCGTCGACTCCCTGGTGGGTCTGACCTCCGCCGAGGACTTCGCCGCGGTCGTCAAGGCGGCTCGGGAGGCGGGCCCCGACCTCGCCGTCAGCGTCACGCTCAGCGGGTACGCCCGCTCGCTGCTGCCCTCGCTGGGACCCGCGCTGGCCGGGGTGTCGATCCCGGTGTACTTCCGCCCCTTCGAGGCCGGTGGGGACGCTCTCGGCCGGTACCGCGAGGCGATGAACCGGTACGCGCCGGAGACCACGCAGCCGGAGCAGGAGTTCGCCATGTACGGGTATCTCTTCGCCGACATGTTCATCCGCGGGCTGGACCTCGCCGGCGACTGCCCGACCCGCGAAGGCTTCATCAGCGCGCTGCGGGGGGTGTCCGACTACGACGCGGGGGGTCTGCTCGCGCCGGTCGACCTGGGTGCGAACGCGCGGCAGCCGCTCAGTTGCTATGCGTTCGTCCAGGTGAACCCGTCCGGAACGGCCTTCGGCGTCGCCCGCGAGCGCCTCTGCGCCGACGGCACGGGCCGGTAGGCCGGCGGACGTCGGTGTCCGGCGGAGGTCAGTGCCCGCCGGCGAGGTTGACGACGATGACACCGGCGATGATCAGCGCCACGCCCAGGAGCTTCGCCGCGGTGAGCCGCTCGTGGAGGAACACGGCGCCGATCGCGACGATGAGGGTGGTGCCCAGCCCGGCCCAGATGGCATAGCCGATTCCGACGTCCAACCCGCGCTGGACTGCTCGGGACAGCGCCAGGAACGCCAGCCCGTAAGCGCTGAGGCAGGCGACCGTGGGCCAAAGGCGGGTGAAGCCCTCAGTGGCCTTCAACAGACTGGTACCCGTCACCTCGGAAAGGACTGCCAGCATCAGTAGCAGGTACTGCACCCGCACCACCCTCTCGTGTCGGCGAAGGTCCCCCACGGACTCTGGCCCACCCGGACTCCGGCCGACCTGAGCCACGCGGTGCGCACGGCTGGTACTGACTGGCAGCAAAATCCGTTTCCTCGCGGCCGGTTTCCAGACGCATCTCGAATCGGGCGCACCCCGTATTTCCGGGGGTGGCCGGCAACCCCGCCCACCGCTGTTTCCGCCACCGCCTCATTTCGGCGATCAGCGGCGCACCGCCGCCGCCGGCGGCGATGGCCGGCGATTCGTCCGAGCTGATCAGATCGCGGGGGCCGGTACCCCGAGCACGGCGCGCATCGCCCGCAGGCTCCAGGCGGCGGCCCGGGTGTCTCCGTGCAGCTGCCGGGCCGGGTTCATGCCGGCCGCGAGTGCGTCCAGACTGAACGCGACCTGCGCCGGATCCGTGTCGGCGGCGAGCTCGCCGGCCGCGACCGCCGTCTCGATCTCGGCGATCAGCACCCGGCGCCAGCGCGCGGTGCAGGCGGCCACCGCGTCGTGGACCGGCCCGGGCCGGCCGTCCCACTCGAAGCTCGCGGCCGCGATGAAGCAGCCGCCGGCGAGGCTCGGCGAGTCGGCGTAGCGGACCCAGGACGCGCAGATCCCGAGCAGGCGCTCGAGACCGGGCCGCAGATGACGCACCGGTTCCCAGACGCCGGCGCGGAACAGGTCGACCGCGTGGTCGANGGTGGCCAGCTGAAGCTGCTCCTTGGTCCCGAAATGACCGATCACGCCGGACTTGCTCATGCCCAGCTCGGCGGCGAGTCGCCCGATCGTGAGCCCTTCCATCCCCTCGACGGACGCGATGTCGGCGGCGCGGCGGATGATCGCGGCGCGGGTCTCTCCCGCGTCGTGGGCGGAGCGGCGGCCGGACACGGCGCCAACGATACCGACCGATCGTGCGCTATTGAAGAACGAACGTTCGTTCGCTAAGTTCTCGGCTCATGAGCTCCTCCGACGCGCTCCCCGTTCTCGGCCCCCCAGCCGAGGGACCTCCGACGGCCGGGCCCGCGACCGGCCGGGCGGCCAGCCCGCCGGCCGCCCGGTCCGGCGCGGCGCTGCTGCTCGCCTGCGGCGGCTCGTTCCTCGCCTTCCTCGACGTGACGATCACCAACCTGGCGGTGCCCGACCTCGCCCGCGACTTCAAGGTCGGCGTGACGTCGGTGTCCTGGGTGGTGAACTGCTACTCCATCCTGTTCGCGGCCCTGCTCGCGCCGGCTGGTCGGCTGGCGGACGTGCTCGGCCGCCGGCGGCTGTTCGTCGTGGGCGCCGCGGTGTTCACCGCGTCCTCCCTGGTGGCGGCGGCGGCCCCGGTGTTCGCGGTGCTGCTCGTCGCCCGGGCCGCGCAGGGGCTCGGCGCGGCGTTGCTCATCCCGGCGTCGTTCGCCGTCGTGCTCGCCGACACTCCGCCCGCGCGCCGGGCCGCGGCCATCGGGCTGTGGAGCGCCTCGGCCGGTCTCGCCGCGGCGGCGGGTCCGGCGATCGGCGGCCTGCTGGTCGACGCGGTCGGCTGGCGGGTGCTG
This sequence comes from Frankia sp. EI5c, assembly GCF_001636565.1. GTDB lineage: Bacteria > Actinomycetota > Actinomycetes > Frankiales > Frankiaceae > Parafrankia. The sequence continues at coordinate 215,836 of NZ_LRTK01000001.1, forward strand.
TTCTGCGTCAACGTGCCGATCGGGGGCTGGCTGCTGCTCCGCGCCTGGCAACTGCCCACCGGTTCCGGGCAGGCCGGTGGCCGCCGCCCCGACGTGGTGGCGACACTGCTGCTCACCGGCGGGATCGGGGCCGCGGTACTCGGCCTGACCGAGGGCGCGAGCTGGGGCTGGGATGCCCCGGCGACCCTCGGGTGCCTGCTCGCCGGCCTCGCCGCCGTCGCGGTCGCGCTGGTCCGCTCGTCCGGTCACCCGGCCCCGGCGATCGAGATCGACCTCTGGCGCAACCGGACCTACGCCCGCGCGAACGCGGTCTCGGTGCTCTTCGGCGCGGCCCTCTACGCTTCGCTGCTGCTCGCCGTCCTGTTCCTGGTGGACGTCTGGGACTACTCGGCGCTGCGAGCCGGGCTCGCGATGACACCGGCGGCGGTGTGGTCGGCACTGGTCGGGATCACGATCAGCCGGGCACGGCGGCAGCCGTCCGCGCACACGCTGGTCGTCGCCGGCGGGCTCACCATCGCCGTCACCGCCGCGGCGCTGGCCTGGTGGCTGCCGGTCGAGCCGCACTTCGTCAGCGCCTGGCTGACCGGCGGGGTCGGGCTCGGCCTGGGGATCGGCGCGGTCAGCGTGGGGGTGTCGAGTGCCGCGGCCCTGTCGGTCGACCCGTCCCGCTTCGCGGCGGCCGTCGGCCTGAACATCGCCGCCCGCCAGGTCGGCGGGGCGCTCGGCATCGCCGCCGTGGCCGTGCTGCTCGACGCCGGGCCCGTCGCTGACGGCGACGAACCCTACCGGTTCGTCTACTGGCTGATGGCCGCCCTGTGCGTGGCGGTGGCCGTCCTCGGGCTGGGCCTGCGTCGCCCCGCCCCGCCCGCGTCCCTGCCGGCGTCCCCGTCCCCGTCCCCGGAGGCCGCGGCGGCCGTGCTGCCGCGGGAAGCAGGTCGGCGATGACGATCGTCGACGACGCGCTCGAACGCGCCGACCCGGACTGCCTGCCCGCCGCCGCCGAGGCCGCCCTGCTGCGGGACGCACCCTGGCGGCGGCTGGTGGTACTGGGTGACAGCGTGGCGGCCGGAGTCCGCGAACCGCGCCCCGGCTACCTCGACCTCGGTTTCGCGGACCGGGTGGCGCGGGCGCTGGCCCGCGATCGCGCGGATTTCCGTTACGTCAATCTCGGTGCCCGCGGGCTGCGGGTCGCCGAGATCCGGGACCGGCAGCTGCGGACCGCGCTCACCCACGAACCGGATCTCGCGGTGGTCGTGGCCGGCGGCAACGACACGCTGAGCACCAGGTTCGACCCGGCGGCGGTCCGGCGCGGACTGCTGGACATCCTCGGGCCGCTCGCCGACCGGGGCGCGCTGGTCGTGACGCTGGGGCTGTTCGACCTGGCCCGCTCGGGCCTGATGCCACCGGAGCTCGCCGACACCATGATCGGTCGGTTCGACGAGCTCGAGGCACTGACCGCGGCCGCCTCGGCCGAGGTCGGCGGCCTGCACGTCGACACCCACCATCACCCGCGGGCGTCGGATCCCGACATCTTCGCCAGCGACCTGATCCACGCCAATGCCGCCGGCCACGCGATCGCCTCCGCCGCGGTCGTGCGCGCGCTCGCCGGCCGGCTGACGACCTGATCGCCGGCGGGGCTGGTACTACCCGCCGGCGGGGCACAGCCCCGTCGGCGGCGGCCGGATCAGAGGTTGATCAGGCGCGGGGCGTGGCCCTGCTGGCGGATGAGGGCGCCGGCCTCGCGGGTGAGATCGCGGGCGCTGCCGAGGAGCCCGTCGAGGGTGAGGGCCCGGCGCAGGTGGTGGTGGAAGTCGTGCTCGGCGGTGAAGCCGATCCCGGCGAGCACCTGCTGGCAGTGGCGGGCGGTGTCCAGCACGGCCTTGCCGGCCGCGGCCTTGGCGAGCAGCGCTGTCAGATCGCCGGGGTTCGCGGTGGCGGCGTTCAGCGTGGCCTCGGCGCCCTCGAGGGCGACCAGGGTCTCGGCGAGACGGTGGCGGACCGCCTGGAAACCGGCGATGGGCCGACCGAACTGGGTGCGGGCCAGCGCGTGCTCGCGGGTGAGCGACAGCATGGTGCGGCCGGTGCCGAGCAGCCACCAGCCCACCGCCCGGCGGCCGGCCGCGAGCGGGAGGTCCAGGTCGCCGCCGGTCGCGGAGCGGAGCGGGAGGGCCGTGTCGAGGGCCGCGGGCTGACCGGAGGCGGCGTCCTCGGCCACCTCGGGGGCGTCGGCGCGCTCCCAGCGGACCCAGCTGCCCCCGGTGTAGGGGAGGGGCAGGGTGCCACCCAGCGGCTGGCCCGCGGCATGCAGCAGGACGTCGTTGAGGACGGAGGCGTGGCTGCCGGTCTCGCCGAGGAGGGTGAACACGACGGGGATGGCGGTGTCGGGTTCCTCGGCGAGCAGGTCGGGCCAGCCGAGCTCGTCCAGCGCGGAGTCGAGCGCGGCGCCGCTGGTGCCGGTCATGGCCTTGCGCAGGGTGTCGGCGAGCAGGTCGCGTTCGGCGGCGTCCATGGTTACTCCTTGCCCAGCTCGAGGAGCCGGCGGGCGATGATGTTCCGCTGGATCTCGGCCGTGCCACCGTAGATGGTGGCCGCGCGGGAGTAGAGATACTCGGAGCGCCAGCGGGGGTCGGTGAGTTCGACGGCGCCGGGGAGCAGGTCGCGGGCGGTGTCGAACAGGCGTTGTTCGGCGGTGGCGAGCAGGACCTTGTCGATGGAGGTCTCCGGGCCGAGGTGGGCGCCGGCGGCGAGTCTGCGCTGGGTGGCGTGCGAGCGGCAGCGGATCGTGTGCAGCGCCAGATACGCGCCGCCCAGGTCGGCGTCGTCAGCCCCAGCGTTGGCGGTGGCCCCGGCGTTGACGGTCGCACCGGCAGCGGCCGCCGTGCCGACGGTGGCGGGGGCCTTGTCGAGGCCGGCCCGCTCGTCGATCAGCCGCTCCAGCCGCTCGTAGAGGAACGCGACCCGGTGCCAGAAGCAGGTCGACCGCTCGTGCGGCAGCAGGTCCATCGCGAGCTGCCAGCCGTCACCGGGTTCTCCCAGCATCCGGTCGGCGGGGACGACGACGTCGTCGAAGAAGACCTCGGCGAACTCGTCGATGCCGTGCATGGTGCGCAGCGGGCGGACGGTGATCCCCGGGGTGTCCATGTCGACGAAGAACGCGGTGATGCCACCGTGCCCGGGCGCGGTGCGGGTGAGCAGCACACAGCGCTGGGAGTACTGCGCCAGGCTGGTCCACACCTTCTGCCCGTTGACCAGCCAGCTGCCGTCTTCGCGCTGCTCGGCCCGGGTCGACAGCGATGCCAGATCACTGCCCGAACCCGGCTCCGAGAACCCCTGGCACCACTGCTCGGCACCGGACAGCAGCAGCGGCACCATCTCGGCGGCCAGCGCCGGCGGCGCGTACGAGATCATGGTGGGCGCGAGGACCTCGATCATCGAGTAGATCCCCGGCTCCGCGAGATCGCGGGAGGCGACCTCCTCGCCGAGCACCGCGCGCAGGACCGCCGGGCCGCCCAGCCCACCGACCTCCACCGGCCAGCCGTAGCGCATCCAGCCGGCGTCGTACAGCGCGCGGCGCACCCGCGCGAGCTGCGCCACCTGCCCGTCGAGGGAATGGTCGGGCCCGGGGGAGAGGTCGTTGTGCGCGAACCACTCCCGCAGTCCCGACCGGAATTCCGCGATGTTCACGGGGTGGGCTCGTACGCGTGCGGACGTCCCGAGTCGTGGTCGCCACTGCGGCGGATGAACGTCATCTTCCGGGTGCGCAGCCGCCAGCCGTCGGCCGTGCGCTGGTAGGTGTCCGAGTAGTACCCGATCCGCATGTCGTGCTTCGAGTGCTCGATGAAGCACAGCGGCTGCGTGCCGGTGGCGGAGTCGCCGTCGATGTCGACCAGCGCCGTCCCGGTCAGGAACAGGCCCTTGGGTGCGGCGGCGACCATCTTGGGAAAGAGGTCCAGGGTGAACACGTCACCGAAGGCGCTGTAGGTGCCGTCCGGAGTGAAGACCGACAGCAGTCCCTCGATGTCGCCTTTGGTGATGGTCACCGCGTACTTGGCGAGCAGCTGCTGGATCTCGACGACGTCGTCAGTGGACAACGGACCTGCCACCCTTCATCTGGACTGCAACTGGGCTGCCATCTGGGAGCGTTGTGATTCACCGGGCCGGCCCCGCCGTCGGGACCGGCCCGGGGGCGCCGGGTCTGTCGACGTCGGTCACCCGACGTCGACAGACCCGGCCGTGCTGACCGCGAGCGTCTCAGACCACCGGCTCGACGGTGACGTCCAGGTAGGCGGCACCGCTGTCCGGAACCCGGGGCTGCTTCCAGACCTCGACCGGGAAGGACACCATGACCAGGGACTGCATCAGGTGCATCAGGGTGCGGGCCTCCTCGGGCAGGTCGTCGAGGGGGAACTTGTCGAGGTAGGCGATCGCGTCCTCGAGCAGCGGGAAGGCCGCGTCGTAGTAGGCCTGCATCTCCTCCATGGAGGAAGCCAGCCGCTTCGCGTAGCGCTCCGGCTCGGTGGCCAGATCCCAGGCCAGGTACGGCTCGAGCTCCGAGAACTCAGCGGGCAGAGGCATCGGTGTACTCCTTCACGCGGTCGCCGACTTCCTTGTGCAGGGCCCGGAGGAGGATTTCCTGGTCGCACAGGGGGAATTCGCTGACGGTACGGGTGGCCAGCATGGTCTGCGTGGCTTCGAGGGTGTTGGCGTCCTGGAGCGCGTACTCCTTGAACGTCACCGCGGCCAGCTCCTGCGCGAGGCGCTCACGGGCGTTCTTCGGCGGCACGAAGTACAGGTTCGCCTCGAAGATGTGCTTGTCGACCGCGGTCGGCCAGTACAGGTAGGTGAGGTACCAGCCCGGGGCCCAGATCAGCAGGGTCATGTTGGGGAAGAACTCGAAGGAGTCCTGGCCCCAGGCCCGGTGCCCCGCCGGGTTGAGGGCCGGCGGCAGCGGGTCGAGCCCGTCGATGGCCGGCCGGTCCCACGGGCCGAACAGGCCGCTGCGCAGCACCCGCTCGATCGGCTTCACCATCGAGGGGTCCTTCGGCGGAGCCATGCCGCCCCAGGAGGAGACCATCGAGTGCGGGCTCTTCAGCTCGTAGTGCAGCGCCTCGAAGCCGTAGCCGAGAAGCTTCTCGGCCTCCTCCTTCACGGCCTGCTTCTGGTGCAGCACCGGCGCGTGGTAGAACTCGGCGAAGGCGTCGATGAAGATCTTCCAGTTGCTGCCGACCTCGGCCTTGTACGAGTAGACCTCGGTCATCTCACCGAAGGGGTAGCCCTCAAGGCCCTTGGCGAAGTCGCCGAGGTACTCGGCGAGCGTCTGCTGCGGGTTGAGGTTGATGTAGATGAAGCCTTCCCAGACGTCACACGGGACCTCCTTCAGGCCGTAGTCGGCCTTGTCGAGGTCGAAGAACTCACCCTCCTGCTGGACGAAGGTGAGCTGCCCGGTGAGGTCGTAGCGCCAGGCGTGGTACTTGCAGATGAACTGCCGGCAGCTGCCCTCGGTCTCCTCGCCCGGGTAGTCGTTCCACACCAGCTTGTTGCCGCGGTGGCGGCACACGTTGTGGAACGCCCGGATCTTGCCGTCGCCGCCCTTGACGATGATGAGCGACGTTCCGAGGACGGGCAGCTCCCTGGTGAAGTAGCTGCCGGTGCGGGGGAGGCGCTCGACCCGGCCGACGTGCAGCCAGGTGCGCTTGAAGATCGCCTCGCGCTCCTTCTCGTAGAAGGCGGGGTCGATCGAGTCGGTGTAGTCGACGGGTGCGGTGCCGAGCTCGGGATAGTGCTGGGTCCAGCTGCCCGCGTCGGGCTTCTTGTAGTGGGGCACAGGTCTACCTCTCGTGTGCGAGCTCTATGCCGACAGTGGTGCGGGACGCCGATAGGGACGCGGGCCGTGGCGAGCAGGCGCCCGGCACCCGTGGCGCCAGGCGGATCCGTCCTCTCGTGGCCGTCGACGGGGTCCACGGGTCAGCCGATCGCGAAGTCGGGCGGAACGACACGCGCATTGCCGTCCACCTCCCTCGCCGCCGGTGAGAACTACGTTCTCCTTGTCGATAATTAGGTTTCCATGCGAAGGGTGTCCGAGTCAACGTCAGTGGCCGTGCCGATGAATTTTCCTGCTCCCCGGAGTTGGGAAGTAGCGTTCGGTAGCCACTTCCGGGTCGCCCGGCGTGCTGCCCGCCGCCCCGCGTGACCGCGGGGCGACCCCCACGCACCCGTGGTGCGACCGTGGTTCCGGCTGGCTGCCCGGCGGTGCCCCGACACCTCCCTGATCGCCTTCAGTTCTCCACGACAGAGAAGGATCCTCCCCCTCGTGGAGAGGAGGATGCCACACCTGGTCGCGCGGAGGCGCCGCGAGGGATGGCGGAAACGCGACCGCGCCCGGCAGGGTCAGCCCCAGTACCCGCCGGGCGCGGTCGCGAATGGGCGCGCTTTCCGCCGCGCCGCGGCCGGAGCCGCTCTCAGGCGTCCCGGATGAAGGGATAGATCCGGGTGAAGTCGACGCCGGGCTGGGCGGCCGCGAACGCCTCCCACAGCGAGGAGGTGACCGCGCCCATCGACTCCGGTCCGTCGAGCTCCCGTACTTCGCCGAGATAGAGACGCAGGTCCTTGGCCATGAGCGAGTTGGCGAACCCGGCGGCGTAGTTCTCGGTGAGCACCTGGTTCGGGAACTTCTCGGCGGTGGCGTTGTTCTGCCCGCTGGCGCTGTTGAGCACGTCCAGCATGGTTGCCATGTCCAGCCCGGCCGCCGTGCCGAAGGCGACGGCCTCGCTGGTGGCGGCGAGCGCGACCGCGGCCAGGAAGTTGTTGGCCAGTTTGAGGGCCTGCGCGAGGCCGGGGCGGTCGCCGACGCGGCGGCGGCGGTCGCTGAGCGCGGCCAGCACCGGTTCCACCCGCTCGCAGTCCGCGTCCGCACCCGCGTACATCACCGTCAGCGTGCGGGCGCGGGCACCGGCCACTCCGCCGGACACCGGCGCGTCCACGTACCCGATGCCCCGGGCCGCGAGCAGGGCGGTGATGCGGCCGGCGGCGCTCACCCCGATCGTGGAGGTGTCGACGACCTGGGTCACCCGCCGCTCGGCGGCGCCGGCGAGCTGGGCGGCCACCTGCTCCGAGGCGATGCCGTCGGGAAGACTCAGGACGACGATCTCGGCCGCTCGGGCGACGTCGGCGACCTCCGCGGCGAAGGTGCTCCCCGCCGGCGCGCGGGCCGGACCGGCGGCGTCGTGGACGATCAGGTCGACACCGGTCGCGGCCACGTTCGCGGCGAGCGCGCCGCCCATGTTCCCGAGGCCGACGAACCCGACACTCGGCGTGCTCATACGCCGTCGCGTTCCGCCCGCAGGGCCTTGACCGCCCGCCGCGCGGAGATCGCGGCCGGCGCACCGCAGTAGGCGGCCACCTGGAACAGCAACTCGTCGATCTCCGCGTCACTCACCCCGGTACGAGGCGCGGAGCCGGCATGCAGGCGGAACTCCTCCATCCGGCCCAGCGCCGCGGTCATCGCCATCACCAGCAGGCTGCGGTCACGGGTGGAAAGCACCCCCTCACGTGTCCACACCCCCCACGCCTGCGCGGTGATGTGGTCCTGGAACTGCTGGCTGATCTCGTCGGTGTCACCGGTGGCACTGTCCACGTAGGCGTCACCGAGCATGGCCCGGCGCATGGCGTACGCGGCCCGCAGCCGCTCGCTCTGTTCCATGGTCCGCGTGATCCTCTCCGTGCTCTCAGTAGAGGGACAGGGCTCTCAGTAGCGGGACAGGGCTCTCAGCCGAGGGACAGGCTGATCGACTTCACCCGGGCGTACTCGTGCAGAGCCTCGATGCCCTTCTCCCGCCCGTACCCGCTGGCCTTGTAGCCCCCGAACGGCGTCTCGATCGTCATCGGCCCACCGTTCACCGCGACCTGCCCGGCATCGATACGCTCGGCGAGCNGCAGCCCACGGGCGACATCACCACTCCACACACTGCCCACCAGCCCGTACTCGGAGTCGTTGGCGAGCGCGAGCGCCTCGGCCTCGTCGGTGAACGGCATCGTCACGAGCACCGGCCCGAAGATCTCGTCGCGGGCGACCGGCAGCTCCGGCGACACCCCGGCGTAGACCGTGGGACGGATGTACAGCCCCCGGGCGCCGGGCCCGTCCTCGTAGGCGCCCCCGCCGGTCACCGGCTCCACACCGGACGACCTCGTCGCGGCGAAGAAGTCCAACACCTTGTGGTACTGGGCCTCGCTGATGATCGGCCCGAAGTCGACTCCCGGGGTGAGCCGCTCCACGCCGGCCACCACCCGCTCGACCAGCTCGTCGTGCACCTGCGCCTCGACGAGCAGCCGGGTGGTGGCCGAGCAGACCTGCCCGGCGTTGGTGGCCGCCGACGCCACCGCGGCGGCGGCGGCCTTCGTCAGGTCGGCGTCGGCGAACACCACCAGCGGCGACTTGCCGCCGAGCTCAAGGGTCACCGGAATCAGCCGGTCGGCCGCGATCCGCGCCAGATACCGCCCGGTGGCAACCGACCCGGTGAACGTGATCCGCCCGACCCGGTCGTCGGACACCAGCGGAGTGCCAACCTCCGGACCGGTCCCGGTCACCACGTTGAGCAGCCCGTCCGGCAGGCCGGCCTCGGTCGCGAGCCGCGCGAGCCGCACGGTTGACGCCGAGGTCAGCTCGGACGGCTTGGCGACGATGGCGTTGCCGGCCGCCAGCGCCGGAGCCAGCGCCCGGCACGCCTGGTTCAACGGCAGATTCCACGGGGTGATCACCGCGATGATCCCGTACGGCTCGAGCCGGGTGTAGGTGTGGCTGCCGCCGCCCTGGTCGATCGTGCGCCCGTGGTGGGCCCGCAGGATGCCGGCGTAGTAGCGGAAGTAGGCCGCCGACATGTCGACCTCGGACCGCACCTGGTCGGGAACCTTCCCCGTCGCCGCCCGCTCCAGCTCGATCAGCTCAGGCGCGTGCGCGTCGATGGCATCGGCCACCCGAAGCAGGGCGTCGCAGCGCTGCGCGCCGGAGCTGCGGGCCCAACCGGGCTGCGCCGCCGCAGCCGCGGTCACGGCCCGGTCGACGTCCGCGGCGGAGCCGGCGGCCACCTCGTCGCCGGCCTGGCGGGTCGCGGGCTGAAGGGTGGGCAGGTAGGCCCCGCCCGCCGGTGCCACCGCTCTGCCGTCGATCCAGTGGTCATGGCGCACGGCCGGGCGCGCCGTCACAGCCCGAGCGACTTCGCGATGATCGTCTTCATGACCTCGCTGGAGCCACCGTAGATCCGCCCGACCCGGGCATCCGCCCACGCCCGCGCCACCGGGTACTCGTTGATGTAGCCGTAGCCGCCGAACAGCTGCAGGCAGGCGTCGATCACCCGCCCCTGCATCTCCGTGCAGAACAGCTTGACCACCGCCGCGTCGGCCGGAGTGGCCCCGCCGGTGACATGGGCGACGAGAATCTGGTCGAGCAGCGCCTGCCCGGCCGCGACCTCCGTCGCGCACCCGGCCAGCACGAACTTGGTGTTCTGGAAGGTGTTGAGCGTCTTGCCGAACAGCTTGCGGTCGTTCACATAGGCGACGGTCTGCTCGACGATCGAGGCGGCCGCCCCCTGCGCGTTGATCGCGATCGAAAGCCGCTCCTGCACCAGGTGCGAGGTCAGGTAGGTGAATCCCTGGCCCTCCTCGCCGAGCAGGTTCGCCGCGGGGACGCGGACGTCGTCGAAGAAGATCTCGACGGCTTCCTGGATGTGCAGCCCGATCTTGTGCAGCGGGGCGCCGCGGCTGACACCAGGGAGGTCGCCGGGGATGACCAGCAGCGACAGGCCGGCGTGGCGCTGGGTCGGGTCCGTCTTCACCGCGGTCAGGAACAGGTCGGCGTTGAGGCCACCGGTGATGAACGTCTTCGAGCCGTTCACCACGTAGTGGTCGCCCTCGCGGCGCGCGCTGGTGGTGAGCCCGGCGAGGTCCGAGCCCGCGCCCGGCTCCGTCAGCGCCAGCGCGGCGACCAGCTCGCCGCTGGCCAGGCCCGGCAGCCAGCGGGCCTTCTGCTCGTCGTTGCCGTGGTCGACGAAGTACGGCACCGAGATGTCGGCGTGGATGCGCAGCGGCCCCAGCGCGTAGCCGGCCCGGGCGGCCTCCTCGGTGACGACGGCGTTGAACAGGAAGTCCGCGCCGCCGCCGCCGTACTCCTCCGGGATTCCCAGCCCGAGGATCCCGAGGTCACCGGCCTTGTTGTAGAAGTCGCGCGGCGGCCGGCCGGCCTCCTCCCACTCCTGGTAATGCGCCCCGATCTCCTTTTCGAAAAAGGTGCGGACCACCGCCCGGAAAGCGTCGTGTTCGGGACCGAAGACCGTGCGTCGCATCCGGTCGCCCTCTCATGGTCGAGGCGGTTTCCCCGCCGTTTCGATAAATCGATGAGTAGTGAATGGCCTGCCCGGGAGTGCGCCGACCCGGAAGAGGGAGGGCGACCCGTGGAACCTCCGGAGCGGCGCGGCGGCACAGCGGATCGTGGCGAGTGCGGACCCGCCACCAGCAGCCCAGCCACGGACAGCCCAGCCACGGACAGCCCGGCCACGGCTCCCCCCAAGCAGCCCGGCTGGGAGCAGCCCGGCTGCTCCGCGACCGGAGTGAGAGATCGTCCTCGGTGCGCGCTCCGAGGACGGAATCACTCAACAGGCCCGGCTGCACCGCCGGTGCGAGCGGGCGCCCAGGTGCGTTTCGGCGGGCTCGGGGCCTGGTGATAATCCGGCGGCGACCGCTCGGGGGACCTGCGGCGTGGATCTCGCCTTCGACAGCATCGGTCGGATGCCTCCAGGTCGCCTCGGACGGGTTCGCCACGGACGGTTCGCACCGGCGGTTCGCACAGAATTATGTGCTCTCGCGCCAAACGGATCGCTGCTCAACGTACCGTCGGCCACTGGACACAGTCCAGCAGAGGGCTGGGCGGGGCCAGGCGGGGGAGTGTGCGCGGCCCCGGCGGGAGGGGGCGCGTGCCCCGGCGGCGAGGGTGCGACCCCTTCGGGTGATCTTCCCCTGCGGGGAGGTAAGTCTCTGCTAACGTGCCCCAGGGTGTCGTGTCCCGTCCGACACCGGAGTTCCCGGGAACCGTGGCACGGTCGGGCTGGTCGGCCCGACAGCGGTCGCGCGATGATCCGCCGCGCCGCGCTGAGCGAACGTTGTTGCTGCTTGCAGTGGACGGACTTGCAGTGGACGGACGAGGACCGGCACCGGTGCGCGAGTGAGGGGTGGACAGGTTGGACAAGGTGGTTGCGAGCACGGCGCTCGCCGTGGCGGACGTCCCGGACGGGGCGTCGCTGGCAGTGGGCGGCTTCGGCCTCTGCGGCATCCCGAGTGGCCTCATCCGCGCTCTCCTTGAGGCCGGCCCCAAGGATCTGGAGACGGTCAGCAACAACTGCGGGGTCGACGACTGGGGGCTCGGCCTGCTGCTGAAGGCGGGCCGGATCCGCCGCACGACCGGCTCGTACGTCGGTGAGAACAAGGAGTTCGAGCGCCAGTTCCTCTCCGGTGAGCTGGAGGTGGAGCTCGTCCCGCAGGGCACGCTCGCCGAGCGGCTGCGGGCCGGCGGTGCCGGCATCCCCGCCTTCTACACCCCGGCCGGGGTCGGTACCCAGGTCGCCGACGGTGGCCTTCCGTGGCTGTACGACGGCAAGGGCGGTGTGGCGGTCGCCTCACCGCCGAAGGAGACCCGGGAGTTCGACGGCGTGCCCTACGTCCTCGAGCGCGGGATCGTGTGTGACTTCGCGCTCGTGCACGCCTGGAAGGGCGACCAGCACGGCAACCTCGTCTACCGGGCCAGCGCCGCCAACTTCAACCCGCTGTGCGCGACCGCCGGCCGGGTGACCATCGCCGAGGTCGAGGAGCTGGTCGAGCCGGGTGAGCTCGACCCGGCCCAGGTGCACACCCCGGGCATCTTCGTCCAGCGGGTCGTGCACGTGCCGGACACGGAGAAGCGGATCGAGAAGCGGACGGTGAGCTGACATGGCCCTGACTCGCACCGAGCTTGCCGCCCGGGTCGCCCGGGAACTGCGCAGCGGTCAGTACGTGAACCTCGGCATCGGCCTGCCGACGCTGGTGCCCAACTACCTGCCCGCCGGCGTGACCGTGGTGCTGCACAGCGAGAACGGCATCCTCGGCGTCGGCCCCTACCCGGCCGAGAGCGCCGTCGACGCGGATCTGATCAACGCCGGCAAGGAGACCGTGACCGTACTGCCGGGCGCCTCCTTCTTCGACTCGGCGGCGTCCTTCGGGATGATCCGCGGCGGGCACGTCGACGTCGCGGTGCTCGGGGCGATGCAGGTCTCGCGGGCCGGTGACCTGGCCAACTGGATGATCCCCGGCAAAATGGTCAAGGGTATGGGCGGTGCCATGGACCTCGTGCACGGCGCCCGGCACGTGATCGTGATGATGGAGCACGTCGCCCGGGACGGCAGCCACAAGATCCTGGACGAGTGCACGCTGCCGCTCACCGGCCGCGCCTGCGCGCACCGGATCATCACCGATCTGGCGGTGATCGACGTGGTGGCCGGCGGTGGGCTCGTGCTCCGGGAGACCGCTCCGGGCGTGAGCGTCGACGACGTGCGCGCCGCCACCGGCAGCGAGCTCACCGTGGACCTGGTCGCGGCGTAGCCGCCGTGGCGCGCTGGTGGCCGACCCGCGCCGCGGGCCGGGTCGGCCACGGCGGGGCGGGTGCGGCGGCCGGTCCGTGCCACGGTCCGCATCCGGCTGATCTGACACAGCTGACCGCTCTGCGCCGCCGGCCTGGGTGTTGCGTTCGCGCGACTATGGGGCTCCCTGTGTCCTCGCCTGGACGCCTCTTGACGCAGTTGGTGGTGGCCGTTCCTCCAACCGGCGAGTTCGGTGCTCCACAAGATCGTTCTTGGTGTTCCAGGAGCAGCTTCCGCGGGCTGTGCTCCGTGCTGTGGCGGGGAAAGGCCCTGGTCAAGGGCCAGTGGATGCTCGGGATGTCGCAGCTGCGGCGGCTCGGGCGGGCCACCGCCGCCCCGCCCGGGGAACGGGCGTCCGACGGTGGGCTGCGCGGCCGGGAGCGCTGCCCCGAACGGCCGCCGGTGGGGCCGCCCGCCGGGACGTCCGACCCGAAGGACCCGCCTTCTGGCATGTCTGTCAGCTTTCGGCTTGGCTGGTCCGGCGGGCTCGGCCTCAGGCGGGTCGACGGGCCTCGATCAGGAACCTCGTGGTGTGCGCGACGAACGGACCCTCCGCCCGCATCCGGTCATGCAGGGCGGCCAGCTGCCGGCGGTACCGCGCGACGGTGAAATCCGGCACCATCCAGATCACCTTGCGCAGAAAGTAGATCACCGCGCCCACGTCGAAGAACTCGGTGCGCAGCGATTCCGACCGCAGGTCGACCACCTCCAGGCCGGCGGCCTGGGCGGCTGCCCGGGCCCGGTCCGGGTGGCGGCGGTCCCGTACCTCCGGCGGCTGCGGGCCGAGGAAATACTCGACCAGCTCGAAGACACTCGCCGGACCGACCTGCTGCGAAAGGTAGCAGCCCCCGCGGCGCAGCACCCGCGCGATCTCCGCCCACGCGGTGTTGACCGGATGCCGGCTCACCACCAGGTCGAACGCCTCTCCGGTGAAGGGCAGCGCATCCCCGGCACCGACGACCGCGACGCCGCGCGGGCGCAGCACCGCCGCCGCGCGGGCGAGGTTCGGCCGCCATGCCTCGGTGGCCACGGTCAGGACCGGCAGTCGAGGCGCACCGGCGAGAACCTCTCCGCCGCCGGTCTGGACGTCCAGCGCGGCCGCCGCCTGCGCCAGCCGTTCACCCATCAGCCGGGAGTATCCCCAGGAAGGGCGCTGCTCGGTGGCCCGTCCGTCCAGCCAGGAGAAGTCCCACCCGGTCACCGGCACCGCCCCGGCCTCGGCAACCAGCTCCTCGAAGGTGCGCGACATGGCCCGATCATGGCACCGGGCGCGGCGTTGACGCTGTTCCTGGGATGACGGTCGCGGCGGGTTGGCGCGGCGGGTGGGAATCGACCCGCGCCATTGACGCCGGGAGTCAGAGGCTGGCGATGGCGGCGGGGTCGCCGCTCAGCTCGACCTGCGCCACCGAGCGCCGGCCGAAGGCATGCAGCAGCAGTTCCTCGGGGGGTCCGGCGATGACCACCGTCGATTTTCCGCGGCGCAGCACCCGGCGGGCGCCGGTGTCGGTGCGTTCCGCGACCACCTCGGCGTCGGTGCTCCGGTAGCCGGCGCGGGCCAGCAGGCGCAGCCCGGACCAGATCCGCTCCCGCGACACCGGGTCGAGGGCCCGCGGGGTGAAGCCGGGTACGGCGCGGTCCACGTCGGCGTGGTGGACGTAGAACTCGGCGACGTTGGTGGCGTCGTCGAACCGGCGCAGCCGGGCCGGGTTCCACCAGGCCGGCCCGTTGCGGAACAGCTCGACCAGCTCGGTGAAGGGGTGCGACTGCCCGGTCGACCGCTCCGCCCGCTCGGTGATCCCGTGCAGGGCCGGGATCACCAGGCCCGGCCCGGCGAGGGGGGACCGCTCGCGGGTGACCAGGTGGGCGGCCAGGTCATGGGTGGTCCAGCCGGCACAGAGGGTCGGCCGGTCCGGGCCGGCGGCGGCGAGCAGGTCCGCGAGCAGCGCGCGCTCCGCGCGGGCCCGGCCGCCGCCGTCGGGGGTGCCGCCTGGCCCCGTGCCGCTTGGCCCTGCGCCGCCTGGCCGGTCATCGGCTGGCCGATCAGACGCCCGCTCAGACGACATTGAGGGTGACCTCGATGTTGCCGCGCACGGCGTTCGAGTACGGGCAGACCTGATGCGCCTTCTGCAGCAGGTTGCCGGCGGTCTCGCGGTCGACGCGGGGGGTGTGGACGTCGATCTCCACCGCCAGGCCGAACCNGCCCGTCTCCAGGGTTCCGATGGACACGCTGGCGGAGACCTGCGACCCCTCCAGGTCGGCCGACTCGGAGCGGCCCACCAGCTTGAGGGCGGAGTGGAAGCAGGCGGCGTAGCCGGCGGCGAACAGCTGCTCGGGGTTGGTGGCGCCGCCGGGGCCGCCCATCTCCTTGGGAATCCGCACTTCGAGGGTGAGCTGGCCGTCCTCGCTCTCGACGTGGCCGTTGCGGCCGTCACCCGAGGCGGTGGCGGAGGCGGTGTAGAGGGCATCCATGGCTCATCGGCTCCTGTCGTGGGTAGCTCGGTCACTCGATTGCTCACAACTATATTGCGCACAATTGAATGGCGCAAGAGGTGCTGCTACCGTTGATCGCATGGCGGACCGCATCCCGCAGCTTGAGCTGGGCAACCAGCTCTGTTTCGCGCTGTACAGCGCGAGCCGCGCAGCCATCCGCGCGTACGGGCCCGTGCTCGCCGAGCTCGGTCTGACCTACCCGCAGTACCTCACCATGCTGGTGCTGTGGGAGGCGTCCGAACCGCTCACGGTGGGTGACATCGGGGCCAGGCTGCACCTCGACAGCGGTACCCTCACCCCGCTGCTCAAGCGCCTTGAGGAGCTCGGTCTGGCCACCCGCACCCGCGACCGCACCGACGAACGCCGCGTCCTGGTGACCCTGACGGAGCCCGGCCGGGCGCTGCGGACCCGCGCGGCCGACGTGCCCTGGCGGGTGTTCCAGGGCTACGGCATCGACATCGAGACCGCCCTCGGCCTCATCCGCGACCTCACGAAGATCGCCGATTCGCTCCGGGCCGCCGGCACCTGACGGCAGCCTCGGCCGTCGCCATTTCGGTCAGGTCCGGCTACCTAGGCTCGCCATGACCTGTGCCCGCCGGTCATCCGGCGGATGCGGAAGACCCCCGCGCGTGCGGGGACGACAGGC
>NZ_LRTK01000002.1 GCF_001636565.1 Frankia sp. EI5c
GCCGGGAAGACCCCCGCGCGTGCGGGGACGACACTTGCTGACCTGCAGTTTTGCCGCTCGGTCGGAGTGAAATTTATCAGTGGGTTGCAGCGGCGGTCGGCTGATCATGTGTGATTCTGGATGGGTGGGTGCAGGCCGACTGGTCTGCGGATGGTTGGATTGTGGGGTCACCAGGCTGACTCGGGGNGGTCTCTTGCAGGATACGGCGCTGGGTGTTGTGTGGGGGAAGTCGAAGCCGTCGCATCCTCAGGGCTCCATGCATCTTTTGCTGGGTCACCTGTTGGACGCGGCGGCGGTCGGCGAGATCATCTTTGATCGGTATCTGTCTGCTTCCGTCCGGAATCTTCTCGACGGGTGTAGCGGTGGACGCGGCCGGGAGCTGTTCGCGCTGCTGTGCGGGTTACATGATGTGGGTAAGGCGACTCCGGCGTTTCAGATGAAGGATGAAGGGCTGGCTGCCCGGGTCCAGGCGGCTGGTCTGGGGTGGCGGGGTCTGACAGTGCGGCAGGGGCGTGCCTGGCACCATTCCGCGGCCGGCGCTTTTATTGTCCGTCGGTGTCTGACGGAGGCCGGCTGGTCGCCTGAAGGGCGCGGCTGGGTGTGGCCGCTCATCGCAGGTCATCACGGCCTGATTCCCCCGCTGAGCAGGACTGATCCGCGGAACCACGTGCAGGCCCAGGGGCGTGGCCAGATCTGGGTGCAGGCCCAGGACGCGTTCGTGACGCGAGTCGCCGACGAATTGTCGGTTGATCTGGAAGCGCTGGCCGATGTCTGTCGGCCGAGGCGCGCTGAGCAGCTCACCCTCTCCGGCTTGATCATCATGGCGGACTGGATCGCGAGCGACGAGAAGCAGTTCAACGGGCTGTCGGAGCTGCCGTCAGTGTCGTGGGGAGGTGCCCGAGAGCGGGCGCGTCGGGCGTGGGAGAACCTTGGCCTTCGAGGGGGGTGGCGCGCGGGCGTGTCCGCTCCGCCGGGGGTGGGCGACCTGGTGTCCTATCGGTTCGGGAAGCTGGCGTGGCCGGTTCAGGGCGGTGTGGTGCGGGCGGCGGAGGAGCTGCGGGGTCCGGGTCTGCTGATCGTGGAAGCGCCGATGGGGGAGGGCAAGACCGAGGGGGCGTTCGCTGCGGTGGAGGTGCTGGCGCGGCGGTTCGGCGCGGATGGTGTGTTCGTGGGAATGCCGACACAGGCCACGGCGGATCCGATGTTCACCCGGGTCCGGGACTGGTCGGTGCAGGTGGACGCCGAGGCTCCGCTGGGCCTGTTGCATGGCCGGGCGCGGTTCAACAAGCAGTGGCTGGAGCTGGGGCGCGCCGCTGCCTTCGGCGGTATCCACGATGTTGACGAGTACGGGATGGACGACGACTACGGTCTGGGTGGCGGGTCGTCGTCGGCGGATCCGGATCGACCCGCGGTGGGTGGGGTGGCCGCGGCCGAGTGGTTCTTCGGCCGGNAGCGTGGGCTGCTGGCGCCGGTCACGGTCGGCACGATCGATCATGTGTTGCATGCGGCGACGAGGACGAAGCATGTGATGCTGCGCCAGGCGGGGCTGGCGGGCCGGGTGGTGGTCCTCGACGAGGTGCACGCCTACGACGTCTACATGGCGCAGTTTCTGTTCGAGGCGTTGCGGTGGCTGGCGGACGCCAGCGTTCCGGTGGTGCTGTTGTCCGCGACTCTGCCTCCGGACCTGCGCCGCGACCTTGTCCGTGCCTATCTTCAGGGTGCAGTCCAGCGCCTGGACGTCGAGGACGAGCTGCGGGGCCTCGCGGAGCCGGCGGGCTATCCGAGCGTGACGTCGGTGTGCGCCGTCGACGGAACCCCCCACCTGGCCGTCGATGTGTATGCGTCGAAGAGGCCGCGGCTCGAGGTCGGGGTGGAAATCCTCGACGAGCAGGACGAGTTCACCCCGGCGACGGTGGCTGCCGCGGTGACCGCGGAGGTGCAGGCGGGTGGCTGCGCGCTCGTGGTGTGCAACACCGTTGCCCGTGCACAGGGAGTTTTCACGGCGCTGCAACCGGTGTTCGGTGACGACGTCGTTCTGCTGCATGCACGGTTCATCGCGGCGGCCCGTGCCGAGCGTGCCGAGCGGGTGATCGACCTGCTGGGCCCGCCGGGTCGTCGTGGCGCCGCACGGCGGCCGGACCGTCTTGTCGTCGTGGCCACGCAGGTCGCTGAGCAGTCCTTTGACGTTGATGTGGATTTCCTGGTCACCGATCTGGCGCCGATCGATCTTCTGCTGCAGCGCATCGGCCGGCTGCACCGCCACCAGCGGCCGGTAGGCGCGCGCGCTGAGCGGTTCCGGGCACCGAGGGTGCTCGTGACCGGTGTGCGGTTCGGTGACGGTCGAATTCCGATGTGGCCGTCGGGCAGCCGCGCCGTGTACGGGGACCACCTGCTGCTGCGGTCGGCGGCTCTGGTTGCCGCGGCGGCCGGCGGGGGNGGCTGGTCGATCCCCGAGCGGGTTCCCGAGCTGGTGGCCGAGGGCTACGGTCGGACACCTCTCGGCCCGCAGGAGTGGGCATCGGCCGCGGACCGCTACCGGGCCCAGTGGGAGGAGAAGGAACGGCAGCGTGCGTCAGCTGCGTCGGCCTTCCTGCTGTCCGGGGAGGACCGGCTGGGTGCCCCGACCCTGGAGGGGCTGCATGACCGGTCGACCGAGGTGCTGGCGTCGGAGGAGCGGGTCGCCGCGGTGGTCCGCGACGGCGAGGAGTCGCTGGAGGTCATCCTCGTCCGCGGGAATCCGTCCGGCGGCTACCTGACGCTCGGCGGCCGGCCACTGGGCCAGAGCGGAGAAGCAGCGATCAGCGACGAGACGCTGCTGGAGGAGGTGGCGGGCGCCACGATCCGCCTGCCAGCCAACAAAGAGATCACGGCCGCCGCTCGTCAGGACCTCATGCCCTTGCCGGGCTGGGACGCCGACCCGTGGCTGAAGCGCGCCCGGGCACTCATTCTCGACGCCACTCTGTCCGTTCACCTCGGCGGATACCACCTGGTCTACGACCACAGCCTCGGCCTGACCCACGAACGGAAGACACCACGCTGAGTACCAGCCGTCTTCGAAAGGTGGGGCTTGAGTGTCCCCCGCGTGGGCGGGGACGACGTCCGGGCATCCGATACCCACGGAAGACCCCAGCGTGTGCTAGGCACCGACACCGTATCAGCCGCTCTCCCATGCACCCCCGAGCGCCCGGTACCCAGTCCGTACCTCCGAGACCCAGTTGTTAAGTTCGGNGGGACGCGCGGTAGTGTGTCGCTGTGCCGATCANCCACTTTCCACAGCCGCGCTCGCGCTGCCGTTCTTCCCTGTCTTGTGCCTGGCGGTACAGCTGCTCGGGCGGCCAGGGACGCCGGTCTTCAGCGAGCGGTCCGTGTGGGATCCGATGAGGGAGGCCATGCGGGCGTCTCCGCTCCTTATGACCGCCTTGAGCGGTGCGGGTTCAGGTCTGGGAGCCCCGTGGGCTGCTGCTGTCAGCCTCATCATCTTCGCCGGTGCTCTTGGCGTCGCCTGCGTGGCGCGGGCAGTCATGCCGGACAGGTCGGCGGATCGGTTGGCCTGGTGGCAGGACCGCCGCCGGTATCTGGAACGGCGGACGCGTCAGCGCCGCTCGAAACGGGACCGGAAAGGTTAGACGTGTAAAGCGACCGGGTTGCGCAGCGCGGCGGTATCTGAGGGGCCGGGCACCTACGCCTGGGTGGTCACGGCGCAGCATTGTCGGAGGGGTCTGGTAAGTATCGGGTGTCCTTCGGGCTGGAGGGCTCTTCGTTGAACGGGGGAATCGTTGAGCGGATTTGACCTGACGGTGGAACCGTGGATCGAGGTGGTCGATGACGGCCGCGTTCGTGAGGTGGGCCTGCGGGAGGCGCTGATGGGGGCTGACCGGTGGGCTGGCCTGGCGGTCGCCGATCCGTTGGAGACTGTCGCAGTGCTTCGGCAGGTT
Organism: Frankia sp. EI5c; assembly: GCF_001636565.1. Classification (GTDB taxonomy): domain Bacteria; phylum Actinomycetota; class Actinomycetes; order Frankiales; family Frankiaceae; genus Parafrankia. The sequence goes on from NZ_LRTK01000002.1 coordinate 3,936, forward strand.
CTCGTTCCTGTCGTGATGGACGCGGTGGGTGTTCCCGGGGACCGCGCTGCGTGGGCGCGTCGATTTGCGCGGGGTCGGTTCGATGACGCGGACGTGACGCGGATCGGCGACTATCTGGATACCCACGCGGACCGGTTCGATCTTTTTGATGCGCGTCGGCCGTTTGCGCAGGTGGCGGGTCTGCGGACGCTGAAGGACGAGACGAAGCCGGTCTCGCTGCTGTTGTCACGGCTGGCGTCGGGGAACAACGTGCCGCTGTTCAGCGCACGGACGGAGAACGATCCGCCGTCGTTGTCGCCGGCCGCGGCTGCGCGGGCGTTGCTGGCGGCTCATTGCTGGGACACCGCGGCGATCAAGTCCGGTGCTGCCGGTGATCCGCAGGCGAAGGCGGGAAAGACGACGGGGAATCCGACGGGGCCGCTGGGTCAGCTCGGGGTGGTCGTGCCGATGGGTGCGACGTTGTTCGACACGCTGATGCTGAACCTCCCAACCCTGCCTGCGGGCGCTCGCCGGTCGGATGACTGCCCGCAGTGGAGGTCACCGGAGTCGGCCACCGCGTCATGGCAGGTGCGTGCCGCGCGCGGGAGGCTGGATCTGCTGACCTGGCAGGCCCGGCGGGTCCGGCTCATTCCGGAGGCCGATGCTGCGGTGCCGGGTGGTGTGGTGGTGCGGCGGGTGGTGCTGTGCGCGGGAGACCGGTTGGACGGCCCGGTGCATGATCTGGAGCCACACACCGCCTGGCGGCAGGTGAAAGAGCCGAAAAAGGGTGACCCGCCGGTACGGCCGGTGCGTCACCAGCCGGGCCGGGCGGCGTGGCGGGGGCTGGCGGGGCTGCTGGCAGTGCACGGTCCCACCGCGGAGAAGGTGTCGGCACCGGCGCTGATGCAGCAGGTGGCTGATCTGCAGGCCGACGGATATGTGCCGGAGGATTTCCCGCTGAGAGTTCTGACCGTCGGGGTGTCCTACGGCACCCAGTCCGCAGTCGTGGACGACGTGATCGTGGATGAGATCCCGCTGCCGGTGGCTGCGCTCGCGGCGGACTCGCGGGTTCGCTACACCCTGTTGCAGGTGGCAGGCNAGGCGGAGGCGTTGCGGATCGCAGCCAACCGTCTCGATGATGATCTGCGTGCGGCTTGCGGTGCGGCGAAGCTCCCCTGGGATCGAGGGCAGCATCTCGGGGAGGTGCTGATTCACCGGCTTACTCCGGTGGTGCGGCGGCTGCTGGCCGGTTTGCAGCATCATCCCGAGGAGGTCGAGCAGGCGGAGGACGCCTGGCGGATCGTCGCGCGGCAGCTGGCCTGGGAGATCGCGGATCCGGTGCTGTCCGCTGCCGGCCCGGGGACGTTCCTCGGCCGCGATCCCGATCAGCGGTTCGGTCCGCGGCTCGCGGTCGCGGAGGCGTCGTTCCGCCGTTCTCTGAACACCATTCTCGGCCGGCCGGTGACCGGGACCGCTCCGGCTACCGGCACCAGCGCGGCCTGACCGACCTCGGATTTCTGGGATACCTCATGACGATCGAAGCCCCAGTAGCTATGTCCATCCCGGCGGGGGATGCGCCCAGGCCTCGTTTCTGGGAGCTCAGGCATGCCGACGGCCGGCCTGACGGCGCGGCCTTGGCCGCGTTGCGGCAGGGCGCGGGCCGGGAGCCCGGCACGGTTCCGCAGATGTGGCGCCATTACACCACCCTGAACCGGGGCGGGGAGCTGAGCTTTCAACTGCGAGCCGAGCATGTGGCACTCGTGCTGTTCGCCGTCCATCAGCAGTCGCAGTCCNCCCTGATGCATGCGAGCGGTATCAGCCTCGGAACGGCGATGGCCGGCCTGCGGGAGAGCGGGAAGTTCAGCCAGGAGGCGGTCGACCGCCGGTTCGAAGCCGCGGCCACGGCGACCTCGCTGAACGAGGCCTCCTACCATCTGCGGGGTCTGGTCCGTCAGCTGCGGGGCCTGTCACCGGCGCAGCGGCTGGACTACACCGCGCTGTTCTGGAACCTGGTCGACTGGCAGGACCCGGCGAAGGTCGGGGGGGTCCGGCGCCGTTGGGGCTCGGACTACTTCCTCGCGCGTAACGGGAAGCCCGGTCCCGCAACACCGGCGACCAGCTGATTCAACTCAGGAAACTGCCACCGGACACGGTTTCGGTGGCGTCGTACTCCACAGCCGCGCAGAGACGTTCTGTCGCTGCGTGAGGAGAGGGAATCCTCATGCGTACCTATGTTGATGTGCATGTTCTGCAGACGGTGCCCCCGTCGAACCTGAATCGTGACGACGCCGGTACGCCGAAGCAGGCGATCTACGGCGGGGTGAAGCGGGCGCGGGTGTCGTCGCAGGCGTGGAAGCGCGCCACCCGCACCGCCTTCGCGGATCTGGTCGACCCGGCGGATCTGGGTACCCGCACGAAGAAGATCTCCGCGCTGCTTGCTGAGAAGATCGCCGCCCGCGGGGGGCTTGCGCCGGACGACGCGGAGCGGGTTGCGACGAGTGTGCTGTCCGATCTCGGGATCAAGGCGGGGAAGAAGGCCGCGGAGACCGCCTACCTGCTGTTCTTCGGGCGTCCTCAGCTGGATCGGCTGGTCGACCTGATCGGGGCCGACCTGCCACGCCTGGCCGGTCTCGACGACAAGGCGTTGGCCGAGGCGGTGAAGGAGGTGCCGGTCCGCGCCACCCTCGGGACCGGGCATCCGATCGACGTGGCGCTGTTCGGGCGGATGGTCGCGGACCTTCCCGGACTCAACGTGGACGCCGCCACCCAGGTCGCGCACGCCCTGTCCACCCATGCCGCGGAAGTGGAGTTCGACTACTACACCGCGGTCGACGACGAGAACCCGAAGGAGGACACCGGCGCCGGGATGATCGGCACGATCGAGTTCCAGTCCGCGACCCTGTACCGGTTCGCCACCGTCGGCCTGCACCAGCTCCTCGACAACCTCGCCGGAGACACCGACGCCGCCGTCGAAGCACTACGGGTCTTCCTCACCGCGTTCACGACCTCGATGCCCACCGGGCACAGCAACTCGTTCGCGCACCGCACCGCCCCGAACCTGCTCACCGTCGCGATCCGCACCGACCAGCCGGTCAACCTCGTCTCGGCGTTCGAGAAGCCGGTGACCGCGAACGGGCATGGCCTGCTCGCCGGCTCCGTCGCACAGTTCGCCGCCGAACTGGACCAGACCGCCGCCCTGTGGGGTCTGCGCCCGGACCTGGTCGTGTCCACCTACGACACCACCGACGCCGACCCGGCGACCACTGCCCTCGGCCCGTCGGTGCCCTTCCCCCAGCTGGTGACCACCGTGACCACCGCGGCCCGCGACCGGCTGCAGGCCACCCGCCGATGACCACCCCCGCCGACCCGCGGTGTCTGGTGCTGCGCCTGGCCGGCCCGGTGCAGTCCTGGGGCGGGGCCAGCATGTTCAACCGCCGCGACACCCAGCCCGAACCGACCAAAAGCGGCCTGGTCGGTCTGCTCGCCGCCGCCCAGGGCCGGCGCCGCACCGACCCGATCGAGGACCTGCTGGAGCTCACCTTCGGCGTGCGCACCGACCAGCCCGGCACCCTGCTGCGTGATTACCACACGGTCAGCGACTACCGCGGCCGACCACTGCCCTCGGCCGCGGTGTCCGCCAAGGGAATCCAGAAGCCCACCTCGCCGGCGAAACACACCCACGTCACCGAGCGGTACTACCTGCAGGACGCTGTCTTCGTCGCCGCCCTCAGCGCACCCGACGACGTTCTTCGCCCGCTCGCCGCCGCGCTGCGAGCTCCCGCGTTTCCCCTCGCGCTGGGCCGTCGCTCCTGCCCACCCACCCAGCCGCTGCTACTCGCCCCGACCGGCGACACGGCACCGCCGCTATGGGACGGCGACGTCGCTACGGTTCTGGCGGCGGTGCCGTGGCAGGCCGGGCCGGCGCAGAAGGAGCGGCTCGCCGCCACCCGGCCCCGCCCGCGCACCATCGACCTGCCGGTCACCGTCGACGATCCGGACGGTGATGACATCCGCCGGGACGTCCCGACCACCTTCGACCCCCGCAACCGGGGATTCACCAGCCGCCGAGTCCGCCAGAGGTGGGCCCGGCTGCCACCACCCTGGCCCGTCGAGGACACCGACGCCGACCCTGCGGCTGGCCATGACCCGTTCGCGTTGCTGGGATGGTGAGCCGTCCATGACCTACCTGTCCCGTATCTGGCTCAACCCGCTGCGATCCGGCGCCCAGGCGTTGCTGCGCAGCCCCGAGAACATGCACGCGGCCGTCCTCGGTGGCCTGGCCATCCAGCCGGTGACCGAACGGGTCCTGTGGCGGCTGGAAACCCGCGAGCAGCACCGGGCGGAACTGCTCGTCCTCACCGACTCCCGGCCCTCCTGGGCACACCTCGTCGAACAGGCCGGCTGGCCCGGCGCCGACGGCGCCGAGGCGATGATCCGTGACTACCAGCCACTGCTCGACCGTCTCCAGCACGGCCGCGAGTTCGCCTTCCGACTGCGCGCGAATCCCGTCACCGCGACCCGGACCCCTGCCAAACCCTCAGCTCGACAAAAAGAACATCTTGCCCAGGAGCGGCCTCGCGGCGTGCGCGTTCCGCACCGCACCGCCGCCCACCAGCTGACCTGGCTGACCAGCCGGGTGGAACGGTGGGGATTCACACTTCTGCGGACCGACACCGGACCGGTCGTCGCGCTCACTGCCCGCGAACGTCTCACCTTCGCCAAGAAGACCCATGACAACACGGAACAGCCGAGAGCGAACCACAGCGGTAACGAGAAGACCCGCCGGGTCGTGCTGAGCACCGCGACCTTCGACGGCGCGCTGCGCGNCACCGACCCCGACCTCGCCCGGCGAACCCTGCTGGACGGTGTCGGACCCGCCAAGGCCTACGGCTGCGGGCTGCTCACCCTCGCCCCACTCACCGCCGGGCCCACCGGCGCGGGAGGTGGGTGACGGTGTGGTGGCTGTCCGACCCACTCGACCTGCACCGCATCGAAGACCGNGTCTCCTCCNTCTACGTGGAGAAAAGCCACGTCGACCGGGCCGACAACGCCGTCGTCATCGTCAACAAGGAACGCACCGTCCGCGTGCCCGCCGCGTTCGTCGCCACCCTGCTCCTCGGCCCCGGAACCCGCATCACCAGTGGCGCGGTACGTCTGCTCGCCGACTCCGGCACCGCCGTGTGCTGGGTCGGCGACCGCGGCGTACGCATGTACGCAGCCGGCCTCGGCCCTGCCCGCGGCTCCGGACTCCTGCTCCGCCAGGCCTACCTCGTCACCCGCACAAAGGAACGTCTCGGCGTCGCCCGGCGCATGTACGCCAAACGCTTCCCCGACGACGACGTCACCACCGCCACCATGCAGCAGCTCCGCGGCCGCGAAGGCGCCCGCATCAAAAAGGTCTACCGCGCCCACTCCGAGCGCACCGGCGTCCCCTGGGTCCGCCGCGTCTACCGCCCGGGTGACCCGTTCGCCGCCGGCGACGACATCAACCGACTCCTGTCCGCCGGCCACAGCTGCCTCTACGGCATCTGCCACGCCGCCATCATCGGTATCGGCGCCAGTCCCGCCCTCGGCTTCGTCCACACCGGCTCGGCGATCTCCTTCGTCCTCGACATCGCCGACCTNTACAAAGCCGACTACACCATCCCGCTCGCGTTCGACCTCGCCGCCGCCGGCCACACCGACGAACGAGACATCCGCACCGCATTCCGCGACAAAGTCGCCGACGGTCACCTCATGGCCCGCATCGTGCGCGACATCAAGGACCTTCTCCTCGACAAGGACACTCCCGACCTCGACGACGACGGCCTGCACCTGTGGGATGAGATCGACGGCCAGGTGGCCGGCGGGGTCAACTGGGCCGCCGACGTCGCCGACAGCTGGGACGACCTCACCAGCCTCGGCATCACCGGCCCCGACTTCGCCCCCGGACCTCCACCCGGATGACCGTCATCGTCCTCATCGCCGCCCCCGAAGGCCTCCGCGGCCACCTCACCCGCTGGATGATCGAAATCGCCGCCGGTGTCTACGTCGGCANCCCCGGCGCCCGCGTCCGTGACCGCCTCTGGACCCTGCTCACCCAACGCATCGGAGACGGCCAGGCAGTCATGATCGAGCCAGCCAACAACGAACAAGGCTGGGCCGCCCGCACGGCCGGCCGCGACCGCTACCACCCCGTCGACTACGACGGACTGATGCTATTCGCCCGCCCCCGCCGGTAACATCCCAGCTCAGCAAGTGTCGTCCCCGCACGCGCGGGGATCTTCCCGTGTCCTCCGCAGGCGCGGGCAGATTCGCGACGTCGTCCCCGCACGCGCGGGGATCTTCCCCTCGTCTTGGCCGGCGGCGACACCCTCACCGTGTCGTCCCCGCACGCGCGGGGATCTTCCCAGCATGTCCCAGGATTGGATGGACCAGCGAGCGTCGTCCCCGCACGCGCGGGGATCTTCCCCCGGTCCGGCGTGCGGCGAGGAGCTCGGTCTCGTCGTCCCCGCACGCGCGGGGATCTTCCGGGGTACATGTCGACCTCGGTCGACCTGAACCAGTCGTCCCCGCACGCGCGGGGATCTTCCCCCNCCCCGCCATGATCGGAGCGCCAGTGACCAGTCGTCCCCGCACGCGCGGGGATCTTCCCATGCCCGGCCTGGGACTCGGCACCCCCATCGAGTCGTCCCCGCACGCGCGGGGATCTTCCGCGCCAGACCGTGGGCTTGGTGAGCGTCGGTTCGTCGTCCCCGCAGGCGCGGGGATTTTCTGTCGCTGTTGGCCTCGACTCCCCGGGGTCGAACCGGACGAGCGTCAGCCGGGCGGGTTTCGCGCGTCGTGCGAGTTCCAGGTGCCGGCGGGCGGTGCCCTGCGGCGGGCGGCCGGGCGTTCCCCGTCGTGGACGGTCGTCTGGTCGGCTTCGTAAGCGGCCCCATCGGACCTGGAGAGGCGGACATAGTCCCCGGTGAGGGTCGTTGGGTGGGGCAGGGCCGCGACACTGGAGGAGCTCGCACTGGGTAGGGCCCATGGCGCCGGTGACGGGCGCTGGCGACGAGGACCTGGGGATGCCGATGACTGCGGCTCGCTGCACCACCGTGTCCGAGCTCTCCGCCGTGGCGGACGAGGCGGTGGCGCTCGTCCACCGCTGGGTCGGCGAGGCGGCGGCCGAGCCGGTTGACGCCGCGGCGGCGCGGCTGGCGGGGCTCCTGCGGGCGCCGGGTGGTCTGGCCTTCACGGTGGGGTTCGTCGACGGGGTGATCCGGCCGGAGGACCGGCGGGTCGCGGCGCGCAACCTGGCCCGGCTCGCGCCGTCCACGCCCGGCTTCCTGCCCCGGTATCTGCGGGCGGCGGTCCGGGCCGGTGGGGTGGCGGGGCCGGTGGCGCCCTGGCTGGTGATCCCGGTCGCCCGGCGGGCGCTGCGGGGCATGGTGGGGCATCTGGTCGTCGACGCCACCGAACGGCGGCTGGGGCCGGCGATCGCGGCGGTGCGCGGGCCGGGTGTCCGGCTGAACCTGAACCTGCTGGGCGAGGCGGTGCTCGGCGAGCGGGAGGCCACCCGGCGGTTGGCCGGCACGATGGCGCTCGTCGAGCGGCCGGACGTCGACCATGTGTCGATCAAGGTGTCGGCGAGCACGGCCCCGCACGCCCCCTGGGCGTTCGAGGAGACGGTGGCCCAGGTGGTGGACGCGCTGCGTCCGCTGTACGAGCGGGCGGCGGCGACCCGCCCGGCGACGTTCATCAACCTGGACATGGAGGAGTACCGGGATCTGGACCTGACGATCGCGGTGTTCACGGCGCTGCTCGACCGGCCGGAGCTGCGCGGGCTGGCGGCCGGGATCGTCCTGCAGGCATACCTGCCCGACGCGCTGGGGGCACTCGTCCGGCTGCGGGAGTGGAGCGCGAAGCGGGTCGCTGCTGGTGGCGCTCCGATCACCGTCCGCGTCGTGAAGGGCGCGAACCTGCCGATGGAGCGGGTCGAGGCGGCGCTGCGCGGCTGGCCGCAGGCGCCGTACGGCTCCAAGGAGGAGACGGACGCGAACTACAAGCGGCTGCTGGATCATGCGCTGCGGCCGGAGAACGTCGGTGCCGTGCGGATCGGGGTCGCCGGGCACAACCTGTTCGACGTCGCCTTCGCCTGGGTGCTCGCCGGGCACCGCGGCGTCCGGTCCGCGCTGCGGTTCGAGATGTTGCTGGGAATGGCGCAGGCACAGGCCCGGGTGGTCGCCCGCGAGGTCGGCGGGCTGCTGCTCTACACCCCGGTCGTGCGGCCCGCCGAGTTCGACGTCGCGATCGCCTACCTGGTCCGCCGGCTGGAGGAGGGGGCGAGCCAGGAGAACTTCCTCTCCGCGGCCTTCGGCCTGGCCGGTGACGATTTGCTGTTCGCCCGGGAGGAGCGGCGCTTCCGCGCGTCGGTGGCCAGGCTGGAGGCGGAGCGCTCCGCCATGCCCGGCCCGCGGCGCACGCAGAACCGGCTGGCACCCGCCGCTCCCGCCACCTCGGCTGCTCTCGCCACCTCGGCTGCTCCCGCCACCTCGGCTGCGGAGGTCTTCCGCAACGCGCCGGACACCGACCCCTCGCTGGCTGCGAACCGGGCGTGGGCGCGGCGGATCCTGCTGCGGGCCGGGGCATCCGACCTCGGCGCCGACCTCGTCGCACGGGCCGCCGTCCGCTCGCGCGCCGAACTCGACAGCCTGCTGGACTCCGCCGTGGCGGCCGCCCCGGCCTGGGCCGAGCGGGGTGGGAGCGGTCGGGCCGAGGTCCTGCGCCGCGCGGCCGACCAGTTGGAGCGGCGGCGCGGCGAACTGATCGAGGTGATGGTCGCCGAGGCGGGCAAGACGTTCGACCAGGCCGACCCGGAGGTGTCCGAGGCGGTCGACTTCGCCCGGTACTACGCCGCCCGCGGCGCCGAGCTCGACGACGTCGACGGGGCGGTGTTCACCCCGGCGCGGCTCACCGTGGTGACGCCGCCGTGGAACTTCCCGGTGGCGATCCCCGCCGGTTCCACCCTGGCGGCGCTCGCCGCCGGCTCGCCGGTCATCCTCAAGCCGGCGGGTCAGGCCCGCCGCTGCGGCGCGGTGCTGGCACAGGCGCTGTGGGACGCCGGAGTGCCCCGCGACGTCCTGCGGCTCGTCGACGTCGACGAGGGGCCGCTCGGGCGGGCGCTGGTCAGCGACCCGCGGGTCGCCCGGGTGCTGCTGACCGGGGCGTTCGAGACCGCGGAGCTGTTCCGCTCCTGGCGGCCCGACCTGCCGTTGCTGGCCGAGACGAGCGGCAAGAACGCGATCGTGGTGACACCCGGCGCGGACGTCGACCTGGCGGTGCGGGATGTGGTCGCCTCCGCCTTCGGGCACGCCGGCCAGAAGTGCTCGGCCGCGTCCCTGCTCGTCCTCGTGGGCTCGGCCGCGCGCTCGCGCCGGCTGCGTGACCAGCTGCTGGACGCGGTCCGCTCGCTGGCGGTGGGGCCGGCGGACGCGGCGACGTCCCAGGTGGGCCCGCTGATCGAGCCGGCGTCCGGCAAGTTGCTGCGGGCGCTGACGACGCTCGGGCCCGGCGAGCGGTGGCTGCTGCGGCCACGGCAGCTCGACGCCGACGGCCGCCTGTGGTCACCCGGGGTGCGCGCCGGTGTCACCCGCGGGTCGGAGTTCCACCGCACCGAGTACTTCGGCCCGGTGCTGGGGATCATGACGGCGGTGGATCTCGCCGCGGCCGTCGAGATCCAGAACGACGTCGACTTCGGCCTGACGGCCGGGCTGCACTCCCGTGACCCGGCTGAGCTCGCCTACTGGCTGCGGCACGTCGAGGCCGGCAACCTCTACGTGAACCGGGGCATCACCGGCGCGATCGTCGGACGTCAGCCCTTCGGCGGCTGGAAGCGGTCGGCGGTCGGGCCGGGGGGCAAGGCCGGCGGGCCGAGTTATCTGCTCGCGCTCGGTGACTGGGCCGGCAGGCCGAGCACGGCCGGCGCCGCTCTCGGGCCCGCCGCCCGCCGGCTGCTCGCCGCCGTGGAGGAGACCACGGCGCCATCCGGCCCCGCCGGCGGCCTCGACGCGGCCGGTCTTGAGCGGGCGCTGCGGAGCGACGCCGCGGCCTGGGCGGGTCACTACGGTGCCGCCCGGGAGATCGGCGGGCTCGGCGTCGAACGCAACCTGCTGCGCCACCGACCCGTGCCGGTCGAGATCCGGCTGGTGGACGACGGGTTCGTCCCGCTGGTGCGGGTGGTCGCGGCGGGGCTGCTCGCCGGCTCGCGGCTGCGGGTGACCTCCGCCGCGCGGCTCCCGGCGCCACTGCGGACGGCGTTCGCCGAGCTCGGGGTGCCCTGGCGTCGGCAGCGCGACGACGAGTGGCTGGCCGAAGTCGCCCGGTGCGCGGCGCGCGGGCGTGAGCTGCGCCTCCGCCTGGCCGGTCGCGACGTCGAGGCGCAGGCGGCGGCGGGTCGGGCGGTGGCGGCGGTGACCCGCGGCCGGCCGGCGATTGTGATCCATTCGAACCCGGTCACGGAGTCCGGTCGGCTGGAACTGCTGCCGTTCCTGCGGGAACAGGCGATCAGCGTGACCGCGCACCGCTTCGGAGCACCGGACGACCTGGCCACCGGGCTGAGCTGAGGCCGCTCCGGCCCTGCTCCGCCACCGCTCAGGCTCTGCTCCGCCGCTGCGCCGCCGCTGGTCTGGCCCTGCTTTGCCGCTGCTCGGACGCCTTGGGATCGCATACCGTCTGACCTGGGCCGGGACGCATACCGCGTGCGCCGGACCCCCGGGCCGCGATAAAAAGCTTAGCCTACCTAACATTCGTGGCGGTTCGACGGTGGCGCGTCCGCGTCCGGCCCGCGGCCACCCGGCGGGCAGGGCATACCTTGATACGACACGCAGTAGTAGACGCGAAGCGGAGTTTCGGTGACTGAATCGGTGATCATCTACACGCAGACCGACGAGGCGCCCGCCCTGGCGACGTACTCGTTCCTGCCGGTGGTGCAGGCGTACGCGTCGACGGCCGGGGTCGAGGTCGTGAGCCGCGACATATCCCTGGCCGGGCGGATCATCGCCAGCTTCCCCGAGTACCTCGACCCGTCCCAGCGCATCGACGACGCGCTCGCCGAGCTCGGTGACCTGGCGAAGACGCCCGAGGCGAACATCATCAAGCTGCCGAACATCTCGGCCTCGATCCCGCAGCTGCGGGCCGCCGTCGCCGAGTTGCAGCAGCAGGGCTACGCGCTGCCGGACTACCCGGACGACCCCCGGACCGACGAGGAGCGGGAGATCCGCGCCCGGTACGACAAGGTCAAGGGAAGCGCGGTCAACCCGGTCCTGCGTGAGGGCAACTCCGACCGCCGGGCGCCCGCCTCGGTCAAGGGCTACGCCAGGTCACACCCGCACCGGATGGGCGCCTGGAGCGCCGACTCGAAGACCAACGTCGTCACCATGGGCGCCGACGACTTCCGCGGCACCGAGAAGTCCGCGGTGATCGCGGCGGACGGCGCGCTGCGCATCGAGCTGGTCGGTGACGACGGCACCACCACCGTCCTGCGGGAGTCGGTACCGGTGCTCGCCGGCGAGGTCGTCGACGCCTCCGTCATGCGGGTCGGCGCGCTGCGCGAGTTCCTCACCGCCCAGGTCGCCCGGGCCAAGGCCGAAGGCGTGCTGTTCTCCGTGCACCTCAAGGCCACGATGATGAAGGTCTCCGACCCGATCATCTTCGGCCACGTGGTGCGGGCCTTCTTCCCCGAGACGTTCGCCCGCCACGGCGCGGCCCTCGCCGCCGCCGGCCTCACCCCCAACGAGGGCCTCGGCGGCATCTTCAAGGGCCTGGAGGCGCTGCCCGAGGGCGCCGAGATCAAGGCTTCCTTCGAGGCCGAGCTGGCCGGCGGCCCGGCCCTGGCCATGGTCGACTCCGACCGCGGCATCACCAACCTGCACGTGCCCAGCGACGTCATCGTCGACGCGTCCATGCCGGCGATGATCCGCACCTCCGGCCACATGTGGGGCCCGGACGGGGCCGAGGCCGACACGCTGGCCGTGCTGCCCGACAGCAGCTACTCCGGCGTCTACCAGGCGGTCATCGACGACTGCCGGGCGCACGGTGCCTACGACCCGGCGACGATGGGCTCCGTGCCCAACGTCGGGCTGATGGCGCAGAAGGCCGAGGAGTACGGCAGCCACGACAAGACCTTCGAGGTCCAGACCACCGGCACGGTGCGGCTCGTCGACACCGCCGGCACCGTCGTGCTGGAGCAGACCGTCAGCGCCGGCGACATCTTCCGCGCCTGCCAGACGAAGGACGCGCCGATCCGCGACTGGGTGAAGCTGGCGGTCAGCCGGGCCCGGGCCACCGGCGACCCGGCGGTGTTCTGGCTGGACGAGACCCGCGCGCACGACGCCCAGCTCATCGCAAAGGTGCGGGCCTACCTGCCCGAGCACGACACCGAGGGCCTGACGATCGAGATCAAGGCTCCGGTCGAGGCGACGAAGTACTCGCNGGAGCGGATCCGCCGCGGCGAGAACACCATCTCGGTGACCGGCAACGTGCTGCGTGACTACCTGACCGACCTGTTCCCGATCCTGGAGCTGGGCACCAGCGCCAAGATGCTCTCGGTCGTACCGCTGATGAACGGCGGTGGCCTGTTCGAGACCGGTGCCGGCGGCTCGGCGCCGAAGCACGTCCAGCAGCTGGTCAAGGAGAACTACCTGCGCTGGGACAGCCTCGGTGAGTTCCTCGCGCTGGCCGTCAGCTTCGAGCACCTCGCGCAGCGCACCGGCAACGCCCGGGCCCAGGTGCTCGCCGACACCCTCGACCGGGCGACGGCGACGTTCCTCAACGAGGACAAGTCGCCGACCCGCCGCGTCGGCGGCATCGACAACCGGGGCAGCCACTTCTACCTGGCGCTGTACTGGGCCCAAGAGCTGGCCGCGCAGACCGCCGACGCCGCGCTGGCAGCGGCCTTCGGCCCGTTGGCCGAGACGCTCGCGTCCCAGGAGAAGGTCATCGTGGACGAGCTGCTGGCGGTTCAGGGCTCGCCCGCGGACATCGGCGGCTACTACCAGCCCGACCCGGTGAAGGCCACCGCGGTGATGCGTCCGTCGGCGACCTTCAACAACGCCATCGCGACACTCGCCTGACGGCGGCTGCCTGACACGGCGGTCTGCCTGCCACGGCGGCGCCTGCCTGCGGGCGCCGGCCTGGCGCCACCGGCTGGCGCCGCGGCAGCATTCGACGGGGAAGGGCCGCGGGCCTCGCGGCCCTTCCCCGCCCAGCTGCCGGCGCGGTTCAGCGGCCGGCGGCCAGTGCCTTCGCCAGCACCTCGTGGCGGTGGTGCAGACCGGGTTCGTTACGCCCGAAGACCACACCCGTCCGCGCGCCGGTGGCCATGGTCGCCTGCACCTGGGCCGCCAGCGCGTAGTCCTCGTTGCGCACGGCCTCGTGCGCGTAGTCGAAGATCGTTCTGGCGGTCTCGGCGATTCCCTCGTCACTGACATCCATGGACGACGCGTTCTGGTGAACGGTCACCGAATGGCCGGGACGTTCGCCCGGGTACACCCGGAAGATCTCACCGTTGGCGACGGTCACCGACAGCACGATGTTCGGGAACAGGGCGTAGATCAACACAAAGTTGTTCAGCGGCACCCACTCCTCCTCCGGCTGGTCGGCGAGATCGGTGATGTGCTTCATCGGGAAGATCAGCCGATGGTGCGGGCCGAAGGAGTCGAACAGCGCGCAGTTGCTTTTCGTGATCTGGGCAAAGGTCTCGCGATGCACCGTGGCGAAGTGGTAGCTCTCGGCGAAGGTGTCGAGCGCGAGCTTCCAGTTGACCGGTGCGTCGAGGACCTTCTCGCCCACCGGCGCCCAGTTCCCGATGCCCCACGAGGCCAGCTCCGGGCCGAGCTCGCCCAGGTGCGCGTCGATGTCCAGCGGACCTGCCTGCGGGTCCAGGCCGACCCACAGGAAGCCGGCGTTCTCGGCGGCGGGCAGCTCGGTCAGGCGGGCCTTCCCGTCCAGGGTGGCGGGGAAGCCCTCCCGGCCGGGACCGCCGACGAACGCGCCCCGGGCGTCGTACGTCCAGGCATGCCAGGGGCAGACGAACCGTTCCGCCGTGCCGCAGCCCGTGGCGACCTGGGACTGCCGGTGCAGGCAGATGTTCTCGAAGGCCCGGACGGTCCCGTCCTCGCCCCGGGTCAGCAGCACCGGGACATTCATGACCGTCTTTGTGCAGTAGCTTCCCGCCCCTGGCAGCTCGGAGCTGTAACCCACCAGCTGGGGTGACCGGCGGACCAGTTCGCGCTCCCTTTCGAACTGCTCGGGATCGGTGTAGGCGGCGGCTGCCACGCCGCCCTCCGCCGGCGTCATGTCGGTGGTTTTATCAGTGGCTATTTTCAGCGCCCGTCGCGTGAGGTCGACGAGTTCGTGGCGGTCGATGTGAGCCCTCCCAATTCGATGGATTCGACGGAGCTGGCATCCCGCGTACCTCGGGGCAGGAGACGGGATCAGTGGCATGAATTGTATGTGCCTAGCACCAACGGTCTTTAACCGGGCTAAGTCGCCATCCGGACAGGAAGGCTGGCACTCCGGTGCGTCACGGACAGGTGCGACGAGAGTGGTGATCGGGGAGCTGGCGTGGTGGTGGCTGCGCGGTGGCGGGCGCCCGTCAAGAGGTGAGAGTCCCGCCGTTCCATGACCTGTGGCGCCCCGTGGCGCCCCGTGGCGCCCCGTGGCGCCTTGGGGCCCTGTGGTCGCCGCGTGGGCGCCTTCGCGGCGGGAGAGCTGACTGGTGCTGCTGTGGTGGCCGTCACCCGGCCGGCGGTGGGCCGGCGGCCGGTGGGGGCGGCGGCGGTGCGCCGGGGCCGTCCCGAGGGTGGCCGGCGCCGGTGCGACAATGCCGGCGGCGCTCCCGGGGCACTGTCGACACGGATTCGACAATGTCGTGACGCGGGTCACGCAAAAGCAGTGGCGGTGATCGGGGTCACTAAGGACTGTCGCTTCTCCGACCGATTTCCCGCGATGTGGTCCACGACATAGACGTGGCTTACACCGGTGCCCGAACCGCCCTCGCAAGTGCGTCCGACGTCACGTGTGGGAGTCCGTATTCTTTCCCGGCTTTCGGGTCATTATTGATTCGACGGCGGAAATCAGCCGTCGCTGGACATGTCGCAAGGAGGCAGCCGTGAACCTTCACCTCTCCGACCGCTCCGGGCTGTACCGGAAGCTTGCCGCCCGCCGCGCCGTCCGTCGCCAGCGTCACGAGTTCGACCTGATCATCGAGTCGGCGGACACCTCGCCGGCGCTGCGGCAGGAAATCGAGGCGATCTACGCCCGGCAGAACGCCGGGATCCCCGCGCAGGGGGATGGGCTGGCGCGCCGGGACAGCGGCGTGACCAGGAGCCGCGCCAAGGACCGCGGCTGACCCACGGTCCGCTGACCTAGAAGCGGATCTTCAGCGCGGCGCGCAGGTAGGAGATCCTGTCGTCGCGCTCGCGGCTCACCCCGGCGGCCTCCCGGCTCACCCCGGCGGTGCCGTGTACCGCCGCCGGGCTCCGGTGCCGGCGGCGGGAGCCGGGACCGCCGGTGCACCGCACGGCCCCCGAGGCCGTCGGCGCCGGCGCAACGGCCACCGGCGAGGCCGGCTGGTGCCGCAGGTCGACGGGAACACCGGCGGCGCGCAGCCGCGCCGCGTAGGCGACGCCCTCGTCGAGGAGCCGATCGCCTTCCTGGACGGACACATACGCCGGCGGGAGCCCGCGTAGGTCGGTCGCCCGCGCCGGCGCCGCGTACACGGGTACCTCGTCCGTCCCGGCCACGCCCGCGCCGAGGTAGGCATCCCAGCGGGCGGCGGCGTCGGGCCGCGGCCCGACGCGGGCGCGACGGTCGTCCAGCTCGGGCCGGAGCAGGCACTGGCAGCACAGTGCCGGCCCGCCGCGGTCCCGCGCGAGCAGGGCGAGCGCGGCGGCCAGACCCGCTCCGGTGTTCACCCCGTGGACGGCGAGGCGGGTGGGATCGACCCCGAGCCGGTCGGCGCGGTCCACCGTCCACAGCAGCGCGGCGTAGCAGTCCTCGATCGCCGCCGGATAGGGGTTCTCGGGGGCGAGGCGGTAGTCGACCGAGATGACGGTGGCGCCCAGTGCCCGGCCGAGCTCGATGTTGGCCCGGTGGTCCGTGCCCAGGGCGCCCGCGACGAACCCGCCGCCACGCAGGTGGAGGATCGCCGGCGTCGGCCGGCTGCCGATCAGCGGGGTGTAGATGCGCACCGCCACGTCGGGTGCGTCCGGCGGGCCGGGGACGGTGGTGTCCGTTATGTTCACGCCGGTCAGGTCGATCTCCCTGGTCGCGGCGAGAATCAGCTCGGTGGCGCGGGCCCGGTGGGCGCTGATGCCGTCCAGCAGCGGGTGCGGCGTGATCTCGATCAGCGCGGCGCGCTCGGAATCGAAGCGGTAGGGCACAGCGTCCTCCAGCACACGTGTCGGGCACCCGTGGTCGCCGTCCGCCCCCTTGCGTCCAGAACCACCCCCATGTTCGCCCCGGTGCGGGTGCTCGACGTCCGCAAACGCGCTGATCTGCCGGATCGGCATTCCGGGCCTCCTCAAGGGAGGAAAGTGCCCGGTGCCGACCGCCTCGCCGCGCGTAACGGCCTCACCCGGCCGCGGCGCCGCCGACGGGGCTCCGCGCGGCCCGGCGCTCGCCGACACCTTCCAGCCAGGCGTGCACCGTGTCGGCGGTCGACCTCGCGTGCTCGTTCATCAGGGACTGGTGGTCGCCGGCGGCGTGCACCAGGTCGTAGTCGAGATCCCAGTCGTCGGCTCCGTCCCGCGGCAGGCCGCCCGATGCGGCACCGGTCGCGCCGATCGCACCCGCTCTCGACGCGCTGACCACTCCCGCTGCCGCGCCCGTCGAGCTCACCGTGGCCGCCGCGTCCGACCGGCCCGGTCCGGCCGCGGGGCTCCGCCGCGGCATGCCCGCGATCGCGCGCACCAGGACGATCGGAGTGCGCACCGGTGTCGGGCGCCATCCCTCGAACAGGTCCAGGTAGGCGCCCTGCGCGGTCACCTGAGCCTCGGTCATCAGGGCGAATGCCTGGTCGTTCACGGCGATGCCGCGCAGTTCCTCGGCGACGTCGGCCTCGGGAATGCGGTCGCCGGGCAGCCAGGTGTCGAGCAGGACGACAGCCGCGGCCGCCAACCCACGGGCCTCCAGCCTGGCGGCGACGGCATGGGCGAGCCAGCCGCCGGACGAATAGCCGGCGAGGGCGATCGGGACGTCGGCGAAATGTCTGGCCACCGTGTCGGCATGCAGGTCGACGACGAGGTCTGCCGAGGCGGGCAGCAGCTCGCCGTCACCGAAGCCGGGATGGGCGAGCGCGTGCACAGCCCGGCGGCCATGCAGGTGCAGCGCCAGCCGGGCGAAGGTGTGCGGCCCGGACGGAGCCACCATCGAGGGCAGGCAGACCAGCGCCGGCCGGGCCGGACCGGCCGCGAGGGTGACGGGCCGGGGCCGGCGGGCGAGCGCGTCGGGGGTGGTGAAGGTGGGCCGCAGCCGCGCGGCGGCCCGCAGCACCCCCACCCCCTCCACGAACCTGCCGTCGGCGCAGGCCTGGCGGTAGAGCGCCCGGACCCCGCCCGGCTCCGCGCCCGGTGTGGGTTCGCCCACCGGACCACGAGGCCCGGGCACCAGACCGTCCAGCCCGGTCCGCCTGCCCGGGCCGCGGCCGCCGGACCCGCCGGACCCGCCGGACCCGCCGGACCCGGTGGACCGGGCGTCCGGGACGCCGCCGGTGCCGTGGCGGGCCGGCCCGGCGAGCGGGCGGGGCCGGGCCGCGAGCAGTGCGGCGAGGTGCTCGGCGAGCTCGGCCACGGTGGGGTGCTCGAACACCACGGTCGTGTTCAGCCGCAGGCCGGTGGCCTCGGCGAGCCGGCGGCCCAGCCGCACCGAGGCGACCGAGTCGAAGCCGATCTCCAGGAAGCGCCGCTCGGTCTCCACCTCGGCCGCGTCGCCGTACCCGAGCACCCCGGCGACCTCGGCGCGGACGAGATCGAGCAGGGCGGGTGCGCGCCGCTCGGCCGGCAGCTGCTCGAGATCCTCCGTCAGGCCGGCGGTGCCGTCGGTGCGGGCCGCGGGGGCATCGGTGGCCGGGCCGGTGGTTGTGGTGACGGTCGTGGGGGCGGGCCGCGGGCCACCGGCGGCCGTGGCGGCGGCGATCTCGTCGAACAGCCGGGACGGCCGAGCCGCGGTGAAGACCGGCAGGAACACCTCCCAGTCCACGTCGGCGACGGTGCGCACGCTCGCGGCCGCGCCGCGTGCCGACCGGGTCAGGGCGGTGATGGCCTGGTCGGGCGGGAGCGGGCGCAGGCCCCGGCGCAGCAGGTAGTCGCGGCGGGCGGGTTCGGCGCCCATACCGGCCTCGGCCCAGGGTCCGTAGGCGAGGCAGACGGCCGGGAGACCGGCGGCCAGCCGCTGGGCGGCGAGGGCGTCGAGGTAGGCGTTCGCGGCGCTGTAGGCGGCCTGCCCGGCGCTGCCCCACGTCGCCGCGATCGAGGAGAACAGGACCAGGGGTACCCCGGGGGCGGCCTGGTGGATCCGCCCGGCGGCGCCGGCCTTCGGCCCGAGGACCGCCGCGATCTGGTCGAGGTCGAGTTCGTGCAGGGCGGCGGTGGGACCGATGACCCCGGCCGCGTGTACGACGGCGCCCAGCGGCGCGTCCCGGTCGGCGACGAGCTCGGCGACGAGCGCGGCCAGCTGGTCGCCGGCGGCGGCGTCACAGCGGCGCACCGAGACCTCGGCGCCGTGGGCCCGCAGCTCGGCGCCGAGCGCGGCGGCCCCGGGCGCGGCGGAGCCCTGTCGGCTGGCGAGCACCAGGCGACGGGCCCCGGCCCGGGCGAGCGCGGCGGCGATCCGGCCGCCGAGCGCGCCGGTGCCGCCGGTGATCAGCACGGTCGCGCCCCGCACGTTCCAGGAGTCCACGTCGACGCCCGCACCCGCGCCCGATCCTGACGCGGAGCCGGAGCCGGAGCCGGAGCCGGAGCCGTGACCGCGGCCGAGGCCGGCGCTCGCTACCGGTTCGGGGTCCGCGGCCTCCCGGACGAGGCGGGGCACGAGCAGCGCCGCGTCCCGCGCGGCGAACTGGTCCTCGCCGCACGGCGCCGTCAGCGCGGAACCGAGCAGGGCGAGCGCGGGGTCGTCCAGTTCGGTGGGCAGGTCGACCAGGCCGCCCCAGGCGGTGGGGCGCTCGAGGGCCAGGGTGCGCCCCAGCCCCCAGACCAGTGCTCCGGCGGGCTCCCGAACGGGGTCGTCGGCGCCGGTCCCGACCGCGCCCCGGGTCAGTGCCCACAGCGGCGCGGTCAGCCCGAGATCGTGGTGCGCCTGGGCCAGCGCACAGCTGAGCGCGAATCCGGTGGTGAGGTCCGGACGCTCCGGATGGTGGGTCGTGTCCAGCGCCAGCAGGGAGAGCACGCCGCCCTTCGCGGCGGCGGCGTCCGGCGGGGGGAGCACGCCCGGCTGAGCGCCCGGTTCGGCCCCCAGCGCGCCTGCCAGCCCGGAACCCAGCCCGGCGGCCAGTCGGGTCGCCAGCCGGCCGCGGTCGTCGTCCCGCTGGTCCAGCGCGATCTCGGCCACGGTTGCGCCGAGGCGTTCCAGCAGCCAGCAGACGCGCGAGACCTCCTCGTCGCGGACGCCGGCGGGCGGCCGCAGCACGACCCAGCGGCCGGCCAGCGGCGCGGGGCCCGGCGCGCCGGCGAGCGGCGGCGGGGCCGCGGCGGGCAGCTCGCGCCACACCGTGCGGTAGCCCGCCAGGTCCGCCAGGTCCGCCCGTGCGGGTCCGCCCGCCGCGGCGGCGGTGCGGAGGCCGGGTGTGGGCGCGGCCGGCTCCATCCAGTGCCGCCGCCGCTGGAAGGGGTATGTGGGCAGGTCGAGGTGGACCGGCCCGGTGAGCCCGGCCGGTGGGATGGCCCGCGGGTGGTTGGCCTGGTGCCAGGTGACGGGCACGCCGTGGGTGTACAGCTCGGCGAGCGCGCGGTGCAGCGCGGTCGGCTCCGGCAGCCGGCCCGCCGCGACGGTGACCTGGCAGGGGGGCCGGGTCCGCCCAGGCGAGTAGGCGGCTCCGCCCGAGCCCCGCTCGCCCGGCGCGGCGTGGATCTCGCCGGCGGCGGTGTCGAGGATGTGGGCGGCGAGGGTCGGCCGCGGCCCGATCTCGAGGTAGGCCGTCGGGTTCTCCCGCTGGCCGCGGGCGACCGCGTCGCGGAACCGGACGGGTTCGCGGATGTGCCGTACCCAGTAGCCGGGATCGGTCTGTGCCGGCTGGGTGCCCGGATCGCCGGTGAGACGTCCGGTCAGCGCCGAGACGACCGGGATGACCGGCGGGTGGTAGGTGAGGCCGCCCGCGACGGCGGCGAAGCTGCCCAGGACGGGGTCCATGTGGGCGGAGTGGAACGCGTGGCTCACCGCCAGCCGGCGGGTGGGCCGGCCGCGTCCGGCCCAGTGCGCCACCACGGCGTCGACGGGGCCCGGGTCGCCGGCGACGACGACCGACGCCGCACTGTTCACCGCCGCGATGTCCACGCGCCCGACCGGCCCGGGGCGTCCGCTCGGAACGGCCCGGTCGGCCTCGTGGGCCTCGTGGGCCTCGTGGGCCCGGAGGCCCAGGTGGGCCAGGGACTCGCGGACCTCCTCCTCGGTGGCGCTCACCGCCGCCATCACGCCGGGGCTGGCACTGCCCATCAGCCGGCCGCGGGCGGCGACCAGGGCGACCGCGTCGGGCAGCGTCCAGATACCGGCGACGTGGGCCGCGGTCAGCTCGCCGACGGAATGGCCGAGCACGAGCCGCGGAACGAGCCCGAACGCCTCCAGCAGGCGGAACAGCGACACCTGGTAGGCGAACAGCGCGCACTGGGTGTAGCGGGTCTCGTCGAGCAGGTCGGCGTGCCGGGTGCCCGGCGCGGCGAACATGAGATCGCGCAGCGGTTCGTCGAGGTGCGGGGCGAAAAGGTCGCAGATCTCGTCGAGTGCCCGGGCGAAGGTGGGGTACGCGGCGTACAGACCAGCGCCCATGCCGGGCCGCTGGCTGCCCTGCCCGGTGAACGCGACGACGGTCCGGGCGGCGCCGTGGTCGGCCACGGCGGTGCCGCGTACCAGCGCCGGGGTGGATCCCCCCGCGGCGAGGGTCGCCAGCGCGCCGGTGAGCCGCGCGGTCCGGTCCGCGGGCGGGCCGTCGAGGACGACCGCCGCGCGGTCGGGGAGGCCGGCGCGGGTGGCGAGGGAGTGCGCGACGTCCTCGCAGCGCAGCCCGGGACGACGGGTCAGGTGCGCGGCCAGGCGGGCCGCGTGCGCGCGCAGCGCGGCCTCGCCGCGGGCCGAGAGGACGACCGTCACCGGGGCGTCCCCGGCGGTGTCGGGCCGGGTGCGCGGGTAGGCGGCGGAGGCAGGTCCGTGCGCGGGCGGCTCCTGCAGGATGACGTGGGCGTTCGTCCCCGAGATCCCGAACGCGGAGACCGCCGCCCGGCGCGGACGGTCCCCGGCCGGCCAGGCGACCGGCTCGGTCAGGAGCTCGATCGCACCGCCGCTCCAGTCCACGTGCGGGGTGGGGCTGCCGATGTGCAGGCTGGCCGGCAGCGTCTCGTGCCGCAGCGCCTCGACCATCTTGATGACGCCCGCGGCACCCGCGGCCGCCTGGGTGTGGCCGATGTTCGACTTCAGCGAGCCCAGGTACAGCGGCCGGCGCGGGTGCCGCCCCGTCCCGTAGGCGGCGAGCAGCGCGCGGGCCTCGATGGGGTCGCCCAGCGGCGTGCCGGTGCCGTGCGCCTCGACCGCGTCGACGTCCCCGGGCCGCAGACCGGCACTGGCCAGGGCCTGCGCGACGAGACGTTGCTGGGACAGGCCGTTGGGCGCGGTCAGCCCGTTGCTGGCACCGTCGGAGTTCACGGCGCTGCCGGCGACGACGGCCAGCACCGGCAGCCGGCGCGCGCGGGCCTGGGAGAGCCGGGTGAGGACGAGGACGGCGGCACCCTCGGCCCAACCGGTGCCGTCGGCCGCGGCGGAGAATGCCTTGCACCGGCCGTCGGGCGCCAGCCCGCGCTTGCGGCTGAACTCCACCAGCATTGCCGGCGTGCTCATGAGGGTGACGCCGCCGGCGAGCGCCAGCTCGCACTCGCCGGTGAGCAGGGACGCCCGGGCCAGGTGGACGGCCACCAGCGACGCCGAGCACTGGGTGTCCACGGTCAGCGCCGGCCCCTCGAAGCCGAAGGTGTAGGCGACGCGGCCGGCCGTCACTCCCAGCGCGTTGCCGGTCAGCAGGTGGCCCTGCAGGTCGGCGGGCGCCTGGTGCCAGGCCGACCCGTAGTCCTGCAGGGACACCCCGGTGAAGACACCGGTCCGGCTGCCGCGCAGCGGGAGCGGGTCGATTCCGGCGTGCTCGAACGCCTCCCAGGACATCTCCAGCATCAGCCGCTGCTGGGGATCCATCGCGACGGCCTCCCGCGGGCCGATGCCGAAGAAGGGCGCGTCGAACAGGTCGATTCCGGGCAGGAAACCGCCACCGCGGGTGTAGCTCGTGCCGGGATGATCCGGGTCCGGGTGGTACAGGGCGGCGAGATCCCACCCGCGGTCCGCGGGCAGGTCCCCGATCACGTCCCGGCCCTCGGCCACCAGCTCCCACAGGGCCGCGGGGGAGTCCGCCCCCGGCAGCCGGCACGCCGCCCCGACGATGACGACCGGGTCGGTGCCGTGCTCAGCGCGTTCTCCGCGACCGCCGTGCCGGCCGTCGTGCCGGCCGTCGTGCCGGCCGTCGTGCCGGCCGTCGTGCCGGCCGTCGTGCCGGCCGTTGTCCGGGTCGATCGGGGGCGCCCACTGCGGGCCGGTGGTCCGGCGGCCCTCCCGCACCCCGAGGATCTCGGCACGCAGGAACGTCGCCACCGCCAGCGGATTCGGCCGTTCGAACAGCAGCGTCGCCGGCAGCGTGATTCCGCTCGCGCTGGCCAGCCGGGCACGCAGCTCGTCCGCGACCTGCCGGTAGACGCCCAGCGCGCGCCAGGGGGCCGCGCGGTCGACCGGGCCCGGGCCGCCGCCGGTGACGACGCCGATCTGGCCGGCGACCAGATCGAGCAGCACCTCCTCCTGCGCGAGCGGTGCCAGGCCGGCGAGCCGGGCCCGCCAGCCGGCGCGAACCTGCGCGGCGGGTGTCCCGGGCGGTGCCTGCTCCGGGTGGCTGTTGTCCATCGGAACACTCCTGACATGCGCGGGCGGTGCGGTGCGGTGCCGGGTCGGCGATTCCCGACTCCCGACTCCCGATTTCAGATGTCGTTCTCGTTCCCGGTCCGGCCGGCTGCCGAAAAGAATTCCACCGGGACGACGGCCGCAGCCGCCGGGAGCTCCGGCCGCTCCGAGTTCCCCGCCCGGAGTTCCGTCACCCGGGCGTCCGGGTGCCGTCGCGGGAATTTCCGTCCGGAGTCGTCGCGTCTCGGTTCGCCGGCCACGCCCCGCGCCGCCGGCGGTGCGGACCGGCGGGTCGCCACCGGCGAATCGTGCCTCACTGCGGCGGCGTGCTCAAAATAGGGATGGCGCCATCGGGCTAGGCGGAACGGGGATGGCTGTGGTCCTTCGGTATGGGGCGGGCAGGGCTTTGGTCGTATTACCGGGTGGTGCGGAGCACACTCGGGGGTGGTTGGCTGAACCGTTCGGGCTACTGGTTGGCACCGAAGGATTGTCGATTTCCCAACCGATCCGTAGTGTCGCTTTCCGCTGATGCCGGGCCCGCTGGTTCCGGTGGTTCCGGCGGCCGCCCCCGGCCGCCCCCGGCCGCCGCCGGTGCGCCGGAGCGGGTGGTCGCGGGATGTCCCGCACCGGTCCGCCGGCCCGGCACCGGTGCCGTCACGTCACCGCCGTCTCCCGACCGAGGATCGAGGACGCGCATGCGAAGGACCACCCCGCCCGCCGCCGGGCGCGACCGCGCGGCCCGCGCCACCGTGGCCGGTGAGGCCATGTCCGCCGAGCCCGGGCACACCCACCGACCGGACCGTGCCGCCCGGGAGGAGCGGGACCCGTGGGGTTCCTGGCCGCGGACGGGGGGCCGCCTCGTGCGGGTCCTCGGTCGGCTCGGAGCGGGACGTCTCGCGCAGCAGCGGTCCCGCATCGAGGTGGGCAACGACTGGCGCCGGTGCGGTTCCGGGGACGGCGGCTGCGGCGTGCTGCTGCCGCTGAGCCAGCCGACCTGCCCCCGCTGCGGCCGGACGAGCCGGGCGGATCTGGCGCCGCTGGACCGGCGACTCCCGCTGGAGGACGACGAACCGGGCGCGGGCCTGGTCGTGGTCCTGCCCGGGGCCGCGCACCCCGGCGGCCACCGTCCGGCCGGGTGAGTATCGACCCGGGCGGCCCGGGCCCGTGAAATTCGTCGGAAGGTGCTGCCGGATTACCCGGCGACGCCGTCGAACGTGGTCGGAACGTCTATCCGGCCGTGTGCTGTGAAACGATAAGGGATATGTACTCCGCCGAGATCAATCGCAAGCAGCCGGCGTGTCTGCTGCTCGTCATCGATCACTCGACGTCGATGGCCGAGACCTGGGCCGGTGGGACAATGAGCAAAGCCGATCAGCTCGCCCTCGCCGTGAATCGGCTTCTCGGTAACGCCGTACTGCTCTGCAGCAAAGGCGACGACCGGGTGTACGACTATTTTGAGGTAGGAATTCTGGGCTATGGTCGCGGGGTCGCGCCGGTCCTGTATGGTTCGAGTGTGAGCAGGCCGCTGCTGCCCATCAGCGAGGTCGCGATGAATCCGAACCGGGTGGATCACATCCTGCGGAAGGTGTCCGACGGCGCCGGTGGGCTGGTGGAGGTCCAGACGCCTATTCCGGCCTGGGTCGATCCGGTCGCGGACGGCTGGACGCCGATGGTGGAGGCGCTGCGGGTCGCCGCCTGGATCGTCGACGGCTGGTGCCGCCGGCACCCCGCCAGCTTCCCGCCGATCGTGGTGAACGTGACCGACGGTCAGAGCACGGATGGTGATCCGCGGGCGGCGGCCGGCCAGGTGCGGGCCGCGGGCACGGCCGACGGCGCCGCGCTGCTGTTCAACGCACACCTGTCCGCGGCGGGGCGCCGCGCGGTGACCTTCCCCGACAACCGCGACGACCTGCCGGACGAGTTCGCGCGGGCACTGTTCGACATGTCGAGCTTCCTGCCGCCCACCATGGTCGCCGCCGCCGACAGCCTCGGCTACCCGGCGAGCCCGGGCTCGCGGGGCTTCCTCTACAACGCCGATGTCACCGCGCTGATCGAGTTCCTCGACATCGGAACCCGCGCGGTGACGCCGACGGGTCTGCGCGATCTCACCGTCGGGCCGCGGTCGAGCGGATGACGGTGCAGTCCGTCGCGGTGCCGTCCCAGCCGGCCGCGCCGTCCGACATGGCCGCGCCGTCCGACCTGGCCGCGCCGTCCGACCTGGCCGCGCCGTCCCGGCTCGCGTCGTCCCAGCTCACGGCGGTGTCCCGCACGGTGGCGAAGCTCGGCCGGGACCCGTCCGAGAACGAGGACCGCGCCGCCGCCTGCGCCGAGCGGGGGCGGTTCGCGGTGGCGGACGGTGCGTCCACCTCGGCCCGGCCCGAGGTGTGGAGCCGGCTGCTGGTCGACGCCTATGTGCGCGAGTCGGTGGACCCGCTCGCCGCCGACGTGCTGCCCGGGCTGCGCGCGCGATGGTGGGCGGAGGTGAACCGTCCTGGACTGCCCTGGTATGCGCAGGCCAAGCTGCAGTCCGGCGCGGACGCTTCCTTCCTCGGACTCTCGGTGGACGTCGCCAACCGGCTGTGGACCGCCACCTGTGTCGGTGACTCCTGTGTGTTCCACCTGAGCGCCGGGCTGACCCGGGTGGCCGGGCCGGTCGAGCGCTCGACGGACTTCACCCGTTTCGCCCAGCTCGTCGGCAGCCGTGGGGAGTCCCTTCCGCTGCCCGTCGTCCTGAGCGGCACCTTCCACCCCGGCGACGTCTTCGTCCTGGCCACGGATGCGCTGGCGCAGTTCCTCCTGCGCGCCGGGGAGAACCGCGGGTGGATGCCCCCGCCGGGCTGGCTGGCGCAGACCGCCGCCCGGTTCACCCGGCTGGTCGCCGCCTACCGCCACCACGGCTGCCTGGTCAACGACGACACCATGATCTGTGTGGTGCAGACATGAGCACCTTCCGCGGACCGTCCGGCCGGCCCGCGCCGCCGGGCTGGCCGCGCCCGGGCGAGGGGCCGCGCGCGAGGGCGCGGGCATGAAACTGCCGACCCTGCTCGACTACCAGCAGGCAGTCCAGGTCCCACGGCTGGCGTTCCTGGACGACCAGCTCCGCCGGAGCGTGCCGCGGCTGACCCCGCTGGGCATGCCGGCCGTCGCCACCGGCGGCTTCGCTCTGACCTTCGACGTCAGCCACGCCGGCCGCCGCTACGCGGTGCGCTGCTTCCATCGCCACAGTGACAACCTGGAGCTTCGCTACGCCTGTATCGCGGATTTCGTCCGGTCGTCGGCGCTCGACTTCCTGGTCGGGGTCGACTATCTGCCCGCCGGAATCCGGGTGCGCGATCATTGCTGGCCGATCGTGCGGATGGAGTGGATCGACGGGGTCCGGCTCGACGACTGGGCCCAGGAGAACCTGGACCGGCCGGCCCGGCTGGACCGGGTCCGGGCCAGCCTGCACACCGCCGTCGCCGAGCTGCGGCGCCGCGGCGCCGCGCACGGAGATCTCCAGCACGGCAACATCCTGGTACTGCCGGACGCCTCCATCCGGCTGGTCGACTACGACGGGATGTACCTGCCCGCGCTGGGCGCGCTCGGCGCCTCGGAACGCGGCCACCGCAACTACCAGCACCCGGACCGGTCGAACCAGTACGACGTGACGCTCGACCGGTTCGCCCAGGAGGTGATCGCGGTGTCGCTCGCCGCGCTCGCCCGCGACCCGGGTCTGTGGCGCGAGTTCAACACCGGCGAGAACCTCATCCTCTCCGCCGCGGACTTCGCCGATCCGGCGTCCTCCGCGCTGTTCGCCCGGCTGGAACGGATGCCCACGGTCGGGGCGGCCGCCCGCCGGCTGCGTGACGCCTGCCTGGTGGACTACGAGGACGCGGCGGCGATTCTCGACGCCGAGGCGCACGTGCGCTACGAGGGGGCGGGCCGCGGTGGCCCGGTCCACCGGCGCGGCCGCCGCCCGGCCGCCGGCGCCGCCGGCGCCGGCGGCTCCGGCTCGGGTGTGTCCAGCCCCGGCGGTGTGGGCCGGGGGGCCGCGGTGGGAGTGGTCAGCACCGTCTCCGCGGCCCGGTACCTGCGCACCCGGCCGCTGCGGGCGGCGCCGCTCGCCGGGCCCGCGGGCCTGGCCGCGCCCACCGTCCTGTCGGCGCTCGACCGGGCCGGCCTGCTGGCGCGCCGGGGCGCGGAGACGATGGTCGTCGGCCGGGTCGTCCGGGTGCGCCAGTACCGCCGGACCGGGGCCGTGACCGTGCTGGACTTCGGCAACGGGCCCGGCGGGGGCTTCCACGTCGTGGGGTGGGACCGGGTCAGTCGCGAGCTGGTCGCGACGTACGGTGATCTGATGGCCCTGGAGGGGGCCTGGGTGCGGGTGACCGGCCAGATCGCCGCGGACGACCGAGGCAGCCTGGACCGCGGGAGCGGTGGCTGGGCTCCGCCGGAGTCGAGCTGGTCCCCATCGGAGGCGGACGGGGACCTGACCCGCCCGGCCCGGCCCTCCCGCCCCGCCGGGGTGTCGCGTTCCCCCCGGCTTGAGCTGCGCCGCGGAAGCCTGCTGCGGGTCCTGACCGAGCGGGAGGCCGGCAGCCTGCTGCACCGCCCGGGCACCGTGCCCGCCGCGCCCGCCACCCGGTCGGCCTTCGGGTCCGGTCCGGTGCTGCCGCCACGCCGGCCGGTGCTGCCGCCCCCGGTCCCCGGGCCGGCGGCGGCCCGGCCCGGGCTGTGGCCGGGGTGGAGCTGACCCGGCGCGAACGTGCCGGTGCCGGCCCGGATGGGCCGCCGACCTCGAACCGTCTCGAACCGTGATCGTCGGCGCCGGACGAGGATGGCGGCGAGCCACGCAAAACGGACGAACTGTTTGTTTTCAGGGGAAAATATGTGTTTCGGGATGTGTCGGGCGCCGGGGTGGCGGGCGGCTGGCCGGCCCGCGTCCGTCGGCGAGGCGGACGGACGACGGGCGGGCGAGGCGACCGCTTCGCGGGTGGCGGCAGCCCCGGGACGTCTTCCTGATGACGGCCGTCCCTGCCCCGACGGCCGTTCCGGCGGGCAGGACGACGCCGCGGCGCGGAGCTCCGGCCCCGCGCCGCGGCGGGTCACCCGACCAGGCCGGCGCCTCGAACGCCCGCTCGAACGCCCGCTCGGCCCCGCGCCCGCCCGGCCCCGCGCGGGCGCGGTCAGTGCGGGAGCGGCGGTAGGGGGAGCGGGAGTGCGGGCAGCCCGTCGATGCTCGTGCGGTTGTGGACGGCCCGCTCGCAGTAGGCGGCGAACTCGTCCTCACCCTTGCGGTCGAAGTACCGGGTGTGCAGGTCGCGCTCCTGCTGATACTCCATCAGCGGGACGGCGTAGCCGCAGCTGTCGCTGACGGTGCGGGCCCGCACGACGATGATCGACCGCAGCCCGCCCGCCTCCGTCTGGCCGGTTGGGAACCGGGCGAGCAGGTCGGGCCAGCGCGGGTCGTCGCGGAACACCGGCTCGCCCTCGCCGTGGATCCGGAGGATCTTCGGCGGTCCGTCGAAGGCGCACCACATGAGCGTGATGCGGCGGTTCTCCCGCAGGTGCGCGATGGTCTCCGCGTGGCTGCCGCCGAAGTCCAGGTAGGCGACGGTCAGCTCGTCGAGGACGGTGAGCGACCCGTCCCGTCCTTTCGGGGAGAGGTTGATCCGGCCGTCGGCGGAAAGCGGCGCCGACGCCACGAAGAAGAGCTTCTGGGCCTCGATGAACTCCCGCAGCCGATCGTCGATCCGCTCGTAGGTCCGTCCCATGCCCGGAGTATCCACCGCGGCGGGGACGGCGGGCGTGCCTTCGCCCGCCCGAACCACTTCCCGCCGGCGCCGAGGTGGTGTGTGGGTAGCCGGGCGCTCACCGCGTATCTAGCTGTGGGGGATCGGACCTGCCACCCGCACACGGCGGAAACGGCTCCGCCGAGCGCGGCGCTGGCGCGGCTCTCCGGGGCGCGTCCGTGGGAAGCGCGTCCGTCGAAGTGGGTCCGTCCGAAGTGGGTCCGTCGAAGTGGGTCCGTCCGAAGTGTGTGTGCTCGAAGTGCGGCTGTCCGAAATCGAAGTGCCCTGTCCGATCACGAACGATCCGGTGGTGACCGTGTACCCGTCCGACCAGCACGCACAGGCGACTCCCGGCCGGGGGAGCTGGTCTCGTTGAAGCCGCTGCGGGCCGGTGATCCGCTTGTCGTCGGTCCGTACCGGCTGGCCGCCCGTCTCGGCAGTGGCGGGATGGGCGTGGTGTACCTCGGTGTGGACGGCCGTGGGCGGCAGGGTGCCGTGAAGGTGCTGCGCGACGAGCACCTGGAGGACGAGGGCTTCCGCCGGCGCTTCACCCGGGAGGCGGCCGCGATCGCCTCCATCGACAGCCCGCGGGTGGCTCGCCTGCTGGACGCCGAGCCGGACGGCGACCCGCCGTGGATCGCCACCGAGTACGTCCACGGGCCCACCCTGCTGCACGCCGTCACCGCGGACGGGCCGCCCGGGCCGGAGGGGCTGCGCGCGCTGGCTACCGGGCTCGCCGAGGCGCTGCGCGCGATTCACGACGCGGACGTGGTCCACCGCGATCTGAAGCCCAGCAACGTGATCCTGGCCGCGGACGGCCCGACGGTGATCGACTTCGGGATCGCCGCCGGCCTG
The DNA here is from genome assembly GCF_001636565.1 of Frankia sp. EI5c. Lineage (GTDB taxonomy): Bacteria > Actinomycetota > Actinomycetes > Frankiales > Frankiaceae > Parafrankia. The sequence goes on from NZ_LRTK01000002.1 coordinate 33,704, forward strand.
CCGGGCACGATGACCGCCTCGGGGGTGGTGCTGGGCAGCATCGGCTACATGGCCCCCGAACTCATCTCCGGCGATGTCCGGCCGGGCCCGGCGGCGGACGTCTTCGGCTGGGCGCTGACGGTCGCCTTCGCCGCGACCGGGCGCGCCCCGTTCGGGGACGGCCCCCTGCAGGCGCTCGTGCTGCGCACGGTCCAGGGCGCCGCGGATATCGACGGGGTGCCGGAGGATCTGCGGCCGGTGGTCACCACCGCGCTGCGCACCAGGCCGGAGCTGCGTCCCGCGGCCGCGGACCTGCTGNGATGGCTGCTCACAGGCACCCCCCCGGTGGATCTCGGACCCGACCCGGCCGCCGAGCCCGCCGCCGCCGAGCCCGCCGCCACCGCCGCCGCCACCGAGCCCGCCGCCACCGAGCCCACCGCCACCGAGCCCACCGCCACCGCGGCCGCCGCGAACCCGGCCGAGCCCGCCGCCCGGCGCGCCGGGCTGGTCAGCGCTCGTCGCCGGGACGAGGCACTGATGTTCCTGGATGTCGTCACCGGCAGCGACGAGCCCGCGCCGGACGGCCCGGGGCGGGCGCCGGCCGCCCACCCGGACCCGGATGCCCGGGATTCGCCCGGCCGGCCCGCGTGGCGCCGGCGGGCGCCCGCGGTGGGGCGCCGGCTGGTGCCGGCCGCCGGGGTCGTGGCGATCGTCGCCGCGGCTGCCGGGGTCGGGGTGGGCCCGGGCGACGTGCTGGGTGACGCCTTCGGGATGACGCGGTCGAGCAGTGCCGCCGGCCAGGGCGACCTGTGGAAGGGCATCGCCGACGGGGCGGACGCGGCCTCCACCGCGGCGCCCGGCGACCGCGGCGGCCGGCACCGCGCCGCCGTGGAGACACCGCCCCTGCCGGAGCCGGAGCCGGCTGTGGATCAGGGAGCCGTCGTCTCGGTGGAGGCGGCCACCCGGTCTGCCTGGCACGGCCGTGGTGCCCGTGCCGGTACGGGCGCCGGCGCGGGCGTGCGCGGCCCGGAGGTGACCCTGCCCCGGGTCGACGTCGAGGTGAAGGCGGACGTCGACGCCGGCCGGGTCCTCGCGGCCTTCGGGCCGGTCCAGGTCAGGCTGAGTGACCTGGCTGATCCGGGCGCGCTGGCCTGGCAGTGGACCTGCCCGCTCGAGCGGACCGCACTGGCCGCCGGCTGCGCGGCCCCGTCGCTCGCCCAGCCCGAGACGCCCACCATGGTGCTGTCGCGGGCCGCCGGGCTCCTCGGCGGCTCGGCCGTACCGGTGACGCTGCCGGCGCAGGCGCCCCGGTCGTTGCCCGGTTTCGCGCAGCGGCTCGCCTGGTAGCCGCCGGGTACTCCCGAAGTGTCACCGTCGGTCACGAACTCAAGATAGTCAACAACGTTGACGACCTCCCGTGACCAAAATGATCATGATGGCCCGAAGGATGGCCCGGGAGGTGGCGCCGGTCGGGTCAACCCGCCGCCCGGAAGGCGCGGTCGAGATCAGCCAGGATGTCGTCGATGCCCTCGATGCCGACCGACAGCCGGATCAGCTCGGCGGGCACGCCGCTGGCGGCCCGCTCGTCCTCGGTCAGCTGGGCATGTGTCGTCGAGGCCGGGTGGATCGCCAGCGAGCGGGCGTCCCCGATGTTCGCCAGGTGGCTGTGCAGGGTGAGGGCCTTGATGAAGGCGGGGCCGCGGTGCGGTCCGTCGCGCAGCCCGAAGGCGACCACCGCCCCCGCGCCGCGGGGGAGGTAGCGCGCCGCCGCGCCGTGCCACGGGCTGTCCGGCAGGCCGGGATAGGCGACCGCGGTGACGTCGTCGCGGGCCCGCAGCCACTGCGCCACCCGCAGGGCGTTGGAGCTGTGCCGGTCCATCCGCAGCGACAGGGTCTCGACCCCCTGTAGCAGCAGGAAGGCGTTCATCGGCGAAATCGCGGGACCCAGGTCGCGCAGCAGCCGGGCCCGGGCGCGCAGGATGTAGGCCGTCTCGGGGAAGGCTTCGAGGAAGACCAGGCCGTCGTAGGCGGGGTCCGGCTCGGTGAAACGGGGATAGCGGCCGTTGCCCCAGTCGAAACGCCCGCCGTCGACGATGACGCCGCCGATCGACGTGCCGTGCCCGCCGATGAACTTCGTCAGCGAGTGCACGACGATGTCCGCGCCGTGCTCCAGCGGACGGGCCAGGTAGGGCGAGGCCAGGGTGTTGTCGACGATCAGCGGGATCCCGGCCTCGTGGGCGACGGCCGCGACACCGGCGACGTCGAGCACGTTCCCGCGCGGGTTGCCGATGATCTCCCCGTAGAACGCCGCGGTGTTCGGCCGCGCGGCGGCCCGCCAGGCGTCGAGGTCGTCGGGGTCGTCGACGAAGGTCGTGGTGATGCCGAGCTCGGCCAGCGTGTGGCGGAACAGCGCGTAGGTCCCGCCGTACAGGGATGACGACGAGACGATGTGGTCGCCGGCGGAGGCCACGTTGAGCAGGGCCAGGGTCTGCGCGGCCTGCCCGCTGGCCGTCGCGAGCGCGGCCACGCCCCCCTCCAGGTCGGCGATGCGCTGTTCGAGCACGTCCTGGGTGGGGTTGACCACCCGGGTGTAGGTGAAGCCCGTCTCGGTCAGGGCGAACAGGCCGGCGGCCTGCTCGGAGTCGGTGAAGACGAACGAGGCGCTCTGGTAGATCGGCACGGTCCGGGCGCCGGTCGCAGGGTCGGGCCGGGCGCCCGCGTGGATCTGGCGGGTCTCGAACGACCACCCCGCCGGGCCGCGGGCATCCGCCGTTCCGCGGGAGTCCGGTGCCGCGGTCACCGGGCGGTCCCGGTGGGTGCGGTGGGCGCGGTGTGGTCGGCCTGGGCGAGGTCGGCGGCTGTCAGGTCGGCAGCTGTCAGGTCGGCGTAGTGGCGGCGGGTGACCTCGGGATGGCTGCGCAGCCAGCTCTTCAGGGTGTTCATCCCATGCTGGGCGAAGATCGGGTTGTCCGGGTCGGGGGGGCCGGCGTCGGGGATCTCGGCGAGCAGGTCGGCGGGGAGCGGCACAGGTGTGACGGTGGCTGACAGGGACGGCCCGAAGAAGAACGCCACGGACACCCTTTCGTGGCCCGGCGGTGGGCTTGTCACCCGGTGGACCGTTGCCTGGTAGTAGCCGGCGGTGGCCAGTTCGAACATCTCGCCGATGTTGACCACGAACGCCCCCGGCAGCGGCGCCGCGTCGATCCACCGGCCGGGGCCGTCGGCGACCTGCAGCCCCGGCCCGGCGGCGGGGAGCGTCCCGGGCGGGCCCGGTGGTGCGTGCAGGGGCCGCAGCTCGTCCTGCAGGACGAGGCTCAGGAAGCCGCCGTCCTTGTGCGCGCCGACACCCTGTCCGTAGCCGCTGGGGGGTCCGCCGGGTGCGGAGGGGGCGTCGCCCGGTGCCGCGGCGGCGTCGCCCGGTGCGGCCAGGTAGCGCAGCAACTTGAGGTGCGAGCGGGGATCGGTCGCATAGGTGGCGTCCAGCTGCCCGGCCGGCAGCCCGAGCGACTCCGCCAGCGCGTGGACGAGGACCCGGGCCAGGCCGCCCAGCTCGGCCAGGTACTTCTCCACCGCCGGACGCAGCGCGGGAAGCGCCGCCGGCCACTGGTTCGGCCCGTCCAGGCGCAGGTACGGAGGATCGCCGGGGCCCAGTGCCCGGGGTGGCCGCTCGTCACCGATGTCGATCTGCTCGCGCAGGTCCGGGCGGCCCCGGGTGATCTCATGGCCGAACCGGGTGTAGCCGCGGAAGTGTGCGGAGTGGACGTTCTCGATCTCCAGCTTCGCGGCGGCCGGCAGGCGGAAGAACTCCCGGCTGACCCGCAGGATGTCCTCGGCCAGCGACGGCGGTACGCCGTGGCCGACGAGCTGGAAGAACCCCGGGTCGCGGCAGGCCGCCCGCAGCGCGGCGAGGAAGTCGGCGCGGTCGGCGGGCCGCGCCGGCGCGGTGTACCGGCGCAGGTCGAGCACGGGAAGGCAGCCGCGGCCCGGACCGGGGCCGGGGCGGTCCCGGTCCGGGGCCCTCCGAGTGGACCGGTGCCGAGTGGACCGGTGCCGGTCGGCCCCGTCCTGGTCGGCCCCGTCCTGGTCGGGGAGGTCGGGCATGCTGGCGCTCCCGTCGCGGCGAGTCGGGCGGTACTTCGGGCTCTTCTCGATCGGGTAAATGTAGTTGCTGCGCACCCCCGTCGTCCTGGGTGCGGTGTCGCCGGAAGTACTTTCCGTGGTGTGAGGTGGATCACTTGCCGGGTGCATTGTATGCCGTGTGCCGGACGTGTTTCGGTGCGGAAATGCCGAGGCCGCTGATGCTGGTGCGTCGGGAACACATCGATCTGCTCCGGGTCACCTCGGCGGCCTGTACCGGGGCCGCCCGGGCCGGCGGCTGAGGGCGGACCGCCGCTGTCCTGACTGCCGCCGTGCCCCGCCGCGCCCCGCGGCGCTGATCGCTGAGCCGGCAGGCCCCGGCCCGGCCGCCCGCTTCGCGTCCGGGCCGTCACCCGGAAATGCCGGGGCCGGGCGTGTATCCCGGCAACCGGCGCCCGTGCGCGTCATCCTTTCTGGCGACGCCGGCCAACGTGCCCTGACTCCGCCCCGGCTGGCAGTCGGCGACCAGGCAGTCGGCCGCCGGACAGTCGGTCGGGCTCCCGCCCCCGCAGATACCAAGATCTGTTCGAGATCCACCGCTCGCCCGGGGTCAGCCCCGGCCGTTCCTGCGTTCAGCAGTGTTCAGACCCGACTGCCGCGGGCGCCGTCTCGACGGCCCGGCCCGCGCAACCGCCCGAGGGGGACTTCCGCCATGACCGAGCCGACCTGGTCGTTCGAGACGAAGCAGATCCACGCGGGCGCCCAGCCCGATCCGACGACCGGCGCGCGGGCCGTGCCGATCTACCAGACGACCAGCTACGTCTTCCGCGACACCGATCACGCGGCGGCCCTGTTCGCGCTGGGGGAGCCGGGCAACATCTACACCCGCATCATGAATCCCACCCAGGACGTCTTCGAGCAGCGCATCACCGCCCTGGAGGGCGGTGTCGGGGCGCTCGCGACCGCCTCCGGCCAGGCGGCGGAGAGCCTGGCGATCCTCAACCTGGCCGAGGCCGGGGACCACATCGTGAGCTCCGCGAACCTCTACGGCGGGACGTACAACCTGTTCCACTACACCCTGCCGAAGTTCGGGGTGTCGGTGTCGTTCGTCGCGAACCCCGACGACCTGGACGAGTGGCGGGCCGCCGTCCGGCCGGAGACGAAGGCCTTCTACGCCGAGACGATCGGCAACCCGCGGTCGGACGTCCTCGACACCGAGGGGGTCGCCGGGGTCGCGCACGAGGTCGGTGTGCCGCTGATCGTCGACAACACGCTGGCGACGCCCTACCTGTACCGGCCGTTCGAACACGGGGCCGACATCGTCGTCCACTCGGCGACGAAGTTCATCGGCGGGCACGGCACGTCCATCGGCGGGATCATCGTCGACGGCGGCCGCTTCGACTACGGCGCCAGCGGCCGCTTCGCGAACTTCACCACCCCGGACCCGAGCTACCACGGGCTCGTCTACTGGGATGCGCTCGGTCACGGCAGCTACATCGCCAAGGCCCGGGTGCAGCTGCTGCGTGACCTGGGCCCGGCCGTCGCGCCGCTGAACTCGTTCCTGTTCCTGCAGGGGCTGGAGACCCTGTCGCTGCGGATGGAGCGGCACAGTGACAACGCCCTGCGGGTCGCTCAGTGGCTACAGGCCCGCGACGAGGTCAGCTGGGTGGCCTATCCGAAGCTGGAGACGTCACCGTGGTACGAGCGGGCCAGTCGGGTGCTCCCGCGGGGTGCGGGCGCGGTGCTGGCGTTCGGCATCGCCGGCGGGGCGTCGGCCGGCCGGAAGTTCGTCGAGGGGCTTGAGCTGTTCAGCCATCTCGCCAACATCGGTGACGTCCGCTCGCTGGTCATCCATCCGGCGACGACCACGCACTCCCAGCTCACCGAGGCCGAGCAGGCGGCCACCGGCGTCACCCCGGATCTGATCCGGCTGTCGGTGGGCATCGAGGGCATCGACGACATCCTCGCCGACCTCGACGCCGGTTTCCGCGCCGCGAAGTCCGGATGACCGCCCGGCCGCGCCAGCCGGCCACCGCCCGCACCGGTGGCCGGGCCGGCCAGCCGGAACCTCGCCGGCCCGCGCCCCCGTCCGGCTCCGCGCCCGCGCCCGGCTCCGCGCCCGCGCCGGCGTTCGTCGGTCAGCGGGAGCCGCGCCCGGCGGGCGTCGCCTGGCGCCCCGGCGACCCGGTGGGCCAGCGCCGGTTCGTCACGCATGCGCGGCCGGTGCCGCTGGAACGCGGTGGTGCGCTGCCCACCGTGACGGTCGCCTACGAGACGTGGGGGCAGCTGGCCCCGGACCGGTCGAACGCCGTGCTGGTGCTGCACGCGCTCACCGGCGACAGCCACGCCGCCGGCCCGGCCGGCCCCGGCCACCTCACCCCCGGCTGGTGGGACGCCATGGTCGGCCCGGGGGCCGCGCTCGACACCGACCGGTACTTCGTGGTCTGCCCGAACGTCCTCGGCGGCTGCCAGGGGACGACCGGGCCGGCGTCCGCCGCGCCCGACGGCCGGGCCTGGGGCAGCCGCTGGCCGGAGATCACGGTGGCCGACCAGGTGCTGGTCGAGGCACTGCTCGCCGATGAGCTGGGCATCGCCCGCTGGGCGGCGGTCGTGGGCGGTTCGATGGGCGGCATGCGGGCGCTGGAGTGGGCGGTCGCGTTGCCCGAGCGGGTCGGGCGGGCCGTCGTGCTGTCCTGCGGCGCGGCGGCGACCGCGGAACAGATCGCGCTCTACGCCACCCAGCTCGCGGCGATCCGGGCCGACCCCGGCTGGCACGGCGGCGACTACCACGACCTCCCGCCCGGCTCGGGACCGCACACGGGGCTGGCCCTGGCCCGGCAGATGGGCCAGATCAGCTACCGCAGCGAGGCGGAGTTCGCCGACCGCTTCGGCAACCGGGTGCAGGCGGACGGCCGCTACGCCGCCGCCTCCTACGTCGAACACCACGGGGTGAAGCTGACCCGCCGTTTCGACGCCGGAACCTACGTCACGCTGACGGCCGCGATGATGAGTCAGGACGTCGGCCGCGGCCGCGGTGGTGTGCCGGCGGCGCTGCGCGGTACCCGGACGCCGGTCACCGTGGCCGGCGTCGACAGTGACCGTCTCTACCCGCCGCGCTTGCAGGCCGAGCTCGCCCGGCACCTGGGCACCGAGCTGCGCCTGGTCTCCTCCGGCTCCGGGCACGACGGCTTTCTGCTGGAGTCCGCGGCGGTCGGACGGATCGTGCGCGAGGCCCTGGCCGCCGGCCCCTGAGCCCGGCGGCGTCCGCCGGGCTCGGGGCGTCGCGATCAGCGCGTCGCGATCAGGGTGTCGTGACCGGGCGCCGATCAGCCGCCGGCGGCCGTGCGCAGCGCGTCGGCGCGGTCGGTGCGCTCCCAGGTGAACTCGGGCAGCGAGCGGCCGAAGTGCCCGTACGCGGCCGTCCGGCGGTAGATGGGGCGCAGCAGGTCCAGGTCGCGGATGATCGCGGCCGGGCGCAGGTCGAACACGGCGTCGACCGCCTGCTCGATCCGCTCCACCGCGACCTGCTCGGTGCCGAAGGTCTCCACGAACAGGCCGACCGGCTCGGCCTTCCCGATCGCGTAGGCGACCTGGAGCTCGGCGCGTCGGGCCAGGCCCGCGGCGACCACGTTCTTGGCGACCCAGCGCAGCGCGTAGGCCGCCGAGCGGTCCACCTTGGAGGGGTCCTTGCCGGAGAACGCGCCGCCGCCGTGCCGGGCGTACCCGCCGTAGGTGTCAATGATGATCTTTCGCCCGGTGAGCCCCGCGTCTCCCTGCGGGCCGCCGACCTCGAACCGGCCGGTCGGGTTCACCAGCAGCCGGTACCCGTCCACCTCCAGGCCCAGGCTCTCCTCCGCGAGCCGCTTGAGCTCGGGCTCGATGACCTGGGCGCGGATGTCGGGAATGAGCTGGCGCTCCAGGTCGAGGCCGGCGGCGTGGTGCGCGGAGACGACCACGGTGTCGAGCCGGGCCGGCCGGTCGCCGTCGTACTCGATGGTGACCTGGGTCTTGCCGTCGGGGCGCAGGTAGGGGAGCACCCCGTCGTGCCGGACGCGGGCGAGCCGCTCGGCCAGCCGGTGCGCCAGGGTGATCGGCAGCGGCAGCAGGTCCGGGGTCTCGTCGGTGGCGTACCCGAACATGATCCCCTGGTCGCCGGCCCCCTGCCGGCCGAGGGAGTCGGCGGCCGCGCCGCCGCCGGCCGCGGCCTGCCGGGCCTCGTAGGCGTGGTCCACACCCTGGGCGATGTCGGGGGACTGGGCGCCGATCGACACCAGCACACCCACGTTGTTCCCGTCGAAGCCGGTGGCCGCGTCGTACCCGATGTCGGTGAGCGTGCGCCGCACGACCCCGGTGACGTCGATGTGTGCCTTGGATGTGACCTCACCGGCGACATGCACGTGCCCGGTGGTCAGCAACGTCTCCACGGCGACCCGGGAGGTCGGGTCCTGAGTGAGGTAGGCGTCCAGCAGCGCGTCGCTGATCTGGTCGGCAAGCTTGTCCGGATGGCCCTCGGTGACGGATTCGGAGGTGAACAGACGACGGGGCATTCCTACCTGCTTTCTGTTTCCGGGTGGGTGCCGGTGGTGCGTGCCGTGCCCGGCGGGGCCATCGGCATGTCGGACGGTGAGTTCTGGGTGGCAGTGGGTGATCACCCTGGTGCGGGCGAACCTGTGCCGGATGGACAACATGGGCGAGGCGGCCGGTGGCCGATGATCAACCTGGGGGGCCCGGTGAGGGGCCGGGTGAACGGACGGAGGCGGGGGCTGCCCGCGACCGCCCCGGGCCCACGCGGCGGGCTCCGGGCGTTCGAGCAGGCAGGGTACCCGCCGAGGGACGGTTGCGCGGTGAGCCGCTCCGCGCGGGGGTTGCCGTGGCGGACGCTGCACGGGGAGCCCCACTGCGCGCCCTGGAACTCGGGCGAGCACGCGGCCCCTGGCGGCATCGAGCGGTGGGGCGGTGCCGAGCTTGGGGCGGTGCCGAGCGGGGTGGTGGCTCCCAGCGGCTCCGGGGGACATCCCGCCGGAACGGCGCAGGAAGGCTCAGCGGGCCGCGGGGGCCGCCGTACAGGCTGCGGAGCTGACGCGCCCGAAGTCGATGTGACTCCGAGTGACCAGGCGGGCCGAGCGGTACATGGGCCTGATTGGACCATCGGCCGAACACGGAGTCAACACCCGATTCCAGCCCGGGGCCGGGGCCGGGGCCGGGATGCTCCCGGGACGTCCGGTCGCCGACGGGGATGGGATGATCGTCACGCTCGGCGGTGGTTTCTGCGCGTACACGGACCACGCGTACACGGACCATCCGCGTGGGTGGGGCGGCGCCTGGCCGCCCCCGTTCATGTCCGGTGGCGGCTGGTGAGAGGGACCCGTGACAGAGGGCACCGCGTCGGCTGAGGGCACCGCGTCGGCTCAGGGCAGGGCGTCGGCTCAGGGCAGGGTGCCGGCGGCGGCCTCCGCGCCGGATCTCCGGGCGGGGCAGCGGTTCCGGTACCGAGGGCCGGCCGTGGCGCTCGCCTGCGGGGCGGTGGCCGCGGTGCTCACCGTGGCCGCCGGCTGGCCGTTCTGGCGTGGCGAGCCGGCGCTGGCGGCGGTGAACGCCTTCGTCGCCGGCGCCTTCGTGGTCTCCGGGGTACTGCTGCTGTTCGACTCGGCGGCACCGCGCCGCACCGGCGGGCTGGCGCTGCTCGCCGGCGCCTGCTGGTCCGCCACCTGGGTGCTGTGTCGGGAGGCCGGTCCGCTTCCGGCGCTGGGCGTGTTCGTCAACGCGTTGTTCTTCGTGGCCTTCGCCTGGGGCCTGCTGCTCTACCCGGACGGACAGGTGACCGGGCGCGGTGACCGGGTGGCCGGAGTCCTCACCACGGTCGCGTTCGGCCCGCTCGCGCTGTTGTCGATCATCGTGTCGGAGCCGGAGTGGAACGGTTTCGCGCCGGAGACGCACTGGCCGACCCTGTCGTCCCAGCCCGGGCTGTTCGCTTTCGTCAGCGATCTTTACGGGGTGGTCAACCCGGCGCTGGCCGTGGCCTTTCTGGTGCTGTTCACCCGCCGCTGGAGCCGGTTGTACGGGCTGGAACGCTCAGTGGTCGCGCCGCTGTTCGTCGCGCTCGGTGTGGTCGTGCTGTGCCTGGCCGCGCTTTCACCGACGTTGGACAACCGGGAACCCGGGCACGTGGTTGCGGGGTTCGCCGAGCAGGGGGCCGTCCTCGCGGTGCTCCCCCTGGCGCTGCTGGTCTGCGAGATGTGGCGCGCGATCGCCGTCGCGACGTCGGCGGACTGGATGCTGCGGCTCGGTGGCGGCCCGACGACGGCCGCGGTGGTGCGCGCCGCGCTGCGCCGGGCGCTGCGAGACGACACCGTCGAGCTGTACTTCTGGCTGGCGGATGAGCGGCGCTTCGTCGACGTCGACGGCGAGCCGGCCCGGCCGCCGGTCGCGCCGGCGGGTTCGGCCGGTGACGCGGTGTGGTCGGCCGACGAGGGTGCCGGCTCGGGTGGCGGACTGGCGGGGTCGGCCGGTTCGTCACGCGGTCGGCCGCAGGTGTGGACTCACCACGTGCACACCTCCTCCGGTGAGCTGTTGGCGGTGGCGACGGGCCGGTCGCCACTGCTGCGCCGGCCCCAGGCGTTCACCGGCGCGGCGCTGCGGACCGCGCGTCTGGCGCTGCAGAACGCCCACCTGCAGGTGGTGATCCAGGCGCAGCTCGTGGAGACCCGCGCCGCGCAGCGCAGGGTCGCCGAGGCCGAGGCCGAGGAGCGCAACCGCATCGCCCGTGACCTGCATGACGGCGTCCAGCAGCGGCTGCTCGCGCTGGCGATGTTGGTGAGCGTGGCGGAGTGGTCCGCGGACGACCCGGCGGCCACGGCGTCGGTGTTCCACGACATCCGGGCTGGGCTGCTCGTCGCCAACGCCGAGGTTCGCAACATCGCCCGCGGCATCGACCCGGAGGCGCTGCGCACCGAGGGCCTGGTCGGGGCGGTGCGGCAGGCCGCTGCCCGGCTGCCGTTGCCGGTCGAGGTCGAGGTCGCGCTCGCCGAGCCCGGGCCGTTCGGGGACGGGGTCGAGCGCACGCTCTACTTCGCGGTGTCGGAGGCGCTCACCAACGTGGTCAAGCACTCCCGGGCGACCACGGTGCGGGTGCGTCTCACCGGTGACGGGGGAGTGCTGATGGCGGAGGTCCGGGACGACGGGCACGGTGGTGCGGTCGAGGGCGACGCCGGCGGTCTCGCCGGCCTGCGCGACCGGGTGGAGGCGGCCGGCGGCGGGGTGTGGCTGTCGAGCCCACCCGGCGGCGGGACGACGGTGCTCGTCACGGTGCCCGTCGGTGACTCACCGTGAGTGGCCCGGTGACTGTGCCGGACCGGGAACGCCGGCCTGGGGCAGTCCGGTCGGTGTGGGCACGGGGCCGGTCGGTGTGGGTCCGGCCGGGTCACCTGCCGGCGGCGGTGGCGGCCGGCGTGCTGGTGGGGGCGGCGACCCTGGGCGCCGGCTGGCCCTTCCTGCGGCACAGCCCGACCCTGGCCGTGGTGAACATCGTGGTCGCGGGTGGGCTCACCGCCGCGGGGGTGCTGGGGATCTCCTCGGCGCCGCTGCGCCGCTGTGGCGTCGCGCTTGCCGGCTCCGGGCTGGCGTGGCTCGCGACCTGGGTGATGAGCTGGAACGCCGGCCCCGCCCCACTGGTGGGGATCATCGGGAACTGCGTCTTCTACATCCTGTTCGGCCTGGCGTTGCTGGGCTATCCGGACGGGCGGCTCAGTGGCCGGGCGGACCGCCTGGTGATCGCGCTGGCGGTCCTCGACCTCGGCCCGCTGATGGCGGCGAGCGTGCTGACCTCGAAGGCGGACTGGAACGGCTATGCGCCGGACGCCTGGTGGCCGGGGTGGCAGGCCGACCGGTCGGTCTTCGAGGCGATCAGCTCGGCCTACCAGGTGATCAACCCGCTGCTCGGGTGCGCGTTCGCGGTGCTGCTGATCCGCCGGGTGCGGCAGCTGCGGGGCCCGGAGCGGGCCGCGGCCCCGCTCGTGCTGGGCGCCGTCGCCGTGGCGCTCGTCGCCGTGGCCCTGCTGGCTCCGCCGATCTCGGTCGCCGACCTGGACGGGGTGCTGCGGGGGCTCGCGGCGCAGAGCGTGATCGTGGCGGTCTTCCCGGTGGTGCTCGTGATAGCAGCCGGCCGCCGGGCGCTCGGCGTGCTCACGGCCGCCGACCGGGTGCTGCGCCTGGCTGATCCCGCGACGGTCCGCAGCGTGCGCGATGCCCTGCGGACGGTGCTCGGGGACCCGGGCGTCGAGGTCTTCTTCTGGCTGCCCGACCTGGCGGGCTACGTCGACGTGGACGGCCGGCCCGTCGACCTGGCCGCCGCCGCCCGCCCCCCGGCACGGTGGACGCGGGAGGTGCGGACGCGGGACGGGTCCCGGCTCGCCGTGGTGACCGGCGATCCGGCCCTCGAGCAGTACGGCGCCTTCACCCACGCCGCGTTGCGCGCGGGACGGCTGGCGCTGGAGAACGCGCAGCTGCAGGTCGCCGTGCGGGCACGGCTGGTGGAGGCGCACGGGGCCCACCGGCGGGAGGCCGGCGCGCGGGCCGCGCAACGACTCCGGATGGCCCGTGACCTGGAGGACGGAATGCGGCGGCGGCTGATGGATCTCGTGCTGGTCGCGGCCCGGGCCGAGGCCGGTGACCCCGCCCAGGCGCGGGTCGTGTTGCGCCAGCTGCACGACGGGCTGCTGGCCGCGAACAAGGAGGTCCGTGACCTGGGCCGTGATCTGGAACGTGGCCTGCGCGCCGAGGCCACGCCCGGCATCGCGCCAGCCGGACCGGACTGGGCCGCGGCGCCGGAGACGGCGCCGGAAACGGCGGGGGGCACCTGACCGTCCCCGGTCAGGTGCCCCCCCGCTGGCAGTACGGGCCGCGCCTGGGATCAACCCACGTGGACCGGTGCCCCTTCGCCCTGCGGAAGGTCGTCCCGGCCCGCTCGCACCAGGATGAGCACCGTGACCAGGGCGAGGCCGATCAGCACCGCGCTCCACACGAACGACGTCGTGTAGCCCTCGACCGCTGCCTGGGCCTGGGCCGCCGGGCCGACGCCGTGGTCGGCGATGTAGTCCGACACGGCCGTCGCGTAGACGGTGTTGAGCAGGGCGACGCCGAGCGATCCACCCACCTGCTGGGTGGTGTTGACCAGGGCGCTCGCCACCCCCGCGTCGTGGTCGGCGACACCCAGCAGGGAGACGCTCGACATCGGCACGAAGGCGAGGCCCATGCCGATGCTGATCAGGAGCTCCGCCGGGAGCACCTGGCTGGCGTAGCTGGAGTCCACCCCGATGCGGGTGAGCAGCAGGAGACCGATGACCGCCAGCGCGCTGCCCACCACCATCAGCAGCTTGGGTCCCACCCGGGGCATCAGCTGCCCGGCCAGCCCGGCGGAGAAGATGATGCCCGCGCTGAAGGGCAGGAAGGCGAAGCCGCTGCGCAGCGCGCTGTAGCCGAGCGTCGACTGGAAGTAGAAGGTGAGGAACAGGAACATCGCGAACAGCCCGCCGCCGATGAGCATCGAGGCGAGGAAGGAGCCGCCGCGGTTGCGATCCAGGGCCACCCGCAGCGGCAGCAGCGGGTTGGCGGTCCGGGCCTCGATGGCGACGAAGGCGGCGAGCAGCACGGCCGAGGCGACGAGCAGGCCGATCGTCTTCCCCGCTCCCCAGCCCTCCTCGGCGGCGACGGTGAACCCGTAGACCAGTGCGACCAGCCCGGCGGTGACGGTGACGGTGCCCGGGATGTCGTAGCTCGCCTTCCCCTCGGCCCGGCTCTCCCGCACGATGGGCAGTGCCGCGGCCGCGGCGGCCAGCGCGATCGGGATGTTGACCAGCAGGCACCAGCGCCAGGACGCGTACTCGGTGAGCAGCCCGCCGACGACGAGGCCGATCGCCGCGCCACCCCCGGAGATGCCGCCGTAGACGGCGAACGCGCGGGCGCGCTCCTTGCCTTCGGTGAAGGTGACGGTGATCAGCGACAGTGCCGCCGGTGCCAGCAGGGCCGCACAGGCACCCTGCAGGGCGCGGGCCGCGAACAGCAGCTCCGCGTTGGGGGCGGCGCCACCGAGCGCCGAGGCGCCGGCGAAGCCGATGAGGCCCCAGATGAAGACCCGCTTGCGGCCGAGGAAGTCGGCGATGCGGCCGCCGAGGAGCAGCAGACCGCCGAAGGCGAGGGTGTAGGCGGTCATGACCCACTGCCGGTCGGCAGTGGAGATGCCGAGGTCGGCCTGGGCGTGGGGCAGCGCGATGGTCACGATCGAGGCGTCGAGCACGACCATGAGCTGGGCTACGGCGATTACGCTGAGTGCCACCCAGCGCCTGGGGTCGAGCTGCGGGGGCAACCCGGGCGACCCGACCGCGGCGGACGACTTTCCGTCGCCGACGACGTCGGTTGATGCGGTCACGGAAGATCTCCTGATGTCCGGAGGTTGCGCAGTCTGTCGGAGTGGCCGCCGGGGCTGCTCCGTTGGTTCTGTCCCGTACAGTACGCGGCCTGATAGTACAGCGCCAAACTAATTTCGGGTGAGTGCATGATGGCCAAATACACTCGTGTCGTGGACGGTGGCTGGAACGTTTGTGTCGGCGAGCAGACGCCGGACCAGATCGACAGCGTCGTCGAGGAGTGGCAGCGGGAGCGTCCCGACCTCGACCTCAGCGCGCTGGGCATCTTCGCCCGGATGAAGGTCTTCGTCGCCGCGCTCGGCGCCAGCATGGACCACCCGCTGGACCAGCATGGTCTCACCGCCGGGGACTTCGAGGTGCTCTCGGCCCTGCGCGCCGCCGGCCCGCCGTGCGTGCTGATCCCCTCCCAGCTGTCCGAGAAACTGATGATGTCCCGGGCCGGCATCACCAACCGGCTCGATCGGCTCGAGGCCGCCGGCCTGGTGGAACGCAGGCTGGACCCGTCCGACCGGCGCAGCTTCCGGGTCGGGCTCACCGACCGGGGCCGGGTGACCATCGACGCCGCGTTCGCCGACCACGTCCGGAACTTCGCGCGGATCGCCAGCCACCTCACACCCGAGCAGCGCCAGCAGCTGGACGACGCCCTGCGGGTCCTGCTGCGTGCCCTGTAGAAGCCGGACGGGAGCGGTCGACATGCGGGTCGCCTTCATCGGCCTGGGCACCATGGGCTTCCCCATGGCCGGGCACGTCGCCCAGGCGGGTTTCACCACGGTCGT
>NZ_LRTK01000003.1 GCF_001636565.1 Frankia sp. EI5c
AGCAGCGTGCCCAGCCCGGCCGAGGCCGCGGCCGGCGCGGACGTCGTCTGCGTGTGCGTGGGAGCCGACGACGACGTCCGCGAGGTGCTCACCGGCCCGGCGGGGGCGCTCGGCGCGCTGCGTCCCGGCGCGACCATCGTCGATCACTCGACCACCTCCGCCGAGGTGGCGGTGGAGATCGCCGGGCGCGCCGCCGAGGTCGGGGTCGGGTTCGTCGACGCGCCCGTCTCCGGCGGGCAGGCCGGCGCCGAGTCCGGCCGGCTGAGCGTCATGTGCGGCGCCGAGCCGGCCGTGCTGGAGTCCGTGCGGCCGGTGCTGGCCGCGTACGGCGCCACCATCACCCGCATCGGGCCGGTGGGCAGCGGCCAGCTGACGAAGATGGTCAACCAGATCCTCGTCGCGGCGGCGATCGCGGGCGCCGCCGAGGCCGTCAACTTCGCGATGGCGGCCGGGCTGGACACCGATCTCGTCCTCGCCGCGGTCAGCGGCGGCGCCGCGAGCTCCTGGTACCTCAACAACCGCGGCCACACCATGGTCCGCGACGAGTTCGACTTCGGTTTCGCGGTCGACTGGATGCGCAAGGACCTGCGGATCTGCCTGGCCGAGGCGGCCCGGCGCGGAATCCCGCTGCCGTTCGCGACCCTGGCCGAGGCCGACTACGCCGCGGCGCAGGAGCGCGGCGACGGCGGCCTCGACGCCACGGCCGTCATCCGCCTGCGCCGGGACGAGACGCACCCACCCGACGGCACCGACTGACAGCACGCCGAGCCCGCGCGTTACCGGGTCGGGACGGTGAGGGACGGGCCGGGGGCCATGCCCCGGCGCCGACCGGGCCCACCCGCGGTGCCGCGCGGCGCCGGCACGGCCACCGCCAGCGGGCCGGTCTGCAGCCCGGCGTACCGGGTCTCCTTACGCACCTGGTAGACCCAGCTCTTGCTGACGGTCACGCCCCACCGGCCGAGCAGGGCCACCGCAGCGGTCGCCGAGCCGCCGGTCTCGTCCAGCGCGCGGATGATCGCCGCGCGTTTCACCGAGGGGTCGTTCGCGTCCAGCCCGGCCACCGGCGTGGGCCGAGGTGGGCTCCCGGCGCTCGCCCGCCGCTCTTCCCGGTCGCCGTCACCGCCGGCCGCAACGCCTTCCCCGCTCGCAACGCCTTCCCCGCTCGCATCGCTCGCATCGCTCGCATCGCTCGCATCGCTCGCATCGCTCGCACCGCTCGCACCGGTCGCGGCGGGGGCGGTGTGGCCTCCGTCGACCGGGGTGTCCGTGGCAGCTGTGCGGGCACCGGCAGGCGGGTGAACAGGAGCGGGGGAGTGCGCGGCGCCCGCCGTCGCCTCCGGTGCGGCCCGGCGGCGCTCGGGATGGATCTGCCGCATGAGCAGCTCGTAGGAGCCGAGGAGAGCCAGCGGCGGCCAGCCGGCGATGATCCGGGCGCTCACCGTCGGGTCGGCGTGCATCATGTTCGCCGCGAGCGAGGCGCAGGCCCCCGCCACCAGCAGCGTCCCGGACAGCCAGGACCTGCGCCGGCCGGCCCGCCGGTCACCGAGCATCGTCATGGACGCGGCGACGATCAGTCCGTCCACGCTGAACGGGAGGACGGTCGCCGTCATCGGGTCCTCGCCGTACTGCAGCGCCACTGCGCGCATGTGCCGGTAGGAGACGAAGGCCGCGACCGTCGCGACCGTCGCGACCGCGACCACGGTCGTGATTCGGATTGCCCGCTCGGACCGCCCCGCGGTCTGTCGAGGCGGCGCATTCTCGTCCAGCACGCCGATCACCTGGTCTCCGGCCGGTCCGTCGCGTCCCGCGCCGCTGCGTCGGCGCGAGAAGTTCTTGTCGCAAACCATGACACGCAGTACGGATGATGCGAAATCCGGGCTGGTTTACCCAACACTCTCGTGCCAGCCATGACCTGGTTACCGCCGCGCGGTAACCAGCCGCGCGCCGCGCGTCTCCGGCCGCGCCGTGAATCGGCCGTCCGCGCGCCGCGACCGGACGCTGACGGCCAGCTGCGTGACGAAACGGCCAGCTGCGTGACGCATCCGAAATCGGCCGTAATCTGCATGTCGACGGTGCATGCGGGTGCACCTGATGCCAGCTGGGCAGATGCCGGTCGGGCAGGTCGTCGGCCCACCGCCGAGGCCGCCGCGCGACCCGGGAGCGAGGAAGCCGTGAAGGTCGTGACGATCGCCAGCTACAAGGGCGGCGTGGGCAAGACGACGCTGACCGCGAACCTCGGCGCCGCCATCGCCCGCCTCGGCCGGCGCGTCCTGCTGGTGGACCTGGACCCACAGGCGAACCTGACCTTCACCTTCCACAGTGCCGAAAGCTGGCGGACGCAGCTCGCCGACCGGCGGCTGACCGTCAAGGCCTGGTTCGAGTCCTGGCGCCCGGACACCCCGCCGCCGCCGCTCGCGCGGTACGTCACCCGGCCGTCGGCCGCCGCCGCGGTCGTCGCCGAGGGCGGCGGGACCCTCGACCTGCTCGCCTCCCACCTGGCTCTCGGTGACATCGAGATGGCCCTCGTCGCCCGGCTCGGCGGGGCGCAGGCGCACCGGTCCACCCGGCACTACTTCGACGTCTACCAGCAGCTTGCGCTCGGGCTGGCCACCCTCTCCCCGTCGGACTACGACCTCGTGCTGCTGGACTGCCCGTCGCACTTCGGGGTTCTCACCCGCTCGGCCGTCGCGGCCTGTGACCATCTGCTGGTCCCGGCGCGGCCGGACAACCAGTCCGCCCTCGGGGTCGAGCACCTGATGGGGCGGCTGGGCCGCTTCGTCTGGGAGTACAACCGGGTCGCGGGGCTGCAGGCCGGCATCCACCAGGCGGTCAAGCCGCTGGAGCCGCTGCTGCTCGGGATCGTGTTGACCATGGTGCAGCACTACCGCGGCGCCCCGACCAGCTTCCTGCGCCCGCACATCGAACGCGCCGGTGGCCTTGGACTACCGGTGTTCACCTCGATGCTCCGCGTGAACAACCGCGGCTTCGCCGGCGCGGCCGCCGGTCTGCTGCCGGCGGTCCTCTCCCCGGACCTCACCCCCGAACTGGCCCGGGAGCTGATCGACCTCGTGGAGGAGTTCCTCACCCGGATCGCGGCGGCTGGCAGCGGAGCCGCCGGTGGCCGGGACGCCGCTGTGCCCGTGACGCCGGCCTGGATGGCCTGAGCGGGGCCGAACCAAGGCCGGCGGGGCCAGGCCCCGGTCAGTAGGAACTGACCGGGGCCTGGCCGGGGGCTGGCTCAGGCCGCGGGGCCGGCCGCGGGACGACCTGTGGGGCGCCGCCCCGCCGCCCCGCCGCCCCGCAGCCCCGCGGCGGGGTCGCGGGGGCCCGGGGCGATCCGCCGCGGGGGCGGGCGCGACGACGGCCCGCGGCCGCCCGGAGGCCCCCGGGACCGGCCCTGGGGGCATCCGCGGCGTGCTGCCGGCGCCGCCGGCGCCCGCAGGATGCATACTTGCGTTGATGAGCCAGTCAGCAGCTCCCAGACGCCATCTACCCACCAGTCCCTTCAAAGCCCCAGTGATCAGACCCTGCCCCCAGTTCGCCGAGGGCGATCGGGTCGTCCACGACGCACACGGTCTTGGGCGGGTCACCCGGGTCGAGGGCCAGAGCGCGGTCCTGGTGGACTTCGGTTCCCACCAGGAACGCATCGCGAGTCCGTTCGAGGGCATGTCCCACCTCTGACCCCCCTCGGCCCCCGGCATCGCCCCTCGCGATGCCTGGTACGTCCGTGCCCGGGGGCCTGAGGCGGGCGGGCCTGTGCGGCCGTCCCACGCGTCCGTGCGCATGCGGCGCGCGGCCCGGCCGCGCTGCGGCGCGGGATCCGGTCCGCGTGTCCCCTGAGCCCTGGTGCCCGCCTACGTCGTCGAATCCGTCCCCGAGCCCGAGCCCGAGCCTTCTGTGCCCGAGCCCGTCACCCAGCCCGTTCCTGTTCCGGCGCCCGGCTCCGTGCCGTGTGCCGGACCCGGCCCGGGTTCACCCAGCAGCGCGGCCGCACCGGACCGGGCCAGCTCCAGAACCACCTTCGGCGGCAGCCCGGAGGAATCGGCGGTCGCGAGCACGTCGTCATGCTCCGGCGCGACGTTCACGACGTCACCGCGCGACAGCGCGACCTTGACCCTGACCCGCCGGCCGGCGACCTCCACTGCCAGCTCGCGACGCGCCAGCGCGGACTTGGTGACGGTGTGCTCACGAACCCCGATCGAGGTCGTGTGGCGGAACACCACCTCACGCAGTCGTTCGACGTCACCCGGCTCGCACAGCACCGACAGGGTGTGTGCCGGGCGCCCCTTCTTCATCAGGATCGGGGTGAGCCAGGCGTCGACCGCGCCACCGGCGAGCAGCGCCGCCAGCGCCGACGGCCACAGCCGCGGGTCCAGATCGTCGACGTTCGCCTCCAGCACGACGTTGTCACCGCGCCGGGCGCCATGCGCGGCCGCCGCGCCGTCCGCCGCCGCGCCGGGCCGGCCGACGACGAGGCGGGTCACGTTCGGGTGCCCGTCGATCTCCCGCCCGCCGGCGCCCAGCCCCACGGCCGCCGGGCGCATGAGTGGCATCGCGCCGTAGCTGTCCGCGAGGGTCACGGCGAGGGCGACGCCGGTCGGCGTCGCGAGCTCCAGGTCGACCGGGCCGCCGGCCGCCGGCGCCCCACTGGCCCGCAGCAACTCCAGCGCGGCCGGCCCCGGGAGGGGGATCGCGCCGTGGGCGGCGCCTATTCGGCCGCCGCCCAGCCCGATCGGGCTGCACACCAGGCGCTCCACCCCCAGCGCGCGCAGGCCGGCGACGGCGCCGACCACATCCGTGATGCTGTCGAGGGCGCCGACCTCGTGGAAGTGCACCCGCTCCACCGGGTGACCATGCACGTGCGCCTCCGCGGCGGCCAGGGCTCGGAAGACGTCCGCGGCGCGGCGCCGCACGACCGGATCGAGGGCGGCGGCGTCCAGCAGGCCGAGAATGTCACGCAGGCCGCGCGAGACCGGATCCGGCGCGCACTGGACCAGTACCTGGGTGGCCCGTAGGCCGCCGCGGTGGACGGTCCGCGCCGCCAGCTGGACCTTGTCCGCCAGCCCGAGCGCGGCCACGGCGGCCCGCAGGACCTCGAGGTCCGCGCCGGCGTCCACACAGGCACCCAGAAGCATGTCGCCGCTGATGCCGGCGGTCGCGTCGAGCCAGCCGATCCTGCCCGTGGAGGTGTCACCCGTCATGGCTCCATCATGGTCGCCGGTGGCCGGGCTCCTCCTTCCGGATCACGCGGCCGGGATCCCGCCGGAACGCGTGCCGGCTCGCATCCGTCACGGGCAACCCGTGCGACGGGCAACCCGTGCTACGGCAACCCGTGCTACGGCAACCCGCGCACCGTGCCCGACCACGAGACCGCCCGCTCCCGAAGCCGGCGGTGAGCGTTCGGCTCAACCGGCCAGCGCGATCCGCTTCCACTTCATCTGGGAGTCCGACACGCAGGCTCGGGTGTAGGGATAGCCTCCGTCGGCACCCAGACACCATCCGGTCGGCTGGTTCACGAAACTGAACAGACCTCCGCCGAGATCGACGAGGCGCCATTTCTGGTACGCCCGGCCGTCCGCACAGGGCAGGACGTAGACGTGGCCGGCGTTGTTGCTGTCCAGACACATTCCGGTCGCCTTGTTGACCACCCAGGTCACGGCGCCGACGTACAGCCCCCACTGCTGGTCGGTGCCATAGCCGCAGTTGTGCGCGAACGCGTTGTACTGGGTGTCGCCGCCGAGGCACTTGCCGCTGGACTGGTTGACGAAGACGGCGCCGCCCGGTGGGGCCGGTGCTGGCGCCGCCTTCGAGGTCGCGGGTGGGGCCGCCGCCGGTGGCGCGGCAGCCGGCGCCGCTGTCGGCGCCGCCGCGGGTGCCAGCGCCGCCCGCGGCGCGGTGGTGTTGCCGGCAGCCGGTGCGCTACCCACCGATGACGCGCCACCGGCTGCTCGCGTGCCGCCGGTGGCCGGAACACCGCCCGCTGGTCGCGCGCCGGCTGCCGGTGCGTCCGCGGCGGCGCTGTCAGCGGGCCGTGGCGTGAGCGGGGCGATGTCGACCCCGCCCGGCCAGGTGCCCGGCGCCACCGGCTGGCGGCCCGCCGCGTCCGACGGTGTGCTCCGCGAGGCGAGCCGGGCCGGGTCCTGCCAGGAGTAGTACGACTTTGTGCCGTGTGCCGCCGCCGCACCGACAACGACCGATGCCCCCAGCAGTGTGCACACGAACAACCCCGTCAGCTGCCAGCGCCGGAGTCCGGCGGCACGTCCCAGGGCTGGCATGGTTCATCTCCTCATCCGACGCCGTCCGGCCGCGCGCTGCCTTATATTGTCCCGATTGGCACGCGATGCTATTGGACCATTCTTTGGGGGCGGGTTAACGTGGCGCAAACAAAGCTAATACGGCGCCTCGTCTCACTGTCTCCGAGGTGAACACCCGATGAAGATTCCGAGTTGTCTCGCTGAATGCCGCCGAAATGCGGGTCGGCGCGGTGTCGGCACCCCGGCGGGCCTGCCGTGAGCGGCCACGCGACGCGGCGGAACAGCACACCGCCCACCGGCCAGCCCGATGTCACAGCGGTCCCGGCGGGCTGGTGGGTGCGGCCCGCGGGGAGTGGCGCCGCCGACCCCATGGACCCGGCCTTCGCCGCGTTGCCCGACCCCGACGGTGCGACAACCGTGATCGTCGGAGCCGCGGGCGGGCCACCGCCACCCGCCTCCGCGGTCGCGGCCTTCCTCCTGGCCATGGCGCCAGCTCGTCAGGACGACGTGATCGTCGCGCTCTACGGGCGCGGGCTGGCCGGCGAGCGGGCACTGCCGGGTCAGCTCGCCGAACTGACCGGCCGGGCGGTGCTCGCCCAGCACGGTCTGCTGCTGACCGGCCCGGACGGCGCCGCGCAGGTCGTCGCGATCGACGGCCCGGCCGCCTCGGCCTGGTGTCCGTTCGTGCAGCACTGCCTGCACGTTCCCGGGACGAGTCCCACCGTGATCCGCTGGCACGATCCGGCGCCCGGCCTCCGGGGCCTGGGCGCGGGGGACTACCGGCTGGCGGGGGACTGGGTGGTGCGACTGGTGCCCGCCGGGCTCGTGCTGCGGCAGGAGGGGGCACCGCCGAACACGGCACTGGACGCCGCGGCCTTCGACCCCGCCCGGCTCGACCTGATCGTGGATCATCCGCGTGGCGAGCTGCCGGACGGGGTGCTCGCCGCGCTCGGCCGGCTGGCGGACGCGTTGCCCCGGCCGGCACGTCGCCGGTTGCGGGTCGTCCTGCCACCGGGCACCGCGGAGGCTGAGGCGCTCCGGATGCGGTGGGCGGTGCCGGCGCCCCAGCACATCCGGCGCGCGGCGGGGGGCGGGGGCTCGGCCGTGGGCGGAGGCGGGGGCTCGGCCGTGGGCCGCGGCCCGGGCGGCACCGGCCCTCGCCCGGTCGTGCCGGCGACCGCGCTCGCGGTCACGGCCGCCGGCCGGATGCGCCTGGTCGACCCCGCCGCCAGCCGGCCGTCCGGGTAGCCGGCCGTGCGGGTGGCTGTCGCGGAGGACGCCGCTCTCTTCCGGGAGGGCCTCGTGCTGTTGTTGACGACCGCGGGCCACGAGGTGGTCGCGGCCGCCCCGGACGGCGACCGGCTGCTGGCGTTGCTCGCGCGGGATCCGGTCGACGTGGCGATCCTCGACATTCGAATGCCGCCGGGTGACGAGGGCGGGCTCACCACCGCGCGCCGGGTCCGGGAACTGCACCCCGGGACGGGGCTGCTGCTGCTGTCCCATCACGCCGAGGGCCACTATCTGAACCGCCTGCTCACTCTCGGAACCGAGCGTGTCGGCTATCGCCTCAAGGACCGGGTCGCCGGCCTGCAGGTGCTCACCGACACGATCAGCCGGATCGCGGCCGGCGAGCTGGTGATCGAGCCGGTGCTGGCCAGGCAGCTGGTCGAGCGCCGGACCCCGCGGGCCCGCCCGCTCGCCGCGCTGACCGAACGGGAGCTGGACGTGCTGCGGCTCATGGCCGAGGGCCGATCCAACACCGGCATCGCGGCCGCGCTGGTCCTGTCCGGCAAGGCGGTCGAGAAACACATCGCGGGCATCTTCCAGAAGCTCGGCCTTCCGCCGGACTCCACCGCACACCACCGGCGGGTCCTCGCCGTGCTCACCTACCTGGGGGTCGGCGCGTCGTGACCGCGCTCGGAAGGGTGCCGCGCGCCCGGGATCCGTGGCGCGTACTCGCGGAGGAGGTCTCGCCGCTGCCGCCCGGCACGCCGGTGCGTCGGATGTTGTTGCCACTGGTCACGAACCTGGCCCTCGCGGCGGGCGGCGGGGATGTGGCGCTGTGGGTGCCGAGCCACTCCCCCCTCGCGGGCGCAGCACTGGAGACGGGCGCCGCCCCGACGGGCTGGCTGTGCCTCGTACGCGGTCCGGGCGGTCCGGGTGGTCCGGGTGTCCCCGCGGATCCCGCGGATCCCGCGGATCCCGCGGATCCCGCGGATCCCGCGGACCCGGCGGGGCGGGCCGGCGGCCCGTGGGAGGGCACGGTGCGCTCTGACCCCGTGGCTGCGCCGGGCACCCGGCTTCTCCTGCGCCTGGTGGACGGTCCCGAGGTCCTCGCCGCCGTCACCCTCACCAGCCCCGCGTCGCCCGCGCCGGATGTGCCGGATGTGCCGGATATGCCGACCGCGCCGCCCGTTTCACCGGCGCCGGACGTGCCGTTCGCGCGCGACGACGGGACGTCGGGTGCCACCGGCGACTGCCTCCTGCTGGTTCTGCGCGAGCTGCGCCTGGAACGGGCCACGCGGGCCGCGTGTGCCCGGGCCGACCGGCTCACCTCCAGGGCGGACTGGCTGGCCGACGAACTCGCCCGGGTGGTGGACGCGGAGCGCCGTCGGCTGTCGGCCACGATCCTCGCCGGCCCCGCCGAGGCACTGACCGAGGTACGACTGTGCTGGCAGGAGCTCCTGGTGGCCACCCGCGCGGACGACGGCGCCGGCGGCCTGCCCGGCGCGGGCGCGGACCGCGCGGTTCCCCATGAGGCGATCGAGGCACTCCGGCGGATGCGGGCGTCCCTCGACCACCTGGTCGACGACTTCCGGTCTGTCGTGTGCTCGGTCGCGCCGAGAACGCTGCGCGCGGAGGGCCCGGTGGCGGCGCTGGCCAGCCTGGCCGGCCAGCTGCCCCGTGGGGTGCGGATCGTCGGCGACCTCGGCCGGCGCGTCGGCTGGGAGGTCGAGGCCGGCATCTACCATCCGGCCGCCGCGGCCCTCGCGCTGGCGGCGACTCCCGGGGACGGTGGGGCTCCGGGCGGCCCGGGCGCGGACCTGATCGTGACCTGCACGAGAGCCGGTGGCTGTCTCGTCGTCCGGATACGGGATCCCGATCCCGGTCCACCGGGCCGCCTGTGGGCCGGACTCGCGCAGGACGCGCGGCGGCTGGTGGCGCTGGGCGGCGGGCTGCGGCACGAGACCGGCGCCGACGGCGCCAACGTCGTCGAGATCTGGCTGCCGGAGAGGCTCGTCGCCGGGACGGACGTTCCGGTGGGCGTTCCCGCGGCGGCCGGGCTCAGCGCCCGCTGGGGCTCAGCGCCCGCTCAGATCGGCACCGCGCCGGTGAGCGTGGCACCGTGACCGGGCTCGGAGCGCACCCGCAGTGAACCGCCCACCGACTCCAGCCGGGCTCGCAGGGAGCCGAGTGCCGCCCCGGGATCGTCGGCCAGGCCGGGACCGTCGTCCGTCACGGTGAACGACAGACCGTGGTAGGTGTCCTGGAGCCGGACCCGGACCGCCGCGCCCGGGGCGTGCTTCTGCGCGTTGCTCACCGCCTCCAGACAGGCGAGGTAGACGGCGCGTTCGACCGCGGCCGGGTAGCGGCGCGCCCGCACCCCCGCGGCGACCTCAAGGGTGACATCCCGGGTTCCGCGCAGCCCGGCCTGCAGCGCGGCGGCGAGGCCGGCGCTTCGCAGCGGCGCGGGTGCGACGCCGGACGCCGTCTCGGCCAGCAGCCGCCGGGTGCGGCGCAGGCGGTCACCGAGCTCGGCGGCGGCCTCGGCCCGGGCACGGGGGTCGGTGCCGCCGGTCGACAACTGGTGTTCGAGGAGGGCGCAGGCCATCTGCAGCGACACCAGGTGAAGCTGCGCTCCGTCGTGCAGATCCCGCTCGAGCGCGTGGCGCTCGCTCTCCAGCAGGGACGCCGCCCGGTGGCGCGCGTCCGCGATGCTTTCGCGGGCGGCGCCGGCGCGGGTGCGGGCCGCGCCCAGTTGGCTGGTCAGGGCGGCCGTCACGAGCACCCCGCCGAGCACGGAGGCCACGGCCGCGACCGCCGTCTCGGCCGCGACCACCCGCTCCGCCTGGTCGGGCGCGGCGGGGAGCTCGACCGAGAGTTCGCCGACCTGCGTCCCGCGGTGCCGGACGACACGGCTGAGGTGGACCGCCGCCGTGGCCGCAGGCGCGGGGCCGTCGGTGTCGACCTGATCGGGCGAGCCGCCGGATTCGGACGCCGACCAGCTGTGGCCCGGGGCGTCGGGCACGTCCGCGAGCCGGATCGTCACCCGCCGGGCCCGCAGATCCCGCCCGACCAGCCGGGCGATCTCGGTCAGCCCGCCGCTTCCGGGCCCGCCGGGGGAGAGCCGCGCGGCCAGCGCCAGGACCCGGGCCGGCAGGTTTGCCGCGGCAGGGGCGGCAGCGGAGGAAGACGCGGTGGGGGGACGGACCGGCGCGGACGGGGGACCAGCGGACGGGGGACCAGGAGAAGGATCGACTGGCCGGGTCATGCACCCTCCCTGGACGGCCCAGCGGCCGGTGGGCCACCGGCACCGCCGAGACTGTAGTGTCACCCGCCGCCGCCGGGCGTGTCGGCCGGCTCACCAGCCGGCGCGACGAGACCGGTCTGGATGAGCTGGCTGCCCCGCCGGGTGCAGAGCAGTGCCCGGCCCGGGGGCATGATCCGGGGGCGTGCGCCGCCGAGCAGCGGGCCTTCGCCGCGGGGGCAGGAGAGGGCGATGTCCGGGGTGTTGAGCTCCTGCAGCCGGCGCAGCAGCGGGTCCATCGACATCCGCATGACGCCGGAGGCCGCTCGGGCCAGCACGACGTGCAGACCGATGTCGCCGCCCTGTGGCAGCACCCGCACCAGCCGGGCCATCGGGTTCTCGTGTCCCGCCAGCAGGTCGTAGTCGTCGACCAGCACGAAGAGCACCGGTCCCGACCACCAGTCCCCGGCGCGCAGCCGTTCCGGGGTGATGTCCGCGCCGGGCAGCCGGGGAGCGAGCCCGCCGAGGGCGTCCCGGACGGCGGCCTCGGTGGTGTCCGCCGACATCGCGTTGCCCAGCCGGTACTGCGGCGGGATGTCGTCGAAGAGCCGGCGGCGGTAGTCGACCGCGAGGATGCGCGCCTGCGCCGGGGAGAAGCGGGTGACGACGGCCCGGGCGATGAGCCGCAGCAGGTTCGTCTTTCCGCTCTCGTCGTCGCCGAGCACGGTGAGATGCGGGTGGGTGGCGAAGTTGTGCCACACCGGTTCCAGCCGATGCTCGTCGACGCCGAGGGCGACCCGCAGGCCGCGGGCGGGCGCCGGCAGCCGTTCGGGGGCGGGTAGCTGTTCGGCAGGCAGCGCCGACGGCAGTGCGCGCACCGCCCGCACCCGCGGCCCGGGCCAGCTGTCCTCGACCGCCGAGACGAGGTGGCGGGTGGCGGCGACCAGGTTGTCGGTGCCGCTGACGCCGTCGATCCGCGGCAGCGCGGCGATGAAGTGCAGTTTGTCCTGGGTGAGGCCGTGCCCGGCGATGCGCGGGACGGCGGCCGCGGCCCGCAGGTCGATACCGGACTCGACCGGGTCGCCGAGCCGCAGCTCCAGCCGGGTGCCGATCCTGTCCCGCATCGTGTGGTGCACCTCCGACCAGCGGCCGGCGCTCAGCATCAGGTGCACGCCGTAGTTGAGGCCGCCCCCGGCGAGCTCCCGCACCTGTTCCTCGGCCTGCTCGAACTCCTGGCGCAGGGTGGACCAGCCGTCCACGACGAGGAAGAGCTCGCCGAACTCCTCCGTCGGCACCCGGCCGGCGGCCACGGCCTCGCGGTAGGCGGGCATCCCGGAGATGCCGAGCTCGGCGAACCGGCTCTCCCGGTCGCGGAGCACGCCGAGGACCTCGGCGACGGTCCGCTTGACCCGATCCGGGTCCTGCCGGCCGGTCACCCCGCCGACGTGCGGCAGGTCGGCGAGGCCGGCCAGGGAACCACCGCCGAAGTCCAGGCAGTAGAACTGCACCTCGCGGGGGGAGTGGGTGAGGGCCAGCGCGGCGATCAGCGCGCGCAGCAGGGTGCTCTTCCCGCTCTGCGGGCCGCCGGCGACACCGAGGTGGCCGCCCGCCCCGGACAGGTCGAGGACGAGCAGGTCGCGCAGCTGCTCGAACGGCTTGTCGATGACGCCGGCCGGTATCCGCAGCCAGTGGGCGGCGCCGGTGTCGTCGAGGGCCCGCAGGCCGTGCTCCGGGTCCGGGAGCAGCGGCGGGAGCACCTCGTCGAGGCTCGGCGGATGCTCCAGCGGCGGCAGCCACACCCGGTGGGCCGGCGGCCCGGCGTCCACCAGCCGGTCGACGAGCACCGCCAGCATCGTGGTCGGCTCGGAGCCGTCGGCCGGTTCGTCGCCCGCCGGCTGTTCGCGCACGACGACCGGCGCGTAGGCGGTGTCATAGCGCAGGACCTGGCTCTCGACGATCTCCTGCCGGATCCGGGTGGAGCGCCGCCGGTAGGTCCCCGAGACGTACGCGGCGCGGAAGCGGGTGATCGTGGCGACGTCGGAGCGCAGGTAGCCGCTGCCCGGCTGCGGCGGCAGCTCGTAGGCGTCCGGCACCCCGATCACCGCCCGGGACTCCATCGCCGAGAAGGTCCGCAGCACCAGCCGGTAGGACAGGTGCCCCTCCAGCTGGTGGATGCGGCCCTCGTCGAGGCGCTGCGAGGCGAGCAGCAGGTGCACGGCCAGCGACCGCCCGAGCCGGCCGATCATCACGAACAGGTCGACGAAGTCCGCGTGCGCGGCGATCAGCTCGCTGAATTCGTCGATGACCACGAACAGCGTCGGCAGCGGGTCGAGCGGCCGGCCCTGGGCGCGGGCCTGCTCGTAGTCGCGTACCGAGCTGAAGCCCCCGGCGCTGCGCAGCAGTTCCTGCCGGCGGACCAGCTCCCCGTGCAGCGCGTCGCGCATCCGGTCCACCAGCGCGGCCTCGTCGGCCAGGTTCGTGATCGTCGCCGAGACGTGCGGCAGCCGGTCCAGGCCGGTGAACGTCGCACCGCCCTTGAAATCGACGAGGACGAAGTTGAGCGTCTCGGACGAATGGGTCGCGGCGAGGGCGAGGACCAGGGTGCGCAGCAGCTCGCTCTTGCCGGAGCCGGTGGCGCCGATCAGCATCCCGTGCGGGCCCATCCCGTCCTCGGCGGACTCCTTGATGTCCAGTTCGATCGGCGAGCCGTCGGCGGCGACCCCGATCGGCACCCGCAGCCGGCCGGGGCCACCGGCGTCGGTGGCCAGCCACCGGGCCGCCGGGTCGAAGTGCTCCAGGTCACCGAGCCCGAGCAGGTCCGGCAGCTCGACGGTGCGGGCCAGCCCGCCGGCGGCCGGTTCGGCGCTCTCCCCGGCGCTGTTGCGGGCGGTCAGCCGGGCCAGCGCCGTCGCCCGGATCAGGGAGAGGTGGTCGGGGGCGCACAGTTCCCGGCGCACCTCCCGGCCGACCCGGTCCCGTTCCAGGATGTCGACGCCGTCGTCGGTGAGGTCGAGGTGCAGCAGGTGGCGGGCGGCGCCGCCGGTGCCCCCGGCGTGGCCGTCGAGGTCGACGAGCACCGCGTTGCGGTACCCCGAGACGAGGAAACGGGCGCCGGGGGAGATGCGCCCGCCGTCGCAGACGACCACGACGAACGGCTCGGCCTGGGACGGCGTCGCGCCGTCCTCGAACCGGGCCCGTTCGCCGAAGGCCCGACCGAGCAGCCGTTCGACGTCGTCCAGGGAACCGCCGACCAGCCGCACCGGCCCGGCGGCGTCCCGGTCGACCGGATGCTGGGCGTGCGGCAGCCATTTCACCCAGGCCCACCGGTGGGCGTGCTCGGCCGAGGTCGCGACGGCGATCTGCAGCTCGTCCGGCGCGTGGAAGGCGGCGAGCTGGGCCAGCAGGGCGCGCACCAGGCCGAGTACCGCGTCGGCCGGCCCGTCCACCCGCACCCGCGCGAAGCCGCGGACGAACAGCGCGACCGGCTGGCCGGAAATGGTGGTGTAGGCGCGGACGAAGCGGCGCAGCGCCTTCGCCGACACCGGTTCCAGATCCTCCACCGGGCTGCTCTGGATGGGTGTCATCCGTNCCGCGAGCCGTTGTGGGCCGGTGCCGAGCCGCACCTCGCCGAAGTCGGGATGGGCGGGCCGGCGTTCCCACAGCCGGCTGGTCATCACCAGCGACCACAGAGACTCCGGCTCCGGATGCCGCCAGCTCAGGGCCTCCCGCTGGCGCTGGGCGTAGTCCCGCACCTGCCGCCGGGTGCGGGAGAGGTAGCGCAGGTAGTCCCGGCGCTCGCCGCCGATCTTCTGGCGCCGGTCGCCGCTCTGGGTCAGCAGGTAGCCGGCGCTCATGCCGAGCGTGCCGAGGCCCATCACGGCCATCATCGCCATGCCCAGCGGACCCGACATCGAGCGGCCCATGAAGGTCATGAAGAAGAGCATCATCCCGGCGGACATGAGCACCGCGGGCACGATCAGCGCGAGCTGCTGCAGCCCCTGGCGCTGAACCTCGGGGACGGCCGGCGGTTCCTGCAGGGAGATGTCGCCGTGGGGCATCTCGGGACCGACGCGGCGGGCGGGGCGGCGGAACGCGACCGTGGCCATACCGCGGACACGGCCACGGGGCGGGCCCCGGTTGCGCCGCGGCACCGATCCGGCCGCGAATGTGACGTGAGTCATATTCGGTGAGTGCCACTGAACCCGGTCGTCGCCGCGGGCCGTGGCGGGGATGTGGGACAGACCAGCCTCGAGGTGTGCCGCCTCGTCATCGTCGGGCCGACCAGCCAGGTCGACCTGGCGGTGCCCACCCAGGTGCCGCTGGCCGACCTGATGCCCGCGCTGTTGAACAGCCTCGGCCGGGACCTCGCCGACCAGGGGCTGGAGCACGGCGGCTGGGTGATCCAGCCCCTCGGTGCCGCCCCGCTGGACGAGGACCGGACGGTCACCGACCACAGCCTGCTCGACGGGGACACCCTGTACCTGCGGCCGCGTTCGGATCAGCTGCCCCCGCTCGACTTCGACGACCTGATCGACGGTGTCGCCACCGGGATGCGGACCCGCGCGGGCCGCTGGCGGCCGCGGACCACCCGGGTCACCGGGCTGGTCACGCTGGCCGGGCTGCTCGTCGCCCTGCTCGCCGTGCCGCCGCTGAGCGGGCGGGGAGGTGGCGGGGCCGCCGGCCACGGCTGGGCCGCACCGCTCGCGGTGGTGGCGACCATCCTGTTCGCGCTCACCTGCGTGGTCGGGCGGACCACCCGCGACGACCCCCTCACCGTGATCGTCGGGATCGCGACGGTGGCCGGTGCGGTGGAGTGCGCGGTGCTCGCCGTGCTCGACACCCCGACCCGGCGCGGCGACCCGGAGCTCGCGGCCCTGGTCCTGGCCGGCACGGTGGTCGGCCTGCTGGTCGCCCTGCTGCTGCCGCTTGCGGCCCGCGGTCCCGACGCGCTGCTGCGGCTGGCCGCCGGCCCGCTCACCGTGGCGGCGGCCGCCTTCCTCGCCGTCTGGGTGCACTCCACCGCCGGGCTCACCTGGACGGCAGTCGCGGCGATCCTGCTGGTGGCGACGGTGGCCGTGCGGCCGGGGGTGCCGATGGCGGGATTCAAACTGGCGGGGATGGCGCTGCCGCCGGTCCCGGTCGAGCCGGACGAGCTGCAGGACGACATCGACCCGGAGCCCGGCCCGCTGGTCCTCGCGCGCACGGCCGCCGCGGACCGGCACATGACGGTGCTGCACCTGGCCTGCGGTCTCGTGGGCGGGGTCGCCCTCGGCGTGCTCGCGACCGCGCCGGGCTGGGTGGCGCCGACCCTGGCCGCGCTGGCCGCGGGCGCGCAGCTGCTCGCGCTGCGGCCGATGACCAGCGCATGGCACCGGTTCGCCCTCGGGATCCCCGCCGGCGGCGGGCTGCTCGCCGTCGTGCTGGCCCTGGTGCCAGGGCCGGGCGCCGCCGGTGATCAGCTGGCGCTGTGGCTCCTGCTGGGGCTCGTGCTGGTCTGCGTGGCGCTCGTCCCGGTACTCGCGCGCCGCCGGATCACCCCGATCTGGGGTCGCGTCGGCGACTGGGCGCATGTCTGCGCCCTGGTCGCGGCGGTGCCCCTGGTCGCCTCCGTGCTCGGCGGGATCTCCTGGGTCCGCTCGGTGGTGGGCTGACCGGTGGTGAGCTGACATGCAGTCCCGACGCGATCAGGTCAACGCGCAGCGCAACCTGGCGGCCAGGCTCACCTGCGCGCTGGTCCGGGCCGATCCGGACGCGCTGGAGTCACCCACCCGCCGTGACCTGCGCGGACTCGCCGGCGGGGCACTGCTCACGCTGCTCGTTCTCCTCGGCGTCGCGGGCTGGGCCCTGCTGTTCTCCGGTGGGTCGACGGCCTGGCGGCAGCCCGGTGCGCTCGTCATCGACAGCTCCAGCGGAGCCAGCTTCGTCTACGTCGGCGGGGTGCTCCGGCCGGTGCGCAACGCCGCGTCCGCGCGGCTGCTCGTCGAGGGACCGGTCGATCCGGTGGTCGTCTCCGCCGACCGCATCGCGGATGTCCCCCGCGGGGCGCCGATCGGGATCCCGGACGGACCCGAGCTGCTGCCCACGGCCGAGCGGCTGAACACGGGTGTGTGGCGGGCCTGCGCCGGGACGGCGGCCGGTGCCGAGGCGACGGCTGGTGCCGAGGCGGCGATCACGCTGGAGATCGGATCCCCGCCCGCCGCCGACCGACCGGGCGCAGACGAGGCGGTCCTGGTCGCCGCCGACGGGCGGCAGTACCTGCTCTGGCGCGGCCGGCGGCACCCGCTCACCCGGCCGTGGACCGCGGACGTGCTCGGCTACGGCGGCGCGCCACCGGTGGAGGTGCCCCCGCGGTGGTTGGAACTGCTGCCCACCGGCCCCGACCTCGCCCCGCCGCCGGTCGCCGGCCGCGGGACACCCGGACCGGCCGTCGGAGCCCGCCCGGCCGCCGTCGGCGGGCTGTTCGCGGTACAGGCCGGCGGGGAACCCGCGTACTACCTGCTGCTGCCCGAAGGGCTCGCCCCGCTCACTCCCGTGCAGCTCGCGCTGGTACTGGGTGAGGCCGGCGGGGAAACCGGGGCCGCGGGTGCGGAGGTGGCCCGTCAGATCTCGCCGGCCGACCTGGTCGCCGCCCCTCACACCGTCCTGGCGGCACCGCAACGCCAGCTGCCCGCCCGCCCGCCACGACTGGCCGAGCCAGCCGCGACGAACGCGGTCTGTGTCGAATCACCCGGTGTCCCGCCCGTGCCGCCTGCGCCGGCGCGGGTGGACGGAAGGCCGGTGCCCCGGTCGGCCGCCGCCAGCGACACGGTGCTCGACCTGGTGTTCGCGCCGCCGGCGCCGGCACCGGGCCCGCGGCTGCCCACGGGCACGGCGGTCCAGGTGCGCTCCGACGGCGGGGCGCTGCTGGTACCCGACGCGGACCTGCCGGCGAAGGACCAGCCGGCGCTGCTCGTCGACGGCAGCGGTACGGCCTTCACGCTCACCCCCGACGCCGTCGAGGCACTGGGCTACGCACCCGAGCGGGCGCTCGCCGTCCCCCAGGTCCTGCCGCTGCTGCTGGGCCGGGGGCCGCCGCTGGACGTGCTGGCTGCGCGGTGAGCCGCCGGCCGCGCCGCGGGCTGTCCGCGGGCCGCGCCGCCCCGTCTGATCCACCGATCTCCCACGCACCGGTCTCCCCGACGCACCGATCCGCCGATCTCCAGGAGGTAACCCGTGGCGCAACCACAGCTCGTCGCTGACGAGGTCACGACCGTGGCCATGATCAGGGCGTTCGACACCACCCAGGACGAGTGCCAGGCCATCCAGAACGCGGTCGACAGCGCGGCGATCCTGCTCGCCCAGGGCTGGAGCGGCCTCGCCGCGAACAAGTACCGGGACGCGATCAACCAGTGGCAGCAGGGCTTCAACAAGGTCCGGCAGGGGCTCAACCTGCTCAACGAGTCCATGGCCGGCTACGCCAACATCACGAAGACCACCGAGGACAACAACCTCATGATCGGCTCCAGCTGGGCCCAGGGGCTCACCGAGCCAACGACCCAGACCCAGACCCAGAGCCGCTGACGGCAACGGCGACGGCAACGAGGACGAGGACGAGGACGACATGGCTGCCACCTACCGCTTCAGCCCGAACGGCGCACTCGACACCATCGACGAACTGACCTTCGTGACGGCCAAGCTCAGGGAGTCACTGGACGCGCTGACCGGCCAGGTGAACCTGTTCATCACGGCCAACGAGGGCTCCGCCCCGACGAGCTACGCCGAAGCGCAGACCCTCTGGAACCAGGGCCACCAGGAGATGGACAACTCGCTCCGGTTCGGCTCCGACCGCCTCCGGCAGATCCTGGACGAATACGTGATCGGCGACCGGCGGGGCGCCCAGGTGTTCGGCCGGTCGATCTGACCGCCCGCCCGACCGCTCGGCCGGGCCACGTCGCACCCCCTCCTGCGCGGCGTGCGTCCCGGCCGGGCCCATCCGACCCGTCAGCCGGGAGGTCAGAGCCGTGGTAGAGCGTTGGACGATCGAGGTCACCGAGCAGACACTCCAGAGTCTGCGCAAGGAGTACGAAGGGCTGCTCGCGGAGATCGGGGACCGCCTGGCCACCCACGCCTGGAGCAGCGGCGCGCCCGCGCTTTCCCTCCGCCGGCCGTTTCCCCTCTGGCTCGGCGGCGCGCAGTTCACCGAGGCGGTGGAGCTCGCCTCCGCCCTCGGGGACCTGCGTGAACAGATCGTTGGCCGGGTGAGCTCGACCTACTCGAACACCTCCAGTCTGTACTGGGGCCTGGAGTTCCTGCTGACCGACAGCGAGGCGGTCGAGGAGCTCAGCACGCTGACTGCGGCCGAGTTCGAGGCCTTCATCCCGATCGGCGGCGCGCAGCCGACGGGCGGCGGTGCGGGCGGCGGTGCGGGCGGCGGCTCGGGGGCCGGCTCGGGGCCCGGGCCGGGGGTCTGACCCATGGCGGGCCCGAACAGGACAGGCCAGATCGAGGACGTGCTGCGGACGATCCTCGGCTACACCCTCGGCTCCGGCAGCACCGGAGCAGCCACCGCGCCCGCGGGCGGCGGCCAGGGCGCGGCGCCGGCGCCCCCCGCCTCCGCCACCGGGCTGGACGACTCGCTGCGGCCGGAGAACGTGCGCTCCGCCGGCCCGCCCTGGTTGATCCCCGAGCCCCGCCGGGAGAAGTACGCCGTCCTCGGGCGCACGAAGCCGCCTTTTCCCGCGGAGGCGATGACCTTCTGGCGCTGGATGTCCGCCGACAGCTCGTCGAACATCGAGTGGCTCACCGTCTGGGTGGGGAAGAAGAACAGCACCGCGCCCGCCACCGGCAACTCCATGGGCACGCAGGTCGAGGCGACCGACAGTCCCCTGGCGAAGGTGGGCGCGGCCTGGCTCGCGGTGGCCAGGCAGCTCCCCAAGCTGGCAGGCCCGGACACGACGTTCGACCCGAAGACACTGCGGAACGTGCAGCTGGTGCTCGGCGCGGTCGGGGTGTGGGCCGGTTCCGTGCGTCACAGGCTGCTGGACGACCTCACCGGCGTCGAGACGAAGGCGTTCAAGCTCCAGGGGATGGCCGCCGAGGCCCTGGCCGACCGGATCGCGGAGACCGCCCGCAGCCTCGACGAGCTACCGGAACGGGCCAGGACCTGGGAGCGGCCGCTGACCACGGCGATCAACAGCGCGCAGGCCTTCGTCGACCGGCTGGGCGAGGATCTGAACTACTGGCAGGGCAAGGGCGGCAGTGGGGGACGCGCGGTGCCCGCGGGAGAGCCGGCGGGCGCATGGGTCCATCCAAAGGATCTGATCATCCATATGTTCAACGGCGCGACCGTCTTCGACACGTTCGACGCCGCGAACCTGAACCACTCCGGGGGCCTGGGGACCCGTGGCCACATCCGCGGGGTGCGGGGGCTGCACAGCGAGGACGAGATGACGGGCGAGGAGGAGTGGGGTGAGATGTACGTCCGGTTCCCGGCCTGGAGCGGGGTGCCCGGCGACTGGGCGGTGCTGCGGGAGCCCACGTGGATCGAGCTGGACAGGCTGATCCGCGCGGCCTGGGCCGACCGAGTGATGACGAGCTTCGCGCCGACCGTCGCCGCGGCGGAGAAGCTCGTCGCCGACCTCGGCGCCGTCGCCCCGGTGCTGAGCCTGCCCGCCCTGCCACCACCGCGCCCGCGGCGCCCACCGAAGCCCGACGCGGTCGGCGGCGGGACGGGTGATCTGGGACGGATGTTGAAGGACCTCAACGACAACTTCAACAAGGGACTCAAGGACCTGGCCAGGGGCATCGGGGGTGGGCTGACCAACCTGAACGAGAACTTCAACAGCGGGATCAAGGGCATGGGGGGTGTCGGTGGTGGACCCGGCGGCGGTCTCGGTGGTGCCGGACTGGGCGATGGTGGCGCCGAGCCGGGTCTGACCAGCACGATGTTCGCCTCGCCAGATCTGGGCGGTGGTGGTGTAGGTGGTGGTCTCGGTGTCGGTGGTGGTCTCGGTGGCGGGGCCGGTGGTGCCGGGCTCGGTGGCCTGGATCTGGATACCGGGGCCGGCGTCGGTTTCTCGGACGGCGGCGTCACCGGTGGGCTGGGTCTCGGCGGTGCCCCGCCGCTGACGTCCGGTGGCCTCGGTGGCCTCGGTGGCGTCACCGGCGGTGTTTCGGGGGGGCTCGGCGGCCTCAGGTCGGGTGATCCGACCACCCTGGGTGAGCTCACCCGGGCGCAGCGCGCGGAGCTGCTGGAATCCGGGGCGCTCGACAAGATCCCGCTCACGGACGCGCAGCTCGAACACCTGCGCGACGCCGGCCTGGTCGCCTCCGGCGCCGAGGGCCTCGACACGTTGGGCGACCTCACTCCCGCGCAGCTGGAGAGCCTGCGGCGGGCCGGCCTCCTCGACTCGGTGCCGCTGACCTCCGGGCAACTGCAGGCCCTGCGGGACGCCGGCCTGCTGCCACCGGGGCAGGGCGGCCTCACTTCGGGCGGTGGCCTTGCGACCGGTGGGCTCGACTTCGGCGGGGTCACTCCTGGCGAGGCCTTCCNGACCACCGTCGACGGCGTCGACGTCAGTGGCCTGCACCTGCCAGCGGACCCCGCCCGAACCGGCACCGTGCTGGGCGACCTGCAACAGGCGGTCGTCCGGTCGGTCGGTACGGCCGGTGGCGGTTTCGGCACCGGCGGTCTCGCGGCCGCGAGCGCGCCGGCCATCAAGCTGCCTGCCGCGGGAGCGGCCGGCGGCGGCGCGGGCGGCCTCGGCGGCGAGATGCCGATGCCGATGCCGCTGCCGATGGGCGGCATGGGCCGGATGCCGGGCGGGGGCGGCGCGGGGGGTGCCGGGAGCCGGCAGCGCAACACCTGGCTCACCGAGGACGAGGACGTCTGGGGAACCGACCCCGACTGCCCGCCGGCCGTCATCGGCCGCGGCGGCGAGGCCGGTGCGGACGCACCGACCCGACGCGACCGGCCGGGTGTTCCCGACACCGGCCCCGGCCGTGGTGGCCGGATCCGCCGCGGGCACTGAACTCGCCGCGGGCACTGAATTCGCGGCGGGCAACGAGACCTGTCCCGTCAACAGGGAGGAGACCTGAGGTGCTGTTCGGTGAGGACGAGATGGAGGCCGCGCTGGCACAGCTGGCGCGGATCGACGAGACGGCGAGCCGGATCCTGGAACAGGGTTCCGGCCTCCGCGAGACGGCGACCGACCGCAACCGGACCGTGAGCGTCACGGTGGATGGCCGCGGCGAGGTGCACGAGGTCCACTTCCGGGGCGAGGCATACCGGGACCTGGCCCCCGCGGAGCTGGCGGACCTGCTGGTCCGCACGATCGGCCAGGCTCGCCGGGCCGCCCGGGAGAAGGCGCTGGCCGGCCTCGCGGACCTGCCGCTGGCAGTGCCGCCGGTCGACGGCGACCTCGCCGACCCCGCGACCGCCGACGCGTTCGCCGCGGACCTGATGGCGATGTTCAGCCGGAACATGACCGGCAGGCGGGAGGACTGACGGTGGGCGGGGACATCGAACACGACGGTGACGCGCTGGTGCGGCATGTGCCGATGCTGGCGACCTTCGAGGACGACCTGGTGGCGATGGGCAGTCTGTTGCTCCACGCGGTCACCCAGCATCGCTTCACCAGCGACGACGCGGACGAGATGTCGCGGTTCGCCGAGGCGACCGTCCAGCAGTACCTGGCGGGCTACGGGCAGATCCAGGGCGGGCTCGCGAAGATCATCGGCCTGCAGGGTGGTCGGCTCAACCTGGCGTCCCTCATCGGGGAGGCGACCGAGAGCGAGACGACCGGGCTGGCCGGCGGCTGGCACGGGACGGGCGGAACGAAGGGCTGACGCGCGGCGGCGCGACCTGACCCGGCCCGACCCGGGTCAGGGTTGGTCCGGGTCCGGCCTGACCCGGCCCGGTCACGGCCAGGAGAGGAGGGCGGCGGGTGTCCGCGTCGATGGATGAGGCGATCTTCGCCTTCACCGGAATGCGGGTGCCCAACGCCAACGTCGCCGCGATGTACGCGCTCGCGGACACCCTCACCGCCGCGGGCAAGACGGTCACCAGCAACTTCACCTCCACCCTGGCCCAGATCATCTCGGGCGTGCAGGCGACGGTGCACGACGCCGCCGGCCGGAGGTTCGTCGCGCAGACGTCCCGGTTCGTCATCGACGAGCCGAAGCTGCTGTACGCCGCCGGCGGCATCCTGACGAACGCGGCGCAGTACCTGCGGTCGATGGCCCTGCAGTTCGACTACCACCGCAAGCAGGGCTTCGCCATGTTCATCCTGATGCAGGTGCAGCTCGCGTACGCGGCGATCGAAGCCGCGTTCTTCGGCTTCGGCCAGGCCGCGGCGCGGATCGCGGCGACCCGCACATTCATC
Source organism: Frankia sp. EI5c (assembly GCF_001636565.1). Classification (GTDB taxonomy): domain Bacteria; phylum Actinomycetota; class Actinomycetes; order Frankiales; family Frankiaceae; genus Parafrankia. Next base: position 23,085 of record NZ_LRTK01000003.1, read on the forward strand.
CAGCAGGTGCTGACGGCCGTCACCGTCCGCACCGTCGGCGCCATCCTCCTGATGCAGCTGGCCTTCATGCCGGGCACCTCGCTGATCGCCCAGGCGGTGCAGATCATCGAGGGCACCCGCGACGGCATCGACTGGAACGAGATCGGCCACCAGACCCTGTACGCGCTCGCCGGAACGGCGGCCACCCTTCTCCTGCTGCCGGCGATGGGCGGGCTCGGGCCGCAGATCGACGACATCCTGCGGAGGTCCGGCGTCGCGAAGGGGCTCAACAACGACGCCGCGAACCTGCTGCACTCCACCGGGGCCGGGGTCTCCCTGGAGGTCTTCGGCGGACTGATGGCCGCCGGCTGGGTGGACGGTGACTGGAGCGGTGCCGGCGCCGCCGGGGACGCCGGCTCGGGTGCCACCGAGGCGGGCAGCACCTTCGCCGCCAGGAAGGGCGGCGGCGCGCTGCGCGGCCCGCGCCCGGGGCCCGGCGGGACGGAAACCACTGACCCGGACGTCGACGTGTCCGTCCCCACGGGCGAGGCGGCCGGTGGACCGGGCGGCTCGGGCCCACCGCCCGCTCCGCCGATCACGCCGGTGGCCGGGTCCGGTGACCCGACGGGTCCGGGTCCGGGTGAGGGCGACGACCCGGGCTCCGGTCGACCGGGCACCGGGCCACTGCCCGACCTGACGGCACCGGATCCGGCGGGCCTCGGGAACGGTGCCTTCGGTGGCCTTGCCAGTGATGTCGGCGGTGGCCCGACCGGCCCGACCGGCCCGACCGGCCCGACGGGTTCCGATGGGCCGCTCGGCCCGGCGGACGGATTCTCCGCGGGCGATGTTGCCGCCACGGTCGGTGGCACACCGGTCGGGCCGGTAGGCGATCCCCCCGGACCCGGTGCCGGCGGGCGGCTTTCGGCACCGCCGGGTGCGGGCCCGCCGCCCGCGGCGGGCCCCGTCCAGGCTGGCGGGCAGCCGCGGGCCGGGACCGATCCCGACCCGTTCAGGCCCGGACCGGCGGACCCCCCGGCCGGTCCGCCGGCGGATTCCTCGGCTGGTCCGCCGCCCGGCCCGCCTGCGGGGAATCCGCCCGCCGGTACGCCCCGGGAGGCCAGCTGGCGGCCGGGAGCCTGGGCGGACACGGGCGCACCGCCGACGGCTCCCGGGCCAGCCCAGCCGGCCGCGATGGGGCCGGACCCAGCACACCCCGAAGGCAGCCAGCTCACCCGGTCGGCGCCGCTCGGCTGGGCACTTCCCGAGGCGGAGGCGCCCACCTCGGCCGCGGCTGAGCAGGCAGCCCTGTCCGCCTCGACTCCGGATCCGCCCGACCCGGACGAGATCACCGTGGTACCGGCGCACCTCGGGCAGGCGGAACCGCTCGCGGATCCGACCGAGACCGATCCGACCGAGACCGAACGGACCGAAACCGAGACCGAGTTGCTGGGCCTGGTCCGCGGGCGGATGGACGGGTGGCGCGGCTCACCCGACGTCACCGAGGCGGACATCCTGCGGGAGTACCGCCACCGGTATTCGTCCGATCCCTACTACCGCCACCGCCGGCTGCCCGACGTCGCGTTCGACATCGCCCTGCTCATGCGGGGGGTGTCACCACCTCGGCTGCGCGGCGGCGGGAACACCGGGTCCGCGCCGGCGCCCGGTGACGGCGCGGACCGGCCGGCGACGGCGACGGCGACGGTTCCGTTGCGGGCGGCCCAGCTCCAGATCGACCCGCCGGCTGGTCTGCGCGCCTTCGACAGCGACCAGGCGGACGTGGGGTTCCGCAACCAGCTGACCGCCTTCGCCCAGGAGGTGGCCCGCCAGGCGAGCTGGCGGGCGCGGGAGGGATTCCCGCCGATCACCGTCCGGATCGAGGGCGGGGGCAGCGGCCGGCTGCGCGACCAGGCCGGGCTCGGCGAGCCGGAGAGAGCCGCCGAATCGGGCGGGTTGCGGGCGGCCGCCGTGGGCGCGCTGCTCACGCCGGTGCTGGGTGACGCCCTGCGCGGCCAGGGGCTTGAACCCGACGCCGTGCCGGTGGAGACGCTCAGCCGGGGGCGGCAGCCTTCCGCGGCTCCGGGCGCGGACCGGCCGCGCAACGCCGTCGACCGGCGGCGGGTGTTCGGCTGGATGGTGGAGATCCCCGCCGCGGGCGCGCGCCCGGCGGCGGCGACGCCCGCGCTGCCGGATGATCTAGCCCCCGGCTCCCCGCTGCGCTGGCAGGGCGGCGTGGTGTCGCTGCCGCCGGGGGCCTACCGGGGTGTCCTGCCGGCACTGCGGCTGGTGGCGGCTCGGGACACCGGCTTCTTCGAGGTCGTGCTGCCCGCCTACGAGGGCGGCCTCGGGTACGTACGCCCGAACGGCCGGCTCGCGCGGCTGCGCGACCCGGCGGACACACCCCGCCCCGGGGGGCACCAGACGCTGGCGGAGTTCCTCGTCGAGAACGGCTGGGCCGGCCAGAACCTGAGGATCTGGACGGAGCACGGGCCCGGCGAGGCGTACGACGCGCTGGAGGACCTGGCCGTGGAGCACGGGATGGAGGTCGCGGTCCTCGAAGAGGGCAGCTTCGTCACCGTCGGGCGAGGCGCTGACGGGCTGCCCGACCTGGTGGCGGTCGACGCCTCGGGGGCCCCCGGCGGGTGGGAGATGCTGGGCCCCGCGGCCGACGCGGGAGTGGGCCGCTGGGACGACGCGGGCGGGGTCCTGCGCGGGCGGCAGGGTGATGTCACCATTCCCACCGGTGCCGGCCTGACCTTCTCCGACGCCGCCGGTTACGTGACCACGGCGGTCGTCGGCGCGGGCGTGCCCGGCTCGCGTGACCTGCACTACCTGGTGGAGGGGCTGCGGATCCGGGCGGACCCGGACGGTGTACCGGTGTTCGTCGTCGACCGGTTCGACGGTTCCCGGCGGGGCATCCGACCGGCGGACCTGCCCGCCCTGCTGCGCCGGCACGGCTGGGCCGGGCAGCCGCTCGTGGTGCATTCCCGGTGGCGGTACGACGACACCGAACCAGCGGACCGCGCGATCGAGGCGGCGGCCTGGGCCGCCGTCGGCCGGGCGGCGGACATCGCCGTCTTCGTGCCGGCCGAGAACGTCAACGCCCTGTTGTTCGCCGGCCGGCCCGCGGCCTGGGTCACCACCGACGGCGAGTTCACGGCGCCCGCGTCCTGGGAGGCAGTGTGGACGCCGGCCGGCGACGAGGCGGCGGTGCTGGTCACCGACGCGCTCGGGCGGCTGTCACCGCCCGACCGGATCGCCTGGGTGCCGATGACGGAAGCCGGGCTGGCGGCTCCGGACCGGGGCCGCGCGGTCGAGCGGATCAACCAGTACCTGGACGGCGACCTCGGATACTCGCGCGAGACGGGCCTGTTCGCCCTGGACCTGCCCGTGTTGCCGGACGGTCGGCTCGGCGTGGTCCTCGGCGATGGTCAGCTCCGTCCGGCCGAGTCCGGCGAGGTGGCGGCGGCGGTGCGGACCAGCCCGAACGTGGCCGGGCGTGCGGCGGTGGTCCTGTGGTCGCGGCCGCCGACGGCCGCGGCGGAGCTGGCGGCGTTCCGGGCGGATGTCGCCAGGCTCGCGGCGGAGCTGCGGATGCCGGTGGGACACGCGGCTGCCGGCACCGGCCCGATCCAGGGTGACGACGGTCCGCCGCAGCGCGCGGTCGAGTTCGTCCAGCCCCCGTCCGAGGCGTCCCGGTCGGGACCGTCGCCGGCAGCCGCGACGCAGCCCGAGGCCGCGCCGCCAGCGACGACGATCCCGCAGCCGCAGCCGCAGCCGCAGCCGCAGCCGCAGCCCGGTCCGGATCCCTACCTGACCATCGACGAGGTCGGCCGTGTCCGCACCTCCCCGGTCAACGAGGAAATCCGGGTCGTCGGCGACATCGTGGTGTTCGGGCCGGGGACCGTCCGGGCGGATCTGCTGGAGTTTCTGGACGAGGCCCCGATGTTCCTGGGCGGCTTCGACCGCCTCCCCGTGGTCCTGGTGCACAGCCACCCGCTGGGGCCGTCGTGGCAGGGCGACCGGTACGTCCCCATCACCGCCGAACAGATCGTCGCGGTGCTGACGACCACGTTCCGCACCGATCAGGGCACGACCGGTGTGCCGCCCCTGCGCCTGATAGGCATGGGCGCCGAGGCGGCGGAGGCGGGCGGCGCAGGCACGCTGCGCCAGCTCGCGGGCGAGCTGGCGAACCTGATCCGCCAGCCGGTCCACCTCGCGGTCGGACCCGCGTTGGACGAGGTCAACAGGGACTTCACCGCCCAGCGGTGGGATCGTGTCGGCGCTGCCGATCCCGCCGGGTCCGCCGGGTCCGTCCGGCATGTGGGCGACACGCTCACCGGCAGTCTCGTGCGGGCCGACGCCCCGTTCGAGGACCCGGCCACCGACGTGGCCGACTGGTACCGGGCGGGTGTCCACCTCTCGGAGCTGCGGGTCCGGACCCTCACGGACGATCAGGGCCCCTACGGGATCGACCTCACGGGGCAACGGTGGGGTACGGGCAGCCAGCCGTGGGAGATCCCGCGGCAGCCCGGAGCGTTCCTCGTGGTCGCCGAGGGCGATCTCGACGTCGTCACCGGATGGCGGGACATCCCCGGCGGAGTGCGCGTTCCACCGGAGCAGCTGGCGGCGCTGGTTCGGCGCGTCCAGGGTGGGGCCCCCGGGGAGCCGGTCCACCTGGCGATCGGCGAGTTCGCGGTCGAGCCGCCGCCGTCGCCCGGGATCAGCCTGCCGAGCCTGCTGCAGGCGGAGCTCGGGACACCGGTGTTCTGGGCGAACCTGACCACGTCGCGAACCGTGGACGTCGTGCGCTGGCATCCGGCGCCGCGGATCGTGTCGCGGCCGCAGAGCGCGGAGCACGGCACGCTTCTGGACCTGCGCGGCTCCGCGGGACTGGCGCGCCGGCTCGCCCTCGACATCGCGGCGGCGGACGCCGCGGGTCACTTCCCGGTCCTGGTGGAGAGCCTGCCCGACGGCCGGCTGGGCCTGCGTGTCGGGACGCCGGCAGGCGCGGAGCTGATCCCGACGACGCCCCGCCACCTCGCGCGGCAGATCGTGAACGGCATGGCCGCCGTCGCGCGGGACCCGCGGGCAACGCCCCCGCGGCTGTTGGCCGGGCCGCCGACGACAGCCGCGCCGCCGTACCCGACCGAGTACACGCAGCGTCGGGACCGGTTCATCGAAGAGACGTACACCGCCGTGCGGGAGGTCCCGGCGGAGGTGGGGGAGCTGGCGCTGCAACCACGGGTTCCCCCGCCCGCGTACGCGCAGGAGCCGCCCGCCGCGCCGCCGAGCTCGTTCGCCGCCCGGGCGGGTGACCGCGGGGCGGACCCGGACGCGATCACCCCGGCCCCGCCCGGCCCCGGGCCCGCCGAGCCGGTGGCCGAGCCGAACGCGGACGAGACGGAGCTGCTGCGCCTCGTCCGCGCTGATCTCGACCGGCGGCCCGGCCCGGTCGAGATCAGCGACGCCGAGATCCTCCAGCGGTACCGGACCCTGCGGGCGGTGCGCCCGCACTACTACCGGCGGCGCCTGATCACCGCCATCGCGCCCGACCTGGCCGCGTCGCTGCGCGGCGAGGAACCCGGCAGGCTGGCGGGCGGTGGAACCGCCGCCCCGCCGCCGGACCTGGACGCCGAGTTCGGGGCCGCGCTGGGCCCGAAGTCGGTGAAGCCCGGGGAGCGGGACGATCAGGGCGGGTTGCGGCTGAACCCGCTGTGGACCCCGCTGGCGGACTTTCCGCCGAAGCAGCTGCTGGCCAGCCCGCCGGGGGCGAGGTGGCAGTACGCGGTGGACGAGAACGGCGAGATCTTCCTGGGCAGCGAGGAGGCGTCGTCGGTCGTGCCCGAGGGCCAGCTCGACGAGCTGTCCGCGGGGATGTCGACGGTCCCCGGGGGAAACCTCACCCGGGAGGAACTGGCCGACCGGTTGGACGGCCTCGGGCACCCCACGATCGTGGCGGGATTCGACGACACCGGGGAGGCGAGAAGGAGGCCCGCGCGGATCAGCGGCGAGCTGACGCTCGGTGAGCACGGCGTCTGGTGGATCAACGACAAGTCCGGCCGGTACATGAGCAGGAAGGTCCGCGGCGAGCCGTCGAGCGAGGAGCTGGAACTCTGGATCGCCAACGCCGCGGACATGATCTCCAGGAAGCTCGATCTTCCGATCCGCCACCAGCTCGTCAAACACGCGGAGCCGCTGCCCGCCCCACCACCGCCGCAGCCGGGCCCCGATCCCGAGCCGCAGCCTGTGGCAGTGGTGGCCGATGTGCCGACCACCGATGTGCCGACCACCGCAGTGCCGACCACCGCAGTGCCGACCACCGCAGTGCCGACCACCGATGTGCCTGTCACTGTGGCCCCGACCACCGCCGGACCCGTGGAAGATCCGGTGCCCCGCAGAGGCGCGCCGACGAGGATCGCCGAGCACGGCCGCCTGAGCGCGGATCCCGTCGTCCGGATGGAAGTGCGCGGAACCGACCCGTTCACCTGGGTCGAGACCCGGCTCGCCGCGGCCCTGGGCGCGAGCTGGCAGGCGGCCGCGCCGGGGATACGCAGGTTCCTCACGACGCGGACGATCCAGCCGAACGTCAGTCGGCTGAGCCGAGGTGATCGACTGACCTACCCGTTCAGTTCCGGGCCGTGGTCGGGAACCGTCACCCTCGACGCGACGGTGCGGGACTTCGAGCCGGCCTCGCCCTCGGTCCCGACCGAGACCGAGCGGGGCAGCGAGGCCCATGGTGCCGGCGGTGCGTCGCACGAGACCGGCGGGGCACTGTTCGCCGGCCTGCCGGGTCGGGCGGAGGGCGGCGGCCTGCGCTGGTTCGGCACGTTCGCCGGCCTGTTCACCCGAGGGCGGGGCGGCGAGGAGCTGGACGGCGGCCGGGGCATCGTCAAATCGAAGATCGTCGAGGACTCGACGGTTTTCGACGGATTCACCGATCTCGGCGTCACGGTGGAGGCGTCCACCCTCGGCGTCACCCAGATCAGATCGACGAGGCGGGAGTTCGCCTACCAGACCAGGGTGCTCCTGCCGGACGCGGAGACCACCGACGACCAGGGCCGGACGCCGGCGATCCTCGCCCACCACACGGCGCCGCCGCGGGTCCGCACCGACCGGCGGTTCGGCTCCACCGACGTCGTCTTCGACACCTTTCCGCTGATGGCGGCCGGCGATCAGCGGCCGATGCGCGACACGCGCGGTACCGAGGCACTCCTCGACGTGATCGGGCCGCGCGGCGGCGAGGTCTTCGGTGACCGGTGGCCGGAGGTCAGGGGCGAGATCCTCAGCACGCTCAACCTCGACGTCCTGACCCAGCACATGCGCCCGATGATGTCCGGCCAGCCGCTGACGATCCGGCTCGCGACGGTGGAGGGCTCCGTCGAGATCTCCGCGGAACTGCTGAGCCTTCGGCACCGGCGCGGCGCCGGGCAGAGCCCGCCGCCGCCCGGGCCCGGGCCGGACGGCGGGCCCGCCAAGGACGACCGCAAGGTCGAGTTCAACACCGGGACGGAGTTCATCCAGGCCGGCGCGCAGACCTGGAGGGCGACCGACGAGCTGCAGGTCCCGCTCGGGGGCCTGTTCGTCGGGCGGATGGGCGGCCAGGGCGAGGGGTCCGGCGCGGGCGCCGGCGGTGTCGGGCGGGATACGAGCGCCTCCCAGGGGGAGGCGACCCGCTCCGGCATCGCCACGAAGACGAAGAAGCCGGACGCGCAGATCTTCGACGGCGAGGCCCGGCTGACATTCCACCTCTCGACCAGGCCGACACTCGGCGACTTCCGGACGGCCGACGCCGCCGCCGACATCGGCCTGTCCGCGGTGATCGAGACCGCGGAGGCGGTGCGGGTGGACCGCCCGACGCCGTGGGTGGCCGGCGAGCCGGTGACACCACCCGTGCCCGCGCCGGTGCCGGCCTCGCGCCCCGTCCTGCTCCCACCCCGGGAGATCTTCGGCGACGGCCGCACCGGAGGCCTGCGCGACACCATCGTGGTTCGTGACATCCGCGGTTTCGAAAAGGTCCGGGCGGCGCTGGACGAAGCGGGCCGCGCGTTCTTCGGCCCGGACAAGTGGTCGGTCGACCTGCGCGACAAGGTGCTGGACTGGTACAGCCTGCACCGGGTGGCGGGTTCGCTCGGCCAGGTCACGCGGGGCGTGCCGCTGGCGGGACCCGAGTTCAACCAGTGGTTCATGCCCCGCGGATCCTTCGTCGAGATGCGTGCCCGGGTCCGGTCGACGGACTTCCGGCGCACGGACGACACCGAGCTGGCGCCCGGCGCCGAGATCGGTCTGCAGTACTCGCGCCGGCGCCTGAACCTCTGGTCGTACCTGATCTCCGGGACGCTGGGCGGCGCGGTCGCGCGGGCCGGCGGCGGGGACGTGGCGCCGCAGTTCGGGCCCGGAGCGCAGTACCGCGCCCGGCGCGGCTGGCGCCACGCCCGCTCGGCGCGAACCGTCGCCAACGCCAAGTTCCCGACCACCGTCGGCATCTATGACAGCGATGTCGAGCTGACGTTCGACTTCGGCTACCGGCCGCGCCGCTTCTGGCCGGCAGTCCGGCTCACCCGCCGGCCCGGGCCACCCCCCGCCGGTCCGGCCCCCGGGCGCCTCGCCCGGATGCGCCGTCACATCCCGGTCATCAGGACCGGGGTCCGGCCGCCGGTGACAGGGTCGGCGACGGTGACGACCGAGCTCGCCATCCCGACCGCGGACGGCACGTACTTCGACCGCTCCAGCCTGCCGTCGACCACCGTGACCGCCGGAACCTACGAGGCGGACCTGACCGCACTGCGGGACGAGCGGAACAGCCTGCCGGCCACAACCACCACCGGTGACGGGGGGCCGAGTGACGGGGGACCCAGCGGAGGCGCCGCCGCGCGCCGGCCGGCTGACGGCTACTTCGGCAGCCCGCCATCACCGAACACGACCGAGATCGTGCGGCCACCCGCCCGGTTGGCCGAACACGGCCGGCTCGCCGCGAACGACATCGTCCTCAGCCTCGGGCCGGACCAGCAGGCCGCGCTGACCCTGACGGCCGGCGTGTTGCGGCCGATCGTCCGGGGCGGCCGGTGGCCGGCGCTGCAGCGGTTGCTGCGGCGGCGGCTGGCGGGTGAGGCGCTGCGGCCCCGCCTGCACGGCATGACCGTCGGTGAGCCCGTCGTCGTGCCCGTCCGTGGACTGTTCACCCGCGGCACCGTCGCTGTCCACGCCGAGCTGGTCGATCCCGTCTACCAGGAGACCCTCGACAACGTCGAGTTCGAGGCCGGCACCGAGTCGGCCGCGCTGGTCGGCGAGGACCTCAGCACGCGCTGGCGGCTGTTCGCCCAGCTCGTCGCTCGGGTCCGGATACCGTTTGCGACCGTCACCGGTCAGGGAGCCCACCAGCGGGAGGTGACGCAGGGCCAGACCAGCCTGGGCGGTGGGGCCGCGATCGCCAGGGTGAAGACGGTGGAGCAGGGTGCGGTGTTCACGGGGACGGCCCGGCTGCGGTTCGAGTACGACCTGCGAACCCTGGGTCTCCGCCGCCGGCGGCCGCCGGCGGGCAGCCGGCAGCTGCCGCCGGGCGCCGGCGACCTGGCGGGAGTGAAGATCATCGTCCCGCTGCGTGACACCCGCACGGCGCCGGTCGCCGTCCCTCCCGCGTCCGGGGAGACGTCGGCGGCCGGGAGTGTTCCGGTGGCCGTGGATCGCGTGCTCCCCGCGGAGCAGCGGCTCGCCCCACCGCCGGAACACGCGGCGGGTCTGCTCCACCCGTCGGACGTCGTGCTGGACGTCCACCCGAAGTCCTCGCTCGAGACGGTCGAGCGGGACGGGCTGCCGGCCGAGCGGGAGGCGCGGCCGCGGGGCACGGCCGACATCGTGCGCGACATCGAGGCCGACGGCCGCCGGTTCTTCGGCCGGCGCTGGCCGCGGGTGCGCGCGGCCATTCTCGACCAGCTGCCGCCGTCGCGGATCCAGCAGGAGTTCCGCAGTATGAACAGCGGCCCGGTCGAGATCCTCCTGCCGGTGGGCCGGCTGCTGTTCACCACCAGGGTCGGCGCCGGCGGGACGCACGTCGGCAACACGGCGCAGAGCGAGTTCAACATCGGCTCCGACCGGCTGGACGCGCGGGCCGGTCTGTTCGGCCGGACACCCTACGAAACCGCCCAGGGCACCCAGCTCCAGGTGGCCGGCGCCGCCTCGGTCGACCCCACCGGCCTCTCGCCGGTGACCGGACGGCTGGGCGGGGCGCTGACGGCGCAGTTCGGCAGCGAGGCGGCGAAGATCCCGGGCTTCCAGAGCCGCACCGGGACCACCACGAAGGCGAAGGTCCCGGGAGCCGTGTTCACCGGCCCCGCCGGTCTGCACGTGCGGATGGAACGCCCGCGGCGCCGCTGGTGGCTGGCGCCGCGGGTGGCCCTGGCCGAGGGCCACCTGCGGCTGACCGTCCTTTCCGAGCAGTCGAGTGCCGTCCCGGTGGCGGCGGTTCCGGATGCGCCCGCGCCGATCCAGCCGGCCGACCCGACGTCCGACCCGACAGCGGGCGCCCTGATCTCCGGGCCGATCTCAGGGATGCGGTCGTGGCTGAGGGCCTGGCGGGGCCCTCAGCCGGCCCGGCCGCGGCGGCCGTCGGCGCCCGTGCCTGCGGGCCGGACCTGGATCCCGCTGCGCAGGCTCCGCGTGCGGGCGGCCCCGCCCGATCCGGCTCCCACCGACCAGCTACCGGTCGAGCAGGCGCCGGTCGAGCAGGCGCCGGTCGAGCAGGCGCCGGTCGAGGTGGCGCCGACCGTGACGCCGGCGCCGCTGGAGGGCCGGATGCCGCCCGCGCGGATCTGGGCCGCCGGCGACGCGCAGCCCGCGCCGGGCAACCCACCGGTCCCGCCTGGGCTGCGCGAAACCGACACGGTGCGCCGCCTCCCGGACCTGACCGGGCTCCTCGCGGGCATCGACATCGTCGGCAGGCGGCTTTTCGGCCACTCGCCCTGGCTGAAGGCACGGGGGCCGGTGCTCGCCACCTTCGGCGAGGCCAACCTGACCGGAGCACTGCCCGCCCTGACCCGCGGTGCGACCGCCCCGAGCCTGCTCCTGCTGAACTCGCTGCTCGGCGGCACGGCGACGGTTTCCGCCCGTGCGCGGATCCTGCACGTGCGCCACCGGCACACCGAGGCGAACGCCGAGCTGAACTCCGTCAACGAGACCACGACGCAGGTGACGCACCGGCATGCTCTCGCGGCCGGCTACGGGTTCCAGGTCCAGGGCGGAGGGCTGCTCGGCAGCGCCTCGCCGGCCTCGGTCACCAAGACGACGAGCGATGACGCCGCGAACGTGCAGAAGGCGGCCGAGGCGCCGGCGGGACCGCTGGGGGCGCTCGAGATCGGCTTCGGCGCCAACCAGAGCTGGCGGGACGGCGACCTCGGCAACAACGGCGGCAAGGTCGTCGCCAGCGCGAAGCGCCGCACCCCGACCGCGAACTACGAGGGCTTCGCTCGGATCGACATCACGCTCACCCACGGCACCCGGTCGGAGCACGTCGTCGCCGTCGTTCCGGTCGAGCTCGGCTTCCCGGTCGAGGACCTGTCGCCCGCCACCGACCCCACCGAGGCCGTCGTCTTCGACCTCCCGGACGGCGCCGGCGGGACGACCCGCTGGTACGGGCCGAGGGACACCGCACTCGCCCGGCACGTCACCCGCGTTCCGCTGCCTGAGCCTGCCCAGGATCTCCCGGTCGCCGCCCCGCTGCCACCCGCACCGTCGCCGCCCGGCCCCGGCGAGCAGCCGGCGCCCCCGCCACCGCCCGTGGCGGCGACGGCCGACCCTCCGGTTCCGTCCGCGCGCTCCCGCAAGCTGCTCGACATCTGGGCCGTCGATGACCGCAGGTTCGGCGTGCACGAGGTGCCAGGCGACGGATCGTGCCTGTTCACCTCGGTGATCGCCGGTGCGCTCGACCAGCAGCCGGGCCTGGGACTGGCCGGGATGACGGTCGACGACCTGCGGACCCGGGCACTCGGCTGGTTCACCGGCCCGGCCGGCCGGCAGCGGCGCGTGACGATGGACGCCGGGAGCGGTCCGGACAGCGGGCGCTGGGCGGTGGCGGAGCTGCTGCGTGACCTGGAGCCGGACCTGGGGACCCTGCTGCGGATCCGCGCCGGCGCCGCCCCGACCCCGCACGCCCTGCTCACCGCGACCCGCAGCGGGGTTCGGGCGGACATCGAGCGCCTGATCGCGGACGATCCGACCGGGCCGGTGTGGGACCGCCTGCTCGCCCAGTGGGCCGCCCTGCGCACGCCGGACCTGCGGTGGACGGCCGGCACACCCGTGAGCACCCTCGTCACCGCGGCGATCATGGATCCGGGTATGTGGCACACCCCGTTCTTCGAGCTGGTTCCCGAGATCGTCGCGCTGGCGGTCGAGGTGAACCTGATCGTCGTGGACACCAGGTCCGGCACGGCCAGGACCAACCGCCTGCACCCGGGCACCGGGATCTCCCCGCGCCTCGACCTGTACGTCCACTACAACGGCGGCAACCACTACTCCGCGATGGCGGAGCACCTGGACGGTTAGGCGGGGGACGGCACCGGGCGGCGGCGTCCCCCGACCCGGGCCCGGCCGGGGTGAACCGCCGGGCGGTGTCCGCACGTGTCTGGGAAGGCGGAGCTGTTCCCACCGCTCCGCGTGCCTTCGGTGGTGTCCGTGCGAGCGAGAGGTAGGTGCCGTCATCGTCAGGTCGCACGGTGTTGTCGGGGGGCCGGGCGAGACCGCGGGCGAGGATCGCTGGCACCGTGACCTGCTCACCCTGGCCGGGGTGCTGCCAGACGGCGCGGTCAGCCGCGCCCGGGGATGCCTGGCCGCCCGGCAGTCCGCCGACGCGGCCCGCGTCATCGCGTTCGCGCTGGTCGCCGCCGGCGGGCCGATCACCGACGAGCTCGCCAGCACCGTCAGCGCGGCCCTCGGCGCCGCCGACTCCGATCTCGGGGGCATGGTCGCGAGACTGCCGCGCGGCGGGCGACCGCCGGTGCCCTGGAGGTTCTCCTCCGCCGAGCCGACGCCGATCGCGGCCACGACGGCCACGACGGCCACGACGGCCACGACGGCCACGGCGGCAGCGGCGGCGGGCGACCCGGGCGGGCGGACGACGGATCCGTGGACCTGTCTGCCCCTGGACCTGACCGGCACCGGCAGCCCACCCCCCGACCCGGCCGACGCCGCGGCCCTCTCGGCCGTCGCGGCCGAGCCCACCGCGCTCGGGCTGTGGCGGGCGTGGCGGCTGGCACCGGAAGCCACTCCGTGGCCGCCGCCGAAGCGGGTGTACGTCGTCACCCTCGAACCGGGTGCCGGGCGCGCGCCGGCCATCGCCGGCCGGGCACAGGACGCACTGCTGGCGGCCGGTGAGACGGATCCGCAGGTCGAGGTGTGCGAGTCGGGCGGTGAGACGGCGCTGTACCAGGTGCTCGCCCGCACCTTCGGGGCGCTGCTGTGGGCCCGGGAGCCCGCCGGCGATCTCTTCCTCGCCCGGGTGTTCGACGAGGTCGACCCGGTCGACGGGCCTCGCCTCGACCCGCGCGGCCCCCGGGTGGACGAGGACGTCGCCCGCCGGGCCGCTGCCTACCTGGCCGCCGGGGTCCCGCTGATCGGCACCTCCACGCTGGTCGCGGACGTCGTCGAACCGCACCGCGGTGACGTCGTGCCACTCACGTTCCGCACCGACGGCCGTTGGGTGTGGACGGACACCGTCGGCTACTACCTGACGACCTACGGCCTCGCCGCCGACCGGGACCTGATCGAGCACGCGACGCGCGGCGAACCGCCCGGCCCGGTCGACGAGGTCGCCGTGCACCGCGTGCTGGCCGGTCTGCTCGGTCAGGAAACACCGGCGGGGTGGGACGAGCTGAGCGAGGACCACGAGCCGGCGGCCGAGGAGCCCGTGTGGTTCGTCCCGGGCATGTCCGGCGACATCGCGGCCGCCGGCTGAGCGGGGCCACGGTGACCGGCCGCATCGCGCAGCACAGCGCCCTGGCGAGTGCCTGGCTGCGTGGGCCTGGCGCCGGCGTCGGCTGGCGCGGCGACGGCAGCCCTGTCATCAGGGCGGCGGGTGCCCTGCCGCCCCCGGCTGGCTGGACACCTTCCGCGGGGCCGCTCACCGGCCACCCGGTGGCGGGCGAGCCCGCCTCGGCGTGCGGCCGGCCCGGTCCGGTGCTGCCCGGTCCGGTGCTGCCCGATCCGCTGGTGCGGCGGATCCTCGACGCCAGCCTGCTGACTCCGGCCGGCCGGTTCTTCCGGCCGGCGTGGGCTGAGACGGGCCCGTTGCCGGCGGCGCCGCCCGGGCTGTGCGCGCTTCATCTCGAAGCGAGCGAGGTCGCGATCCGCCTCGGGGAGATCTCCGTGCCGGCCGCCTTCCTGGCCAGGCTGATCAGATGCTGCCCGGAGTGGGCCGGCCGGCCGGTGCTGCTGGTGCCACGGTCGCTGCCCCGGCTGGGGCGGCTCGCCGATCTCTTCGCGGAGCTCGCGGTGACGCTGGCCGTCGGGGTGTACGTGGCGGACGCGGGAGTCTGGCAGTGCTCGGGGGCAGTGGTCACCGGAGGACGTTTCCACCGGTGGCCGGTCGAACCACCCGCGGCTGCCGTCCCGGCGGTGGCGGGGCGAGACGATCAGCTCCCGGTCGTGTTCGCCGCACCGCCCGCGGTGCCCGCCGCCGGGAAGCTGCCCGCCCCGGTCCGGGTCGGACTGCCCGCCCAGACGGCGTGGTCCCCTCGGACCGCGCCCGCGGCTGACACCGGATCGCCCGGCCCCCGACCGCCCGAAGGCCGAGCCTCCGAAGTCAGCCCGCTCCCCGCCGACCTTCCGGTTCCCGCGCCTCTCCCGGTTCCCGCCGACCTCGCCCCGGGCCCGCCCCGGTCCTGGATCGAGATCAGCCCCCGCGCAACGGCGGCGGACCGGGAACGGCTGCGCGCGCTGCTGGGCTGGCGCTACGAGACCCACGCCCGCGCTGTGCTCGGCGCACTCGCCCTGAACCCGGGGCTACGCCTCGGAGCGGGTGCGGCGGACCTGCTGGCCGGCCTGGTCGCGGTGCGCGCCTACCTCGTCATGGGCGACCCCCTCGTCGCGGGCGCCGCGCGCGGCGAAGGGCCGACGGAACCCGCACCGCGTGGCACCGACGACGTCCTGCGGGGCCTCGATGACGTCCTGCGGGGCGGCGATCTTCCGCAGCCACCGGAGGCCGATGCGCCTGCGCTGTTCGCCCAGTGCGTCCAGGCGGGCCTGGAACGGCTACCGGCCGTCGTCGGTCCGGTGTTCCGCCCGGCGACGATCGGGGCGGTCGAACTCGGGCGCCACCGGCCCGGTGACGTCCTCGTGGAGCCCGCGTTCGTGGAGGTGGCGACGACTCCGTGGCCGCTGCCGACGGCCACGGCCGAGTACGTCATCTGGGCGTCGAGCGCGCGCCGCCTGGACTGCCTCGCCGGTGGCCCCGGCGTCGCCGGAGCGTGGCCGCCGGGTCGGGCACTGTTCCCGGCGGGCACCCGGTTCGTCGTCCTGGCAGTCGACGCGGCGGGCGCCGGTGGCGTCCAGCCCGGTGGGCCGGCGCGGCCGGGGCTGGCGCGGGTGCTGCTGCGGGAGGCGGTCGGCGGCCGTGCCGAGGCCGAGAAGGATCGGCGGGCGCTCGCCAGGCTGCGCGCGGCCGTGGCGTCGCCGGATGCGTCAGATACGTCGGACGCGTGGGACGCGTCGGGTGTGCAAGGCGGCGGCCCGGCGCCGCGTCGTCCCGGGCTGGTGGTCGGATTCGACGGCGGCCGGCCGTTCGATCAGGGTGCGGGGAGGAACAGGGCATGAGTGGAGCCGTCGTCACCGTCTCCGCGGAGGCCGACGTCGACTGCGTGCGTGGGATCGGCCCCGCGCTCGCCGCGGCCGCACCGGGCGACACCGTCGCCGTGCGGCCAGGTGTGTACCGGGAGGAACTGCGGTTCGACCGGGACGTGACGCTGGTCGCCGAGAACGGGCCGGGCAGCGTCGTGATCGAGGTGCCGCCCGGCTCGGCGATGCTGGTCGCCCGCGGGCAGATCCGCCTGCACGAGCTGACCCTTCGCGGGGGCGGCGGCGAGCTGCCGCTCCTGCAGGTCGCCGGCGGACGGCTGCGGCTGGAGAACTGCGAGATCCGGGCCGCCACCGTCGCGGCCGTGCACCTGCGCGGCGGCCGGATCGTGGTGCGCGGGGGCAGCCTGACGAACCCGGCCGGTATCGGCATCGCCGCGGAAGGCGGCACGGCCGAGATCGTGGGCCTGCGGATCGGCGAGGTCGGCGGCTGCGGGCTGTTGGTGACCGCGGAGGCGGCACCGGTGCTGCGGGACTGCACCTTCGCCGGGGCCGCCGAGGCCGCCGTGCTCGCCGCGGGGACCGGCACGCCGCTGATCGAGAACTGCCGGATCGCTGCCGGGAGCGGCCTCGGGGTGGTGGCCCGGCAACGCAGCGGGCTGCGGATGCTCGGCACGGTGGTCGACGGCGGCCGGGCCGGTCTGCTCGCCACCGAGCGGGCCGCCCCGGAGGTGACGCACTGCACCTTCCGCGAGACCGCCGGCCATGCGGTCGTCGTTCAGGGCGAGGCCGCACCCGTCCTGGTCGAAACATCGATCCAGCGACCCGCCGGGCATGCGCTGCACGCCACGGAGCGATCGACGGCGGTGCTGCGCGACTGCTCGGTGGCCGACAGCGGCGCCGCCGGCCTGTTCTCCGGCGACCGGGCCGCCCCGGAGGCCATCGGTGGTGAGATCGCCGGCTGCGCGGACGCCGCCGTGCTGGCGACCGGCGCGTCCACACCGAGTCTGGACGGCACCCGGCTGCACGGCAGCCCGGTCGGGGTCGCCGTCGAGGGCACCGCGGCACCGGTGCTGCGCGGCCTGGAGATCACCGAGGTGGAGTACGGGCTGCACCTGGCCGGCGGCGCGGGCCGGGTCGACGAGAGCCGGGTGGCCGGGGCGCGCCGGGCCGGAGTGCTGCTCACCGGCGACAGCGCACTGGAACTGCGCAACGTCCGGGTGACCGGCGGGCGGCTCGGGATCGAGCTTCGGGAACGGGCGCGGCCCGTGCTGCGGGCGGTGGAGATCACCGGCTCCCGCGACGTCGGAATACTGGCCACGGGCTCCGCGCGGGTCCGGATCACCGGATGCCGGGTGCAGGGCACGGCCGGGCCGGGCGTTGTGCTGGCAGCCG
The DNA here is from genome assembly GCF_001636565.1 of Frankia sp. EI5c. Classification (GTDB taxonomy): domain Bacteria; phylum Actinomycetota; class Actinomycetes; order Frankiales; family Frankiaceae; genus Parafrankia. The sequence goes on from NZ_LRTK01000003.1 coordinate 40,236, forward strand.
GCAGCCGGGCGACGATCACCGACGCGCAGGTGGTCGGCAACCGTGGTCCCGCGGTTCGGGTGGAGACCACCGAAGCGGTGTCGATCGACGGCGGCGTCCTGCGGGGCAACGGTGGCGACGCCGTGGAGGCCCTCACGGCCACGAGCGTGCGGATGAGCGGCGTCGACACCGGTTACAACAACCTCGGAGCGTCGCCGCACCCCGCCGAATCGCCGCGGGCCGCCGATTCGCCGCGGCGCGAGAGCCCGGGCGCCCCGGCGGTGGGTGGCACCGAGGGCGGGGGTGGTCAGGAACCCGGTGGGGCGTCCGGCGGCGTGGCCGACGGGAAGGACGCCGACCAGGTCGGCGCGCTGCTGGCAGAGCTCGACGGGCTGGTCGGGCTGGCGGGGGTCAAACGGGAGGTGGCCACGCTCGTCGGGCTGCACCAGATCGCGCAACGCCGCCGCCAGGCCCGGCTGAACGCCCCGCCGCCGATGTCGCGGCACCTCGTCTTCGCCGGTCCGCCGGGAACCGGCAAGACGACCATCGCCCGACTGTTCGGCCGCATCCTGGCCGCCCTCGGCGTGCTGCGCGCCGGCCAGCTGGTCGAGGTCTCCCGGGCCGACCTGGTGGCCGAACACATCGGCGGCACCGCGGTGAAGACCACGGCCAGGTTCGAAGAGGCGGTCGGCGGCATCCTGTTCATCGACGAGGCATACACGCTGGTCTCCGGCGAGGGCGGTGACTTCGGCCGGGAGGCGATCGACACGCTGGTGAAGCTGATGGAGGACCGCCGCGACGAGATCGTGGTGATCGTCGCCGGCTACGCCCCGCAGATGCGCGCCTTTCTCGCCGCCAACCCGGGCCTGGCCTCCCGGTTCAGCAAGACCGTCGAGTTCGACAGCTACCGCACCGCCGAGCTGGTCACGATCGTCGAGCGGATGTGCCGGGAGCACCACTACGCCCTGGAGTACGAGACCCAGCAGGCGCTGCGGCGGCACTTCGACGCGCTGCCGCGGACGGAGACGTTCGGCAACGCCCGGGCCGCCCGCCAGACGTTCGAGGACATGCTGGGCCGGCAGGCGTACCGACTGGCCGGCAACCCGGACGCGCCGGAGCTGGAACTGGCGAGGCTGCTGCCCCAGGACCTCGGTGACGGGGCGGTCGGTCACCTCGGGGGCGGGCAGGCGTCGGCCGGCGCGGACGCGTCCGCCGACCGGCGGCAGGTCGTCGACGGCCTGCTGCGTCGCCTCGACGAGATGATCGGCCTGGACGGGGTGAAACGCGAGGTCTCCGACCTGGTGGATCTGATCGCCTCCTCCCGCGCGCGGGAACGGGCCGGGCTGCCGACCCCGCCGATGTCCCGGCACCTGGTCTTCGCCGGCCCACCCGGCACCGGCAAGACCACCGTGGCCCGGCTGTACGGCGAGCTGCTCGCCGCGCTGGGTGTGCTGCGGACGGGGCAGCTCGTGGAGGTCGCCCGAGCCGATCTGGTCGGGCAGTACGTCGGGCACACCGCGGCGCGGACCATCGAGGTCTTCCAGAAGGCACGCGGCGGTGTCCTGTTCATCGACGAGGCCTACGCCCTCGCCGCGCCCGCCGAGGGCAACGACTTCGGCCGGGAGGCGATCGACACCCTGGTGAAACTGATGGAGGACCACCGCGACGAGACCGTCGTGATCGCGGCGGGCTACACCGGGGACATGCGGCGTTTCCTGGCCGCCAACGCGGGTCTGGCCTCCCGGTTCAGCCACCGGATCGAGTTCCCGTCCTACTCACCGGACGAGCTCGTCGCCATCTTCCAGGGTCTGGCCGAAGGCGGCGGCTATGAGATCGACGGCACGTCGATGCAGGTGCTGCGCGAGCATTTCGCCGCCATCCGGCCGGGGGAGTCGTTCGGCAACGGGCGGTACGCCCGCCAGCTGCTGGAGCGGGCGATCACCCGGCAGGCGAGCCGGCTGCGCGCGCGGGCGAACCCGACCGTCGACGAGCTGCGCCAGCTCGTGCCGGTCGACATCACGGCCGCCGTCAACCAGTAGCGGGCGTCGTGCTGCCCGACACCGACACCGACACCGACATGGACACCGACATGGACAACGACATGGAAGACGACGACAAGGACGAGGACACCCTCGTCGTGCCGACATCCTGGCGAAAGGTCCTGCACCCGCGGCGCGGGGGCACACCCGTCCGGACGGTGTTCACCGAGACCGAGGTGGCGACCGCGGTACAGGAGCTTGTCGAGCAGTACGGCCGGCCGCTGCGGGAGATCATCGGCAACCCCGCCAGCGAGCCGGGTCTCGCCGTGGCGGCTCTGCCCTGGCTGGACAGCGCCTGGCGGCGGGACTGGGTGCGGCTCGCCGACGAACTGACCCCCGCCGGCGCGGCGGCGGTCGTCGCCGCCGTGTGTCACCTGCTCGGCGAAGGCCGGCCGGACGGGCGAACAGCGGCGTTCGCCGATCTCTGGGTGGCCGTGCACGGCCTCGGGTTCGCCGCCCGCGCGGTCGCCGAGCTCTGGTCCATCGACGTCGCCTTCCGCGGCGACCTGCCACACCGCCATCCGCTCCGGCGGCTCGGGCCCAACACGCAGGCGGCGCCGCGGCACCTGCCCTGGCTGCTGGTCGCGAGGCGGGTTCGCGCCCACCTCGCGGCGGCCGGCGACGACCAGTACGCGCGGGTGGCCGAGGCACTGGCACCCTACCGGGCCGACGGGCCGGGTCAGCGCGCCGTGACCTCCTACCTGCTGCCCACCCGCACCGACTGGGTCGCCGAGGACTGCCGCGTCGTCGCGGCGGCCTCGGCCGCCACCCCCGCCCTGCTGCTGCTGATGTCCGCGGGAACCTCGGACCAGGCCGAGCGGATCGGCCACCTGGTGTCGGTCGGGGCCACGCGCAACCTCAGCGGCGTCTTCGAAACCCTGGCGGAGGGCGTCGGCGCGGGGGCGGCGCCGCTGCTGGACCACTGGCTCGACGAACCGCTCCTCGACACGCGGCGCCGTCAGCACCTGCTGGCCATCCTCGCCGCACTGCCGTCCGACGAGGCGTTGCGGCTGCTGCTCGCCCGGGCTGAGCAGAAGCACGTCCAGCCGGCGGTGCTCGCCGCGACGAAGCGGTTCCCGGCGCGTGCCCTGCGGCTGCTGCCGACGCCACCATCCGCCGCGGCATCCGGCACCGCGGTTCCGGATGCCGCGGCGGAGCTGCTGCCGCGGGTGCTGGTCACGCCGCCGTGGGCGGGCCCGCGGCGGCGGCCGAAGCAGGTGGTGATCGACGGCCTCGACGTGCCGACCGAGCAGGCCGTCGTCTGGCGGCCCGGTGAGCGGGAGAGCTGGGCGGCGGCCGGCGAGATCCGCCCCATCGCCTGGGGGGAGATGACGGGCTGGTCCTGGCCGAGTCGGCTGCGGGCGCTGCGCGAGGGCGCGCTGCACCCCTTCCAGCAGCGGGCAGTGTTCACCGAGGGCCCGGAGGAGCTCGTCCGGCCATACCTGCGCAGCTGGCTGCCCGCGGCGCCCCGGAACGCCGAATCGTGTCTGCCGTGGCTGGTCAGCCGGTTCGAGCTGGACGCGCTGCCGCTGGCGCTGCACCTCGGCGCGCGCCGGGCGGGCGCGAGCGCCCCGTGGCTGCTGCCGTACGCCTCCGCCGAGGTCGCCACCGTGATGGCGGACTGGCTGCTGCGGCTGACCTCGGTGCGCGCGGACGCGCTCGCCTGGTTCGCGCGCCACCCCGCCCTCGCCGCGGCCGCGCTCGTGCCCGCCGCCGTCGGCCCGGCCGGCCCGCGCCGGCGGGCGGCGGGCAACGCGCTGCGCACCGTCGCCCGCGGTGGCCACGCCGGCGACGTCCTGACCGCCGCCCGCCGCCACGGCGAGGCCGTGGCGGCCGCGGTCGAGGCGCTGCTGACCGCGGATCCGCTCGACGCCCTGCCCCGTCCCCTCCCGGCGGTACCGGACTGGGTGGATGCCGCGGTGCTCCCGCAGGTGCTGCTGCGGGACCGTAAGCAGGCGCTGCCCGCCGCCGCCGTCCGGCAGCTGTGCACGATGCTGGCGCTGTCGAAGCCGGGCGAGCCCTACGCCGGGGTCGCCGCGGTACGCGAGGCGGTCGACCCGGCCTCGTTCGCCGCGTTCGGCTGGGCGCTGTTCGAGCGCTGGCAGACGGTCGGCGCGCCGGCGAAGGACGGGTGGGCCCTCGACGCGCTCGGCTGCGTCGGCGACGACGACACCGTGCGCCGGCTCGCCCCGCTGATCCGCGCCTGGCCCGGCCAGGGCGGGCACGCCCGGGCGGTGCGGGGCCTGGAGGTGCTCGCCGGGATCGGCACCGACCCGGCGCTGGCGCAGCTGCATGCGATCTCACGGCAGGGGAGGTTCCGGGGCCTGCGGGAACGAGCCGCCGCGAAGATCGCCCAGCTGGCAGCCGACCGGGAGCTGACCCCGGAGCAGCTCGCCGACCGGCTCGTCCCCGATTTCGGGCTCGACGCCAACGGCAGCCTGACCCTGGACTACGGGCCGCGCCGGTTCGTCGTCGGCTTCGACGAGCGGCTGCGGCCCCGTGTCCTGGGCGGGGACGGCACCCGCCGCGCTGCCCTGCCGAAGCCGGGCGCGCGGGACGACGAGCGGCTGGCCCCCGCCGCCTACCAGCGGTTCATCGCGTTGCGCGCGGACGTCCGCGCCATCGCCGATCACCAGCTCGGCCGGCTGGAGGAGGCCATGGTCACCCAGCGCCGGTGGACGGTCGCCGAGTTCGGGGAGCTGTTCGTGCGGCACCCGCTGCTGGGGCACCTGGCCAGGCGGCTGGTCTGGCTGGTGGACGACGCGGACGGCGGGCCGCCGCGGGCAGTGCGCATCACCGGGGACCGCACCCTCGTCGACGTCGAGGATGACCCGCTCCCCCTTCCGGCGGCGGGCGTCCGCCTCGCGCACCCGCTGCACCTCGGTGACTCCGTCGGCGCCTGGTCCGCCCGCTTCGCCGCCCACGAGATCCCGCAGCCGTTCCCGCAGCTCGACCGGGCGGTGTACACACTGACCGACGCGGAGCGCGGCGAGACGGTCCTGCGCCGGGCCGTCGGGATCACCGTGCCCACGGTCGAGGTGCTGCGGCTGGAACGCCGCGGCTGGCGCCGGGGTGTACCGCTCGAGGCCGGTGTCCAGGGCTGGCTGGAACGCGACCTGCCCGCCGGTCGCTCCGTCGCCCTCGATCTCGACCCCGGCATCCTGGTCGCCGACGTTTCGGAGTTCCCCAGCCAGCGGCTGGGCGAGGTGTCGGTGAGCGATCGGCCGACCGGCGGCCGGCACACCGCCGCGGCGCTCACGTTCGGCGAGCTCGATCCGGTCATCGCCTCCGAGATCCTGACCGACCTGACCGACCTGACCGACCGGGCCGACCGGGCGGACCGCGTCCCGTGAGCAGCTTCCGCCTCCGCCGGCCCGGCGGCCTCAGCCGCGCAACCCCAGCCGGCCGGCCTCCACCCGCAGCGCCCGCAGCCCGTGGAAGGTACGGCTCTTCACCGTTCCCACCGGCACCCCCAGCACGGCGGCGGCCTGGGCGGTGGTGCGGTCCCGCAGGTAGGTCTCGACGAGAGCGGCCTGGTGCGACTGCCCGATCCGGCCCAACAGCGCGCCGAGCGTCAGCGAGTCGACCAGCGCCTCGCTCCCGTCCGGCTGCAGGAACGCCCCGGCCCGCTCCGGGGTCAGTTCCAGTTCGGCCGGCCGGGCACAGCGCATCCGGTGCCCGTCGACGACGATGTTGTGCGCGACCCGGCGCAGCCACCCGTGCACCGAGCCCTTCTCGGGCACCAGCCTGTCGAGATGGTGCCAGGCGCGCAGGAACGTCTCCTGGAGGACGTCCTCGGCCCGCGCGCGGTCGCCGCCGCAGAGGCGACTGACGTAGGCGAGAAGTGCTGGCTGGTGCTCCCGCACGATGCGGTCGAAACGGTCGCCGGCCGGCTCCGCGTCCCTGCTGTGTTCCGTGATCGTCGCCATGCCACCGACGATTTCGGAACAGCTCGCGCCGTCCCAGGGAGCGTGCCCCCGACCTGCGGGGCGGGCCCCACGACGTTGGTAGGGCCTGCCCTACCCGCGGTTCCCGTCCGCGCCGCGCCATCGCACGAGCTCCGTGGCCGGGTGGACGTCCGCGAGCACGGTGGCGCTCGCGGCGCGCGGCGTGGGCTCGGCGGAGGGTGCCTTCGTCCGGGTGGCGTAGCCGTACACCGCGCCGGCGACGGCGGCGAGCACGAGTGCCACCAGGCTGATGACCAGCGCGACCGTCACATCCCGGCGGCTGAGCCCGACCTGACCGGCGCCGTCGGGCGAGGGCTGGTCGTCGGGCCGTGCCGCCGCTGGACGTCGTCGCGGCCTGAGCCGCCGCCAGTGGGAGGACCGCGCCTCGCCGGCGACCGGGCTCTCCCCCTTCCCGGGGCCACTGTCCCCGGGGTCGCTGTTCCCGGAGGCGGCGGTCGCGAGCTCGTGGCCTGTTGGTGCGACGGCCGCGGCCTCGGTCTCCCCAGCGGCCTCGGTCGCGGCGCCGCTCGCCGCGGTGGCTACCGGGTCCTCCTGCGCCGTGGCCCGCCGCACCCGGCGCCGCTTCGCCCTACCGGCGACCGTCCGATCGGGCATGTCGGGCGGTGGCGGCGGGCCGGGGGGCGGGGGCACCGCGGGCGCCGGGTCGGCGGCAGTGTCGGTGTCGGCGGCAGTGCCGGTGCCGGTGCCGGCTGCGAGCAGCGTCGCGGCGATCTGTGCGGCCCCCAGGGCCACCACATGCTTGGGATGGGCGTCGACCAGGACGGGGCGGCCGAACTGGGCGGCCAGCGTGCGGGCTACCAGCGGAATCCGCGAGGACCCGCCGGAGAGCAGGACCGCGGTCAGATCGGCGGGCGCCACCTCGGCGGATTCCAGCGCTCGCCGCAGCCCGTCGACCGTGGCCGCCACGGCCGGGGCCGCCAGTTCCTCGAACCGTTCCCGGGTGAGCCGCACCTGCCGGTGGGCGCCGGTGAGGAACACCGGGATGACCGTCTCCGCGTCGAAGGTGAGCGCCTCCTTCGCCAGCACGCATTCGTGCCGCAGGCGGGTGAGCGCGACCGCGTCCTCGTGCGGGTCCGCCGCCGTCACCGCGCCGCCGAGCTCCTCGTCGACGTGGCGGAGCACCGCCGCGTCGAAATCGACGCCGCCCAGCCATTCGACGCCTTCCGGGGTGCCGAGCAGACGCGGCGCCCCGGCCTCGCACCGCAGCACCGCGCTGTCGAAGGTTCCGCCACCGAGGTCGTAGACGGCGATCACGTCGCCGTCGGCCAGCTGGCGCGCGGTCGCGTAGTAGGTGCCGGCGGCCACCGGCTCGGTGACGAGGTGCACCTCGCTCAGCCCGGCCAGCCTGGGCACGTCCTCGAACTGTTCGAGCCGGTAGGCCCCCCAGACCGCGGGCCGGCTCAACACGACCCGGTCCGGTGGTTCCCCCTCCAGCCGGACGGCGGCCGCGACCGCGTCGCGCAGCGTCGCGGCGAGCAACGCGGCCGGTGAGTACGGAACGCCGGCCAGCACTATCGGCGTCGGGTCCCCGAGCCGGCGCTTGAACTCGCGTGCCGCGCGTGCCGGCTCCTGCCCGGCCCGCCGCTCGGCCGCGTCACCGGTCAGCAGCCCGCCCTCGGAGGCCGCGTAGGCGACCGAGGGGACGGCGGTGCTCCGGCTGCCGAGGCTGACCATCTCCAGCCGGTCGGGCCGCCCGGTCGCCACCGCGGTGAAGGTCGTCCCGAGATCGACGCCAAGCCCGTAGCTCACCGTGCCCGGCTCCGGGGGAACGCGGTCCGTGCCTGCATGGATCCTCCATGACACATCGGTCGAATCGAGGCTACCGTCACCGACCTTGGCGTGCGGATCCGTGTCCGTCCCGGCGGCGGACGGCGGCCGGTGCGTCCGCGGTGAAGCCTCCCGTGGATGTCAGATCTCGTCCCAGGGCACGGCGGTGTGGACGCGGCGCAGTGCGGCCATCACCGCCGGTGCGGGCGAGAACGTGGTCGTGTCGATGCGCTCCACGGCCGCCAACCCACGGGAGTTGGTGACGAACGCGGCGCGGAAGCGGGCTGTGTCCGCCAGCCGGACGGGCTCGCGGACCGACTCCAGCGGTGGGTCCGACTCCAGCGACGGTGGCCGTCGCGGGGGCGGGCTTGCGGGCGGAGCGCCGGCCGGCGTACGCAGCCGCTCGTGGAGCAGCGTCATGGTGACCCCGCGCAGCGCGGGGGCTGCCGGCCAGACCACCGTGGCGGGGCCCTGGGCGCCGTCGGCGGGCGCGTCGACGAACCCGATGTTGGCGATGGTGGTCTCGCAGACCAGGCCGTCGGCGGTGACCAGCAGCGCGTCATCGAACCCGCGGCGGCGGGCGACGCGTCCACCGTGGATCTGGCCGAAGGTGCCGATGTGCTTGAGGTGCGCGAACGGCCGCTCGGGGCGCACGGAGCACAGCCGCAGCGGGGCCGCGGGCGGCTCGGCCGGCGGGCCCGCCGACACCAGGACGCAGACCTCACCGCCGCCGGTCGCCCCGCTGCCGTGCCCGCCGGCGGGGAAGACCACGACCCGCACGGTCGCGTCCCCGCCGTGCCCCGCCGCGCCCGGGTCCGGCCACGCGGCCAGCGCGTGCCGGATCCGGGCCCGCAGCAGCTCCTCGTCCAGGCCGGTGCCGTAGAGCTCCCGGTTGGCGTCGTCCAGCCGGCGCAGGTGCAGGGCGAGCCCGCGGACCTTGCCGGCCCGCACCTGCATCGTCGTGAGGTGGCCGTCATTGGCCAGAGCGAGCGGGCGCAGGTCGCCCGCGGCGGCGGGGCGGCCGTCGACCTCGACATACGGCTGCGGTGTCGTTTCCACGGGTGAACGCTAGACGCCGCCCGGATCCTGCCGGGATCCGTGGGCACCGCGCTGGCGACGATTCCCGCCGCGGGGGTGGATGATGTTCTGTCAGCGGTGAGTTCCGTCGGCGCGCGGTGCCAACCCGAAGAAGGGGATCCGCGGCTTCCGTGGCCGGTGTGGGTGGCGGCCGGGGGGCCGTGGTGGGAAGGGGGCTTTCGGTGACGTCCGAGATCAAGCACGCCGGCGCGGCCGGCCGGTCCTGGTCGCCTGCCGGGCTGAACCGGGCCGCCGCCGCGGAGGCTTCCGCGGTGTCGCTGCTGGACACGCTGAGCGAGGTCGTCTTCCGAACCGACGCTGACGGCCGCTGGACCTATCTGAACCGGGCCTGGACCACCCTGACCGGCTTCGACGTCGGCCCGAGCCTGGGGGCTCGCCTGCTCGACTACGTCCACCCCGAGGAGGTGGCGCACACGGCCACCGTGTTCGCCGACCTGGCACGGGGGCAGGCGGAGCAGTGCCTGCACGAGACGCGCTGCCGCACCGGGAACGGCGGCTACCGCCGGGTCCGCATCCGCGCGGGTGTGCTGCGGGGGGCTGCCGGGGAGGTTCTCGGCAGCACCGGGACCCTGGTCGACGTCACCGGGTCCCGGTCCGCACTCCGGATCGCCGGCGAGCAGGCCACGCTGCTGGAGTCGGTCACCGGCGGCGGTGACGACCTGCCCACCGGCGTCGCCGTGTACGGCGCCGACCTGCGGCTGCGCCGCTTCTCGCCGGCGGTCGCCCGCCTGGTCGGGCTGTCGCCTCGGGCCGGTGATCCGCTTGACCTGCTCGCCGGGCGCGGTCGGCCCGCCGGCTGGGGGGCACGTCCACTCGGCGGGGAGTGGGGGCTGGTGCGGGCCGCCCTGCGATCCGGCCGCACGCAGCTCGGGGATCTGGCACTGGACGGGGTGGCCGGGCCGGTGCGGTCGCTGCGGGCCTGTGTCATCCCGTTCCGGGAGGACGGCGAGGAGCTCGCGGCGGTGGTCCTGTCGGACATCACCGACCTGCGGGCCGCCGAACAGCGACAGTCGGCGCTCGCCCGGCTGGGCCAGCGAGCCCTGGCTGGGCCCGGGCTGTCGACCCTGATCACCGAGGCCGTCGAGATCGTCGCCGCGACGCTCGAGGTGGCCGTGTGCGAGGTGATCCGCTGCGACGGCGACGGCGGCGGCGGCGGTGATCTCGCGAGCGCGTCGGCCCAGGCACCCACCGACGCGCTGACCGACCCGCCCACCCCGCCCGCGGCCACCAGCCCGGTCACGGCCACGATGCCCCGCGACGCCGGCCCGATCCACCTCACCGGTCCGCTGGCGGTCGAGGCGAGATCCCTGCTTCGCCTGGCGTTGGACGTGGACGAGCCGGTGGTCGTGAACGACCTGGACGCCAGCCCGCATCTGCGTGGCGGCTGGTCGGACTCCGGTGTCGCCCGGGCGGCGCTGGCGGCCCGGGTCGGGCCGGCGGCCGCGCCGTTCGGTGTGCTGGCCGTGGCGAGCGCGTTGCCGGGCCGGTTCACCGGCGACGAGGCCCGCTTCGTCCAGGCGGTCGGGAACATCCTCGGCGCGGCGATCGACCGGGACCGGGCCGAACGGCGGACCAGGCAGCTCTACGAGGACGCCCGGCGGGGGCGGGAGTGGCTGGCCGCGAGCGCACGGGTCACCGTGGACGCGCTGGTCGCCGGCGAGTCGCAGCCCGCCCGCATGCTGCTCGCGTCGACGGCCCGCGGGCTGACCTGCGCCGAGGTCGGGGCCGTCGCGCTGCCTGACGAGGCCGGCAACCTGGTGGCCACCGAGGTCGACTGCGCCGGGCATCGGCACGCCGACTCCGAGACCCTGCACAGCCTCGCCCTCGCCCTAGAGGCCGCGGAGAACCGCCCGGAGTTCCTGGGCGGGCAGCCCGTGCACGTCGACGGTCTCGACGACTCCGATTCCTGGAGTGGCCCCATCGCGCTGGTCCCGCCAGCGGACAGCGTGCCGCCCGACAGCCCGCCCGACAGCCCGGTGGACGGGCTTGGGCAGGGCTTCGCCGCGCGGCCGGCCGCCGCGCAACCGGCCGCTGCCCGGTCAGCCGTGATCCCGCCGATCCCGCCGATCCCGCCGCAGCCGCGGCTGCGCGAGGCGCTGGTCATTCCGCTCACCGCCGCGGAGGGTCCCATCGGGGCCCTGGTACTGGGGAACGGGCCGGACGGTCCGCCGTTCGCGGCGAACGATCCCGCGCTGGCCGGGGAGTTCGCGAACGACGCGGCGGCGGCGATCCAGCTTGCCGAGACCTACCGCGAGCGGGCCCGGCTCGCCGTGCTCGCGGATCGGGAACGCATCGCCCGGGACCTGCACGACCTCGTCATCCAGCGCCTGTACGCGATCGGGCTGCACCTGCGCTCGCTGAGCCGGGCCGTCGGGGACGTGACCGCGGCCCGGCTGAACGCGGCGATCAACGGGCTGGACTCGTCCATCGACGACATCCGCAGCACGATCTTCCGGCTGCAGCCGACCCCGGCTGGTGCGTGACCGGGGGCGGTAGGGGCAACTGCCCCTACCGCCCCCGGTCAGGCCTGGCCGCCGCCGCGGGCTACTGGGCCGCGGGTGGGTGCTGCGCGCCGCAGAGCTGGCCCAGGAACAGGCTGTTGTCGTAGAAGTGCTCGGTCTCCAGCAGCCGCAGATCCGGCGCGCAGCGGGCGACCGTGATGCCGAACAGCTCAATCCGCTCGCCGGTCGGCTCCGTGCCCTTGTAGGGACCGGAGAAGGTGCCCCAGTGCCGCCACTTGAAGGTGATCACGGGCGGCGGCGAGTACACCTCCAGGACCTCCCAGAAGAAGCCGCCGGGAAATGCCTGGTGGAAGATCTCGTGCGACGACTCGAAGGTCTCCTCGCTGGCGCGGTAGTACGGGTTCTCACCGATCAGGATGTTGTAACTGCCGCGTTCGGCGAGTTCCGCGCTGTCCGCGGGCGGGCCGCCGTTGAGGCTCACCTTGATCCGGTCGGTGACCATGCTGATCCACTGGGCCGGGTCGGCCTTGTGTGACAGCTCCATCTCGAAGACCTGTACGAGGTTCTCGACGATGTCGGCGAGTGATCCGGGTTCGTGCCGGGTGGTGCGCTCGCCGGGCATCACCTCATGGGAGAGGTGGTAGTCGGGCGGTGCTCCATGCCGCCAGCGGGTGTCCGCCGAGGCGGCGATGACCGCGGCACGGCCCTGGAGATGTAGCGGAGTCGTGCCGGTCGGGCTGTCGTCGCTCACCGTGTCGTCCTCCGGTGTTCCGATGCTTCAGGTGGTCGGGTGCCGGCACAGGCCACGAGGAGCAGCGCCTCTGGCGGCCGTGGCGGCGGGCCCGTCTGGCCGCATCGCGCTGGTTGTCCCGAAAGAGGGCTACATGTCGAGTCTGTCCGCGGAACAACCTGCCAGGCCCAGATCATTTGTCCTCGGAGGAGCGTCAAAGGTCCCGTGGGGACGGGAAGATCTGCCGTCCGAGGGGGCCAAAGGGTAGCCCTCAGGTGGCCTGGATTGTCGCCGCAAGGCGGACCCAAGACCGGCCCGCCGCTGACCCAAGAACGACCCTTCGGTGCCCCAAGGCCCGACTCGCCGGTACCGGGGACCTGGCCCGTGGGTGACCCCCGGTCGCGGCCGGGGCCCCCGACGGCCGGAGTATCAGCGGCCGGAATATCAGCGGCCGGAGAGCCGCGCCGCGGCCGCGCGTGGCCAGGACCGCTGGTTCTGCCGGGCCTCAATGCCGATGTTGAGCCGCTCCAGCATCGCCGCGAACGTGCGCAGTTCCTGGGGGGACCAGTCGGCCATCAGGTCGCGCAGGTGGCCGAGGACGAAGTCGCGGTCCTCGGCGACCCGGCAGGAGCCCTCGGCGGTGATCGTCAGCTTGCGGGCGAGACCGCCGTCCGGATCGGGAACGCGTTCGGCCAGCCCGGCCTGCAACACGGCGGCGGTCTGCCGGTTGACGGTCGACACGTCGAGGCAGAACGCCTCGGCCAGCTGCCNGATCGTCATCGGGCCTTCGGCTTCCAGGCGGCTCAGCAGCAGGTAGGCGGACCGGTCCAGGTGACGGTGCCCGCGTCGACGCCGGGTGGGCAGGATGTGATGCCTGCCGAGCAGCATCAGTTCCCGTTCAAGATCCCGCAGGCTGTCCATACCCGTGCCTCACCCGTGCGGCACACCCGTACACCCGTACATCCGTGCCCGAGCCGCGTGTTCTCCGTACCTGAACCAGAAGTATGGCCGTTTTCGCAGCGTACGGGGCTGGTCGGCCGCGGCGCATCCGGCCGGCCGCGATTCGCCCGCGCCGGTCTCGTCGCCGCCCGCGGGTCGCCGGCCCCGGCGTCCGCTCGGCGGAGAGGACCGAAACCCGCCCGGGCGGGCGGGGGCTTGCCTAAGATGTCGGGCGACCGGCGCGGTCGGCCTCTCACGGTGACGGACGGGCCGGGTTGGCAGCCGGGTTGGTAGAGGGCCGGATCTGGGGTTTCTCAGGGGTTGTGGGTGAGTTGTGAGCACGGGTAAAGTCCTTCGTTTCGATCATGTTCGCGGCTATGGATTCATCGCCCCGAGTGATGGCGGTGAGGATGTCTTCCTGCACGCGAACGATCTTCTCGTCGAGAAGAGCCTGGTGGTCCCGGGCGTGCTGATGGAGTTCGACGTCGAGGACAGCGACCGGGGCCGCAAGGCGTCGGCGGCCCGGATCCTGCGCGGGTCGGCGGCCGGCCCGGCGGCGGTGGTGGCCGGGCCGGGGCCGGTGACCCCCCGCGCCGACGACGGCGGCGACGGGCTGTGCGACGTCCTGCCGCTGGAGGAGTTCACCCAGGAGATCACCGAGGTGCTGCTGCAGACCGATCCGCCGCTCACCGGCACGCAGATCCTGCACGTCCGCCGCGAGCTCGCCGCGGTCGCGCGCAAGTACGGCTGGGTCGAGAACTGAGGAACCGCCGGCGATGGCGGTGCTGACCGGCGCCCGCGTCATCACTCCCGGCGGTGTTCTCGACCCGGGGTGGGTGCGGGTCCGGGGCAGCCTCATCACCGAGGTGGGCCGGGGGCGCGGGCCCGCCGGCCAACCTGGCGAGGACGTCGTCGAGCTGGCCGGAGCGTGGCTGGCGCCTGGCTTCATCGACCTGCATGTGCACGGCGGCGGTGGTCATGACGTCGCCGCGTCCCGGGCGGACATGGCCGCCGCGGTCGCCTTCCACCGCGCCCACGGGACGACCCGCACGCTGGTCTCACTGGTGACGGCACCGGTGCCGCGGCTCACCGAGCAGCTCGGCTGGGTGGCCGAGCTCGCGGCCGCGGGCCCGGGCCCGGGCGGCCACGTCGTCGGCGCGCATCTGGAAGGCCCGTTCCTGGCACCGGCCCGCCGGGGCGCCCAGCCGGCCGAGCACCTGCGCCTGCCCGACCGCGCCGTCTACGCCGAGCTGGCGGCGGCGGCCGGCGGCGCCCTGCGGGTGATCACCATCGCCCCGGAGCTGCCCGGAGCCCAGGCCGTCGTCGCCGCGGCGGCCGCGGACGGCGTGATCGCCGCCGCCGGGCACACCGACGCCACCTACGACCAGGCCACCGCCGGTTTCGCCGCCGGGATGGCCCTGACCACCCACCTGTTCAACGGCATGCGCCCGATGCACCACCGCGAACCCGGCCCGGCGGTGGCGGCGCTGGACGCCGGGGTCGCCTGCGAGCTGATCAACGACGGGGTGCACGTGCACCCGGCGCTGCTGCGCCTCGTCGCCGCCGAACCCGAGCGGCTGGTGCTGGTCACCGACGCCGTCGACGCGGCCGGTGCCGGCGACGGCGAGTACCTGCTCGGCGGCCATCCGGTCCGGGTCCGCGACGGGGAGGCCCGGCTGGTCGCGGATGGGGCACTCGCCGGCAGCACCCTCACAATGGATGCCGCGGTGCGCCGGGCCGTCGCCGCCGGGCTGCCGATCCACGTCGCCTTCGCCGCGGCCGCGACGAACCCGGCGCGGGTGCTGGGGCTGGCGCACCGCTGCGGGTCGATCGCCCCGGGGCTGGACGCCGATCTCGTCGTGCTGGACGCCGAGCTGGCCGTCGTCGGCGTGCTGGCGGCCGGCCGCTGGCAGGGCGCGGGGCCCGGCGGCCGGTCACCGCACCCCGCCTGATCGCACTCGCACTCCGGACCCGGGACGCGGTCGGAGCCGGGGTGCGCGCGCACGGGTCCGGGGCGCGCGGTCAGCTCTGGTCGCCGCTCCAGGGCCGGCGCGGGCGGTCCAGCGGGGGACGGAACAGTGCCTCCTGGACCAGACTCGCGCCCAGCCGGCCGTCGCGGGCGTGGAGGGTCCCGGTGTACCAGCCCCGCCCGCCCGCGATCGTGCGGGGAACGTGGTCCATCAGCACCCAGTCGTCCATCCGGATGTGGCGGTGGAACCAGACGGCGTGGTCCAGGCTCGACCCGGAACGGGCGTCCTCGGTGTGATACGGCGCGAGCCCGGCCACACTGTCGGACACGTAGGTGAGGACCACCGCGTGCAGCAGCGGGTCGTCGGGCAGTGCCGTGGTGCATCGCACCCAGAGGCGGGTCGGGAAGCCGGCGGGCAGGTCGGGGAGCTCCGCGGCGCGTGCCTCGAACGAGATCGGCCGCGGGAGCACGAACGCCTCGAGGGCCTCCGGCGCCGCCATCGCCGGCATCGGTTCGGCGGTGAGGTCCACGCCCGCTTCGGGAAGCTGGAACGACGCCGACATGTTGAAGATCACCTTGCCGCCCTGGACGGCCACCACCCGCCGGGCGGAGAACGACCGGCCGTCACGGTCGCGGTCCACATGGAAGATCGTCGGCCGGGAGGCGTCGCCCAGGCGCAGGAAGTAGCCGTGCAGCGAGTGCGGGGTCCGCCCCTCCTCGACCGTGCGGCCAGCGGCGAGCAGTGCCTGGGCGGCGACCTGGCCGCCGTAGAGGGCGTACCGGTCGTCGAACACCTGCCGGGTCCGGAACAGGTCGCGGTCGATCTCCTCCAGGTCCAGCAGGTCCAGGACCGTGGAGTCGGTCGCCTCGAAGCTCACCGGCCTGGTTGTGGCTGCTGGTCGCATCATCCACCCTCGCTGTCGGGGCGGGCGCCGGGGTTCCGACGGCACGGTGCCCGCCCGTGCTCCTGGTGCCTCGCCAGATCCGGGATACTGCATTACGCGCCCCGGCACCCGGCGTTGTGCGACACCCCACGCCGGTCCGGCGGCCGGCGTTGTGCCGGTCCGGCGGCCCCGCCCGTGTCCGTGGTGGCCAGGCGGCCGCTCAGCCGTCCCGGCGGGGGTCCACCGGCTGCGCGTCACCGTGCGGGGAGAACCAGGCATTGGGCGACCAGCCGCCGTCGACGGTCTCCCGCTCGCCCAGCGTGGGGATGTTGCGGTCGGGGGCGCTGCCCGGCGCGTCCTCGGATCCCGCGCGCACCGGCCCGGCGCGCACCGGCCCGGCGCGCACCGGCCCGGCGCCCGGGGGCGTTGCCGCGGGCCCGCCCGGGGTGCCGCGGCGGGCGGGAGTGTTCACCACCACCGGTCCGCCCGTCGCCCCGCCGCCGGGCGTGCCGTAGCCGTCGGGATCGAACAGGCCGTCCTCCGCGCGGCCGTAGGTGCTGGCGGAGAAGAGGGCCCTCGGGGCCCGGGTCCACCCGCCGGGCGAGGGCGGTCCGGGCGGGCCGATGTCGGCGCCGTGGCGCGGCGAGACGCCCCAGGAGGCCGGGGCTCCAGCCCGCCCGCCCTTTCCTGTCGCCTCCTGCGCACTGGGATCCAGCGGCGGATGGGCCGGGCGGGCCGTGTGCGCCGCAGCCCCCGGATCCCGCCGGGGCACCGCCGGGACGACCACGGGCAGCACCCCCCGGGGGACCTGCGGTCCGTCCGCCGCGGCCGGCTCAGCGAAGCTGTCGCCGCCCTCACGCACGCCGAGGCGTTCGTGGATGACCCGCAGCGGCTTCGGTGCCCACCAGTTGTACCGGCCCGCCAGGGCCATGAAGGCGGGAACCAGCACGGCGCGCACCACGGTGACGTCCAGAAGCACCGCCAGGGCCAGCCCCACCCCGATCATCTTGATGATGCTGATCTGGGAGGTCGCCACGCCGATCATGACCACGATCAGGGCGAGTGCCGCGCTGGTCAGCAACGGGCCGGTGGCGGCCAGCCCGCGGGCGACGGCGCGCCGGTTGCCCGCACCGCGCAGGTGCTCCTCCCGGATGCGGGCGAGCAGGAAGATCTCGTAGTCCATGCTGAGCCCGAAGGCCACGCAGAACATCAGCACCGGGCTGGTCAGCTCGACGGTGCCGGAGACCTGGAAGTCCCCGACCAGGAACCGCAGGTGTCCGTGCTGGAAGACGAACACCATCGCGCCCATCACCGCGGCCAGGTTGAGCGCGTTGAGCAGCAGCGCCTTCACCGGCAGCAGAATGCTGCCGGTGAACAGGAACAACAGCACGAACGTCGTGATCACCACCACGGCGATCGCGCCGGGCAGCCCGCGCATCACCGTGTCACGGGTCTCGACCAGGTGGGGCGCCAGGCCGCCGATCTCGACCGGGTAGGGGGCCGGCACGGCGCGGATCAGGCCCACCGTGCGCTGGGTCGCCGTGGCGATCGGATCGGGCTCGGTCGGCCACAGCGACAGCCAGGCGCCGCCGTGGGTTCCCACGAACTGCTGGCCGCCGTCGGCCGGAGCGGGAGCGACGAGGCGCCCGCCGGCGTAGGTGCCGGCGGCGGTGTCCACCCGCGCCACGCCCGGCACCTCCGACAGCCGCGCCGCGTAGCCGCCGAGCTGGGTGACGACGCCGGGCTCCCGGGCGTCGACGCCGGGCACCACGACCGGGATCTGGCAGGGCAGGCAGACGGTGAAATCGTCGCGCATCGCGTCGTTCACCACATGCGAGTCGGCGGTTTTCGGCAGCACGGTGTCGTCGGCGAGCGCGACCCGCAGGCCGCCCAGCGGCAGCGCCATCACCACCATCAGCGCGACGGCGGCCCCGCCGAAGAGGACGGGGTGGGCCATGACCCGGCGGGCGAGTGACTGCCACACCGTTCCCGGCCGGCGCCGGGGGCGGCCCGAGCCGCCCCCGGCGGCCGCCCTGCCGGCAGCGGGGCGCCGGCGGCCGCGCTCGACCCGCTCACCCAGCAGCATGATCGCCGCCGGTAGCACCAGCAGCGCCGCCAGCTCCGAGGTGACGACGACCGCGATGCCGGCGTAGGCGTAGGACTTCAGGTAGGGCAGCGGGAACAGCAGCGCGCCGGTCAGCGACAGCGCCACCGTCAGGCCGGAGAAGAGCACGGTGCGCCCGGCGGTGCGCAGGCTGGTGTGCAGCGCGACCGGCCGGTCCACCCCGTTCTCCCGCTCCTCGCGGAAACGCCGGAGGATGAAAAGGCAGTAGTCGACGGCGAGCGCGAAACCCAGTGCCGTGGTCAGGTTGAGTGAGAAGACCGAGATGTGGGTCAGCTCGGAAAGCAGCCGCAGCAGCGCGAGGCTGGCGATGACCGCGCTGCCCCCGACCACCACGGGCAGCAGCGCCGCGACGGTGCCGCCGAAGGCGTAGAACAGCACCGCGAGCACCAGCGGGGCGGTGACCAGCTCGGCCCGCTCAAGATCGTCCCGGCTCTGCTCGGTGACGTCGCGCATGACCGCCGGTGCCCCGCCGAAGCGCACCACGACGCCCGGCCCGTCGTGGGCGTACCGGGCGTGCAGATCCTCCAGGTGCCGCGCGATGGCGTCCTCGGAGCCGGTGAGCCGGAACAGGAGCAGGCCGCTGTGCCCGTCCTGGGAGCGGAGCAGGGCTGTCTGCGGCTCCCGCGACCAGTAGGAGACGACGCCGCTGACCCCCGGCTCGCGCCGGAGCTGGTTGGTGAGGTGCTCACCCAGCCGGGTCGCGGTGGGACCGTCGATGGTTCCCGGCGCGGTGACCATGACGGCGACGTTCGGCGGCGCGCCCGGGAACTCCGCGTCCAGCAGCGCCTCGGCGCGGGTGGCGGAGTCGCCGGTGGCGTAGAAGCCGCCGGTGTCCAGCCGGTCGAACACTCCACCGGCCCACGGCAGCAGGGCCACGACGATCAGTGCGGTGGCCGCCAGCACCCGTCCCGGGCGGGTGACCGCCATCCGGGCGAGCAGCGCGAACAGCCCGCCGCGGCCGCCGGTCGGCGCGCTGGGAGGACCGCCGTGGCCGCCGGGACCGCCGTGCCGGCCGGAGTTCCCCGAGCTGCCGGTGTTCCCGGCATCGCCCGCGTTTCCCGCGTTTCCTGAATTCCCCGCGTTGCCGGTGCTGCCGGCACCCGCGTTGCCGGATCCGCCGGCGTGGCTGCCGGAGCTGCCCGGCTGGGCCGGGACCCGTCCGGCGTGTTCGGGAATGCGTTCCACCCGGGTCGGGTCTCGGCGGGCGTCGCCGGCCGGTGGGCGGTGCCTGGACAGCGTGCGCGGTCCACGGGCCGCCGGCGCCGGCACGGCGACCGGTGGCGACAGCGTGACCGGTGGCGACAGCGTGACCGGTGGCGAGAGTGCGACCGGTGGCGAGAGTGCGACCGGTGGCGAGAGTGCGACCGGTGGTGAGAGTGCGACCGGTGGCGGCAGCGCGCGCGGAGTCAGCGGCGGCGGTGACGTCGCCGCCGCCCCGCCCACGGCTCCCGCCCGAGCGGGTGACCGGTGGCTGTCGGGGCGCCCCGTCGAGCCCCTGAACCGCCGCGTGACATCGACGGGAATTGGCATGTGTTCAACGTAGAAGTGGAAAAGATCGGGTGATACCCCCATAGAGGGGTACCAAAGCCGCGAATACCTCTTTAATGTTCACGCCGATGACGCCAGTACCGCGATGACGTCGTCCGTCACACCAGTCGGTATCCGGAGGAGGGGGAGTTCGTCGTGGGAGACAAGTTCGAACGGCACAACAACGGCGGATCGCCGTCCCAGCAGGGGAGGTGTCCCCGACCGCGGTACGGGGCGCGTCCGCACGGGAGTGCTCCGGGCGCGCCGGAGGGCCGTCCGGAGGGGTCCGAGGGGGGCAAGCGGCCTCAGGGAGGCGACGCCACGGCCGGGCACGGTGGTGGCGAGCCGCGGCGCGGCCCGGGAACAGCGCCGCCACCAGGGCAGGAGCAGGTCGGCGGGGCCGACTCGGGCGGTGCGCCCAGCCCGGCGGCAACCGGCCCGCTGGCGCTGCCGGCACCGGGCACGGCGGCGACGAGCCCCGGGCGGGCTCCCGGCGGGCGGGCGTTCTGCCCGCGCCCCACGCATCCTCGGCCGACCCGCGGCCGGTGAGTTTCGTCCCGGCGCGCGCCCGACCTGGGGCCCGCGCATCAGGGGCGGCGGCAACCGTTTGTTTCCGGCGGGTGCGGGCGGAAGGTTCGCCCGCACCCGCCCGTTTTTTTCACCGGCCGGGCTGATTTCCGGGCTGGCCAGGAATAGGCGCCGCCGACGTCGCCGGACCAGGCCGTCGCCGGTCCGGCGACGTCGGTCACGGCAGCAGGCTGGAACGGCGTGCGACGTTCACCGCCGCGGTGCGGTTGTGCACACCGAGCTTGTTCATGATGCTGCGCAGATAGGCCTTCACCGTCTCGGGGCTGACCGCGAGGCGCCGGGCCGTCTCCGCGTTCGACATGCCTTCCGCGACGAGGCGCAGGACGTCGAGCTCGCGGGGGGACAGGCCGAAGGGCTGGGCCCGCGTCGGTGGCGCGGTGTCGGGGAACAGGTCCTCCAGCAGGTCCCGCACGGCGATGAGCCGTTCCCGCAGCGCGGTGTCACTGGTCTGGTAGGTCAGCTCCTCCAGCTCGGAGTCCACCCGGCACAGCACCCGCAGCCGGGAGGCAGCCGGCGTGGGTGCGCCCGCCTCCGCCCGGGAGGCCAGCGTGCGCTCGGCCAGCAGGGCCTCGAAGCGCCGAGCGACGCCGAGCGCCGTCTCCACCGCCGCCGGCGGGACGGGGTTGTCAGCCCGCACGCCGCAGTACAGCACCGCGTGCACGACGCCGCTGGCCCGTACGGGTACGGCGACGACCGAGGAGATGTCCTCACCGAGGACGGCCCAGTCCCGCTGATCCTCGGTGTATCGCGGCCGGGTGGCCGCGTCGATCACGACGGGCCGGCCGAGGGCCACCACCCGTCCGCCCACGCCGTGGCCCGGCGGCAGGGACATTCCGCGCAACGCGTTGGTGCGGTTCCCGTCCAACGCGCTGATGGTCAGGTAGCGCGAGCGGGGATCGACCGATCCGCCGTAGGCCAGATCGGCGCCGGTACGGGCGCGCAGCCGGGTGACGGCCCGAGGCAGCATCGCCTCGACCGAGCAGCCATCGGTAGTGCCCGATGTCATCGTCTTCCTCTCGTCCGGGGGTCTCGCGGACTAAGAACGAAACAAAGCGAAAAAACGGCGAAAGGACGGTGCCCGGTCCGCCTCTTTTCCTCGCCGGAGCCGGCGGGGGACAAGACGGGCCGGGAAACCGCTGCCAGGCCGTGGGGGAGTCCGCGCAGCCGGGTCGGCGCGGCCCTTTACAGCAGACAAAATCTCCTTGCCGGGAATTGAGACTAGCAAGAGGATCTTCAGACCGGCAATCCGCGCATTGTGCACCGTGGTGCCGAACGCGGGCAGTGAGGGTTCTGATCGGGCAGAGGTGTATGGGGGTGGCCCAGTCGCGCGGGACGCCCACCCGGACGGCTCACCGCCGCGCCCCGGGGGTCCGGCCGGGCCCCCGGGGCGGCCGGCTCGGCCGTCGCCGCCGGCCCGCGGCCCGCGCCGCATTCCGAGTGGATCTATGGTGCGGCGTTCGTCGTCTGTTGACGTGGATCCACGCAGGCCGTCGACCAGCACCGCTTGCTGTGCATTTCACCCGGCTTGTTGGGTATCTGGTGATGTTTCGGTGGGAATGTCCGCCGGGCGGGTTGGGTAAATACCAGCCCGCGGCCGGGTCTGTGGGCCCGGGCCGCCGTCGCCGCCGTCACCCCTGGTCGTGGGTGAACGCCGGTGGGCGATGGTCGTCACGGCCGCGGGCGGGTGTTCGGGCACGCGTACCGCGGCCGCCCGGCCCGCTCCCGTCTCCGTTCGGTTACCAGGCCGTGCCGGACCGCGTCCGAGGTTGCGCCACAACCTACGCGGGAGGGCTGGGCCCAAAGTGCCGGTTGCATACGGGCCCGAACGGGGGCGAACACCTCGGTGCTATGCCCGTTTTGCCATTGCCACCCGTCGCACCTCGCCACCCGTCGCACCTCGCCACCGGTGGCGCCTTGCTACCCGTCGCTCCTCGCCATGCGGGCGCGCGATCGCCATTCGGTCGCTTTTGCCCGCTGGCCGCCCTGCCCGCCGATCGTTTTCCCCTTGGTCGCCGCAGAGCTGCCGGCCGGCCGGTCGGAGCCGGCTGGTCGGAGCCGGCTGGTCAGAGCTGGTCGACGGCGGTCACCCGGACGACCGCCGTTCCCGCCTCGTCGGAGGCGGCGAGATCCACCTCGGCGCTGAATCCCCAGTCGTGGTCGCCGGCCGGGTCGTCGAAGATCTGCCGCACCGTCCAGCGGTCGGCGGCGACATTGACGATCAACAGGCCCGGGCCGCGGGCGTCCGGCCCCGTCCGGATCTCGCCGTGCAGCGCGAAATAGGGCTCCAGCGCCTCCTGCCAGGCCACCGCGTCGAACCCGGCCTCGGCGTCGAGCGCACCGAGCAGGTCGTAGCGGCGCAGCGCGGCCAGCTCCACCCGGCGGAACAGCGCGTTGCGCACCAGTACTCGGAACGCGCGGGTGTTGGCGGTGACCGCCGTGGTGCGTTCCACCAGCGCCCCCGCGGTGGCCGAGCTGTCCGCCGCGCTCGCCGGGTCGCGCAGCGCCTCCCATTCGTCGAGCAGGCTGGAGTCGACCTGGCGCACCAGCTCACCGAGCCATTCGGTGAGGTCGGTGAGCTCCTCGGTGCGCGCGTCCTCCGGCACCGTCTGGCGCAGCGCCTTGAAGGCGTCCGCCAGGTAGCGCAGCAGCAACCCCTCCGAGCGGGCCAGCCCGTAGAAGTCGACGTACTCGGCGAAGGTCATCGCCCGTTCGAAGATGTCGCGGGCGACCGACTTGGGCGACAGCTCGTAGTCGTCGACCCACGGGTGGCCGCGCCGGTAGGTGGCCAGCGCGGCGTGCAGCAGCTCGTCGAGCGGCTTGGGCCAGGTCACCTCCTCCAGCAGCTCCATCCGCCGGTCGTACTCGATGCCCTCGGCCTTCATCGCCGCCACCGCCTCGCCGCGGGCCCGGAACTGCTGCGCCGAGAGCACCTGGCGGGGGTTGTCCAGTGTCGCCTCCAGCAGGCTCAGGACGTCCAGCGCGTAGCTGGGGGAGTCCCGGTCGAGCAGGTCGATGGCGGCCAGCGCGAACGGGGACAGCGGCTGGTTGAGCGCGAAGTCGAGCTGCAGGTCGACGGTCAGGCGCACCGAGCGGCCGGTCTCGTCCGGGGTGTCGAGCTTCTCGACCACCCCGGCGGCCAGCAGCGCGCGGTAGATCCCGATCGCCCGGTGGATGTGCCGGCGCTGCGCCGCGCGCGGCTCGTGGTTGTCGGTGAGCAGATGGCGCATGGCGGTGAACGCGTCACCGGGCCGGTTGATGACGTTGAGCAGCATCGAGTGGCTGACGGCGAACTGGGAGACCAGCGGCTCCGGCTCGGCGGCCACGAGCCGCTCGAAGGTGGGCACACCCCAGGAGACGAAGCCCTCCGGTGGTTTGCGGCGCACCACCTTGCGCCGCTTCTTCGGGTCGTCGCCGGCCTTCGCCAGCGCCTTCTCGTTCTCCACCACATGCTCGGGCGCCTGCACGACGACGTTGCCCACCGTGTCGAAGCCGGCCCGCCCGGCCCGCCCGGCGATCTGGTGGAACTCCCGGGCGGTCAGGATCCGGGTGCGGGTCCCGTCGTACTTCGACAGCGCGGTGAACACCACGGTGCGGATCGGCACGTTGATGCCGACACCGAGCGTGTCGGTACCGCAGATGACCTTGAGCAGGCCGGCCTGCGCGAGCAGCTCGACCAGCCGGCGGTACTTCGGCAGCATGCCGGCGTGGTGCACCCCGATCCCGTGCCGGACGAGGCGCGACAGCGTCCGGCCGAAGCCGGAGGCGAACCGGAAGCCGCCGATCATCTGCGCGATCGCGTCCTTCTCGGCGCGGGTGGACACGTTGATGCTCATCAGCGACTGCGCGCGCTCCAGCGCGGACGCCTGGGTGAAGTGCACGACGTACACCGGGGCCTGCCGGGTCTCCAGCAGCTCCTCGATGGTCTCGTGCAGCGGGGTGACGACATAGCGGTGGAACAGCGGGACGGGACGCTCCGCCGAGCGCACGACCGCCGTGGGCCGGCCGGTACGCCGGGTCAGGTCCTCCTCGAAGCGGGTGACGTCGCCCAGCGTCGCCGACATGAGCAGGAACTGGGTGTGCGGCAGCTCGATGAGCGGCACCTGCCACGCCCAGCCGCGGTCGGCGTCGGCGTAGTAGTGGAACTCGTCCATGACGACCTGGCCCACATCCGCCGCGGCACCGTCACGCAGCGCGATGTTCGCCAGGATCTCGGCCGTGCAGCAGATGATCGGCGCGGTCTCGTTGACGGAGGCGTCGCCGGTCATCATCCCGACGTTGGCGGGGCCGAACACCGCGCACAGCGCGAAGAACTTCTCCGACACCAGCGCCTTGATCGGCGCGGTGTAGAAGGTGCGCCGGCCCCAGCCCAGCGCCGCGAAGTGCGCCCCGGTGGCGACCAGGCTCTTCCCGCTGCCGGTCGGCGTCGCCAGGATGACGTTCGACCCGCTGACCACCTCGATGAGCGCCTCGGCCTGCGCCGGGTAGAGCGTGAGGCCCTGGTCGGTCACCCAGCCGCCGAATGCGTCGAACAGCGTGTCCGCGTCCGCGTCGTCGGAGCCCGCGGGCAGCCGCGCGGTCAGTGTCGGCCCGCCGGCCGCGGCTGGTGTGCCGGCGGGCGGCGCGGCACCGCCCGGGCTGGCGCCGGGGCTGGCGCTGGTCGAGTCGCCGGGCAGGGCGCTGGTCGGCTGGGCGTCGCTGGTCGGCTGGATGCGGGACGGGGGGCTGGGCTGCGTCATGGTGTGGTCGATCGTGCCCCACGGACGCGGGCGGTGCGGCGCGGGGGCGCACCTCGCGGGTCGGGGAGGGTGGCGTGACGGAGTCGTCACGGCCGTCACAGTCCGCTTCGGCTGCCACCGGTGAGCAGGAGAGATGTGGCTGTGTGTGCCGTGTGTTGATCCTCTGGTGATGCACTCGCCNCACCTACCGGTGTCCGGCGACGGCCCGTGATGTCCGGTCTGCGGCTAGCGTCGGCGAGGTGGATGAGCTCCCTCTGCTCGTCGGGTCGGGTGACATCGCCCGGGCGTTGGGCGTGACCCGGCAGGCTGTTGATCACCGACTGCGCAGTGATCCGGCGGCACCCGCGGCCGCGGGGGTCGTGAACCGGACGTCCGCCTGGAACGGGACCCGGATCTGGTGGCGGGAGGATGTCGACCGGTGGCTGAACCTGGAGCCTGACCGGTGGCATCGGCTGCTCGCCTCGACCGTGCGGGGCGGGTGATCGGCGGTGAGCTGACCGTCCGCCAGCCGGCCCGGCTTCCCGGCACAAGATAGTCAACGCCGTTGACGCCCACCCGTGACGCCAGATGATCTTGAATTCTCCCCTCCGTCCCGGGACGCGACGCCACCGCCGCGTCCCGGGACGGACCAACCCAGCGGGCGGACCGGCCCGAGAGACCCCAGCCGACGGACCGGCCGCGCAGGCGGCTAGCGCTCTGGCCCCACCGGGCCGCGCGGGCGCAGCCGGGTGAGCATCACCGG
Organism: Frankia sp. EI5c; assembly: GCF_001636565.1. GTDB lineage: Bacteria > Actinomycetota > Actinomycetes > Frankiales > Frankiaceae > Parafrankia. The sequence continues at coordinate 65,789 of NZ_LRTK01000003.1, forward strand.
GAGCGCCGCGACGTGCACCACCCCGAGCTGGTTCGTCGGCCGGGTGAGCGCCACATACAGGTCCCCGGCGCCGCGCGGGGACTCGGCCAGGATGCGCTCGGGCTCCACCACGATGACGGCGTCGAACTCCAGCCCCTTGGCCTCCCGCACCGTCAGGACCACCACCGGCTCGTCCGGACCGCCGGCCGCTGGCCCCGCCACCGCCGCCAGCCGTTCCCGCCGCGAGGTCGGCACGATCACCGCCAGGCGCCCACCGCCGCAGGCGGCGCGTTCCTCGACCACCAGCCGGGCCAGCCGGGTCTCCAGCTCGCTGTCGGTGACCATGAGTCGCCAGGGGGTGTGCCCCGACCTGCGGACCGACCGCGGCGCGCGCAGCCCCCGCCCCTGCACGGCCAGCACGTCCCCGGCGACCGCCATGATCTCCGCGGCCGTGCGGTAGTTCACGGTCAGCCGTTCCAGCGCGAAGCGCCGCCCGACGTACGGGGCGAGCACCTGTTCCCAGGACGACGTCCCGGACGCGTCACCGGTCTGTGCCACGTCACCGACGATCGTCATCGAGCGGCTCGGGCAGCGGCGCATCACCATCCGCCAGGCCATGGGGGACAGCTCCTGCGCCTCGTCCACGATGACATGGCCGAACGTCCAGCCGCGGTCGGCGGCGGCCCGCTCGGCGGTGCTGCGGGTGTCGACCTCGGCGTGGCGCTCGCCGAACCGGTCGGCGTCCAGCAGGTCCGAGGCCATCAGCACCTCGCCGTCGGGGTCCTCGGTGTCACCCCGGGAGAGGATGTCGAGCACGCCACCGGCGTACTCGACGCGCTGCCGCCGCTCCAGGTGCGCGGACACGGCGGCGTCGATCGCCAGCCGGGGATCGTCCCCGAGCAGTTCGGCGGCCTCGTCGAGCAGCGGGGCGTCCGCCGGGGTCCAGCCGCCCGGTGACTCGCGGTGCAGGGCGGCGCGTTCGGTGTCGGTCAGTCCCGGCGCGGCGCGCCGCAGCGCGTCGGGGTCGGCGAACAGGTCCGTCAGCAGACCCTGCGGGGTGAGCAGTGGCCACAGCCCGTTGATCGCCTCGGCCAGCCGGGGATCCTCGCTCAGGTCGCGGCGCAGGTCCGCGAGGTCGGCGGCGTCGAGCACCGGCCGGTCCGCCGCCGCGGCCGCCGCCGTGAGGGCCGCGTTCGCCCAGTCGGCGCCGGTGGCCTCGCTGTCGTCCAGGTGGTCGCGGGCTGCGTCGGTGTCCGGCCAGAGCATGAAGTCGTCGACGAAGTCCGGGATGTCGACCTCGTCGATCGACGTCTCGTAGCGGTCGGCGATCTGACGGGTCAGTGCCGCGATGACCTCCCGGACGAACACCGGCCGGGCCAGGTTGTGCGGGCGCCCTGTGAGCCGGGCGGCGGCCCGGGCGGGGACGACGATCGTCTCGTCGAGCCGGGCCACCCCGTCCGCGACGGTGATCTCCAGCGGGGTCTCGGGGAGCCGCTGCCGGTCCCGCACGGCCACCGCCAGGATGTCCGCCATCCCAGCCCGGCCCTTGACCTCCGCCGCGAGCGTGCTCTCGGCGCGCCGGCCGAGCACCCCGGGGAACAGGTCGCCGATCGTCGACAGCAGCACCCCGGTCTCGCCGAGGGACGGCAGCACATGCTCGATGTAGCGCAGGAACGCCGGGTTCGGCCCGAGGATCAGCACGCCGCGGCGGGCGAGCTGCTCCCGGCGGGAGTACAGCAGGTAGGCCGCACGGTGCAGCGCGACCGTGGTCTTGCCGGTTCCCGGCCCACCGTCGACGACCAGGACCCCGTCCTGCTCGGAGCGGATGATGCGGTCCTGCTCGGACTGGATGGTCGCCACGATGTCACGCATCCGGCTGGTGCGCTGCGCGCCGAGGGCGGCGCGCAGCGCCACCGCACCCACCAGGGTGCCGTCGGAGTCCTCCAGCGCCGGCTCGCCGAGTCCATCGAGGGTGAGCAGGCCCAGAATCCCGTCGCCGAGCGTTCCGGTGTCGAGGATCTCGTCGTCGAGGTGGGTGACCCGGCGCCCGACGGTGCGGATGTGCCGCCGGCGGGCGACCCCCAGCGGGCTGACGCCGGTGGCGAGGTAGAACGGCCGCGCGGCCGGCGCGCGCCAGTCGATCAGCAGCGGCTGGTAGTCGGCGTCATGGTCGAGCAGACCCAGCCGGCCGATGTAGCGCCGCTCGCCGTCGGCCATCTCGAGGCAGCCGAACAGCAGGCGGTCCCGGACGGCGTCGAAGCGGGCGACCTGGTCGGCGTGGCGGGCGGCGACGGCGTCCCGGTCCGCGCGGGCCCCGGGCTCCGGGTCGTCCCGCAGAAGGGCCTCCGCCAGCCCGGCCGCGGCGGCGGCCCGCAGCCCGTCGAGCCGCTCGTGCAGCATGGTCAGGTACCGCTGCTCCCGGGCCCGCTCGTCGTCGACCGGTTGGCCCTCCATGGGCTCGGGGCCCACCGGCTCGTTTCCGGCCGACTGGTCTTCCCGGGGCCGCTCCTGGTGGGGGCCGCGCGCATCCGCCGCTGCGGTGGGCACCGCTTCCTTTGACAAACCCGGCCCTCTCCCGTTACAATCCAGCGTGGCGCCTGCTGCCTTCACGCGCGCCATCAATGCGGGTCTCAGCTTAGCTCAGCGGCGTTCGACAGCTCCGCGTCGTTCTTCGTAGCTCGTGTCTCTGGGCGCGACCGATCCTTGAGCGCGCCGCCTGCGGGGACGACGCCAGCAGGCCCTGGGCGACCGACAGCCAGGTCATCGCCGGGATGAACAACAACAGAACCGCCGCCGCCAGCCACCGCCCCACCGACGTGGTGGGGCGGCCCCCGGTGGCCAGGGCGACCCCCACCACCAGCGTGGTCGAGACGCAGTTGCGCGCGACGCCGGCCCCCACGGCTCAGTGGACGAGGTGACGTAGCGCAGCCCGGGCCACGGGAACGTAGCCGCGGACCACCGGGGCGGGTGCGGTGATCCGCAACCAGGCCGAGGTGCCGCCGTCCAGGCAGGCATCCACGCCGTGGTCGAGGTCGAGGCACAGCGGCCCGAGGCCCACCCGCCAGCTCCAGGTGCGCTCCGTCTCGTCCACCGCGGTGACGACGAACCGGGCGGCCGGCGGGAGGAGGGTGCGCAGCCGCCCGCGCAGCCCGGGAGCGATCCGAACCGGGCCCGCCACCGCCGTCGCCGCGGCCACGCCACCGCGGGTCGGCCGGCGGCGCGCCCCGGCGGCCTCCTCAGACCAGGCCGGAGCGCCCGGCCACATCGGGGCGTCGAGCTCGACCGCCCGGATCTGCGGCGCCCAGCTGGGCCAGTTCGCCGGCACGGCGTACCGCTCCCAGCAGACCTGCGGCGGCGCCGGGCCGGAGGCGTCCAGGAACACCACGCTCACATCGACCAACGGTAGGCCGGGTGCGGCGAAACTTCATCCGCAGCCGAAGGCGATCGCGGTCACGATCAGCCCGCGCCCGACCGCCCACCGCCCGGTGAAACCGGTCAGCTCCCCGGCCGGCAGCCGCGGCCCGGGGACCAGCAGACGCGCCTGGAACGCCCCCCGCGCGACCAGCGCGGCCCCGTGCCCGGTGACCCCGTGCCCGGCGGTGGCCCCGGTGGTGTCCTCGTCGACCGTGAGGGTGAGCCGGGCGTCGTCGAAACCCAGCCACCGGCGGGCCAACGGGAACCACGCCTTGTAGACCGACTCCTTGGCGCTGAACAGCAGGCGGTCCCAGCTGACCTCGGGATGCGCCCGTGCCAGCTCGGTGAGCAGCTCCCGCTCCTCGGGCAGCGAGATCTCCCGCAGCACCCCGCCCGGCGTGGCCTCGTTCGGTTCCGCGTCGATGCCCACGCTCACCGGCCGGCCCGCGGTGACCCGCGCCACCGCCGCCGCGCGATAGCCCGCGGTGTGGGTGATGCTGCCGACCACACCGGCCGGCCAGCGTGGCTCACGGTGCTCCCCGGGCAGGATGGGTATCGCCGGCACTCCCAGTGCCTCCAGCGCCCGATGCGCGCAGATCCGGCCGGTGGTGAACTCGCGGCGCCGCTTGTCGACCGCCCGGGTCAGCACGGCCGCCTCCGCCGGGAACAGCCGCGCGTCCGGTTCCCCGGTGAAGTCGTCGTCGAACTTCTCCACCGCGGCCAGCGCCGTACCGCCCGGCGCCGCACCGGACGTGCCCGAGGCACCGGGGACAGGGCGCGCCGCGGGCAGGACCGCGCCCAGCAGCACGGCGCCGCCGGCGACGGCCCCCGCCGCGGCACCGTGTTCGGGCCGCGGTACCGGACTCGACATCAGGACAGGACTCCTCCCGGGCCACGCACCGCCGGCGCGGGGCGCACCGGCGGCACCGTGTGCCACCCACGGCGTCCCCCCACCGGGTTCCGTCCGGCACGGGTGTCCCACCGTGTGCATCCCATCTTCGACGGTGCCGCCCCACCGTGGGATCATCCTCTCCCCGTGTGGCCCTTCCGACATGTGCGGGCGCTGCCCCACCCCCGTCGGGGCAGGGTGGGAGGGTGAGCGCTCCGCCGGCCGAAGCCGCCGGCTTCCGCGGCCAACGTCGAACCTGCCGCCGAACCTGCCGGGCGGGCCAGCCCGGCCCGGGCGCCTCCCGCCGCACCCAGACCGGGAGGTCCTGATGGACGGTGGCGATCTCGTCGCGCGTGACCGCGCGGTCGTCTGGCACCCCTACGGCTCCGTGCGGGACTCCGCCCCGCTGTTCGCGGTCGCCGCCGCCAGCGGGGTTCGGCTGACACTCACCGACGGCCGTGAGCTGCTCGACGGGATGTCGTCCTGGTGGGCGGCGATCCACGGCTACCGCCACCCCGTCCTGGACGGCGCGGTGCGCGACCAGTTGGACCGGATGGCCCACGTGATGTTCGGCGGGCTGACCCACGAGCCCGCGGTCGCCCTCGCCGAGCTGCTCACCCGGATCACCCCACCGGGCCTGGACCGTGTCTTCTTCTGCGACTCCGGCTCGGTCGCCGTCGAGGTGGCGATCAAGATGGCGCTGCAGTACCAGGCCGGCCGGGGGCGCCCCGAACGGACCCGGCTGCTCACCATCCGGCGCGGTTACCACGGCGACACGTCCGGAGCGATGTCGGTGTGCGACCCGGACACCGGCATGCACCACCTGTTCACCGGCCTGCTGGCCCGGCATCTGTTCGCCGCCGCACCGACCAGCGGCTTCGACGAGCCGGTGGCCGAACGCGACCTCGCCGACGTCGAGCGGCTGCTCGCCACCCACCACGGCGAGGTCGCCGCGGTCATCTGCGAGCCGGTCGTGCAGGGCGCCGGGGCGATGCGCTTCTACAGCCCCGGCTGGCTCACCCGGGTGCGTGAGCTGTGCGACCGCCACCAGATCCTGCTGATCGCCGACGAGATCGCCACCGGCTTCGGGCGCACCGGGGAGCTGTTCGGCTGTGACCACGCCGGCATCACCCCCGACATCATGTGTGTGGGCAAGGCGATGACCGGCGGCTACCTGACCATGGGGGCCACCCTGTGCACGGACGAGGTCGCCGACGGGGTGTGCTCCTCGGCGGCGGGTGCGTTCATGCACGGCCCGACGTTCATGGCCAACCCGCTGGCCGCGGCGGTCTCCCGGGCGAGTGTCGAGCTGCTGCTGTCCTCGCCGTGGCGGGCGCGGGTGAGCGCCCTGCGCGACGCGCTGGCCGCCGGGCTCGCGCCGGCCGCCGACCTGCCCGGGGTGGCCGAGGTGCGCACCCTCGGCGCGATCGGTGTGATCGAGACCCGCCAGCCCGTCGACATGGCCGTCATCCAGCCGCTGCTGGTCGACCTGGGGGTCTGGGTGCGCCCGTTCGGACGTCTGGTCTACGCGATGCCGCCGTTCGTGATGACCCCCGCCGAGGCGACCACCCTGACGGCGGCGATGGTCGAGGCGGTCGCGGCCACCACCGGGTGACCACGCGGAGGGTCACGTAACCCGGAGGCGCGGAACGCACCGATGACGCGGCCCGCACCCATCCGGAAGCGCCGGGCTCCCCGGTGACGCGGAGTCCACCGGGGAGCCCGGCCAGCGCTGTGCGCCCGCGTCCCCCGGCGGCCCGCCGTGACCGTGCGAGTCCGCCTTCTGACCCGTTCCACCGGCCCGTCCGGGCCGGCGAAGCCGGGCCGGGTGTGGTCTTCCTGTGCACGGTCCGGGGCTCGCCGCCGGCCGGTCGCACCACCGCGCCCGGTCTCGACTGCCCGACGACAGCGCAGGTCAGAACGGTCGGATCGGCGACGGCGGGCCAGCGGCCGACGGTGCCGGACGCGCGTCCCGCCCAGCCCACTGCATGTCCGACATCCGAGAACTAGTTGCGGATGCCCGAAGGGCCTTCATACCCTTCGTTCACACGGATTCACTGTGTGTAGCGAATGGTGCGTAGGTTCCGGGCGGGTGCGCCGAGGGCGGTGAACGGGAAGGGCCAGGTGCGGATGCCTTTACGACAGATGTCATGGCTCCTGTCATGGCGACCTGGGCGCGCGGACGTCCCGGCGGTTCCGGAGACGGCTCCAGGGCCGGGGGCCGGGATGCCGCTGGACGCCACGGTGCCCTTCGAACCCACGGTGCCCTTCGAACCCACCACCGCCTTCGGATCCGCCGCAGCCCGTGAACCCGCCGCGGCCGGGCGACCGGTCCGCCACACCCCGTGGCCCTCCGGCCGGGTGGCGCTCGGCACCGCGACCCGCCACCCCGTCCCCGCCGGCCATGCGGGGCCGGAGGCCGTCGCGCCCCCGGCGGGCCGCCTCGGCGACCCGGGGCTGGGAGCCTCGCTGTTCCTGCGCGACGAACCGCCCGGCGCGCCGCCCGCCGCTCGGGCACGCCCGGGCACGCGCCCACCGCCACCCCGCCCGCGGCGCGGTCGGGCCCCCCGCCACCAGGCCGCGGGAGGCTCCCGGCGGACCCGCCCGCCGGCGCTGCTGCAGACACTGCTGGTCGGGGTCCTGTTCCTACTCACCGCCGGACTGCTCGTCGCCGACGCCGTGGCCCACCCGGCGCCACCGGAGGTCAGCGAGCTCACGGCGTTCGCCGCCTTCACCGGTCTGGCCGTGCTGACCAGCCTGACCGGCACGGCCAGCTGGGCCGGCGGCCCGCGCGACGACGACGGGCGCGACGACGACGGGCACGGCAGCCGCCAGGACGACTATCCGGCGATGACCGCGACCTGCACACTGCCGGTGGCCCTGCTGCTGCCCCCGCTGTATGCGCTGCTCGCGCATCTGCCGCTCTGGCTGGCCACGCTGCCCCGGCAGATCCGGTCAGGCCGGGCCGGCGGCACCGGGCCCGGCCGCGGCCGCTTCCACGACGCCGCGGCGCTCGGGGTCGCCGGCGCGGCCGCGGCCACGGCGCACCACATCCTCGCGCCCGCAGTCGGCCACGGTTCCGCCGACCGGCTCGCCGGCTCCGCCCGCGGTGTCACCGCCCTGATCACATCCGCCGTCGTCTACCTGGTGGTGGACCGCCTGCTGCGCCCCCGGCGCTGGCCGGCCGGGCGGGAACACACCGCGACGGTCGCGGTGGAGACCTGCGCCGCTCTCGTCCTGGCGGTGGTGTGGGCGGCGAGCCCCGTCGTCGCGTTCCTCGCGGTGCCGCTGGTGCTGCTGCTGCGCCGCGGTCTCGCCCACGCCGAACTGCTGACCGCCGCACGCACGGACGCCAAGACCCGCCTCGCGACGATGGGCTACTGGCGGCAGGTGGCACTGCGGGAGACGGCCCGCACCCGCGGCCTGGGCCGGCCGCTGTCGGTGCTGCTGGTCGACATCGACCACTTCAAACAGGTCAACGACCGTCACGGTCACCTCAACGGCGACGTGGTGCTGCTGGCCGTCGCCGACGCGTTGCGGCACGCGACCCGCCCGCAGGATCTCGTCGGCCGCTTCGGCGGGGAGGAGTTCGTCGTCCTGCTCGTCGACGCCGACCTGGCGACGGCGACCGCCGTCGCCGAACGGATCCGCCGCACGGTGGCCGCGACCCGTATCCACCTCGCCTGTGCCGATCTGAACGTCACGGTGTCCGTGGGCGTGTCCAGCACCGCGCCGGCGCCGCGGGCCAGCCCGCCTTCAACCCCCCGGCCGGTGGCGCTGGCCGCCGCCGTACCGGCGCACCCCGGTGCCGGCCGCCTGGCGGAGACCGGAACCGCCGGCCACGATGACCGGGCCGTCGTCACCGACCTGCTCGAACGCGCCGACACGGCGCTCTACCGGGCCAAGCGGGAAGGCCGGAACCGGGTGTGCGTCATCGAGACGCCCACCATGCCCGCTGCGCTGCACACCCCCTGACCCGACTCCCACCTCGGCCCCGTGGTCAGGGCCGGGGGCCGCTCAGGCGCCGGCGGCGCGGACGGTGTTGCGCAGCAGCAGCATCGTCGTGACCGGTCCGACGCCGCCGGGCACCGGGGTCAGCGCACCGGCGACCGACGCCACCGCGTCCGCGTCGACGTCGCCCGTCAGGCCGGCGTCCGTCCAGTTCGTGCCGACGTCGACGACCACCGCCCCGGGGCGGACAAATCCGGCGCCCACCATCTTCGGCCGGCCGACCGCGGCGACCACGACGTCCGACTCGTGGGCGACCGTCGCCAGATCCTTCGTCCGGGAGTGGCAGACGGTGACGGTGGCGTCCTCGGCGAGCAGCAGCAGCGCCGCCGGCTTGCCGACCACCGAGCTGCGCCCGATCACGCACACCCGCGCCCCGGCCAGCGGCACCTCGGCGCGGGTCAGGATCTCCAGTACGGCCGCCGCGGTCGCCGGCGCGAAGGCGGGCAGCCCCAGCGCGAGCCGGCCCAGGCTCAGCGGGTTCATCCCGTCGACGTCCTTGCCGACCGGAATCCGCGCGCCCACGTCGGCCGCCGTCAGCCCGGCCGGCANGGGAGTCTGCACGATCAGCCCGTGCACATCCGGATCAGCGGCAAGCTCGTCGACGGTCTCGGTCAGCTCACCGGGGTCACCGGACAGCTCGTGGACGGCACAGCTCACCCCGAGCTTGGCGGCACCGCGCTCGATCACCCGCACGTAGGAGCGTGCCGCCTCGTCGACCGTCGGCAGCACGACCGCCAGTGTCGGGGTGACACCGGCGGCGACCAGCCTCTCGACGTCGTCGACAACCGCCCGGCCGATGTCGGCGGCCATCGACCGCCCATCCAGCAACCTCATGACCCGATCCGTTCTCCCACGGCGCGCACCACGCTGTCCGCGCCAGTCAGTGACGACAGGTACTTGTCCAGCTCAGCCGCAGTCGCGTCGCGGGTGGCCGCGTCCGTCATCGACGCCAGATTGATCCGGACGTTGATCGCGGCCGAGTCGAGCGCCGCGCGGGCGCTCGCGGCCGCCACGGCGACGTCCGACAGGACGTTCACGTTCGCGCCGTCGAGGATCCGCTGGCACAGCCCGACCACCTCCGCGGCCGCGGCAGCCGTGCGCAGGGGTACCTCCGCCGCGCCGACCAGCGCCCGCTGGATCGCGGCAGTGCGGGCGTCCTTCTCCTGCGCGGTGTCCTTCGGCAACCGGTAGGCGTCGGTCACGGCGGTGAACGCCACCGCGTCGGCGTCCGCCAGGCCGAGGGCGTCCAGCCGCAGGCGGTTCGCCTGGTCCCGGGCGGCGGTCATCGTGGCTTCGTGCTCGGCGTAGCGCGGCTTGCCGATGGTCAGGTTGGCGACCATGCTCAGCAGCGACGCGCCGAGCGCGACCTGGACCGCCGCCGCGGCGCCACCACCGGGCGCCGGGGCCGCCGAGGCGAGCGCCTCGAGGAATCCGTCGAGCGTCTCGTTCGCCATCGTGTCCGACTCCCGCCTCGATCCGTGTCCGTCCGTGCCGGCCAGGCGGCAGCTCACCCGCCTGCCTGTCGCCCGCCCCGCGCGGCGGCGGAGCGGCACCGTCGTGACGCCGGCCCGGGCCGCTGGCCGAGGTCGGGCGGCCACCGCGTGCCCGGAACCACCCGCGTCGCGCACGCCTCGCCGCCGCCCGAGGTCCATCCCCCACCCGCACCCAGGCCTGACGATCCGCCACAACGGGGTGACGGACACGACGCCGGCCGGAGTGCACCGTAGCAAGTGGATCGGGGCGCCGGGTGGGAGACCACCGCCGCACGCCGGCCCGGGCCGCTTTTGTGAGGTTCGCCGCGTTCGCGGCGGGCCCGTCGGGCCGAGGCCTGCGCACCGCCGGCGCACCGGCCCACCGGCGGCCACAGGACTGTCATGCCGGCAGCGACCGCATGATCAGCTCCAGGCCGTCGTCGAACTGGGCGAGGGTGTCTGCGCGCAGGAACGGCACGGCCGCCGCGAGATCCGGCAGCTCGTGCGCCGGGGGATTGAAGGTGGCCGTCGGGGTGACGGGCCGCTGGTCCCGGGCTACGGCGGCGGCCGTGGCCCGGGCCTCGGACAGGGCGTGACCCAGGCAGTAGAACAACAGTGTCTGGTAGGCCGAGGTGGCGTCCTGGGGGCTCAGCCCCATCCCGCGCAGCAGCCCGACCGCGTGGTTCGCGCGTGCCCAGTAGGCCCGCCCGCCAGGCGGGCGGCGCAGCACCACGGCGGCCATCGTCGGGTACCGCAGCAGCGAACGGCGCAGCTGATGCAGGCTGGCGCGCAGATCGGCGCGCGCGTCACCGGTTGTGGGCAGCGGTTCGTCGCCCGCGATCAGAATGTCGGCGAGGGCGTCGAGCAGCTCGTTCTTGGTCCGGAAGTGCCGGTAGAAGGCCGTCGGGTCCACCTCGAGCCGGGCGCCGAGCGCTCGCATGCTGAACGCGTCCGCGCCGCCGATCCGCACGATCTCCATCGCCGCGTCGAGGAGCACCTCGCGGGACAGTGTGCCCCGGGGGGTGCGGNGGGGGGGAACGGGCGCGCCGGTCCGGGGGGCGTCCTCGTTCTCGTCTGGAGCGATCACCCGACCGATCTTAGTGAAACCAACATCGTGGTCAACAACGTTGACCTCCAGGGTCTCAACTTGTTGATCTTTAGAGGTTGGTGTGGGGGACGTCCTTGGGTACCCCCATGCCGCCGTCGAAGCGGCATGGGGGAGTGGTGTGCGGGGGAGGGGAGGGTGCGCGGCGGGATGGTGGCCGTGGCGCCGGGCGCGCTCACCGCCCGTCCCGCCGTGTCTCCGGCGGGGCAAAAACGCTATCCCGACGTTCAGCCGGTCAAGATAGTCAACAGCGTTGACGCGCACGCCCGTGACAATTTGATCTTGAGGTCAAACGGAAAAACAAACAAAACAAAACGGAAGACCCCTCATCGCCAAAGACGGAACCTCGTGATTGGCAGCCCGAATCGCCCGCCGGAACCGTTCATGGTGGGGCCACGAACCCGCCGCCCATCGCGGCGGCCTGCGCCGACCGCACGACTCTCCGCCCGGTTCACGCCGGCTCCGGGGGTCGCCGTGGTCGCGGCAGCCGCGGCGGCCGGGAGACCCGCCGCCGCGGCTGCCCGGGAATGTGCCAGACCCGGCCGGGACGGGTGCCGCGGCCCGCCGGTGGCACCGTGGCGAGTGGCTGGGCGACGCCTTTCACCCAGGGCGGCTCCCCCGGCAGGCTGCCCGCGTGATCGGCCCAGACCGCCTGGAATGCGGGTACCGCGGGGCCGTCCGGATCCCGGTAGAGCTCGTTCGCGCCGAGCAGCAGTTGGTCGCTGGCCAGCGGGGTGATCGCCCGGAGCTGGACGGTCAGGCTGGGGGCGAGGGTGAGGCGCTGGCCTTCGTGCAGCCGCTGGCGGTCGCGGACCCGCTCCCCGATCAGGTTGAGGATCTCGGCGGAGGGCTCGGGCGGCAGGCCGCTGACGAGCAGTTCGGGGTGGGCGTCGAAGGAGTGCAGCCCGATGGTGTAGGCGTAGGGCGGATCGCCGGGCCCGTCGTCGAGCACGGCCTGCACGGCCCAGCCATGCGTGTGGATGGTGTTCGCGAGCCAGGCATGGTGGGCGGCGATGAAGGACGCGAGGGTTTCGGGGTCCTCGTCCGGGAAATCCTCGAAGTCGTCTTCCNGGAAATCGCCGAAACCGTCGGGATCCCCGAGTGGAAGGTGGCCGGGAGTCATGGGTTCACCTCGTCTGGCGTGGGTGGGTGAACCGTATGCGGGGGCTGGGCGTGCCCCGCCGCCGTCGACCGGATCCGTGACTGTGGATCTTGTTGGGATCACGGTGGTTGACGGGTCGGCGCCGTCTCGCCGGCCGGCGCCGCCGCCGCTGTGTCGTGGGTCAGACCGGACCGGCGGACTCGTCGAGGGTCAGCGCGAGGCTGTTCATGCAGTAGCGCTGGCCGGTGGGGGCGGGTCCGTCGTCGAAGACGTGACCGAGGTGGGAGTCGCAGCGCGCGCAGCGGACCTCGGTGCGGGTCATGCCGTGGCTGCGGTCCTCGATCGTGGTGAGGGCGTCCGGTGAGACGGGCTGGTAGAAGCTGGGCCAGCCGGAGCCGGAGTCGTACTTGGTGTCGGAGGTGAACAGGGGGGCTTCACAGGCGCCGCACTGGTAGACGCCGTCGGACTTGTTGTAGGTGTAGGCGCCGGTGAAGGGGGCCTCGGTGGCCGCCTGGCGCAGGATGGCGTAACGCTCGGGGCCCAGCAGCTCACGCCATTCGCTGTCGGAGCGGATGACTTTGCCGGTGGTCGGGGTGTCGCTCACGTCGTGGTCCTTTCGCGTTTCGGCCGGCATCTCGCCGGTGGGCCGGTGGGCCGGTGGGCCTGTCGTGGTCAACGCGGCGGGTTGGCCGTTTGTTCTACCCCGCTGGACGGGTGGGTGGCGGTGAGGGTGCGCACGGCCAGCGCGGCCCCGCCGCCGGCGGCGGCGATCATCGCCGTGCCGTAGCCGACCGGCAGCTGTCCGTTCGCGGTGGCGTGGGCGAGGACGGCGGTGTCCGCGGTGTCGCTGCACAGGCCGGCGACGAGCCACGTCCGGGTTGGGCCGCCGGTGGCGTGGGCGTGCAGCAGGCCGATGCCGAGGACCAGGTCACGGATGCCGGTGAGGCGGGCGATCCACGCAGTTTTCTCAGCTGTGACACGGTCGACCCCGGCGAGGCGGATGATCGGTGTGGGTCTGGTGAGCGCGGTGAGTCCGACGGCGGAGCGTGCGAGGCCGTTCAGCAGGATCTGGGCCTGGTTCGTCACCCGCCGTGTATCCTTTGCAGTCGAGGGAACACGTAGTGTGATCACGATCTCGTTACCTGGCCTTCCGGGGTGGGAACGACTTCGCTTGTTCGTACGTTGGACTCGGTTGAGGTCAACATGCCACGACGCTCTGAGGAGTCATATGGGCGAGCGCATCCTGCGGGGCAGCCGTCTCGGTGCAGTGTCCTACGAGACTGACCGCAGCACGGAGCTTGCCCCACGGCAGACAGCGTCGTACGACTGCCCGAACGGGCATCAGTTCACCATGCCGTTCGCGGCCGAGGCCGAGGTGCCGTCGGTCTGGGAGTGCCGGGTCTGCGGGTCGGCCTCGGTGATCGTGGACGGTGAGCGGCCCGAGCCGAAGAAGAGCAAGCCGCCGCGGACGCACTGGGACATGTTGATGGAGCGTCGTACGACGGACGATCTGGAAGAGGTGCTGGCCGAACGGCTGGCGGTGCTGAGGGGCACCGGTGAGGACCGGCGGTCCGCCTGACGGCCTGGCGTGTCTGCTGGCCGGGAACGGCGTGGTAGCTGAGGGCAGCTCCAGCATGTGAAGAGGGGTGGCAGCGTACGCTGCCACCCCTCTTCACATGCTCAGGGGCGTCCGGCGGGTGCGCTGGTGGGCGGCTGGCCGGTGTCGACGCCGGCGTCAGCCGGGTCGGGTGTGGCGGGTGCCGGAATGCTCGAGGTGGCCGGTGCCGGATTGCGGGTGGTCGCGGTGGGGGTGGCGGGGCTGGCTGTGGCCGCCCGGCGGGGGCCGCGCCGGCCGGAGGTGAGCGCCCACCAGCCGACCCGCCAGAAGCCTTCGGCGACGATCGTGCGGCTCATTTTGGAGGCGCCGCGTTCGCGTTCGACGAAGTCGATGGGGACTTCGACGACCCGGAAGCCGGCCTGCCAGGCGCGCCAGGCGAGGTCGACCTGGAAGCAGTAGCCCTGGGAGGCGACCAGGTCGAGGTCGCGGGCGCGCAGGACGTCGGCGCGGTAGGCGCGGAATCCGGCGGTGGCGTCGCGCAGGGGTACGCCGAGGGCGGCGCGGACGTAGGCGTTGGCGCCGCGGGAGAGGATCAGCCGGCGGCGCGGCCAGTTGTGGACGGTTCCGCCGGGTATCCACCGGGATCCGATGCTGATGTCGGCGCCGGCGAGGGCGTCGAGCAGGCGCGGTAGCTGTTCGGGCTGGTGGGAGCCGTCGGCGTCCATTTCGACGATGACGTCGTAGCCGTGTTGCAGGGCCCAGGTGAAGCCGGCGATGTAGGCGGATCCGAGGCCGGACTTGCCGGCGCGGTGCAGGACGTGGATGTGGCTGTCGTCCGCGGCGAGCCGGTCGGCGATCTCTCCGGTGCCGTCGGGGCTGGCGTCGTCGATGACGAGCAGGTCGACCGCGGGGTTCGCCGTGCGGAGCCGGCGTGCGGTGTCCGGCAGGTTGTCCCGTTCGTTGTAGGTCGGGACGCAGACGACGACGCGGGTGGCTTCCACGCCTCTCCTCTTGTGGTCGGTGTCGGTGGCGGGCTGGGATGCCCGGGCGGGGTGTGGCTGGTCGCCGCCGGTGCTGCCGGTGCTGCCGGTGTCGGCCGGGCGGCTCGCGGTGTCGCCGCCCGCGGTTGTGCCCGCGGGGGCGTCGGGGGTGCCGCCGAGCGCGGAGCCGGGGGTGCTGGCCGCGGAGGTGACTGCGGTGGCGGTGCGCCGGCTGGTTGCCAGCGCGGCGAGCATCGCGAGTGCGCCGAGAGCGGTGAGCACCATCTCCGGGACGATACCCAGCCGGGTGGCGAGGGTGTGGGTGGTGCGTAGCGGTAGCTGCGCGGTCAGTACACCCGCTTCGTACAGGCCTGTCTGGTCGAGGATGGTGCCGTCGGGCGCGATGAGGGCGCTTTGGCCGCTGGTGGAGACCTGGACGGTGGCACGGCCGTGTTCGACGGCGCGCAGCCGGCTCATGGCGAGCTGCTGTTGGCTTTCGCCCTTGCGGCCGAAGGACGCGTTGTTCGTCTGGATGACGAGGAGTTCGGCGCCCCGGTCGACGTTGTCGCGGACGAGTCCGTCGTAGGCGACCTCGAAGCAGATGACGTCCCCGATGGTGGTGCCGGCGACGGCGATGGCGCCGTGGCCGGTGCCGGCGAGGAAGTCGTTCGGCATCTCCTGGGCGAAGCGGCTGATCAGTTTTTCGAGCAGGGCCCGACCGGGGAGGTACTCGGCGAACGGGACCGGGTGGCGTTTGACGTACATGTCGCCGGTGGGGCCGTCGGCGGTCCAGACCAGCCCCGCGTTGCGGACGTGCCGGTCGCCGGGGCCGTCGAGGACGGCGCCGACGAGCAGTGGCGCCCCGGCGACGGTGGCTGCGCGGGTGAGGGCCGCGTGGGCGGTGGGGTTGGTGAGCGGGTCGATGTCGGAGGAGTTCTCCGGCCACAGGACGAGGTCGGGCTGGGGGGTGCGGCCGGCGCGGACGTCGGCGGCGAGTTTCTCGGTGCCGGCGACGTGGTTGGCGGTGACCTGGAAGGCCTCGCCGAGGGCGTCGTAGCCGCCGGCTTCGGGGACGTTTCCCTGGATGGCGGCGAGGCGCAGGGTGCCGTGCTGGGGCGTGGTGGGCAGGGGGACGGCGAGTCCGGCGAGGGTGAGCGCGAGGGCGGTGGCGGCGGTAGCCGCGGCGGGGAGGGCGACCCGGCGGTGTGCTGCCGGGCGCGGGGTCCCGTCGGGGGTGCCGTCCTGCCCGGTGCCGCCCGTGCCCTGCCGACTACTGCCCGGAGGGGCTGTTCTGAGGTGCAGGAAGGTGGTGGCGAGCAGCGTCGCGGTGGTGGCGACGGCGAAGGTGACCAGGGGGGCGCCGCCGAGCGCGGCGAGGGGGGTGTAGGGGCCCTCGGGCTGGCTGAAGGCGAGCCGGCCCCAGGGGAAGCCGCCGAAGGGGGCGCGGCCGCGGAGGGCTTCCTGGCCGACCCAGGCGGCGCCGGCCCACAGCCAGGGGGCGGGGAGCCGGTAGGCGAGGGTGGTGGCGGGGGCGACGACGGCGAGGATGGCGGCTTCGGCGGTGGCCAGGACGATCCAGCCGTCGGCGCCGACGAAGGACACGAAGCGCAGCAGTGGCAGCAGGAAGGCGAGGGAGAACAGCAGGCCCAGCCCGTAGGAGGCGCGTAGCCGGCGGCCGCGGACGGTGAGGGTGAGGACGGCGACGGCGAGGGGGGCCAGCGGCCACATGCCCACGGGGGGGAAGGCGAGGTAGAGCAGCAGGCCGGCGAGGACGGCGAGGGCGGGGCGGGCCAGGCGCCGGTGTGGGGCGCGGCGGCGTGCCGGGGGTGGTTCGGGGGTGGATGTGGGGGGTGCGCCCGCCGCGGCCGGGTCGGGTTGCGGCGGTGTGGCGGGCGCGTGGGTCACCGGTCCAGTGTCCGGTACGCGGCCGGCGCCGGGCACCCCGGGCCGGGTGCGGCCGGGTGGTCGTCGGGTTGTTGGCGGGGGTTGTTGGCGGGGGGTGCCGGGTGTGCCGCGGACGGTGCCGCTGGGCCGGTCCGGCCGGGACGGGACCACGTCGGGACTACCTGGAGGTTTTCGGGTCGGGGTGGGGCGCTTCCGCGGGGGTGGTGAGTGTGGTCGAATCACCCGGTGCCCGCCGGGCGGGCACCGGGGGCCGGGCCGCGATCCCCCATCGGTGTGCGTCTCGGGTGTGCCGGTGGTGCGGTGGGCCGGGTCGAGGGGTTCCGAACCGTCCGTTAGACAACGGCGCTGCCGCGGGTCGAGGTGCCGTCCGCGTGCGGTGCCGGTCCGAAGGACGGTTCGGATCCCGTCGGCCCACGTTCACAGCTGGTCGTGTAGGAGCTGACCGCGCAGCACCGTGCGCAGGCATCGTGGGCGGCGGCGGGTGGCGGCGCCGAGCAGGCCGGATGGCGCGTCTGGGTCACCGTCGGCGGCTTCGGGGGCGGCCGGGAGGTCCCAGATCGCGAAGGTGGCGGGTGCGCCGACGGCGAGCCGGCCTGAGCCGTCGGCGTCGGCGCGGGCGGCCTGCCAGCCGCCGCGGGTGGCCGCGGTGAACGCCGTGTCGACGCTGATCCGTGCGCCGGGGGTGTGGTGGTGGGCGGCGGCGTGCACGGCGCCCCACNGGTCCAGCGGCGTGACGGGGCTGTCGGAGGACAGTGCCAGGGTGATCCCGGCGGCGGTGTAGGCGGCGAAGGGGTTCATCAGCGCGGCGCGGGTGGCGCCGAGGCGGGTGCTGTAGAGGCCGCCGGGGCCGCCGTAGCGGGCGTCGAAGGCGGGTTGGACGCTGGCGACGAGTCCGAGGCGGGCCATGGTGGCGATCTGCTCGGGGTGGGCGAGCTCGGCGTGTTCGACGCGGTGGCGGGCGGCGGCGACGGTGGCGGTGCCGATCCGGGTCGCGGCGGCGCGCAGGCCGGCGAGGACGGTGTCGAGGGCGGCGTCGCCGATGGCGTGGAAGCCGGTCTGCAGGCCGGCGGCGTGGGCGTCGCAGACGATGTCGCGGATGTCGTCGGCGTCGCGGTGGCGCTGCCCGGTGTGCGTGGGCTGGTCGTGGTACGGGCTGCGCAGTGCGGCGGTGTGGGAGCCCAGGGAGCCGTCGACGAACAGGTCGCCGCCGTAGCCGACGGGGCCGAGGCCGGGTTCGTGGGCGAGAGCGAGGGCGGTGGCCAGGTCGCCGGCCCAGTAGCCGCTGACCGTGGGGCCGGGTTCGTCGCGGGCGAGGGTGAGCAGGTCGGCGAGGTCCTCGGCGCTGGACACCTCTGGTCCGGCCATCTCGTGCAGGGCGGCGATGCCGAGGGCGGCGGCGTGGGCGCGGACGCGGCGCGCGGCGTCGAGGCGGCGGGCGCGGGGCAGGTCGTGGTAGGCGGTGGTGCGGGCGCGGTGGTGGGCGTCGTCGCGGCACAGGCCGTCGCCGAGCCAGCCGGCTGCGTGGTGGGCGCCGGAGCGGACGGCGAGGCTCATGGAGACCACGGCGGTGTGGCCGTCGGCGCGGGCGAGGTAGACGTCGGCGGTGCCGGCGGCGCGGGCGAGTTCGGCGGCGGTGGGTGGGCGGCCTTCGGGCCAGCGGGTCTCGTCCCAGCCGGTGCCGAGCAGGGGTTGGCCGGGGCGGCGGCGGGCGGCGCGGGTGAGCTGGTCGAGGGCGTCGGTGAGGGTGGGGGTGTCGGTGAGGTCGACGCCGTCGAGGGCGAGGCCGGTGGCGGTGGTGTGCACGTGGGCGTCGACGAAGGCGGGGGTGAGGGTGGCGCCGTGCAGGTCGACGGTGGTGTCGATGTCCCCGGGTGGGGTGTCGTGGGGGCCGCCGATCCAGGCGATGGTGTCGCCGTGGACGAGCAGGGCGCTGGCGGGGGTGCGCGTCGCCGGGCCGGCGCCGGGGCTGTGCGGGCTGTGGATGTGGCCGTGCTGGTAGAGCACGCGCAGGTGCCCGCGGGGNGCGGCCCGGCTGGGGTGGGCGGGGGCCTGCTGGCCGCGGGCGGGCGCGGCGGCGGGTGTGGGTGTGGGGGCGGGTGTGGTCATGGTGCTCAGGGTGCCGAACCGGCAGGTCACAGGTTCGGGGGGCGTCCTTCGTAGGGGGTGGAGAGCACGACCATCGTGCGGGTGGAGACGTTGGCGGCGGCGCGGATCTCCTGCAGGAGTGCTTCGAGGGCGGCGGGGTCGGCGACGCGGACCTTGAGCAGGTAGCTTTCCTCCCCCGCGACGCTGTAGCAGGCCTCGATGGCGGGCAGGTGGGTGAGCCGGTCGGGGGCGTCGTCGGGCTGGCTGGGGTCGATCTCCTTGATGGAGACGAACGCGGTGAGGGCCAGGCCGACCTGGGAGGGGTCGACGAGGGCGACGTAGGACGTGATGACCCCGCGCTGCTCCAACCGACGGACCCGCTGGTGGACGGCGGACACCGACAGGCCGGTGGAGCGACCGAGGTCGGTGANGCTCATCCGGCCGTCGCGGCACAGCAGCTGCACGATCTGACGGTCTAGATCCTCCAACACGTTCCGGAGGTTATGCACAGATCGGCCGGTCGTGCCGGGCGGGTCTGGTCCCGGCGGGACTTTGTGCGACGGCTCGGGGTGCCGATCGGCGCAGCGTGGTGACGGATGGTGGATGGCTGTTCGCGGTGGGTGGTGACGGTGGGGGTGGTGGCGGGGGTCGGGGGTGGGGTGGGGTGGGTGTCTGGTGCTGCTGGGTGGGGTGCCGGTGGGGGCAGCCCGGTTCTGGTTGGTGGGGGTGGTGACGGACCGTCGACAGGGCATGCCAGTCTGACAAGATGACCATCGTGGATGAGCGGGCGGGTGGCGGGGGTGAGCGGCTGATGCTCGCCGACACCCCGTCGTTGTATTTCCGGGCGTTTCACGGGGTGCCGCGGTCGGTGCGGGCGCCGGACGGGATGCCGGTGAACGCGGTGCGGGGGCTGGTGGACGTGTTGGCACGTCAGATCGGCGAGTTGCGGCCGCGGCGGCTGGTGTGCTGTTTCGACGCGGACTGGCGGCCGGCGTTCCGGGTGGCGCTGATCCCGTCGTACAAGGCGCATCGGGTGGCGGCGGCTGGGGATGCCGGCGGCGAGGCGGGTGCGGTGGCGGAGGAGGTGCCGGACGAGCTGGAGGAGCAGCTGCCGGTGATCGACGCGGTGCTGGACGCGTTCGGGATCGCGCGGGCGGAGGCGGCGGGGTTCGAGGCCGATGATGTGATCGCCACGCTGGCGGCCCGGCACAGCGACGCCGGGGCGGGTCCGGTGGACATCCTGACCGGGGATCGGGATCTGTTCCAGTTGGTCTGCGACTCCACCGGGGTGGTGGTGCGGTACGCGGTGGAGAAGTTCGCGGTGGTGGACGAGGCGTCGGTCACGGCCCGCTACGGGATTCCGGGCCGGCGGTACGCCGACTTCGCGGTGCTGCGCGGTGATCCCAGTGACGGGCTGCCGGGGGTGGCGGGGATCGGGGCTAAGACGGCGGCGGCGCTGCTGGGCCGGTTCGGGTCGCTGGCCGGGGCGCTGGCGGCACTGGACGCGGGGGCGGTGGACGGTTTCCCGGCGGGGGCACGGGCCCGGCTGCTGGCCGCGCGGGAGTATCTGACGGCGGCGGTCACGGTGGTGGAGGTGGTGCGGGATGCTCCGGTGGAGCCGGTGACGGGGGTGCTGCCGGCGGCCCCGGTGGATGCGGAGGCGGTGCGGGAGCTGGCGGAGCGTTATGGGCTGTCCGGCTCGGTGGGGCGGCTGAAGGCGGCGTTGGCCGCCGCCGCCGCGGCCGGGGCCTAGCCGGGCCGGGGCCGGCGGGCTGGCGGCCGGAAGGGGGTTGCCGCGGACGGTCACGGTGGCTGCGAACGGTCACCGTGGCGGGTGTGCGGGCGGGTCGACGCGGGCCGGCGGCGCGGCGGAACCGGCCGTGACGGTAGGTTGCCCCTCATCTGGCAGCGTGCGTGTACACGCAGGTGACCGACGGGTTCGTTCGTGGACGGTCCGAGGTCGCCTACTGTTGCGCACNGGACGTCCGTCGGGGGCGTCGGTTGGGGCTGCGGTGAGGGTGGAGGTGACCTGGTGGGGCTGCGCGAGCGGCTCGCTGGCAAGCGGGTGTTCGTGACCGGGGTGACCGGGTTCGTCGGTGAGGCGCTGTTGGAGCGGCTGCTGGCGGAGTTCCCGGACACCCGGATCGTGGCGCTGGTGCGCCCCCGGGGCAGCCATTCGGGCATGGCCCGGCTGGAGCGGATGATCCGTAAGCCGGCGTTCTCGGAGCTGCGCAAGCAGCTGGGCCGGGAGGGTCTGGCGGCGCTGCTGGCGGAGCGGGTGCAGGTCATCGAGGGTGATCTGGCGGAGATGGGCAGTCTGCCGTCCGATCTGGACGTGGTGATCCACTGCGCCGGGGAGGTGTCGTTCGACCCGCCGATCGACGAGGGGTTCGCCACCAACGTCGGTGGGGTGCAGGCGCTGCTGCGGGCGGTGCGTGCCAGCGGTGCCCGGCCGCATGTGGTGCACGTGTCCACGGCGTATGTGGCCGGGTTGCGGTCGGGGCACATCGCCGAGGGCCGGCTGGTGCACGACGTGGACTGGCGGGTCGAGCAGGCGTCGGCGGAGCGGGCGCGGCAGGCGGCGGAGGACGCGTCGCGGGCGCCGGAGACCTCGGCGCGGTTCCGTCAGGACGCGACGGCCAGGCATGCGCGGGCCGGTGCGCAGACGGTGTCCGCGGAGGCGGAGGCGGCGCGGCGGGCATGGGTGGCGCGGCGGATGGTGGCCGCCGGGGCGGAGCGGGCGCAGGTGTTGGGGTGGACGGACGCGTACACGTTCACCAAGGCGCTGGCGGAGCGGTATCTGGAGGAGTCGCACGGCGATCTGCCGTTGACGATCGTGCGTCCGTCGATCATCGAGAGCGCGCTGGCGAAGCCGTTCCCGGGGTGGATCGAGGGTTTCAAGATGGCCGAGCCGCTGATTCTGGCGTTCGGTCGCGGGGAGCTGCCGGACTTCCCGGCGTCACCGGACGCGGTGGTGGACATCATCCCGGTGGATCTGGTGGTTAACGCGCTGCTGGCGGCGGCCGGGTCACCTCCGCCGCCGGTGGACGTCCCGGCCTACTACACGGTGTGTTCGGGGTTCCGTAACCCGCTGCTGTTCCGGGATCTGTACGAGTACGTGCGGGGGTACTTCCTGGAGCATCCGCTGCCGAGCCGGGGGCGGGGGGCCACAGCGGTGCCGGAGTGGCCGTTCGCCGGGTCGGTGGCGGTGGAGGCGAAGCTGCGCCGCGGTGAGAAGGCGGTGGAGTGGGCGAGCCGGGCGCTGGAGGCGTTGCCGCGGTCGGAGCGGGTGCGCCGGCTGGCGTTGGACCTGGAGCGGTCCGAGAGCCGGGTGGCGTTCCTGCGCCGCTATTCGGATGTGTACCGGGCGTACACGAGCGCGGAGCTGGTCTACGTCGACGATGCGACGGCGGCGTTGCAGGCGGCGATGGAGCCCGCCGACCAGGAGCAGTTCGGGTTCGACCCGGCCTGCTACGACTGGCGGCACTATCTGCAGGAGGTGCACTGCCCGGCGGTGACGGCGGTGCTGCGCCGGCCGCGGGACGCGGCGCCGGCGCGGCGGGGGCTGGTGAACCTGACCGCCGGTGAGGGGGTGCTGGCGGTGTTCGATCTGGATGGCACGCTGGTGTCCTCGACGGTGGTCGAGTCGTATCTGTGGCTGCGGCTGGCGGATGCGGGGCCGGCGGAGCGGGCGCGGGAGCTGGCGTCGCTGGCGGCGGCGCTGCCGGGGTATCTGCGGGCGGAGCGGCGTGACCGGGGGCATCTGATCCGGTCGGTGTACGGCCGGTACGCGGGGGTGGATCCGGCGGAGCTGGCGGCGGTGGTGGCGCAGGTGGGTGCCGATGTGGTGCTGCGGCGGGTGAAACCGGCGGCGGTGCGGCGGGTGCGGGAGCATCGCGCGGCGGGGCATCGCACGGTGCTGCTGACGGGGGCGGTGGCGGCGTTGACCGCGCCGCTGGCGCCGCTGTTCGACGAGATCGTGGCCACCGAGCTGGAGGTCGGCGCGGACGGGCTGTACACGGGCCGGTTGGATGCGTCGCCGCTGGTCGGGGATTCCCGGGCGGCGTTTCTGGATCATTATGCGCGGGGGCGGGGGGCGGATCTGGCGGCGTCGTGGGCGTATGCGGACAGCCTGTCGGATCTGCCGATGTTGCGGGCGGTGGGTAATCCGGTGGTGGTCAATCCGGACGTGGGGTTGCATCGGGTTGCCCGGGCGGCGGGCTGGCCGATCGAGGAGTGGCCGTCGACGCCCGGTGAGCCGCGGCTGCTGGTCGGTAGCCGGGTGGAGCGGGGGCTGTTCGCGGTGGCGGCGGCGGCGCAGGGCCGGGGTCGTTCCGGCCGGTCGCGGTCCGCGGGCGCGGGTGGCTCGCCCGGTGCCGGCGGTGACGGGGTGGTCCGGGTGGGAGTGGGTGAGGGTCGGTGACGCGGGGTCTGGAGCTGTACCGGTCGTTGCCGCGGTATGCGGCGGCGCGGGTGGTGTCGGGGCGGTTGCCGCGGCTGGCGGGGGCGGCGGCGACGACCGCGGCACCGTTGCGGCTGGTGGACCGCGGGGACCCGGCGTTGCCGGGGCCGGGATGGGTGACGGTGCGGCCGCGGCTGGCGGGGATCTGCGGTTCGGATCTGGCGACGGTGACGGGGCAGAGCTCGTTCTACTTCTCGCCGCTGGTGTCGATGCCGTTCACCCCGGGCCATGAGATCGTCGGTGATCTGCAGGAGGCGGTGACGCTGGCGGACGGCCGGCGGTTGGAGGCGGGCAGCCGGGNGGTGATCGACCCGGTGCTGGGCTGCGCGGCGCGGGGGCTGGAGGCGTGCCCGGCGTGTGCGGCGGGGCGGACGTCGCGGTGCGACCGGATCACGGTGGGGCATCTGTCTCCGGGGTTGCAGACCGGGTACTGCGCGGACACCGGCGGTGGGTGGAGCCGGGCGCTGGTGGCGCATCACAGCCAGCTGCATCCGGTGCCCGACGGGCTGTCGGATGAGCGGGCGGTGCTGGTGGAGCCGTTGGCGACGGCGGTGCACACGGCGGGCCGGGCGCGGGTGGCGGCCGGGGACCGGGTGCTGATCATCGGTGCGGGGGCGGTGGGCCTGCTGACGCTGCTGGCGGTGCGGGCGTTCACCAAGGCCGAGCATGTGACGATGGTGGCCAAGCATCGCCGGCAGGTGGAGCTGGCGCACCGGTTCGGCGCGGACGAGGTGCTGGCACCCGACGACGCGGTCGGCGGGGTGCGGCGGGCGAACCGGGCGTTGCGGCTGTCTCCGCAGCTGGGTGGGGATTTCCTGCTCGGTGGGGTGGATGTGACGATCGACTGTGCGGGGGGTGCGTCGTCGTTGTCGACGGCGCTGCGGGTCACCCGGGCCGGGGGGCGGGTGGTGCTGTCGGGGGTGCCGGCGGGGTCGGTGGATCTGACGCCGCTGTGGTACCGGGAGCTGGAGCTGGTGGGGACGTACGCGTCGTCGGGGGGTGCCGGGGCGGACGTCTCGGACGGTGCCGGTCCGGACGGCGGGTCGGATTTCGGGCGGGCGTTGGCGCTGGCGGCCACCGCCCCGTTGGACGGGGTGGTGTCGGCGGTGTATCCGCTGGCCCGGTGGCGGGAGGCGTTGGACCATGCGCTGTCGGCGGGGCGGCTGGGCGCGGTGAAGATCGTGTTCGATCCGGCGGCGTCGGCGTGAGGGCCGTGCCGGGCCGTCGGGTCGGGCGGGGCCGTGGAGGTGGGTGTGCGGGTGCCGCGGAGCGCGGCATGACCGGCGTATCGGAGATTGTCATCCCGGGTGGCGGTTCTGGCCGCGGGTTGGACGGGTGCGGGGGCACCGCGCCTGGCCGGGTTGACTCACAGACGAGGGGAACGTGCAGGTGAGACCGGGGTTCGTGCTCGAGGTCGACGAGCGCACACCTCCGCTGCTGGTGCACCAGGGTGAGGGGCTGACGCTGGAGCGGTTCCCGCTGGGCACCCGGGTGGTGTATCCGCCGGAGTCGCTTCCGGGCGTGGGGGATGTGGACGCGGCGATCGCGGACGCGCTGGAGAATCCGTACAACTGTGAGCCGCTGCGTGTGCTGCTGCGGCCGGGGATGCGGCTGACGATCGCGTTCGACGACCTGTCGATTCCGCTGCCGCGGATGCGCCGGCCGGATGTGCGGCAGCGGATCATCGAACAGGTGCTGACGCTGGCGGCCGAGGCCGGTGTGGACGACGTGCAGCTGATCGCGGCGAACGCGTTGCACCGTCGGATGACGGCGGCGGAGATCGAGCACATCGTCGGGGAGCGGGTGTTCCGGTCGTTCTGGCCGGACAACCTGTACAACCACGACGCCGAGGACCGGGACAATCTCCTGCATGTCGGGGTGACCGACCACGGTGAGGATGTGGAGATCAACCGGCGGGCCGCGGAAAGCGACCT
Source organism: Frankia sp. EI5c (assembly GCF_001636565.1). Classification (GTDB taxonomy): domain Bacteria; phylum Actinomycetota; class Actinomycetes; order Frankiales; family Frankiaceae; genus Parafrankia. Next base: position 90,685 of record NZ_LRTK01000003.1, read on the forward strand.
GCTGGTGTATGTGAACGTGAACCTGGTGGCGATGGACGGCGGGCACAAGTCGGTGCCGATCGGGCTGGCGTCGTACAACAGCCTGCGTCACCATCACAACTCGCACACGATGGTGCGGTCCCGGTCGTTCATGGACCACACCCGGTCGGAGATGCATTCCTCGGCGTGGCGGATGGGTCGGCTGCTGGCGAACCATCTGAAGATCTTCCATGTCGAGACGACGCTGAACAACGCCTGTTTCCCGGACCGCTACGCCTTCCTCACCAAGNGGGAGTGGGAGTGGTCGGTGAAGGACCAGGCGATGGCGTACGGGATGAGCCGGGGCCTGGCGGCGATGCCGTCCCGGCCCCGCCGGAAGATCTTCCATGATCTGCTCGCCGACTACCAGGTGACGGGGGTGTTCGCCGGGGAGACGGAAGCCACCCACGACCGGACGATCGCCAGTGTGCACCGCCAGCAGCTGGTCGAGGTGAACGGCCAGTCGGACGTCCTGGTGGTGGGGCTGCCGTATGTGGGCCCGTACAACGTGAACTCGGTGATGAACCCGATCCTGGCGACGTGCGTGGGGCTGGGCTATTTCTTCAACATGTACCGGAACAAGCCGCTGGTGCGTCACCAGGGGGCGATGATTCTCTACCATCCGGTGACCCCGGAGTTCTCCCAGCTGCACCATCCGTCGTATGTGGACTTCTTCACCGAGGTGCTGGCGGAGTCGACGGACCCGGCGACGATCGAGGCGAAGTTCGAGAAGCAGTACGCGACCGACCCGTGGTACATCCACCTGTACCGCACGTCGCACGCATACCACGGCGTCCACCCGTTCTACATGTGGTACTGGGCGGCGCACGGCATGGACCATCTGGGTGATGTGGTGTGGGTCGGCGGTGACCGGGCGGCGTGTGCGCGGATGGGTTTCCGGGCGGCGTCGACGTTCGCGGACGCGTTGGAGATGGTGTCGGGGACGGTGGGTCGTGNCCCGTCCATCACCTATCTGCATTCCCCGCCGCATGCGCTGGCGGACGTGCGATGAGCGGGCCGGGCCGGTTCGGGGGGCCGCCGCGGCCGGGGCTCGGGGCGCGGGAGGTGGTGCGCGGGTTCCGCTGGGGTGGGCGGGCGCTGGTGCCGGCGTCGGCGCAGGCGCACCGGCCGCCGCTGGTGGCCCGGGAGTTCCCCACCGCCTGGGCGCGGAGGGCGCCGGCGCGGGTGGCGCGCACGGTGTTCCTGGAGGCGGCGATGTCGCCGCTGCTGCATGCGGCGCTGACGCCGACGGTCGCCGGGGCGGAGGTGTTCGACGAGGTCGGTGACGGCCCGGTGATCGTGGTGTCGAACCATTCCAGCCATCTGGACGCCCCGTTGCTGCTGTGTGCGCTGCCGCGGGCGGTGCGGGAACGTACGGCGGTGACGGCGGCGGCGGACTACTTCTTCGAGAGCACGTGGCGTGGGCTGTCCACGGCGCTGGCGTTCGGGACGGTGCCGATCGAGCGTCGGGGTGGGGCGCCGTCGACGACGCCGCTGGATCTGCTGCGGGACGGCTGGAACCTGGTGGTGTTCCCGGAGGGAACCCGGTCGCCGGACGGGGCGCGGGGCCGGTTCCGGTTGGGGGCGGGGTTTCTGGCGGTGACGGCCGGGGTGGCGGTGGTGCCGGCGGCGGTGCGTGGCGCCTATGCGGCGATGCCGCGGGGCCGCGGCTGGCCGACGGCGGGGCGGCCGCGGGTGTCGGTGCGGTTCGGTCGGCCGTTGCGGGCCGAGGCGTCGGAGGATGCGCGGGCGTTCACCGCCCGGCTGGCGGCGGAGGTGGACCGGCTCGGGGTGGAGGACACGTCGAGCTGGTGGGCGTCGTTGCGCGGGTCGGAGACCGCGGCGACGGCGGGTCCTGCCGGGCAGGGTGGTGTGGCCGGAGCAGGCCGGGCGGAGCAGGCGGGCCGGGCATCGGTGACGGCGGGGCGGCCCGGGGCGCCGGCGGCGCGGTGGCGGCGGGTGTGGGAGGCCACGGAGCCGACGGAATCGGTGCGGCCGCGGTCACCGTGGACGCGGTGACCACCCCCCCGCTGATGTGAGCTTCATCACATAAAGATCGTCTTGTGGATAACCCTGTTCACAGGGCGGTGGGTAGCCGGGGTCGGCCTGGGGATGACCTGTGGGGGACGCCCGGGTCAGCCCGGGGCGAGGAAGTCAAGGCGTTGCATCACGCAGTGTCACAGGTATGACTGGAGTCATGGCTCTGCTGCACCGGTCCCACCGCTCCTCTGACAGCCCGTCCAGCCCGTCCGACCTGCGACCCGCCGGGCGGCCCACGCCCACCGGGCGGGGACCGGTACGGGCGGCGGCGGGTGCCCGCCCGGTCCGCCTCGCCGCACCGCCGGTGGGCGGGCCGTCGCTGCCACCGAGCGTGGCGCGGGTCGCCGCCCGCACCCGGCTGTCCGCGGAGCTGCTGGCCGCGATCCTGGAGGTGGAGTGCCGCCACCGGGCGACGTTGGACGACATGGAACGGGCCGACGCGCTGGCCGATCGGCTGCTGGCCCGCCGCCGTGACCGGCTCGCCGCGGCCGACCCGGCCCGCCGCCTGACCGCCTGACCGCCTGACCGGCGTTCAGGCGGAGGTCTCGGCCTCACCCGGGTGGGGCATCAGCGGCAGCAGGCCGGGGCCGACGGAGACGATCTCGTTGACGCGGCGGCTGAGCATCCGCGAGGGGTGCACGTCGAGGATCGTGACGATGTCGCCGAGCAGCACGGCGGCCGCGGGCGGGTCGTCCGGGGCCAGCGCACCGGCGAGGCAGGCCAGCGCCCAGCCACGTTCGACCGTGCCGGAGCTGGTCATGTCCACCGCGATGCGGCTCAGATCGACGGCGCCGTCACCACCCATGCGGGACACGACGTCGGCGACGGCGACGGCTTCGCGGACCTCGTCGAACGCCGGCCAGCCCGGATGGCGCAAACCCTGCACGTTCGGCCGGTGGGCGAGCCGTTCCAGGGCGGCCAGCGCCGCGTCGCTGTCACCGAGGGTGGCCGCGGCGGCGGCTTCGATCGCCGCCGCCCAGCCGCACAGGTAGGGATGGCCGGCGGCGCCGGCGCGCCGGGCCGCGCCACCGGCGGCGTCGTACCGGCCGGTGACGAACGCGACGAGGGCGTCGAGGGTCGCGGCGGTGCCGGTCAGCAGCGGATCGTCGAGCTGGGCGGCGAACTGGTCGGTGAGGGTGGCGAACCGCCGCGCCGACGGGTCGTCGCCGGCTTCGACGGCGAGGACCCCCAGGTAGAAGGACAGGAAACCGGCGATGCCGGTGAGCTCGCGGTGCACCCCCGGGGACAGCCGCCGGCCGAGCGCCGCCTGTGCCCGGCGCCAGTCGGAGATGACCGGGCGTAGCAGCAGGGCGTGCGGGGTGGTCAGCAGGGTGGTGGCGTAGCGGTGCAGCCGGTCGTCGAACTCGGCCATGGTGAGCGGGTCGGGGTCGGCGTAGGCGATCTCACGGGAAAGCATGGCGGCGGCTCGGGAGGCCGCGGCCAACCCGAGCCGGTCGGGACCGGTGGGCTCGGGCAGCTCCACGCGGCTCATCCCTGTCCTCCCCGCCCCGGGCCGCCGTGGGGCGGTGGGGCCGCTGTCCTCCCGGCGGTGCCGGGGACGCGCCGGTGGTGCCGACGCGGGCCGCGCCCGGCACCCACCGGGCCGGGTGCCGCCGGGTCGCCCCCGTCGGTGTTCCGGTGCCGGTGGGTCACCGTTGCGGTCACGTTGGTGACCATCGCACGCTACCGTGTTACAGGCCACGGTGGGCTGTTGATGTGTGATGTCATGGTGGCCTGGCACTGTGGCGCTGTTGCCGCCGGGCCGGCCGCCCCCCGTGCGTTGATTGTTGTCCACGTCCTGGTACCGAGTACAGGTTTCGGCGGGATTGTGGGGTGTTACGGCTGGTCGGCCCGGTGTCCCACTCCCGGCCCGTGGCTGTGGCTGTGCGGCGGCGAGGTCGGGTCGTCGGGATGGTCATGCGGAGTCTGCGGGGCTCCGACCCGGTGCGCATGCCCCGGCAGCGCCGTCCGGTACAGGCNGGTGTCACAGTTCATCCGGATGTCGCCGCCGAGAGCCTCCCGGTAGCGTTCCAACACCAGATCCACCAGCGCCGCGCCGTCACCGAGCAGCCCCGCGCAGTCCAGTGACACCCGCGGGTGCCGCGCCGCCCACTCCCGCGCCTGCGCGACGGTGCGCCGCGGCAGCACCCCGGTGAACAGGAAGTAGGGCACGACCACCACCCGGTCGGCGCCCAGCCGGCGGACCCGTTCCAGCCCGGCGGGTACCGACGGCTGCGCCAGGCTGATGAACGCCACCTCCACCCCGGCGAACCCGCGGCCCTCCCACAGCAGCCGCGCCACCTTCGCCACCTCGGCGTTGGCATCCGGGTCGGTGGACCCCCGGCCCACCAGCAGCACCGTCGTCGCCGCCCGCTCCTCGGCCGGGCACACCGCGTCGACCCGCTCCTCCACCAGCCGCAGGATCGTCGGATGGGGACCCAGCGGACGTCCATAGACGTAGGTCAGGCCCGGATGCCGGGCCTGCTCCCGCGCCATCGACCCGGGGATGTCACCCTTGGCGTGCCCGGCGGCGACGAGGGTGAGCGGGACAACCCCGAGCCGGCGGTGCCCGGCGGCGACGAGGCGGCTCACCGCGTCGGCGACCGGTGGGGCGGACAGTTCGATGAACCCGCCGTCCACGGCCAGCCCCCCCGCCCGCGCCCGCACCCGGCCGACGAACCGGCGGAACTGCTCGGCGCCGTCGACGTCCCGGGTGCCGTGGCCGACGATCAGCAGCGCCGGCGCCGCGGCGCCGGCGCCGGCGCCGCGGACACCCACCTCGATGTCGCCCACCTCGATGTCGCCCACCTCGATGTCGCCCACTGTGACGTTCACTGCGACGGCCCTCCTGTGGCACGGCCCGTGACGGTCAGCTCCACCTGTAGTCCCGAGGGGTGACGACGAGACCGGCGCGCAGCCGGGTCCGGCTGGACCCGACCACGACGGTCGTGGTCATCCCGACGCTGTCGAGCAGCCGCTCGGCCTCCCGCGGCCCGCCCGGGCCACCGCCCGTCAACGCCCCCAACGTGGTGACAACGACCCGCTGCCCGCCGCGGAACGCGTCGGTGACCAGCCCCACCGGGACCGTGGCGGGGCGATGCTCGGCGAGCGCGCCGAGGGCGTCGGGCAGCTGATGGCGCCGGCTGCGGCTGCGCGGGTTGTAGAAGGCGACGACCAGGTCGGCGGCGGCCACCGCCCGCACCCGCCCGAGGATCCGCTCCCAGGCGGTGTGCAGGTCGGACAGGCTGATCAGCGCATGGTCGTGGCCGAGGGGGGCACCCAGCAGCGCGGCGGCGGCCAGCGCGGCGGTCACCCCGGGAACGGCGACGACGTCGAACGAGCCGTCGGCGAGATCCAGCGCCGGGCTTCCCATCGCGTACACCCCGGCGTCACCGCTGCCCAGCAGCGCCACCGCATGCCCGGCGCGGGCCCGCTCCACCGCCGCCCGCGCCCGGGCCTGCTCGTCCCCGAGCCCGCTGGCGAGCACCCGCACCCCGGTGGGCAGCAGGTCGGCCACCGACGCCACATACTGGTCCAGGCCGACGACGGTCCCGGCGCGGCGCAGCTCCGCGCGTGCCCACGCCGTCAGCAGCGACCGGTCCCCCGGGCCCAGGCCGACCACGGCGAGCCGGCCGCGGGGCCGGTGGCGGGCCACCGCGACGGTGGCGTGCGCGCTTACCTGCTTACCGACGACGAGCCGGGCCCCCGGCGCGGCCCCGGTCCCGGCGGCGGCCTCATGCTGGGCGGGTGGTCCGCTGAGCCGGTGCGCCGGCGGCGCCGGCCGGGACAGCAGGCTGGCCGCCTCGGCGACGCTCGGCGTGCCGACGGCGGCCGCGACCACCGGTGAGGGATGCGGCACCGCCACGGCGGCCAGTTCCCGCGGCGGGTGCACGACCAGCGGCCAGCCGCGGCGGGCGGCGACCGCCAGCAGCCCGGGCTCGTCCGCCTTCACCGTCACCGACGCCAGATGGCTCACCGCGGCGGGGGACAGGCCGGCACCGGCCAGCGCGGCGTCGATGAGGGCGTCGATCTCCTCCGCGGGTGCCCCCCGGCTCGCCCCGACCCCGACGACCAGGCTCGGTGGCCGGTACACCACCCGCGGCACCTCCCCGGCGGCGGGAGCGGGCAGCAGCCGGTCGGTGATGTGGATCCGCGCGGCCACCGCGTCATCCACGGCCACCGCGTCATCCACGGCGGGCAGCGGCGGCTGGGGTCGCACGGACGGTGGCAGCGCCGGCAGGGGCCACACCGCGTCGGCGTGCAGGTCCACCGGCCGCCCGGACAGCAGTGCCGCCCCGACCGCGGCCAGCTGCGAGTCACCGTCGACGGTGAACCCCAGGTCGGCACCGAAACCGTCCAACGCCGCCGTCCCCGCCGCCTCACTGGCCGTGGTGATCACCGGAGTGGCGCCGAGGACGTCGGCGACCTGCTCGGCGAGCCGGTTGGCGCCGCCGCCGTGCCCGCCGCACAGAGCCACGGCGAACCGCCGCCCCTCATCCACGCAGACCACGCCGGGGTCACGGTCCTTGCCGCGCAGCAGCCCGTCGAGCAGCCGCACCGTCGCCCCCGTCGCCAGGAAACACACCACGCCCGCGACCCCGTCGGCGACCGCGGCGGCCAGCGCCTCACCCGCCCGGCCCGGGTAGAGCCGCGCCGCCGGCCAGCGCCGCGCCAGCTCACCGGCCGCGGCCCGCCCGGCGGTGGTCACCGCCACCAGCGCCAGCACCCCGCCGACCTCGCCGCCGACCTCGCCGACCTCGCCGCCGCGACCCGCCGGACTGGGTGCCCGGGTGGGCGGGCCGGGAGCCGCCTGGGTGCCGCCGGCGGCGGCCAGGGCCCGGTCGGCGTTCCGCAGCGCCGTGCGGGACACCGCCTCCGCCCGCCGGAAGGTGTGGAAATGCCCCGGATGGTAAAGGTGGGAACGCCGGCCGCCGGCCGCCAGCGCCGGGCCGACGAGGATCAGCGTGTGCTTCCACAACCGATGCTCGCGGACGCTGTCCGCCAACGTGTCCACCGTGGCGTGCACGATCAGCTCGTCCGGCCAGCTCACCTGGTAGGCGATCACGCACGGCGTGGCCGGCGGGTAGCCGCCGGCCAGCAGCTCCTCGCGCAGCTGCCCGGAGCGGGCCGCGGAGAGGAACAGCGCCATCGTCGTGCCGTGCCGGGCCAGGTCCCGCACCTGCTCACCGGGCGGCATCGGGGTCTTCCCCCCACCGAGCCGGGTCAGGATCACCGACTGGGCGATCTCCGGGACGGTCAGCTCCCGCCCGATCGCCGCCGCCAGCGCGGTGAAACTGCTGACCCCGGGCACGATGTCGTAGTCGACCCCGAGCCGGTCGCAGATCTCCATCTGCTCCTGCACCGCACCCCACAGCGCCGGATCCCCCGAGTGCACGCGGGCGACCCGCAGCCCACCCTCGGCAGCCCGGCGGTAAACCGCCGCCACCCCCTCCAACGGCAACGCCGCGGAGTCGATGACCTCCGCCGCGGGCCGGGCATAGTCCAGCACGCCGGGCTGTACCAGCGACGACGCCCAGATCACGATGTCGGCGGCGCCGATCACCGCCGCCCCGCGCACAGTGATCAGATCCACCGCACCCGGCCCGGCCCCGACGAAACTGACCCGGCCGCGACCCCGGCCAGGCTGGGACGCCACCTGCCCGCCGGCCGGTCCGCCGCCGTTCACCGCGGCCACCGCGACCGCCGCGTCGCCAGCACGGTGGACAGGTAGGGGCCGGTCTCCCGCTCGGCCAGCTGCCCACCGGGGCGGATGTCCTGCCCGGGCAGGCCCAGCGCCGCCCCGTAGACGGCATGCCCGGCCGGCCCGTCGAGGCGGCCGGCGGCGGCCAGCGCCGCCCGCAGCTGCGGAAGCGCCCGCCCGCCCTTGTAGGCGACGACCGTGTCGAAGCCGTCCACCGCCGCCCGGTAGGCCGCGACCCCGGCGGTCAGCGGCAGCAGCGCCACCGTCTCGGCGCCGTGCGCGAGCACCGTGCCGGAGCGGGCCGCCAGGTCCTGCATCGCGGTGATGCCGGGCACCGTCTCCACCGCCACCGCCGGCAGCCGCCGGCGGACGGCGGCGGCCAGCGCGGTGAACGTCGAGTACAGGTTCGGGTCCCCGATGGTCGCGAACGCCACCGTCACCGCCGCATCCCCACCACAGCCGCTCCCGCCGGGGCCGCCGCCGAGCGCGGCGGCGACGGCCCGCGCCGGCGCGGTGTAGTCGGCGTCGCCGGTCATCCGGAACGGCAGCCGCACGATCCGGTCATGGTCGACGTGGGCACGTACCGTAATCTCGGCCCGGCCGGGCACCTCCCCACCGGGCACCTCCCCAGCCGGGGCGGCGGGCCCGTACGGGCCGTGGCCGTCGCTGACCGGAACGAACACCACGTCGGCGTACCGCAGCACCCGCACCGCCCGGTAGGTGACCAGATCCGGGTCCCCCGGGCCCACTCCCACCCCGACCAGGCGGGGACTCAAACCGCTCACCGTGCCGACACCTCCCGTTCGTCGTCCTCGCCGCACCGCACCGCCCGGCCGGGCCGGGCCGCCGCCGCGGCGGCGACCAGCCGCGGCACCAGCCCCGGCACACCCGCCCAGTGCAGGTGCAGGTAGGAGGCGTGCACCCCGCCGTGGACAAACCCCTCCGCCACCGTCCCCGCCGCCCGCGAGGGCCGGGAGGGCCGGGACCGGCGGGCGGGCGCACCCGGAAGGTCCACCTGCCAGGCCACCGCCCCGGGCAGCGCCGCCCGCGGCACGGTCAGCCCGGTGCGGTGGAACTCGTGGGCGTGCACCACCGTGCCCGCCGCCATCAGCACACTGCCGGTGGCCGCAACCGCCCGCCGATAGCCCAACGTCAACCGCGGTCCCATCGCCGCGTCGCAGCCCAGCACCCCGCACATCGCCGCCCCGTCCAACGACCGGCCCAGATACAGCAACCCGGCGCATTCGGCGACCAGCGGCGCACCGCGGCGGCCCAGCGCCGCGACCTCGCCGCGCAGCCGATGGTTGGCCGCCAGCGCCCCGACATGCTCCTCGGGGAACCCGCCACCGATCACCAGCGCGTCGGTGCCCGCCGGCAGCGTCTCCTCGCAGGTCGGATCGACGGTGAGCACCTGCGCGCCGGCGGCGGTGAGCAGCTCGGTGTGCTCGGCGTAGCCGAAGGTGAACGCCGGCCCGCCGGCCACCACCACCCGCACCGGCCGCCCCCACCCCACCCCGACTCCCGGCACCGGCTGATCCACCACAGCCGCCGCCGGATCCCACGCCCGCACCCGCAGCGGCGGCGCCGAACCCGCCAACCGCAGCAGCCCGTCCAGATCCACCGACGCGGCGAGCAGCCCGCCGAGCCGCTCCACCGCCACACCCGCCGCGCCGGCCCGTTCCGCCGCCGGCACCAGCCCCAGATGCCGCGACGGGGTGTGCACGGCGGCGTCGCGGGGCACCGCCCCGAACACCGGCACCCCGACCGCGCCCAACGCCTCGGTGAGCAGATCACGGTGCCGCACCGACCCCACCCGGTTGAGGATCACCCCCGCCAGGCGCACCCGCCGGTCGAACCCGGCGAACCCGGCGACCAGCGCCGCCACCGACCGGCCCACCCCGGACGCGTCGACGACCAGCACCACCGGCGCGTCCAGCAGCCGGGCCACCTGCGCCGTCGAAGCATGATCAGGTTCCTGGTCGGCGCCGGGCGCGGCCACACCGTCGAACAGGCCCATCGCCCCTTCGATGACCGCGACCTGCGCGCCGGCGGCCCCGTGGGCGAACAGCGGGCCGATGCGCCCCGCCCCGCACAGCATCACGTCCAGGTTGCGGCCCGGCCGGCCGGTGGCCAGCGCATGGTAGGTCGGGTCGATGTAGTCGGGGCCCACCTTGTGCCCGGACACCCGCAGCCCCCGGCCGGCCAGCGCCGCCATCAGCCCGGTCGCCACCGTGGTCTTACCCGCCCCGCTGCCCGGCGCGGCGATCACCAGCCGGGGGATCACCAGCGGGCTCACCATTCGATGCCCCGCTGGCCCTTCTGCCCCGCGTCCATCGGATGTTTCACCTTCGTCATCTCGGTGACGAGGTCCGCGGCGTCGACCAGCGCAGCCGGCGCCTCCCGGCCGGTGATCACCACATGCTGGTGGCCGGGCCGGGCGGCCAGCNCGGCCAGCACCTCGTCCAGATCGAGCCACCCCCAGCGCAGCGGATAGGTCAGCTCGTCGAGCACATACAGCCGGTAGGTGCCGGCGGCCAGGTCGCGGGCGATCTGCGCCCACCCCTCCACCGCCGCGGCCGCCGGATCCGCCGCCGGGTCGGTGCGGGCCTGCACCCAGCTCCACCCCGACCCCATCCGATGCCAGCTGACCGACCCGCCCTGCCCGGTCTCCGACAGCGCCCGCAGCGCCTTCTCCTCACCGATACGCCACTTCGCCGACTTGACGAACTGGAACACCCCCACCGGCCAGCCCTGCGCCCAGCCCCGCAACGCCAACCCGAACGCCGCCGTCGACTTACCCTTCCCCGCCCCGGTGTGCACGATCAGCAGCGGACGGTCCCGACGCTGGCGGGTCGTCAGCCCGTCGTCGGGAACCATCGACGGCTGCCCCTGCGGCGCCATCAGGCGACCCGCCCGAACCCGCCGCCGGCCAGCGGCGTGGACGGCAGCGCGTCCAGGCCGACCAGCGTCGCACCCAGCGCATCGGCGAGCCGCGCCGCCAACCCCAGCCGCACCGGGCCGGTCTCACAGTCGACGACCACACTGGACAACCCGCCCCGGCCCACCGTGCCACCGGCCGCCCGCCGCAGCGCCCGGGCCGCCTCCCACGGATCCGGCCCGGCGGTGGCCCGCCCGTCGGTGACGAGGACCAGCAGCGGGCGCCGGGCCGGTTCGCGGCGCGCCTCGGTGGCCAGCACCGTCGACGCACACACCAAACCGGCCGCGATCGGGGTCCGCCCGCCGGTCGGCAGACCCGCCAGCCGGGCCGCCCCCACCTCCACACTGGACGTCGGTGCCAGCACCAGCCGCGCCCCCACCCCCCGGAACGTGATCAGGCCGACGCGGTCGCGGCGCTGGTAGGCGTCCACCAGCAGTGACAGCACCGCGGTCGCCACCCGCGACAGCCGCTCGCGGGCCGCCATCGACCCGCTGGCGTCGACGACGAACAGCACCAGGTTGCCCTCACGGCCCCGGCGCAGCGCGCCGCGCCGGTCCGCCGGCTCTAGTACCAGCCCCGGGCCGCGCCGCCCCCGGGCCCGCTGGTGCGCGGCGGCGGCGCGCAACGTGGCCGGCAGGTGCAGCCCGGGGAGGTCCGCGCCGGAACCGACGACCGCCCCCCGCACCCCGTGGGACACCGACCGGCGGCCCGCCGCCCCCGCCCCGACCCCGGCGGCGGTGAACAGGCGGGGCCGAAACGGCGCACCCGCCGCCCCGACCAGACCGGTGCCCGGGCCGTCACCGGCCGCCGGGCCGGCGCCGGGCGGGCCCGCGGCGGATGGGGGAGAACCCGCCGGGCTGCGCGCCGTCCACGTCCCCGGCGCCCCCGCCCCGACCCCCGGGGACGTGGACGGCGAGGACAACCGGCCGGACGGCGAGGACAAGGCCGCCCCGTCTCCGTTCGACGACCCCGGCGCACCCCCACCGCCCCCGCCACCAGGGTCCGGGTCGAGGTCGAGGTCAGGATCGCCATCGCCATCGCCACCGGAGCCGGAAGCCGAAGCGGGGCCGTCACGCCACCGCGTGGCCCCCGCCCCGGACCACCCACCACCACCGTCACCGTCCGGCGGTCCGGCGGTCCGGTCCCGCAGGACCTCCTCCACCGTCTCCGCCAGACCGGTGTCATCCCCACCGGGGGCGTCGAACGGGCCGCGGCGACGCCGATGCGGCAACACGAACCGGGCGGCGGCCCGGATGTCCTGCGGGCCGACCTCCTCCCGGCCCTCCCACGCGGCCACCGCCATCGCCGTCCTCGCCAACACCACGTCCGCGCGCATCCCGTCGACGTCGCAGGCCGCGCACACCGCCGCCACCGCGTCCACCGCCGCATCCGACAGCACCACCGAAACCAGCCGCTGCCGCGCGGCGACGATCCGCGCCGCCAACGCCGCCTCCCGGCCCGCCCACACCGCGGCGAACCCGGCCGGGTCGGCGTCGAACGCCAACCGGCGGCGCACCACCTGCGCACGCACCGCCGGATCCCGGCTCGCCGCCACCGTCACCGTCAACCCGAACCGGTCCACCAGCTGCGGCCGCAGCTCACCTTCCTCCGGGTTCATCGTGCCCACCAGCCAGAACCGGGCCGGATGCCGCACCGACACCCCGTCCCGTTCCACCTGCGCCACCCCCAGCGCGGCGGCGTCCAGCAGCACGTCCACCAGATGGTCGGCGAGCAGGTTCACCTCGTCGACGTACAGCACCCCCCGGTGGGCCGCCGCCAGCAAACCCGGCCGCAGCGCCGTCACCCCTTCGGTGAGCGCCCGGTCCAGATCCAGCGCGCCGGTCACCCGATCCTCCGAGGCGCCGACCGGCAGCTCCACCAGCCGCGCCGGGCGGACCAGCGCCGCCTGCCCGGCCGGATGCGGCCCGTCCGGGCAGTCCACCGCCGGTGCCTGCGGGTCGCAGGCGAACCGGCAGCCCGCCACCACCGCCACCGGCGGCAGCAACGCGGCCAGCGCCCGCACCGCCGTCGACTTCGCCGTCCCCTTCTCACCCCGGACCAGCACCCCACCGACCGCCGGGGACACCGCGTTGAGCAGCAACGCCAGCCGCAGATCCGCCGACCCCACCAGCGCGCTGAACGGGAAGGTCACCACCGCCCCGGCCGCCCACCGCGGCCACCGGCCGCCCACCCGGATCCGATCGTCGTCGTCACGGCAGCTACCCGGCCGTGGCCGGGCATGGCAGTACTGGGCATCGCGGAAGTCCTCCCCGGGGTGTCCTCGCCCTCGAAGCAGCCACGGACGGCGGCAGTATCCTGGCTACCCGGATCGGCATCGAACCTCGGCCTTCCAGCGGCCTACGGCCGCCGTGACCTTCCGCTGAGGTCGACTCCCCGGTAACAGTGGCGGGACCGCGCCGGATTCACACCGGCTTCCTGCCTGACCGTCCGGCGCTCAGCATGGCACACCGAACACGGCCGCGGGGGGCACCCGGCGACACACACCCCGATCCCGGTGGACATCGGGACGTCGCCCGCCCAACACCCACACCCCGGCCGCAGGGTTACAGACCGACGCGACCCGACGGGTTGTCCGCGTCGAACAGCCGCCCAGCCCGCACATACGACTCCAACGACGCCGCCGACCGCCACCGGCCCTGCCGCATGATCGACCGGTCCGTCACCCCGGCCCGCGCCGCCGCGGTCGCGAACCCCGACCGCAGCGAATGACCAGCGAAATCCGCCGGGTCCAACCCGGCCGCCGCCACCCGCCGCTGCACGATCCGCGCCACCGACCCCGCATACAGCCGCCCCGCCCCGACCTGCCCATGCCGGTTGATCCCCCGGAACGCCGGCCCGCCGGCCAGCGGCATCCCCGCCGCCGCCGCGGCCGCCACCCAGCCCCGCCACGCCCGCACCGGGCACGTCGGCCGGTACGACCCGTACGCCAACCCCACCTGTGCCCCGGCCGCCTCCTGGTCGGTCTTCGACCGGCGCACCGTCAGCACCAGCCCGTCGTCGGTCTCCACCACGTCGGCGGTGTCCAACCCGACCAGCTCACTGCGGCGCAGACAGCCGGCGAACCCCACCAGCAGCAGCGCCCGGTCCCGCACATCGGCCAGCACCGCGTCGTCCAACCCGGCCACCACCCGCGACAGCAGCGACGTGTCCAACGCCGCCTTCCGGGACGGCCGCACACCCCGGGAACGGCGGATCCCGTTCCACACCGCCGACACCTCCGCCGACCCGGTCGGATTGTCCACCTGGGCCAGCTGGTGGGCCACCGAGATCGCCGCCAGCCGACGGCGGATCGTGGACGGGGCGTACCCGGCGTCGGCGAGCGCGGCGATGTACCCGGCGACCGTCGCCGCCGACGCCGGCACGGCGACCAGCGCCAGCGGCTGCCCGGCACACCAGGAACGGAAATGGCGCAGGTCGGCGTCGTAGGCGCGCCACGTCGCCGCCGACCGGGAAGCCCGCGCGTAATCCCCGACCCGCCCGGCGAGCTCCTCGCCCAGCACCCCCAGCCCACCGCCACCCGCCGCCGGCAGAACCACCACCTCCGCGGCGGTGACCCTCTCCACCGTCTCCACGGACCCGGCCTCCACGGTCTCGGGAACGGTGGGTGCGGGAACCGTGGGCGTCCCAGCCGGCCCCGTGGGTGCCTGCGCGCCGGTGGGGGAGCCGACCTCCACCGGCCCGTCACCGTCCGCACGCCGCCCGTTCACCACCGGCCGCATCCCACCCTCCACCCGGATTCGAACCCCGCGGATGATCGTAAACGCCGACGCGCCCGGGTGACGCCCGCCGGCCGGCCCGACCGCACCGGCGTGCCGACACCTCCAGCACACCCGGCGGTCAGGTGACGTGTCATGCGTCGACGTCGCGCGGGTCACCCGCGACCGGCAGTCCCGCGTCGGACGCCGCCGAGAAGTCGTCGTCGACATGCACCACCCGCCGGCCGGCCCGCGCCAGCAGACTGGCCGCCACCGCGGCGCGATACCCCGAACCGCAGTGCACCCACACCACCCCGGCCGGCACCTCGCCGACCCGGCCCACCAGCTCCGGCAACGGCAGATGCACCGCCCCGGCGACATGACCGGCCCGCCACTCACCCGCCAGCCGCACATCCAACAGCACCCCCGCGGCGGGCAGCCCCGCCGGGGAGGCACCCGCCCGGGCCGCGGCGAGATCCGCGAACGTCGCCACCGGCAACGTCCCGAGCCGCCCCGCCTCCCCACCCGCCCACACCTGCGGCCCACCGGTGGCCGCCGCGGCCGGCCGGTCGACACCGATCCGGGCCAGCTCACGCTGCGCGTCGGCGATCTGCGCCGCACCGTCGGCGAGCAACGTCACCGGCGCCCCCCACGGCACCAGCCAGCCCAGCCACGTCGACATCGGACCATCCAGCCCCACACTGACCGTGCCGAGAAGATGCCGGCACGCGAACGCCCGGCGGCTACGCAGATCCACCACCCACTGCCCGGCCTCGATCCGCCCGGCCAGCTCGGCGGCGTCCACCCGGCGAACCGGCGTCAGATCGACCAGCTCGGCACCGGCGCTGTTACGCGCACCCATATGGGCGTAGTAGACGGGGTACGCGTCCAGCCCGGCGAGGGTCTCGGCGACGAACGCGTCACCCTCCAGCCGCAGCGCCGGGTTCACCGTCCGTTCCCGGCCGATCGTCGACGCCGGCGCGTCCGCCTGCGACGCCGAACAGAAACTGCCGAACCCGTGCGTCGGCCACACCCGCGCCCCGTCCGGCAGCAGATCCGCCAGCCGCCGCACCGAGGCATGCTGCCGTTCGGCCAGCAGCCGCGCATGCGCGGCGCCCAGCAGATCGGTGCGCCCCGTCGTACCGAACAGCAGCGAACCACCGGTGAACACCCCCACCGGCCCGCCGCCGTCAGCCAGGACGAACGACAGATGGTGAAACGTGTGCCCGGGGGTGGCCACCACCCGCAGCCCCATCGCCGGCGACACCACCACCTCGTCCCCGTCAGCCACCGCAACCCGCTCGAAAGCCACCGTGTCCGCGGCCGCGACCAGATAGTCCGCCCCGGTCACCCGGGCCAGCGCCAACCCCCCGGAGACGTAGTCGTTGTGCAGATGGGTCTCCGCCACCTGACTGATCCGCNCCCCGAGCCGGCCCGCCAGCGCCAGCATCCGGTCGATGTCCCGCTGCGGGTCGACCACCACCGCCACCCGGCCGTCATGCGCCAGATAGCTGCGGTCACCCAACGCCGAGGTCTCCACGACCTCCACCTGCACCGTCGTCATCCCCACTCCCACCCGCCGCGCGCACCCGGTATGCAGCTGCCCCCCGACATCCCCCCAGCACACACCACCGGTCTAAACCCGGCCGGCCGAAACCGCCCGACCACCCCACCCNGGCGCCCCACCCCCGCCGCCCCCGCAGCGGGGCAACCCGGATCCGGGGCCGGTCACGGACCCGCGCACCCCGGCCCGACCACGGGAACAACCCCCTGCCCGGCGACCACCGGTGAGCGGCCTCACCACCCGGCGGGCACCGGCACCCCACGACCGGGCCCGGCACCCGGCGCGAGTGCCCGCGTGAAGGCGACGCGAGACAGCGCCGGCCCGTCGTAGTCGCGGTGGACGGCGACACCGTCGATCGTGGTGTCGCCGGGTTCGACCTGGAAACCGAGGCCGGTGTGGAACGCCAGCGAGGCCGTGTTCCCCGGGCTGGTGACACACCGCACCCGGCGGCAGCCCCGGGCGGCCACCAGGCGGAAGAACCGCCGGTAGAGAAACGCGCCCACACCGCGGCGGTGCAGCGAGGGATCGACCCCGACGAAGTGGATGTAGGCGACCTCGGGCTGGGACTGCGACACGAACCCGATGAGGAACGCCACCAGCCGGCCGTCGGCGCGTTCCACCAGGAAGCTGCTGTCGGTGAAGTGCTGGAAGAACAGCCGTGGGAGCAGCAGGCTGCGCTGCAACGACCCGGCGTCGCCGGCGAAACCCGCCCACCAGACATCCATGACCGCCAGGACACGCCGCTGATCGTCCGGGGTGGGATGACGCAGCACCAGACCGTCGGGAAGTTCGTCGACCACCGGCCGACCCTGACAGCTGCGTACGCATCGCCGCCAACCCTTTTCCGGCGGCCCGGCCGGGCGTCGATCCGTGGGTTCTGGTCCGTGCGCCACCGTCGTGATCAGCGTCTGCAGTATCAGCGTCTGCGGTCGTCCGTGACGCCGCCCGGTGTCGACGGCGGCTCACACACCCACCGACCGGCATTACGTTTCATCATTACGTCGCCGAAAGACGATTCACGAAACGGAACGAATCGCTCGATCGCCACGGGTAACCGCCACTCCCCTGATTTCTAACGCCCGAGAAGGGAGGCTTATCGGGCGTCAGCCGTNGGAGGGTTCCGGGGGAGTGCCAGGCGGCCGGGGCGGGACCTCGGCGCGACGGGTGCACCCGGATACGTTCCGTTTCGCGTTTCGTCTCGTGACGAAACGCGTTGGCGTGGCCGGTTTGGGGGTGCCATTAACGAACGTGTCATCAGCCCCAAACGGGAAGGATCTTGGATTGCGTGGCGGATCTTGGCGGGACGCTCACGCCCCTGCTGCGTTGGGCCAGGGGATCCGAGACCGGGCCGTTGCTGGTGACGGGCGGTCCAGGCCCGGGACTCGGGGCTGTGTCACCGGCCGCCAAGTAGCTCTCCGTGATTGCAGGCCAGTCGCTGGTCGATTGTGGGTTGCTGCTGACCCTTGTCCCGGGACAACCTCCTTGCATGGTCGAGTTGGAGGTACTGACAGCGGACGACTGGCCCAGGTGGCGCGAGCTGAGGCTGGCCGCGCTTGCCGCGGCGCCCTACGCCTTCGGGGCCAGGCTCGCGGACTGGCAGGGTGATGGCGACAGGGAGGAGAGATGGCGTGCCCGGCTGAGCATTTCTGGCTCGTGCAACCTTCTCGCCGCACTTGACGGAACGCCGGCCGGGATGGTCAGCGGTATCCCGGGCCCACGGAACGGCGTCGTAGAGCTGATCTCCCTGTGGGTCAGCAAGGCCGCATGGGGGCAGGGCGTGGGGGATCACCTGGTTCATGCGGTGGAGCAGTGGGCTGTCCAGGAACGGGCGGAGGTCTTGCAGCTCGCAGTCGCGGCCGGCCAACGAGCACGCGACCGCGCTGTACCGGCGCCATGGCTTTGAGGACACCGGGCACGTCGGTGGTGTGCTGCCCGATGGGCAGAGAGAACACATCATGGCGAAGAGACTCCCCTGACTTGAACTACGTCGTTCACGCTTGAGAGCTACTTGGCGGCCGGTGACACAGACCCACCAGGTCGTCGCCGACCTAGGCCGCTCCGTCGGCATCACTGACCTGAGCCCGCACGTCCTGCGGCACACCTTCGCCACCGCCATGCTCCGCCGCGGCGCCGACCTCGTCCTCGTCGCCGAGCTCCTCGGCCACGCCCGGACCGACACCACCCGCGTCTACACCAAGCCCACCAAGACCGACCGCCTCCGCGCCGTCGAACTCCTCCCCGGCGACTCGTAAGACGCGACCGTAGCCAGGGCGCCGAACCCTGCGCAGCCCTCGCCCTCACAGGCCGCCACCTACGCGCCGGAAACCGGCCAGCGGCTGTCATGGAATCTTCGATTGGTGGCGACTCAACTACCGAAAGCTACTTTGCCNCTGGTGGCATGAACCCGAGTGCCGGGTCGTCATCTCCTACACCGCGTGGTGGTTCGGGGCAGCAGGCCGGGTGACCAACCCGGAGCCGGGGTGACAGACCTGTCTGATCAGACGGGAAACCCGGGTGGCGAGCCGGGTCGCGAGGGCCGGTGAGTGACAGTCCCGGGCCGGTATCGGGACAGCACCGCCCGACCCTTTCCGATGTCCGGCACCCCGCCCGCGGGCACCTTGGCCAGCGCCGCCCGGCCGAGGCACGGCGATCGAGCCACCGGCACCGGGCGGGAGCCCGCCGTAACGCCGCTACCAGGGCTTTCAGGGGGAGCAGAGGCCGCGCCACAGCCATCGCCCACCCCCGCGCCGCCCGTCCGCGGGTGTTCGCCACCGGCGACTGAAGGACTCGTTGTGTCTCCGCTCCCGGCGGGGTTGCGCCGCCTCCGCCGCCGGGGTTGTCAACACCTCTCCCGAGGAGACACACAGAGCTCTTCAGCCGCAGCATCGTCACTGCCGCGCCGCCGCCCGAAACGCTGACCGCCATCGTCAGATCACCCATCCACCCACCCACCTGCGCCCGTGCGCGCCGTGCCGGCGGTCGCCGTGCCGGGTGCGTTGTCGGGGTGCTCGCCACCGGCGACACGGCGCATCTCGGCGTGCCGGAGACGTTCTGATGGTGCTGTTCATCCACCGCGAGCTGATCCACCACTTGGCCGAGGTCTACCTGCCGGAAACCTCCCGGGAGGTGTCCGTGCCGGAGGTGGTGGGCCCGGTGGGGAACACGCCACGCACCCAGGTGCCGGTGGCGGTCCAGACGGGGCCCACCAGCAGCCAGCCCGCGCACAGCACGCCGAGCTGGGTGAACAAGCCGCCGCCCGCCCACAGCGCGCGGGTGCGTTCGGGGTCACCGCCGGCGAGGATGATCAGTCCCAGGGTGGCGGCGGCGAGCAGGCACGCGGTCAGGCAGCGCCGCCATTCCCGCCAGTGCCGGGCCAGCCGCGCATCCGGAGCCTCGGCCTCGGTCGGAGCCTCGGCCAGGGCCACCCCACCCGCCCCGCCGGCCGCGGAAGCCGGGCTGTCCGCGGCCTCCGGGCCGGCCGGAGCGATGGAGGTGGACAGCACGGCTGGGTGGGGTGGGCGGCGGCGGGCGAACCAGCGGTCGACGCCGGCGACCAGCGGGGGGCCGAACACGACGCTGAACCCCAGGTAGACGGCGGACAGGCCGTGCGTCCAGTCAGCGGTACGCGCACCCCAGCGCAGGTCGGCGACGGTGACGGTGAGCAGGACCACGTCGACCAGCGGCACACAGGCCAGCAGTACCGCGGACCGTCGCCGCCAGCCCAGGCCGTAGCGGGTGGCGACCCCGGCCAGGAGCAGAACCCAGAACACCACCTCGCAGGCGACGATCGCGACGGCGACCATGACCACCCCGTTTCCATACGAACGTATTCCATACGGCTGTATGGGAGGATAGCGCGATGCCACGCCCCGCGACGACGTCCGCCGACGCTCTCCTCGACGCCCTCGTCGACGTCGTCGTCGACCGGGGCCTGGACGCGGTGAGCGTGCGCACCGTCGCCACCGCCGCCGGAGTGTCGATCGGTGCCGTGCAGTACCACTTCGCGACGAAGGACGAACTGCTGCTCGCCGCCTACCGGCGCACCATCGACCAGTTCACCGCCCGGGCGCTCACCCTCGCCGACCACGCCCCCACCCCCGGCGCCTACATCCGCGCCCTGCTCGCCGAACTGCTCCCCCTCGACGACGCCCGCGACGCCGAACTACGCGTCGCGCTCGCGTTCACCGCCCGCTCCCCCCACAGCCCCCGCCTCGCCGGCCTCTACACCGCCGGCTACCAGGCCCTCGTCAGCGCCGTCGCCCACGCCCTCGACCAGGCCGTCCGCAGCGGGGATGCCGCCGCGGACGTCGACCCCCACCGCGACGCGATCACCGCCGTCGCGGTCACCGACGGCCTGGCCTGGCATGCGCTGTGCGCCCCGGACGCCCTCACCCGCGACGACACCCTCACCGCCCTGCACGCCCACCTCGACCGGCTCCTCCCCAACCGGGGAGACAGCAACACCACCGACGGCCACTGACGGCCACTGACGGCCCGGACCGCTCCCGCGCCCCGCCTCGGGATCATCCTGGCCTGATCGACGGCAGGGCCGGGCCCCGCGGGCCGATGTCATGATCCGGACTGGTGTGCGCAGCCGAGCCGAACGGTGGCGATTCGTGGCAGGCTGGATAGCTATGAGTACGCGGGCTGCAGCACACCGGCGGGAAATCACCCGAGCCGATGCTCGTTGATCGGGAACGGGTAGCGAGGGCGCTGCCCGGCTACACACTGGGCGTCGAGCTCGGCGCGGGGTCGTTCGGGCTGGTCCTGGCCGGGGAGCACCGGCGGATGGGACGCCCGGTCGCGGTCAAGGTGATGCGCGCCGACGGCCCCGAGGGGCGCGCGGTGGCCTTCGCGGCCGAAGCGCGCACCCTGGCCGGGCTGGATCACCCCCACATCGTCCGGGTCTACGACTACCTCGACGTCGACGGCCTGTGCCTGGTCGTCATGGAGCTGCTGCCCGGCGGCACTCTGACGCACCGGCGCGCCGATCTCACCCCGCCCCAGGCCTGCGCGGCCGGCCTGGCGGTGGCCGCCGCGTTGGACCACGCCCACAGCCACGGGGTGCTGCACCGCGACATCAAGACCGACAACATCCTGTTCGCTGCCGACGGCACGGTGAAAGTCACCGACTTCGGCCTCGCGAAGATCTTCGAAGGGTCCGCCGCCACCGCCAGCGGCCTGGCCGGCACCCCCCTGTACATGGCCCCCGAACAGATCGACGGTGGCCGCCTCGGGTTCACCACCGACCTGTACGCCCTCGGGATCGTCCTCTACCAGCTCCTCGCCGGGCGGCCCCCGTTCGACCCCCGCCAGCCCGTCCAGGTCCTGTGGCGCCAGCACCTGACCGAACCCCCACCGCCTCTGACCGGCGTCCCCGAGCGCCTCGCACGGGTTGTACTGCGCGCTCTGGAGAAGAACCCGGCCGACCGGCACCCCGACGCCGCCACGTTCGCGGCCGATCTCGCCCACGCCGCCACCGGCATCTACGGCCCAGGCTGGGCCAGCACCACCGGCCTGCCTCTCCACCTGACCGACCAGCTCCGCCCCAGCCTCCAAACACCCCAACCCGCGGACGCGTCTCCCCGAAAGCCCGACCCCAGACCCATGAGCGCGCCGCCCACCCGCCGACGATTCCTCACCGCCGGTGCCGCCTTCGCGCTCGCCGCAGCCGCAACCCTCACCGCGGTGGTCACCACTACCCGTGACGGCGCCTCCCCGTCCACCCTCACACCCACACCCACACCCACCGCGAACCCCGGCCCGACGCCGACGCCGAGGCCAGCCGTCGTGGACTGGTCCCATCCCAGCGCCCTCGGCCCGCCGCTGACCGCCCACACGAACCAGGTGTGGTCGGTGGCGTTCTCCCCCGACGGGCGTACCCTCGCCACCGGCGCCGCCGACAAGACGGTGCGGCTGTGGAGAGTCACCGACCCGGCCCGCCCGACCCCCC
>NZ_LRTK01000004.1 GCF_001636565.1 Frankia sp. EI5c
ACCGGCCACACCGACCCGGTGCGGTCGGTGGCCTTTTCCCCCGACGGGCGCACCCTCGCCACCACCGCCGACGACGAGACGGTGCGGCTGTGGGAAGCCGGATGAGCGGAGGCACACGAAAACCCCCGGAAACGGCCCGACCGCCGGCCTTGCGCGTAGGAAGCCTGTCAAACGTCAAAGATCCGGTGGACGGGCGCACGCTGAACGAGACGGGTACGGGCGACCCGACCCAGGCCCTTCCTCTGCTGCCCTCACACCGGCCGGCGTCTCCAGGAGCTGACCGCCAGCTCCCCGGTGGTGCCGAGGTCCACGCGCAGTGTCAGGGTCACCGGATCGGCGCCCTGCCGGGCCCGCACCNTGACGTACGGGACGTCGACCGGGGCGGGGCCGAGCTCGGTGGTGCTGCGCCAGGTGAGGCTCGAAACGGCACTCTCGCCCGGCCTCAGGACCAGCGGCCCGGCCGGCTCGTCGAAACCCGGTTCCGGGACGCTGCCGCCGTCCCGCAGAATCTGGACACCTTCGACGGGGGACCGGTCCTTGCCCAGTAGTTCCAGCAGCGGGGCACCATCCGCGTCGAGGGTGTAGTCGCCCGTCCCGCAGTTCTCCAGGAGCAGATCCGCCGCCCGCCGCCCCGCCGCCGCCGTGAGGTCACCGAGAGCGAGCCGGACGCCCGACGGTGAACACTCCCCGGACGCAGGCGGCGCCTCACCGGCGGGCACCTTGGTCACCTCGGCGACCCTGACACCCGTCACCGGGCACGTTTCGCGCTCCAGCACGCCCAGCCGGACCGTGCCGCGCACGGCCCCGCCGGGGCCCACCGAACGCACCGTCTGGTATCTGCTGGTCACGGCCGCACGGACATCCGTGGTGAAGTCGAACCGGATCGTGTAGGTGAGTGCCTCGGCGGCGGAGTTGGTGACCTCGTAGTCGGCGAAGATCCCCGGGTCGCCGGTGGGGAGAGGGTCCGGGGTCAGGTCGGCAACGTCGGGGCACGGGGGATGCCAGCCGGAGAACACCGTCATCGAGGTGATCCGGACGCCGTCCACCGCCGGACCAGTGACACCGGTCCGGACCACGGTCGGTCTCCCGGTGACGAATCCGCATGCCGTGAGCAGCGTGAGCAGCAGGAATACGGCGAGCGTCGGGCGAGGGGGGACCGCTCTGCGCATCCGGTCATCCCCTCGACGGGTAGGAACGTTCAGCCACCGCCGGCGCCTGGCGTGCACCGATTCGGCGTGCACCGATCCGCGCCGGGTTTCGACGCCGACTATCCCACGTATCCCACGCAGGGTGTGTCCCCGTGTGCCGCGGCACTGGGCGAGAATCAGTCCCATGACCGATCGGACTTCGAGGTGGCCTGCCNCGGGGGCGGCCTTTCTCCTGCGGCTGCTGCTGGGCGTCGGGGGAATTCTCGGCCCGGCGGTATGCCTGTCGTACGCGGCGCTGATGACCGCCAACTGGACCGGTGACATGACGACCCGAGCCCAGATCCTCGCCGGCGACCGGGCCCTGCTCCTCGCCGCCGCGATCGCGGCCGGCGCACCCCTGGCCGCGCTCCTGCTGGCCTGGTCGGACCACAACCGGGGCGCTGTCCAGCGCTGGGCGGTCGCGTGCGTCCTCGGGCTGATCGCGGCCGGTTCGATCTTCCTCGGCCGGCACGACTACCTGCACCAGTGCCTGTCCTCGCGCACCGACCAGCGGGGAACGCACTGCGTCGAGTACAGCGACGCCTGGCGGTATGCACCGCTGGTGTACTAGGGCCCGGATCCGCCGCCGCGGGCCGCCCGCAGCGGCAGCGGCCAGATCGTTCAGGGTCTGCGGCCGTGGAAGGTGCGGCGCAGGTCGCGCACCCAGGCGTCGGGGTTCTCCCAGGGGATGAAGTGGCCGCCGTGGTCGTGCGCGCTGACGTTCACATGGTTGAACCAGCCGGCCTGCGGGCCGGCCTTGAACGCCTGGACGCGCTCGGCGGCGGTGTGGACACCGGGCGGGTTCTCATAGGTGACGAGGGTGAGACCGGTCGGGGCCTGCACGACCGGGGTGCGGTCGTGGGCGGGGACCCAGGGGTGACGGTTGGCGTTGGCGTAGTACCGCATCGACGTGGCGATGGAGTTGTTCACCCAGTAGATCGTGGCGTGGGTGAGCAGGTCGTCACGGGTGAACACGGATTCGACGTCGCCGCCGTTGTCGCTCCAGGCGTTCCAACGTTCCAGCAGCCAGGCGAGCAGGCCCGCGGGTGAGTCACTCAGCCCGTGCGCCAGGGTGGCGCCGTCGAGCATGTGCACGGTGAGGTGGGACGCCGAGCGGCGGTCCNGCTCGATGATCCGGGCCCGGATGTCGGCGGGCTGGTCGTCGGTGAGGGGCCGGTTGCGGGCGAAGTCCCACGCGCGCGGGCCGTTGAAGAAGTCCAGCGGCAGCCCGGAGCCGACCAGCTCCCCCAGATAGGCCGCCGGGACGCCGTAGGACCAGTCCTCGTTCCCCTCGTCCAGCGGCGGACGGGTCCGGGCGAGCCGGGCACGCAGATCGTCGAGGACATCCTCGGACACCCGGATCGGGGTGGGCTGCAGGGGGAAGGCCTGCGCGGCGGGCATGGTGTGGTTCTCCTGACTGGTCGCGGCCGGCGGGGCGAAGCGCCGGGCGGGGCCGCTTCTCGCCACGCCGCCGCCGTTTCCTGCCCGTCATCCCACCACGACACGGCGGCGGCCGGGCGCGTCACCGCCGGCGCCCGGCGGCGCGCGGGATGCTGCCGGGGCCCGAGACGGCACACTGGCGGGGAGGCACCTCGGATGACACGGCTCGGCACCTGGTGGCCCCGGCATATCGCGACCGACGCGCCCGCCGCGGTCGTCCTCATCCGCCTCTACGTCGGCGTGGTCTTCCTCTCCGAGGGCATCGGGAAGTTCCTGCACCCTGACAGGCAGGGCACCGGTCGCTTCGACCAGGCCGGTATCCCCGCCCCCGGCTTCTTCGCACCCCTGGACGGGGTCTTCGAGATCGTCTGCGGTGCGCTGATCCTCGCCGGGCTGCTCACCCGCCCAGCCACCGTGCCGATGATCGTGGACATGCTCGGGGCGTTGCTCATCACCAAGCTGCCCGTCCTGTGGGGCGACGCGCCGCTCTTCGACGACGCGTCCGGCTGGTGGGATTTCCTGCACGAATCCCGCGTCGACCTCGCGCAGCTGTGCGGCAGCCTGTTCCTGCTTCTCGTCGGCGCCGGCACCTGCTCGCTCGACGC
This sequence comes from Frankia sp. EI5c, assembly GCF_001636565.1. GTDB lineage: Bacteria > Actinomycetota > Actinomycetes > Frankiales > Frankiaceae > Parafrankia. Next base: position 3,233 of record NZ_LRTK01000004.1, read on the forward strand.
CCGCCTGCGACGGCACCACCACCGGGCCACCGCCACCAGCGCGACCTGAACGACACGCGGGTCCCACACGCCACCGCTCACCGCCCAGGACGAACGGGGCTTCTGACATGCCCTGACGGCCCCCGGGAACAGCGAAACAGCAAGGGCGGTGAAACAGCAAGGGCGGTGAGGAACCACCTCGCCGCCACTTTCAAGATATAGCACACAGGGGGGCTTGCCGCAAGACCCGGGCCGTACCCGAGAATCTCAGCCCGGCGCCGGAAACGGCGCCGCAGCACGCCATCCACGTCAACACCCCGAAAAAGACCTCGATCCCCAGAAGCCGGTAGAAGGGGCTCCATGCCTGATGTGATCATTGTCGGTGGCGGGCCGACCGGGCTGATGCTCGCCAGCGAACTGCGGCTGCACGGCGTACACACCGTCGTGCTGGAAAAGGAGGCGGAACCGAACACGCATGCCCGGGCACTGGGCCTGCATGTGCGCAGCATCGAGGTGATGGGCCAGCGCGGACTGCTGGACCGTTTCCTCGCCCTCGGCACGAAATACCCGCTCGGTGGCTTCTTCGCCGGCATCGCGAAACCCGCGCCGGCACACCTCGACACCGCACACCCCTACATCCTCGGCATTCCGCAGCANCTCACCGAACGGCTGCTGGCCGAACGCGCCACCGAACTCGGCACGGAGCTCCGCCGCGGCCACGCGCTGATCGGACTCGACCAGGACGACCAGCAGGTCCACGCCGAACTCGCCGACGGCACCCGGCTGCACGCCCGCTACCTCGTCGGCTGCGACGGCGGACGCAGCACCGTGCGCAAGGCCGCCGGGATCGCCTTCCCCGGCGAACCCGCCGGGGTCGAATGGCTGCTCGGCGAGGTGGCGGTGACCGCCTCCGCGGACACCCTCACCACCCTCGCCACCGACCCCGCCGTCATCACCGCCGGGCTGCGTTTCGGCCCCGCACCGGACGGCGACGGAACCTACCGCTTCGTCGCCCGCGCCGAGAACGTGACCGAACGCCCCGGCGGTGGCCGGGTCGCCCCACCGACCCTGGAGGAGTTCCGGGCACGGCTGCGGCAACTCGCCGGCACCGACTTCGGCGCGCACACCCCCCGCTGGCTCAGCCGTTTCGGGGACGCCACCCGCCAGGCCGAGCACTACCGCGCCGGCCGGGTGCTGCTCGCCGGCGACGCGGCGCACATCCACCCGCCGATGGGCGGGCAGGGCCTCAACCTGGGCATCCAGGACGCGTTCAACCTCGGCTGGAAACTGGCCGCGCAGATCGCCGGCTGGGCACCGGAAGGACTGCTCGACAGCTACCACCGCGAACGGCACCCGGTCGCCGCCGACGTCCTGGACAACACCCGCGCCCAGTCGCTGCTGCTGTCCCCCGAACCCGGCCCGCAGGCCGTGCGCCGGCTGCTGGCACAGCTGATGGACCTCGACGAGGTGAACCGCTTCCTGATCGAGAAGATCACCGCGTTCGGGGTCCGCTACGACCTTGACCTCGACGGCGGCTCTGCCGACGGCGATGGCGGCGGCGGTGAGGCGGCCGGCGGTGCGCGCGCCGGGGGGCCGGGCCTGCTCGGCCGGCGGATCCGTGACCTCAGCCTGAAGCGGCACGGTTCCCTCTACACCCTGACCCACGGCGGCCGCGGGCTGCTGCTCGACCAGACCGGCGGGCTGTCGGTGGCCGGCTGGACGGACCGGGTCGAGCACGTCGTCGACGTCAGCGACGACCTCGACGTTCCCGCCGTCCTGCTGCGACCCGACGGCCATGTCGCCTGGGCGGGTGCGGACCAGCGGGACCTGCTGCGCCACCTGCCCCGCTGGTTCGGCGCCGCCACCCCCTGAACCGGCACGGGACACGACCCGCGCCGCCGCCGCGCAGGGCGCCGCCTAGGCACGGCGGGTGGTCACGGTGCGACGCACCCCGTAGGCGAGGGCACCGAGGGCCAGCACCGCGCAGCCCACGACCACCGAGGACATCGGCAGCGCGAACGCCAGCCCGAGGCAGCCGGCCAGCCCCGTCACCGAGACGACCCGCGCCGGGCGGCCCTCGGACGGGGTGAGGGTCCAGGCGGCGGCGTTGGCGACGGCGTAGTACACCAGGACACCGAAGGACGAGAAGCCGATCGCCCCCCGCACCTGCACGGTGGCGGCGATCAGCGCCACCACCGCGCCGACGGCGAGCTCGGCGCGGTGCGGCACCCGTGACCGCGGATGGATCGCGGCGAGCGCCGCCGGCAGATGCCGGTCGCGGGCCATCGCCAGGGTGGTGCGGGAAACCCCGAGGATCAGCGCGAGCAGCGCGCCGAGGGCGGCCACCGCCGCGCCGGCCCGCACCACCGGCGCCAGCCAGCCGGCCCCCGCCACCTCGACGACCTCCGCCAGCGGCGCGGCGGCGGACGCCAGCCCGCCCGGGCCCAGCACCGTCAGCGCCCCCACCGCCACGACGGCGTACACGCCCAGGGCGAGGGCGAGCGCGAGCGGGATCGCCCGGGGGATGGTCCGGGCCGGATCACGCACCTCCTCCCCGAGGGTGGCGATGCGCGCATATCCGGCGAAGGCGAAGAACAGCAGGCCGGCGGCCTGCGCCACCCCGCCGGCCGTCGCGTCGTCACCGACGTCCAGCCTGCCCGTGTCCGCCGCGGTCGAGGTGAGGGCGGCGACGACCACCGCGGCGAGCACCGCCAGGACCACCGCCACGATCACCCGGGTGAGCCAGGCGGACCTGTGCACCCCGGCGTAGTTCACCGCCGTCAGCGCGGCCACCGCCACGACCGCCACGGCCCGCGCCTGCCCGGGCCACACATACGAACCGACGGTGAGGGCCATCGCCGCGCAGGAGGCGGTCTTGCCGACGACGAACGCCCACCCCGCCAGATATCCCCAGAAGGCCCCCAGCCGCTCCCGGCCGTAGACGTAGGTACCGCCCGACGCCGGGTAGCGGGCCGCCAGCCGCGCCGAGGACCAGGCGTTGCAGTACGCCACCACCGCGGCCAGGCCCAGCCCGGCCAGCAGCCCCGAACCGGCCGCGCGTGCGGCCGGTGCCAGCGCCGCGAAGATCCCCGCGCCGATCATCGACCCGAGGCCGATCAGCACGGCGTCGGGCAACCCCAGCCGCCGCGACAGCTCGTCGGGTGCTCCGGTGGCGGCCGGCGGCGTTCCGACGGGCCCGCTCATGGCGCCCCCTCCTGATCACCCGGCGGATCGGGTGGGGGCCTGCGCGCTCCCCACCCACACGCCAGAATCCTCATTCGACCAAGATGGTCACGTTCCGTGCCATGTATCCATGATTGTCAGGAGAAATGATGCCCCGCGCCGGCTCCGCCGTGACCCGTACCCGCACGGCCGCGATGGGCGTGCTGTTCATGCTGACCGCCGCGGCCTGCGGCGGCGGGAACGACGGCCTGCTCGATGACACCTCCGCGGACAAGCCGATCGCGGCGGTGGACTACCTGCTCACCGAAGGCCCCGAAACCGTCGGGCTGTACGCCTCGGCGACCGAGGAGGGGGAGGACGACAGCCCCACCGACATGTTCGACGCCGAACTCGCCGCCTGCCTCGGCCAGCCCGCCGAGGCCATCAACCCACCCGCGCTCGACACCGCGGTCAGCGCCACGTTCAGCGACCAGGACAGCTCCGCGACACAGGACGAGACCGTCGAGGCCGGCTCCCTGGCCGCGACCTACACCCGCGAGCAGGTCAGGACCCTCGCCGCCGTCCTGGCGCACTCCGACTATCTGACCTGCCAGAACAAGTCCCTCGACAGCGAGGCCGACCTCGAATCCGACGTCGAGATGACCGAATTGTCCACCCCGGACGGGGCCCTCGCCGCCTACCGCGTCACCTTCGGCGACGCCGCCTACCTCGACATGGTCCACTTCGGCCGCGGCCGGGTGTTCAGCACGCTGATCGTCAACGGTAGCGGTGTGAACGGGCAGCGCCCCGACACGGCGCTGGTGGAAAGGCTTGCCGAGCAGATCGCCCGCAAGCTGCGCGACCAGTAGGAACCCGGCCCCCCGGCGGCCGCGGCGAACGGGCGGACATCGCACGACGGCGACGAGCACGACGAGCACGAGGAGGACGAGGACGAAGGGGGCATGGACGGGGGCCGGCTCAGGCCCCGTACGGGCGGGTGATGATCTCCATGACATGCCCGGACGGGTCCCGAAAATACAGCCCCCGCCCCCCGTCCCGCCGGTTGATCCGCCCGGGTTCCGCCCCCTGCGGGTCGGCGTAGTAGGGGACCCCGGCCGCGCAGAGCCGGGCGAACGCCCCGTCGAACTCGTCCTCCGACACCAGAAACGCTTAGTGCTGCACGGCGACCGGCTCGTCGGTGCTGGCGAAGTCGAGAGCGACGTCGTTGGCGGTCACCACCGGCAGGAACGGCCCGAGGGCCACCCCGACCGTCAGGCCGAGGATGTGGGCCAGGAACTCGGCGGATTCCCGCCGGTCCCGGCAGTGCACGATCGTGTGGTTCAACGCGACCGACATGAGCGCGGTCCCTCCGCCGTGGGCTTCTCCCGGCACCTGCCTGCCGCACCCGGCCGGTCACGGCACGCGACGCCACCCACAAGCCTAAGCCGCGCCACCGCCCCCACCCCCGGCTTCGCGGCGATCCGCGCCGCGGTGGCAGGCTGGGAACAATGAACCCCCGGACACCGCGCGACGGACCGGTGCCGCGGCTGCCGTCACCGGTGGTCGAACTCCACGACCACCGGCTCGCCGCCCGCAGCATCCGGCTGCTGCTGAAACGGGACGACCTGATCCACCCCGACCTGCCCGGCAACAAATGGCGCAAACTCGCCCACAACCTGACCGCGGCGGCCGCGGCCGGCCATGACACCCTGCTCACGTTCGGCGGGGCGTACTCCAACCACATCGCCGCAACCGCCGCCGCCGGCCGGCACTACGGATACGCCACGATCGGCGTCATCCGCGGCGAGGAACACCAGCCACTCAACCCGGTCCTCGCCGCCGCCACCGCACACGGCATGCACCTCACCTACCTGGACCGCACCCGCTACCGCAACCGCGCCGACCCGGCCCTGCACACCCGGCTCCGCGCCCACTTCGGCCGCTTCTACCTGCTACCCGAAGGCGGCAGCAACCCCCTCGCGGTCACCGGCTGCGCGCAGCTCGCCGGCGAACTACTCACCCAGATCCCCGACCTGGACCTCGCCTACGTCCCCGTCGGCACCGGCGGCACCCTCGCCGGCCTCGCCGCCGGCCTCACCGGAACGGGCACCGCACCCACCGCACCCACCCGGCCACGGCGGGCCGTCGGCGTCGCGGTGCTGCGCGGCGGGTTCCTGCCCGGCGAGGTCGCCGCCCTGCAACAGGCCACCTTCGGCGCCGTGACCACGAACTGGACCGTCGCCGACGGCTTCCACGCCGGCGGCTACGCCCGCCGCGACCGCACCCTGGACACCTTCATCGCCGACTTCGCCACCCGCCACGGCCTGCTCCTGGACTGGGTGTACGTGGCGAAGATGATGCGGGCCGTCTTCACCATGGCCGACGACGGGCGCATCCCCGCCGCCTCCACCGTCGCCGCGGTCATCACCGGCCGATGCGAAACCACCGACACCGGCACGGCCACCGGCACGGCCGGCGATGCGGCCGGCGACACCGGCACCGCCGGCGACCGCGCACCCACGGACCCACACCCACCCCGACACGCTGCCCCCGACAACCAGCAATGATCGAAGTCGGCCGACCGGTCATCCGCACTGGCCAGCGGCACCATCGTCACGAACCGACCCTGCGCTGGGGGGAGACCATCGGCTGGCCGCGGCTCGCCGACACGATCGCCCACGTCGCCGTCACCCAGCCCGCCGACACCACCATCCCGGCGTCGAACTACGGGCCGGTCGGGGCGCTGCTGCGCTACCGCCCCGACCTCGAAACAGCCCCGCCGTTCACGACAGCCCCGCCGTTCACGTCCCCGACCGCGGCACGCCGGGCACCCGGCGGGTCGCGGCATACAACCGGCGCACCACATCCTCGATGTCCGGCTCCTCCACGGTGAAGTCGAGAACCTCCGCGGTCGCCGTGACCGCCGCCAGCACCCGCGCCGCCGTCGTCGTCTCCGCGTCGAACGCCAACCGCTGCCGCCGGCCCCGATCCTCACTCGCCACATGCCGGGCCGCCGGCACCCCCGTCAGATCCGCCGCCGGACCGGCGAGATCCACCACCAGCACCCGGTCCGCGCCCGCCGCCCCCGCCAACCCCGGCAGATCACCGTCATAGGCCAGCCGGCCCCGGTCGATCACCAGCACCCGCTCACACAGCCGAACAATGTCCCCCATGTCATGGGTGGTCAGCAGCAGCGTCGTGCCATGCACCGCACGCTCGGCGATCAGGAACTCCCGCAGCCGCTGCTTCGACAGCACATCCAGCCCGATCGTCGGCTCGTCCAGAATCACCAGCCGCGGGGAATGCAGCAACGCCGCGGCGATCTCCGCGCGCATCCGCTGCCCCAACGACAGCTGCCGGACCGGCGTCGCCAGAAAATCCGCCATTTCCAACCGCTCCACCAGCTCCTCGGTGCGGGCCCGCCCGACCGCCGCCGGCAGCGCATGGATCGCGGCCAGGATCCGGAACGACTCCCGCACCGGCAGGTCCCACCACAGCTGCGAACGCTGCCCGAACACCACCCCGATCTGCCGGGCCAGCCGCCGCCGGTCCTTCACCGGCCGCAGCCCACAGGTACGCACCGTGCCGCGGGTCGGCACCAGAATCCCCGCCAGCATCTTGATCGTCGTGGACTTCCCGGCACCGTTCGCACCGATGTAACCGACCGCCTCCCCGGGCGCGATCCGCACCGTCAGATCATCGACGGCGGTCAGCCGCCGCCGCCGCACCCCCTCCCGCACCGTGAACTGCCGGGTCAACCCGACCATCTCCACAATCGCGTCCCCCACCCCACCATCCGCCGCCCCGCTCACCCGCCACCTCCCTGGTAGTGCCGCACCCCGAGACACCAGAACAGCGCCGCCATCACCCACGCCCACACCGCCGCCACCGGCCCACACCAGCCCAACCAGCTCGGCAGCCACACCGGCCCCGGCTCACCCAGCAGCACCAACGCCGGCAGATACCCGGTGAACGCCATCGGGAAGAAGAACCCGAACAGCACGACCAGCGGCCGCGACCACACCGCCGCCGGCTGGGTGGCGGCGTACCGCCCTCCGTACACGAACGCGTTCGTCATCTCCCGTCCGTCCACCAGGAAGAACTGCAGCCNACCCGCCCACACGAACATCGCCGCGAACGTCGCGACCCCGCTGACCAGCGCCGTCACCAGCAACACCACCGCCCCCGGCCCCCAGGAGATGTCACCGACGACCAGCCCGGCGACCAGCGCCGTCAACCCCACCGCCGCCCGCGCCAGCCGCCGCAGGCTCACCTCACCGGTCACCATCTGCGCCAGCAGCGGCTGCGGCCGCAGATAGAACACGTCGAAGGTGCCCGCCCGCAGATAGGTCGGCAGCCGATCGCAGTGCCCGAACGCCAGATCCGCCAGGGAGAACGCCAGATCCGCCAGGCCGAACACCAGCAGCATCTGGGAGAACTCCAACCCGCCGAGCCGCGTCGTCGCGTGGAACACCACCCACACCTCGGCCAGTTCGACCACCGCCGACAGCAGCGAACTGAGCAGGTCCAAAGCGAAGTTCGCCCGGTAGGAGGCCTGGGAACGCGCCCGGGACGCCAGCACCGCCCGGTACGGCCGCAGCCGGGCACCCAGCACCGCCACCGGCCGCGACCACCCGGCCGCCGCCACCTCCACCGCTCCCACCAGCTGCGCACCCTGAGCCGCAGGGGCCGCAGGGGCGGGGTGCATGGCGGCGGCCGGTGGCGCGACGGGAGCCGGGGCCGGGGCCGCCGGCTCAGCCACCCTGAATCTCCAGCCGGCGCCGGCCGGCACGGGTCAGCACCTGACCCAGCCCACCCACCCCGGCCAGCCAGGCGACCTGCACCGCCACCAGCGTCAACGCACCACCCACCGACACCCGGTCAGCGAGAACCGTGACCGGATACATCAACATCGACGGGAACGGAGTCGCCTGCACCGCCAACTCCAACCACCGCGGAAACATGCTGATCGGCACGAACAACCCGGCGAAGAACCCCGACACCACCATGTACACCAGCTGCACGCCCCGGGTCTCCACCAGCCAGAACCCCACCGCGGCCACCAGATACACCGTCGCCGCCGACAACACCACCGCCAGCAGCAGGCTCACCACACCCAGCACCCACACCGCCACCGACCCGGGCAGCGTCATCCCGACGAAAAGACCACCGATCGCCAGCTGCGGAATCCCCCGGGGAACGAACGCGAACAGCGCCTGCCCGACCTCGGTCACCACCGTCGCAGCCTGCACATCCAACGGGCGCAGAAAATCGACCGAGACCTGACCGTCCTTGATCCGCTCCGCGATGTCGCTGCCGCCGAAGAAATTCACCGAACCGAGCATCGCCTGCGACAACCAGATGTAGGTGCTCATCTGCGCACGGTCATAACCGCCGACCTCACCACCAGCCGCCCCCACCGCCGCGAACAGCACCGCCACCTTCAACAGGCCGAACGTCACATTCGACACCAGCCCACCGAGCGCCGCCAGCCGGTACGTCGAACCCCGCCGAAACCCCGCCACCAACAGCAGCCCGTAGACCCGAACCGTCGCACGCATAGGAACAACGACGATACGGCGACGCGCCCGGCCACTCCCGACAAAAAGACGACCTTCCCCAGCCCCGCCCCGGGACGAGCCCCTCCCCGCGGCCGCGACACCTCCACATCACATCCGCCGCTCCGATACCCGCGCGTCTACCCCCACCCGGCGGTGGGCACACCCAGCACCGTCAGGGCGGCGCCCACCAGATGCCGCATGAGCGCCGGATCCCCACCCCGGTAACGGTCCAGAAACTCCCCGGGCGGCAGCACCACCCGCCCCGCCGACTCATGCCCACCCTCCCAGACCGCCAGCCGCCGCACCCGAGCCGCAAAGACCAGCATGTACGTCAGATCGTCACGGCCGAAGAAATCCGACTCGACGACCTCGACCAGCGTGAGCGCCCCGACCGTGGCCCGGACCTCCTCCCACACCTCCCGGCGCACCGTCTCCCGCGCGGACCGCTCCTGCCGCTGCACATGACCACCGGGAAGGTCCAGCCCCCGCGGCAGGTCCGCGACGACCATCAGATCCCCCCCCGGTCACCGCGACCACCGACGCACTGGTCACCGCGGCGAACGGCGGCTCACGACCCGGCCCCACACACCGCAACGTGACCGCACCCCGCGGCCGGCCCGTCGTCGGACGGCGATCCACCCCACCAGCCCGCCGGCCACCACCCACACCCGGCTCCCGCGCTTCCCGCCGCATCACACGATCCAGCCTGCCGCACGCCTGACCACCGGACAAAACTGTCGGTGGNGCCTGCCATGCTCCGCGGCATGCAGCAGCGCATCTCCCTCATCACCCTCGGTGTCACCGACATCGCCCGCTCCCGCGCCTTCTACGAGGCACTCGGCTGGTCCGGGCAGTCACCCGACGGCCAGGTCGTCTTCTTCCAGGCCGGCGGCCTGGTCATCGCCCTGTGGAGCCGCGACGAACTCGCCGCCGACAGCACCGTCACCGACCCCGGCGGCTGGGGTGGCATCACCCTCGCCCACAACGTGCCCACACCCGCCGACGTCGACGCCGTCCTCACCGAGGCCCAGCACGCCGGCGCCACCCTCGGCCGCGCCGGCGCACCCACCCCCTGGGGCGGCTACTCCGGTATCTTCCTCGACCCCGACGGCCACCCCTGGGAAGTCGCCCACAACCCCGCCTGGCCCCTGGCAGCCGACGGCTCCGTCCACCTGCCCTGACACCGCCGGCTCAACCCACACCGCCCTCGGCCGGCAGCCGGGCGTCATGCACCAGCAGCGCGATCTGCACCCGGTTGTTCAGACCCAGCCGAGTCAGAATCCGCGACACATGCGTCTTCACCGTCGGCAACGCCAGATGCAACTGCCGGGCGATCTGCGCGTTCGACGCACCACGCCNCACCGCCACCGCCACCTGCCGCTCCCGCTCACCCAACAACGCCAACCGCGCCCGAGCCAGCGCCACCGCATCCCGACCATCCTCCGGCCCCGCAACCTGCGCGATGAGCCGCCGGGTCACCGCCGGAGACAGCACCGGATCCCCCGCGGCCACCGTCCGAATCGCCGCCACGATGTCACCCGGCGCGGTGTCCTTGAGCAGAAACCCCGCTGCCCCCGCCCGCAACGCCCCCAGCACATGCGCATCGGTGTGGAACGTCGTCAGAACCAGCACCTCCGGCGCACCAGCCCGCGCCCGCACCCGCGCCGTCGCCGCCACCCCGTCCACCCCCGGCATCCGAATATCCATCAGGACCACCGCCGGCCGACACCGCTCCACCAGACCCGCCACCTGCGCCCCGTCCGCGGCCTCGGCCACGATCCGAATATCGTCCGCACCGCCGAGCATCAGCGCCAACCCGGCCCGCACCAGCGGATCGTCGTCCACCAGCAGCACGTCAATCACCAGCCACTCCCTCCCGCGCCCCTTTCCACCCGTCACCAGACCCCCCAGCCGACGCGGCAGCCCCGCCACCACCGCCACCACCGCCACCACCGCCACCGTCGGCGGCGTCGGCGGCGGCGTCGGCGTCGGCGTCGGCGGCGTCGGCGGCGTCGTCCGGCCACGGCAGCCACGCCCGCACCACAAACCCGCCGGCCCCCACCGGCCCCGCCGCGAACACACCCCCCGCCAGCCGCACCCGCTCCGCCAACCCGAGCAGCCCACGCCCCCCACCCCCAGCCGGAACCGAAACCGCAGCCGCGGCAGCCGCGGGGGACAGGGAAAGGGAACAGGACGAGAAACCCCCCTCAGCGGACCCGACAGTCACCGCCGCACCCCCAGCACCCGCGGCAGCAGCCCCGCGCCCCGGCGTGCTGACCGCCACCACCAGCCCACGCCCCGCCGCACCCGCCACCTCCACATCCACCGGAACACCCGCCGCATGAACCCGCGCGTTCGTCAACGCCTCCTGCACAATCCGGAACGCCACCCGGCCCACCGTCACCGGCGGCACCAACTCCCCGGCCGGCATCCGCAACGCAACCTGCCCGCCGGCCTCCCGCGCCTCCACCACCAGCCGCCCCACATCCGCAAGCACCGGCTGCGGCGCCCCGCCCGCCACCAGCTCCCCACCACGCAGCACCCCGATAACCTCCCGCAGATCCCGCAACGCCAGCTGCGCGTTCTCCCGGATCACCCCCGCCGCGCGCACCACCTGCTCCCGAGACGCCGCCGTGTTGAACTCCAACGCCCCCGCATGCACCGCCAACAACGACAACCGATGGCCCAGCACGTCATGCATCTCCCGCGCGATCTCCCCACGCACCTCCTGCCGGGCCCGCTCCGCACGCAGCACCGCATCCGCCTCCGCCAACTCGGCCCGCTCCCGCAACGACGCGATCAGCTGCCCCCGCGACTGCCGGAACAGCCCCCACCCCACAGCACCCGCCACCAGCACGAAATACGTCAACACCCGCCCGGCGCGCTCCTCCTCCAGACCGGGAAACCGCCACAGGAACAGCGGCAGCGGCGCGAACGCCACCACCGCCACCCACACCGTCGCCCGCCGGGAACACCGAGCCGCCACCGTGAACACCGCCACGACCACCGGACCAGTCAGATACGGCGTCCGCAGACCGGCCACCAGCAGCACCACCGCCAGCGCCACCGGCCAGCGCCGCCGCCCCAGCAGCCCCACACAGGCCACCACCGCCGCCACCACGTCAACAACCCGCCACATCGGGCCGCGTTCGTCGAGCACCGTGACGGAACCGGCGGTGACCGCGGCGAACCCCGCCGCGCACAGCATCAGCGCCACATCAGCGACCCACTCCCGGCGGGTGGCCAGAACCGGGCCCATGCCCCGGCAATCTACGCGGCCCCACCCACCCCCACGCCCCGCTCACCGCGAACAGATACCAAAGGACGACACCCGCCCCGCCACCGGAACACCTTGGTCGCCACCCCACCGACCTGCGCCCGATACCCGCGGCACCGCCGCTTTCCTACCGTCACCCCATGACTTCCGCATCCCCCGACCGCGACGACCCCGCCACACCCGCCACACCGGGCGTTCCGGCGCGGCCCGACAGCCCACTGGTGGCCGGCGGCCGGCCCCTCGGGGGAATCCTGGCCGTCGGCGGCGGCGCAGGCCTGCTCCGCGAGCTGTTCGGCGGGCCACCCCTGCTGGGTTTCCTGCGCCTACTCACCGTCGACGGCCACGAAATCCTCTGCTACGCCGCGATGCTCCTGGCCGGGGCCGTGCTGTGCCTAGCGGTGGACCACCACACCCGCCGAACCCGCCCCTGAAGCCACCCCCCGATCCCGACACCATCGGCATGAACACCCCCACCACGGCCAAAACAACGGCCACGGCCACGGCCACGGCACCAGCGGACGCGGGCGCCCGCCCCCCGCGCCCGCCCGCCGGCCGGGCACGCCTCGCCGCCACCGCCGGACTCCTCGTCCTGTCCCCGATCTGCGCCGAACACCTCATCGGCTACGACACCAGCATCGGACATCCCCTCGACCTCATCGCCAGCCTGCTGTTCTTCATCCCGCTCTACGGCACCGTCGCCGTCCTCATCCGCGAAGCGGTCCGCCGCCACGGACGCGGACCACTGGCAGTCATCACCCTCGCCGCCGCCTTCGGACTCCTCCAAGCCGGCCTGATCGACCAGAGCCTGTTCAACCCGCACGTCACCGGCGACCCCGCCTACGACACCGACCGCGCCCGCACCCTGATCCCCGGCACCGGCCTCGCCGCCCACCCACTGGTCAACTTCGTCACCGGCCACGTGATCTGGAGCGTCACCGCCCCCATCGTCGTCGTCGAATGCACCGTCCCGCGCATCGCCGACCAGCCGTGGCTGCACCGCCGCGGCCTGCTCACCCTCATCGCGCTCTGGCTCCCCGCCGCCGCGCTCGTCCACCACGACACCACCCGCGACTTCCACGCCTCCCCGGCACAACTCGGCGCCACCGCGATCGCCGTCCTGCTGCTCACCGCGGCCGCCCTGACCCGCCCCGCACACCGCCGCACCCCGCTCCGACCTCCACCAGCCACCACCGCGCCGACGAAACCAGCCAGGTCCCGCAGGCCGCGAACCGGACTACTCGCCGCCCTCGCGGTGACCACCTTCACCACCCACCACCTGCTCCCACCGACCTGGCCCGGCACCCTCACCGACCTGGCGATCCTCACCGCGGCCGGCACACTCCTGCACCGCGCCACCCGCAACCGCCACCACACCACCAACCAGCAGGGACGCCGCCGCGCCCTCACCGTCGCCGGCTCCGCCCTGACCGTCAACGCCGGACTGTCGTTCCTCGTCGACCCGATCGGCACCGTCTCCTACCCGGTCAAATACGCAGCCAACGCCACCCTCACCGTCCTGGTGCTGCTCCTGCTCGCCGCGGCCCGCCACCAGCTCAACCGCGCCGACCGCACCCGGACACCGGCGCGAAACAGCAAACCCGACCAGGCGGCGTGACCGAGCCGCGCGGAACCAACCCCGCCGACCCCGGAACAACCCGTCAGGACGCCCGCCGGCGGGCATGCAACACAGCGTCACGCACCACGAGCTCACCCCCACCAGACACCGCGACCGGCCGGGGACGGGCCTGCGCCACCAGCACCTCCCACCCCGCCGGATCCAACAACCCCGCCAACTCCCGCGCCTCACACAGCATCCCGGCCCCCGGACGCGGCACACCCAACGCAAGATCAGCCGGATCGTGCCCCACCACCAGCAGCGACCCACCCGGCGCCACCACACCGCACAACCGCGCCACCATCGCCCGCCGCCGGTCCGCCGCCAGGTGCAGGAACTGCGCCGACACCAGATCGAACCGGGTCTCGAACCGCGACACCCGCCGCGCGGCAGGAGCGGGGGCAGGAGCGGGGGTGGAGGCGGGCGGGGCATCCAGACCGGACCAGGTCATCACATCGGCCCGCATCCACATCACCCGCGCCGCCACCGCCCGACCGAGGCCCACCGCCTGCGCCTTCCCCCGCCGCAACGCCGTCGCCGAGAAGTCCACCGCCAGCACCTGCCAGCCACGCTCCGCCAACCACAGCGCGTCCGCGCCCTCCCCGCACCCGACATCCAGCGCCCGCCCCGGCGCCAACGCACCCACCTCCGCCACCAGCTGGCTGTTCGGACGCCCACTCCACTCCACCTCCCGAGCGGCGTACCACGCCTCCCAGGCGTCCTCATCCATAACCATCTCGCCCGTCCCGCCGCTCAACACACCGTCCACCATGGCACCCAGGATCCCCCGCACGCAGCCGCCACCCCACCCNCCGCACCCCACAACGAGCACAACGAATCCGAACCGGGCAGGCCAGGAAGAGCCGCACCCGAACAGCCGCGCACCATGACGAACCCGCCTGCGCGCCGCGCGTGCCGCACACGATCAGCCACCCACCCCATCCGGTAGAACCGGAGCATGAGCTCGGCCGACGGCACCGCCACCACCCTGGAACAGCACACCCCAACCGGCCCGACCGGACCGGAGGCGACCGGCGAACCGACCACACCGCCACCACCGGCCCCAACCCCGGCACCGGCACCCGCCACAGCACCGGCACCCGCCCCGACCCCGGCCACAGCACCGGCCCGCTGCGCGTTCCCAGACTGCGACCGCCCCACCGCCGCCACCGACCGCCCCGGCCGGCCCCCCGCCTACTGCGACGACCCCGCCCACAACCGGCTCGCCGCCTACCGCCGCCGCCGCGAACTCGCCCGCCGCGACACCACCCCCACCACCAGCCCCGACCCGGCCAGCGGACGCCCCACCACCCACCGGCCCCTCGCCGCCGGCCGACTCCGCGCCGACGAACTCGCCGGGCAGATCCGCACCCTCGCCACCGACCTCACCCACTCCCTCGACGCCTTCGCCCGCGAAATGGCCAGCCTCGGCGACGTCGCCCGCGCCGAAGCACAGGTCGAAGCCGCCGAAGCCGACGCCGCCGAACGGGTCGCCGAAGCCGTCGCCCGCGCCGTCCGCGCCGAACAGACAGCCCGCGCCGAACAGACCAGCCGCACCGAAGCCGAAGCAGTCGCGGCCGAAGCCGTCGCCGCCCTCGACGACGCCGAACAGCGCCTCACCGCCAGCCAGGCCGCCTACGCCCAGGCCATCGCCGCCGCCGACACCGCCCGCGCCCAGGCCGCCGCGGACCTCACCGCCGCCCGCACCGAAGCCGAAAGCCGCATCCAGGACGTCCGCGACCGGGCCGCCGCCGACCTCGACCGCACCCGCGCCGACGCCGCCGCCGAAACCACCCGCATCCGCGCCGCCGCCGAACGTGAACGCACCGAACTGACCGCCGAACGCGACCGGCTCACCGCCGAGCTGCGCGCCGCCGAACAAGCCGCCGAACGCGACGCGGCCACCATCGCCGAGCTGCGCGCCGACCGCGACCGCCTCCGCGACGACGCCCGCCGCGAACGCGACGACCTCACCCGCCGGCTCACCGCCGCCCAGACCGAGACAGCCCAGGTCCGCGCCGCCGCCGCGGAGGAACTCGACCGCGACCGCGCCGCCGCCATCGACCTGCTGGAACGAGTCCGCGGCGAAGCGGCGGCCCGCCTCGCCGCCGAACAGCAGACCGCCGCCGAACGCCTCGCGGCCCTCGCCGACGCCCGCGCCCGCGCCGAACGCGCCGAACGGCAGGCCGACGAACTCGCCGCCGAACTCCGCGCCGCCCGCGCCCGCCTCCTGCCCCAACCGGCCCAGCCAGCCGGAGCATCCGGCCCAGCCGGATCGCCCGAACCGACCGGGTGACCGCCCGCAGACGCACCGGTCAGCCCAGCAGGCCGGCAGGCCCGCGAGCCATCAGCCCAGCAGGCCCTCGACAAGATCGGCAGCGCGCGGCGTACCGCCCTCGGCCCGCGCCTCGGCGCGCAGCAGGGCCAGGCGGCGAGCAACCCGCGCGTCGGTGACCAGCTCCCACAACGCCGCCCGCAGCCCCTCGCCACACCCACCCATACCGGCGTGCGTGACGAAGGCATCCGCCTGCGCCAGAATCGCCCGCTGCGGCACCCAGGAATGCACCTGCACATTGGACGGAATGTCGCCGAGCTCCCGCGGATCGGTATACCTGCCGATCTGCAGCACCACGGCCCAACCCGGAAGGTCACCGAAAGCCGCGAGGCAGCGGCGGTAGAACTCCGGCTGCCGGGTGTACGCCGAACCCAGCGAGATCAGCAACACCTTCTCCCCGCCCGCCGGCCGGGCCCAGCTGTCGCCCGCGCCCGCCGTCAGGTCGAAGCAGGGCCCGACGAACGTCACCCGGGTGGTATCGACCCGATCGAGTCGCGGCTGCATCGCCCGGGGGATCAGCGCGAGGGCCCGCGCGGGACGTCCGGAAAACGCGTCCACATCGGTGGTCGACGCCCCGCACCCGGCCAGCCAGCGCGCGAACCTCGCCCGGTATGCGTCCGCGCCCGGCAGCAGCGCCTGCTGCGCCGCGACTTCCCGGTCATAGCCCTCCCAGGCCACGATCGTGGGGGACAGCTGCAAGACCGGCCGGCCCNGGGACTCGGCCAGAGCACGCGCGGCGTAGGCGCCGATGTCGTACAGGTACAGGTCCGCGGGGTCGTGATCGTAGTGGGCGCGCAGCTGGGGAAGTGCCTGAACAGCGTCGTCGAGGAACAGCCCCATCGCGGCGATCGGGTCCTCGGGCCACCAGCTCGCGGATGATCTCAAGGCTGGGCAGGACATGACTGACGGCCGGAATGCCGACCATCGCGATATGGGCACGGCGACGGGACATGAACGATCACTCATTTCAGATCAGATCTACGGCGAAGACGCGAGGACACAAAGACGCGAGGACACAAGGCCAGGCAGGGCACGCCGACGGCTCCGAGGAACTCGGCGAACCTGGCCCGCGGCGCGCAGGGGCCTGCTGCGGACGCGCGGGGAGAAGCCGGGAGCAGCCGCCCCGGTCGTGTCAGCCGTAGATCTGCTGGAAGTACATGCCGGCGACTCTAGCGGCCAGCAGCCGCCGGGTCACGGTATTTCCACCGGACGCATATCCGGCCGGAGAGCCTCAGGAATCCTTGGATCTTGGAAGGTCTCGCCGGCCGGGTGCGTTTTTCACGCGTCCAGGTTTTCTATGTTTTCTATGTGCACTCAGGTGATGCGAGATACCTCATGATCGAAAATGCATTGCCGGACGGTCAACAATGTTGATTATCTTTCCAGGTGTCATTGCCGGCGACCAGCGCCGCACGCTGCGATCAACCCGCCGGCCGCAGCGTGCGGGCGAACAGCGCCAGCGACATCTCCCAGTGCCGCCGCGCCGCGGACTCGTCGTAGACGGGGAAGTCCACCATCGCGAAGCCGTGCAACGCCGGGAGCACCTCGGCCGTGTAGTCGACCTTCGCCTCGTCCAATGCCGCGAGCAGGCGGGCGTGGTCCGCCGCCGTGTGATGGGCGTCGTCACGGGCAGCGGCCACATACACCTCCGCGCGGATCCCGTCAGCCGCCAGATACGGGCTGGACGGATCCTCCGTCGCCAGCCCACCACCGTGGATCGACGCGGCCGCCGCGACCCGCTCACCGAACGCCGTGGCCGCGGTGAACGCCATCCGGCCGCCGATGCAGTAGCCGATGACCCCCACCGGGCCCGCCTCGGCCGCCGGGTCACTGGCCAGCACGTCCAGCAGGGCGCCGAGGTCAGCCATCACCGCCGCCGGGGTCGCCTTGCCGACGACCTCGCCGAGGCGCGCCCGCTGCGCCGGATCCGCGAAGTTGATCTCCAGGTGGCCGGTGGTCGCCGGACCCGACCGGTGGAAGATGTTCGGCACCGCCGTCAGATAACCCGCCGCCGCGAGCCGCCCGGCCATCTCGAGCACCGTGTCCCGCACGCCGTAGGCATCCGGAATCATGATCACAACCGGTGCCGGGGCACCGTCGGCCGGGCCCTGGAGAAAGACCTCCATCGTCCCGTCGGGTGTCGCGACCTCACGCCGGGAAACCGCCATACCGCCACCTTCACCTTTCGTTCACCGCACCGCTGGGTCCGGGTTCCGGGGCGGACCCGGCAGCGTTGCCGACCCAGAAAGCATCTACCAGCAGCCTTTCAGGATGTCACCCGGCCGCCAGTCGCTCAGTCGATCTTGATTGAGCCGGGCGTAGTCCGTGCTGATCTTTTGGATGGAAGGGGATCGGTGCGATTCGCTGGGTCCGGCAATCGACGAAGATCGAAAATGGCCACCCGGGGCCGTCAACAGTGTTGATTATCTTGCTGGTGACCGGGGAGCTGGCCGCCNCGGTCACCAGCACCGTCACCGGCGGCACGCCGGCCAGGTCACTCGCCGGGTGAGCCCGGTGCGGCCGGTGGCCGCGTGCAGGACACCGCGGCCCGCGGCAGGGTCCCGTCCCGCAGATAGGCCTCGACGGCCCCGTCCACGCACTCACTGCGCCCCGGGAACACGCCGTGCACCCGCGCGCCGCGCAAGGTCACCAGCCGGGAGCCGGTCAGCGCCCGGTGCAGCGCCAGGCTCCCGGCGTACGGGGTCCGGTTGTCCTTCTCCGCGGCCACCACCAGCGCCGGCAGGTCGTTCGCGACCCGCGTCGGCGGCTCCACCGGCCGCACCGGCCAGAACGAGCACGGCGTGATGTTCCAGATCGCCGTCGCCACATGCGGCTGCGCCCGCCGATGCCGGCGGATGTCCGCCAGGTAGTCCCCGACGATCCGGGACGCGGGCACATCACCGCACACCACCGCCAGCTGCGCGCTCAGAAACGCGCTGATCGACTCCCCCGCCAGCCCTCCGCCCCCCGTGACCCCCGCGACCGTGCCCCGGGGGTCACGGGTGCCCGTCGGGCCGCCGCGCGCCGGACCGGCCGTCGGGACACCGCTGAGGAACTCCGCCAAAATCGGGCTCACCACCGGAACCCGCCCGTCCGCGGCGTCCGCCAGCGCACGCACACCCATCGCGAGGATCTCCGCCGCCTCCACACTGTCGTCGACCAGCGACGCGATGAGCAGGCTCGGGATCTCCGCGGAGCCGAAGGCGACGCCGTCCACGACCAACGGCCGGACCGCAACCTCCTCGTAGATCCGGTCCACGGTGCGCAGCACCCGCGCGGCGGTGTCGCCCAGCGCGAACTGCGCGTCACGGCCCGCCGCCCAGTCGGCCCACTCCNGCAGCGCCGCCTCCAGCAGATCCCCGGTGCCACGCAGCACCNGCGGGTTGTACGTCGCCGGATCCACCGCGCTGTCCAGCACGAACCGGTCGACCCGGTCCGGGAACAGCTGCATGTACACCGCACCCAGGTAGGTGCCGTACGAGTAGCCCAGATAGGACGTCCGGCGCGCACCGAGCGCCGCCCGGACGATGTCCATGTCCCGGGCGGTGTTGCGGGTGGAGGCGAACGGCAGCACGTCGGCGTGCGCGGCGCAGGCCGCCGCCGTGGCCTCCTGTATGGCGGCAACCCGGTCGAAGTCGTCCCGGTCAGGCCCGCCGGCCCGCAGCCAGTCCTGCGCCAGCGCGGGCCCGCAGTCCAGTGCCGAACTGCGCCCGACGAACCGCGGATCCGTCCCGACCAGGTCAAACCGGTCGGCCGCGGTGCCCAGCAGCAGACGGATGTCACCCAGCGCGTCCACCACGCCGCCACCGGGACCGCCGAGGTTGACCATCAGCAGTCCACGGCGGTGGTCCTGGTCCACCGCCCGCAGCCGGGACACCCCCAGGGTGAGCGTGCGTCCGTCGGGCTGGGCGTAGTCCAGGGGGACGCTGAGCTCGGCGCACTGCGCTCCGGCATCGTCCAGGTAGGCGCCGGCCGCGTCGTTCGGCCCGACCTGGCACGGGTGCCAGCGCACCGGTTGGCGTTCGAAGGGGAGCAGCTCCGGCCGGAAGCCGGTCACGGGAAGGTCACCGGCCGTCGTCGCCGCGCCGGTTGCCGCGGCGCCGGTGAGGACCGCCGTGCCGGCGAGCGCCGCCGCGACGATCGCCGTACCGCGGTTCAGCGCCCGGCCCGCACCGCGACGCGGGACGCCACCCACGCCGGTTCGAGGGATGGCGGGTCCGGCGTCAGGGCGGTCGGGGCCGCCGCCGGATCTGTCGGATCTGTCGGATCTGTCGTGGAGTCTGTGATGTCTCATCGCCCGCCAGAATCGGAGGGCGGCGGCCTTGTCGCCGAGGTCCCGGGAAACCAGGCGTTTCTACGATGAGGCTGACATGAGAGAGGCTGACATGAGACGGGTCAACCAAGATCGAAAATGGCCACCCGGGGCCGTCAACGCTGTTGACTATCTTGACGAGATCCGCTGGACGAAGTCCTGCTGAGAAGCGCCGCCCCGGCCAGCGGCAGCACCGTCAGCGCCAGCAGGCCGGGGCGATACCCCAGCCCCACCACCAGCGCCGGCACCACCGCGGCGCCGACGAACAGCACGCAGGTGTTCACCCCGACCGCGACGGCGCGCCGCTCCCCCGCCCCCGTGGCCAGCAGCCCGACCAGGCCGGGGACGACCAGGCTCGTCCCCGCGACATAGGCGACGCTGCCGGCGACCATCACCGCCACGCCCCCGATCTGCAGGACGCCCAGCCCCGCGGCCGCGAGCAGGAAACCGGCCACACTCTGCGCCCGCGGTGACCGCCCCAGCCCCGTCCGGGCCACCACCGGGGCCGCCAGCAGCCCGACACAGCCCACCGCCTCGAACGCCAGCAGCAGACCCGTTCCCGCCTGATGGTCGTCCACGAGTCGGGTGTCGACCATGCGGTACATGGCGACGAACGTCCCGAAGACGCCGAACGCCGCCACGAACACCGGCCAGATCCGCCCGTCCCGCAGCAGCTCCGCCACCGACCGGACCAGGCCCTCGCCCGCGCTGGCCACCGGCGGCCCGTCCACGGCCAGGACCAGCCACAGGGCCACCGCCAGCGCACCGTAACCGGCCGCGCTGACCCAGAACACCGCCTCCCAACCCGACCAGGCAAGCAGGCCGGTGCCCAGCAGCTGACCGACGAGACCGGCACCGAGCAGACCCGTGGTCAGCCAGGCCAGCGCCGCGCCCCGCCGGGCCGGGCCGGTGCGCTCCGCGGTGTACACCAGGGCCACCGGCGCGAACATCGCCGCGGCCAGCCCCTGCCCGGCCCGCACGGTGAGGAAGGCGCCGTACCCGCCGGCCAGCGGCGCCACGGCGGTGACGACAGCCAGCACCCCGCTCGCCCCGGCCAGCGTCCGCCGCGGACCAAGCCGCGCCGCGACCGGACCCGCGGCCAGGAAACCCGCCGCGTACGCCAGGGCGAACGCACCGCTGGTCCAGCTCGCCGCCGCGGCCCCGACCCCGAAACGCCGTCCGGTCGGCCCGGCCAACGGCACGCCCACGTACAGGGCGGCTGGAATCAGCAGGGCGCAGACCACCAGCAGGACGGTCACCGAGGCCGCCGCGGGCGCCGCGGTGATGGGGCTGGTACCAGGGGTGGGTCGGGTGGGGCCTGCCCCGGCGCCGGTGGTGGAGCCCGCGGTGGGGACCGTGCTGGTGGTGACGGCGGGCGCGGCCGACCGCCGCGGGCGCGGGGAGGTACGCACACCCATCCCGCGCCTACACCGTCAGCCCGGCGAGCTCGGCGAGCTCTATCGGGCTGACGCTCTCCGCGCCGGCGCGGCGCACGTGCTCGGCGGTGTGATAGCCCCACCGCGCCCACCGGCTCGGCACCCCGGCCCGCACCGCGCCGAGCACGTTGTCCAGATTGTCGTCGACGAACAGCACCCGGTCGGGCCGCCCCGACCGTTCCCGCGCCGCGTTGATCGCCGCGGGCTTGTCCGCGCAGTCACCGATGATCTCCGCGACATGCCCGCGCAGGCCGTGGTGGGCCAGGATCTCCCCCGCCGACACCGCGTCCTTGGCCGTCACGACCACCACCCGCCCGTGATGGCGGGCCATCGCCACCCCGACCTGCGGGTACACCTGGTGGACGTCCAGCCAGCGCCGCGGTGAGCTCAGCCGCAGCCGTGTCCGCACCGCGGTCGCCCGGCGTTCGAAGTCCGCGACGTCGGCGGGCTCGAACGCCGCGAACAGCCGGTCGTACCC
The DNA here is from genome assembly GCF_001636565.1 of Frankia sp. EI5c. Taxonomy (GTDB): domain Bacteria; phylum Actinomycetota; class Actinomycetes; order Frankiales; family Frankiaceae; genus Parafrankia. Next base: position 25,388 of record NZ_LRTK01000004.1, read on the forward strand.
CTCCTGGGAGTCGACGGTGCCGGCGTCNGGATGGTGGGCGACCAGGAAACCGCCGAGCGTGCGGGCATACGGCCTGATCCGCCGGAAATCCGCGACGAACCGGTCGGGCAGCACCGCGCCGTCCAGCGTCGGCGCCGCCCCGGGCGGCGCCGGCCGGTAACCGTGCCAGGCCACCACCGCGCATTCGGTGAAGGCGTCACAGATGACCCCGTCGAAATCAAGGAAGAGCATCGTCGTAAGCTCCTTTTCTCCCTGGTGTTCCGGTGAATCCGCTCCNGGCGCACGGACGACGCCGCTCGAGCCGCGGACGAATCGACCCGGCGGGGCGCGGATGGGCAGAACCGTCAGAATCCATCACCACCACCGGGCATCGCCGGGAGACGTGGACCGGAAACGGCTTGCGGAATTAGTTCATTTTCGGTGCTTTCGGGATCCTGGTGCGGCGCCGCCGGACCGCAGGCCCTCGGCCGCGTTCCCGGTCGTCTCCTCCCGGGCCGACCCGGGGGGCGAGCCGGGTCGACCCGGGAGGCCGAGGCCGGCCCGCCGGAACCTTGCCAATGCCTCGCCAGGGCGCTGAACAGCGGTTCTCCCGAGCCTCCGCGGGCCGGTCCATGTGCGCCGGCGCCTCCGCGAGCTGCCGGGCGGGGAGCCGTGAGAGCGGCCGAAGGGGCTTTGTGTGCCTCTCGGGAACAGTCGCTCCCGAAACCGGGAATACCCCCACCAAGGACGTTGTCAAGACCGCTCGGAAAGGAGGTACCTCGAGCCCTTCAGGCGTGCGAACGCCACCCGCAGCTCCGCCGGAAAATGGCTCCGACGGTCTCGGACGAAACCGTCCAGTGGTGTCAGATCACAATTTCTCCGATGACCGGAGCCCCGACGGCTGACCGGATTCCCGACGACCAGAGCCCGGATCCGACGCCCGGGCCCACGCCACGGCGTCCGCGGTTCTCAGCCCGCCGCGGGCAACGGCGCGGCGGCCCGGGCCTCGGCGGTCTCGAACACCGCCCGCATGAACCGGCCGACATAGGCGTAGTAGGAGCAGGTGATGATGTTGCCGTCGACCACGACGTCACTGTCGACGACATGCGCGCCGGCGTTGACCACATCGTCCCGCAGGCCGATGTACGCACAGGCCTTTCGGCCGCGCAGCACCCCGGCACTCACCATGATCCACGGGCCGTGGCACAGCCCGGCGACGATCCGGCCCGACTCCGCCATACCCGCGACGAAGTCGAGCACGCGGCGGTCCTGGCGCACCCGGTCGGGCGCCTCGTGGCCGCCGGTGCAGATCACCACGTCGTAGGCGGCGACGTCGAGGTCGTCGAAGCTGATGTTGGGACTGGCGGTCTTGTCCATCGGCAGCGGGACACCGTACTTGCCGGTGACCGGCTCGCCGTCGCGGGTGGCGACGTCCACCGTCCACCCCTGTTCCATCAGCCGGTAGTAGGTGTAGACGACGTCGTGGTCCTGGAAGCCGGGACCGGTGAGGATGACGGCGCTGCTCATGGCGGATTCCTCTCGGGAAAGACGAACGGGAGCCGGAGAACGACGAAGAACGGCGAAAGGACGGCGGCTCCCGCTACCGACCCCGACTGATCGACAGGTAGTACTTGTCGGTCGCGACACCGTCCCGACCGGTCGCGGTCAGCACGTCGACGCTGCCGTGCACGACGCCGCTCATGCCGATGGGGACGTGGAAGATCTCGATGGGCAGCCGGCGGTAGTACAGGTCCATCCCGGTCCGGATCTCGTAGCTGAACCGGCGATCGGGCGCGAGCCGGCGGATGACCCCGTGCGGGACATGCGGCGCCCGGCGCAGCGGGCTGCTCTCGATGCGGCTGCCCACCGGCTCGTAGGCGGTCGCCGCCCGGTCGTAGCTGTCCGCCAGCCGCACCAGGTCGTACTTGTTCCGCGGCAGTTCCACCTCGACCAGCGCGAGCTGCTCGGATCCGTTGTTGGCGGTGCCGTGGAAGGCCCCCGCGCAGATCCGCACCGATGTTCCCGGGCCGATCTCGAACGTCCCGTCCAGGGTCGAGATCTCGCCGGTTCCGGCCAGGCACAGCAGGTAGGTCACCTTGCGNGGATGCGCGTGCACGGACGTCGCGTGCCCGGGCTCGATCCGCAGCTCCCACACATCGTGGAAGTCGTCGGCGAACACCNGGTACTCGCAGCCCCAGGGCTTGGTGATGTGCTCGTTGAGATGCCCGTGCCGCTCCGGGCGTTCCTGCTGGGCCCGGCCGCCGCGACGCAACAGCCTTTCCAGCTCCCGCACGTCCTTGCCGGACGGCCGGATCACAATACGATCGACTGTCTCGGCGGANCGCTGCCGGACCATCACCACGGAAGAAGACATCGCACCACTCCGATTTACTGTCGGGGGCAGTCCGAGGAGGCCCTGGCTGGCGACCGCCTCGGACCACAAGGTGCCAGGCGAATTCCGATCCGGCCAATAACGAGTTGCCGGCCGGCCATCATCACGGCGATGGCGAAGATTAGTTTCCGACAGCGGTGACGGCTAGCCGACACGGTACGGCGGAACCGTCACAACCATACTCGGGAGAATTCACCACAGGCGGGCCTGCAGCAACAGCCGGGTGTGCACCTCGGCCAGATGGGGCTGGGTCAGCGCGCCGGCCCGGACGGCGAGGAACAGCGTGTTGATCGGCGGTATCTCCGGAGTGTGCAGCTCCCGCAGGGAGCCGGCGGCCAGATGGTCGGCGATGAGGTAGCGCGGCACCACGCCCACCCCGGCACCGGCCAGCAGCGTGGAGATCACCCCGCGCAGGTCGTCGACGGTGACCACCGCCCGCAGCCGGGGCAGCNCGCCGAAGGCGAGTGAGCAGTACTGGTGCACCAGGGAGTCGCCGCTAGACCCGGTGACCACCGCGACGTCCTGCAGCGCGGCGGCGCCGCACCGGGCGAACCGCTGCGGGGTCAGCCGGCACGCCCACCCCTCGGCACCGACGAGGACCAGCTCCTCGTCGCACAGAGCGGTCACCCGCAGCCGGCGGTCCCGGCTGTGGGTGTCGCTGATGACGATGTCCTGGTGGCCCTCGGCGAGACCTTCCAGCAGGGCTTCGGCGGACCCGAGGCTCACCCGGATGCGCAGCCCCTGGCGCACCAGGTCGGCCAGCGAGGGCAGTACCCGCGCCGAGGTCAGTTCCGGCGGGCCGCCGAGGTGCACCACCCGGTCCAGCGGTCCCCCGTCCGCACAGGTACGCGCGATGACGACCCGTTCCAGCGCGTCGACGTGGTCGGCGATCTCGGTCGCCAGCCGTTCCGCGTCGTCGGTGGGCAGCACGCCGCGGCTGGTCCGGTCGAACAGCGGCCGGCCGAGGGCGGTCTCCAGGGCCTTGACCTGACCGGTCACCGCGGGCTGGCTGAGCCCGAGTTCCCGGGCGGCGCGGGTGAGCCCACCGGAGCGGTATACGGCGAGAAAGGTGCGGAGAAGGTCGAGGCCGGGCCCCTGCTGCACGTCTTCCCCCAGCGGTCGGAGTATGTTCCGGCACTTGCCGTTCCTCGTTGTTGCGCAGTCACCGAAATTGCCAGCCCGGTTGGGTGTATCTCACCGCCTCGGCCCGCTCTAGCCACCGCGCATGGCGGAAAGGCCGCCGGGCCGGCCGTTGCCCGCCGGGACGCGGACCGATTATCCCCATGGCGGATCACGACCCGGCGAAGGCACGAGTACACCGGGAAGGTGGTACTTGTCCGACGAAGGCGTCGGCTGCCCGACGGGCGTCCGCATTCCGGGCAGCTGTCGGGATCGCCGCACCCACATCAGCGACATACGCCGCGTTTCCGCGGGACGCGGCGCCGGCCCGGCGCGGCGGTGTCGGCAAGACGACTGGCCGCGGAAGAGAGCATGATCGGGGGGTGGACACGATCCGCAGCTCCGGACCACGGGTCCTCGTCGTCGTGAGCAGCTGGACGCGGCTGGGCGACACCGGCCGCAGCACCGGCTTCTGGCTGCCCGAGGCGGCCTATCCCTGGTGGGAGGCGAGCGCCGCCGGCTACCGGGTCGACATCGCCAGCATCGCCGGCGGCCGCCCCCAGGCCGACGGCGTCGACCACAGCGACCCGGTGCAACGCCTGTTCCTCGGCTCCCCCGACGTCCGGGACGCCCTCGCGCGCACCCCCGCGGTGGACGACGTCGACCCGGCCGCCTACCAGGCGGTCTTCCTCGCCGGCGGCTACGCGGCGATGTGGGACATGCCGCGCAACGCCGCCCTGGGCGCGCTGGTCGCGGCGGTCTGGTCCGCCGGCGGGGTCGTGAACGCCGTCTGCCACGGCCCGGCCGGGCTGCTCCCGGCCCGCCGCGACGACGGCGCCCCGCTCGTCCAGGGTCTGCGCGTCACCGGCTTCAGCCGGGACGAGGAGCACAAGGCGAGCATGGTCGACGTGGTTCCGCTGCTGCTTCCCGACGCGCTTACCGCGCTGGGCGCGCGGTACGAGTCCGGCCGCAGCTACGCGCCCCGGGTGGTGGTCGACTCCCGGGTGGTCACCGGTCAGAACCCCGCCAGCGCGCCGGAAGCCGCCCGCATCACCATGCGGCTGGTGGCGGACGCCGGCCATAAGAATTCTTATGCCCCGGGCGGCGGCGGGCATTAGACGCCGACCACGCCCGCACCTACCGTCGGCTCCGAGAGACTTCAGACGGACAGGTCTTCACCACGGAGAGGCACCGACGATGGCCCCCACCAAGCGGATCCTGATCGCCCTCACCAGCCATGGCGAACTGGGCGCGACCGGCCGGAACACCGGCTTCTACGTCTCCGAGGCCGCCGACCCCTGGAAGGTCTTCCGGGCGCACGGCTACGAGGTCGACCTCGTCAGCACGGCCGGCGGCGAGCCGCCCCGCGACGGCGTCAAGCCGGACGACCCGACCCAGCAGAGCTTCCTCGCCGACCCCGACATCGCCGCCAAGCTGCGCGCCACCCCCACCCCGGCCCAGGTCGACCCGACCCGTTACGACGCGATCCTCTACGCCGGCGGCCACGGCACCATGTGGGACTTCCCCGACGACACCGCCCTCGCCGAGCTCGCCCGCCGCATCTACGAGGAGAACCAGGGCGTCGTCGCCGCCGTGTGCCACGGCCCGGCCGGGCTGGTCGGCATCACGCTCTCCGACGGCCGGCCCCTGGTCGAGGGCAGGAGCCTCGCCGCCTTCACCAACGACGAGGAGAACGCCGTCGGCCTGGCCGACACCGTTCCCTTCCTGCTGCAGAGCCGGCTGGAGAACCTGGGGGCCAAGCACCTGGGCGCCGCCAACTTCCAGGCCCAGGTCGTCACCGACGGCCGCCTGGTCACCGGGCAGAACCCGGCCAGTGCCACCGGGGTCGCCGAGCAGGTCGTCAAGGTCCTCGCCGCCCGCTCCTGATCCGACCCGACCCCCACCCCGCACATCCACTGATCGACAGCGGCCGGGCTTCCGCACATCCGGGAGTCCGGCCCGCCCGGCGGCTCAGACCGTGGGGATGATGCCGCCGTCGACCCGGAACTGCGCACCGGTCAGCCATCCGGCGCGGCCGGAGGCGAGGAACGCGATCATCTCCGCGACGTCCTCGGGGTCGCCGGGGCGCCTCATCGGCACCTGCAGCCGGTCGACGATCTGCCGGGTGACGTCGTCGACGCCGACCCCCTGGCTGTCGGCCATCCGCTGGAGATGGCTGGCCGCTCCCTCGGTGACGACGAAGCCCGGCAGCACGCACACCACGCGCACGCCGTGCTCCCCCACCGCGGTCGCCAGCTCGCGGCTGTAGACGTTGAGTGCCGCCTTCGCCGCGGCGTAGGACGCCTCGGCGGGCTGGGGGAGGTGGCTGGCGATGGAGGACACGTGCACCACGACCCCGCGGCCGCGCTCGACCATCCCGGGAACCAGCTCCCGGTCGAGGCGGACCGCACTGAGCAGGTTCATGTCCAGGTCGGCGAGCCAGGATTCGTCGGACCGCCGAAGGGTGGGCGCCGGCCCGGTGGCGGCGCCGGCGTTGTTGACCAGGACGTCGATGCCCCCGGCCCGCTCCAGCACGCGGCGCCCGAGTTCCGCCGCCCCCGCCGCGGAACGTAGGTCGGCGGGGATGAACGTGGCGAGCAGATCCCGCGGGGGCGCGGTTCGGGCGGCCGTCAGCACGGTCGCACCGGCGGCGGCGAACCGACGGGCCGTCGCCTCCCCCAGCCCCCGGCTGGCGCCGGTGACCAGCACTCGCAGGCCGGCGAGCCCTTCGTCCGCGATCGTCACGGGCGCCTCCCCAGTAAGGTGAACCTGACTCCGGAAACTGTACACGTAAGCGGAGTCACGCTCACCTTATGGAGGACCGTTGCCGCCATCCCGCCCGCTGCGCGCCGACGCCCGCCGCAACCGCGAAGCACTGCTGGCCGCGGCGCGCGCGGCGTTCCTCGCCGACGAAGATGCCCACGTGGAGGAGATCGCCCGCCGAGCCGGGGTGGCCGTCGGCACTCTCTACCGCCACTTCGACACGCGCGACGCGCTCGTCGCGGAGGTCTACCGGCAGGAGGTCGCCGAGCTCTGCGCGACCCCCACCCGACTGCTCGCCGAAAACACCGCGGACGACGCACTGCGCGCCTTTCTGCTGCTGATCGTCGAGCACGCGGCAGTAGGCAGAGGGATGGGTGCGGCACTGGAGAGCATCATGGCGACCGACTCACCGGTCTTCGACGACACGCGCGAGGAGATGGCCGGCGCTCTCGACGAACTGCTCGCCGCGGGCGTGGCGGCCGGTCTCGTCCGCGACGGCGTCGGCGGGCGCGTCGTCCTGCGCGCCCTCGGCGGCATCTGCGGGCTGCGCGCCACCGGCTGGAAGGACGATGCGGTCCAGATCGCGCTGATCCTGTACGNCGGGCTGCGCTACGGCACGACGAAATGATCAAGAACCGCCGGGCGGCGAAGTCACCATCGTTGACTATCTTGGTGTTCGGGTGACCTGCCTGCGGTCCAGCGGGACGTGCCCGGCCGCGGTCGGATCAGCGGTGCAGGAGATGGCCACCGCAGGCGGCGGCGACCGGGCGCAGCCGCGCCGCCAGGTCGTCCACACTCCCCGCGGGGATCCGCGCCGCCGGGCCGGACACCGACAACGCGGCGACCGCCCGTCCGGCGGGATCCGTGAGGGGGAAGGCCACGCACCGCACACCGACCTCCTCCTCGCCGTCATCCGTCGCGTAACCCCGCTGCCGGATGTCGGCGAGTTCGGCGGCGAAGTCCGCCGGGTCGGTGATCGTGCTCGCGGTGCGCCGCGGCAGCCCCGCCCGGGCGAGCATCGCGCGCACCGTCGGCTCGGGCAGGAACGCCAGCATCGCCTTGCCGACACCGGTGCTGTGCGCGGGCGCCCGGTTGCCAACCTCGGTGAACATGCGCAGCCGGTGCGGCGAGGCGGCCTGCGCCACGTACACGACCTGATCGGCTTCGAGGACGGCCAGGTTGGCCGTCTCCCCCGACACCGCGACCGCCTCCCGCAGGAAAGGCTGCGCGCCGGCCGCCAGCAGCCGCTGCGCCGCGTTGCCGAGCCCGATCAGCCGGGCGCCCGGGGCGTAGCGGCGGTCGGCGTCCTGGCGCACCCAGCCGCGCTCGTGCAGCGCGCGCAACAGCCGGTGGACGGTGGGCTGCGGCAGGCCGGCCGCCCGGGCGAGATCGGCCAGCCCGGCCCCGTTCCCGGCGGCGGCGAGCAGCTCGACCAGATGCAACGCCCGGTCGACCGACTGCACCACCCCCGCGCGCCCCGCCGCCGCCGCGGCCGGATCCGGGTCCGCTGTCACCAGTCCTCCCGGCGGAGCTCAGGGCATCCGCTGGTAGGCCGGCACGGTGAGGAACTCGACGAAGTCGTCGGCGAGCGCGACCTCGACGAACAGCGCCCGGGCCCGCTCGAACCCGGCGGCGTCGTAGGCCTCGCCGAGGGTGCCTCGCAGCACGTCGAGCTCCTCGGCGACCACCCGCTCGAGGAGCTCACGGGTCACCGGGACACCGACCNGGCCGGCTGGGTCGGCCGGGCCCGGCTCCCCCGCCGCCGCGGGGGTGTCCCCGACCAGCACGACGTCGTTGTGCAGCCACTGCCAGACCTGGGAGCGGGCGATCTCCGCGGTGGCCGCGTCCTCCATCAGATTGAAGATCGCCACCGCGCCGGAGCCGGCGAGCCAGGCGCGCAGGTACTGCAGCGCGACGCTGACGTTGTTGCGCAGCCCGGCCAGGGTCGGCGCGCCCGGCGTGGTGGTGAGGTCGATCAGCGCGGCCGCGTCGACGGCGACATCCTCGCGGGTGCGCCCGATCTGGTTGGGGCGCTCACCGAGCACCCCGTCGAACACCTCCCGGCACACCGGCACCAGGTCGGGATGGGCCACCCAGGAGCCGTCGAAACCGATGCCGGCCTCCCGGGTCTTGTCCTCCCGGACCTTCGCCAGCGCGGTGGCGTTCACCGCCGGATCACGCCGGCTGGGGATGAACGCCGCCATCCCGCCGATGGCGTGCGCCCCGCGGCGGTGACAGGTACGCACCAGCAGCTCGGCGTAGGCGGTCATGAACGGCGCCGCCATCGTGACCGCGTTGCGGTCGGGCAGGGTGAAGGCGCTGCCGCGGTCACGGAACTTCTTGATGATGCTGAACAGGTAGTCCCACCGGCCGGCGTTGAGCCCGGCACTGTGTTCCCGCAGCTCGTAGAGGATCTCCTCCATCTCGAAGGCGGCCAGGATCGTCTCGATCAGCACGGTCGCGCGGATGGAGCCGCGGGCGAAACCGAGCGCGTCCTCGGTGTGCGTGAAGATCTCGTTCCACAGCCGGGCCTCGAGGTGGCTCTCGGTCTTCGGCAGGTAGTAGTAGGGGCCGCTGCCGGCATCAAGCTGGCGGCGGCCGCAGTGCACGGCGTAGAGGGCGAAGTCGACGATGCCGCCGGCCACCGGCTCGCCGTCCACCAGCAGGTGCTTCTCGTCGAGGTGCCAGCCGCGGGGCCGCACCACGATCGTGGTCGCGGTCGTGGTCGCGGTGCCGTGGCTGATCGTCGCGCCGGGGGCGAGGGTGTAGCGCTTCCCNTCCGGGCTGGTGAAGGCGATGGTGCCGGCGAGGGCGTCCCGCAGGTTGAGCTGCCCGCCGATCATGTTCTCCCACAGCGGGGTGTTGGCGTCCTCGAAGTCGGCCAGCCATACCTTCGCACCGGAGTTGAGCGCGTTGATGGTCATCTTGCGGTCGGTGGGGCCGGTGATCTCGACCCGGCGGTCGACCAGGCCCGGTGCCGGCGGCGCCACCTGCCACTCCCCCTCCCGGATACGCCGGGTGGCGGGCAGGAAGTCCGGGTCGGCCCCCGTGGAGAGCGCCGCCTGCCGCTCGGCGCGGCGGGCCAGCAGCTCCCGGCGGGCCTGGCCGAAACGGCGGTGCAGGTCCGCGACGAGGGCCAGCGCCGGTGGGGTGAGGATCTCGGCCGCGCCGGGAACGCCCGGCTGGACGATCTCGACTCCGGGCGGGGTCTGCGGACCGGCCACGACGGCGCTCCTTCACACAACGTGTGCACACAACGTGCGACGAACTTCCGGCAGACGGAGCAGACACTCCGTATCGCGGATTCTAGCGGCACGGAGGGCGCCCGGACGGCCACGCGACGGGCCACGTGACGGGCTACCCAGCCGGCCACGCAACTGGCCAGGCAACTGGCCATGCAACTGGCGACATAACGCACCTCGCGGCGGACCTCGTGGCGGTCCATGCGACGGCCGCGGTGATCGGACCGGTGGCGTCCGGCGGGCCGACCCGGTTGACTTTAGGGGCCGCGGCGCCAGGCGCCCGGTGCCGACGCAGCGGCCGGTCCCTCCCNGGGATCATCTGCCGGTGCGCCGAACGCCCAGTCACGCATCCCGCGTGCCCCCGTCGTGTGAGGAGCCGCTCCCGTGCCCGAGTCCCCTTCCCGTGTCGCGATCGTCACCGGAGCCGCCCGCGGAATCGGCGCCGCCATCGCCCGGCGCCTGGCCGACGACGGTCTGGCGGTAGCCGTGCTCGACCTGGAGGAGTCCGCGGCCAAGGGCACCGTCGACGCGATCGCGGCCGCCGGCGGCAAGGCGATCGCGCTGGGCGCCGACGTCGCCGACGCCGCGGCGGTCGAGGCCGCGGTCGCCCGGGTCGCCAGTGAGCTGGGGGCGCCGACCGTCCTGGTGAACAACGCCGGGATCACCCGGGACAACATGCTGTTCAAGATGACCGAGGGTGACTGGGACGCGGTCATGGGCGTGCACCTGCGCGGCTCGTTCCTCATGTCGAAGGCCACGCAGAAGTACATGGTGGAGGCGAAGTGGGGACGGATCGTCAACCTCTCCAGCATCTCGGCGCTCGGTAACCGCGGGCAGGCGAACTACTCGGCGGCCAAGGCCGGGCTGCAGGGATTCACCAAGACACTCGCCATCGAGCTGGGCAAGTTCGGCGTCACGGTGAACTGTGTGGCGCCGGGCTTCATCGTCAGTGACATGACCCGGGCGACCGCCCAGCGTCTCGGCGTGGCCTGGGACGACTACCTGGCCGCGGCGTCGTCGCAGATCCCGGTGGCGCGTCCCGGTGAGGTCGAGGACATCGCGAACGCGGTGTCGTTCTTCGCCGACGACGCAGCGGGCTTCGTCTCCGGGCAGATCCTCTACGTCGCCGGGGGCCCGAAGGCCTGAGCACGGGCGGCCGCCCGCAGGCGCGGGCGGCCGCGGGCGTCGGCCGCCGCGGGCGCGGGCGTGTCGTGACCGGCCGAATACCTCAGCGGGCCTGGCGTAGCGGGGCGGGTGGTGCGCTGAGTGATCTGACAGTGGCGGCCAGCGTTTCGGGTGCCGGCGCGGGCGTGGCGATGCAGCGGCTGAAGAGCTCGCCGTGTCTCCTCGCGAGAGCTGTTGACAACCCCGACAGCGGAGGGGCCGCAACCCCGCTGACAGCAGAGACACAACGAGCCCTTCAGTCGCTGTCGGCGAACACCCGCGGACCCGCCGTGCGGGGGCGGGTGACGGCTGTGGCGCGGCCTGTACGCCCGCGGAAAGCCCTGGCAGCGACGTTGCGGCGGGTTCCGCCGGAAGCGGTGGGCCGACGGCCGTGCGCCTGCCGGGTGGCCGCCGGCCAAGGTACCCGCGGGCGAGGTACAGGACGCCGGAGGGGACGGGTCGGTGGTGCCCCGGTACCGACCTGGGGCGGTCGCCCATCGGGCCTCGCGACCCGGCTCGACACCCGGGGCGCCCCGTCCGATCAGACAGGTCCGTCACCACAGCCTCAGGCTGGCCACCCAGCCGCTCCGAGGGTGCGAGACCCCACCGGCCCGCGGGCCCGCCGCGGCGTCCGCCAGGATGGACTGGCGACCCGCGTGGCGCGAGCCCGCCTGGTCGAAGATGTTCGGCCGGAGGGGAGCGAGGCAATCGTGCGGAGGCGGACGGCGTGAGCGTTGGCAGCGGCAGCGGCGAGGGCGCCACCGGGCCGGGGCGGCACGATCACCCGCACGGCCACGACCACGACCACGACCTCGACGGCGGCTCGCTGCGGGATCTCCTGGCGGGTGCGCTGTCCCGGCCGGTGTCGCTGGTACGCACCCGGCCCAAGCGGAGGGCGCGTGCGAGCGAGGAGCAGGCCCACTCCGGGCGGGTGGTGGCCTGCCATGTCTACGCCAACGGGCGCCGGGTACCGGATGGCTCGGACCTGCTGACCGCCGCCCGCATCGCCCGCCGTCACCACGGCGCGTTCGCCTGGCTGGGGCTGTTCGAGCCCAGCGACACCGAGCTGGCGTCGATCGCCGAGATCTACGGCCTGCCCGCGCTGGCGGTGGAGGACGCCGTCGTCGCCCATCAGCGCCCGAAGATCGAGCTGTACGGCAGCACACTGTTCATGGTGCTCAAGACCGCCCGCTACGTGGAGCAGGACGAACCGGCCCGCGACACCGAGGTCATCGTCACCGGCGAGGTCATGGTCTTCGTCGGGCCCGACTTCGTGGTGACCGTCCGGCACGGCAACCACGGCGCCCTCGAGTCGCTGCGGGCGAACCTGGAGGACCGGCCGCAGATGCTGCGGCATGGTCCGTCCGCGGTGCTGCACGGGGTGTGCGACGGGATCGTCGACAACTACCTGGCCCTCGCCGAACGCCTTGACGCCGACATGGACGCCGTCGAGGCGTCGGTCTTCCAGGACGCCGCCCACCCGCCGGTGGAGAAGCTCTACCAGCTCAAGCGCGAGGTGCTGGAGTTCAAGCACGCCGTCACCCCGCTCAACGGCCCGCTGCGCATGTTGTCGGACACGTCGCTGCCCATGATCGACCCGCATGTGCGCGACCACTTCCGGGACGTGTTCGACCATCTCGTCCAGGTGACCGAGCGCGTCATCCATCTCGACGAGCTGCTCTCGTCCACGCTGCAGGCGACGCTGACCCAGGTGACGATCGCGCAGAACGAGGACATGCGCAAGATCAGCGCCTGGGTGGCCATCGGCGCGGTTCCGACCGCGCTCGCCGGCATCTACGGGATGAACTTCGAGCACATGCCCGAGCTGCGGCAGGTGTGGGGCTACCCGGCCGTCCTGGCGCTGATGGCTGTCATCTGCCTGTCGCTCTACCGGGCGTTCCGCCGCAACGGCTGGCTCTGAGCGGACGTCCCGGCCCGCGATCCCGGCCCGCGATCCCGCCCCGCACCGGTGTGCGGGGCGACGCGCCGGGCATACCGATGCGGACCGGCCGGGCCGCGACGCCGGGCCCCGCAGCGCGGATGTCGGGGTGCCGGAGTGAGGGAGCCGTGCCATGCCTCTGGGACCATGGCGACCGCCGAACCCGCCCGGTGATTCGGTCACCACCGACCNGGCGGTGACGGACCTGCTCGGGGTGCTGCGCCGGCACCTCGCCATGGATCTCGCCTTCCTGGGCCGCCTCGACGAGGAATGGCTGGTCCTGCAGGTCTTCGATGGTGACGCCGCGTCGTTCGACGTGCTGCCGGGCAGCACGATCCGCCGCGAGGCCGCGCTGTACCCGCAGGTGCTCGCGCACGACCAGCCGATCATCATCCCGGACGCCCATGCCGACCGGCGGACGTCGCGGGCCGGCATGGTGCGCGAGCTCGGGGTCGGCTCGTACGCCGCCGCCCTCGTCTTCGACACCGACGACGAGGTGTACGGCCTGGTCGGCTGCTTCGGGCACGAGCCCCGTCCGCGGCTGCGGCCCCGTGACGGTCGCTTCGTCGACCTGCTGGCGGCGTTCCTCAGCGACGCGGTGATCGACCTGCGCCGGGTGTGGGAGTCGCGGAGCCGGGTCTCGCGGCTCGTCAGCGACCTGATCGACGCCGGCGGCCCCGAGATCGTGTTCCAGCCGGTGGTGAGCCTCGCCGACGGCGGCATCGCCGGTGTGGAGGCGCTGTCCCGGTTCCCCGGGTCGGACCGCGGGCCCGAGGGCTGGTACCGGGTCGCCGAGCAGGTGGGGCTGGGCACCGAGCTGGAACTCGCGGCCATCCGCCACGCCCTCTCCGTGCTGCCCGACCTCCCGCCGTCGGTCATGCTGTCGGTGAACGCCGCACCGGCGACGATCACGTCGGGCCTGCTGGGGCTGCTCAGGTCGTTCGGGGCCTGCGACCGGGTGATCGTCGAGCTCACCGAGCACGAGCGCTTCGGCTCCGACCCGGTGGTCATGCGGGGGGTGCGGACGCTGCGCGAACGGGGCGCCCGGATCGCGGTGGACGACATCGGCACCGGCTACGCGGGTCTGGAACAGCTCCTCCAGCTGCGTCCGGACATCGTCAAGATCGACTACGTCATCACCCACTCGATGGACGTCGACGCCGCCCGGCGCGCGGTGGCGGCCGCGATCGTCCGCGTCGCAGAGGAGATCGGCAGCCAGGTGATCGCTGAGGGCATCGAGACCGCCGGCGAGCTACGGGCCGCGACCGAGGCCGGGATCGGCTACGGGCAGGGCTACCTGCTCGGCCGGCCGGCGCGCACCCTGCGGGCGGCCTGCTCCCGGGTCGGGGCCGCCGGACTCGGGGCCGCCGGACTCGGGACCGCCGGAGCCGGGGCCGCCGGAGCCGGAAGGGCCGAAGCGGGAGGGTCCGAGGTCGAGAAAGGCATCGAGGTCACGGCGGCGGGCCGCTGGGCAGGTCCATCATNCGGGTGAGCAGGCGGGCGAGCAGGAGCGTCTGGCGGTGCAGCAGGCCGCGGTCCAGCTTGTCGAGGCTGTCGCCCTCGCTGACCTGCAGCAGGTAGGTGGGCCCGGTGATCAGGGCGATGGTGGGGATACCCAGCCGGTAGGGGAACGTGCCCTCCCCGTAGAGCCCGTTCTGGAACGGCTTCTGCACGCCGGCGCGGATCACCCCGTCGGCTCGCAGCTCGTCCTCGGCGAGGCCACGCAGCGTGTCGCTGTGGCCGACGGCGACGGCGACCGGCTCGGCGCGCCCCGTCGGTCGGTAGGGGCCGGTGCCTCCCTGGTCGTCCCAGCCCAGCGTGCCCAGGTGCTCGGCGACGAGCGCCATGTCGACGGTGGACGTGATCTCGGGGTGTTCCCGTAGCCAGGCGTCCGGTTTCTCCGTGGCCACGTCGGCGGTCATGTGGTTCGGGGAGAACAGGAACAGCAGGTCCCGGGGCCGGGCGGCGGCCGGGTAGCGGCTGAGGTACTCCGCGAGCGCGAGCAGTGCCGGGCNGCCGTTCTCCTCCACGGCGTTCTGCCCGTCGGTATGGGTGCCGACCAGGACGGCCCGCGGTGACGCGCCCGGCAGCCGGGCGAGCAGGTAGTCCACGGTGGTGCGCTCGCGGTCCGCGGTCAGGACGACGGTGGCGCGCGCCGGGCCGCGGGCGAGCAGCGTGCGCAGGCGGGCTGCCTGCTCCCGGTCCAGCCGCAGCGCGGGCAGGCCCACGTGCTCCTGCTGGTGCGGGGTGTACTGGCCGGCCGCCAGTGCCGGGGACTGGTCACCGGCCTCGATCATCGCCACGGCCCCGTGGGACAGCGCGACGGCCGGGTCGGGCGGCGCGGGCACGCCCAGCCAGACCCGGGAGTAGTCCTCCGCGGCGAACTCGGCGCGGGCCGACGGCGGGTGCACCGAGTAGGCCAGGTCGGTGAGGACGGAGGCCTGCAGCCGGGCCACGGGCGCGTCGACGAGGACGACGGCCCCGGTGAGGCCACCGCCCGCGCCCGCACCGCCGGCGGCGCGGTAGGCCTCGTCGTCGCCCGCGCCGAGGTCGACCAGCGGGCCGCTCACCCCGGCCGGGCCGGTCTCACCGGCGTGCGGCCGATACGAGGCCACCGGGATGTCGTGGGTCACACCGGCGGAGTCGGTGACCCGCAGTGACCAGGAGCGGGCGATCCACTGGTCGAGCCGGGTCGGGTAGCGGGTGACGGTGAGACCGTGACCGCGCAGCTGCCGTTCGAGGTCGTCGAGGTAGCGGCGGTGCGCCGCCGAGCCGGTGAACCGTGGGCCGGCGGCGGTCATCCGCTCGACCCAGCCCCACAGAGTGTCGGCGTCGACGAGATCCTCGGCCCGCACGGGGCCCGGTGTTCCCGTGAGGGGCGGCCGGCGGGGCTGGTCGAGGGCGCCGCCGGCCGTGGCGGCCGGCCCACCGCCCGCCGCCGGGGAGCTGTCACAGCCGCCGGCGAGTCCGCCGGCGGCGGTCGCCGCCGCGCCGGACGCGGCCAGTCGCCAGGTGGCGTCCAGGAAGGTCCGGCGGGTGGCCGCCGCCCACTGTCGCGGTGAGGTCACCGTACGATCATGACAGACGGCCCCGCGGCGGGACACCGCCCGCCGGCGGGCGCTCAGGGGCGGCGGATCGAGGCCGCGGTGTCGGCGGCGGGCGCCATCAGGTCGCCGACGGCGGTGCGTACCAGGCGGCCCAGGTCGTCGTCGCTGACACCGGCGAAGACCTCGCCGCCGAGCACGAACCCGCCGGCGATCGCGCCCAGCGCGCAGGCCAGCCGCACCCGCAGCTCGAGTGGGATGTTCTCGTCGGCCAGCACCCGCTGGAACCGCTCCTGCAGGTCCGCGTGTTCGTCGTTGCCGTGGTGGGGCTGGAGCCGCTGGATCGCGGTGTGGTTGCGCATGTGGAACAGGAACAGCGTGCGGTTCGCCAGCAGCGTGCCGACGATCAGGTCGAGCATGCCCGGCCAGCGGTCGGGGCTGGCGAGGTCGGCCTCCAGGTCCTCGAACCCGGCCCGGCCCAGGTCGTGCAGGCGCAGGTGCAGCGCCAGCAGGATGTCGTCCTTGCTGGAGAAGTGGTAGTACAGCGCCGCCTTGGTGAAGTTCATCCGCTCCGCGATCTCGCGCAGCGACACCGCCTCGTAGCCGGCGTGGGTGAACAGCTCCAGGGCCACGTCGAGGATCCGTTCCCGGGTGCTCTTCTCCCCCGCGACGGGTGCGGGCGGTCTGGGCATGATCTGAACCTACTTGACGGCAGGACCTGATGTTGCTTACCTTGCGACAGGTAAGCAAACTTACCTGTCGGCAAGTTACCAAATGGGCGGAGAGACGGGCGTGGACAAGTTCATGATCGAGGCCAGCAGCCTCTCGAAACGCTATGGCGAGACCCAGGCGCTGGCCGGGATCAACCTGAGCGTTCCCGCGGGCACGGTGCTCGGCGTTCTCGGCCCGAACGGGGCGGGCAAGAGCACCGCCGTGCGCATCCTCACCACGCTGGCGCGGCCGGACTCCGGCAGCGCCCGGGTCGCCGGGTTCGACGTGGCCACCCAGGCCGGCGACGTCCGCCGCCGCATCGGCGTGACCGCGCAGGACGCCACCCTTGACGAGGCACTCACCGGCCGGCAGAACCTGCGGATGACAGCCGCGCTGAGCGGCCTGCGCCGGCGGGACGCCGACGCCCGCGCCACCGAGCTGCTGGAACGCTTCGAGCTCGCCCACGCCGCCGACCGCGTCCTGAAGGGGTACTCGGGCGGCATGCGCCGCCGGCTGGACCTGGCCGCGAGCCTCGTCGCCCGACCGGCGGTGCTGTTCCTCGACGAACCGACGACCGGGCTGGACCCGGCGAGCCGGGCGCGGATGTGGGAGATCGTGCGCGACCTGGTGGCCACCGGAACGACGGTACTGCTGACGACCCAGTACCTGGAGGAGGCCGACGCGCTGGCCGACCACATCGTGGTGATCGACCACGGCCGGATCGCGGCCCGGGGTACCGCCCGCGAGCTCAAGGACATGGTCGGCGGGCACCGCCTGGAGGTCACTCTCAGCGCGGCGCACCCCGACGCCGCCGCGGCCCTCGCGCCCCTGCTCGACGGACGGGTCGACACCGAGGGGGACGGCCGGCGGCTGCGCGCCGCCGTCCGCGCCGGATCGGGGGTGGCCACCGAGGTCATCCGCGCGCTCGACGCGGTCGGCGCGCGCGTCGACGACCTGGTCGTGCACGCGCCGTCCCTCGACGACGTCTTCTTCGCGCTCACCGGGACGGCGGCCGCCCCGCCCACCGGGCGAGCAGACCGGCCCGACCGGCCCGACCTACCCGCCCAGCCTGGCCACGCCGACCACCCCGACCACCCACGGCGCTGCGCGCGGCCGGAGCCGGCCGGCGACGCGATGGGAGTGGCGTGATGTCCGAGCTCACGGCGGCCCTCCACCCGTCCACCCGGCCCCCGGCCTCCGGGAGCCCGGCCGCGGCCGCCCGCTCCGCCGGCCCGCTCGGCCGGGCGGCCCGCGACGTCGGGGTGCTGACCTGGCGCAACCTGCTGCACATCGCGCGCGAGCCGTTGCAGCTGTCCGACATCACCGTCCAGCCGGTGCTGTTCACCCTGCTGTTCATCTATGTCCTCGGCAGCGGCGTGCGCGTCGCCGGGGGCGACTACGCCGACTTCGCGATCGCCGGGCTGGTCTCCCTGAACCTGACGACCTCGGCGATGGGCACGGCGGTCGGGTTGAGCAACGACCTGGGCACCGGGGTCGTCGAACGGTTCCGCACCCTGCCGATGTGGCGGGCGGCCGTGCTGGTCAGCCGTTCGCTGTCCGACCTGCTCGCGGCCGGCGTCTGCCTGTCGATCGTGTTGCTGACGGGGCTGGCGGTCGGCTGGCGCCCGGACACCTCGCCNGGGCGGTTCGTCGCCGCGCTCGCGATCCCGCTGCTGTTCAGCTACGCGCTGGCGTGGGCGACGGCCTGCCTGGGCATGGTCAGCCAGGGCCCGGAGAGCGCCCAGTCGATCGGGCTGGTCGTGCTGTTCCCGCTGGCGATCGTGTCGAACGCGATGGTCCCCACCGCGGGCATGCCGGCCGTGGTGCGGGCGATCGCCGAGTGGAACCCGGTGAGCGCGGTGACCGCCGCCGCGCGCGAGCTGTTCGGCAATCCCAATCCGTCGGCGGCCGCCGGCGCCTGGCCGATGCAGCATCCGGTGGTGGCCGCGCTGCTGTGGTCAGCGGCGATCATCGCGGTGTGCGCGCCGCTGGCGGTCAGGCTGTACCGGCGCCGCACCACCGGCTGAACCCCGCCGGCCCACGCCGGCGTCGGGCTCCCGTCCCGGCGCCGGCACCCGTCGGCGTCAGCGTCAGCGTCAGCGTCAGCGTCAACCCATGGTTGACGATTCCCAGTCGTCAACCTAGAGTTGACGCCATGACGAACCCCGATCCCCTCCCCCTCACCTACAGCGTCCGCCTGGACGACCTGATCGCCGCGATCAAGCACGTCCACACCGACGCCCTCGACCAGCTCGCCGGCGCCGTGCTGGCCGCCGACCACCTCGGTGACGTGGCCGACCACCTGATCGGCCACTTCGTCGACCAGGCCCGCCGCTCCGGCGCGTCCTGGACGGAGATCGGCCGCAGCATGGGAGTCAGCAAGCAGGCCGCGCAGAAGCGGTTCGTGCCCAGGGAGCCCGGCGAGCTCGCCAGCCTCGACGCGGCGCAGGGTTTCGGCCGCTACACCCCACGCGCCCGCAACGCCGTCATCGCCGCCCAGAACGAGGCCCAGGCGGCCGGCAACAGCGAGATCACCCCGGAGCACCTCATGCTCGGCCTGATCAGCGACCGCCACGGGCTGGGCCCGGCCACGATCACCGCCCAGCACGTCACCCTCGACGCCGTCCGCGCGGCCATGACCGCCGCCCTGCCGCCCCGAGTGGAGGAGGTCCCCGACCTCGTGCCGTTCGACGCCCGGGCGAAGAAGGCCCTGGAGCTCACCTTCCGGGAGGCCCTGCGCCTGGGCCACGACTTCGTCGGCACCGAACACCTCCTGCTGGCCCTGCTGGAGCTGGAGGACGGCGCCGGCCCGCTGGCCACCCTGGGCCTCACCAAGACCGCCGCGGAGTCCAACCTCCGCCAGCTGATGTCCATCGTCTCCACGACCGCCGCGCCCACGACCGACCCGGCCGGCGCCGACGCCCCGCCGCCCGCGCGGTGAGTCGGGGCGGCACTAGTCCAGGACGCTGGTGATCACCCCGTCGGGGCCCACCCGGCGGATCGACGTCCCGGTCTCGCCGATGAAGAGAACACCGGAGGTGTCGAGGGCGACCCGCGCGGGGCTCCACAGCCGGGCGGCGGTCGCCGGACCGCCGTTCCCGCCCGAGCCGATCTCCCCCGTGCCGGCAACGGTGGTGATCACCCCGCGGGCGTCGACCCGGCGCACCCGGTTGGGCACCGGTTCGGCGAAGTAGAGGTTCCCCGTCGGGTCGAGCGCGAGCGTCGACGGCTCGCTCGACAGGTTCAGCCCGGCCGCGGTAGCCGGACCCCCGTCGCCGAGCTGCCCCTGCGGACCGCCGCCGGCCAGCGTGCGCGGCGTGCCGTCCGGCTCCAGCACCCTGATCCGGTCGGTGGTGAAGTCGGCGACGTAGACGCGGCCTCCGCCCACCTCGAGGTCGCCGATGCTGGCGGCGATGACCGGCACCGACTCCTCTCCCCGCGCCGGGTTGTCCGTCGCCCCGACATCCTGCGTGCGGGCGATCAGATGCAGCACACCGGCGCGGTCGACCCGGTAGATCTGGCCCGCGCGGGCCAGCACCAGCTCGCCGCCGGGGCCGCAGGCGACCCGACCGCCCGAGCCGAGCGAGACGTCGGTGGCTCTCCGCCCGTCGGCGGGAAGCTCGGAGCCACCACCGGCGACCGTCCTGATCACCCCGTCGACGCCGATCCGGCGGATCCGCTGGTTGCCGCCGTCGGACAGCAGCACGGTGCCGTCGGGGGCCACCGCGAGGTCATTCACCCCGCGTAGCCGGGCGGCGGTCGCCGGGCCGCCGTCGCCGGTCGAGCCCTCCACCCCGGTGCCCGCCACGACCGACACCGTCCCGTCCAGTGCCAGGCGCAGCAGCCGGGCACCGGTGCCGTCGACGATGTAGAAGCCGCCGGAGGGGGCGAGGGCCCAGGCCCGCACCGTGTCGATCAGTGGTGGCGCGGCCGTGCCGGCTGCGGGCGCCGTCGGCGTACCGGTGGAGCCGCCGTCCGCGGCAGCCGCCCCGGTGCCCCCGCCGTCACCCAGCTCGCGCATGAGCACGAGCGCGACGACGGCGAGCAGGAAGGCCGCGACCGCGCCGGCGACCACGGCCGTGCGGCGCCGGGCCGGGGACCAGCCTCCGTACGAGGTGCCCTCGAACAGGTTCCGCGCCGCCACAACCGGTTGGGGCCCGGACACCTCCCGCCCGGACACCTCATGCCCGGACACCTCATGCCCAGGCACCTGCCCGGACTCCGGCCGGGAGGGGGGGCGGGGCCGGGCCTCGGCGGCTTCCCCGGCCGAGCCCGCGAGGCCCACCGAGGGCCGGGGCGGCGGCGTGAACCGTGGAACCGGGCCTTCCCCGGGCGCCGGGGGGCGCGCGGTGGACTCGGGAAGATGCACCACCAGACCCGAGCCGGCCGGCCAGTCCGGGCCGAACACCGCGGCCGCGGCCGCGGCCAGGTCACGGGCGAGGGTGCGGGCGTCCGCCGGGCGGGCGGCCGGGTCCTTCGCCAGCGTCCGCAGCACCACGTCACACACCGCCGCCGGCACCCCGGCGGGCACCGGCGGGTCGACCTCGCGCTGGTGGCGCAGCAGCTCCGGCACCGACAGGCCGGGGTCGAACACCTGCCGGCCCGACACCAGCTCGTACAGGACGACGCCGAGCGCGTACAGGTCGGCGGGCGGGCCGACCGGGCCGCCGGCGATCTGTTCCGGCGCCATGTACCGCGGCGTCCCGACCACCTGGCCGGTCGGTCCCGGCGCACCGTCGAGCATCATCCCGATGCCGAAGTCGGTCAGTTTCGGCTGCCCGGACCCGGTGAACAGGATGTTGTCAGGCTTGATGTCGCGGTGCAGCACGCCGGCCGCGTGGGCGTGGGCGAGCGCGTCGGCGACGGCCGCGCCGACGGCCAGGGTGCCCGCGGCCGACAGCTGGTGCTGGGAGAGCGCCCCGCCGGAGAGCAGCTCCATGACCATCAGGCACAGATCGTCCAGCACCACGTAGTCGTGGACGCGCACGATGTGCGGATGGTCGAGCCGGCTGAGCATCCGCGCCTCGCCGCGGAAACCGGACACCGACGCCGCGGGCAGCACCTTGATCGCGACGAGCCGGTCGAGGTCGAGGTGGCGCCCGGCGATGACGAGACCGAAGGAGCCGGCGCCGAGCTGCTCACCGAGGGCGTAGCGGGGCAGTGCCCGGGCGATGCGGGCACGGTCGACAGCGGGCACGGGCCGGCCGCCTAGCGGACCCGCACGGCGCGGACCCGACCGTCGACCGCGTCACCGACGTAGAGGTTCCCGCCCGCGTCGAGGGCCAGGCCGCCCGGGTAGACGAGCTCCGCCTCGAGGGCCGGACCGCCGTTGCCTGAGTACTCCGACACACCCGTGCCGGCGAGGGTGGTGATGATCCCGTCCGGGCCGATGCGGCGGATCCGGCTGTTCCCCGGGTCGGAGAGGTAGACGGTGCCGGCCGCGTCCACCTCGACGTCGGCGCCGATGGTGTTGATGTCGGCACTGGTCGCGGGCCCGCCGTCACCGGAGAAGCCCTTGTGCCCGGTGCCGGCGACGGTGGTGATCACCCCGGCGGGGTCGATGCGGCGGATGCGGTAGTTGTCCTGGTCCACGACGTACAGACTGCCGTCGGGCCCGCGGGCCAGCGCGCACGGGTAGCTGAAGCTGGCGGCGGTGGCCGGCCCGTCGTCACCGGTGAAACCGCTCCCGCCGGTGCCGGCGATCGTGCTGATGATCCCGTCCGGGCTGATGCGGCGGATCCGGTTGTTCTCCCCGTCCGCGATCAGCAGGCTGCCGTCCGCCGTCAGCAGCACGGTGTTGGGGTAGTCGAGCTTCGCGTTCACCGCCGGCAGGTCGTCACCGGCGAAGAGCAGGCCGTCGTCGCTCACCTCGCCGGCGAAGCCCGGCGCATCCTGGCCGGCGATGGTGGTGATGATTCCGTCGACGCTGACCCGGCGGATCCGGTGGTTGTCCTTGTCGGCGATGAACAGCGTGCCGTCGGGCGCGACCGCCACGCTGGCCGGGCTGTCGAGCGCGGCGGCGGTCGCCGGCCCCCCGTCACCGGCGAAGCCGGCCGTGCCGTTCCCGGCCACCGTCGTGATCACCCCGGCGCGGTCGATGCGACGGATCCGGTGGTTGTCGGTGTCGGCGACGTAGACGACGCCGCGCGCGGCGTCGACGGTCAGGTCACTGACCGAGTCGAACTCGGCCTGCGCCGCGGGGCCGCCGTCGCCGGAGAAACCGTCCGAGCCGGCGCCGAACACGGCGGTGATCGTGCCCGTGGCCAGGACCGGCTGCCAGGCCGGCGGCGGCGGGGCCGTGGGTGGCGCCGGGTCGGCCCGGCCCCACGCCGCCCAGCCGACCCCGCCGCCGATGACCAGGGCCAGCCCCACCGCGAGGGCCGTCACCAGCACCGGGATCCGCCCTTCGGACCCGCCCGCCCGGCCGGGACTCACCGCGCCCGCGCCCGCGGTGACCGGGCCGGCGCCACCAGCCGGCGGGCGCCGCCCGGTCAGGCGGGACGGGCGCCGGGTGGTGACCGCGCGGATGTCCAGCCCCAGATGGATCGGGATGCCGGACCGGTCCAGCCAGTTCCGCCCGAACACCGAGGTGGCGGCGCGGGCCAGGTCCAGCGCGAACGCGTGCGCGCTGGGATGACGCTGGTCAGGCCGCTTGGCGAGGCAGCGCATGAGCACCGCGGCCAGGGGGGCGGGCACGCCCGGCGGCGGCGGTGGCGGCACCTCGGTGTGGTGGCGCAGCAACGCCGGCAGCGGCAGGGCGGCCGGCGCCAGCCGGGTGCCGGTGAACAGCTCGTACAGGACGACACCCAGCGCGTACAGGTCGGTGGCCGGGCCGAGCCGGTCCCCAGTGATCTGCTCCGGGGCCATGTAACGCGGTGTGCCCACCACCCGGCTGGCCGTCGACGCCGAACCCTCCATCACCTTCGAGATCCCGAAGTCGGTGATCTTCGGCTGGCCGGAGTCGCTGAACAGGATGTTGGCCGGTTTGATGTCGCGGTGCACCACGCCGTGCGCGTGCGCGTGCGCCAGCGCGTCGGCGATCGCCAGGCCCACCGCGCAGGCGGCCTCGGGGTGCAGCGCGCGCCGGGAGAGGGTGCCCCCGGAGAGCATCTCCATCACCAGCATGCACAGGTCGCCGCGCACGACATAGTCGTAGGTCCGCACGATGTGCGGGTGGTCGAGCCGGCTCAACAGCCGGGCCTCGGCGCGGAAACCCGCCTCGGCGGCGGCGTCCGGACTGGTCAGCACCTTGACCGCGACCCGGCGGTCAAGCTCCTGGTGGTAGCCGGCGAGCACGAGGCCGAAGGCGCCCGACCCCAGCTCGGCGCCGATCCCGTAGCCGGGTAGCGCGGCGGCCACGCGGCCGCGGTCGACGACTGGCACGGCGGCCCTCCTGTCCTCGTCTGTGTGGTGTCGCGGTGCTGCCCGCGCCGGTCAGCCCGCCGGTCGGCCGGCGCCGCTCAGCCGGCGCCGCTCAGGTGCACGTGGAGCACCAGGTGGCGGCGGCGGTCGGCGACGAACAGGTCCCCGGCCGTGTTCAGCGCGACCTGCCCGTCGGGACCCATCGCGTCCGGGTCGACGTCGGCGGCGCGGCCCGGGCGGGCCGTCCCCGCAACGGTGGTGATCACTCCGCCGGGGTCGACCCGGCGGACCCGGCGGTTGGTGCGGTCGGTGATGTAGATGCTGCCGTCGGCGCCGACCACCACGCCCCGCGGCGACCGCAGGGTGGCCGCCGTCGCCGGGCCGCCGTCGCCGGAGTAGCCGGGCCGGCCGTTGCCGGCCACCGTCTCGATCACCCCGTCGAGCCCCACCCGGCGGATCCGGTTGTTGTTGGAGTCGGCGATGTAGAGCCGGCCGAAACCGTCCACCGCCACGCTGATCGGGAAGGCGAGCAGCGCCTCGGAGGCCGGGCCGCCGTCGCCGAACGCCCCCTCCCCGTCCCCGCCGACCAGGGTGTTGATGATCCCGTCGACGCCGACCCGCCGGATCCGGTTGTTGGCCGTGTCCGCGATGAAGATGGTGCCGTTGCGGTCCACCGCGACCCCGCCGGGGTACCACAGCGCGGCCTCGGTGGCCGGTCCGCCGTCGCCGCCGAAGGCGTGCTCGCCGGTGCCCGCGACCGTCGTGATCGTCCCGTCCGGGGCGATGCGGCGGATCCGCTGGTTGAACGTGTCGGCGATGAGGATGTTCCCGGCGTGGTCGAGCGCCACCGCCGACGGGCGGCCCAGCTGTGCCTCGGTCGCGGGGCCCCCGTCGCCGGAGAAGCCCTCCGTGCCGGTGCCGGCGATGGTCACGATGGAGCCGTCCGCCGCAATCCGCCGGACCCGGTTGTTGCCGGCGTCCGCGACGTAGAGGTTGCCGGCCCAGTCCGCGACCATGCCGAACGGCGCGTTGAGTTCGGCCCGGGCGGCCGGGCCGCCGTCGCCGGAGGCTCCGGGCCGGCCCGTTCCCGCCATGGCCACCACCGGATAGGGCGGCGGCTTGGGCAGCGTCCCGTCCGGGGCCACCGGCGCCGCGGTGCCGGGGCCGCTCATCAGTCCCGCGGCAGCCTCGCTGGCCGGACCACTCCCCCTGCCCCCCAGCGGGATCATCGCCGCCGCGGCCACCCCGGCGGCGGTGACCGTGGCCGCGGCCAGCAACGCGGCCCGCCTGGTCCGCCACGGCCGGGCGTCGGGTCCGGCCCCGCAGCCGCCTCCGGAACCGGCACCCAGGCCGAGGCCTGGCGGGGCGGCGGCCCGGGCTCCACCGGCGGCACCGGGCGGCGCGCTGGTCGTGGTCCGCTCGCTGGTGACGGCCTGCCCGCCGCCCGTGGCGTACCCACCCGCGACGGCCGCGGCGGCCGGCGCTGCGGACAGCGCCGGCGGTTCGGGAGGTGGCTCGGTCAGCCGGGTCGTGCGGTCCGCCGGATCGTCGGCGCCGCCCGGCGGGCCGCCGGGGACCGCCTCGACCCGCAACTGGACGCCGGCCCGCTCCAGCCAGTCCGGCCCGTAACCCGCGGCCGCCGCCGCGGCGAGCTCCATCGCGAACTGGCCCGCGCTGTGGTGCCGGTCCCCCGGCGCCTTCGCCAGTGCCCGGGCCAGTACCGCCGCCACCGGCGCCGGTACTCCCGGCGGAGGCGGCGCCACCACCTCGCAGTGGTGCAGGAACAGGTCCGGCACGGTCAGCCCGGCCCCGAACAGCGGCGCTCCGGCCAGCAGCTCGTACAGGGTCGCGGCGAGGGAGTAGATGTCGGTGGCCGGCAGCAGGCGCCCGCCGATGATCTGCTCGGGCGCCATGTACTGGGCGCTGCCGACGACCCGCCCGCCCGCCAGCGCGGTCCCGTCCACCAGGCCCACCACGCCCACGTCGGTCAGCTTCGGCCGGCCGTCCGCGGTGAACAGGATGTTGGCGGGTTTGACGTCGCGGTGCAGCACGCCGGCGGCGTGGGCGTGCATCAGCCCGTCCGCGACGGCGACGGCGACGGCACAGGCCGCCGGCGGCGAGAGGCTCTGCCGGGCCAGGGTGCCGCCCGGCAGCAGCTCGGCGACCAGCAGGCGCAGCCCGTCGACCGGGACGATGTCCAGCAGCCGACACAGGTGCGGGTGGTCCAGACGGGTCAGGACCCGCGCGTCGGACGCCGGGTCCACCACCCGCCCCGGCAGCGGCGGGCCGCCGGCGGCACCCAGGTCGAGGATTCGCACCGCCACGTCATGGACATCGTCGCCACCGACCGCGGGACCCACCCGGCGCGCGGCCACCACCAGGCCGAACGCGCCCGCGCCCAGCTCCCGACCGAGGTCGTAGCCCGGCAGCGCCGCGGCCACACGAGCCCGATCGATGATCGGCACAGACCGGCCTCCTGGTCACCGTCGCGTCACGCGACGGCGCGACGGCGCCACCCGGATGACCATCCGTGGCCGCCGCGCCCGATTTCCGCCCCCCGGCGTGCCGGATGTTAGCGCACAAGACCACCGAAACCCGTACCGTGTCGCGGCCGGGACACCTCACCGAACGGCCCGCTGCCCACCGCGCCCGGCGGCGGCCCGGCCCCCGACCGCCCGCACCCGGCCCGGTACAGCCACCACGTCCGCGGGCACACAACACCCACGGCCACGACCGGCAGGGGGCAGGGATATGTGTCGACTTCTGGGGCTCACCAGCGCCCCGGCCCGGACCCGGGCCACCTTCTGGCTGCTCGACGCCCCGGACAGCCTCGACGAGCAGAGCCACCGCAACCCCGACGGCACCGGCCTCGGCGCGTTCGACAGCGACGGCCGACCGGAGGTGTTCCGCCAGCCGCTCGCCGCCTGGGCCGACCACGAGTTCGCCGCCGAAGCCCGGCACGTCACCTCGACGACCTTCGTCGCCCACGTGCGCCACGCCTCCACCGGACGGCTCGCCGTGTCCAACACCCACCCGTTCTGCCAGCAGGGCCGACTGTTCGCCCACAACGGGGTGATCGAGGACCTGGACCGGCTGGAGGCCCGCCTCGGCCCCGCGCTGGCCTCCGTCACGGGGGACACCGACTCCGAGCGCTTCTTCGCGCTGATCACCACCGAGATCGCGAACGCCGGCGGTGACATCGGGCGCGGCCTCACCGCCGCGGCCCGCTGGGTGGCCGAGAACCTGCCGCTCTACAGCATCAACCTGGTGCTCATCACCCCGCGGGAGCTGTGGGCGCTGCGCTACCCCGACACCAACCAGCTCTACCTGCTGCGCCGGGCCGCCGGCGGGCACCACGGCGGACGTCCGCTGGAGCACGTCGACGCCGCGGGAACCACCCGCGTCCGCTCCGCCGACCTCGCGGCGGTGCCGTCGGTGGTGGTCGCCAGCGAGCCGATGGACGAGCACCCCGACTGGCGGGCCCTGCGCCCGGGCGAACTGGTGCGGGTGCTTCCGGGGCGGGTCACCACGACCTGGATCGCCCTGCCCGACCCGCCGGCGCACCAGCTCGGCCTCGCCGACCTGCGCCCCGAGGCCGCCGCCTCGCAGACCGCACAGCACACCGACCCCGCCCGCGGGTGACCGGGAGCCCACAGCCGACGCCCAGCCGCCCGCCGCGGACGATCAGCGGCAGACCACAGGGGGTCAGCCGCCCACCGCGAAGATCAGGGTCCAACCGCGGGCAGCTCGGCCAGCAGCGGGACGAGGACCTCCCCGGCCAGCCGGATCGCGCTGTCGTCCACGTCCAGGTGGGTGACGATCCTGACCGTCGTCGGCCCCGCGGCGCCGACCAGCACCCCACCGGCCGCCGCCCGCCCGGCGAACGCGACGGCGTCCGGGACGTCGACGAGCACCATGTTGGTCTCGGTCAGCTCCGGGCGGACCCGCCCCGGGGCCGCCGCCGCCAGCAGCGCCGCCAGCTCACCGGCCCGGCGGTGATCCTCGGCGAGCCGCTCGACATGGTGGCGCACGGCGTACAGCCCGGCCGCGGCGAGCACCCCGGCCTGACGCATGCCCCCACCGAGCCGCTTGCGCCACACGCGGGCCCGTTCGACGTGGTCGACGTCGCCGACGACGAGGGAGCCCACCGGGGCGCCCAAACCCTTGGACAGGCACACCGACAGCGTCGAGAAGACGCCACCCAGGCGGCGCGGTTCCACCTCCAGCGCGACCGCGGCGTTCCACAGCCGGGCCCCGTCACAGTGCAGCAGGACGTCGGCGCGATCGGCGATGGCGCGCAGCTGGTCGAGGCGGTCCAGGGCCCACACCCGGCCACCGGCCCGGGCCCGGGTGTTCNCGACCGCCAGCACACTCGTGCGGACCATGTTGTAGCCGCGCCCGTCCGGGAAGGAGCGCAGCTGCGCCTCGACCGCCGCGAGCTCCAGGGTGTCGGGCAGGCCGGTGAGCGTGCGCGTCTGCACTCCGCCCAGCACGGCGAGCCCCCCCAGCTCGTAGGTCACGATGTGGGCCTCGGTGTCGGCGACGATCTCGGTACCCACCGGCGCCCCGGCGCGCAGCGCACAGAAGTTGCCCATCGTCCCGCTCGGCACGAACAACGCGGCCTCGTGCCCGAGCAGGTCGGCAACGTGCTCCTCCAGCGCCCGCACGGTCGGGTCCTCGCGGTAGACGTCGTCCCCGACCTCGGCGTCGGCCATCGCCCGGCGCATGCCGGGGGTGGGCCGGGTGACGGTGTCACTGCGCAGATCGACAGGCGGGGCGCCGGCGGATCCGGCGGATCCGGCGGATCCGGCTGGGCGGGCGGACCCGGCGGTGCGGGGGCCGGCGGGAACCACCGGGGGCGGAGTGCTCACGGCATCCGACCGTAGTCCCCGCCCTGATGGGTCCGGCCCGCCGGCCGCCCGGTCAGGCCGGTAGAAACGCCCGGTCGACGCTCCTCGGCGATGTCGTCGGCCCGGATCGAGATCGCCTCTGCCGTGGTCGTCACCTGCGGCGCCTCACATCGGCGTAGTCGAGACGGATCTGCGTCCCAGGCCGGGCTCGGGTGACAGGCCGGGCTCGGGTGACACGGCTGTCTGATCAGCGGGATCTCGCGGCCGTCGGCCGGCCGTGAGGCCCGGCGGGCGGGGTGTCCCGGGCCGGCACCGGGTCCCCACCGCCCCACCCGTTCGACGTCCACGACCCCGCCCGCGGACGACTCGGCCGGTGAAGCTCCCGCCGCGGCGCGACCGCCGGGCCGCCGGCCCCCCGTGGGACCCGCCGTAATGGCGCTACCAGGGCTTTCAGGGCGCCAACGGACCCCGCAACACCGTCAGCCGCCCCCGCGGCCGCGGGTGGCGAGGATTCGCCGACAGCGACTGAAGAGCTCTGTGTGTCCTTCGCCCGCA
The DNA here is from genome assembly GCF_001636565.1 of Frankia sp. EI5c. Classification (GTDB taxonomy): domain Bacteria; phylum Actinomycetota; class Actinomycetes; order Frankiales; family Frankiaceae; genus Parafrankia. The sequence continues at coordinate 54,508 of NZ_LRTK01000004.1, forward strand.
GGGGTTGCGGCCCCTGCGCCGCCGTGGTCGTCAAGACGCCTCCACAGGAGACACAAACAGCCCTTCAGGCGCCCGATCGCCACTCGCGCGCCCGCGCCCGAAACGCTGACCGCCATCGTCAGATCACCAAACGCACCCGCCGCGCCGCCGCCCGCACGGGCCGAGCACCCGCACGGGCCGAGATCCACGGAGTCGGCCTAGCCGTCCGGCACGCCGTCAGCTGTCGGCTCTCCCGAGCCCACGCCGAGACGAACGGGTTTCGCCCCGCCACCGGGTGGTCGTGGGACACCCGCGGATGCGCTCCCGGTACCCAGCAGCACCGCGGCGGCTCCGGCAGCGCCCAGCGCGAGAGGCCCTGCCGAGGCGGAGAAAGTAGATGTCACACCAGTTCTCCCTCTCCGGACCAGGTCCGGAGGAGTACGCAGATCTGGCGGGTTCCACCACCCGGCCACGCCGGTGAACAAAGGTGGCGCGATGACCATGCAGCAAGGTCCGTGAAGTGGACCGTCCCGGAAACGCGCCCCACACAGCTATCTTGAAACTCGCACGGAACACGTACAGCGGGTTATCTTTCGAGAAACGCGTTGCATCCAGCGGGTGGGCGGCTGGATTCGACCGGGCCGCTGGATTCGACCGGGCCGCTGGATTCGACCGGGCGGGCCAGACCAGACCGGACCAGGCCCCCGATCAGGCGGCAGCCCACCCGATCCGCGCGGCCGCACCGACACGGGCCGGTGCCGGGCGCCTGGCGGCACCGGCCGGGGGCCGGCGACCAGCCGGGGCCGTCCCGTCCTCGGTTCGGGCACCGGATGCGCCCCCGGAGCCGCCTCGGCCCGCGGCGTTCGGTGGTGGTGTTCTTCGCCAAGTCACTCCGGGCGGCCATGAGATCGGCGTTCACCGCCAGCGTGGCCGGCAGCCTGCCCCCGGGCTAGGCAGCACGCCCAGGGGCCGGGCCGGGCCGGGGTACCGCGACCCGCGGTACCCCGGATACCCGGGAACCCCGGTGCCCCGGTGCCGCCCGTCCTGGAGGGTCCGACCGGGCGGCGGGCGGCGGGCGGCGGGCGGGCTTTTTCTTCCCGGTTCCAGGAGATATCTTGACGGAAAAGGTTGGCACCGCCGTGGCGACTGTCCTGTTAACCTCCCGGCTACCTCGCGACCCGCTTCTGAAATCGGCCCGACATAGGGTCGCTGGCGATTCCGGCCTTCTGGCACCCGGGCGCCGCCGTTTAGCGGCCGGCCAGGGAGACCGGGAACACACAGCCTCCGCGTCGGGTATTTCACAGCCGTCGAAAGTGCCGGTGACCATCATGATGAGTGGCAGGCCGTCCCACCCCAGTGTGCCGCGACCCGTGCCGCCGGGTGAGGGCCCCACGGCCGGGCCCGAACCGGCCCGCGGCCTGGTCCGCTTCTGTGACACCACTCTGCGTGACGGCGAGCAGACTCCAGGAGTCGCGTTCACCGCGGAGGAGAAGATCGCGATCGCCGTCGCGCTCGACGCGGCCGGCGTGCACCAGATCGAGGCCGGGGTTCCCGCCATGGGTCCGGGCGAGGTCCACGTGCTGCGCCGGATCGTCGCCGCCGTGCCGCGCGCCGAGGTGGTGGCCTGGTGCCGGGCCGACCGCCGGGACATCGACGCCGCCGCCGCCTGCGGGGCCGGGGCGGCGCATGTGGCCATCCCGGTCTCCGACCTGCACCTGCGCACCAAGCTGGGCAAGGACAGGGACTGGGCCCGCCGCCGGGCCGCCGACAGCGTCCGCGCCGCCGCCGACCGCGGGCTGCGGGTCAGTGTCGGGTTCGAGGACGCCTCCCGCGCGGACGACGATTTCGTCATCGACCTGGCCGGCGGGCTGCGCGAGCTCGGTGTCACCCGGTTCCGCTGGGCCGACACCGTCGGCGTCGCGAACCCGCTCGCCCTGCACAGCCGGCTGCGGGCGCTGGTGGACGCGGTCCCCGGTCCGTGGGAGATCCACGCCCACGACGACTTCGGCCTGGCCACGGCGAACACCCTGGCCGCGGTCCAGGCCGGTTTCACCTGGGTGAGCACCACCGTCACCGGCCTCGGTGAACGGGCGGGCAACGCGCCGATCGAGGAGGTCGCGATGGCGCTGCGGCNCCTGCTCGAACACCCGGTGGATCTGGACGCCGCCGCCTTCCGGCCGCTGGCGCGGATGGTCGCCCAGGCCGCGCGCCGGCCGCTGCCCGCCGGCAAGGCCGTCGTCGGGGAGGCCGTGTTCGACCACGAGTCCGGCATCCACGTCCATGGGGTGCTGCGCGCTCCGGCGACCTACGAGCCGTTCGACCCGGCCGAGGTCGGGGCGTCCCGGCGGCTGGTGCTGGGCAAGCACAGCGGCCGGGCGGCGGTGCGGCACGCCATGGAGCGTCACGGCATCGACGCCCCGGAGGAGGACCTCGAACCGATCGTCGGTCTCGTCCGGGCGCATGCCACCGCCTACAAGCGGCCGCCGAGCAGCGATGATCTGCGTGCGCTGGTCCGGCGGGTGGCGACCCGCCGGACCCCGCCGCTGCCCTCCACCGCCGCCGCCCCCGCGCCGCCGCCGGCCAACCCCGGCTGACGGCCACCCCTGCCTGACAGCCGCGCCGGGCTCAGGGACCGGGGCGGAAGCTGGCGATGATCTGCCGCAGCACCTCCTGGTTGGCCTGCCACTGGGCCTCGGGCACCCGCCAGCGCAGCGCGTAGCCGTGACCGTTGCGCACGACACCGAAGTCCAGGGTGCGCACCGTCTGACCGCGCGAGACCGAGGTGAACTCCCAGATCGCCGCGGTCGTGCCGGCTCCGCCGTCGGTCGGGCGGATGGACAGGCGCCGGTAGCCGGGGCTCGACTCGCGGACGTCCGCCTCCAGTTCCTCCCAGGCGGCGATCGCGGACGGGCCGGCGACCGCCCGCGTCTCCACGAGCAGCTCCGGGTAGCCGCCTGCGGCGGTGAAGATCTCCCGTGTCGCAGACGGGGCGGCGTGCCGCCAGTCGGCCGGCACCGCGACCGACCAGCCGGCCGTGCCTCGCTGGGTCCGCAGGCCCGCCGGGGCCGGGGCCGGTTCGGTGGTGCTCGGGATCGCGATGCCGAGCTCGTCGAGGTCAGCGGCGCCGCCGCCGTCCGCCGCCGCGGACGGGGCCGCCGGCGGTGCCGTCGACGCGGAACTGTCCGCCGAGGCGCCCGGCGGGGACCCGGCGAGCCCGGTTGAGGCCGGTGTCGAGGCGCTCGCGGCCGGACCGGTGGCACCCGGGGTCGCCCGCGCTCCGGCCGTCCCCGCGGGGCCGTCCGTCAGCACCAGCCCGAGGCCCACCAGGCCCCCGATGAGCGCGATGACGACAATCACGGCCAGCACCACCAGCCGTGGATTCCGCCGCCGCGCCGCCGCGCCGGGGCTCGCTCCCGCGCCGGACGACCGAGACCCGGCCGACGGCGGGCCGGACATCCTCCCGGGGCCCGAAGGGCCGCCAGGCCCGGCACCAGCGGCGGCGCTCGCGGCCGCGCTCGCGGTCCCAGTCGGGGTCGCAGTCGGGGTCGCGGACGCGGCGGCGGTTCCAGCCGTCGCGGGTCGCGTGCCCGCCCGCACCCCGGCCTCCGGCCCGGCGCCCGTCCCCGTCCCCGGGCCAGAACCAGAACCAGAACCTGACCCAGGAGTGTGGGTGGGGACGGGTTCGCGGATGGGCTCCGGGTCCTCGTCGCCGGGGCCCGGCGCGTCCAGCAGGTTCGTCGGATGCGGGTCACTGCCGGCGATCTGGCGCAGCAGGGCCCTCGTCCGGGCCAGCGACGGCCGGCGCCCGGGGTCGGGGTCGAGCAGCTCGTCCAGGACGGGGCGCAGCGGACCGGCATGCTCGCAGGGCCGCCGCCGGTCCTCGACGATGGCCGCCAGCGTCGCCAGGGCACCCTCGCCCGCGTAGGGCGGCTCGCCCTCGACCGCGGAGAACAGCGTGGCGCCGAGACCCCAGACGTCACCCGGCGCGGCGACCCGCGCGCCCCGGGCCCGCTCGGGGGGTATGTAGGCCGGCGAGCCGACGACCATGCCGGTGCTGGTCAGCGCGGGGTCGCCCTCGCTGACGGCGATCCCGAAGTCGGTGAGCCGGGGCTGCCCGTCCTCGGTCACCAGGATGTTGCCCGGCTTGACGTCCCGGTGCACGACTCCGCCGCGGTGCGCCGCCTCGAGCGCGTAGGCGAGGCTCACCCCCAGCCGGGCCACGACGGCCGGCGCGAGCCGGCCCGACTCGCGGATGATCTCGGCGAGCGACCGGCCCTCGACGAGCTCCATCACGATCCAGGGCGAGTCGTCGGCCTCGATCACGTCGTACACGGCTACCAGGCCGGGATGGCGCAGCCGCGCGGCCACCCGTGCCTCCCGCAGCACCCGCTCGCGGGTGATGTCCCGCTCGCGGGTGCCGCTGCCGTCGCCGTCGACCGCCGGCGGCGGCAGCCGGACCTGCTTGATCGCCACCGGGCGGCGCAACAGCGTGTCCTCGCCCTCGCGAACGATTCCCGCTCCTCCGCTGCCCAGGACCCGCCCGAGCCGGTACCGGCCGGCGAGCAGACGTCCCTGGTCCACGGGGCGGTTGTTCCGCATTGATGGCTCCGCCTTCTCCGGCACCTCGGAATTATCGTGTATCGCCACCGCACACGCCCAGATGCGGCATGCAGTTGCCTGTCGCCATAGCCGTGGGCATGCCCGATGTGGTCGGGTCCTACCCGATGTGGCCAGGCATACCCGACATCACCCAGCGAAACGCGCACGCGGCGCGCGGAGTTCACGCCGAACCGATGAGTTCGCGCACAGAGTCTGGTCCCACCACCAGCGGGCCGGCCGCCNGGCTGGCCACCACGCCCCCGCCGGCTTACCAGGATTACGGCGATGTGAGACGATCGGTGTGCGACTGGCGCGTCAATCAACCTGCCGGCCGGCCGGCCAACACACCGGCCCACGCTCCTGTCGACCTACAACTTTGGAGATGCCGGTGATGGCAGCAGCCGCGCCAAGCCGTTCGTATTCGGTCCTGCTCGCCGAGGACGACCCGGGCGACGCCGTGCTGGTCACCGAGGCGTTCCTGATCCGTGGCCTCNGGCAGGACGTGGCGACTGTCGCCGACGGCGTCGAGGCGATGGCCTACCTGCGCGATCCCGCCCACCGCCGGCCGGACCTGATCCTCCTCGACCTGAACATGCCCCGGATGGACGGTCTGCAGACGCTGGCCGCGATCAAGGAGGATCCGGCGCTGCGCAGTATCCCGGTCGTGGTGCTCACGACGTCCGACGCGCCGGGCGACGTGTCGTCCAGCTATGAGCTGCACGCGAGCGCCTACGTCTGCAAACCCCGTGAGCTCGACGACTTCTTCGGCGCGATCCACGCGATCGACGACTTCTACCTGGCCCTCGTCCGCCTTCCCGAACGCCGGGACCGGTAGCGCTGGGCGGCGCCGCGCAAGGGGCCAAGGTCGGTGTTCCGGGCAGCCGCACGGGAGCCCCCAGCAGGCCACAGGTATCCGCATAAGCGGAACAAGTTCCTATTCTTCGTTGCATCTGCGGGTGGCTGTTTACCATCGCAGAGTGGATGTGGATACGTGGCTGGCCAGGGTCGACAAGGTCAGCGGGCTGCTCGCCGAGCAGCGCGCCCAGGCCGAGCGGGACCGTGTCACCTCCACCGCCGTCATCGACGCGCTGCGCGCCCAGGAGTTCCACCGCATGTGGGTCTCCCGCGCGCTGGGCGGCGGTGGGGTCAGTCTGCGCACCGGCTCCGCCGTGCTGCAGGCGATCGCGCGCGTCGACCCGTCCGCCGCCTGGCAGGTGGGGGTGCAGGGCGCCATCGGCCGCATCTCCGACTATCTGCCCCATGAGGTGGCCTGCCGGCTGTTCTGCGGCAGCCGCGGGCTGGTGGTCGGCGGGGTCAACCCGACGGGCGAGGCAGTGCCGGTTCCGGGCGGGTACCGGGTGCGCGGCCGCTGGTCGTTCGCCAGCGGGGCCACCCACGCCGACTGGCTCGTCTGCACGGCCAGGCTCACCTGCGGCACCCGGGGCGGACCGGCGCCGATCCGCATGCTGTGCGTCCCCCGGGCCGCGGTCTCCTTCACCGACGACTGGTTCGCCCTCGGCCTGCGCGCCACCGGCAGCGGGAGTTTCACCGTGGACAACGTCGTGGTTCCCGAAAGCCACTCCGTCGACGGATCACTACTGCGCCGCCCGCCGAGCCCGCGCCGATCCCGCGGCTACGCGATCGCCTACTACGACTTCGCGCCGTTCACCACCTCGTCCACCGCACTCGGCATCGCGCAGCAGGCGCTGGAGGTGTTCCGCGGCCTGGCGGGGCGCACCGTGCCGGCCCGCGCCACGGAGGCACTCGCCGCCAGCGCGACGGTGCAGGCCACGTTCGCCCGCGCCACCGCTCTCGTCCGGGCCAGCGAGCTCGTCCTGCTGGACGCGGCGGAGCAGGCGACCGCCCACGGGGAGGACGGCGGCGAGGAGCTCAGCGGTGTCGTCCGGCTCGCGGCGGCGAGCGTCGCGGAGAACTGCCTGCAGGCGGTGAGCATGCTGCACGCGGCGGCGGGCTCGGCCGCGTTGCGCTCGGGTGACGACCTCGACCGCTGCTTCCGCGACATCCACACCGCGGTCCGCCACATCACGCTGGCCGCGACGAACTTCGAGATGGTGGGCGCGCACCTCTTCGGCGGGCCGTTGCTGATGCGCCGCTAGGCGGTCTCTCGTGGATCAGGGTTGGGGGTTCGGGTGCCAGCCCGGGGCCATGGTGACAGACCTGTCTGATCGGACGGGGCACCCCGGGTGCCGAGCCGGGTCGCGAGGCCCGACGGGCGACAGCCCGGGGCCGGTACCGGGGCACCACCGCACCGGCCCTCCGACGTTCCGCACCTCGCCCGCGGGCACCTCGGCCGCCCGGCCGCCGGCTGGCGCACGACCTCCGGCCCACCGCATTGGGGCAGAACTCGCCGCAACGCCGCCATCAGGGCTTTCAGAGCCCGCACAGGCCCCGAAACAGCCCTCACCCACCCCGCGCCGCCCGTCCGCGAATGTGCGCCGACAGCGACTGAAGCCCTCGTTGTGTCTCCGCTCCCCCCGGGGTTGCAACCCCTCCACCACCGGGGCTGTCAACACCTTTCCCGAAGAGACACAGCGAGCTCTTCAGTCGCCGCATCGCCACACTCGCGCCGGCACCCGAAACGCTGGCCGCCACCGTCAGATCACCGAACGCACGCACGCTCCGCTGCGCCAGGCACCCGCTTCGCGCGGGGCGAATCGTCAACATTGTTGACTATCTTGGTTCTCGACCGCGCGGAAGCCGCGGGGTCGCCGTGCGCCGACCCCGCGGCTTCCGCGGTTTCCGCTAGTCGACCAGGCGCCGCGCGGCGGCGACGGTCTCCGCCGGTGACACGGAGGTGTCGACGTCGCGTGCCTCGGGCCAGGGGTCGGTGCGGGTGGCCATGTCGAAGTAGACCCGCTCGGTGGCGTCCGAGGGGTCGATCGTGCCGGCGGCGCCGGCCCGGCCCGCCTCGGCCGCCGCGGCGCGGGCCGCGATCCGCTCCACGGCGACCCGCGGCGGGCTCACGCAGCGCAGCTGGATCAGGTCCGCGTCGCAGTCCCGGGCCACCCGTGCGGCCAGTTCGCGGGACCGGGCCGAAGACCAGGAGGCGTCGGCGAGGACGCTACGCCCGTGCTCCAGCGCGTGCCGGCTGCGGGTCAGCAGCTCGGCGTAGCTGTGTTCGGTCACGTCCGCGGTGTAGATCCCCTCGCCGGGGGCCGTCGCCGCGGAGGACTCCGGCGCGAGTCCCACCAGTTCCTTGCGGACCACGTCGGAACGCAGCAGCAGCCAGTCGTCGCCACCGTCCGCCAGCTGCCGGGACAACGTCGACTTCCCGGTACCCGGAAGTCCGCCGACGAGGACCAGCCGTACCCGCCCGCAGCGCAGGTGCCGCAGCGCGAGGGCGACCAGCCGGCCCGCCTCCCCGGCGGCGTCCGGGTCGCCCTGGTGGGCCCGCACGCAGGCGTCCCCGGCACGCGTGACGGCCCGGTGGGCGATGTAGAGGTGCTCCAGCGACGCGGGGCCGGTGTCACCGGCGGCCTCCCGGTAGGCGTCCAGGAAGGTCCTGGCCGCGGCGGGCGCGCCGAGCCGCTCCAGATCCATCGCCAGCGACGCGGCGTCACCGAGGACGTCACCCCGGCGCAGCGCCGGGTCGGCGCTGACGCTGCCGAGCACCCGCGGGCCGTCCGGCAGGCAGTAGATGTCGTCGGCCCGCAGGTCCCCGTGGCCGCCGCGGATCCGCCCGGCCCGCGCCCGCCGCGCGAGCAGCGCCCCGCGCCCGGTCAGGTACCGCAGCGCCAGCCGGCCGATCTCGTCGACGGCCGCGACGTCGAGCAGCCGCCCGCGGAACGGCGCGAGCCGGTCGAGCGCCTCGAGCCACTGCGCCTGCAGGGCACTGAGGCCACCGTCCCTGGTGATCTCGGGCGAGGTCTCACAGCGCTCGTGGAACGCCGCGATCCGGCCGGCGAGAGCGCGCAGCTCGCCGGCGAGCTCCTCGTCGACGCCACCGCCGGCGGAGCGCGCCGACGCCGCCACCAGCGTGCTGAGCCGGCGCGCGGCCGGCATCCGCTGCATGACCACCATGTGATCACACAGCACGCCGGACTCGTCGCGGATATCGGCGACCCCGAGGTAGGTGTCGGCCGCCAGCCCACGGTTCAGCCGGACCTCGTCCTCACAGGCCGCCAGCCGCGCCCGGCGGGAACGGAGGTCCAGGAATCCCAGGTCGACGGGTTTGCGCAGTTTGTAGACACGGTCCTGGGTCAGGAAAACAACCGCGGTCGCGGTCTCCACGGTTTCACGACTGTCCAGCCGCAGCTCGCGCCGAACCCGGCCAGCGGATTTTCCCGCTGTTTCAGCCGGGCCCGCCGGCCCGGCCGTGGCCGCTTCGGGCCGCGGGTTCACCGACGGCGCGGAACGTAGGCCGGTGGCCTGCCCCGAAGGAGCATCGTCAGGCAGAAACATCTTCGTCTCCAGACCGTGTTCGGGACGGCGCACTCGGTCTCACACCTGCCGTGTCACACCGACGGCACCGGAAATCCGATTCCCTTGGGACCGTGGCCGGCGGGCGGAACAGCCATAGGCGGCCGGGATCGATCGGCAGGCCCGGCCGCGGAGATCATCCTCCCTGGTCCGTTTCCCCGCACCCGCCAGCATCCTCCATTCGTCCCACCCAGTCAGGTGACTTGTCGGTCCACCTCTTCCACGACCTCCGCCCCGTATTCACGGGACGTTCGGGCCGGCCCGCCCGGGAGAGCCGGGCGGGCGCCCACGCCCGAGTGCCAGTACCGCCCACCAGGCGAGCCGGACGGCGGCGCGGGTACCCACCAGCAGCGCGCAGACGACCAGGCACTCGGTGGCGACGCCTATTCCGCGCCCTGTTTCATCAGGTAGACGGCGGCCTGCGTGCGGCTGGCCAGGCCGAGCTTCTCCAGGATGCTCGACACGTAGTTCTTCACCGTCTTCTCCGACAACCCCAGCCGCGTCCCGATCTGCCGGTTCGTCAACCCGTCCGCGATCAGCNGCAGGATCTCCCGCTCNCGNTGGTTCAGCGTCGCCATCGCCGGGTCCTCGTGCGGACCGTCCCGCAGCCGCTCCAACACCCGCCGCGTCACCGACGGCGCCAGCAACGACTGACCCGACGCCACCGTCCGGATCGCCCCGACGAGATCGTTCCCCCGGATCTCCTTCAGCACATACCC
>NZ_LRTK01000005.1 GCF_001636565.1 Frankia sp. EI5c
CCTCCCTCCCTACGCCCCCGACACCAACCCAGACGAATGGGTCTGGAACAACGTCAAGACCGCCAAGGTCGGCCGAAAAATGATCACATCGGTTTCGGACCTGTATTCCAATGTTCTCGCGGCGCTCCGCAGGCTCCAGGAAAACCCGGGCCTCGTCATGGGATTCTTCGGCGATCCCCACCTCGCCTACATCAACTGGTAGCGAGTCCAGATACTTTCGTTCTTCTTAGTACCAGGCCCGGCTCCAGCCGCGTTTCTCGCCTGGATAACGGCCTTTTGGTAGTCGATAGCCCCGCCCAGACGGTCGATGGTCGGGGAATCATCAGTATATGTATACGGAGGCGACCCACCCGGGTGGTCGGACATTGTTATCACATAGGTGATCGTCCCGCCTCCGTCGTCCGCCGGCGGCTGCCAGTTGATTACCTTCGCCCAGCCGCTGCCGCTCTGCGCGCCGTTGTCGACCTGGGTGACGTTCTGAATCGGGCCCGGTGGTACACAGCCGAGCGCCTGCGCGGGCACGGAGGCCGGCGATTCACCACCCGGGCCGATGGCGACCGCCGTGACCTGGACGGTCGGGCAGTCGGTTCGATGGGTTACCGAGGTGTTGGTCGTCGGCCCGGGCCCGGAGATGGTCGTGGATTCACCGGTGCTGGTTGTTATGGCGAACGTGACGGCGGGCCCACCGGCCCCCGCCGTCACGGTGTAGACGACAGCCCCTGACGCAGAGCGCACACTGACCGACGGCGCACCCGGCGCCGCGGGCGCCTGTGTCGTCGGTGTCGTGGTGGGTGGTGTCGTGGTGGGTGGTGTCGTGGTGGGTGGTGTCGTGGCAGGTGGCGCTGTGGTCCGCGACGGCAGGGGGAGGGCCGGCGGCGGTGCCGTCGAGGTCGGCCCGGGCAGCGGAGCCGGTTGCGGTCCGGGAACCGGCGCCGTGGCGGGCGGCCGCGAAGACCGTTCCGGCGGGGAGGGCCGACGCCGCGTCGCCGACGGTTCCGGAACCGGTGGCGGCGGGGCCGGGACGCTTTTGTCGACCACCGGCACCACCGCGTCCGGTGCGTACTTGTCGACCCGGTGGCGCCGGCCGTCGCTGTCCACCGCGACCGCGTTCGTGCCGGCCGCGTCGTTCATCCACACCGTGCCGTTGCGAACGAACAGCGTCAGCATTCCCGGGCCGCCGGCGAGCTGGATCGGCTCCTCGAACCGACCGGCCGCCCTGTCGTAGACGAGAACGCGGCCGGCCTGGTTGTCGGGCACGTACACCCGCCCCGCCGCGATCACCGGCGCCCCCAGGTCGGCGGACGGCTGCTGACCGGCCAGTTCGACCCGGTCCACCGAGGCATCGCCGTCGTTCGCGTCCAGGTCGACGAGCAGCACCACGGCGGTGTCCTCGACCAGGACGGGCACGACCCGACCGTCGATCGTCGGGGCGACGGTCAGGCGGTGGTTCCCACCGGCCGGCGGCGGAAGCGCCACCGACCGGTCCGCCGCCCGGCTCTCGACCTGATCCGCACCGGCGGAGGCGACCGGCAGGAGCGCGGGCGTGGTCGCGTCCACGGCGACCGGGCGCCCGCCGGCCACCGTCATCGTCAGCGCGGAACCCGGCGCGCTCACCGGGACGGCCAGCAACCGCCGACCGTCCCGGACGGCGATCAGCTCACCGCTGCGGGCGACTGCCACCCAGAGCACACCGTCGGCGTCGAGGCCGGCACCGGTGACCGGCGCGTCGAGGTGGATCCGCTCTCCGATGATGTCCAGGGTCCGCGGATCGATACGGGTCACCACTCCGGTGTCGGTCTCGATCACATAGGCGAGGTCACCGAGCGCCACCACCCGCACCGCCGCGGACTCCCCGAACGATCTCGACACCAGCTCCATCGTCGCCGGGTCGATCCGGCTCACCTCACCCGTTTCCAGGTCGGTGACCAGGACCGATACACCATCCTGGGTCAGCTCGACCGGATGCCCCCGGGACGCCGCCAGCTCCACGTTGAAATCCGGTTTGCCGGACGGGCCGTTGACGTGGGTCACCCAGCCTTTGGCCGTGCTCCACAACCAGGAGCCGCCGTCGGTGAGTTCGACGACCGCCGTTCCCGGGCTGGCGCCGAGCGCCCCGAGCAACGTCAGAGCCGCGACCGCGGCAGCCACCGCGGCCGAGACGGATCGGAGCGAACGCCCCCGTCGCAGCCTGCGCACCCCGGACACCCCCGCGTACGTTCAGTGCCAGATCTCATCTGTACACGGCACCTGTGGACAGCAGCCTAGTGACCGTCGATCCACTCTGAATCAGCCGGTCCAGGCCCACCATGTCGCCTTACCGACAGGCGTTGCCCGGACGGAAACCGGCCCGCTTCCACAACGACGGATTACCGGCGCCGGCGGCGGTTTCACGGCCTCGGCCGATTTCCTCGCCCGGCCGGCAGCGAGTTCAGGAAAGGGAGTGGTGACGCCCGCGGGGCGCGGCACGCCCGCGACATTCATCGGGCCTGGCCAGCGCCCGCGACCGGCCGCACCAGTCCCGCCACGTTTCCGTTTTCCACCGCCCACAGATCCGCACGGCGGCTTCGGCCCCACCGGGACAGTCCCGGGGCCACCCGGAGTTCCCGCGTGCCACAGCGGAGCCCGGGTCGGGGCCGGGGCGCCGCACACGCGGCGGCGTGAACGGGCCGGAGTGGGCACCAGCCAGTCGCTACGCCGCGGTGGGGCCGGCGCAACGGCCAGGCAACCGGACGGTACCGGGCCGGCAATCCGCGGCGGCAAGACTGCCGCCAGTCCGATCAACCGACCGCGCACGCCCGCCCCGGCCACGACTGCCGCCGTCGGCCGTGATGCGACCGCGAGGGAGACGCGCATGTTCCACCTGGGCTGGTTCGTCGGCAGCGGCTTCGGCCCGCAGGCGTGGAACGACACGTGGTCGGGAACGCTGGCCGCGGAATGGACCCGGGGCGGTTTCTACACCGACCTCGCCCGCTCCCTCGAACGCGCCTTCTTCGACTATCTGATTCTCGAAGACGGCCTCATGATCACCGATACCTACAAGGGGACCATGGAGGTCGACCTCGCGCACGCCTGGGAGTCCCCGCGGCTGGACCCGATGGCCGCGGTGGCGGTGATGAGCCAGGCGACGTCCCGGATCGGACTGGTCGCGACCATCTCCACCTCGTTCTATCCGCCTTTCATGGCCGCGCGGATGCTGGCCTCGCTCGACCATCTCTCCGCGGGCAGGGTCGGGGCCAACCTGGTCACCTCCAGCAGTCACCGCTCCGCCCAGAACTTCGGCTATGCGGAGCATTTCGAGCATGACCTGCGCTATGAGATGGCCGACGAGTGGATGGAGCTGGTGGACCGGCTCCTCTCCTCCTGGGAGCCCGGCGCGGTCGTCGCGTCCGGTGGGGTCTTCGCCGACCACCGCAAGGTGCACACCATCGACTTCGAAGGGCGCTTCCACCGCAGCCGCGGGCCGCTGAACGCCCCCGCCGGGCCGCAGGGCCGCCCGGTGGTCTGCCAGGCCGGTGGGTCACCTGCCGGCCGGGAGCTCGCCGCGAAGCACGCCGACACGATCATCGCCGTCCCGCACGGGGTGGACGCCATGCGCGCCTATCGGGACGACATCTCGGAGCGGATGCTCCGGCACGGGCGCAAGCCATCCGACTGCAAGGTGCTCTTCCTGGTCAGCCCGGTGATCGGCGAGACGGACGCCGAGGCCCGCGCGACGCTGGCCCGCCGCCGCGCCCGGCAGCAGGACCCCGACGTCATGGACACGATCCTCGGGCAGATGTCCTACTTCAGCGGCGTCGACTTCGCGCAGTTCGACCTGGACGAGCCCTTCCCGGATCTGACCGGCAAGGTCAACGGGCACCAGAGCTCGATGGCCCGCTTCGCCTCGGCCGCCGGCGGGCGCACGCTGCGGGAGACGGTGATGGACCATGACACCGTGGAGTCGGTGGAGCTGGTCGGCTCCCCGGACACGGTCGCCGTGCAGATGGGCGAGGTGATGGACGCCGTCGGCGGCGACGGTTTCCTGATCGCCNCCCCCGTCCACCGCCGGTCCGTCAGCGAGATCGCCGACGGTCTGGCTCCGGCGCTGCGCCGCCGCGGGCTCATGCGCTCCTCCTACCCGCACCAGTTGTTCCGCGACAACCTGCTCGACTTCTGACGGCCGGTCTCTTGACGGCCGGTCTCGGCGGTGCGCCGGCCCCGCGGCGACCGGCACAGCTTCGACGGCAGTCGAGACGGTGTGGCCGCGGGGCCGACTGGCGCCCAGGTAGGAGGGGGCCTCAGGTCTTCGGCTGCTCCTCCTTGTTGGGGCCGACGAGCTTGAAGGCGGCGCCGGTCGGGTCGGCCGCGATCGCGAGCCGGCCGTAGGGGGTGTCCACCGCGGGCTGGGCGACCGCACCGCCGAGCTTCCCGACCAGTTCGAGGGTGGCGTCGGTGTCCTCCACCGCGAAGTAGACGCCCCAGTGCGGCGGGACGCCCTCCGGGAGGAAGGACGCGGCATCCATGACTCCCGCGTACTGCTCACCGGCGTCGTCGACCTGGACGGTGTAGCGGAAGTCGTCGCTGTCACCCATCGCCTTCGTCTGCCACCCGAAGACGTCCCGGTAGAACGGGATGGCGCCGGCGAAGTCGCGGGTCATCAGCTCGAACCAGCCCGGCGCCCCCGGCTCGGCCGTGAGCTCGAAGCCGCGGTGCGCGCCCGGCTGCCACATGCCGATCACGGCGCCACCCGGGTCGACCGCCACCGACATGGTGCCGAGGTCGCTGACCGCCATCGGGGGGATCATCACGGTCCCGCCGTGCTCGGAGACCGCGGCGGCCGTCTTCTCCGCGTCCTGCGTCAGCAGGTAGACCGACCAGACGTCGGGCAGCTCGGGCTGCTGCTTGGGCATGCCACCGGCGACCCGCCGGCCGTTCTTCGTGAAGTTGAAATAGCCGCCGAAGTCGGGGTTCGGGTCCTCGGAGACCCAGCCGAACAGCTCCCCGTAGAAGCTGCGTGCCCCCTCCACATCCGAGGTCATGAGGTCGACCCAGCAGGGGGCACCGGTCAGGGTGTTCTCGTGCGCGGGCATCTCGGGCTCCTTCGCCGTCGTCGCACGCGGCGCCCGGTGCGCGGGAGGTGCGCCCGCGGTTCGCCGTTCGCGTGCTGTCGACACCTTGGACCTACCCACCGACAGAAACTCATCGCTGCGCGGCGACGCGGCCCGGACAATCGCGGCCGACGCCGTTCCCGCCCCCTTCAGCCCCCTTCGCCCGCGGCCTCCAGCTCACCCTCAAGCTCCAGGTAGGTGGCCCGCAGCCCAGCGAGCGTGCGCTCCTGCGGCGCCGCCCACAGCCCACGTTCGGCGGCCTCCAGCAGCCGCTCCGTCATGCCACGCAAAGCCCACGGGTTCGCCGTCTGGAGGAACTCCCGGGTCTCGGGGTCGAAGACGTAGGACGCGGCCAGCGACTCGTACATCCAGTCCTGCACGACGCCGGCGGTCGCGTCGTAGCCGAACAGGTAGTCGACGGTCGCGGCCAGCTCGAAGGCACCCTTGTAGCCGTGCCGGCGCATCGCGGCGATCCAGCGCGGATTCACCACCCGGGCGCGGAACACCCGGTGGGTCTCCTCCTGCAGCGTGCGGGTGCGGACCACGTCCGGCAGCGCGCTGTCGCCGACGTACGCCGCCGGTGACGTGCCCGTCAGCGCGCGCACGGCGGCGACCATCCCGCCGTGGTACTGGAAGTAGTCGTCGGAGTCGACGAGGTCGTGCTCCCGGGTGTCCTGGTTCTTGACCGCGATCTGGATGCGGCGGAACGCCGTCTCCATGTCCGCGCGGGCCTCGGCTCCGTTCAGGCCCCGGCCGTAGGCGTAGCCACCCCAGACCGCGTACACCTCGGCGAGGTCGGCGTCCGAGCGCCACTGCCGTGAGTCGATCAGCGGCAGCAGGCCCGCGCCGTAGGCGCCCGGCTTCGACCCGAAGATCCGCGTCGTCGCCCGGCGCAACGCGGACGGGTCCACCCCGGCGGCGCCCGTCGCCCCGGTATCCATCGCCCCGGAATCCATCGCCCCGGAATCCATCGCCCCGGCACCCGTCGCCCCGGCGGCGAGCGCCGCCAGATCGGCGCGGACGTGCGCCGCCAGCGCGTTGACCTCGCCCGGCTCGTCGAGCGCGGCCACCGCCCGCACCGCGTCGTCGAGCAGCGCGACGACATGCGGGAACGCGTCCCGGAAGAAGCCGGAGATCCGCACCACCACATCCACCCGCGGACGCCCCAGCTCCGGACCCGGGACGATCTCGAACCCGGTGACCCGCCGGGAGGCGTCATCCCAGGTCGGGCGGCAGCCCAGCAGCCACAGCACCTCGGCGATGTCGTCGCCCTGGGTGCGCATGGCGGACGTCCCCCAGACGGTCAGGCCGACCGACGCCGGGTAGGCACCGGTGTCGGTGAGGTAGCGCTCGATCAGCGAGTCGGCCAGCGCGCGGCCGGTCTCCCAGGCCAGGCGGGACGGGATGGCCTTCGGGTCGACGGAGGCGAAGTTGCGCCCGGTGGGCAGCACGTTGACCAGCCCCCGGGTCGGCGAGCCGGAGGGCCCGGGCGGGACGAACCGCCCGTCCAGCGCCCGAACCGTGTTGGTGATCTCGTCCGGCGTGCGGGCCAGCCGGGGGACGACCTCGGCCGCCGCGAACGTCAGGACCCGCTCGACCTCGCCCCGCGCCGCCGCCGGAACCCCGGATCGGACCTCTCCCGCACCGGCCCCGACCAGGTGACGGGCCACGACGTCACCGACCGCCGCCGGCGCCCAGCCGGCCGCCGCCAGCTCGGCCACCAGCGAGCGCGCGGTCTCCTCGAACGCGTCCACCTGGGCGCGCGTGGCCTCCGTGTCGCCCTCGGTGTGCCCCAGGGCGGTGCGCAGGCCCGGTACCGCGCCCGCCCGGCCCGCCCACAGCTGGTTCGCGCGCAGGATCGCGGTGACCAGGTTCGTCCGCGCCTCACCCGCCGGGGCCACGCCGAGAATGTGCAGGCCGTCGCGGATCTGGGTGTCCTTGACCTCACACAGGTAGCCGTCGACGTGCAGCAGGAAGTCGTCGAAGTCGTCGTCGCCGGGCCGGTCGGTCAGCCCGAGGTCGTGGTGCAGCTGGGCCGACTGGATGAGCGTCCAGATCTGGGCGCGCACCGCCGGCAGCTTCGCCGGGTCGAGCGCCGCCAGGGTCGCGTACTCGTCGAGGAGCTGCTCCAGCCGGGCCAGGTCGCCGTAGGAGTCCGCCCGCGCCATCGGCGGCACCAGGTGGTCGACGATCACCGCGTGCGCTCGGCGTTTCGCCTGCGTGCCCTCCCCCGGGTCGTTGACCAGGAAGGGGTACACGAAGGGCAGATCGCCGAGGACGGCGTCCGGCGCGCACCCGGCGGACAGCCCCAGGCCCTTGCCGGGCAGCCACTCCAGCGTTCCGTGCTTGCCGAGGTGGATGACGGCGTCCGCGCCGAAGACCTCGTCCAGCCAGCGGTACGCCGCCAGGTAGTGGTGCGAGGGCGGCAGGTCGGGATCGTGGTAGATCGCCACCGGGTTCTCCCCGAACCCGCGCGGCGGCTGGATCATCACCACGACGTTGCCGAACCGCAGCGCGGCCAGCACGATCGCCGGCTCCGGCCCGCGCCCCCCTCGCCCCCCGCGCCCGCGCCCCCCGCGCCCGGGCTCACCGTCCCCGCGCCCACTGCCACCGGGTATCCCGGCACCGGGCCCGCCGGCACCGGCGAGACTGCCGTCGTCCACGTAGAGCGAGCCCGGCGGCGGTCCCCAGTGCTCGACCATCCCGCTCCGCAGCGGTTCCGGCAGGCGGGCGAACCAGCTCTCATACGTCGACGCGGGCACCCGCGCGGGCGCGGCGGCGAGCTGTTCGGCGGTCAGCCATTCGACGTCGTGCCCGCCCGCCGCGATCAGGGCGTGGATCAGCGCGTCACCGACCGCCGCGGCCGGCCGCGCGTTCGCGGTCACCGAACCGGCCTCGCCGGCCGAACCGGCCTCGCCGGCTCCTCCGGCGCCTCCGGCGGTGTGGCGCAGCTCCTCGCCCGGGAAGCCGTCACCGAGGTCGTAGCCGGCGGCCCGCAGCGCGTCGAGCAGCAGAACCGCCGAGGCGGGCGTGTCCAGGCCGACGGCGTTGCCGACCCGCGAGTGCTTGGTCGGGTACGACGACAGCACTATCGCGATCTTCTTCCGCGCGGGCGGGGTGTGCCGCAGCGCCGCCAGCCGCGCTGCGAGGCCCGCGACGCGCGCGGTGCGTTCCGGATCGGCCGCATACACCGGGACGCCGTCCGGCCCCTCCTCCTTGAAGGAGAACGGAACGGTGATGATCCGCCCGTCGAACTCGGGGATCGCCACCTGCATGGCGGCGTCCATCGGGGACAGGCCCGCGTCGCTGTCCACCCACCCGGCACGGGTCGACGTCAGGCACAGCCCCTGCACGACCGGGACGTCCAGCTCCGCGAGCGCCCCGACGTCCCAGGCATCCTCGTCGCCGCCGGCCGACGCGTCCGACGGCCGGGTCCCGCCGGCCGCGAGCACGGTCACCACCAGGGCGTCCACCCCGGTGAGATCACGCAGGACCCCGCCGGCGGCAGCCCCCCGCAGGGTGGAGCAGAACACGGGACGGGCGTTCACCCCGGCGCCCTCGAGCGCGTCGCACAGCGCGTCGACGAACGCCGTGTTGCCGGCGGTGGCATGGGCCCGGTAGAACACGACACCGACGGTCGGGCGGCCGGCCCTGGCCGCCCGCCGGCCGTGCACGCCGTGCGCCGGCAGGACCACCGGCGCGGCGAAGCCCAGGCCGGTGAGCAGCAGCGTGTCGGAAAGGAACCGGTAGAGCTCGGCGAGGTTGGCCACACCTCCCTCGACCAGGTAGGCGAGCGCCTCGGTGGCGACCCCGGCCGGCACCGTCCCCAGGGCCATCAGCGCGGCGTCCGGGGTCGCCTCCCCACCGAGCGCGACGACCGGCAGCCCGCTGGCGACGGCGGCCGCCAGGCCCTCGGGCCAGGCCCGTTCACCACCGAGCAGGCGCACCACCACAATGTCGACACCGGCCAGGAACGCGGGCACCTCGGCGGCGTCGAGACGCGCGGTCCCCGCGACCCGCCATGGCAGGCCGCAGGCCCGCGCGGCGAGCAGCTCGGTGTCGGCGGTCGAGATCAGCGCGATCACCGGCTCGACCGGGCCGGTGGCCGCGGCCGGCCGCCCCTCCGCCGCCTGCTCCCACCCCTGTCCCGTCGCCTGCTCCGTCGCCTGGTCCGTCGGCTGCTCCGTCGGCATTCAGGGCGCTCCCGGGGGGACGAAGGGAAGTCCGGCCGGCGCGCCGCGTTCCAGCAACGCGCGCACCGCCGGCAGGTCGAGGTGGTCGGCGACCAGGTCGCCGAGCGCGTCGAGGCGGCGCTGCCGCACCGCCGCGAAGGAGGTCCGCGCGGGCCGGAACGACCGGCCGGCGGCAGCCGCCACGGCGGCCAGGTAGGAACGCCGGAACTCGTCGTTCTCCAGCAGGCCGTGCCAGCTCGTTCCGGCGACACCGCCACGGCGCACGCCGTCCGCCGCGAACGGCTCGACGCCGGCGCTGCCATCGCCGCACCCGGTGGTCAGCCCGCGGACGCCGGGGCCGGGCGCGTCGCCGATCACCGGCCGGCCGTGGCGGATCTCGTACCCGGTGACGGGGTGGCCGTCCGCGGTCACACCCGCCCGCCGCCCGAGCACCTTGTCGGCGGCGAACCGGGTGGTCACCGGCAGCAGTCCGAGCCCGGGCACCTCGCCGGCCCCGGACTCGACGTCGTCGTCGATGCGCGCGCCGAGCATCTGGTAGCCACCACAGATCCCCAGGACGGGCAGGCCCGCGGCGGCCCGGGCGACGACGGCCTCGGCGAGCCCGCGCCGGCGCAGCCAGGCCAGGTCGGACACCGTGGCCCGGGTTCCCGGCAGGACAACCAGGTCGACGTCGCTGAGGTCGTCCACCGTGGTGGCGAGCCGGACGGACACCCCCGGCTCGGCCCGCAGCGCGTCGAGGTCGGTGACGTTGGACAGCCTCGGAAACCTGATGACGGCGACCCGCAGCCGCTCCGGACCCGTGTCCACCGGCCCGGTCCGGCCCGCCGCCCAGGCGTGTTCCGCCTCCGGCTCCGGGTGCGAGCGCAGATCCAGGGAGTCCTCGGCATCGAGCCACAGCCCCGGCAGCCAGGGCACAACCCCCAGGACGGGACGTCCGGTGAGCCCTTCCAGCTGGCGCAGCCCGGGTTCGAGCAGCCGTGGGTCGCCGCGGAAACGGTTGATCACCCAGCCGGCGACGTGCGCCTGGTCGGCCCGGTCGAGCAGGGCGAGTGTGCCGAACAGCGCGGCGAACACGCCACCGCGGTCGATGTCCCCGACGACCAGCACCGGCAGGCCGGCCGCCCGGGCCAGGCCCAGGTTGGCGATGTCGGACGCCCGCAGATTGATCTCCGTCGGTGACCCGGCCCCCTCACAGATCACCACGTCGAACCGGCGGCGCAGGTCGGCGAGGCAGTCCAGCACGATGCCGAGAAGATGCCCCTTGTGCGGACGGTAACCGAGCGCGTCGACCTCGGCGACCGGACGGCCCAGCACGATCAGCTGGCTGTGCCGGTCCGAGCCGGGCTTGAGCAGCACCGGGTTCATCGCGGCCTCGGGCTCGATGCCGGCCGCGGCGGCCTGCATGGCCTGCGCGCGGCCGATCTCGGCGCCGTCGGCGGTCACCACCGAGTTCAGCGCCATGTTCTGCGCCTTGAACGGCGCGACGCGCACACCCTCACGGGCCAGCCACCGGCACAGGCCCGCGGTGAGAACGCTCTTCCCGGCGTCGGACGCGGTGCCGGCGACCAGCAGCGCCCCACCCGGCGCGCCCCCGGCGGCCGCACCGGTCACCGCGAGCGCTCCAGCGCACCCCGCGCCGCACGGCCCGCCACCGGCCGGAGCGCGGCGACGCCCACGCTCACCGCGACCGCGGCAACGGTGACGGCACCCGACAGGCGGGCGGCGGCAGCCAGGTCCGCGGGCCGCGGGCGCGGCCCCGATCCCAGCTCGGGGCGGTGCTCGACACCATGGGCATAGCGCAGCTCACCACCGAGCCGCAGGCCGGTCGCCCCGGCGAAGGCCGCCTCGGCCATGCCCGCGTTCGGGCTCGGGTGGCGCCGACCGTCGCGGCGCACCGTCCGCAGCGCGCGCGCCGGCGAGCCGCCGACCACCGGAGCGCACACGCAGGTCAGCACGGCGCAGATCCGCGCCGGCACCAGGTTGGCCAGGTCGTCGGCCCGCGCCGCCGCCCAGCCGAAGCGGCGGAAGCGGGCGTTGCGGTAGCCGACCATCGCGTCCAGGGTGTTCACCGCGCGGTAGCCGACGAGCCCGGGCAGCCCGGCGACGGCCCCCCACAGCAGCGGGGCGACGACGGCGTCCGAGGTGTTTTCGGCCAGCGACTCGACTCCGGCGCGGGCCAGCCCGTCACGGTCGAGCACCGCCGGGTCACGCCCGCACAGCGAAGGCAGGCGGGCCCGGGCGGCGGCGAGGTCCGAGCGGGACAGCTCGTCGGCGAGCCGGTGTCCTTCCCGCCGCAGCGAGGTGCCCCCGAGGACCGCCCAGGTCGCCACGGCGGTCAGCGCCGTCACCGCCACCCCGGACCACGGCCCCCGGACCCCGACCTCGGACCCCACCCTGATCTCGGACCCCACCCTGATCTCGGCCACGGAGCCGACACCGACACCCGCCTCGGCCCGGCCTCCGGCGCCGAGGGCGCGCTCCACCCGCCCGGCGACCACGGCGGGGCCGGCGACGAGAACCGCCGCATACGCCGCGCCGACCAGCCGACTGTCGCGGTGGACCGCACGTTCCAGGCTGCCGGCGATCCGCCCGAAGCCCGCGACCGGATGACCCCGCGCCGGATCGGCGAGCAGCGCGTCGGCGGCCGCCCCGAGCAGCAGCCCCAGTGCGCGAGCACGGTTCACACCCGCGCTCCTCTCCTGTCTCGTGCCACATCCCACCCGGCCGCATCCCACCCGGCCGCATCCCACCCGGCCGCATCCCACCCGGCCGCGCGGTGCGCCCTCACCCGGTTGACGGACTGGATGCGGCCGAGGCGGCAACGGACCGGGCCGCCCGCGACGGCGCGGGATTGAGCACCCGGTCGGCCAACGGGCCGAATCCGAGCCCGAGCACCACCCACACCAGCGCCTGGGCGCCCAGCGAGGACAACCTGAAACGCCACAGCAGCTCGGGTGGGAAGGAGTCGGGGACCTCGTTGACGACGGGCAGGAGAACCGCGGCCACCGTCACCAGCACGGTGAACACCCCGGCCGCCGCGAGCGCGGCGTTCCACGGGCCGACCCGGGCGGCGAGCACCCGGCCGGCCTGGGCGGCGATCAGCGCCGCGAGCACCGCGACGGCCACCAGCACGACGTAAAGGCCGGTACGACGGTCGATCGTGCCCGGATCCCCGACAGCGGGCGGATTCGCCGGGTACTTGGCGAACGGCACGAGTGCCACCGCGACCAGACCCCCCGCCGCGACCGCCGCGGAGGTGGACCGCATCCGCGATGTTCCGATGCGGCCGTAGGCGACGGCGCACGCGATCGCGAACAGGCCACCCATCGCGACGCCGTACAGGCCGGTCGCGACCGCGAGGCCGACACCCTTCTGGGTGTTCCGGGACACCTCCGCCGACTCGGCATGGTCGCCGGTGGCCGGTGCGGGCGCCTCCTCGACCGCGATCGCCGCCTCCTCGATCGCGATCGCCGCGTCCACCTGCGGCTCGCCCGCAACCGAGGCGAAAGCGAACGCGACCAGGCCCGCGAACAGACCTGTGAGCATGCCAAAAACAAGCAGTCTGCGCATCATGCGAAACGGCCCTCCACCGTCAGACGGAGAAAACTCCGCCGGTATCCGGTGGAATCAGTGGCAGGGGAAACCCAGCAGGTGCCGGCCGTCATGCACGAACTCGTGGATCCAGGTGCCGCCCACCGCCGAGAAGGCGCCTTCCTCCGAACCCACGAAGTAGATCACCAGCAGCATCAGGGTGCCGACGAGAACGGCCCACGGGATGACCTCACGCAACGGAAGCTGCAGCGGCCGCGTGCCCCCGCCTGCCAGGGGCGCTGAAACGTTGGACGGGGCGGCGACGGAATCGGCCATGCGAGGACCTCCCAGGGATCACGCGTCCGGCTGGTTGCTTCGCGATGAAACGGGTCTGGCTTCCTGCTGGGAGTAAATCTCGCCAGCCGGTCACAGTGGCGCGGCCGCTCCGGAATCTCACCGGCTTCCAGTCAACATCACGACTATCGGTGTCAGGCTACGAGCTTTGTGAACTCATAGTCAACAGCGAGTTCACCCGGTCACACCGCAAAAGGACGCGGGACCGGCCTCACACGGACATCGAGTAGGCCACGACTCCACGGCGGACAGCGTCCATGGCGGCCCGGGCCGCCTTGCCGACCCCGGCGGCGGGCGCGAGCTGCGCAATCTGATCAAGAAGATCGATGAGCTGCCGCATCCAGCGGACGAAGTCGCCCGCCGTGAGGTCGGCGCCCGCCTCCGACAGCACCCGTTCCAACCCTCGACCGGAAGCCCAGCCGAAGGCCGCCGGAACGAACCCCAGATCGGGTGGGCGCAGGAAGCCCAGCCGGTGATCGTCCTCCACCGCACTGAGCCGGGTGTAGACGTTCGCCATCTCGGCCAGCGCGTCCCGCNGCGCCGCGCCGCCCGGAAGGGCGGGGGGCGGCACGTCGTCCCCGCGCGGCTCGAACACCAGCGTCGACACCGCCGCGGCCAGCGCCGGTGGGGTCAGACCGTCCCACACCCCGGTGCGCAGGCACTCCGCGACCTGAAGATCCTGCTCGGTGTAGATGCGGGCCAGCATCGTGCCGGCCTCGGTGACGGCGTCGCCGTCAGGGGCGAGGTAGCCGAGCTCGGCGAGCGTGTCGCGGACCCGGTCGAACGTGCGGGCGACGGTGTTCGTCCGTCCTTCCACCTTGCGCTCCAGCCCGGCGGTCTCCCGGCGCAGCCGGTCGATGCGCTCCGCCGAGCGCAGGTGGGCCTCACGCTCCGGGCAGTCGTGGACGGGGTGCGCCCGCATCGCGCGGCGCAACCGGGCCAGCTCGACGTCGTCCGCCGCCAGCGAGCGCAGCCGCTCCCGGCGCCCAGGCTCCTCCGGCAACCGGACGTTACGCAGCGACGAGGCCAGGTCACGCCGCGCCTGCGGCGAGCGGGCGTTGAACGACTTCGGAATCCGCACCCGGGCCAGCGGCTCCACCGCCACCGGAAAGTCGATCATCGACAGTCGCCGCACCTGCCGGTCCACGGTCAACACGACCGGGCGGGGCCCCTCACCCGAACCGGTGTCCAGCCCCGCGTCCAACACCACCACGAGCCCGCCGCGGCGCCCGGCCGGCACGCGCACCACATCCCCGCTGCGCAGCTTCGCCAGCGCCGCGGCCACCTCGGACTGCCGGCGTGCCGTGCCCGCACGCGACAGGCTGGTCTCCCGCTCCCGGATCTCGCGCCGCAGCCCGTCGTACTCCGCGACCGAGCCGCGGTCGCATTCCAACGCGGCGCCGAGCTCCTCGATCGCCGCCTGGTTGCGGCGGACGGCGCGGGCGATCCCGACCACCGCCTTGTCCGCCTGGAACTGGGCGAACGAGGACTCCAGCACGGTCCGCGCATGCTCGGCACCGAGCCTGCCGACCAGGTTGACCGCCATGTTGTAGGACGGTCGGAACGACGACTTCAACGGGTATGTCCGGGTCGAGGCGAGCCCGGCGAGTGCCAGCGGGTCCAGACCGGACTGCCACAGCACGACCGCGTGGCCCTCCACGTCGATTCCCCGCCGCCCGGCCCGCCCGGTGAGCTGGGTGTACTCACCGGGAGTGATGTCCGCGCGGGTCTGGCCGTTGAACTTCGTGAGGCGTTCCAGCACGACGGTGCGCGCCGGCATGTTGATCCCCAGGGCCAGCGTCTCGGTGGCGAACACCGCGCGGACGAGCCCGCGCACGAACAGCTCCTCCACCACCTCCTTGAAGGTGGGAAGCATGCCCGCGTGATGCGCGGCGATGCCCCGCTCCAGCCCGTCCAGCCACTGCCAGTAGCCCAGGACCTCAAGGTCCGCCTGCGGGATTCCCGCGGTCCGCGCCCGCACGTGCGCGTTGATCTCCCGCCGTTCATCGGACGTCGTCAGACGCAGACCCGCGGAGATGCAGGAGGTGACGGCGGCGTCGCAGCCGACCCGGCTGAAGACGAACAGGATCGCGGGCAGCAGCCCGGCCCGATCGAGCCGGACGATCACATCCGGGCGGCTCGGCGGCCCGAAACGGCGCCGGCCGCCGGGTCCGGGACCGGCCCGGCCTGATCGCGGCGGGCGGGATCCACGCCCCCGCTCGAAGCCGGACTGCGACTCCTCACGCGCCAGCCGGAGCAGATCGGGGTTGACGGACCGACCGCCCGCCGCCTGACCACCCACAGCCTGACCACCCACAGCCTGGCCGCCCGCGGACGGACTGCCCGCTGTCACACCAGCCGCGGCCCCGCTTCCGGGACGACTCCGCCCGGTTGCGGGCGCCGACCGCACCGGCCCGGCCGACGGCTCGACGAACAGGTCGTGCAGCGCCCGGTCGGCGAGGACATGCTGGTACAGCGGCACCGGACGATGCTCGCTCACGATCACCCTGGTGTGGNCACGCACGGTGACCAGCCACTCGGCGAACTCCTCCGCGTTACTCACCGTCGCGGACAGCGAGACCAGCCGGACGTGCTGCGGAAGGTGGATGATCACTTCTTCCCAGACCGCGCCGCGCTGCCGGTCGGCGAGGTAGTGGACCTCGTCCATCACCACGTAGCCGAGCGCGCCGAGCCGGCTGCCGCCCGCGGCCTCGGAGTACAGCATGTTGCGCAGGACCTCGGTGGTCATGACCACCACCGGGGCGTCCCCGTTACGCGACGTGTCGCCCGTCAGCAGGCCGATGGAGGCGGCGCCGTAGCGGTTGACCAGATCCGTGTACTTCTGGTTCGACAACGCCTTGATCGGCGTGGTGTAGAAGCAGCGGGTGCCGGTGGCGAGCGCCAGGTGCGCCGCGAACTCCCNGACAACGGTCTTCCCGGCCCCGGTCGGAGCCGCGACGAGCACACCCTCACCCCGGGCCAGGGCCTCCACGGCCTCGGACTGGAACGGGTCAAGCCCGAACGGATACCGGGCCGCGAACTCCTCGACGGCGCCGGGCGCGGACGACACGTCATTCACCCTACGCTGACTGGCGTGGCGCAAATAGTGGGTGCGCGGCGCGGATCAGGTGACGTCGCCGTGCGTGCTGTCCGCCGGTGACGGGCCGGCAGCACCGGCAACCAGGGTGTCGCCCGGTGCGGCCCCACCCGCGCTGACATCCGCCCCCTGCTCGGCGACCCGCGCCGGACCGGCTCCACGACCGCTCCGGGTGTCGTCGAAGTCGAGCGGTGAGGCCTCGTCGTCCGCCAGGTCCGCGTACGGCGAGGTGTCGCCCCGGCGAGTCTTGCGCCGGTCGTTGACCCACCCGATGACCAGCGCCACCTCGNAGAGAACGACCATGGGCAGGCCCAGGGCCAGCATGGTGAAGGGGTCCTGGCTCGGCGTGACGATCGCCGCGAAGACGAACACGAGGAAGATCTCGGCCCGCCGCCAGGAGCGCAGCTTGGCGGTGGAGACCAGGCCGGCGAGGTTCAGCATCGTGACGATCAGGGGCACTTCGAACGAGAGCCCGAAGACCAGCAGCATCGCGATGACGTAACTCAGGTACTTGTTTCCGTCGAGAACGCTGACGAGGCCGTCGCCGCCGAAACCGAGCAGCAGGTTGAGGCCGGTCTCCAGCGTGAAGTAGGCCATGAGGCCGCCCACGGCGAACAGCACGAGCGAGGCGCAGACGAAGGTCAGCGACCAGCGGCGCTCGTGCCGGTGCAGCCCGGGAGTGATGAACGCCCACAGCTGGTAGAGCCAGACCGGCGCCGAGAAGACCATCCCGGACAGCATCGAGATCTTGAGCCGGATGGTGAAGGCGTCGAGGATGCCGAAGAAGTAGAGCTTGCAGGACTCGTCGGGCTTACCGAAGTCACCGCGTTTGTCGGCGGGCAGCGAGCAGTAGGGATCTATGAGCCACTGGAAGATGTGTGGCTCGAAGATGAAACAGACGATCGACGCGACGGCGAAGGCGGCCAGCGCCTTCGCCATGCGGTTCCGCAGCTCGCGCAGGTGCTCGGTGAGGGGCATCTTGCTGTCCTCGACCGTGCGAGTGCGCCGCTGCTGCACCGACGAGGCGAGCGTGCGCGGCGTTGGCAACCGTGGCACGGGCTGAGGCTCCTGCTCGGTGAAGACGATGAATTCTGACGGGCGGACGCGTTCGGCACCCGCGGCAGGGCCCACACCTACGCACTGCCCCGCTCGGACACGATGGCCGGCACGTTCACCGAGGCCAGCGTGACCGAATCGGGAACACAGAACGCGGACCCGCCAAACCGGCGCCAGGGCTGACCAGCGAGATCGGCCCGACCGGGACGGCGACCCGGACCTTCGGACCGGTCAGCGCCGCTCGGCGTCAACCGGAGCGGCGCCGTTGACCGAGGGGCTCGGCGCGGCGGCGGGACGGCTCTCGATCGGGAGCGGCGTGACGGGCTGCGCGGCCGGAGCCGGAGCGGGAGCAGCGGCGTTGGCGGACAGATCATCCTCGCGCAGGCCCTTTGTCTCCGCCTTGAAGATGCGCAGCGAGCGACCAAAGGAACGAGCCGCGTCCGGAAGCTTCTTCGAGCCGAAGAGCACCAGCACTACCAGCGCGATGATAATGATCTCGGTCGTGCCCAGGTTTGGCATGGCAGTCGTCCTCCAGTTACCGGTGCGGTCAACAGACCGGTGCCGCTCGATCAACAGACCGGTGCGGCTCGATGCTACGTCGGCCAGCCTAGGAAGGTATAGACAGTATCCGGGTATCCCTCACGTGACTTGTTGGCAACGCGCAGATGATGAGCTGTCTCACCGGCACTTTCCGCTGCGGTCCGGGTCGGGGTCTCAACCGCCCGGGAACGCTCCGACCACGGATTTTCTGGCCTGACGCCCCCGCTGACCTGGTCGTCCNGCCACGGGCCCGGTCACCGGGGAGATCGGTCACCCGCGGCGACCACCGCCCACCGCCACGGGTCGGTCGCTCCGATCACTCACCCGGCCCGGCTGGCGAGCCGCTCGGTCACCTGGGTGGAGTCCAGGCGCTCGGCGAGTTCCGTCACCCTGATTCCGAGCTCGGCGGCCCGGTCCTTCAGCTCGACAGCGGCGGACCTCGTCAGGCGGACCTGCTTCCACAGCCTCAGCGCGGCCAGCACCAGCACGGCGAGGGACCCGAAGATCAGCATCAGATGAGCGAGCAGAAGAGGCACACCGATCACCCTACGAGTTCGTCGGGATAGCCGGCGAGCGCCCNGCCCGCCAGCTCGTGCACGCTCGCCGCCACCGAGGCCGGCTCCACCCCGCGCACCAGCTCCCCCAGACCCAGCACCAGACGGTTCAGCCAGGCCAGGTCNGCCACGCGGAGCGCGACCGAGACCCNCCCGTCNGGCAGGTCACGCACGTCCGAGACCGGGTAGTAGTCGACCACCCAGCGGGCCCGCGGGTCGAGGTCGAGCCGGACCGGTACGGCATCCGGACCGGGTCGATACACCCCGTCGTCGGTGTCCCGCGGCGTCGCGTCCGGCGGTGGCTGGGCGGGGATGTCCAGCACGTCCACCCCGTCCCGGCCGTCGATCCGATCGAGGCGGAACAGCCGTACGGCCGCCGCCCGGTGGCACCAGCCCTCGAGATACCAGTAGCCACCGCGCACCAGCACCCGCATCGG
Source organism: Frankia sp. EI5c (assembly GCF_001636565.1). Lineage (GTDB taxonomy): Bacteria > Actinomycetota > Actinomycetes > Frankiales > Frankiaceae > Parafrankia. The sequence continues at coordinate 18,850 of NZ_LRTK01000005.1, forward strand.
ATCGACGTCCCGCTCGGTCATCTCGTCACGGGCCCAGACCAGGTAGCGCAGGCGTACCCGGCGGCGCTCCCGGATCGCCTCCTGCAACCGGGCGAGGACCTCGTCGTGCGGGTCGAGCGCGACGCGGACATGGCGGGCCGACTCGTGGCCGACGGCGTCCTCGACCTTGCGCACCGCGCGGTCGAGCGCCTCCCGGCCGGTCAGCCCCGGCACATCGGTCAGCGCCCGGGCCGCGACGAGCAGCGCCATGGCCTCGTCCGCGGACAGCCGCAGCGGGCGGTCCAGGGTCTGCGGGTCGACCACGGTGACCCGGTCGCCGGAGTAGCTCACATCGATCAGGTCCCCGGGGGCGCCGCCCGGCAGCCCACAGACGAACAGCAGGTCCAGGTCAGCCCGAAGCTCCCGGACGGTGATGCCGAACTCCGCCGCCGCCTCGTCCAGCGACACCCCGGGATGCGCCCGCAGCCAGGGCACCAACGCCAGTAGCCGACTGAAACGGTCCGCTGACCCGCTCACCGGGGCCGGCTTCCCGCCAACGCCTCGCCCGGCGCCGTCGCCAGCAGGGTGGCGCGCAGCCGGCGCACCACCTCACGGCGCAGGTCCGGTGGCTCCAGGACCGTCACGTCCGGGCCGTAGCCGACCACCCAGCGCGCGAAGCGCTCCAGGTCGGAGAAGTCGACCCGCAGCAGGTCGCAGTCCGGGTGCCCGCCGCTGGGCGCCTGCGCCGACTCGCCCGGCGCGGCCGCCGCGGCCGGCCGACCCAGCCGGCCCGCGTCAGCCGGTTGGCCCGGGCGGCCTGGGTCGACGGGACGCGCATGGCGGCGTAGCGCGTGCCCGCAGCCACGCCGCACCCGCAGCACCGCGGTGCGGGTCGGTTCGGCGGGCTCCGTCGAGGAGACCATCGCCCGCAGGTCCACATCGGGCGGAACGGTGAACGCGCCGGTGGGGCCGACCGCGCGGACCGGGCCGGTCACCCGCGACAGCCGGAACACCCGGGACGCTCCCCGGTGCAGGTCATGACCGACCAGGTACCACCGCCCGCGCCAGGACAGCACACCCCACGGCTGCAGGTGTCGCTCGGTGTCCTCGGTCTGGCCCGGACGCCGGTAGGGAAAACGCACCTCCCGCCGGCTCTGGACGGCGGCGAGCGCGGCCTCGAACGCCGGCTCGGTCGCGTCGACCCGCGGCTCGAAACCGTCGAAACCGCCGAAACCGCCGCCGGACGAGGACGAGGCCGCCAGCGGATCGGGCCCGCCCAGCGCGACCGGGCGCACCGGAGCCCCGGCGGCGGCCAGCTTGCGCAGGGCACTCGCCGCCGGCGCGGCGAGAGTCTCGTTGGACCACAGCGAGGCCGCCAGGGCCAGGGCCGCGAACTCGTCCTGCTCCAGCGAGATCTCGCCGAGCGCGTAGTCGCCGCGGGGAATGCGATAGCCCAGCTCGTCACTGAACGCGGAATCGGAGCCGGTCTCGACCGGGATGCCGAGTTCGCGCAGGTACTGCTTGTCCCGCTCGAACATCCGGCGGAACGCCTCCCTGGCCTCCTCGGACTCCCCCGGCTCGTAGCCCTCCACCATGGCCCCGATCTGGGACACGCTGAGGAAACGCGATGTCGCCATGAGGCACATCGTCAGGTTGAGCAGACGCTCCAGCCGTCGGCGGGACACAGCTGATCAGGCTAGTCGCACTCGGCGTGACGCCGGCAACCGGCCGGCGGGTGTCGCGGCGCGATCCCGCGGACCACGCCGCCCACCGGGCAGCCGCCGAGCCATGTCGACGAGGCCTCAGAGCGCCCCGGCGGTGGAGTCCCCCGTACCCGCCGAGCCGCCGCCTTCGGGCTGCCCGGAACCGCTGCCGTCGGCAGCCACCGACAGCAGGTCGACGACGAAGACCAGCGAGTCGTCCGCCAGGATCGTCGGCGGCTGGCCGCCCATCGGGCCGTAGCCGAGGTCGGGCGGGATCACGATGAGCCGCCGCCCGCCCTCCTTCATCCCACTGATGCCCTGACCGAAGCCGGTCACCGTCCGCAGCAGCGGGAAGGTGTCGGGTTCGCCCCGGTCCCAGCTGGCGTCGAACTGCTTGCCGGACTTCCAGATCGTCCCGACGTACTGGATGGTCACGGTGCTGGTATCGCTGGCCGTGGCTCCATCGCCGGTCACCAGGTCCTTGACGACGAGCTCGGACGGCGCCGCGCCCTTGCCCGCCGCCGCGACCGGCTTACGCGTCAGGTCGGTGGCGTTCTCCACCGCCGGCGGACCGCCCGCGCGCGCGGCCTCCAGGGCGGCCGTCGGCACCGGGGCGACCGCCGTGCCGTCGGGCGCGTCCGACGAGCTGCACGCGGCGAACGGCACCAGGAGTGCGGCGGGCAGGACGATTCCGGCCACCAGGCCGCGACGGCGACGGGCGGGGAGGCCACGGGAGAAACAGGTCACGGAAGCTGAGATCCTCTGTTTGCGCGCGGCGCCGCCACGGCGACCGAAGCCGGGCCGCGGAGTCGGCGCAACGCTCTGACGAGCTGGCTGCATGTGTCAGACGACTGTAGAGGACCACACCACGGACACCGGTGAGCCGGCGCCCGTAGCGCCCCGTACCTACATGCTCGCGATCAGCTTGTCGACGCGGTCGTCCACCGAGCGGAACGGGTCCTTGCACAGCACGGTGCGCTGGGCCTGGTCGTTGAGCTTCNGGTGAACCCAGTCCACCGTGAAGTCGCGCCGCTTCTCCTGCGCCCGCTTGATGAACTCCCCGCGCAACCGCGCGCGGGTGGTCTGCGGCGGCACCGACTTGGCCTCGAAGATGTCCAGGTCGCGGGAGACCCGCTCCACCAGGCCGGCGCGTTCCATCCGGTAGTACAGCCCGCGGCCGCGGTGGATGTCGTGGTACTTCAGGTCCAGCTCGGCGACCCGCGGCGAGGCGAGCGAGAGCCCGTGCCGGTGCCGGAACCGGTCGATCAGCACGTACTTCGTCACCCAGTCGATCTCCCGGGCGACCAGCTCCAGGTCCTCGGTCTCGATCGCCAGCAGGGTGCGGCCCCACAGGTCGAGCACCCGCTTCGCGACGGCGTCCCCGCCGCGGCGCTCGACGAACTCGACGGCCTTCGCGTAGTACTCGCGCTGGATGTCGAGCGCGCTCACCTCACGGCCGTTGGCGAGCTTGATCCGGCGCTGGCAGGTCATGTCGTGCGACACCTCGCGGATGGCCCGGATCGGGTTCTCCAGCGACATGTCCNGCAGCACCACCCCGGCCTCGATCATGCGCAGCACGAGGTCGGTCGAGCCCAGCTTGAGCAGCATCGTCGTCTCGCTCATGTTCGAGTCACCGACGATGACGTGCAGGCGGCGGAACCGCTCCGCATCGGCGTGCGGCTCGTCGCGCGTGTTGATGATCGGCCGCGAGCGGGTGGTCGCCGAGGACACCGACTCCCAGATGTGCTCGGCGCGCTGGGAGATGCAGTAGACCGCCCCGCGGGGAGTCTGCAGCACCTTCCCCGCCCCGCAGAGGATCTGCCGGCTCACCAGGAACGGCACCAGCACGTCCGCCAGCCGGCTGAACTCCCCGTGCCGGCCCACGAGGTAGTTCTCGTGGCAGCCATAGCTGTTCCNGGCCGAGTCGGTGTTGTTCTTGAACAGGTGGATGTCGCCGGCGATGCCCTCTTCGCGCAGCCGGCGCNCCGCCTCGACGAGCAGGCCCTCAAGGATGCGCTCGCCGGCCTTGTCGTGGGTCACCAGATCGGGCACGGAATCGCACTCGGGAGTCGCGTACTCCGGGTGGCTTCCGACGTCCAGGTAGAGCCGCGCCCCGTTTTTCAGGAACACATTGCTGCTACGGCCCCAGGACACGACACGGCGGAAAAGGTAACGGGCCACCTCGTCCGGCGACAGCCTGCGCTGCCCCCGGAACACACAGGTGACGCCGTACTCGTTTTCCAGACCGAAGATGCGGCGATCCACGTCACCGACCCTATGCTCGAAAGCCCTCCTCGCGTGGCGGGACGCCGCGGCTGATCTCGAGTCCACCCTCTTGGGGGCGAACGATCCGCCCGGTTCGCGGCATCGCCCCCGCATCCGGGGCGGGGCCATCCGCCGCGCGGTCGGCACCGGCGCCCCGGTCAGCGGCGGAAGCGACATCCTGGACACCGCCGGTGGACGTTCCGCCGACCGGCGCGCCGTCGACCCGAGCGGTCGCATCGGGCGCCGGTCGCGCCGCGGGCACCGCGGGCACCGCCGGCCCGGCAGGCACCGCCGGCCCGGCAGGATCGACGGCCAACCCAGGGCCGCCGGCCGCCTCGCCCGCCGCCCGCTCCCGGCCGAGCAGGACGAACGCGATCCCCATGACCGCCCAGATCGCGAGCACCGCGGCGGCTCGGCCACCACCGGCTCCGTCGAAGTACAGCGTGGACCGCACCAGGGTCACGCCCGCCCCGGGCGGCAGCAGCTGACCGAGCGCGCCCCACGGTCTGGGCAGCATCTCCGGCGCGGAGGACGCCCCGGACAGAGCCACACCCACCACCGTGCCCNCGACGGCGGCGACGAGACCTCGGCCCCCGGCCACAGCTCCCAGCCCGGTCACCGGCGCCGTCGCCGCGGCCAGCACCACCACCAGCACGACCGCGCAGCGCAGGAAGTTGTCGGGCAGGACGTCGAGCCCACCGCTCATCGCCAGGGTGCCCACCACGCCACCGACGATCATGAAGGCGGCCAGGCCCACCAGGCGCTCCTGCCTCGTTCGGACCAGCCGGGCCAGCAGTACGCCCGCCGCGGCCGCGAGCAGCACCAGCGGCAGGTAGGCCGCCGACACGCCGCCCCCCTGCCGGTCCGCCACCGCGTTCGGGACGACGTCGACCACGGGGATGCGAAGGTCGGGGAACGTCATGGCCATGCCACGCACGAGGGCCTCGGCGACCGCCGGGCTCGCCGCGGAGGCCAGCCGCAGCGACAGCCCGTCGGCGGTGAATATGAAGGCCGCGTAGGCCTCGCGATGCCGCAGCGCCCGGTCGGCGGCGGCGACATCACCGACCACCTGGATGTCCAGGGCATCGGGCGACATCCGCTCCACCTCGCCGGCGAACGCCTTGGCCGCCGGTTCCGGGCCCGCGACGACTACCGGAAGCCCACGCGGACGCACGGAGGTGACCGTCGAGCCGTAGAGGCAGACAACCAGGCCGAGCAGGACGGCCATCGGCACGGCGATCTTCGCCACCCGGCCGAACTCGGGCTTCCGGTGGCCCACGGGCACGCCCTCACCCGGGTCGGCGGAACCGGCCGGCCCGCCCGGCCGGTTGCCGCCGGCAGGCCCGCGCAGCCCGACCCGCCCGGAAAGCCCGACGCGCCCGCTGGAGCCGGCCTGCCGGGCGGACCCCTTGGACCCGGCGGACCCGGCGGCCTTCGCACGCTGGAGGGCCTTCACGCCCGCGCCCGTCCGCCGGTGTGGCCATCGTCCGCGTTCCGACGTCAACACCATCCACCCCTCCACAAGAACAACCACTAGTCGTATCCGACCAGATACCGATTGCGACTGCCGGGTAGCGTCGCGCAGGTCGGGCCAGTGGGACGGGGTGGGGCGCCGCGCGGCGTGTCCGGGTGGGACCAGGGCAGAACCGTGAACATGTGCCCGGATGCATTGCCCGGCCGGCGGGGAAAGATGGCCGTCATGACAGCCGAGGCAAACGAGAAGCAGCACCGCCACCTGCGGACCGAGGTGTCAGCCCGGGACCGCACCCCGGCCACCGTGATCGCCCCCGCCGCCGACGACCCGCCGCGCGGCGGAATCGTGGTGATCCAGGATGCCCGCGGGATCACCCCCTACCTGCTTTCCGTCTGCTACGACCTGGTGGACGCGGGCTATCTCACGATCGCCCCGCACCTCTACCACCGCGACGGCCTCGCCGAGGTCGACCCCACCGACTCGTGGGCCGGCGCGATCCCGCAGATGGGCACACTGACCGGTGACGGCATCCACGCCGACGTGAACGACTGCCTCGACCACCTCTCCGACGCCGGCCTCGGCACCGCGCAGACCGCCGTCATCGGCTTCTGCATGGGCGGGACGGTGGCCCTGGCCACCGCCGCCCGGCGCCCCCTGGCAGCGGCCGTCTCGTACTACGGCGGAGCGGTCAGTTCCCCGGCCTGGCCAGGTGTGCCGCCGCTCCTCGATCTCGCACCAGCCCTCCAGAGCCCCTGGCTGGGCCTGTACGGCGAGGAGGACAGCATGATCACCATGGCCGACATCACCGACCTGCGCGCCGCGGCCGCCCGATCGGGCCAGCCGACGGAACTGGTCACCTACCCCGGCGCGGGCCACGCCTTCCACAGCCACGACCGGCCCGCCGTCCACCGTCCCGAGGCCGCCGCCGACGCCTGGCGGCGCACCCTCGCGTTCCTGGACAGGCACGTGGGCGCAGCCTGAGCGGCCAGCCAGCCAGGCCGGTGCGGCGGGGTCAGGCCAGCGGACACCTGGCCCCGCCGCACCGGGAAAACCACTTGGTGGCCCCGCGCCGACCCGGTAATCTCCCGCGCGTCGACTCAGGACGCCGGACGGTCCGGCGTCCCCCGACACAGCCCACACCCACCCCGAACTCCGCGAGACACCGCGGACGGAACCCACGGAGAGGTGGCCATGGCCACGCGGACTGTGCCCGTTTCAGGCGACTCACTCCGTCCCGTCCGCAGGGCCTCCCGCTGACCGCCCTCCCCTCGCCGCCCGGGCATCCCCGGGCCGCGCCTCAGGGGGCGCGCCAACCGTGANGCCCCGACCCAAGGGTCTCCACAGTGTCTTCTGCGTCTTCTGCGCGATCGTCTTCTCCCGAGCAGCTTCCCGGTCCCACCTCAACCGACGGGACCAGCCCGGCCTCCGGGCACCACGAACTCAGGCACCACGAACTCGGCCACGACGGGCTCAGGCAGTATGGGCTCAGGCACTATGGCTGGAGCGACGACGATGACGCGGCGTTCACGTCCCGCCGACGCGCCGGGCTGGTACCCGCCCGCGTGCTGCGCCGCGACCGGCACCGCTGTGACCTGATCACCGAGCAGGGACCGGGCGCCGCCGGGCTCGCACCGGGGCCCGTCTCCGACCCCGAGCATGCCCCCTGCACAGGTGACTGGGTGGCACTGGCACCCGTCAGCTCCCGAGCACCGGCCACCGCGTCGCCAGGCACACCGCCAGGCACACCGGAACCGGCCGGCATCCAGGCAGAGCCGGTCATCGTCGAGGTNCTCACGCGCCGGACAGCACTCGTCCGATCCGGGGCCTCACGCCGCTCCACCGGGCAGGTTCTCGCGGCGAACATCGACCTCGTCCTGGTCGTCGCCGCCATCACCGAATCGCCCAGACCGGCCCGCCTGGAGCGGCTGATCGCCCTCGCCTGGGAGAGCGGAGCGACTCCGCTCCTGGTCCTGACCAAGGCGGATGCAGCTCCCTCCGCGGACCCCGCCCACCTCGACCCTTCGTGGCAGGCGGCGGTGGAGGCAGTCGCGACCGGCATACGGACGTTGACGGTCAGCGCACGGAGCGGTCTCGGCCTGGAAGGACTGCGCGGTGAGCTGGCCGGGGCCTCGGCGGTCGAAAGCGCTCCGATCGGGAGCGCTCCGATCGGGAGGTCTTCGGCCGGCCGATCCGCCGTTCTCGTCGGGCCGTCAGGGGTCGGGAAGTCGACACTCGTCAACGCCCTGCTCGGCACCGACCGACTCGCCGTCGGAGCCGTCCGCGGCACCGACGGCAAGGGGAGGCACACCACCGTCCGCCGTGAACTGGTCGCCCTGCCCTCCGGAGGAGTACTGATCGACACACCGGGCATCCGCGGCATCGGGCTGTGGGGCTCGGGTGACGGAGTCGACTCAGCCTTCGCCGAGATCACCGATCTCGCGGCCGGCTGCCACTTCACCGACTGCGAGCACCGCACGGAGCCCGGCTGCGCGGTGCTCGCCGCGGTGGAGGACGGCTCGCTGCCGGCCCGGCGACTGACGAGCTACCGAAAACTACAGCGCGAAAGCGCCTGGATGCGGTCCCGCGAGGACGCCCGACTGGCGGCCGAGGAACGCGCCCGATGGAAGAGCATCCACCGGGAACAGCGCCGGATGTACGCAGACCGCCAACGGCACGGCGGGCGACGGTGACGGCCCTCGCGCGATAGCGCGATCGGTGGCCTCCGCCCCGCCCGAAAGGCAGGCGGAGGCCACAGATCACCCGGAAACCGCCACCGGGGAGATCCCCGGAGAACCGCACCGACGCCGGCGGGGTGCGGGCCTCGGATCAGGAGGCCGACGGGGCCGTCTCGGTGAGCAGGTTCTCGAGCTGGGCACCCACGATCCGCTTGAACAGCCGCCGGGCCCGACCACGGTCGAGCATCGCGACCTCGAGATTGGCGGCCGTCAGGGTGCGTTCCCCGTTCTGCGCCGTCGCCGGCGGCGCGCCGGCCGTCAGCGCCGACACGGCGACCCGCAGCGCGGTCGCGAGCGGCTGCCCCTCGGTGTGGTGCTCCCGCAGGGAGGCCATCACCTGCTCGGACTGCCCGCCGATCGCGATGAAGCCCCGCTCGTCCGCGATCGAGCCGTCATAGGTCAGCCGGAAGATCTGGTCCTCCGCGGCGGACTGCCCGACCTCGGCGACAACGATCTCGACCTCGTAGGGCTTGATGCTCTCAGTGAAGATCGCACCCAGGGTCTGGGCGTAGGCGTTCGCGAGCGCCCGGCTCGTGACATCGCGCCGGTCGTACATGTAGCCCCGGGTGTCCATGATGCGAATACCCGCGGTACGGAGGTTCTCGAACTCGTTGTACTTCCCCACCGCGGCGAACCCGATGCGGTCGTACATCTCACTGACCTTGTGCAGCGTCGTCGAGGGGTTCTCCGCGACGAAGAGAATCCCGTCGGCGTAGGTCAGGACGACCACACTCCGGCCACGGGCGATGCCCTTGCGCGCGTACTCGGACTTGTCCCGGACCTGCTGTTCGGGACTCGCGTAGCCGAACGGCATGGTCACGTCAGCCTCCTGGGTTCTGCGCGCGGCCGGCGATGATCGAATCGATCACCGGCGCGACCTCGTCATCGGTGAGGCGACGGTATCCGTCCGCGGTCACCGAGGCGACGATCGGGTACAGCTTGCGGATGAGATCGGGACCACCGGTCGCCGAGTCGTCGTCCGCGGCGTCGTAGAGAGCCTCGACGCTGATGCGGATGGCGTCGGCTTCGCTGTGATCCGGCCGGAACCGCTTCTTGAGCGAGCCCTTGGCAAAGATCGAACCCGACCCGATCGACTCGTAGGTCCGCTCCTCGGACTTCGCCGCCGCGACGTCGTAGGAGAAGATCCGCCCCTGGCCGGTCTCCGTGTCGTAACCGGCGAACAGCGGGATGACCGCGAGGCCCTGCATGGCCATGGGCAGGTTCCCCTTCACCATGAACGCCAGGCGGTTCGCCTTCGCGTCCAGGCTCAGGGTGGAGCCCTCGATCTTCTCGTAGTGCTCCAGCTCGACCTGGAACAGCCGGATCAGCTCGGCACCCACGCCCGCCGTGCCGGCATACCCGACGCAGGAGAACTCGTCCGCGTGTTGGACCTTCTCGACGTCCCGTTGCGCGATCATGTGGCCCTGTGTGGCACGGCGGTCGCCGGCCATGATCACGCCACCGGGAAAGGTCACGGCCACGATGGTGGTGCCGTGAGCCGCGTCGGTCACCGGAGCGGGCAACGGGCCCCGGGCGCCTGGCAGCAGGTCCGGGGCCGCCACGGACAGGAAATCGGTGAACGACGACGTTCCCGGTGTCATGAACACAGCCGGTAGACGCCCGACTCCCGTTGGATCAGGCACGCATCCCCCTTCAGATAGTCGCTATGGCCCGGCGGCGTGGGATGGCCCTGACAGCCCAGCCCGACGCCGCGGGTGACGCACAACATGCCACGTGTTGCCAATGCCACGCGTTGCCACGCGCCGGACCGGTGGGGCGAGCCCGGCCCCCGCCCGGCCTGGCGGAGCCCTACCACATGCCGGTAGGGCGGCCCTGGCCGGGCGCGGCCCAGGTCGCCGGGCCGGCCCCCGCGGCTGGTTCGTACCGCCACGGCCCAGCCGGGCCGATTCGCCCGGCCGAACCAGCCGCGGAGCCGGCAGAACCTACTGGCCGCCCTTCTGGACGTATCCCTTCACGAACTCCTCGGCGTTCTCCTCGAGAACGTCGTCGATTTCGTCCAGGAGGGAGTCGACGTCCTCCGAGAGCTTCTCGTGCCTTTCCTTGAGATCCGAGGCGCCAGATTCCTCGACCTCGGCCTCGCCGGTCTCGTCGTTGCGGCGGCCGGTGCGCTGCTGCCCGCCTCCGGTGTCCCTCTGGGCCATGGGAGCCTCCTTCGATCGCCTGGGGCGACACTATCCCGCTCCGCCGACTACTTCCGGTGGACCGGTGCGAGGTCCACTCCATCACGAACCCGCGACCACGTCGCGGCGTCCGCCGAGGGCGCAAAACACGCAGGTCCGCCAGGGCGTCACCACCCGCTGCCGAGCAAACCGCCACCGGCGCGCGCCCAGCCGGAAAACCGCCCGTANGGCGGAGATATGTCAGTTTCCCGACAGGGCGTCCACCAGATCGGAAGCGGTCTCGCAGCGGGCGAGCAGTGCGCCCACATGGGCCTTGGTACCGCGCAGCGGCTCCAGGGTCGGCACCCGCTGCAGCGAGTCACGACCGATGTCGAAGATGACCGAGTCCCAGGACGCGGCCGCCACCTGCTGCGGGTACTGCGCCAGGCAGCGACCGCGGAAGTAGGCCCTGGTGTCCTCGGGCGGCTCGGTCATCGCCCTGACGACCTCGTCCTCGCTCAGGAGCAGATCGAAGCGCCCGCGCTCCACCAGCCGGTTGTACAGGCCCTTCTCCGGCCGCACATCGTGGTACTGCAGGTCGACGAGCTGCAGCCGAGGCGAGTCCCNGCCGAGCGCGTCGCGGGAGCGGTAGCCCTCCAGGATCGCCAGCTTCGCCACCCAGTCCAGCTCGCGGGAGCAGGTCATCGGGTCGACCTCAAGGCGGCCGAGCACCGACTCCCACCGGGAGAGCACGTCGGCGGTCTGCGAGTCGACGTCCGCCCCGAACCTGTCCTCGACGAACTTGCGGGCCTGCTCGAAGTACTCCATCTGCAGCTGGACGGCGGTCATCCGCCGGCCGTCCCGCAGCGTCAGCAGGTACCGCAGCGACGGGTCGTGCGAGATCGCCCGCAACGTGGCGACCGGCGCGTCAACCGAGAGGTCGACGTCGAGCCAGCCCTCCTCGATCATGGCGAGCACCAGCGCCGTCGTCCCCACCTTGAGGTAGGTGGAGATCTCGCTCATGTTGGCGTCCCCGATGATCACATGGAGTCGCCGGTACTTCTCCGGGTCGGCATGCGGCTCGTCCCGGGTGTTGATGATGGGGCGCTTGAGGGTGGTCTCCAGGCCGACCTCGACCTCGAAGAAGTCCGAGCGCTGGCTGATCTGGAAGCCGGACTCCCGCCCGTCCACCCCGATCCCCACCCGGCCGGCACCACAGAACACCTGACGGGACACGAAGAACGGCGTCAGATGCCGCACGATCTCACCGAAGGGTGTCGCCCGGGCCATGAGGTAGTTCTCATGACAGCCGTAGGAGACACCCTTGTTGTCGGTGTTGTTCTTGTAGAGGTTGACCGGCAGCGTGCCGGGGACGGAGAGTGCCCGCCGGGCCGCCTCGGCCATGACCCGCTCACCGGCCTTGTCCCACAGGACGATGTCACGCGGGTTCGTCACCTCGGGAGTGGAGAACTCCGGGTGGGCGTGGTCCACGTAGAAACGGGCCCCGTTGGTCAGGATGACGTTGGCCAGGCCCAGGTCGTCCTCGTTCGCGGGCGCGCCTGGATCGACCGCCGGCTCCCGGGGTAGTTCGAAGCCGCGGGCGTCCCGCAGGGGTGACTCCTCCTCGAAGTCCCACCTGGCACGACTGCCCCCGGTCGCGGCCCTGTTGGCGTAGGAGTTCACCACCAACGACGAAGCCAGCATCTGGTTTGTGTTGGCCTGACCGGGCACGGACACGCCGTACTCGGTCTCAGTCCCCATGATCCGCCGCACGCTCACACTGCAAGCGTAGGTGCTGGCGGGCCACCGGGTCGGCCGGACGCCACGCTTGGTCGTTCCGACCCATCCGCCCGAATGCTTCCGTCCGGGGTCGGCAGGGACCGACCGGGCCCCCGGCGCCAAGCCGGGGAGGCCGTTCCGGAGTGCGGGCATTGCCCTGACCAGCCCGAATCGATGATCATTTTTCTCCCGGACTTTCGTCAACATAGTTGACTATCTTCATCGGGACGATGGGCGCGGACAGGCTCCGACGAGCCGCCCGGAGACACCGTCAGACGACCGACGACGCCCGGAGACGGCGCGGCGGCCGTCTCGTCGTGACGAGACGGCCGCCGCGTGCGTCCGCAGGCGGGGCCCGACGCCGGGCCCCGCTCCGGACTACAGGTACTGACCGGTGTTCGCGATGGTGTCGATGGAGCGCCCGGCCTCGGTGCCCTTCGTTCCGGTGACGAGCGTGCGGATGTAGACGATCCGCTCGCCCTTCTTGCCGGAGATCCGGGCCCAGTCGTCCGGGTTCGTGGTGTTGGGCAGGTCCTCGTTCTCCTTGAACTCATCCATGCACGCCGTCAGGAGGTGCTGCATGCGCAGGCCCCGGACGCCGGCCTCGATGAGGTCCTTGACCGCCATCTTCTTCGCCCGAGCCACGATGTTCTCGATCATCGCGCCCGAGTTGAAGTCCTTGAAGTACAGGACCTCCTTGTCACCGTTGGCGTAGGTGACCTCGAGGAAGCGGTTCTCGTCGCTCTCGGCGTACATCCGCTCGACAACCCGCTGGATCATGCCCTGGCAGGTCGCCTCCCGGTTGCCACCGTGCTCGGCGAGATCGTCGGCGTGCAGTGGGAGCTCGGGCAGGACGTACTTGGCGAAGATGTCCTTGGCCGCCTCGGCGTCGGGGCGCTCCACCTTGATCTTCACGTCCAGCCGGCCCGGCCGCAGGATCGCCGGGTCGATCATGTCCTCCCGGTTGGACGCGCCGATCACGATCACGTTCTCCAGCTGCTCGACGCCGTCGATCTCGCTGAGCAGCTGCNGGACGATCGTGTTCTCCACGTCCGAGGAGACACCCGAGCCACGGGTCCGGAAGATCGAGTCCATCTCGTCGAAGAACACGATCACCGGCATCCCCTCGGACGCCTTCTCCCGCGCCCGCTGGAACACCAGCCGGATCTGCCGTTCTGTCTCGCCGACGTACTTGTTGAGCAGCTCCGGACCCTTGATGTTGAGGAAGAAGGCCCGGCCGGAGCCCTGGCCAGTCTGTGCCTCGACCTTCTTGGCCAGGGAGTTCGCCACCGCCTTGGCGATCAGCGTCTTGCCACAGCCGGGCGGGCCGTACAGCAGCACGCCCTTCGGTGGCTTGAGCTGATGCTCCAGGAACAGCTCCTTGTAGAGGAACGGCAGCTCGACGGCGTCGCGGATCGACTCGATCTGACCCTTGAGCCCACCGATCTGCTCGTACCCGATGTCGGGCACCTCCTCGAGGACCAGCTCCTCGACCTCGGACTTCGGGATCCGCTCGAAGGCGAAGCCCGACCGAGGCTCGATCAGCAGCGAGTCACCCGCCCGGATCGGCCCGTCGAGGAGTGGCTGGGCCAGCATGACGACCCGTTCCTCGTCGGTATGGCCGATCACCAGCGCCCGGTCACCGCTCTCGAGGACCTCCTTGAGCAGGACGATCTCGCCCTGCCGCTCGAACGCGCGGATCTCCACGACGTTGAGCGCCTCGTTGAGCATGACCTCCTGACCGGGCTGCAGGAGCTTGATGTCGACGTTCGGCGACACCGTCACCCGGAGCTTTCTGCCCTGAGTGAACACGTCGACCGTGCCGTCGTCGTAGCCATGGATGAAGACGCCGTACCCACTCGGCGGTTGCGCGAGTCGGTCGACCTCCTCCTTCAGCGAGATGATCTGGTCACGCGCCTCCCGAAGGGTGGCGACGAGCCTGTCATTCTGGCCGGTGGCGGTCTGTAGCTCCGCCTGTGCCTGCGCCAGTCGCTCCTCCNGGACACGTACCTGTCGGGGCGATTCAGACAGTCTCCGTCGCAGCATGGCCACTTCTTCCTCCAGGAAGGTGACCTGAGTCGTGAGTTCGTGTACTTCCTTCTCGTACGCCGACCGTTGCGAATCGGCGTCACCAGGACGACCCGTGCTCCCACCGGAGCCAGAGCCCGAACGGGGACCGGACACCGCGCCTCCACCTCCCCCGTGCCGACCGGGACGCACCCAACACTACCGTTGTGAGAGCCGCTGGCAGGCCGGTCGCGCGATGACGACCCGGCTTTGCCGTAAACAGCGGGTTACGGTGCCATGGTGACAGAAGATCGGAGCCCTGTGGCAACACCAACGAAGCCGGGCGATTTGCCTGGTCTCCGGGTCCGCATCGATCAGGACTCCTGCACTGGCGACGGTCTGTGCGTCCAGTATGCACCGTCCGTGTTCGAGTTCGACATCGACGGCCTCGCGTACGTCAAGAACTCCGACGGCGAGCTCCGGACCGAGCCGGGAACCCACGTGCCGGTGCCGCTGCCGCTGCTCACCGAGGTCCGTGACGCCGCCGAGCAGTGCCCGGGCACCTGCATCTACATCGAGAACGCGGACGGCACCCTGGTGGCGGGCGGCCCCCAGGAATAGCCGAGGCCTGTTGCTGGCGATGGCTGGCAGACGTCACGCGGCAGACCTCTCCGCCCGCCGCGCCGGGTAAACCGGCTCGGCGGACCCGCACCGCGGCCCGGCGGGTGGCTACCCCACCCGCCGGGCGGCTACCCGTGCGCCCCGGCTACACCGCCGGAGCGCCCTCGCCCCCCACGCCGGTGGGCGTGTCCGTGGCAGTGTCCTCGGCAGCGGCCGGGTAGGAGCCCTTGGCGGGCCGGCGCCGCCGCGGCGGGGCGGTCACGCCCTCGGCCAGCCGGCGGGCGGTGACCAGGAAGCCGGTGTGCCCGACCATCCGGTGGCCCGGGCGCACCGCGAGGCCCTCGACGTGCCAGTCCCGCATCATCGACTCCCAGGCCGCGGGCTCGGCGAACGCGCCGTGTTCCCGCATCGCCTCGACCGTCCTGGACAACTGGGTGGTGGTGGCTACGTAGGCGCACACGACGCCACCGGGTATGAGTGCCTCGGCGGCCACGGCGAGCACTTCCCAGGGGGCGAGCATGTCGAGGATCACCCGATCCATCCCCCGTTCGGCCGATTCGGCCAGATCCCCCACCCGGAGGGTGTGGGCCGGGTGTGGCCCGCCGAAGAACGCCTCGACGTTCCGGCGTGCCACCTCGGCGAAGTCCGGCCGGCGCTCGTAGGAGACGAGGCGGCCGGCATCACCGACGGCGCGCAGCAGGGCACAGGACAGCGCGCCCGACCCGGCCCCCGCCTCCAGGACTCGCGCGCCCGGGAAGACGTCCGCGTACATGACGATCTGGGCCGCGTCCTTCGGGTACACCACCGTGGCGCCACGCGGCATCGACAGGACGAAATCCGCCAGCAGCGGGCGCAGCGCGAGGTAGTCGGTACCCCCGGTGCTGCGGACGACGATGCCCTCCGGCTGCCCCAGAAGGTCGTCGTGCGGGATCGCGCCGCGATGGGTGTGGAACTGCCTGCCGGGCTCCAGGAGCACCGTGTGGCGCCGGCCCTTCGGGTCGGTCAGCTGGACGCGGTCGCCTTTGGTGAACCGCCCGCGCCGGCGCGCGGCGCCCGTCGGGCCCAGCCCGGCGGCGATCTCGCCCAGATCGGGCGGGATCTCACCCAGATCGGGCTGGCTCGCCCCGGCCTCGGACTGGCTCTCCCCGAGACGGGGCTGGCTCTCCGGAGTCTCCGGAGCGGTGTCCGCGGCCTCCGGGGCGGCGTCCGGGGTGTCCAGGACCTCCGGGGCGGCGTCCGCGGTGCCCAGAGCCTCCGGGGCGGCGTCCGCGGTGCCCAGAGCCTCCGGGGCATGGGTGCCGAGCGCGACCGCGTGCGGCGTGGTCGGGTCAGTACTGATCTCGATGTCCTCTCGGCGCGGCCCGCGGCCTCGCCGCGGCTGGCACGCCCTGTTGCTCGATGCGTTACCGAGAAGAGACCATACGGGCCGCGGCGGCGGGGTCGATCCGAGCCACCAGATCGACCATGGCCAGCACACCAACCGGCCGCCCACGCTGGACCACCAGGTATTCCGGGGCGGGTACCCGCTGGACCGCGGCCAGCAGCTCCTCGCCCTCCAGCTCGGCCTGCAGGGTCATCCCCGGGCCGATGGTCCGGCTCACCTCGTCGACGGTCGTCCACGGCCGGCGGTGCTGCGGCATGGCGTCCACCGAGAGCCCGTTCATGATCTTGACCGGACTGCCGGTGCGGTCGATCACCGCGACCGCCGTCGCGCCGACCTCCTGGGCGCGCCGGAGCGCCTCGGCGAGCGGCACCGCGCCCTCGACCGGCAGCGTGCGGCGGGCCAGCCGGCCGGCGGAGAGCCCGGGCAGCCGTTCCCGAACCCTCGCCAGCCGCAGAGCCTGATAAGCCCCGAAGGCCAGGAAGCCGGCCAGCACGTAGGCGTACAGCGCGCCGAACCCGTCCGTGCTCGTCGCCGTGCCCCACACCACCAGCCCGGCGGCGACGACGAAGCCGCCGTAGGCGCCGGCCCGCTGGCCCCGCAGCTTGTCGTGCCCGATCGCCCACACCGCGGCGACCACCACCCGGCCGCCGTCCAGCGGCAGACCCGGGGCCAGGTTGAACACGAACAGCGCGAGATTCGTGATGGCGAGGTAGAACAGCACGGTCCCGACGCTGCCGTCGTCCGGCACGGCCAGCAGGCCCAGGTAGCAGGCGCCGGCGATCGCGCCGTTGACCGCGGGGCCGACGAAGGCGATGAGGAACTCCCGGGAGGCGGTCGCCGGCTCGGGCTCGAACTCGGTGAAACCCGCGAAACCGTGCAGCGTCACCGAACGGACCCGCAGCCCGAAGCTCTGCGCGGTCAGCGCGTGCCCGAGCTCGTGCGCGAGCAGGGAGAGGACGAAACCCGCGGACACCAGCAGGGACAGCGCGAGCACGTGCTCGTCGGTGGCGGCGGGCAGCCGGTGCCCGATCGTCCCGACCAGCAGCGAGGCGATCAGGGCGGCGAATACGAGTGCCAGCGGCGAGACGAAGATCGGAACCCCGTGCACCCGCCCCACGCGCAGCCCCTGCTGGCGCTCGGCCGGCCGCCGCTCGGGGGGCTCGTTGCCACCCGACACGCCATGCTGGCCCGGAGCGGGCTGATCCTTCATAGGTGTAGATGCTACGGACCGTCCGACGCCGTGTCTGGTGTAGGACGGCGCGCCCGCCCGGATTGCCCGGTCATGCCCGCCGCTGCACGGTGGTCCCGGTTCGCCGCCGGGACGGAACGGCACGTTGGCGGGCAACGCCGGGCCGATCCTGTCGGTGACGGGTTCTAGGGTCGAAGCCATGACCACGCCGCCAGCCCCCGCCACTCCGGCACCGGCGGCCCCGGCCGCACCCGCCGCTCCGGCCCGCGCGGCCCGCTCCCGCGGGCCGGCCGCGATCGGGCCCGGCCGGCATGAGGAGCCACCCGTGCCCACCGAGGGGGCCCGGGTAGTCGCGTCCCTGTCGCCGTCCCGGGCCGCCGACTTCGTCAACTGCCCGCTGCGCTACCGCTTCCGGGTCGTCGACCGGCTCCCGGAACCGCCGAGCGAGGCGGCGACCCGCGGGACGGTGGTGCACGCCGTCCTGGAGCGGCTGTTCGACCTCCCCGCGCCGGAGCGGACGCCCCCGGCCGCCGCCAGCCTGGTCCAACCGGTGTGGGCGGACCTGCTGGCCCGGGATCCCGCGCTGGCGGCCCTCTTCGACGAGCCGGCCGCCCTGGGCGCGTGGCTCGACAGCGCCCGCGATCTGCTCACCGGCTACTTCACGCTGGAGGACCCCCGGCGGCTCGCCCCGGCCGCCCGCGAGCTCTACGTGGAGCACGTACTGGAGTCCGGCCTGCGGTTGCGCGGGTACGTGGACCGGCTCGACGAGGCCCAGACGCCGCAGGGCACCGCGCTGCGCGTCATCGACTACAAGACGGGGCGGTCGCCGGGCCCGGCCTTCGAGGGCGCGGCGATGTTCCAGATGCGGTTCTACGCACTGGTCCTGTGGCGGTCACGGGGCGTCCTGCCGCGGGAGCTGCGGCTGTACTACCTCGGCGACCGCAGCTGGCTGCGGGCCGCTCCGGAGGAGTCCGAGCTGCGGGCGACCGAGCGCCGGATCGAGGCGCTGTGGGCGGCGATCGAGCGTGCGCACCGGACCGGCGACTGGCGGGCGACCCCCGGGCGGCTGTGCGACTGGTGTGATCACAAGTCGCGGTGTCCCGCCTTCGGTGGGACACCACCGCCGCTGCCGGAGGCACGAACCGAGCTGCCGGTGGATGACGCGGTCCCCGCCGTGTGCGAGGCCGACGGGTGACGCGCCGGCTGCCAGCCGGCGCGCAGGCTTCTGACCAGCGGCCGCCGCCCCACAGCGGGTCCGCGCTCCGCGGCCGGCCACCCCGTGAGCCACCCGTTCGGGGTGCGCGCGGCGCCTTCGGGACGCGCTGCCGGCGCCGGCGGCGAGTCCGTCGGCAGGCAGCCGGACGCACATCCGGAAGATCCGGCGACACCACCCAAGGTGCTGGCGGTTACCGTCGGCAGCGAACATGTCAGCCCGAAAGATGACGATCACGCCTTCCCCGTTGTTCCTTCGGAGCCTCTCTCCGGGAGCCACGTCTGCGGGAACCACGGGAGAGGTCCGCCGACTGCCCGACAGTTCGCGACTTGGAGGAAACGCATGGCCCGGCGCAGCGCATCGGACCACCACGACTCCCCCGCCGGTTCCGGCCGCGGGCGGGGGTCCGTCGCCGCGCGTGCCTCCAGGGTCACCAAGGTCTACGGCACAGGTGCCACCGCGGTCACCGCGCTGCGCGGCATCGACCTGACGTTCCCGTACGGGCGGTTCACCGCGATCATGGGGCCGTCCGGCTCGGGCAAGTCGACGCTGATGCACTGCCTGGCCGGGCTGGACCCGGTGACGAGTGGGCGGGTCTTCATCGGTGACGTCGATCTGTCCCGCCTGGGCGACCGGCAGCTCACCCAGCTGCGCCGTGACCGGATCGGCTTCATCTTCCAGCAGTTCAACCTGCTGCCCACGCTCACCGCGGCCGAGAACATCACGCTGCCGCTCGACATCGCGGGACGCCAGCCGGACAAGAAGTGGATGCAGATGGTGGTCGATGCCGTGGGGCTGGAGCGTCGGCTGCGGCACCGGCCGCCGGAGCTGTCCGGCGGGCAGCAACAACGGGTCGCGTGCGCCCGCGCGCTGGTCACCCGGCCCGAGATCGTCTTCGCCGACGAACCGACCGGCAACCTCGACTCCCGTTCAGGCGCGGAGGTCCTGTCGTTCCTGCGCGACTCGGTGCGGGAGCTGGGCCAGACCATCGTCATGGTCACCCACGATCCGACCGCCGCCTCCTATTCGGACGAAGTGATCTTCCTCGCGGACGGCCGGCTCGTGGACGCGATGGCCGATCCCACGCCCGACGCGGTCCTGGACCGGATGAAGCACCTCGACGCGCTGGTGCGGGGCGAGGCCACCGCAGAACCGGAGCACGGCGTGGACGCCATGCCGCCCACGCCGCGCGGCCCCCGGGACCACCGGGGCCCCGCCTACGGCGAGGACGACGAGTACCCGGCCGCGGCGGAGTACCCCGGCGACGACTACCCCGACGGCGACTACCCCGACGGCGGTTTCCCCGACAGCGGTTTCCCCACGGGGAGTTTCCCCACGGGCGGTTACGCCGACGACTACGCGGCGGGCTACCCGGCGGCCGACTACCCCGTCGGGGAACACCCGGCGTCCGGCCCACCGTCCGGTGGCTTCCCACCGCACCCCCAGGGCTACTCCGGCGGCGCCGCCACCGGTGGCCACGGCCTCGGCCCGGGGAACCCGGGCGGGTGGACCTGACGGATGCTGCGCGCAACGCTGCGGAGCCTGCTGGCCCGCAAGGTCCGGCTGGCGCTGTCCGCCCTCGCGGTCGTCGTGGGTGTCAGTTTCGTCACCGGCACCCTGGTGCTGACCGACACCCTGAACCGCACCTTCGACACCCTCTTCAGCGACATCAACAAGAACGTCAGCGTGTCGGTGCGCACCGTCAACGCGGTGGGCTCGGGCGACCAGAACGCTCGCCTTCCCGTACCGGCCTCGCTGGTGCAGAGCCTGTCGGAGGTGGACGGGGTCAGGGCCGCGACCGGAGTGGTCCGGGGCGAGGCCACGCTCATCGACCCGGCATCGGGCGACCGCATCAGCAACGGCGGAGCGCCCAGCATCGGAACCAACTGGACCGGTGACTCCCCGACGAGCTCCGAGGAGATCGCCGAGGGCCGGCCGCCGAACGGCCAGGAGATCGTCGTCGACAGGGCGAGCGCCGAGCGACATCACCTGAGCCTCGGTCAGCGGCTGACGGTGCAGTCCACCGGCAGGCCGGAGAAGTTCACGGTCGTCGGCACCTTCCGCATCGGCGGGCAGGACACGATGGGTGGCGCGGTCGTCACCCTGTTCGACACCGCGACGGCCCAACGGCTCCTGCTCGCACCCGACCAGTTCAGCTCGGTCAACCTCGCCGCTGCCGACGGGCTCTCCCAGGCCGAGCTGCGCGACCGGGTGGCGCCGACCCTCCCCGCCGGGGTGGAGGCGATCACCGGCGAAGCCCTCGCGGAGGAGAGCGCCAGCGCCGTACAGGAGGCGGTCAGCGGGTTCTCGACCTTCCTGCTCGTCTTCGCGGGCATCGCGATGTTCGTCGGTGCCTTCATCATCTTCAACACCTTCACCATGCTGGTCGCACAGCGCGTCCGCGAGCTCGCGCTGCTGCGCGCGATCGGCGCCAGCCGCGGCCAGGTGCAGCTCTCCGTCCAGGTGGAGGCGGTGATCGTCGGCTTCGTCGGCGCCACCGCCGGACTGCTCCTCGGGGCGCTGCTCGCGCTGGGCCTGCGGGCGGCGGTGGGCGCGTTCGGGGTGGCGCTGCCCGCGGGCGGCCTGGTGTTCCAGGCGCGGACGGTCGTGCTCGCCTATGTGGTGGGCCTGGTCGTCACCGGCGTCGCGGCGTTCGTCCCGGCCCGCAAGGCGGCCTCGGTACCGCCGGTCGCCGCCATGCGGGAGACCTACGTACTGCCGACGAGGTCGCTACGTACCCGCGCCATCGCCGGCGCTGTGATCGCCACGCTCGGCGCGATCGGCGTGGTGGCCGGGCTGGCCATGGGCGAGACCGCGAACGCGACCATCGTCGGAGCGGGCGCGGCGGGGGTCTTCCTCGGCATCACCACGCTGTCGCCGCTGCTCGCCCCGCCGGTGACCAGAATCGTCGGCGTCCCGCTGCGCGCGGCCTTCGGCACCACCGGTCGACTCGGGCAGGAGAACGCCATCCGCAACCCTCGGCGGACCGCGTCGACGGCCTCGGCCCTGATGATCGGCCTCGCGCTGGTCAGCGCCTTCGCGGTGCTCGGGCAGTCCATCAAGGAGTCCGTGCGCGAGACGGTCTCGGGCAGCCTGGGGGCCGACTTCTACGTCTCCGGGGCCAACTTCGCCAGTTTCAGCCCGGAGGTCGCCGCCGGGCTGCGGGATCTGCCCGGCGTGGCCACCTCGACCGGGGTGCGCAGCGGCGTTGTCAAGATCGGTTCGGACGACTCCTCGGTGCTGGCCGGTGACCCNGCCGGCCTGATCCAGTCGCTCGCGATCAAACAGGTCGACGGCGACCTCGGCACGTTGGGCGACGGCCAGGTCGCGGTGGACGAGGAGACCGCCGCGGACCACGGCCTGCGGGTCGGGGGGCCGGTCCCGGTGACGTTCGCGGACGGGGCCAAGGAGCTGACCCTGGTCGGCACCTACGAGAAGAGCCAGATCGCCGGTCCGGTCATCATCTCGACGGGCGAGTACGAGAAACACACGAGTGACCGGCTCGACCTCTTCGTGATGGTCACCATGACCGACGGCGCCGACCCGGCCGCGGTCCGCGCCGAGATCGACAGGGTGGCCGAGCCCTTCGGCAACGTCGAGGTGCGGGACCAGAGCGAGTTCGTCGCCCAGCAGGAGCAGCAGGTCGACCAGTTGCTGGGGTTCGTGTACGTCCTGCTCGCGCTGGCCGTGGTGATCGCGTTGTTCGGCATCGTGAACACCCTCGCGCTCTCGGTGATCGAGAGAACCCGGGAGATCGGGATGCTCCGGGCTGTGGGAATGACCAGGCCGCAGATGCGGCTGATGGTCATCGTCGAATCCGTGATCATCTCGGTCTTCGGCGCGGTGCTCGGTGTGCTGGTCGGCAGCTTCTTCGGGTGGGCGCTCACCGGGGCCCTGGAAAGCCAGGGTGTGACCACCTTCGCCTACCCGGTGGCCACGATCCTGGTGGTCATGGTCATCGGCGCGGTCCTGGGCGTGCTCGCCGCGGTCTTCCCCGCCCGGCGGGCCGCGCGGATGGACATCCTGCGCGCGATCGCGACCACCTGAGCCGTCCCGGCCAGGCGTCCCGGTCCCAGGCGTCCCGGCCAGGTGTCCCGGTTCTAGGCGTGCCGCCGGTGCCGGACCAGGCCGGCGAGCATCGCCAGATCGACCTCGTCCAGGCTGCCGACCCGGGCCTGGACCGGCGGCACGTCGACGCCGGCCGGGAGCGGCATCGAGGGCACCAGCACCGTCGGACAGCCGGCGGCGACCCCGGCGGCCGCGCCGGTGAGGCTGTCCTCGAGCACCACGCAGACGGCGGGGTCGACCCCGAGCAGCCGGGCGGCCTCGAGGTACGGGTCGGGATGCGGCTTGCGGCGCGCGACCTCGTCGCCCGCCAGGGTCACCGTGAAGTGCCGGGCGCCGAGCACGGCGACGACCGGGTCCACCAACGACCGGAACGAGGAGGACACGAGTGCGGTCGCGACCCCCGCGGCGGCCAGCGCCCCCAGCAGCCGGGCCGCACCGGGCTGCGGGACGATCGCGCCNGGCTCGCGGAACAGCTCGGCGGAGCGACGCAGCAGGAACTCCGCGGTCGCGGGCTCGTCGGACTCCGGGCAGCCCAGCATCGCGATCATGATCGGAACGGCGGTGTCGATGCCGTGCCCGATCATGGCCTGCTTCATCTCGGGGGTGAACTCCCGACCGAGCCGGGCGGCGGCCTCGTGTTCCGCGATCGTCCACAGCGGCTCGGTGTCGACGAGCAGTCCGTCCATGTCGAGCAGGACCGCCGCCGGCATGTCACTCACAGGGTGTCGCCCTCCGAAGGGTCTGGTGCCGTGGTCCGGCAGGGTCCGCGCCGTGGTCGGCGGCCCGGCACCGCGCTCGGCGGAACGGCGCGCACCGCCACCGACCGCCCACCGTCACGGGCGCGCGGCCGGATTCCGGGCCGCCCGGAACGCGTCTTCGAAGGGTACCGGGACAGGACGGAAGTCCCGTCCCGGACGCATCCGCGATACCGCCGTCAACCAGACGGCGCTCGTCCGGCATAACCTCTCGGACGGGACAGGACGTCACGGAACATCGGGGCCCCGGCGGGCAGGCCGCCGGGCCCGGATCTTCGGCGCCCTTGAGGCGGAGGTTGCGATCACGCGGCAGACTGGACGGCAGACGTTCTCGCGGTCGGCGAGAACGTACCGTTGCCCCGTCACGGGGGCTGGGGGCCGCCGCGGGGCGGCAGGAGGTGGTAGGTGATCGAGTTCTCCGGCGTCGGCCAGCTACGGTCGCCGGTGGTCGTGGCCGCCTTCGAGGGCTGGAACGACGCCGCCGACGCATCGTCGGCGGCCGTGGAGCACCTGGAGAACGTCTTCGGCGCCCGGGTGATCGGTGCGATCGACCCTGACGACTACTACGACTTCCAGGTCAACCGGCCGACGGTCAGCGGAACCGACGGCGCGTCTCGCAAGATCGCCTGGCCGACGACGCGTCTCTCGGTCGCCCGGCCGGCGAAGTCGGACTCCGATCTGGTGCTGGTGCGCGGCCTGGAGCCGAACATGCGCTGGCGGGGCTTCACCGATGAGCTGATCGAGGCCGTGCACGCGCTGGGCAGCGACATGGTCATCACCCTGGGCGCGTTGCTCGCGGACTCACCGCACACCCGCCCGGTGCCGATCAGCGGCACCGCCGGCGACCCGGCGACCGCTGCCAGGCTGGGTCTGGAGGCGTCCCGTTACGAGGGACCCACCGGGATCGTGGGTGTGTTCGCCGACGCGTGTTCCAGGGCGGAGCTGGCGTCGGTGTCGTTCTGGGCGGCGGTGCCGCACTACGTGGCCAACCCGCCGTGCCCGAAGGCCACCCTCGCGCTGCTGCGCAGGGTCGAGGACCTCCTGGACATGGAGATCCCGCTGGGTGACCTGCCGGACAAGGCGAAGGCGTGGGAACGGCAGGTGGACGAGCTGGCGGCCGGCGACACGGAGGTCGCCGAGTACGTCCGCTCGCTGGAGTCACGCGAGCCGGAGACTGCCCTGCCCGAGGCCAGCGGTGACGCGATCGCCCGGGAGTTCGAGCGCTATCTGCGCCGCCGGGGCGAGTAGCGCCCGCGCGGGGGTGGACTCACTCCTCGACGATCTCCGCGTCGAGGATGTCCTCCTCGCGGGCCGGGCGGTAGCCCGCGGCGGCCATGCCGGCCGCCCCGGGGGCGTGCCCCTGTTCCTGCCCGTCAACCGGCCCGAACCCGCCCGCCGGCTCGGCCGCGGGGTAGGGCTCGGCATCGGCGACGTCACGCTGCTGGCGGTGCCGGCCCGGGCCGCGCCGCACCGCACCCGCCCAGTCGTCGGGTGCCCGGTCGCCGGGCGCCGCGGTACGGGTGTCGCCGGACGCCGCGGCGCGGGTGCCGCCCGCCGTGAACGCCGCGGTGAAGGCGGCCGAGCCGGCGGTGGACGGCCCGCCGGCGCCCGCGGCGCGCGAGCCGGCGCCGGCGGGTGAGCCGGCCGCGTACGGGCCGGGAGCCGGCTCCCCGGCCGGGGCGGCCCCGCCCGCGGGCCCGTAGATGTCCTCCGGGGAGATCCCGGCACGGACGAGGTCCGTCACGGCCCGGTCTATCTCGTCCTCGCCAAGCAGCCGGCGCAGCCGGAGGACCGCGCCGACGATCTCGCCCTGCTGGCGGCGAAGCGCCTCCAGCGAATGGGTGTCCCGGGTGATCTGGGCCTCGAGGTCCTCGTGTCGGGCCAGCGCCAGCCGCCGGCTCTCCTCCACGGCGTCGAGCAGGAGCTTCTCCGCCTGTTCACGGGCCTCACGCACGATCGGATGGCTGGCGCCGGCCTCCACCACGGCCTCGCGGAGCGCGGTCTGGGCGATCTCCCGCGCTCCGGAGATGATCTCGTCGGCCTCCCGCTGGGCGATTTCGAGCATGAGCCCGATGCGCCCGCCGGCCTGCGCGGGCAGCCCCTCGGCAAGCCGTTCCACCGCCTCCCGGCGGTCCCGCTCGTGGCGCAACGCCGACTCCGCCGCGGCCGCGCGGGACGTCACCTCGTTCGCGTACCGCCACAGGACACCGAGGTAGTCGTCGACCTGGCGGCGGTCGTACCCCTGGGCGACCTCGTCGAAGGCCGGCTGGTCCATGGCGGCGCCGGGCTCGTCCCGGCGGCGGTGCGCCCCCATCGGCTAGGTTCCTCTCGGTAGGGCAGAGCCAAGATCAATACCGAGCAACGCGTCGACAATATCGCGCACGGTCACCTGCTCCCGCGCGCCCGTACCACCCGGCGTGGAACTGTTCACCCCGGAACCACCCGAACCGGACGAAGCGTCCCCCGGGGCTCCCGCCCCCGTGCCGCCGGCCCCGAGGGCGGCCGTCACCCACTCGTCGACGGCGGCCACCGCGCCGGGAGCGTCGAGTCCATCGGCAAGGCGGGCCCTGACCTGGGCGAGGACCGGGCGGGCGTCCGGCACCGCGGGAAGCGCCGCCGCGGCCCGCCACCGCGCGAGCCTGCGCGTCGCGGCCGGGAGGTCGTCGGCCGTCCACTCCCAGTCCACGGTGTGATGGTGTTGCAGCAACGCGAGCCTGATCGCGGCGGGATCGGCCCCGTTCGCCAGCAACCGGGAGACGAACTCGAGATTCCCCCGCGACTTCGACATCTTGTGCCCGTCCAGCCCGACCATCGCGGTGTGCACGTAGGCACGCGCGAACGGTCCCGCGCCGTTGGCGACCTCCGCATGGGCCGCGCTGCACTCGTGATGGGGGAAGATCAGGTCACTGCCACCGCCCTGGATGTCGATGGTGACGCCCAGGTGGTGGCGGGCGATGGCCGAGCACTCGACGTGCCAGCCCGGCCGGCCCGGCCCGAACGGCGACGGCCAGGACGGCTCTCCCGGCCGCTCGGCCCGCCAGAGCAGCGGGTCCAGCGGGTCCTTCTTGCCCGGCCGGGCGGGATCGCCGCCACGCTCGGCGCACAGCGCCAGCATCCGCGCGGCGTCGAGGCCGGCGACCTGGCCGAACTCGTTCGCCGAGGCCACCGAGAAGTAGAGATCCCCGTCCACCGGGTAGGCGGCGCCACGCTCGACGAGCTGGGCGACCATCTCGACGATGAGCGGCACCGCCTCGACGACNCCGACGTAGTGGTCGGGCGGCAGCATGCGCAGCGCGGTCATGTCGGCGCGGAACAGCTCGATCTCCCGCCCGGCGAGGTCGCGCCAGTCGATGCCGTCCCGGTTGGCGCGTTCGAGCAGGGGGTCGTCGACGTCCGTCACGTTCTGCACATACCGCACCTCGTGCCCGGCATCCCGCAGCACCCGCTGGAGGAGGTCGTAGGTGAGGTAGGTGAACGCGTGACCCAGGTGCGTCGCGTCGTAGGGGGTGATCCCGCAGACGTACAGGCCGGCCGTCGGCCCGGGTCGCAGGGCCCGCAACTCGCCCAGCGCGCTGTCGTGCACACGAAGGTCGCGACCCTGTCCGGGAAGCCTGGGCAGCTGAGGAGAGGGCCACGCGTACATGCGTGTCAGGGTAACCGGGCTCGCCCCGGATGCGGGACGAGCTGCGCAGGCTGCCCCCGAGTGGGGCAAGCCCCGAGAGGCGCCAGAAAGGTCAGAAAGGCGGCCAGGGGATGGCCGGCCAGTCCCCCGAGGGCAGCGGGAACCGGCCCCGGTCAAGCAACCGGTCGACGCGGGCCCGCAGCGCCGCCAGCTCCGCGGTGGTGAGCAACGGCTCCAGGCGTTCCCCCAGGCTCGCGTCGAGGGACTCGCCCAGCTGACGGAGGGTCGCGGTCTCCGCCCCGGTCAGTCGCTCGCCGCGCCAGGTCCACAGCACGGTGCGCAGCTTGTCGTCGGTGTGGAAGGTCACACCGTGGTCGATGCCGTAGACGCGGCCGGACGGCGCCGGCAGCAGGTGGCCGCCCTTGCGGTCAGCGTTGTTGATCACCGCGTCGAACAGGGCGACCCGCCGCAGCCGCGGATCGTCGGCGCGGGTCAGGGCGACGAGGTCCACGGTCGTGTCGACGTCGATCCAGAGCTGGACCATCCCGTCGCCGAAGGGACCGGCCCGCAGCACGGTCGGCGGGACGACGCCCGGGTCCATCGCCGCCGAGACCTCGTAGGCGGCGAGCTCGCGGGCCGCCAGCGTGCCGTCGGGAAAATCCCACAGCGCGCGCTCACCCCGCACCGGCTTGTAGACGCACCGGGCACTGACGCCCTCCGCTCCGATCTCGCAGAGCAGCGTCGCGTTGCTGGCGTCGACCAGCCGGCCGGTGATCTCCAGCTCGCCGGCGCGCAGCAGTTCCAGCGCCTGTGCGGCGTCCAGCCCGCCGCAGTCGAGCGGGTCCAGCGGAAGGCTGCTTCCCGGGTCGGGCCCGGCCGCGGAAAGGCTCACGGTTGCAGTCTGGACGCCGAGGGCGGCACAGGAGAAGCGGCTCCGCCCGATGCGGCGTGCGATACGGCGCGCGTCACCGGACGGCACCCGCGCCGCCGCCGACGATCTCGTCCTCGCCCGGTCCGCCCGCGGCGGCTCGCTCGGCGGCGGGGGGCGGCAGCAGATCGGCCACGGATCCGCCCACGTCGTTGAGCCGCCGGACGAACGGCCGGTGCTCGCCGTAGCGCACCACGGTCAAGGAGCAGGGGTCGGCGGTGATCCGGTGGTACATGTCCAGGTGCATCCCCAGCGCGTCGGCGACCACGGTCCGGATCACGTCACCGTGCGAGCACAGCAGCCAGGTCGCGTCGGGGCCGAGGCGGGCGTTCCACTCGCGCACCGCGTTCACGCTGCGGGCCTGGGTGTCGCGCAGGGCCTCGCCGCCCGGGAAGGTCACCGCGCTCGGCTGGCTCTGCACCACCTTCCACAGCGGCTCGTTGACCAGGACCGACAGCTCCTTGCCCGTCCAGTCGCCGTAGTGGCACTCGCCGACCCGTTCGTCGATCTCCACCGGCTGGGTGCCGCCCGGCGCCGCCGGGCCCTCCGGGCGGCGGCCGGCGATCGCCTCGGCGGTCTGCCGGCAGCGGTCGAGCGGGCTGGAGACGATCGCGGCCAGCGGGATCCCGGCGAGGCGCTCGGCGAGGGCCGCGGCCTGCGCACGGCCCCGGTCGTCGAGACCCACTCCCGGCGTCCAGCCGAGGAGGATCTTGCCGGTGACCTCGGTGAGGCCGTGCCGGACCAGCAGAACGGTGGTCAACCCTGACTCCACTTCAACACGTGCGGTGGGCGGTCACCCGCCACCGGGCGGCTGACGTAGCCGGGCGACCGGATGACCGCCAGGCGGACACATGCAGGCACACGGGCGGTACCAACGCGGCCGAGGCGCCCGCCAGCGAGCGCAGGACCTGCCCCACCACCAGGACGGACGCGGCGCGACACCGTCCCTGAGCCGACGCCACGCGATGTGAACCGGGCCACCGACGGACCACCCGCCCCACCACGCTACCGAGCGGGCAACCCCGGCGCTCCCGGCGGCCTCGTTACGCTTCGGCCATGCCCGAAGACGCCGTCGACATCCCGCTTGCGCCCGCCGCCACCGAGGGCGGCCCCACCTCCCCCGGCACGGGGCGACGCGATTTCGGCACCCTTTCCGGGCCCGACGGGCCGGGCACGACGCCGGACGACGCCGACGTGTTCACCGCCTTCTGCGGCGCCGGCCTGTGGCCCGGCCTGGGGCGGACGACGGCCGGCCGGCTGGGCGAGGCGGGGATCGAACGCCGCGAGCATGTGGACCTCGCCCGGCTGTCCGCCGTGCCGGGCGTCTCCGGTCCCCGCGCGCGACGCCTGCTCGACGCCTTCCGCGCCGCGGAGTCCAGCTACGCCGCGGTGGAGCTGCTGGTGGCGGCGAGACTGCCCGCCCGGCTCGCGCGGGGCCTTGCCGAGGCGCTCGGCCCCACGGCGGCCGACGCGCTGCGGGCCGACCCGTGGTCGTTGCTGGAGGGGGGCGAGGCGGAGCTGGGCGACGCCGATCGCCTCGCCCGCCACTTCGGCCTGGACCGCACCGACCCGCGCCGCGGCCCGGCGGTCATCGCGCACCTGCTCGGCCGGGCCGCCAGCCGGGCGGGGGACACCGCCGCGCCGCTGGCGGACGTTGCCCGCGCGGCGGTCCGCGAAGGGGTCACGGAGCCGTCGGCGGCCCTGGCGGCGGCCTTCGAGAGCGGGCGGGTGATCCAGGTCGACGACCTCGTCGCCCTGGAGCGGTACGCGATGGCCGAGCAGGCGATCTCCGACGGGGTGGAGCGGCTGCTCGCCACCGCCGAGCCGCTGCGCCCGGAGGGTGCCGGTGAGGACGGCCCGGCCCGCCGGCGCCGCCGGCCCGCCGAGGGCGAGGCGGGGGCGGCCGACCAGGCCGGTCCGGGGTCGGCCGCCGCCGCACCGCCCGACCAGCCGGCGCCGGTGCCGATGTTCGACGACGAGATGTTCGGCGACGGGGCGGGCGGCGACGGTCCCGCGCCGGCGGCGTCACCCGGGGGCGCCTCAGCGGCCGACAGCGGGGCGGCCGACAGCGGGGCGGCCGACAGCGGGGCGGCCGGCAGCCGGGCAGGTGGCGCGGACCACGAACCCGTGGATTCCGCCGCCGCTGCGGACCAGGCGGTCGCCGGGCTGGACGAGACCCAGCTCCGGGCCGCCCGCACCGCGCTCGAGGCAGGGGTCAGTGTGCTGACCGGCGGTCCGGGCACGGGCAAGAGCCGCACCGTCGCCGCGGTCGTCCGCCTCGCCGAGGCCGCGGGGTTCGAGGTGGCACTCGCCGCGCCGACGGGGCGGGCCGCCAAGCGTCTGGAGGAGCTGTGCGGCGCTCCGGCCAGCACCCTGCACCGCCTGCTCGGCGCCCAGGGTCGGGGCGGCGGCTTCACCCGGGACGAACACAATCCGCTCGACGCCGACCTCGTCGTCGTCGACGAGACCTCGATGCTCGACGCCGAGCTCGGGGCCGCGCTGCTGGATGCCTGTGCCGACGGGACCCACCTCCTGCTCGTCGGCGACCCCGCGCAGCTGCCCAGCATCGGCCCGGGCCAGCTGCTCGCCGACCTGCTGGAATCCGAGACCGTCCCGGTGACCGAACTGACCCGGCTCTACCGGCAGGCGGACGGCGGGGCGATCGCGGTGCTGGCCGCGGCGGTCCGGCGCGGCGAGCTGCCGCCTCCGCCGGCGGGCCCGGGCCGCGAGGTGGTCGTCGTGCCCGCGCGCTCCTCCGGTGAGGCGGCGCATCGCGTCGTCCAGCTCGTCACCGACTCGATCCCGCGAGCGCTCGGCATCCCGTCGGCCGAGGTGCAGGTCGTCACGCCCGTGCACGGCGGGCCGGCCGGGACGACGGCGCTGAACAGCGCGCTCAAGGCCGCGCTCAACCCCGGCCCGGGGGCGGTCTCCGGGTTCGACGTCGGTGACCGGGTCGTGGCCACGGCCAACCACCTGGACCTGGGCTTCGCCAACGGCGAGATCGGTGTCGTGGTGGCGCTCGGCGAGCGGGGTGCGCTCCGGGTGGCCTTTCCCGGTGGGGAACTGGACATACCGTCGCANGGGGTGGTGGATCTCCGGCATGGCTGGGCGGTCACGGTGCACCGGGCGCAGGGCAGCGAATGGGCCGCCGTGGTCGGCGTCTTCCCACCCGAAGCCGGCCGCATGCTGAACCGGCCGCTGATCTACACGGCGATGACCAGAGCCCGCAGTCATCTGTCGATCGTGTCGGTGAACGGACCGGCCCTGCGTTCGGCGGTTCGCGACGCCGGCGGGCGTCGCCGGGCGACGCTGCTCCCGGCGCTGCTCGCCGGCGGTTCGGCCGACCCCTTCGGCCTGGTGGAGGACGACGATGACTTCGCGGCCGAGGACACCGTGGACGGCTTCACGGCGAGGGGCGGCCTCACGGCGAGCGGTGTCCCGGCACCGGCCGGCGCGTGAGCGGGATGGTCATCATGCTGGTGAGCGAGCGTCCGGAGCACCTGGCCGAGATCGCGGGTGGCACGAATGGGTAGCGTTCGGGTGGTGAGCGCAGACGACCTGCCGGCCGGACAGGTCAGGGAGTCCACCCCGGATCCGGGGGTTCCGGCGGCGGCCGAGCAGGTGCCGATCGAGCGGGCGGGGCCGAGCGAGCAGGTCGTTCCGGTACGCCACCCCGTGCCCGCGAGCCGGTCGGCGACCCCCGGGAGCCCGGCGGAGTCACCGGTCCGGCTTCCGGCCGGCGAGCCGGCGACCACAACCACGAGCACGAGCACGACGAAGCCCACCGCGCCGGGCACCGAAGCGGAGCCCGGCACACCGCGGGACGGGCGGATCCGCCTGGCGGCCGCGGCCGGTCTCGTCCGGGGATGGGTCATCGCCGTGGCGCCCCAGATCCTGTGTGTGGGGGTCGTGCTGGCGCTGGTGAGCGGCGCCATCCTGCGGTTCGCCACCCCGAGTCATCTGTGGCTGGACGAGTCGCTGACGGTCGGCATCGCGTCCCGCCCGATACCGGACCTCCTGGAGGCGCTGCGCCACGATGGCTCGCCGCCGCTCTACTACCTCCTGCTGCACGGGTGGATCAGCCTGTTCGGGGACGGCGACATCGCCGTCCGGTCGCTCTCCGGCCTGCTCTCGCTGAGCACGTTGCCGCTGGCGTGGCTCGCCGGGCGGCGGGTGGGCCGCGCCGCGACCGCCCTCGGCAGCGGCGGCCCGACCGCCGAACGGCGCGTCGGTCTCGCCGCCCTGCTGCTGTTCGCCTGCTCGCCGTACGCGATCCGGTACGGCAGCGAGACCCGGATGTACTCGCTGGTCGTGCTGCTGGTCCTGGTGTTCGGCTTCGCCGCGGTCGCGGCCCTCAACCGCTCCGACCTCCCGCGGCTGGGCCTGCTGACGCTGGCGACGGCGGCGCTGGTCTACACGCACTACTGGACGTTCCTGCTGGTGTTCACCGTCGCCGCCTTCCTGCTCATCCAGGCGAGGCGTCGAGCTCACTACCGGCGCCCGGCACTGCGCGCCTTCGCGGCCATGGCCGCCTCGGCAGTGCTGTTCGCTCCGTGGATGCCGGTGTTCCTCTTCCAGATGCTGCACACCGGGACTCCCTGGGCGCCCCGGGTACAGGCCCAGGTGCTGCTCGACACCGTCTTCGACTGGGCGGGGCCGCAGTCGACCGGTGCGCTGCTGGGCATCATCCTGCTCGGCGGGGCGCTGATCGGGCTGACCGCGAGGCCGCTGGGCCGGGAGCTCCACGTCAAGATCTCCGGGCGGTCGCCCGGGCGGTACCTCGCCGCGATCTGGCTCGCACCGCTGGTGCTGGCGTACTTCGTCAACATGTTCGGCGGCAGCGCCTACGCGGAGCGCTACACCGGGATCGCCCTGCCCGCCTGCCTGCTGCTGGCCTCGCTGGGCATCGCCCACCTGCCCGTGCACCGCGCCTTCGTCGCGGTGCTCGTCACGGCTTCGATCAGCGGGCTGCTGGGGGGCTACCAGCTCGCACGCACCGAACGGACCCAGGCCGGCGAGATCGCCGACCGGATCGCGCGGATCGCCCGCCCGGGTGACGTGGTCGCCTACTGCCCGGACCAGCTCGGCCCCGCGGTGCACCGGGCCATCCAGCGCCGGGGGGACATCGACGTCCGAGAGATCGTCTACGCCGACGAGGCCGGGCCGGCTCTCGTCGACTGGGTCGACTACGCCGATCGGATGAAGCGCGCGAACGGGACCGCGTTCGCCACCGAGGTCAACGAACTGGCCGGGCCCGACCACGCCGTGCTGCTGGTGCGCGCGGACGGATACCGGTTCCTGGAAGGCGCCTGTGCGGTGCTCTCCGACCAGCTCGCGGCCCTGCGCGACCGCGCGCTACAGGTGGAGAAACGCAATCTCTACGAGGGAGCTTCGCTGGAACGGTTCTCCACCCTGCGCTGACCGCGTCGGTCACGGCCGTCCCGGCCGTCCCGGCCGTCCTGGCGGGCACGGGGGGCACGGGGGGGCACAGCGGGCCGGCGCCGCGGCGCACACCGCCAGGACGAGCAGTGCCATCGGCAGGGTGTAGTGGTTGAAGAAGGTCTGCTTGTTCATCAAATTCAGGGCGAGCAGAACAAGGGCCGAACCCGCGCAGAAGCCGGCCGCGCCGCCGCGGAGCCGCCAGGCCAGCAGGTAGCTGGCGCCCAGCACCACGGCGGCCGGGCCGAAACCCAGGGTGACACCGAAGTGGTGGGCCCAGCCGGGAACCGACAACGAGTGGTCCAGGACCTGGTAGCCGAGGTTGGTGCGCACGGCGTCGTCGAGGAAGTCCCGGGGGGCGGCCGCGAGCCAGGGCGCCACGATCGCCACCGCCAGCCCGGCCGAGGCCAGGGTCCGTCGCAGGCCGAACTGCGGCCAGCAGGCGGCCAGCGGGATGAGCAGGGCCACGTGCTGCTTGCTGGCCAGGGCGAGCGCGAAGGCCACCAGGGCCAGCCGGCCCCGCCCCGTGAGGGTCGCCTGGACCGTCACGGCCAGCAGCAGCACAAGCAGCGGCTCCGTCCAGGACTGCTGCAGTGCGTACATCGATTCCGGGAACACCACGAGCAGCAGTGGCAGGAGCCCANCGGCCACGGACGCGACCTCCGGATCCCCCCNGGCCCGACCGACCGCGCGGGCGGCGACGGCCGCCAGGGCCAGGGCCAGCAGGAGCCCGTAGCGGACGTCACCGAGCAGCCACCGGAAGGGCGCGAGCAGCAACGAGGTCCCGGGCAGGTACGGGTAGACGTCGAAGAGGCCGCCGGCGGTGGCGCTGTAGGTCGCCCTGTCCGCCCCCCACTGCTGGCGGTACATGTTCTCGCCGTCGGCGAGGCCGGCGGTCGAGACCTGCAGCAGGTGGAAGACGTCGATCCTGGGCTGTGGAGCGGCCACAACGGTGGCGGCGCCCGCCGCGACGGCGAGAACGAGCACCGTCCAGAACACCCATCCGCGCGTCCACCAGGCAGGCCGTTCCCCCGCCGGGTGGCGCGGCGCCGGCCGGGCGCGGCGACACAGCGGCCGAGCAGCGCCGAGCAGCGCCGAGCCGGCAAGCACTCCCGCGGCCGCGGCGAGCACGTCGGCGGCCGCCGCGGCCGGGCCGGTGGCGTAGTAACGCGGATGGCGCACCAGCGGGCCGACGAGAACCACCGCGGCGCACAGCGCGAGCGCCGCGCCGGTGACCCGGCGGGCCACCGGGCCGGTCGAGCCGCGCGTCACCACGGCCGAGCCGGCCACCGCCGCGGCGCCCAGCAACACCGAGATCAGAGCCAGTGGGCTGTAGCGCCCGTCGGACAGGCTGATGCCCACCGCGACACCACACCAGCCCGCCAACAGCAGCGCCGCCACCGGGACGCGCCCCGCGACACCCGAGGTGACCCCGGCGGCCGGGCGGGGTCGCGCGCTCCCCCCGCGGGGGTGGTCCGGTCGGCGGGGTGGCTCGCCCGCCTCCGGCGCACAGGGGTCGGGTAGGGCGCGGGGCATGCCCGCACGATGCCAGAGCGCCTACCTCGGGAGCCCGCGACGCCCCGAATGTCACCCACCGCTGCCGATCCCGGCCGAAATGGTCAGCCGACGGAGCACGAAGCCGGCGGCAAGCGGGTCACCCACCCCGGGCCCGATGAAGCGGGAACCCGCCGCCGGGCCCGGAGCGGGGGGTCCGGTGAAGCGGCGGTAACTCCCATGCGAGACTGCCCCGGAGGCCGGATGAACAGGTTCCGGCGCCGGGAGGGGTCCCGTCAGCCGCGGGCGCGAATCGCGCCGCCTGCGCGCCCCGACCCGACTGACAGCGGACGATGTAGTTGAGGAGAGGTCCGGCACAGTGACCGAAAAGCCAGAGGTAGTCGTCATCGGAGCCGGGCCGGCCGGTCTCTCCGCCGGCTGGGAGCTGATGAAGCGGGAGATCCCCGTGACGATTATCGAGGGTGACTCGGTGGTCGGCGGGATCAGCCGCACGGCCCAGCGGGATGGATGGCGCTTCGACATCGGGGGGCACCGCTTCTTCACCAAGGTTCCCGAGGTCGAGAAGCTGTGGCACGAGATCCTGCCGGATGAGGACTTCCTGCTCCGGCCCCGAGCGAGCCGCATCTACTACAACGGCAAGTTCTTCGACTACCCCCTGAAGGCCGGCAACGCCCTGNGCGGGCTCGGTGTGCTCGAGGCCGCCCGCTGCATCGGCTCCTACGCGGTCTCCCGGGTCCGGCCGCCGAAGGACCAGTCGAACTACGAGAACTGGCTGGTCGCCCGCTTCGGCTGGCGGCTCTACCGCACCTTCTTCAAGACCTACACCGAAAAGCTCTGGGGTGTGCAGGTCAGTGACATGCCGTCCGACTGGGCGGCCCAGCGGGTGAAGAGCCTGTCGCTGAGCAACGCCATCATCAACGCGGTGCTGCCGAAGCGGAACCAGAAGGACATCACCTCCCTCATCGAGGAGTTCCAGTACCCGAAGTACGGGCCGGGAATGATGTGGGAGACCGCCGCCGACAAGATCGTCAAGCAGGGCGGCCGGATCGTCTTCGAGGAGAAGGTCAAGAAGATCCACCACGAGAACGGGCGGGCGACCGGTGTGACCACCGTCGTCACGGGTGGCTACGGGCCCGGTGCCGGCGCGCCGGAGGCGTCACGGACCGACCTCGGCGCCGAGCTCCAGTACACCGGAGACCACTTCATCTCCTCGATGTCGTTCTCCTCGCTCGTGCGGGTGATGGACCCGCCGGTTCCGCCGCGTGTTCTCGCCGCCGCCAACGCCCTGAAGTACCGCGACTTCCTGACCGTGGCGCTGGTCGTCCCCGAGTCCGTCGGATTCCCGGACAACTGGATCTACATTCACGCCNCGGACGTCAAGGTCGGCCGTATCCAGAACTTCGCCTCCTGGTCGCCCTACCTGGTGAAGGACGGGAAGACCTGCCTCGGCCTCGAGTACTTCGTCTTCGAGGGTGACGAGACCTGGAACTCCTCGGACGAGGACCTGATCGCGCTGGGCACCAGGGAACTGGCCCGGCTCGGCCTGGTCCGGGCCAACCAGGTCGAGGCCGGCTATGTGGTGCGGATGCCGAAGGCCTACCCGTACTACGACATGGACTACAAGAAGAACGTCGACATCATCCGTGGCTGGCTGGCCGACAACGCCCCCAACGTGCACCCGGTGGGCCGCAACGGTATGCATCGGTACAACAACCAGGACCACTCGATGCTCACCGCGATGCTGACCGTCGAGAACATCATCGACGGGAAGTCCCACGACGTCTGGGAGGTCAACGTCGAGGAGGACTACCACGAGGAGGTTTCCTCCCCGAAGCGCGCCTAAGGCGCGGAAGTGCCCGGGCCGGCGGGATCCCACCAGCGATCAGGTGGGATCCCGCGGACTCCCGGGCGCTTCCGCCGCGCTGGCGCGCGGTCGCACGCGTCATGGTGAGCGCGTCCACGTTCAGCAGCAGTAATGGGCGCGAGCGCGCGCCGGGGGCCCGCCCGCGGGGTTCCGGCCGCGGCGTACCGGGCCCCTGGCACCGAAGGGACTGACCGTGACCGACGTCGCGGTGCGGCCGGCGGAAAACCCCCCCGAGCCGGTCGACAGGGTCGGAACGCGACCCGGCCGCGAGGACCGGATCTTCCGGGCCGCGCTGGTACTGATCATCGCCGCGGCGGTGGTGGTGCGTTTCAGCGCGCGCCAGCCGCTCTGGCTCGACGAGGCACAGAGCGTCGCGATCGCCCGCCTCCCGCTGTCCGGCGTCGGTCCGACGATGTGGGACGGACTCCTCGAAGACGGTTCGCCGCCGCTGTACTACATCCTGCTGCACTTCTGGGTGAGCCTGGTCGGCGAGGGCGCGGGCGCGGTCCGGGCGCTGTCCGCGCTCATCAACCTGGGCTCGGCGGTACCGCTGTACTTCCTGGGACGCAACCTGGTCGGGCAGCGGGCGGCGAAGGTCGCGGTCGTGCTGTACCTGACCTCCCCGTTCGCGTTGTACTTCGGCACCGAGACGCGGATGTACAGCCTCATCGTGCTGCTCACCGCGCTGGGCGGCCTGGTGCTGGAACGGGTGCTGCGCGCACCGAACGCGAAGAACGTCGCGCTGCTGGCGCTGTGCTCGGGAGCGCTCGCGCTGACCCACTACTGGTGCCTGTACCTGCTGCTGACCGTCGGTGCCTGGCTGATCGGGCTGGTCGTCGTCCTCCCCCGGCTCACCGCGGCGCAGGCCGCTCGCCAGGCACGCTCGGCGAGGCCGGGAGCCCGGCGCGGTGGACACCGGTCGGGTGCGCCCCGTCCCCAGCGGGCCGCGGCCGGCCCGGCGCTGCCCGCGTCGCCCGTGCCCACCACCGGGGCGGCGGCCGGTACTCCCGGTGGCACCGGCCACGGCGACGGCGACCGGAACCCGGCGGAGCTGCTCGCCGACGCGGCCGGCGGGCAGCGCCGGTCCGTCCCGCGCTGGCACCGGCGCGGCCCGCTTGCCGGCATCGTCGGGCTCGTCGCCGGCGGACTGGTCTTCTCGCCCTGGCTGCCGAACTTCCTCTCCCAGCTCGCGCACACCGGTACGCCCTGGGGCGAGCCGGCGACCTTCGCCGCGGTCACCCACGCCTACGGGCAGTGGGCCGGCGGCCCGACCACGCTCGGCCGGCTGTTGCTGTTCCTGGTGACGGGCCTGGTCGCCGCCGGTATCGCCGGGCGCCCGCTCGGCGGCCGGTTCATGCTGCTCGACCTCCGGGGCCTTGAGCCGGGCCGCACCCTGTTCTTCCTGGCGACCGGAACGCTGATCGTCGCGGTCGCGGCCGGCAAGGCCGTGGGCAACGCCTGGGCCGACCGGTACACGGCGACCGCCTTCGTGCCGTTCCTGCTCGTGGTCGGACTCGGCGCCGCCATGCTGGTGGACCGCCGGGTGTTCCGCGGTGTGCTTGTTCTGGCCGCGCTGGCCGGGGTGATCGCCGGAACCAACGACGTACGCCGGGAGCGGTCGCAGGCGGGCGAGGCCGCGGCCGTCCTCACCCGGCTGTCGAAGCCGGGCGATGTGCTGCTCGTGTGCCCGGACCAGCTTGGGCCCGGGCTGGCACGCACCCTCCCGTCCTGGCTCAAGGTCTACGTGGTGCCGACCTACGCGCCGCCGGACCGGGTGAACTGGGTCGACTACGAGGAGCGGAACGAGTCCGCCAACGGCGTCACGGTCGCCGAGCGCGCGTTGGCCGAGGCGGGGCCGAACACCGTCTTCATGGCCGGCTCCGGCGCCTACCGGACGTATGAGGAGCTCTGCACCCAGGTTCGGACGACGCTGCAGGAGCGGCGCCCCGTGGCCGACGAGGTGCTGGAGCAGGGCCTGCCGACCCGGGTGTACGAGAACTACGCCGTGCTGCGGTTCCGGGCCTCGTGACAAGGCCACTCGGGGGCACCGCCGGCCCCGGGTGGCCGGGGGGAGGAGCCGGGCCGGGCCGCCCGCCCGCGGCCGGCGGCGCCCCCGCGGCGGTGCCTCTGGTGGGCCCGGCGGACGTCCCGGCGGACACACCTCGGGCCGCGGGCGGGGCGCCGGGCCGCCCACCCCGCCCACCCCGCCCACCCCGCCCGGCCGGCAGGAGGCGGGGTGGGACGGGGCGGCACGGCAGTGCCGGCGCCGGCCGTCGCGCCGGTGCCCGGGCCCGGCGCTGGTACCTCCGAGAGGTCCTCGTCGCCTGGGTCGCCGCCCGCGTGGTCGTCGCCGCGGCCCTGGCACTGACCCGGTTCCTCGCGGACAGCGTCCGCGAGGACAACGCGGTCACCCTCGACACCACCGACCTGCTCGGCTGGGACGCCGGCTGGTACCTCACGATCGCCGACCACGGCTACGACGCGGCCGGGGACGAAAGCCGGCGTTTCTTCCCGCTGCTGCCGATGCTGGTCCGCCTCCTCTCGCTGCCCGGGCTGGCCGGCCACAGCGGAGCGGTGCTGCTGACGCTGGTGAACGTCCTCGCGCTGGCTTTCGCACTGGTTCTCGTCGGCGTCGCCCGGGCGGAGGGGTTCGACGAGGACACGATCCGACGACTGATCTGGATCTCCGCACTGGCGCCGCCCGCCTTCGTCCTCGTCATGGGCTATGCGGAAGCGCTGGCGGGCCTGCTGGCCGCGGCCGCCCTGCTCGGCGCGCGAACCCGCCGCTGGGAGATCGCGGCGGCCGCGGGACTGCTCGGCGGCCTGTGCCGACCGCTGGGCCTGCTGCTGGTCGTGCCGGTCGCGATCGAGGCGGCCCGCGGCCTGCCCCTGCCGGTGATCCGGCAGCGGCTCGGTGCGGCGGGAGCACCCGGCCTCGGGGCCCGGCCGCCGGTGGGCCCCGGCGGGGCCCGGGATCTGCTGGGCCGGCTGGGAGCGGTACTCGCCCCCGTGCTCGGCGCCGGAAGCTATCTGGCGTGGTCGGCGTCCGCGCACGGCGACGGCCTCGCCCCGCTGACCATGCAGCGGGACGCGGCCCGGCACGGAAGCACCGCGAACCCGCTCAGCACCGTCCTCGACGCGGCCCGCGGAGCGGTGCACGGCGAAGTCGGGACCGCCCTGCATGTGCCCTGGCTGCTGCTCGCCGCGGTCGCCCTGGTGGTCATGTTCCGCACACTGCCGGTGTCCTACGCGCTGTGGTCCACCCTGGTTTTCGCGGCCGTGTTGACCGGCAGCAATCTCGACTCCTCCGAGCGCTACCTCTACGGCGCGTTCCCCTTTCTGCTGGTGGCCGCCGCCGTCACCGCGCGCCGCGAGCTCTGGACGTTCGTGATCACTGTCTCCGCGGCGGCGATGACCGTGTACGCGACGCTGGCATTCACGCTCGCCTACGTTCCCTGACGGCGTCCCGCACCCGGCCCACGCGCCGGGACTTGTACTCGATCGGCCGCTACGCCAAGGTTTCACTTCAGGACACCGGGCGTTCAGGAAGTACCCGGGGCACGGTCGCGGGCCGGCACAATCCGCGGCGACCGGCCGGCCCCGGCGCGCGGAGGCCCACCGGGCGCCGGCGGGCGGGTGAAACGGAGGTGCGCGCGCCTTGGCTGACAGGGAACTCGAGTACCAGAAGCTGACCATGCCCCCCGGAACCGACCGCCGAACCGCCGTGGCGATACTCACGCTGCACGCCGAGTTCGGCGACTGGGAGCTCGACCGCTCCCGGCTCTACCCCGATGGGACCCGCCGGGTGGTGCTACGCCGGCGGCGGCGACCGGGAGGTCTGCCGGGGTATCTCCCCACCTGAGCGGCGCGGGCCATCACCCCGACGCCGCGCCCGCGCCCGCCGTTACCTGCCCGGGCCGGAAAAACACAACACGATCGAAACCATGCACCACTCCCCCGGGTGAACGCCGCGCGCCGTGACGTGAGTATCCCCACGATCCCCCAACGGCTTCCCGGCGGAAGATGGTGAGGCGGACGGACCGTGAACCACTCCGTCAGACACCCATCGGCATGTGGGGAGCGATTGTGACCGCTACGAGCGACGGACACCAAAAGCACCGGGTCGTGATCATCGGCTCGGGTTTCGGCGGGTTGTTCGCCGCCCAGGCACTGCGCCGGGAGCCCGTCGAGGTGACTGTCGTCGCAAAGACCACACATCACCTGTTCCAGCCCCTGCTCTACCAGGTCGCGACGGGCATCCTGTCCGAGGGCGAGATCGCCCCGGCGACCCGCGAGGTCCTGCGCCGCCAGCAGAACACGAAGGTGGTTCTCGGCGACGTCACCTCCATCGACCTCGCCTCGAAGACCGTGACGTCCAACCTGCTGGGGCGTGCGGACGTTCAGCACTACGACAGCCTGATTGTGGCGGCCGGTGCCGGCCAGTCCTATTTCGGCAACGATCATTTCGCCGAGCACGCGCCGGGCATGAAGAGCATCGATGACGCCCTGGAGCTGCGCGGACGGATCTTCGGCGCGTTCGAGGTGGCCGAGACCACCCCCGACCCGGCGGACGTCGCGCGCTACATGACGTTCGTGGTGGTCGGCGCCGGACCCACCGGTGTGGAGATGGCCGGCCAGATCGCCGAGATGGCGCACCGCACCCTGCGGCACGACTTCCGGCGGATCGACACGACCAAGGCGCGGATCATCCTGCTCGACGCCGCGCCCACCGTGCTCGGTACCTTCGGGGAGAAGCTGGCCGCCAAGGCGAGCGCCAAGCTGCAGAAGCTCGGTGTGGAGATCCAGCTCGGCGCCCGGGTCGTCAACGTCGACTCCCGTGGCATCGACGTCGAGGACTCCGACGGCACCCGCCGGCGGATCGAGTCGGTCTGCAAGATCTGGGCCGCCGGCGTCGCCGCCAGCCCGCTGGGCAAGCAACTCGCCGAGCAGTCCGGCGCGGTCCTGGACCGGGCCGGACGGGTCCAGGTCCAGCCCGACCTGACGCTGCCCGGCCATCCGGAGGTCTTCGTCGTCGGCGACATGGCCGCTCTTGACCGGCTTCCTGGTGTGGCCCAGGTCGCCATCCAGGGCGGCAAGTACGCCGCGAAGACGATCGCCACCCGGTTGCGGGGCGGGCCGCCCATGCGCAACTTCGAGTACAAGGACAAGGGCAGCATGGCCACGATCTCGCGCTTCAGCGCGGTGGCCAGCATCAAGGGCGTGCAGCTCAGCGGGTTCCTGGCCTGGCTGATGTGGCTCGCCGTGCACCTCGTCTACATCATCGGGTTCAAGCACCGGGTCACGACGCTGCTGCACTGGACGGTGAGCTTCGTCGGCCGCGGTCGCTCCGAGCGCACGGTGACCCAGCAGCAGATCTTCGCCCGGTCGGCGCTCCAGCGCCTCGGCGAGGGTTTCATGCCCACGCTTCCGGACGACTGGGCCTCCCNCGGGCCGTCCGCGGTGACCCGCCCGGCGGCGCAGCCGGGTGCGGTTCCCAAGGCGCGCAAGGCGACGGCGGAGTCGTCCCGGCTCGCCCCGGAGGGCCCGGCCGCCGGTACCGCCGGCGCCGGCGGTACCGCCTGACGGACCGATGAGCCCGGCCCAGCCCCCGTGGCTGCGCCGGGCTCATCGCATTCCGGACGACCTCATCACACCCGGCGGTCAGGACGACGCGAGGAAGCGATCCAGCACCCGGACGCCGAAGCGCAGCGCGTCGACGGGCACCCGCTCGTCGACTCCGTGGAACATCCCCGCGAAGTCCAGGNCGGGCGGCAGCAGCAGCGGCGAGAAGCCGAAGCACCGAATACCCAGCCGGGAGAACGACTTGGCGTCGGTTCCGCCGGAGAGCATGTACGGCACCGCGCGTGCGGCCGGGTCCTCCGCCCGCAGCGCGGAGGCCATCGCATCCACCAGCGGCCCGTCGAAACCGGTCTCCAGCGCCTGGTCGTTGACCACCCACTCGCGCCGGACCTCCGGCCCGATGAGCTCGTCCACCTGGCGCAGGAACTCCTCTTCCTGCCCGGGCAGATACCGCCCGTCGACGTACGCCGTCGCCTCGCCGGGGATCACGTTCACCTTGTGCCCGGCCGCCAGCTGGGTCGGGTTGACGGTGTTGCGGATCGTGGCGCCGACCATCCGGGCGATCGGGCCCAGCTTCGCGATCGTGCTCTCGAGGTCGTCCGCGTCGAGCTCGATGCCCAGTGCCTCGCCGATGGAGTCGAGGAACACCCGCACGGTCGGGGTGACGACGATCGGGAACTGGTGCCGGCCGAGACGGGTGACCGCCTCGCACAGCTTCGTCACCGCGTTGTCCTCGTTGATCATGGAGCCGTGGCCGGCGCGGCCGGCCACGGTCAGCTTCATCCAGGCGATGCCCTTCTCCGCGGTCTCGATCAGATAGAGCCGCAGGTCGTCGGAGACCGTGTAGGAGAAGCCGCCGACCTCGCTGATCGCCTCCGTGCAGTCGGCGAAATACTCGGGATGGTTCTCCACCAGCCACCGCGCGCCCAGGGTGCCGCCGGCCTCCTCGTCGGCCACGAACGCGACGACCAGATCACGCGGCGGCCGGCGGCCCGAGCGGGCCAGGTCCCGCACGACCGCGAGGGTCATCGCGTCCATGTCCTTCATGTCGATCGCACCGCGCCCCCACAGACATCCGTCGACCTCCTCGCCGGCGAAGGGGTGCACCCGCCAGTCGGACGGGTCCGCCGGCACGACGTCCAGGTGGCCGTGGATCAGCAGGGGGGAGCGGGCGGGGTCCGCCCCCTCGATCCGGGTCACGACACTGGTGCGGCCCGGGGCGGACTCCAGCAGGACCGGCTCGAGCCCGACCTCGGCGAGCCTGGCGGCCACGTACTCGGCGATGGGCCGTTCGTTGCCGTCGCCGTTCCCCCGGTTGACCGACTCGAACCGCAGCAGGTCCCGACACAGGTCCACAACCTCGGACTCGGCCGACAGTTCCCGGCCGGGCGCGGCCGGGCGCACCACGGCAGCCGGCGGCCGGTCGTCGGCCGCGGCGGCGGGGGCGTCATGGGGATCGTGGGACGCGTTTGCCATGCCCCCAGTCTGCCCGTCCGGTCCGGCGTTCATCGGGGCAGGCACGTAGCGTCGGGGTAGGTGTTCCACAGCGGTTTCAGTGCCGTGAACGACCGGTGATCGGGTAGACCCGCCGTCCGGTAGGAGGACCCGCCATGACGTTGTACCAGTGCCCGCGCTCCGACCTGGGCTGCCGGGCGACCTTCCCGACCTCGGGCGATCTCGACTTCCACCTGCATCAGGAACATCACTACGGGCGGCTGGAGCGGTTCACCTCCAGCCTGGCCAGGACGACCACACTGCCGGTCGGGCCGAAGCCGGCGCGGCGGGTCCCCGACGGGCTCGAAG
This sequence comes from Frankia sp. EI5c, assembly GCF_001636565.1. Taxonomy (GTDB): domain Bacteria; phylum Actinomycetota; class Actinomycetes; order Frankiales; family Frankiaceae; genus Parafrankia. Next base: position 62,893 of record NZ_LRTK01000005.1, read on the forward strand.
GTGGCGCCGGCACCCCCACGACCGCCAGGGCCCGCCAGGAGCACGCCCGCCGGATGAAGGGCGGTGAAGCGACCCCTGTCGGCAGGCGCCCGGCCGGGAAGGGGAAGCTCGCCGCCGCCGGCGGTCGCTCCGCCGGGGAGCGCGGTCGACGCGGCCACGGGTAGCCACCGACACCCGTAGCCACCGACACCCGCCGGAGCCGGCCGCACCGATCCCGGCGGGGCTTTGGTCCACAGCCGGCCGCACCGTCGACTGGTTCACCCGCGGGCGTCCCCGCGGCACACTGGCGATGCGCCCAGTCCACCGGGGCCGCGGCTCACCGCGCCGGGTGCTCGGCCGGTGCGGCGCGTACGGTCACCGGGCACCGGCTGCTCCGCCAGGGCCCGCCGTCACCGCCGTCTCCGCGGGGAGCCGGGAACTCCCCGCGGAGACGGCGCGTGTCGACGCCCGCCAACCAGCGGCGCCGCGCAGGCCCGTCTGATGGCGTTACGCGACCAGGCGGTATCTTCCGGATTCCACGACAGCGCTCCGGACACCAGCGGAACGCGCCCGGACGGAGATGCCCGCATGACCACGCCAGGACCGCCACCAAGCTCCGGTGATGGCTACCCGGGCCAGGGCCACCAGCCTGGCCCGCCCCCGCCGGGCCCCGGCTACGCGCAATCTCCCGGCGCCTACCCGCCCGGCTACGATCCCGGCTACGGGCAGCAGCAGCCGGGCGCCCAGGCACCCGGCTACGACCCGGGCTACGCACCGCCAGCCGGTGCCTACCCGCCCGGCTACGATCCCGCCTACGGCCCGCCCCAGGGCTACGGGCCCGCCCCCGGCTACGCCCCGGGCCCGGGGTACCCTCCCCCGGGTTACGGCCCCGGCCCCTTCGGCTACGGCCAGGTCGATCCGTCCGCACCCTACGGCCGGCACCTGATGACCGGCGAGCCGTACTCCGACAAACAGAAGATCGTCGCGGGGCTGCTACAGCTCTTCCTCGGTGGTTTCGGCGCCGGCCGCTGGTATCTCGGCGACACGGGCATCGCGCTGGCGCAGTTGTTCACCTGCGGCGGCCTGGGCATCTGGGCACTGATCGACGGAGTGCTGATACTGACGGGCAACGTCCGGGACAAATATGGGCGCCCACTGCGGGACTGATCAGGCGGCGGCGCCGGCGGGTGCCCAGCCGCGGCGCGGACCCGCCCGCGGCACCCGCCGGCAGCGGCGGGCGCTGCTGGCGGCGGGTGGCTCCTGCCTGCTCGCCGGCATCGGCTACCTCGCCGTCGTCGACCCGCACGACCCCGCCGCGGTGATGCCGTTGTGCCCGGTCAGGGCGGTGACGGGACTCGACTGCCCTGCCTGTGGTGGCCTTCGCCTGACCCATGACCTGCTGCGCGGCCTGCCCGCCGCGGCCGCCCGGGACAACCTGTTCCTGCTGGTCTGCGCCCCGCTCCTGGTCGGGCTCGCACTGCGGCAGGCGCGTGCCTTCGAACGCGGCGGACGGGCACCCGTCCCGCGCCGCCTCGCGTACGGACTGGCCGCCGCGGCGCTGCTGTGGACGGTGGTGCGCAACCTGCCCTGGTGGCCGCTCAGGCCGGCCTCGGGCTGAGCTCCGGCCCACTTCGCCCCGCCGACCGCGAAGGCCCGGCACATCCGCGCGAAGGCCGGCACACCCGAGCGGAGCCCGACATTCCCGGCTGCCCGCGGAATGCGCGTCCGGGCGACAAGGGCCGCATGTCGGTGGCGGACCCGAAACATTCCGCGACCCAGAATTACCGCGCCGCAAAATACCGACATTCCCGCGGCCGGAAGATTCTTTGTTTGCGGAGCAATTCCGGGTGGCAGGTCCACTGGCGGTGCGGGGCCGCCGCACGCCAATTCAGCGATGGGGGAACGATGAGAAAGTCCGCACCACGAAAGATCCTCGCCTTCGCCGCAACGGGTGCCGCCGCCGCCGCGTTCGGTCTGGGTCCGGGCGCGGTGTCCGCGCAGGCTTTCTGGGATGACAAGGGATGCCAGGCCGAGTTCCAGCACGGCAAGGACGACTGGCGGGGAGACAAGGCCGGGCCGTGCTTCCGGGACGGCTGGGCAAAGGACGGCTGGGCAAAGGACGGCTGGGCAAAGGACAACTGGGGAAAGGACGGCTGGGCAAAGGACGACTGGAACGGGGACAGATGGCACAAGGACGGCTGGGCAAAGGACGGCCCGGGCAAGGACGGCTGGGGCCGGGAGAGCCGGGCCTACAAGGACCACGGCAAGGACGACTGGGAGTGGGACTGGGACTGGGACTGGTGACCTGAGCGCCCGGCGAGCCCGCTGCCAGCGGTCGATCCACACGGGCCAGCCGGACGGTAGTGCCGGAAAGTGCCGGGCGCGGGAGCCGGTCGACGATCGGCTCCCGCGCCCGGCGTGTCGGCGTCAGGTGATCAGCTCGCCGACACCCCAGGTCAGCACCATTGCGAGCCCCGCACAGATCTCCACCAGCACGCCGACGCCGAAGGCGACCGTCGCCGCCCAGGTCGACGCCGCAGCCGCCGCCGGGTCGCGCAGGCGGGCGAGCTCCGCCAGGTAGATCCCGGCGAGCCCACCGAGCAGCAACCCCACCACCGGCACCAGGAAGAAACCGATGACGGCGCACACCGCACCGACGATCATCGTCCCGAACGGCGCACCGCTCGCGGCCGCGGCCCGCCCCGGCAGCACGTACTTCGCGAGGGATCCGGCAACGAACAGCGCGCTCAGCACCGCCAGCACGCACCAGCGCGCGGCCCCGCCGCCGTCGGCGATCGTCCACCACACCCCGGCACCCCAGACCACCACGAGCCCGGGCAGGACGGGAACGAGGACACCCACGAGGCCGAGGGCCATCAGCAGGGCGACCGCGAAAAGCTCGACCCCACTCATCAGGTACCGGCCTCGGTGACCTGGCCGGCGTCGACGGTGAGGCGCCGGGTCACCCGCACGGCGTCGAGCAGGCGGCGGTCATGGGTGACCAGCAGCAGGGTCCCGCCGAACCCCTCGACGGCCTGCTCAAGCTGCTCGATCGCGGGCAGGTCGAGGTGGTTCGTNGGCTCGTCGAGCACCAGGCAGTTCACTCCGACGCCCTGCAGCAGCGCCAGCGCGGCCCGGGTGCGCTCCCCTGGCGACAGCGACGACGCCGGCCGGGTCATCTGGTCCGCGCCGAGCCCGAACTTGGCGAACAGGGTCCGGACGTCGGCGGCCGACGCGCCGGTCGCCTCCTCGGCGACCTCGGCCGCGGTGTCCTCGCCGCGGAACCGGGACCGGGCCTGGTCGATCTCGCCGAGCTGAACGCCCGAGCCGAGCGAATGGCGCCCCGCGCTCAACGGCTGGCGGCCGAGCAACGCGGCGAGCAGGGTGCTCTTCCCGCTGCCGTTCGGCCCGGTGACGACAATCCGGTCGGCCCAGGCGACCGTGAGGTCCACCGGCCCGAGCCGGAAGCCCGGGCGCTCGACGACGGCGCCGCTCAATGTCGCCACCACATCACCAGAGCGGGCGGCGGTGGCGATCGACATCCGCAGCTGCCATTCCTTGCGCGGCTCGGCGACCGCTCCCTCGCCGCTCTCCAGCCGGTCAAGCTGCGTCTGCAGCGAGCGGACCCGGCCCGCGCTCTTGGTCGCCGCCTCGATCCGCGCGCCGCGGGCGGATCGGTCCGCGTCCGGGGCGCGGCGCTTCGCCCGCACCGCGCCCCGCACCGACTGCTCGCGCTGGCGCTGCACCTGCGCGATCAGGTCGGCCCGCCGGTCGGCGAATCGCTCGTAACGCTCGCGGGCCTGGCTGCGGACGAGACCGCGGGTCTCCAGGTAGGCATCCCAGCCGCCGGCGTAGCGGGCGACGGTGTGCTCGTGCCGGTCGATCTCGGCGACGGCGTCGATCGAGCGGTCGAGGAACTCCCGGTCGTGGCTGACCACGACCAGCGCGCCGGGCATCTGCGCGACGTACTGCTCAAGTCGCTCCAGACCGTCGAAGTCCAGGTCGTTGGTCGGTTCGTCCAGCAGCGTGATGTCGAAGCGGGAGAGCAGCACGCTCGCCAGCGACCCCCGCGCCGCCTGGCCGCCGGACAGTACGGCGGTCGGCTGGTCGAGCGACCCCGCCGGCAGGCCGAGCTCGGCGACGACCTGCTCGGCCCGGTGGTCCAGGTCCGCGGCGCCGATCGCCAGCCATCGGTCGAGCGCCTGGCTGTACCGGTCGTCCGCGCCCGCCACCCCCTCGGTGAGGTCCGCGGTGGCCTGGTCGAGCGCCCGTTGCGCCGCGGTGACCCCGGTCCGGCGGCCCAGGAACTGCCGCAGGGTCTCGTCGTGGCGACGGTCAGGCTCCTGGGGCAGCAGGCCGACCACCGCGTTGGGCGGCGAGAGATCGACCCGGCCCCCGTCCGGTGGGACCAGACCCGCCAGCGCGCGCAGCAGGGTGGACTTGCCGACCCCGTTGGGCCCGACCACACCGAGACGGTCGCCGGGCGCGACGGTGAGCGAAACCCCCGCCAGGACGACGGCGCCACCGCGCAGGACGGTCAGATCGGAGGCGACAAGAGTGGCGGACATGAGTCCAGTGTCGCCGGTGGTGGGCTCGTCCGATCAGCCTGGTGCCACGGGCCGGTGCTGGCGGCGCCCCGCCCGGCACCGCCCACCGGAAACACCCACAATGGGGCAACCATGCGCTGCATTCCAGGTTGTCCCCCGCCGACCGGTTGCTCCCCATCAGCCGACTCCGGAATTTCGGCTGCCCCAGCTCTCCCGCCGCCGGCCGCCGGCGGCGCACGCCAGGGCACACCTTCATGATCATCGACCGGCCCCTCGTCGCCGCGGGGCTGCCCGGGTACGACCTCGGGGCCGAACTCGGCCGGGGGGCGTCCGGCATCGTCCTCGCCGGCCGGGACGAGACCGGCCGACAGGTCGCGATCAAGGTCGTTCCCCTGGACGCCGAGGAGCGCCCGGCGTTCGGCGTCACCGGTGCGCCCCGGGTGGTCACCACGACGGCCGGACCGGACGGCGAGGCTGAGGCCCGCCTGTTGTCCGGGCTGGAGCACCCGCATCTGGTGAAGGTCATCCACCACGCCGTCCACGGCGATCTCGCGCTGATCGTCATGGAACTGCTCGACGGGGGCAGCCTCCAGCACCGGGCCAGCACCGGGCTGTCCGTGGAGGCCGCCTGCGCCATCGCGCTCGTCACCGCCGCGGCGCTCGGGCACGCGCACTCCCGCGGAGTCCTGCATCGAGACGTCAAACCGGCCAACATCCTGTTCACCGCGGACGGCGTCCCGAAGCTGACCGACTTCGGCATCGCGCACGCGCACGGACCGGGACCGGGCGGACGCGTCCTGACCCCGCCCGCGGTGGGCACTCCCCGCTACATGGCGCCGGAGCAGTTCCGGCTGGGCGAGCTGGGTCCGGCGACCGACCTGTACGGACTCGGGACCATGCTGTACGAGCTGTTGGCCCGCCGGCCGCTGTTCCACGTGCGGCCGCCGACCCAGCTGGAATGGGCCCGCCATCACCTCACCGTCGACCCGCGCCCGCTCACCGGCGTTCCCGAGTCGATCGCCCGGATCGTCGAGTGGGCGCTGAACAAGGATCCGGCCCGCCGCCCGGCCGAGGCACGCGAGTTCTCCCTCGCCCTGGCGCGGGCCATGGCGCACGCCCGGGGCGCCGACTGGCTTGCCCGGTCGGGAGTCCCGGTGTTCCTGGATGAGGACGTCCGGGAGGCCGCGGCCAGCCGGCATCCGCGGCGGGCCACCGCCGGGCCGGAATCGGCCACGCCGCCGGGCGGGCACGACGACGCGCTGGAGCGCATCCTGGACGATGCCGAGATGGCCGACAGCGCGTCCGTTCCGCCGGACGCGGCCCCGCCATCGGCTGGCGACCCCCAGGAGGCCGCACCATGCACGGAGCCGAGGCCGGCCCGTGGACAGCGGTGGGGCCGGTGGTGGCGGTGGAGTTCGAGTTGGGGGTGGAAGTGGCCGTGGCGGGCACGCTCGCGGCCCACGCCGCCGGGATAGTGGTGGCGATCATGCGGTCCGGGCCGCCGACATGACGGACCGGCCGGCGCAACGTCCGCGCGACCGCCTCGGCAGGCCCCTGCCGTACGGCTCGGCAGGAGTGCCGCCACTGCCGGAGGGCCTCCCGGGCTCGCCCCGGGCAGTTCTGCGGGCCACGCAGGAGCTGCTGGACACGGGGCTGTACTTCCAGGCGCATGAGCTGCTTGAAGGCGCCTGGAAGGCCGCTCCGACCACCGAACGTGGCCTCTGGCGTGGTCTCACGCAGATCGTGGTGGGTCTGGTCCACACCGCCCGGGGCAACCACCGGGGCGCGGCGCGCCTGCTGCGGCGCGGGCTGGGCGAACTCGCCTCCTACCCGCTGGAGAGCGACGGGACCACGCCGGGGAGCACTGCCCACACGATCCCGGTCGATCTACCGGGCGTCACCCGCTGGGCCCGCGACCTGCTCGCCCGGCTGGAGTCGGACGAGCCATCCAACGGGTGCCCCGACCCGCCCCGGCTCCTCACCCGCTGACGGCACGCGGTGCCCCCCCCCGGACCGGGGTGCCCCCTGGAAGGGCGGCGCCCCGACGGCCTCTCAGGACGGCGCCGACGCGAGCGGCGCGACGGGTGCTCCGGGCAGCACGGCCGCCAGCAGCGTCAGGAACTCCTCCTCGTCGCGTACGGGGATCCCGAGGCGGGCGGCGGTCTGCGCCTTGCGTGTGGAGCCGCCGGGATCGTTGGTCACCAGAACGCTCGTCCGGCGGCTCACGCCGGCCGTCACCTGTAAACCGGCCGCGATCGCCCGGTCGATGAGCGTGCCCCGCTCCGTGCGGGTGGGCCCGGTGAAGGCGATCCGCATTCCCTGGACGATCGCGGCTCCGGGGGCCAGCGGGCCGGGATTGCGGTACCCGCACGGCGCGGGCCGCCCGGCCGTCGAACGACGCGGCGGATACACCACTATCCCGTCGCGCTCGACGCCGCACCGGACCAGTGGCAGCTCCAGATACTGGTCGGCTGCCCGCTCGAGAATGCGCGGGAGGAGTGCCGCGAGCACATCCGCGTCGTCCTGGGCATCGTGCGCCCGGCGCTGGACGACGCCCCAGTGGGCCGCCAGCGCGGCCAGGCGCAGGCTGGCCAGCTCCAGGCCGAGCCTGCTGGCCAGCGTCAACGTGCACAGCCGCCATTCCACCGGGAGCGTCTGCCCGATCCGCAGCGCCTCGCCGGCGAGCATTTTCCAGTCGAACGCCGCGTTGTGCGCCACGAGAATCCGGCCGGCGAGCAGATCGGCCAGCTCGTCCGCGATGGCGGCGAACGTGGGGCTGCCGGCCAGGCGCTGCCGGGTCAGACCATGAATGTGCACCGGCCCGGGATCACAGCCGGGGTCGAGAAGGGTGGACCAGCGGCGCTGCACGGTTCCGTCGGGAGCCGTCAGCACCACGGCCACGGACAGGACCCTGTCCCGGGTCGGGGACAGGCCTGTTGTCTCGACGTCCACCACCGCGTACGGGCGNGGGAACCGGGCGGCGAAGCCGAGCGGGTCAACAACCTCAGCACTCACAGCCGGAGATGATGGCGCAGACGTCCGACACAAGAGTGCGGCCCGGCGCGAAGCAGTGCGCCGGCAGCGCGATCCGGGATCGCGCGGAGTGCATCACGAGAGAAACAGGCAATCTCGCCGCGAGAACAGATGGTATTGTTCTTCCATTGCTGGCCCGCGGGCCTTCTCAGGTATAGAGAAGCCCGCCGTCCGAGCGGTGCGGTGCGGTGCGGTGGAACGTGTCGGGTACATCGTCGTGCCGGGATCCTGGGCGCCCAGGGGTTCCGCACCGTCACACCTGCCGTTGTCGGGGACGGTCAGGTAAAGCTCTCCCCCGCGGAGACATCACCCGGACGCCGTCGACCTGACGTCATCCGGGTGCGTTCGGCACGACGTTGTGCCACGGGCGGAGATCGCTGGAATGTGTCCGCATGTGCGCGAGCGATCGGAGGGCAGGGGCGCGACAGAAAAGGTGAGATGAATGTTCGTCGTACAGCCCGAGCATCCCCTTCGCCTCACGGAGTCCGCGACGCGGCCGAGCCATCCGCTGCGCAGGCTGCGGGCACTCCACGGCTGGTCCTATGAAACCGTGGCACGCATCGTCGCCATCCGAGCGCGTGAACTCGGCGTGGCGAGCATGGCGGCGCAGCGCCAGAAGATCTGGCGCTGGGAGAACCGCGGAGTGATCCCGGACCGCATATCACAGCTCGCCCTCGCCCGCGAGCTGGGTGTGTCCGACCAGGAGGTGCATGCCCACCCGTGGCCGGAGTGGCTGCCAGCGCTCGGCACTCCCACCTGCGCCCAGCAGATCGCCACCCTGCGCGGCGTGCTGGAACAGATTCGGGATGTGCTGCGAGCCGGTGACAGCGTCACGGCGTCGGCTCTGGTCGAGGAGGGCCTGGCTGTCCCGGTCGACGAGATGGTGCTGAACACCGCCCTGCTGCGCAGTTCCGCGGTGCGCAGTGTGATCGTGCCCGGGGCGCGGCAACCTCGGCCCCAGGCACGCGCCGCCCGGCGATGCTCCTGAGCACCCGCGGGCGCGCCTGAGCCCGCCGGCGCCCGACGCGGGCCGGGCCGGCCGCCGTACCCCGGCGGCCGGCCCGGCTCCGAACTCTCAGCGGATCGCCGCGAAGAGCACCACGGCCAGCACCACGGCCAGCGACCCGGCCAGCGACGCCGCCAGGCTCAGGGCGCCGATCCGGAGCGGACCGCCGGCCCATGCGAACCGCGCCCGCCGACGCAGCGCCCGCTGCATTTCCCGCCGTTCGCGGCGGGACAGCCGAGCCCCGCCGGCCACCACGGCGACGGCGGCGGCAGTGCCGCCGAGCGCCTGCCCGCGGGCCGCCCGCTTCCAGGCCCTGGTCGAATGGGCGCCCCCCGCTCGCCGGTGCCGCCGGCGACCGCCCCGGCGAGCGGAAGCTTCCGGTCCGCGGGGCGTCGTCGCCGCGCGCGAGGGCGTCGGCCCGGACAGGGCTTCCGCCCCCCGGTGCGCCGCCGCGCGGAGCAGATCCGATCCGCGGCGCGGGGCCGATACGCGGAGTGGATCCGCTGCGCTCGCGGTGCCGGCGGGCCTCGGGGTGCCTGCGGGCCTTGCGGTGCCCGCCGGCTTCGGGCCCGAGGTGGGGCTGGGGCCGCCGGCTGGCGTCCCGCCTGCCACCCGCCGCCCCACGGCGGGCGGATCGGTCGGGACGGCGAACCTGGGTGCCGTCGTGTCGGCGGACCCGGGGCGCTGGTCCTCCGTCCGCTGCTGCGGCACCGCGTAGCGTGCCGGGCCTTCGGCCGAGGCCCGCCCTGTGCCGGTGGGGCGACCCGCCGGTGGCCTCGGCGGCGTGGGCATGATGCGTCCGGTGGTACCGGCCCCGGCCCCGGCCCCGGCCGTCGTCGCGGCCGCGGGCCTCTCCCCGGCGCCCCGGCCGGCCGCGGTCCGTGGGTCGGCGGCGCTGGGCGGGGTCGGGGCGCGGACGACCGGCAGCAGCTCGACGTCCCGGGTGTCGAGGTCGAGAATGCGGGCGTCCAGGTGCGCGGTCGACAGCCACCCCTCGGCGATCACCTGGTTCACCAGCGCGGTCAGGTCCGAATCCGGAGAGTCACTGCGGACCGCCGTGCCCACGTCCGACATCGCGAGGATCTCGCGGAGCACGGTGCGGATGTCCGGCCGGGCCCGGGCGTTCTTGGCCAGCGCGCGGGCGAGCAGAACGTACAGCCGGCCGGGCACACCGTCGAGGTTCGCGGGATCGTGCCGGACCCGGAAGAGCACCGCGTCGGCGGATCCGCCGCCGAAGGGGGACCGCCCGGTCGCCGCGTACGCGACCGTGCAGCCCCAGGCGAACACATCCATTGCCGGATCGCTGAAGCGCCCACTGATCTGCTCGGGGCTCATGTAGGCGGGGCTGCCCACGGAGAAACCGGCGCCCGTCAGCGACACCGTGTCGGCGGTCTGGGCGATCCCGAAGTCGACGACCCGGGGACCGTCCCCGGTAAGCAGCACGTTGGACGGCTTGAGGTCACGGTGGACGACACCGGCCTGGTGGATCGCGACCAGGGCCTCGGCCAGGCCGACGGCGAGCGTGCGCAGCGGCTCACCGGTCAGCGGCCCGTTGCCGCGCACGTACTCGGCCAGGCTGGGCCCGGCCAGGTACTCGGTGGCCAGGTACGGCGGATCGCCGTCCGGGTCAGCGGCCAGCACGCGGGCCGTACACGCACCCGCCACCCGGCGGACGACCTCGATCTCGCGCCGGAAGCGCGCCCGGAACTCCGGATCGTCGGCGAACTCCGTCCGGATCACCTTCACTGCCGCGGGCGGACCATCCGGGCCGCCCATCGTCCCGTAGTAGACCGTCCCCATTCCGCCGGTCCCGATGCGGCGGGTGAGCAGGAACGGCCCCAACCTCCTCGGAATCTCCATCCGCCGGACTCCCCCCGTTCTGACTGGCGTGGGGCGCTGCCGTCCGGGGCCGGGCCTGCCGACGTCGGGTGGCGACGTCGCGCGTGGCGGCCACCCCCCGGAGCCCCGTCACACCGGGACGGGGCCGACGAGCGCCCACAAAAATCGTGCTCCGGCCAAGGGGGTGCGGCGGACCTTCGGACCGGACCGTGCCTGCCCTTACACCCGTTCGGGACGGCCGGCCGACCCGGTGCCGAGCCTCGTTCGGGGACGGTCCCACCTGGCGCGCCCCGCCGCCGCGACCCGCTCGGCCAGCCGGGGCTCCACGTCCGCGAGCGCGGCCCAGCGCAGGCCGCGGGCATCGTCCGCGGTCCATACCGCGAGGTCGGAGGGGTGTCCCTGGCCGCCGGACGCGCCGCTGCCCGGTCCGCCGGCCAGCGTGGCGGCGGACCGGGCACCCGGCGCGGCGCCCGAACTCCCGACCGGGAACCCGCCGGGCGGCGGTCCGCCGCCCGGCGTACCGGCGCCCCCGTCGGCGGGTGACCGTCCGAACACGGAAGTGGCACTCGCCGGAGCCGGCGGAACCCGACGGGCGGCGGGCGGCGGCCCGGCGGCAACGGGCGCGGAGGGCACGAGGGGCGCGAGGGGCACGGCGGCCGTGGGGGGCGCGAAGCCGACCGCGAGGATGACGGCCACGAAGCGGAAGTCGTAGTGCAGATGCTCGGGGCCACGAGCCAGCGCGTCCGCATCCACCCAGTCGATGCCGATGTCGACCGGGTGTTGCGTGAGCAGGCGGACTCCCCGGCGCCCGACGCCGGTCTCCTCGGCCAGCTCACGCAGGGCCGCACCGTGCAGCGAGTAGTCGCGGTCCTCGACATGACCGGACGGCGGCAGCCACCGGCCGGTGGCCCCGTCACGGATCTGCAGCACCCGGCCGTTCTGCAGCACCCGGCCGTGCCCATCCGGGCTCCGGCCGTCCAACGCCAGCATCGAGCAGGTCACGTGACCGGGCATCGTCCGGCGGGAGGTCAGTCGCGCGGAGCCGGCGGTGTCCCCGACCGCCCGCAGCAACGGCCCCAGCCTCCTGGCGTCGCCGGGGTGACGAGCGATGAAGGCCCGCACGGCCCGCCCGACCGCCTCGTTGGTGATGCTCACCGCGCCGACGCTCCTTCCCGTTCCCGTTCCCGGTCCGGAGCCCGGTGCGCCCTGCCCGCTTCCGCCCCCGACTCCACCTTGCCCGGGCGCACGCCCACGCTCACCCACCCGTCACCCGTCACCCGTCACCCGCCACCCGCCGCTCCCGCGTACAGCCCCTGCCACCACCGCGCCCGCGCCCCCGCGCGCCCGACCCGCCAACTCACAAGTCCAGGATGTCGCCTCAGGCCGGTTTTCGCCGTGCTTCGCGACGTCGTACAGTGCTCGGTACCAATGGCACAGTCTGTACAGACGTGTTCGGGAGTCACCCCGTTCGGCCACCTGTCCGCGCCACGGCACACGGTTCCCGACCCTGACGTAAGGGTAGCTTTGTCGACGATGCGCAGGGACGAATCCCTCCCCGGCCTGATCCAACGCGACACGCTCCAGATCGGGGAGGTCGCCGAGCAGGTGGGATTGTCACTGCGAACAGTGCGCTACTACGAGGAAGCCGGCCTTCTCGTGCCGACCGGCCGCACTCCCGGCGGCTTTCGTCTTTATGACGAAGACGCCGTCGACCGGCTACGTCTGATCCGCCGAATGAAGCCGCTGGGTTTCACCCTGGACGAGATGCGTTCGTTGCTGGCCGTGCGCGACGAACTGGCCGATCCCGAGCTGGATCCCGAACGGCGCGAGCAGCTGCGGGAGCGGCTGCGGACGTGGGCGGTGCTGGCCGAGCAGAAACTCGCCACACTGCGTGAACAGGCCGGTGTCGCCGAGGACTTCGTCGTCGGCCTGCACGGGGACGTCGAACGTTCGCGGACCGGGCCCGGGGACGACCACCGGAACGGGTGACGCCCCGCCGTGAACGGCGTTCGCGCGGGTGCCTCGTGCGGCCGTCGCGATCGTAACCACCGTCCGCACCTGTCGGCGGCTCCCCAATATGCTGGGTTCTGCCCTGCCGGCCCGGACGCGGCACCCGGATCCGTTCCCGCCAGTCGTTCCAGCCGGCGCGGTCACGCCAACCCCACCGTCACTGCCCGCGATACCGACGTAAGGGTCGAATTGTCCACGACAGGCAACATCACCCCTTCCTCAGCCCACCGCGGCATCTACGAGATCGGCGAGGTCGCCACCCTGGTCGGGCTGTCCCTGCGGACTGTCCGCTTCTACGAGGAGGCCGGGCTGCTCGTCGCCGTGGGACAGGCCGCCGGCGGCGGTCCGCTGTACGACGACGACGCGCTCGACCGTTTCCTGCTCATCAAGAAGATGAAGCCGCTCGGTTTCACGCTTGACGAGATGCGCGCCCTGGTCGGCCTGCGTGAGGAGATCGAGCGGGACGGGCTTCCCCGGGAGCGGCGCGAGGAGCTGCGCGGACGGCTGGAGACCTGGGTGAGCCTCGCCGAGGAGAAGCTGGCGTCCCTGCAGGAGCAGGTCCGCGTCGCCGAGGATTTCATGGTGACCCTGCATGACGACACCGCACGCGCGCGCCTGCGCTTCGACATCGATCCCGGCGCCTCCTGACCTGGTGGCCTCGTAACCTCCTGACCCGCTGACGGCGGCGCCCTCGTCCGGCGGCCCGCGTGGTCTGCCGTGGGCAGATCTGCCACCGGCAGACCGCCCGCCGGCCGGCATCCCGCTCGGCGAGGCTGGCAGGGCCGGCCCATGCAGTGACTCCCACCCCGGCGGGCCGGCGGGAGGTTGCGCACCATGCACGCACCGTTCGACGTCGTCGCCGAAAACGGCACCGCCCCCGCGCCTGGCACCGCCTCGGCGTACCGAGCGGCACCGGCGGAGATGTTCCCGGCCCGGGCGCTCGGGATTCCGCCGGGAAGCCACCCCGGCGCGCGGGCGAACGCCTCGCAGTCCCCGGCGGGGCCGTTCGACGAGCAGGTCTTCCAACGTCTGCTGGCGAACCGGATCGTCTTTCTGGGGTCGCCGGTCGAGGACGCGATGGCCAACGCGATCTGCGCCCGGCTGCTTCTCCTCGCCGCCGATGACCCGACCGCGGACATCTTTCTCTACATCAATTCACCGGGTGGCTCCGTGAGCGCGGGAATGGCCATCTACGACACGATGCAGTACATCGCGAACGACGTCGCGACCGTCGCGCTGGGGCTGTCCGGCTCCATGGCGCAGGTCCTGCTCACCTCCGGGGCGCCCGGCAAGCGGTACGCCCTGCCGCATTCCCGGGTCCTCATGCACCAGCCTTCCGGCGGAATCGGCGGCGGCACCTCGGACATCGCGATCCAGGCGGAGCAGCTCCTGACCGCCAAGCGTGTCATCCAGGAACTGATCTCCCTGCACTCGGGCCAGCCGGTCGACCGGATCGAGGCGGACGCCGACCGCGACCGGTGGTTCACCGCCGAGCAGGCCCGCGACTACGGCCTGGTCGACCACGTGCTCAGCCACTCGGGCCAGGCGGGTCGGATCGGCCAGGCCGGTCGGATCGGCCAGGCCGGTCGGATCGAGGCCGGCTCACCAGCGCGCGGCGGCGCGTCGCGCCTCGGACCGCCCACCGCCTGACCGACCCCGCGTGCCGGGTGACGGGCGGGTACCGGCGGCGCGGTGAGCCACCGGGAACACAACACCGCGGGGCCGCCCGCGGTGGCCGGGGACGCGGCGGGCCAACCGGCGGCCCGACACCGCGTGCGGAACGGCGGATCCACCGGAGACGATCTCGTGTGACGCGATCAGCCCGAGGTCGGCTGCCTCCGGGCTGTCCGCGATCACCCCGGCAGCGCCGTCGACGGCGGCGACGGTGCCGTCGACGGGCCCCGGTACCCGCGCCTCCGCCGATCTCACGGGCACCGCGGGCCGGGCGGGTGCCGCGGGTGCCGCTGGCCGGGCCGGCTCGCGGGCCGGCTCGCGGGCCGGCTCGGGAGCGACCGGGCCGCCGCGCCGGGCGGGCAACGGCTCGTACCTGACCAGGTCACCCAGCACCTGGACGACCAGGTCGACGATCCTGATCCCCAGCGCTCGGCAGATCGCCGCGAGCACCTCCGAGGATGCCTCCTTGCGCCCGCGTTCCACCTCCGAGAGGTACGGCATCGACACCCGGGCGGCATCGGCGACCTCCCGCAGCGTTCGGCCCTGCTCGCGGCGAAGCCGGCGCAGCGCGGCCCCGTACAGGTCACGCAGCGGCGGCGTGGCGGCGACATGGGTCGGCCTGTCGTCCGGGGTGAGGTGCCCGGGCCGCGCCGGCGTCCCGCCGCCCGCGACCGCCCCTGATCCGTCCGTCATCGCCGCGCCCGCCGTCGTCACGACCGCCATCCTCTCCCACCGATGCCCGGCCCGGGCGTCCCGCCCCGCTCCGGTCGGCTCAGGTGCCCGCCGCGGAGCGGAGCCGATGGGCGAGGGCGGTGTGCCGCTGCCCGTGGCCGGCCGACCGGACCGCCTGACCGATCGCGCGCCGGGAGCCGACGAGCACCACGAGCTTGCGCGCGCGGGTGACCGCCGTGTAGAGCAGGTTGCGCTGGAGCATCATCCAGGCGCTCGTCGTCAGCGGGATGACCACCGCCGGATACTCGCTGCCCTGCGACCGGTGGATCGTCACCGCGTAGGCGTGCACGAGTTCGTCGAGCTCGGTGAAGGCGTACTCGACGTCCTCGTCCTCCTCGGTGCGCACCGTCAGCGTCTGGTTGTCCTCATCCAGCCCGGTGACCACGCCCAGCGTGCCGTTGAACACCCCGTTCGCGCCCTTGTCGTAGTTGTTGCGCACCTGGGTGACCTTGTCGCCGACCCGGAAGACCCGCCCGCCGAAGCGGCGCTCGGGCCGGTTCGGCCGGCTGGGGGTCAGGGCCTCCTGCAACGCGGTGTTGAGCGCGCCCGCGCCGGCCGGACCGCGGTGCATCGGGGCCAGCACCTGGATGTCCCGCCGCGGGTCGAGGCCGAACTTCGCCGGGATCCGGCGGGCGACCACGTCGGCGGTGAGGCGCGCCGCCTCCTCGGCGTCCTCGGCGACGAAGAGGAAGAAGTCGTCGAGTCCGCGGGTCAGTGGCTGCTCGCCGCGGTTGATGCGGTGCGCGTTCGTCACCACGCCCGACTCGCTCGCCTGCCGGAACACCTGCGTCAACCGCACATGCGGCACGGGGGTGCCCGGGGCGAGCAGGTCGCGCAGCACCTGGCCGGCGCCGACCGAGGGAAGCTGGTCGACATCGCCGACCAGCAGCAGATGCGCGCCCGGCGCGACCGCCTTGATCAGTTTGTTCGCCAGCAGCAGGTCGACCATGGACGCCTCGTCCACCACGATGAGATCGGCCTCCAGGGGACGATCCCGGTCGTAGGCGGCGTCGCCGCCCGGCCGCAGCTCCAGCAGGCGGTGCACGGTCGACGCCTCGTGGCCGGTCAGCTCGGCGAGCCGTTTCGCGGCCCGCCCGGTCGGCGCGGTGAGCACGACCCGGGCGCGGCGGGCACGGGCGAGCTCGACGACGGAGCGGACGGTGAAGCTCTTCCCGCAGCCGGGCCCACCGGTGAGGACGGCCACCCGCGAGGTCAGCGCGAGCGTGACCGCCGCCCGCTGGGCCTCGGCGAGCTCGGCGCCGGTGCGTTCCCGCAGCCAGCCCAGCGCCCGCTCCCAGTCGACGTCCGCGAAGGCCGCGAGGCGGTCGGAGTCGGCCCGCAGCAGCCGCAGCAGCTGGCTGGCGACGGAGACCTCGGCGCGATGGAACGGGACGAGGTACACCGCGGCCACCGGCTGCTCGGGGTCCTCGCCGGGGACCTCCTCCCGGGTCACGCCCTCCTCGGCGACCAGCTCGCCCAGGCTTTCGATCACCGCTCCGGTGTCCACCCCGAGGATGCGCACCGCCTCGCTGATCAGCCGGTTCTCCGGCAGGAAGCAGTGGCCCCCGTCGGTCGCCTCCGACAGGGTGAACAGCAGCCCGGCCTTGATCCGCTGCGGGCTGTCGTGCGGGATGCCGACGGCCTGCGCGATGACGTCCGCGGTGCGGAACCCGATGCCCCAGACGTCGGCGGCCAGCCGGTACGGCTCGGTGCGCACGACGTCGATCGAGGTGTCGCCGTACTGCTTGTAGATCTTGACGGCGAGCGAGGTCGAGACCCCGACTCCCTGCAGGAAGACCATCACCTCCTTGATGGCCTTCTGTTCCTCCCAGGCGGCCGCGATGGCCTTCGTCCGCTTGGGGCCGAGTCCCGGCACCTCGATGAGCCGTTCCGGCTCGTTCTCGATGACGTCCAGCGCGGCCAGGCCGAAGTGATCGACGATCCGCTCGGCGAACCGCGGCCCGATGCCCTTCACGAGCCCGGAGCCCAGGTAGCGCTGGATGCCCTGGATGTTGGCCGGCAGGACGGTCGTGTAGTCCTCGACCTGGAACTGGCGGCCGTACTGGGGGTGCGATCCCCAGCGGCCGCGCATCCGCAGCGACTCGCCGGGCTGGGCGCCGAGCAGCGCGCCCACGACCGTCAGCAGGTCGCCACCGCGCCCCTGGTCCACCCGGGCGACCGTGTACCCGGTCTCCTCGTTGGCGTAGGTGATCCGTTCCAGTACCGCTTCCAGGACGGCGAGCTGGAACGGCGGCCGGCCGGGGACGGTCGAGGCGGGCGGGCGGGACTCGGTGCTGGAAACGGCTGCTCTCCGCGGGGCGCGGCCGGCCTGGCCGCTGGGGCCGCCGGTGACATCGGGATCAGCTGCCATCCTCGCTCACCCGCGAACGCCGGCCCGTCTCGGGTCGGTGGGCGGCCGGGCACGCCCACCGACCCGGCCGGCGATCCGGTGAGCAGGCCGCGGCCGAGCACATCCCGCGGCGCGGGCCGGTCATTCTCGCCAGCAAACACCCGGCGGTCTGGAACGCGCCGGAAGCGGCGTGGGAACTCCCGCCGCGGCGGTGCGCGAATGACCTTTCGGTGCCGTCCGACGCGGCCGCGGGATGACCGTCACACCGGTCCGCCCATCACCACGACGGAGGTCCCGCGAGCGCTGAGGCGCTGGACAGGGCACCGGCCCGCCGCATTCAGGCGGGCCCGGAAAGGCCATACCCCCGGGCGCGGTAATCCACAAAGGCCGACAGGCACATCAAAAGCCGCACTTCGCCCTTTACGGTTGCCGTCGTGCGCGCCAGAAGGTCCTTTGCGGCCATATTCGTGCTGTCGATCCTGCTGCTCACGGGCTGGCCCGGCCTTTCCCCGGGAACGACCGCGGCATGGGCGGAGCCGGCCGGGCCCGCCTGCGGGGGCCGGATCCAGAACAACGAGGACGTGACCACCCTGATCACCGAGTCGGCCGACTGCCCGGGCTCGGTCAACGGCTACTGGCGTGGCCAGCTCGGCGCCATCTGGACCGCACCGCACTACGTGCCGTACCGCAACGGCGAGATTCCGAAGATCGCCTGCGCGGACGGGGTCACCGACCCACGGGCGTTCGCCGACAACGCGCTGTACTGCACACTGGATGACACCGTGGCGTACAGCATGGACTTCATGGCCGAGCTCAGCCAGACCGGCGGCCCGTCCTACCCGGCCTTCGTGATCATGCACGAGCTGGGTCACCGCGCCGACAAGCTCGGCGGCACCCTCGGCGTGGTCTCCCGGGCCGAGGAGAACCAGGCCGACTGCCTCGCCGGCAACCAGGCCCACCACGCCGTCGAGGCCGGCCGGCTCACCTCGAACGAGGCCATGAACGGCGCGATGCTCTTCTACAGCCTCGGCGACACCCGCGGCGGCTGGTTCGACCAGGAGGGCTCGACCGCGCCGGACGCCCACGGCACACCCACCCAGCGCGCACAGGCGTTCTCGCTCGGATACCAGCAGAGCATCGACACCTGCCGCCGCATCGGCCAGTCCCCGAACGGCAGCATCCNGGTGATCTGACCCGGCCGGCGGCGACCGCGGCCAACGGCGAGCGGCGGTCAGCAGCGCCCGGCCGAGGAGCCGGGGGTGGTGGTGCGCCCGGACAGCGAGTCCCAGTGGATGCGGACCCAGGTCGGCCGCTCCAGGTTCGCCGCCCACGGCGCGAGGCCGCGGGCCTCCAGCCGCGCCACCTCGGCGTCGTCGCGGACGGCCTCGGCGTACCCGTTCATCAGCACGCTCCAGCCGACCCGGGCGGTGGGGTCGTAGCCGTCCACCTCGAACGCGACCACGCTGTGGTTGGTGGCGGCCGACAGCTTCGACCCCACCCGGGAGCGGAACGCGATGGTGTTGCCGTCCACGATGTAGTTGACCGGCAGGATGAGGACCTCGCCGTCGGCGGCGAACGCGACCCGGCCGAGGCTCTCCCCACCGACCAGCCGCAGGCAGATGTCGAAGGTCAGGACACCGAAACCCGCGTGGTCACGCGGGATGTCCTGCCCGGGGATGCCGACCGGGCCGGCAGCCGCGCCGGTGGCGGCCGGAGCACCGACGGGTGCCGGAGCAGGAGCGTTGGTCCGGGTCATGACGGCCTCCGTGGTCGTGGTCGCCGCCGGGCGCTGGGCGCTGGACGGAGCGCCGGGCGGCGGTGTGGATCGGTTGCGTGGCCACCGTAGGCCCGGCGAACCCGGCGCGGGCAGTGTCGGTCGCCGCGTTCGGACGGTTCGGTGTGCCCGCCGGCCGTCCGACATCCGGACGCCCGGGGCCGGGACCGAGGACCACCGACCGTCCCGGGCGGCACCACAGCCGCCGTTGCGGGTTGAACCACGACAAAGAGCACATCCCAGGCCTAAGACACCAGGCGGCAACACGTTCCGAAGGCATGCGACTACCTTCGGCTCATGGACGAGGTTCCCCAGGGCGTGGGACGAACGGCGCTCGCCACCGCCTGGATGCGCGCCGAGGCAAGCCGCCAGCCGGACCGTCTGTTCGATGACTGGCTCGCGCAGACCTTCGTGGACGCCGCACCCGGCGCGGTGCCGTTCGTCTCCCCCGCGCTGCTCGACGAGCTCGGTCCGCTGGCCGAAACGGTCACCACCTACATGCTCGTGCGCACCCGGTTCTTCGACGACGAGCTGACCGCGGCCGCCGCCGCCGGATGCCGACAGCTGGTGCTGCTGGCGGCCGGGCTCGACAGCCGGGCCTTCCGCCTCCCCTGGCCCGACGACACCATCCTGTTCGAGGTCGACCGCGACGACATGCTGACCTTCAAGGAGCGAGTGCTCGCCACGACCGCCGCCCGGCCGCGATGCGAGCGCCGCCCGGTGATCGCGGACCTGACCGAGGACTGGGCCGACCGGCTGCTGGCGGCCGGCTTCGATCCCACCCGGCCCGCCGCCTGGCTGGCCGAGGGCATCCTCGCCTATCTCAGCGCGACCGAGGCCGAGCGGCTGCTGGCCGGGATCACCGACCTGTCGGCGCCGGCCAGCCGGTTCGCGCTGGAGGACGCGAGGGGCCTGTCGCGGGCACTGCTCGACCGGTCCACGCTGGGGCCACCGATGGGCGAGTTCGCCGGGCTCTGGAAGGGCGGCCTGGAAGGGGAGACGGCGGCCTGGCTCGGAGATCACGGCTGGCTCGGCCGCGAGAGCGACTTCCGCCGGGTCGCGGCCGGGCTGGGACGGACCGTGGCCGGGCCGATGCCCATCGAGGCCTCCTTCGTCACGGTCCGCAGGGTCGCGCACCAGAAGGAGGCGGGCGTCACCCGTACCGGCGTCCCCGCGGCCGCCGTGGCAGACCTCGCCGGGCACGGGGCCAGGCGGCGGTAGCGCCGCGCGCCCGGCCCGGCCCGCGCCCGGCGGAATTCCACCTTTCGGCGAACGCGGGCCCTTCGACGCGCGGAACGGAATGCGGCGCCGCCCCTTCGCATACTCTGACATGGATGTCCGAGAACGAGATCCTCCGGCGAGCAAGCTACGGGCCCACCAGTCCAGTGGTGGGGGCCCGGGGTTCCCGCACCCGCGCGCGGGTCGTGGACACCGCCCTGGGCCTATTCGAGACCGAGGGCTTCCACGGCACCTCCGTGGACGACATCGCCCGGGCCGCCGGCGTCTCCCGCGCCACGCTCTATCAGTATTTCGAGAGCAAGGAACAGATCTTCGTCGAACTGCTGCAGGAATGCGGCACCGCGCTGCTGCGGGTGGTCCGCCGGATCGGCCCGCTGGAGCCCACCGAGCTCGGCTTCGACAATCTGCACTGGTGGCTCGGCGAGTGGGCCTGGGTCTACGACCGGTACGCGACGATGTTCGTCCAGTGGACGAACATCAGTTCGCCCGGCACGTCCATCCCGGAGATGGCCCGCCGATTCCTGGCCGACTACCACGAGCGGATCGCGCGCCGGCTCGTGGCCTGCTCGGTGGCCGGCATCGACCCCGTCGACGCGGCGGTCGTGCTGACCACACTGGTGAACGCCAGCAACTACACCAGGCACGTCGGCTCCGCGGGGCGCGGCCCCGGCCCACTCGGCACCCGGGCGGCCACGGCGGCGACCGCGCTCGGCGCCGAACAGCTCACCGACAGTCTGGCCGTCCTGATCCAGCTCCTGCTCTTCCCGCAGACGCCGGCCGCGGTTTTCGCCCAGCTCGGCCGCGAGATTCCGACACCCCGGCCGCCGAGCACGGGTGAGCGGCTGTGGTCCGGGCCGGCGATCCCGTCGGCGCCGGTTCGCCCGCCGGTTCCCACCGTGGTTCCCGCGTCGCTTCCCGCACCGGTTCCCCCGATGCCGCCCGACGAGCGGTTCACGCGGCTCAGCAGCCGGGCCGCCGCCACCGTCGGCCGGCTGCTCGACGCCGGTGTCCAGTGCTTTACCGAAAAGGGTTACCACCAATGTTCGGTGGATGACATCGTTTCGACGGCCGGTTACGCCCGTGGAACTTTCTACAAGTATTTCGACGAAAAACTCGATCTGCTGGTGGCGCTGAGCGACCGCGCACTGCGCACGATCCTCGAACTCGACGATCGTCTCCGCCGAATCAACACGACCGCCACCGGTGATCCGGGCGACCTGCGCCGCTGGCTCGGCGACGTCACCGCCTTCCAACTCCGGCACACCGGAGTCACCCGGGTCTGGCTCGACCAGCAGCCGCGCCATCCCCGCCTCGACGCGGCCCGGGAGCTCCTGGCCGACCGGCTACACAGCGGGTACCCCGATCTCGTCGGCTCCGCCCGGTGGCCGCACCCGGTCGACCCGCGGGTCGCGAGCATCGCGTTCTTCAGCCTGCTGGAACGGCTTCCCGAGGCGCTGGCGGACGCCGCGCCCGGCCGCCCGGCCGAGCAGATCACCGACCTCGTGGCCACGGCCCTCGCGCGCACCCGGCTGTGCCCACCGGCCGGGCCCCTTGGTCGGCCGCCGGCCGGCTCGGGCCACGGAGCGGGTTCAGGGACCCACGGCGGCCCGCCGGCGCTCCCCTCCTGACCCCACCAGGGCTCACCGACGCCCCCGTCCTGGCCCCACCAGGGCTCACCGACGCTCCCGTCCCTTGATCCCACCAGGGCAGACCGTCACGCCAGGCGACCGCCTCGGTCGCGGTGCGCAATTTGCGGCACGGTGCACGCAACACGAATAACCTGGTGAACTGTGATGCCCGGCAGCACTGGTCCCGGGTTCGGTCGCCAGCCCCGCCCGGCGCCTCCCGCCGCACCGGTCATGCCCCCGCGGACTGGTGGGAGCGTGCGACCGCGCCCGGTAACGCACTGGCAGCGGAGCATCTCAGCGGCGACTCTGGAAGTCTGGGACGAGAACGGCCCTCCCGCGCACATCCCGCGGGATGCCCGAACGAGGAGGTCACACGGGTGAGCACCCTGGTCAAGCCGGGTACGCGTTACAAGTCCACGGTGTGCGACACCGAGGTGATCATAGTCAAGCCGGCGTCCGCCGCCATTGATCTGCGGTGCGGCGGGCATCCCGTGGTCGAGGTCGGGGCGGAGGCGCCCACCGGGCTCGCCCTCGACCCGGCCTTCAGCGGCGGCACCCCGCTGGGCAAGCGGTTCGCCGACCCCGAGTCCGGGCTGGAGCTGCTGGCCACCAAGGCCGGCGCCGGCTCGCTGTCGATCGGCGAGGTCCCGCTCCCGCTGAAGGACGCCAAGCCGCTCCCCTCCTCTGACTGACGGGCGAGAAGCACATGCACCTCGGGATGCTGCTGGAGATGGCCGCGGACGGCCTGGCCGACCGCGTCGCGCTCGGACCCCGCGAGGGCGGACTCTCCTTCGCCGAGTTCGCGCATCGGGCACGCCGCGTCGGCGCCGCCCTGCAGGCCCTGCCCGGCGACCGGGTCGGCCTGATCGACCTGAACTCCCCCGCCGTGCCGCTGGCCCTGTTCGGGTCGGCCATCGCGGGCAAGCCGTTCGTGCCGATCAACTACCGACTGGCGGACGAGCAGCTGCGCGCGATCGTCGCGCGGACCGCGCCCGCCACGGTCGTGGTCGGGGCCGGCGTCGCCGAGCGTCTCGGTGAGATCGACGGCATCCACCTGGTCACCCGGGACGAGCTGCTCGCCACCGCCGCGGACCAGGCGGGCAAGGAGGCCGACGGCTGGGGCGGCGACCCCGACGACATCGCCGTCCTGCTGTTCACCAGCGGCACCACCGGCGAGCCCAAGGCGGCCGTCCTGCGGCATCGCAACCTGACCGAGTACGTGATCACCACGGTCGAGTTCGCGGGCTCCGCCGAGGACGAGGCCTCGATCGTCAGCGTGCCGCCGTACCACATCGCCGGTGTGTCGGCCGCCTGCTCGTCGACCTACTCGGGCCGCCGGACGGTCCAGCTCGAAAGCTTCGAGCCGCGGGCCTGGGTCGACCTGGTCCGGGCGGAGTCGGTCACGCACGCGATGGTGGTGCCCACCATGCTCGGCCGGATCCTCGACGTCGTCGAGGCCGACGGGCTGGGGCTGCCCTCGCTGCGCTCCATCTCCTACGGCGGCGGGCCGATGCCGCTGCCGGTGATCGAGCGCGCGGTCACGATGCTCCCGCACGTGGGCTTCGTGAACGCCTACGGGCTCACCGAGACGTCCAGCACGATCGCGGTGCTCGGCCCGGACGACCACCAGGCCGCGATCAGCAGCGACGACCCCGAGGTCCGGGCCCGGCTGGGCTCGGTCGGCCGGCCGCTGCCCAGCCTGGAGGTCTCCATCCGGGACCCCGCGGGCGTCGAGGTGCCCACCGGTGAGCACGGCGAGATCTGGGTTCGCGGCGGGCAGGTCTCCGGCGAGTACCTCGGGATCGGCCGGATCGAGAACGACGGCTGGTTCCCGACCCGGGACGAGGGCCACCTGGACTCCGGCGGCTACCTGTACGTGCACGGCCGGCTGGACGACGTCATCGTGCGCGGCGGGGAGAACATGTCGCCGGGCGAGATCGAAGCCGTCCTGATCACCCACCCGGCTGTCGAGGAGGCCGCCGTCGTCGGCATCCCGCACCGGGACTGGGGCGAGCAGGTCGTCGCGGCCGTCGTCACCTCGGGTGACGTGACCGAGGACGAGCTGCGCAGCCATGTGCGGGCCCAGCTGCGTTCCAGCCGCACCCCGGAGCGCATCCAGTTCCGGGCCGAGCTGCCGTTCAACGAGAACGGAAAGCTGCTGCGCCGGGTGCTGCGCACCGAGCTGGAGCAGGCGTTCAACTGACGGCGCACGGGTGCCGGCCGGCGATCACCTGCCGGCCGGCACCCGCCCGCCGGCCCGTAGCCGCCGGCCGGCAGCCCCCGCGAAGCGGGCGGCTCATCCCACCGACGTGTTGACGATCACCCCGATGCCGTAGGTGGCCGACGCGGCCACCAGGCCGAGCAGCAGCTGGCGCGCCCCGCTGTAGACCGCGGAGCGGCCGGTGAAGCGGCTGACCGCGACGCCGAGCAGGAACAGCGCGAGCCCCGCCAGCACGGCGGCGATCGGGAACGACGTGAACCCGAGCAGGTAGGGCGCCACCGGGATCAGCGCGCCGAGCGCGAACGCCCCGAAGGACGCCGCCGCCGCCCTCGTCGCCGAGGGCAGGTCGTCGGGATCCAGCCCGAGCTCGGCGCGGGCGTGTGCCCGCAGCGCGTTCTCCGGGCTGCTGCCCAGCTGCCGGGCCACCGCCTGCGCGGTCGGCGCGTCGACCCCNTGGCCGCGGAAGAAGGCCGCCAGCTCGGCCTGCTCGGCCACCGGGAACATCTCCAGCTCGCGGCGTTCCACCTCGATCTGCGCCCGCATCGCCTCGTTCTGCGACCGGACCGAGGTGTACTCCCCGGTCGCCATCGAGAACGCGCCGGAGGCCAGCCCGGCGAGACCCGCGAGGATGACCGCCGACCGGTCCGCGGCCCCGCCGGCGAAGCCGCTGATCAGGGCGATGTTGCTGACCAGCCCGTCCATCGCGCCGAAGACCGCTGGACGCAGCCAGCCCGCGCCGGTCGAGTGGCCCCGCTCCCCGTGGCTGGTCGGCACGTTTCGGTCAGGTTCCACAAGGTGAGGTTACGGCCCGGGACCGACCGGCAGCGGATGTCTTCAGCCCACATGCACGAAGGGACGCCGCCGCGGATCCCGCTCGGCCTCCCGCAGGATCTCGCGGGTCGTCGAGGCGACCTCCCCCACCCCGAAGAAGACGAACCGGGCCAGGTTCTGCAGGGGGTTGCCCTCGGCCCACTCGAAGTACACGTGCGGTCTGGCCCCGGTCGTGTCCCGCAGGTACAGCAGCAGGGCGGCGATCGCGTTCGGGACGGAGGTGCTGGTGAGCCGCAGGATCCGGTAGCCGCACCGCTGCTGGCCACGGACGACGAGCTCGCTTTCGAACTCCGAGGAGTCCGGGACCTCCACCTCCAGGAACAGCAGATGCTGGGCCCGCGGGACGCGTAGCAGCTCACGGGCCTGCCTGGCCTTGTCCGCGTACTCGGCGGCCGCCCCGGTGCCGAACTCGTGGGCGATCAGGTGCAGCGCACCGCTGCGGGACGCCTCGGTGACCCACCGGCTCGCCACCGGATCGAGCCGAACCCCGGTGACCCGCAGCTCGAACGATCGCACGGCCCTGGACACGAAGGACACCAGCAGGATCGTGACGATGAAGATCGACCCGATGACCAGCCCGTCCGGCCGCTCGATGATGTTCGCCACGGTGGTGTAGACGAAGACGGCGCTGATCGCGCCGAAGGCGGCTGTGGCCGGCCGGCCGCCGGTGCGGGCCACGGCGACGGTGACGGCCACCGAGGCCGATGTGATCAGGACGAGCACGCCGGTGGCGTAGGCGCCGCCCTGCTTGTCGACACTCGCGTCGAACACCAGGGTGACCGCGAATCCGACCAGGCTGAACACCAGCACGAGCGGGCGCAGCGCGCGGGCCCAGTGCGGTGCCATGCCGTACCGGGGCAGGTAGCGGGGCACCAGATTGAGCAGGCCCGCCATCGCCGAGGCACCGGCGAACCAGAGGATCGCGATCGTGCTGAGGTCGTAGGCGGTGCCGAAGGCGTTCCCCAGCTCCTGGTGGGCGAGGTAGGCCAGCGCCCGCCCGTTGGCCGGGCCGCCCGGTTCGGCCAGCTGCCGCGGGATGAGGACCGTGGTCGCCAGGCTGCTCGACAGCAGCAGCACCGCCATGATGAACGCGGCGGTGGTGAGCAGCCGACGCGCGCCGCGGACCCGCCCGGCGGGACTGGTCTCGGTGTCCGCCGGGTCGCCGCGGATCAGCGGCATCACCGCGACCCCCGTCTCGAAACCCGACAGCCCGAGCGCGAGCTTCGGGAAGACGATCAGGGCGACCCCGGCGAGGAGCACCGGGTTCGGGTGCTCCAGGACGAGCAGTGAGTGCCAGTCCCCGAGCACGGACGGGTGGGTCGCGACCGTGTACAACGACGCCGCGATCACGATCACACTCAGCGTCAGGTACACGGTGACCAGCCCCACCGCGATACCGACCGCCCCCGTGAAGCCACACAGGAAGACCGCGCCGAGCAACGCGAGCAGCACCAGGGTGATCGCCACCTGGTGGCCGGCGAGGGCGTCCGGCGCGTACGGGTTCTCGATCAGGTGCGCGGTCGCGTCGGCGGCCGACAGCGTGATCGTGATCAGGAAGTCGGTGCAGGCGAATCCGAGCAGCACCAGGACCAGCACCTTTCCCTTCCACCAGGAAAGGTGCTTCTCCAGCATCGCGATGGAACCCTCGCCGTGCGGGCTCTCCCCCGCCACCCGTCGGTAGACCGGCAGGGCACCGAAAAGGGTCACCCCGACCAGGACGGCGGTGGCGATCGGGCTGACCGCGCCGGCCGCGAGCAGCGCGATACCGGGCTGGTAGCCGAGAGTGGAGAAGTAGTCCACCCCGGTCAGGCACATGATCCGCAGCCAGTGATGCCGCTGGTGCCCCGGCTCGGGCTGAGCATGCGGCGCGGAGTGCCTGCGGGCCTGCTCGGAGCCGGCGAGCAGCCACTCGCGAACCCCCGCGCGCGGGCCAGCCATCAACCGCCNCGGCCGGTTCCGGCAGGCGGTCGGACCATCTCGGGGGTCTCCGGTCCGTCGCGGGCGCCCTGATCAGCGCGCTGGGAACACCTCGGTGCACAGCTCGTGGGAGCCGTCGGAACGAGCCCGCTCGTAGTAGAGCCGGTACCCGCCCGCGGGCAGTGCCACGATACTCACGTACCGTAGCGCCCCGCCGTGCGGTGACACCGCTGCCGGCCGGTCGCCCACCGGCTCGAACCGCGTGAACGTGCCCACCGCCAGCCCGGTGCGCTCGGACCAGTTCTCCGCGGCGCTCGCCCGGCCGTCGTAGTACGCCACCGCCTTCGGTCCGCCACCGGCGACGGCATCCGCGCCGGCGGCACCCGTACCCGCAGCGGCACCCGTACCCGCAGCGGCATCCGTACCCGCAGCGGCATCCGTGCGGATCACGACGGACGCGATGCGGACGCCACGCTCGTCCCAGGCTCCGTGGCGGGGTGCGAGCGCGGTGCTGCGCCAGGTCCAGGAGAGCCCGTCGGCGCTGGTCGCGTAACGACTGTCCATGCGGTCGGTGGCGGCGGGATCGTCCAGCAGGTGGCAGGAGGCCCACAGATGCCACTGCCCGTCATGCCAGACGACGACGGGATCCTTGACGGCCGTGTGCTCGTCACCGGGCAGGACGGTCCGCCGGGTGGCCNGGTCGAAGGTGTCCGGGGTGTCCGCCTCCAGGACGTCGACCCACCAGTGCGGGCTGCCCGGCGNGGCGCAGCTCACGTAGAGCCGCCAGGTCCCCCACGGGGTCGCCACCAGCGCCGGCCGTTCCAGCGACTCCGCCGGGAAGGCGTCCCGGTCGATCCGCTGGATCGGGGTGAACCGCTCGCCGTCGATCGAGCGAGCGATCACGATGGCGTACCCGCGGCCGTGCCCGACCGGGCGCCGCAGGCGATACGCCAGGTAGAAGGCGCCGTCGGCGTAGACGGCACTCGGCGCCCCGGCCCAGTAGCCCGGGCCGTCCTCCGGCGGCGGCACCACGGTCACCGCCCGGTCCGGTACGGGAAGGGGCATGTCCGGCGCTGTCCGCTCGGCCTCGTACGTCACCACGCGCCGAATCCTACTTAGCTGATGGACAAGGACGTCAATCCGCGTCGAGCGCCGTTGTGGCGGGTCGCGGAAGCGACCGGTGACACCGCCACGGGATAAGGGTTTTTCACCACTTCCGATCGAAAAAGTGTTTTATGCTGCTCCGACCATAGGAAACCGTCAAGCGCAACCGCGTCCGGCCACTGGAGCGTCCAGTCGATGTCCCTGCCCGACTTCCTTGTGATCGGTGTGCCCAAGGCCGGCACGACGGCGATGCACGCCGCGCTGAGCCGGCATCCCGAGCTCTTCCTCTCCCGGGTCAAGGAACCGAAGTTCTTCCTCTCGGATGGCCCGCCGCCCGCGCAGGGCGGGCCGGGTGACGCGCAGACCTACCAGGAGCACGTGTGGCGCCGGGCGGACTACGAGGCGCTGTTCGACGCCGCCCCCGCCGGCGCCCTGCGCGGCGAGGCGACCCCCTTCTACCTGTACGACCTGGACGCGCAGAACCGCATCCGCCGACTGCTCCCGAAGGCGCGGCTCCTCGTCCTGCTGCGCAATCCGGTCGACCGCGCGCACTCCAACTGGACGCACCTGTGGGCGGCCGGGCTCGAACCGGAACGCGACTTCGTCCAGGCCTGCGCGCTGGAGGAACGCCGCCGCGCGGCCGGCTGGGCCCACTTCTGGCACTACGTGGGGCAGGGCCTGTACGGCCGGCAGCTGGAGCACCTGTTCACCCTGTTCGACCGTGACCAGATCCTCCTGCTGCGCTACCGCGACCTGCGGGACGCACCCGTGCCGACCCTGGACCGGGTGTGCGAGTTCCTGGGCGTGCAGCCCGGGCTGCTGGACGCGGTCCCGTCCGAGAACGTGACACCGTACGTCGCCGACACGGCCGTCAACAGCGCGCTGCGGGCCGTGCTGCGCACCGGCGGGCGCATCGGCCACCGTTTCCCACCCCGGGTGCGGGTCGCCGTCCGCGGCCCGCTGCTGCGTGGCCTGCAACGCGAGCGGGGCGGGCGGCCGACGATCACCCCGGCGCAGCGGGCCGCCGTCCTGCCGTACTTCGTCGAGGACATCGCCCGGCTCGAACAGGTCACCGGCCACAGCTACGCCGACTGGCTCACCGTGGGCCAGGACACCGACGTCATCGACTGAGCACCGGCGGGCGGGCAGCCGCCGGGGCCAGCCGTGCGGACCGGCCGTGGGAGGCCACCCGGCCCGATGGGTTGGCCACCCGGCCCGATGAGTTCGCCTGGTGCCGGTGGTCTGCATCCGTGGGCGAACGGCCACGCGTTCGCACTGACGGACGGGAGCCAACCANGCCAGACTCCGCCGACGAGGGCGGTGTGGTTCTCCGGCTGCCGGCGACGCTGCGCCGCGACGACATCTCCGGCCTGTGCGGCCGCTGGGAGAAGCTCCTCGGCGGCCGGCCCGGAACCGCTGTGCTCATCGACGCCACCGCGGTCACCCGGGTCGACCTGGTCGCCGTCGAGGCCGTCGCCCGGCTCGCCCTCCTGGCCAGGCGCTACGACCGCGCGCCGCGGGTGGACGCGCCCGCGCGGCTGCGTGACCTGCTGGCACTCGCGGGCCTCGCCGGGCTGGTCGACCGCCCGCCACCGGACCCGGCGTTACCCCGGCAGCCGTGACGGCAGGCCGAACAGTGGGAACAGCCGCTCGACGTCGAGGAACGTGTTCACGCCCTGGACGCGGCCGCCCTCGATCTCCAGCACGATCAGCCCCCAGGGATCGTGCCCGGCACCGGTCTCGCTCGGGCGGTACTGGCCGAAGGCGGGATGGCCGTTCGCGGTCGTCGGCAGCAGACGTGAGCCGCGGCAGCCGCGCCCGGTACCCGTCAGCCAGGCCCGGACGTCGTCCTGCCCACGCAGCCACAGGTCCAGCGGCGGCATCGACAGCGTCACGTCCTCGTGCATCAGCGCGACCAGGGCCTCGATGTCGTACCGCTCGAATGCCTCCACGTAGCGGGCGAGCAGCGCCCGCTGCCCCGCGTCGGCCGGCCGCAGCGGCTCGGCCGCCCCGACGTCGATCGAGGCGATCGTGGCCCGCGCCCGCTGCAGGGCGCTGTTGACGGAGGCGACCGTGGTGTCCAGCAGCTGCGCGGTCTCGCTCGCCGACCAGGCGAACACCTCACGCAGGATGAGCACCGCGCGCTGCCGGGCCGGCAGGTGCTGGAGCGCGACGACGAACGCGAGCCGGACGCTCTCCCGGCGGTCGGCGAGATCCGCCGGGTCGGCGGTGTCGGCGCCGCCGGTGAGCACCCGCCCGTCGGGGGCGGGGACGATCCAGCTCGCCTCCGGCAGCGGTGCCCGCAGCGGCGTGGCCGCGGTGGACGGGCCGGTGAGGTCCATCGGGCGGGCCCGGCGCTGGCCGGAGCTCAGCATGGTGAGGCACACGTTGGTCGCGATGCGGTAGAGCCACGACCGCAGCGCCGCGCGCCCCTCGAAGCGGTCGAGCCCGCGCCACGCCCGGATCATCGTCTCCTGCACGGCGTCCTGCGCGTCGAAGGGGGAGCCGAGCATCCGGTAGCAGTAACCGGTCAGCTCCGGCCGGAACGGCTCCAGCAGGGTCGTGGTCTCCCCCGGTACGCCCTGTTCGGCGAGCTCACCGTTCCCGGCGGGCGCACCGGCCCGCGTGTCCGGAAGAACCTCACTCATCAGACATCCTCTCGATCGGGCGCCCGGGCCGCCGGGTTCGCGATTCCGGCCCAGTGTGGCTGCCGGGTACGACAGAAAACGCGACCGCCCCGTGGGGCGCCCCTCGGAAGCGCTTGACCAGGTCGGACCGAGCGCACCCCCCGTTCGGACTATTTGTCGGAGTCTCATACAGTCACGGAACCCGGCGGATGCCGCGCGTCCGCCGTTCATCCGGCGGCCGCCCACGCCGAGGGCGGGACAGCCGGTACCCGGCATCGACGTCCAGCGCAGGCATCCGTTCCCACCAGCCCGCGTCACGTCAGCGTGGCGGCGACGACGTTCAACGAGGAGCGGACGAAAGGATGATCGGCAACGACGCCCACGTGCGGAACAACCGCACCCGGTGGAACGAGATCTCCGACGACTACCAGCGGTTCAACGCCCCGCAGATCCGGGGGCAGGCATTCACCGGCGACATCACCTGGGGCGTCTGGGGCGTCCCCGAGTCGCAGCTGAACATTCTCGGCCATGTCGTCGGCCTCGACGTGCTGGAGATGGGGTGCGGCGGCAGCCAGTGGTCGACCGCCCTGGCCCGCCGCGGCGCCCGGCCGGTGGGGCTGGACCTGTCCGAGCGGCAGCTGCACCACAGCCGGGAACTACAGCGTGAGACCGGGCTGGAGTTCCCGCTCGTCCAGGCGAGCGCCGAGGACGTGCCGTTCGCCGACGCCACCTTCGACATCGTGTTCGCCGACCACGGCGCCTTCTCCTTCGCCGACCCGTACCGGGCCGTCCCGGAGGCCGCGCGGATCCTGCGCCCCGGCGGGGTGCTCGCGTTCGGGCACGTGAGCCCGATCTACGAGATCAGCATTCCGGACGGTGCCGAGGCCGCCGGCGACCGGCTCGTCGGCGACTACTTCGGCCTGCGCCTCATCTCCGACACCGACGGCCTGGTCAGCGCGAACCTCCCGTACGGGGCGTGGATCCGGCTGTTCCGCGACTGCGGACTGATCGTCGAGGACCTCGTCGAGCCGCGGCCCGGCAACGGCCTGGAGCCCTCGCACCGCGACAGCGCCGAGGAGGCCTGGGCCCGCCGGTGGCCGTCGGAGTGCATCTGGAAGCTGCGGCGGGCCTGACCGCCCGGCCACGGCGCGACGCCCCACCCACCCGTCCGCGGCACTAGGATCAGCGCACGTGACCGGCATGTTCGCTCCGCCCAGGCCCGGTCCCGAGCTGCGTGTCCGGTTTCCCCAGGTCGCGCCGTCCGTGCGGGAGTTCCTCGCCACGGAGGCGGGCGGCGCCGTACTGCTCGTCATCGCCGCGGCGGTCGCGCTGGTCTGGGCGAACAGTCCCGCCGCGGGCAGCTATCACGATCTGTGGGAGACCACGGCCGGGATCGGCGTGGGGGACGCGGCGCTGTCGATGTCGCTGCACCACTGGGTCAACGACGGCGCCATGGCGATCTTCTTCGCCGTCGTGGGCCTGGAGATCAACCGGGAGTTCACCACCGGAGAGCTCAGGGACCGGCGGACGGTCGCCGTCCCCGCCCTCGCCGCGATCGGCGGGCTGTGCCTGCCGGCCCTGATCTACCTGTTGTTCAACCCGTCCGGCCCCGCCGCCCGCGGCTGGGGAATCCCCATGTCGACCGACACCGCGTTCGTGCTCGGGATCCTCGCGCTGTTCGGGCCGCGCTGCCCGGACCGGCTGCGGCTGTTCCTGCTCACGCTGGCCATCGTGGACGACATCGGGGCGATCGCCGTGGTCGCCGTCTTCTACACCGAGCGGGTCGAGGCAGGCTGGCTCGGTGCCGCCGCGGTCCTGCTGGGCGTGATCGCGACCATGCGCTGGATGGGGGTCTGGCGCCTGCCCCCGTACGTGGTCGCCGCGGTCGCGCTCTGGGTGACGATCTACTCCTCGGGAGTGCACGGGACCCTCGCGGGGGTGTTCGTCGGCCTCATGCTGCCGGCCGCGGCGCCGCGGCGCGAGCAGATCGAAAACGTGCCGATCTACGTCCGCGCGCTGCGGGAGGACTCCACGGCCGCGCGGGCCGCGCTCGCCGTGTCGGCGGCGAAGGCCACCGTCGCCACGAGCGAGCGCCTCCAGTACAGCCTGCACCCGATCAGCGCCTATGTGATCGTTCCGATCTTCGGCCTGGCCAACGCGGGGGTGCGCCTCGACGGTCACACCCTGTCCACCGCCGTGTCCTCGCCGGTGACCCTCGGGGTGGCTCTGGCGCTGCTGGCAGGTAACGGGATCGGCATCACCGCGACTTCGGCGCTGGCGATCCGCACCGGGCTCGGGGTGCTGCCGGGCGGGGTCCGTTACGGGCACCTGGCCGGCGCGGCCGTCCTCGCCGGCATCGGCTTCACGATCTCCCTGTTCGTCACCGAGCTGGCGTTCACCGACCCGGCGCTCGCCGAACAGGCCAAGATCGGGATTCTCGCCGGTTCCTTCGTCTCCGCCCTGCTCGGCACGCTCGTCCTGCGCTATGTCGGGGAGCGCTGGTCGCTGTGCTCGCCCGGCACGGACGAGTCCGTCCCCGCGCTACCGCCCCGGCCGTGGCGCGCGCCGGAGCCACCGCCCGGCGCGGTCGTCCGCTGAGCGGCCCGCGGCTGACCGGCCCGCGGCGGCCCGCCCGACCGCGGCCCGCAGCGGACCGAGCTCCAGCCGCCCGCGGTACCGCTCCCCGTCCACGAAGATCGCCGGTGTGCCGCGGACCCGCCGCTGGGCGGCGTCGGCATAGTCGGCCTCGACCGCATCGCCATAGGGCTGGGCCGGATCACCCACGACGAGATCGGCCTCCACTCCCACGGCCCGCGCGAAGCCCATGAGGTATCTGTCGGCCAGCCGGTCCTGGTTCGCGAACAGCAGGTCGTGCATCTCCCAGAACCGGCCGTGCGCCCCGGCCGCCTCGGCGGCCAGCGCGGCAGTCAGCGCATGGGGATGCAGGTCGAACACCGGGAAATGGCGGAAAACGTGCCGGACCTGACCGTCGGAAGAATCGACCAGCTCGCGGAGGATTCCGGCCGCCCGGGCACAGTATGGGCATTCGAAGTCGGCGTACTCGACAATTACCACGGGCGCATCCGGAGTACCCCGGGAATTTCTCCAGGGGTCGACGGGAGGGCGCCTGTTCGCCGCGCGGTTCGATCGATCCCGGCCGCGCCTCTCGGGGCGCCGGGCGCCGTCACCGGCCACCGTTTCGGCCGTCACCCCCGCGCGCACGGGAATCAGGCGCCGGGCCGGGCCACTTCCCTTCACCGTTCCCGTGCGGCCCGCGCCGGCCGCGCCTCGGGCGGCGGACGGAGCCATGCACTCCGCCGGGGCGCCGCCCCCGTCGACCAGCTCGGCCGACCTGGCAACTCCCTTGCCGGAATCATTCACCCCGGCGTCTTCCGGGTCGGCGCCGTTCATTCCGGTGCCGTTCTCCCCGAAATCGCCCGTCAGGCCTTCCTTCGCGGCGGCATCGCCCATAGCACCCATTGTAGCCAGCGGCCGCCGCGCTCGCCGGCGCGGCAACCACCCTGCACTAGGCTGAGCGCCGTGGCCGAGCCGAAAACGTCGGATCGACGCATCCGCAGTCCCGACGACACGCTGGCGATCAGAGCGGTGGACGTCCGAATCCGGCGTGGGACCGCCTGGGGTGGGCGCGGCGGCCGGGAAATCGTCCACGGTGTTTCCTTCGAGGTCCGGCGGGGCACGGTCACCGGCCTCATCGGCCCCAGCGGATGCGGAAAGACCACACTCATGCGCGCGATCGTGGGAATTCAGCGGGGCGTGACCGGCGAGCTGCGCGTGCTCGGCCAGGAAGCCTGCACCGCCGATCTGAACCGGCGGGTCGGCTATGCCACCCAGTCCGCCTCGGTCTACCACGACCTGACCGTGGCCGAGAATCTGCGCTATTTCATGACTCTCGCCACCCAGGGCACACCCAGCCCACTGGAGATCATCCGGGGGGCGGAGCACGTCACCGCCTCGGTCGGCCTCGCACCCGAGTCCCGAACGCAGGTCGGCCGGCTCTCCGGCGGTCAGCGGGGCCGCGTCTCGCTGGCCGCCGCGTTCATCGGCGGCCGGGAGCTTCTCGTGCTCGACGAACCGACCGTGGGCCTCGACCCGGTCCTGCGGCGCGAACTGTGGGACGGATTCCACCAGATGGCCGACCGCGGCCTCACCCTGCTCATCAGCTCCCATGTGATGGACGAGGCGGCCCGCTGCGACCGGCTGCTGTTGCTGCGCGAGGGCCAGCTGATCGCGGACGAGACTCCCGATGCCCTGCTCCGCCTCACCGGCGCCGGCGACCTCGACCGGGCGTTCCTCCGACTCGTCGAGCCCAGGCCGGCCCCCCGCCAGGCGGCGGCGCCGGCCGACGGGCCGCACCCGCTGCCCGGCGCTGACGGCGGCGGCACGGCGCACGCGACGAACCCGGGCGCACCGGCGGTCAGCGACCCCGCCCCACCGCCGGGCGGCCGGCCGGCCCGGCCCGACCGGCCCGACCGGCGGCATCGGGGTGAGGGCCGGCGCGTGCCCCTGAACCTGCCGAGGACCACCGCCACCGCGCTGCGGGTGATCCGCCAGATGCGGCGCGACCCGCGGACCATCCTGCTCGTCCTCGCGCTCCCGCCGGCACTGCTCGTGCTGCTCCAGGCGATCTTCGCAAACAGCCCGACCGCGTTCGACCGGGCCGGCGCGGGCCTGCTCGGCGTTTTCCCGCTGATGACGATGTTCTTCCTGACCTCGGTGGCGATGCTGCGCGAACGCCGCTCCGGCACCCTGGAACGGCTGATGACCACGCCGATCGGACGGGGCGACCTGCTCACCGGCTACGGCGTGGCCTTCGGGCTGCTCGCCGTCGCGCAGGCCGCCATCACGACGACGACCGCCGTGGCCCTGTTGCACCTGCGGATCGCCGGGCCGCTGCTGATGCTGGGCCTGCTCGCCGTGCTCGCCGCCCTGTTCGGCACCGCTCTCGGCCTGCTCACCAGCGCCTTCGCGAACTCCGAGTTCCAGGCCGTGCAGTTCCTCCCGCCGGTCCTGCTGCCGCAGTTCCTGCTGTGCGGCATCCTCGTCCCGCCCGACCAGATGAACTCCGTCCTCGACACCCTCAGCATGCTGATGCCGATGACCTATGTCGTGGACGCGCTCAACCGCATCAGCACCACCCCCGGGGTGTCGATGCTGGTGGTCCGGGACGCGCTCGTCATCGCGGCGTGCACGTTGGTGGCGCTCACCCTCGCGGCCGCGACGCTGCGCAGACAGAGCCCCTGACCCCACCGGCCGACCTGATCAACGATCCCCACCACGCCGGCCGGTGATCAGGTCGGGACCCCACGAACCACGAACCCACGTACCGGCTGTCAGGCCGTGCGGTCGAGGCCGCCGGCACCGGCGGCCAGCCGGGCGTAGTGCGGGGAGCGGCCCAACAGGTCCTCGTGCCGGCCGGCGGCAACCAGCACCCCCTCGTCCAGAACGAGGATCAGGTCCGAGGCCCGCACCGTCGAGATGCGGTGGGCGATGACGAGCAGCGCCCGGCGCGCGGCGATGTCCGCCATCGCTCTGGTCAGGGCACGCTCGTTGACCGCGTCCATCTGGGATGTCGGCTCGTCGAGCAGCAGCAGGCCGGGGGCGGCGAGCAGTGCTCGGGCGACGGCCACCCGCTGCCGCTCCCCGCCGGAGAGCAGCACCCCGTGGTCACCCACATCGGTGTCCAGGCCGGCGGGCAGCCGGCGGACCAGCGAGGTGAGCCGCGCAACGTCGACAACCTCGGCGACCTCCGCCTCGGTCGCCTCCGGGCGGGCGTACACGATGTTGTCACGCAGCGAGCCACAGAGCACCGGGGCGTCCTGCTCGACCAGGTTGACCTGCCGGCGCGTCCGGGCCCGGGCCGACTTCGCCAGCGGTATCCCGTCGAGCAGGATCTCGCCGGCGTCCGGCTCGTAGAACCGCTCGATGAGGCCGAGGATGGTCGACTTCCCGGCACCGGACGGCCCGACCAGCGCCACCTGTCCGCGGGCGGGCACGGTGAAGGACACACCCCGCAGCACCGGACGTGTTCCGTAGGAGAACCACACGTCGCGGAACTCCAACGCCGGTGCGCCGAGGCCGGAGGGCGACCGCGGCCACCGCTCCCGGTCCGCTGCCGGTTTCCGCCCGTCCCCCGGGTCGATCCGGCGGTCCGGGCTGTCCGGCCCTTCCCGCGGTTCCGTCTCCTCCAGCGGTTCCGTCTCCTCCAGCTGCCTCGCCTCCTCCAGCGGTTCCGTCTCCTCCAGCGGCATCGTGAAGACGACGTTCACCCGGGTCAGCGCGCCCAGCCCACGCTGGATCGTCTGCGCCGACTCGATCAGCTGCGACAGCGGCATCACCAGATAGGTGGCGTACAGCAGGAAGGCCACCAGGTCGCCCAGCGAGGTGGTGCCCCGGGCGACGAGCACCCCGCCGACGAGCAGCACGACCAGCACCGAGCCCTGGACGGCGAGCTGGGTCGCGGGCGCGATCACCGCGCTGAGCCGCGCCATGCGCAGTCCGGCCTGGTAGGCGTCGTCGGCATGCCGACCGATGCGCTCGCTCTCCCGCTCCTCGGCGTTGCTCGCGCGGACGGTGCGGATCGCCGTCAGCGCCCGCTCGAGGTCGGCGGACATCCGCCCGACGCTCGCCTGCCCCTGCTCGGAGACCGACCGCACTCGGGACAGCGCCGTCAGCACGATGCAGCCGGCGACCACCACCGCGGCGACCACCAGCCCGAACAGGACCGGGCTGAGCCACACCATCAGCCCGATCGCCGCGAGCACCCCGATGGTGCTGGTCACGACCGTGGTGAGGCTGTAGGCGACCGCGTCGCGCACCACCATGGTGTCCGCGTTGGACCGCGACAGCAGGTCTCCGATGCGCTCGGCGTCGAACACCCGGATGCGCAGCCGCAGCAGATGTCCGATCAACCGGCGGCGCAGCCGGAGCAGAACCCGCTGGCCGGTGCGGTCCAGCAGGTAGTGCCCGCAGGTGTCCAGCGCCGCTTCCAGCAGGAACACCGCGATGAGGACCACGACCAGCAGCGGGGGGAGCCCGCCGGAGCTCGCGGCGTCGATCACCGCCCGGACCAGCAGTGGCTGGGCCAGACCGATCACCGACCCGATCGCGGTGAGGGTGGTGGCGAAGGTGATCAACCGACCGTGCCCACGGAGCAGCCGCCAGAGGTCCCCGAAACCGGGCCGGGGCCCCGGCGGCCGCGGCGGCCCGAGACGCCCCGGCCGCAGACCGCGCAGTCGCGGCCCGAACGGCGGCGGGCCACCGGGCACGCCGGGGGGCGGCGGGCCACCGGGCAGACCAGGAGGTCCGCCCGGGGCGGGAGGTACGCCGGGGGGCGGGGGGCCGGCGTACTCCGGTGGTGGCGCGGTCACGCGGAACGCGCCGGCACTCGCGGTCGCGGCCGCGACCTGACCGTGATCACCGGCTGGTATGTGCCGGGGGGAAACGACTCGCCGACCGTCAGCCCGTCGGCTTCCACCCAGGCGTGCGCCGCGAACGAACCCGCGGCGCGGACTCCCGTCCGCCATGTCGGCCACCTCCCCGAGACGCGGCAGAGCAGCGCGGTCGCGACCGCGCGCGGCAGGCACCCGGCCGGGTCCCGGCAGGTGCGGCTCACTGCCGTCACCGTTTCCAGCGCGGCCAGCGTCTGCTGGTATCCGGCCGGCCGGGTGCCGGCCGCCAACGCTTCCATCACCCGCCGCAGCTGGCCGGGAGGGAGCCGGGTCAGCCCGCGGGCGATCGTCACGACGGGAGGGGCAACCGCGACGCGGGCAGCCCGCCGCCACCGGCGCGACCAGGGTGACCAGCGCGACCGGTCCACCCGGTCCGCACCGGTGGCGAGCGCGAGCTGCCCGCCATGGGCGGTCAACGGACCAGCCCCGCGGCGCGCAGGGCCCGCGTCAGCGCCTCGATGTCGGCGAGCGCGGTCGTGCCGTCCACCTCGTACGCCTCGGTGACCGCCCGCGCGGCCTGAGCGGCGGTGCCGCCGTCCATCAGGATGCCGACGGCGAGATCCGCCGTCGGGTTCAGCGTGAAGTACCGGCCGGTCCGCTCGTCCAGCAGGACGGCACCGTACTCGGTACGGGTGCGCACAACGTGCTCGAGCAGCTGGGTCGTCACGTCAGTGCCCGTCCTCTCCTCCTCCGGCGTGCCCGGCGGCACGCGCCCTCCCGGAGCCGCGGCCCGCGCCGGAGCCCGCGCCGGGCCCCGCCGCTCGCGGGCCGGCGGTCCCCACCAGCTCCCCCGCGAGCACCTGGGCATGGATCTGCCGCAGTTCGGCGCTCGGTTCCACCCCCAGCTCCCGGGACAGCAGCTGGTAGGCGGTGCGGTAGGCGGCGAGCGCGTCGGCTCGGTGCCCACTGCGGCTGGCCGCGACCAGGAACTGCCCCNACAGCCGCTCCCGCAGCGGGTACTGCATCGTCAGCGCCCGCAGCATCGGCAGGACCCGGTCGTACTGGCCGCGGCCGAGCAGCGCGTCGACGAGATCCTCGTGGACGACGGCCCGCAGCTCCCCCAGCCGGGCTCCCTCGGTGTGCGCGACCTCCTCCGGAAGGTCCTCGTATGGTTCGCCCCGCCACATGCCCAGCGCCTCACCGAGCAGCTCCGCGGCGCGGCCGTCGTCCCCGCTCCACCGGGCGTCCTGCCCCTGGCGGGCGAGCTCCTCGAAGAGCCAGACGTCGACCTCGGGCGCGGCGGCGTTGAGCCGGTACGCGCCCGGGCGGCTCTGGATGCGGCCGAGGCCCGCCGTCTCCCCGGGCGGCAGGATCTGGCGCAGATCCGAGACGTAGGTCTTGATGTTGCCGATGGCCGACGGCGGCGGATCGGCGTCCCAGAGCACCGCGCGCAGGTGCTCGGTGCTCATCCACCGGCCGCGGCCCAGGAGCAGCAGGGAGAGCAGTCGTCGCTTCTTCGGCTGGGCGATCGGCACGGCGCTGCCGTCGGCTGCGTACACTTCCAGCGGGCCCAGGATCCGAAAGGGCAGGTGCCGCCGCGGTTCCATAGCCCCTGTTCTCCCCCGCCGGCGAGGGCCCTGAACGGAGCGCGTCCCGCCGAGACGTCCCGATGCCCGGTCCGTGCCGCCGCGACGGAAAGGTCCGCAGCCGCGCCGAACCGGCGGGCCAGCGCACGCGGCCGGGCTGAGTCAGCGCACCGGGCGCCGGTTGTAGGCGGCGACCGTGGCGACCAGATCACCTACCGTCGCGAAGTTCACCGCGAGGAAAGTGGGCCGCAGCCCCCGCGCCGCGCACTGCTCGGCGTGCGCGGCCAGCGACGACTCGGTGTTCACCAGGGCGGCGTCCATCCGGGTGGCGCCGTGGTCGGTGAGCCAGTGGTTGATCAGGAGCATCTGCGGCCGCGGGGCCCCCCGGCCCAGGCGGCAGGTGAAACCCCCGGGAATCCGCACGTCGAACGGTGTGTCCGCGTTCGAGCGGAAGAAGTTGCGGTACCAGGTCCCGGGGACGTCGCC
This sequence comes from Frankia sp. EI5c, assembly GCF_001636565.1. Taxonomy (GTDB): domain Bacteria; phylum Actinomycetota; class Actinomycetes; order Frankiales; family Frankiaceae; genus Parafrankia. The sequence continues at coordinate 102,885 of NZ_LRTK01000005.1, forward strand.
GTTCTCGGCGAACACCACGAGGCGGCGGCCGCGATCGATCATCTGGCCCAGCGTCGGCCACGGCCGGCCCGCTCCCGGCGGGCGGGCCAGGTACTGGCCGAGCCCGGCGGCCCGGAACGCCGCCATGACCGGTTCGGGCGGGACCTCATCCTGCAGGATCAGCGTGATGACCTCCGCCGGGTTGCGCGCGAGCCAGCCGGCGACGCCCGCCAGCGCGTCGTCCAGCGGCGTCGCGCCGAGCTGGCAGATGCCGTGACAGAGCCAGAGCCCGGGCCGCTGCGAGCGGGCGCCGGTGGCGAACGGGGCGAGGGCCGCGCGGGCCCGCGGCCGCAGCCCGTCCAGGAACGTCTCGACCTCGGCGGGGGTCGTCCAGTGGTGCACATCGATCATCAGTGCGCGGACGCCGCTGTCGAGCTGGCCGACCAGGTCCGGGTCCTGCACGGCACCGAGGAAACCGGCGCGCACCGACGCCATGCCGTTGTGGGTCGTCGGGTAGAGGACGTCGGAGTACCGCCGGGAGCACAGGTCGACCCCGCCGTTGCAGAAGGCGGTACCGGTCCCGGCCCGGCCCGGGTTCACCGCCCAGGACGCCGCGACGAACACCGAGGACACAGCGGTGACGGCCACCAGGCGCCTGGCACGTCCCTGCGCGCGGTAGAGGCGGGGGACGGCCGCCGCCACGGTCCCGAGGCCGAGCCCGGTCACCAGCGGCACGGCCGCCATCGCGAGCCACGTCGACCGGGCGTTGTGGACGAGCACCCGACCGACGTCGGACACCAGCCGCTGCCCGGCCGGCGGCAACGGCGAGCCGGGGCCGCGCAGCGGGGCCAGCGGATCGCCAGCCACGGCGGTCACGACCAACGCCATGACGGTCGCGGTCGCCCCGGCGGCCACGAACGCGGCCGTCACCGTCCGCGCCAGCACCGCGGGCCCGGCCCGAGCGGCCGGCGGCATCGGCCCGCGGCTCGCCGTGCGCACCAGCACGGCCGCCCGCGCCAGCGCCACCGCGGGCACGGCGAAACAGAGCACGGCCAGCGTGACCATGCCCGTCCCGCCGACTCCGTGGATCGCGCGCAGCACAGCTCCGGCGGGGCCCGCCCGGCCGGCCGAGAGCGGGCGTCCCAGGTCCAGCACCGTGCCGCCGGCCAGCCGCGCGCGCAGGTCCGCGACCGCCGAGACGTCCCCCGAGAAGAGCATCGGGCCGACAACCGCCAGGGCCTCCCCGAGGTCACCGGAGCGCAGTGCCACCTGCACCTGCTCGCGTGCCCCCGGGCGCTTCGGTTCCGGCACCCGGCTCAGCAGCAGGTCGGCCACCCAGGTGATCTGGCCGTCGGTGAGGTCGATCTCGGGGACGGAGGCGGGTGGACGGCCCTGGCTCACCCGGTCCACCCCGTCCAGCACGTCGCGCAGCGCCGCCGCGACGTCCTCGGTCCGGTAGCGGGGGGCGCCGGACACCTGCCCGGCCAGGTAGACGGAGGCGAGCCGACCTATGTTGTCGAGAATCGGGCGTAGGTCGGCGGCCACGACGAACTCCGCCCGGCTCCCGTCCAGGTACGCGGCCACACTGTCCGCGACGCCGTCGGTCATTCCGCGCAGCGCGGACGGCGGGACGACGAGCAGCAGGTTGTCGACCACCAGATCCGGGTCGACGGGCAGGTCCGCCAGCAGGTCCCCGGTCACCTCCGCCAGCACCGGATCCGTCAGGACCTCGTCGCTGATCCGCTCGTGGACCTGTGCCTCCGCCAGCGCGGCGCGGTAGAAGTCGCTGTTCTGCGCGGTCTGGTGGACCGTGAGCACGGCGATGCCGGCCGGGGCGAAGACTGCCGCGGCCAGCACCGCCAGGCAGGTCCCGCGGGTGGATCGGCGCCGTGCCGACAGGCCTGTCCACCGGGGACGGTACGGCCGGCCCATGGGACGCCAGGCTACCCAGGCCGCCGACCGGAGCCCGGCACGAAAGCCGAGGTCATCCCACGTTTGGTGGAAAGACGCGCCGCTGGGAACACCCAGACGGGGTAGGCCCACACGGAACGGACCCGCGCGAGACCGGGGCCGCCGACGAACCGAGGTGCCCGATGGCCGTGCACACAAGCCCGCCACGCGAACGCCCGCTCACCGGCCCGCCACGCGGACGGCAGGCCCAGGAACGTGGGCGAGGCGCCCTGATCTGGTCGCTGACCGCGGTTGTGGTGGTGGGGGTGATCCTCGCCCTGGTCGGGATGATCCTGAACGCCTGGCTGCTGCTCGGCCTGGCCGCGGCCGCGGCCGCGCTCGCGGCCCTCGCACTGTTGCCGGCGGGGGTGATGTCCCACGTCATCACCACCGAGTCGGCGACCGATCGCGGGCCGCGGTGAAATCCCGGCTGGTCCGACGGGAGGAAGAAACATGGACACAATGGCAATCGATCAGCCGCGCCGCCGGGACATGCTGCAGGTCCCGCGCACGAAGGGCGCGCTCAGCGGCATCCTGATCCTGGCCGCGGGCATCTGGGGGGCGCTGATCCCCCTCGTGGGACCGTACTTCGACTTCGGCTTCACCAACGATGCGTGGTCCTGGACCGCGACCCAGTTCTGGTTGTCGATCCTGCCCGGCATCGTGGCGATCGTCGCCGGCCTGATCCTGATGTTCAGCCGCAACCGGGCCGCCGCGGCGTTCGGCGCGGCCCTCGCGGTCGTGGCTGGCGTCTGGTTCATCGTCGGGCCGCCGCTGTCGCAGATCTGGAACCCCGGCGCGCTCGGGATGCCGCTGGGCGGCAAGGTCACCCAGGCACTGGTAATGATCAGTTTCTTCTACGGGCTGGGTGCGCTGATCCTGTTCCTCGGCTCCAGCGCGTTGGGCCGGTTCAGTGTGGTCGGAGTGCGTGACGTCGCGGTCGCGCGCAGCCGCCGTCTCGGTGCCCCCGAGGCCGGCTGGCACCTGCGCGGTCACGGCCGGCACGCGGAAGGCACCGGCCGGGACCGCGCCGCCGTGGGCGGGGCGCGGGCCGACCGCGACGAGGAGTACGAGCAGGCCGGGCCGGGCAGGCACCGGGCCCGTGGAACGGAGGCCGGCCGGGAGCGGGCGGCCGCCGGCTCGGAGCGGTACCCCGCGCCGGGGGCCGATGACTCCTCGGTCTACCCCGACGAGCCCAGGCGGTCCCACAACGGGCACTCGGACCGACGTGCGTCCGTCGACCACGGCACCTACGACCAGGGCGGCACTGGCGAGCGCGGTGCCTACGACCGCGGAGCTGACGACCGCGGCGCTCTGGACCGCGGCGCCGATGACCGCGGCGCTCTCGACCGCGGCACGTACGACCGCGGCGTCGACGACCGCGGTGCCGTTGATCGCGGTGCCTACGACCGTGGGTCCGATCATCCCGTCGGAGCCGGTTCGGGCACGCGCTCACCGCGTCACCACTGGTGGGAGCGCGGGCACTGACCGCTCTGCCGGCGCCGAACCCTCGGTCGCCAACCGCGCCCGGCCGTCCGGGCGGGGCGGTCCGCCACGCCGGCGGGCCGGCACCGCCCGGCGCGCCGGGCGGCGGCGATGCCACGTCGCCCACGTGCGGGCGCCTCCAGTCCGGCACCCTGGTAGGAACAGCCAGATGAGCGACGAGAACACGACCGCGGCGGCCGAGCCGGCACCCGACGAGCTGCTCTATTCGGTCCAGGACGCGATCGCCACGATCACACTCAACCGACCCCAGGTCAGGAACGCCTTCACGCTGACCATGATCGACCGGTGGGCGGCGGCCCTGCGCGAGGCCGAGGCCGACCCGGCTGTCCGGGTCGTGGTCGTGACCGGTGCCGGCGGGGCCTTCTGCTCCGGGATCGACCTGGCGGTGCTCAGCGGCATCGAACCCACCCCGATCGCGCGGCGCCGGATGCTCACCGACGGCGTCCACAAGGTCGCCCGGGCGGTGCTGGATCTCAACAAGCCCCTGATCGCGGCCATCAGCGGTGTGGCGGTCGGTGCCGGGCTGGACATGGCGCTGATGTGCGACCTGCGGTTCGCCGCCCGCTCCGCGCGGCTCTCCGAGGGCTACATCAAAATCGGGCTGGTGCCCGGGGACGGCGGGACCTACCTGCTCCCCCGCCTGGTGGGGCCAGCCAAGGCGCTGGAGCTGCTCCTCAGCGGCGACACCGTGGACGGGGTGGAGGCGGAGCGGATCGGCATGGTGAACCGCGTCTACGAGGAGGCCGTTCTCCTCGACGAGACCTATGCGTTCGCGCGGCGCATCGCGGCGATGTCACCCATCTCCGCCGGCATGATCAAAAGGGCGGTCTACCAGTCCCAGAACCTGGACCTGCGGACGAACCTGGACCTCATCGCGTCACACATGGCGATCGTGCAGTCCACCGAGGACTACGCCGAGGCCCGGTCGGCGTTCGGCGAGCGCCGCGCCCCGACGTTCGTCAACCGCTGACCGGCTGCCCGGCCGGCCCCCCGGCCGCTTCCGGGCCGGGCCAGCCGGCCGGGTAGGCGTGGCGGTGCAGTTCGCGGGCGGCCACCGCCCGGCGCAGGTCGTCGGCGGCGTCGACGACCACCCGGGCGAGCACCGGTCCGGTCGCCGCGGCGCCGAGCAGGTGCCGCGCCGCCGCGAGAGTCTCGGCCCGCACCGCGTACCGGGGGAAGGCCGCGGCCGCGATCTGCCGCAGGGCATGGGGTGACCTGGTCCTGGCCAGCCGGGGCATCTCGGCGAAGTACCGGTCGACGTAGGGATCTGTCAGATCCTGCTGCTCCGGCTGCCAGAAGCCCTGGGCGGTCGCGGCGACCAACCGCGCCGAGGTCTCCAGGTCGGCGGTGATGACCTTCCAGGCCCGGGACTTGGCCGCCGGGTCCCCGGCCGCGGCCCGGATCCGGGCCGCCAGCTCGGCGCCCCGGGTGCTGCGGTCGCGGCCCAGCTCGGCCGCGATCTCCCGCTCGCCGGCCGCGCCCAGCACCACCAGCCGGTCCAGCAGGCGCCAGCGCAGATCCGGGTCGACGACCAGACCCGGCGGCACCCCCCGGCCCTGGAGCCAGCCACGCAGCCGTCCCACCTCCGGCGGCGCGGCGCAGGCGATCAGGCCACGGGCCGCCGCCAGCAGCAGTCCGCTCCCGTCCGCCCCGGCGGCCGGCTCCCGGCCCGGTGCGGCGCCGTCGATCACCACCTGGCAGGCGCTCACCAGCGCGCCCCGCGCGACCGGCCGGTCCGACCCGGGCAGGAAACGGTCCACGACCGCGCCGGCGGCGAAACCCAGCGCGTCCTCCAGGACGGCGACCGAGCGCTCGGTGCGCAACGCCCGCGCGGCCAGCCGCAGGTAGTCACCCGCCGGCCACTCGGCGTCCCGGGTCATGTCGGCGGCGGCGGACCACACGAGGGCCCGTGCCAGCGGATCGGCCAGGTCCGCGAGGACCACATCGAGCCGGGCCAGGTCCACCGCCGCGAAACGCACCCTGGCGAACGTGAGGTCGCCGTCGTTGACCAACAGCAGACGTCCGGGCCGGGTACCCACCAGCTCCGGCACCGCCGCTCCGCCCCCGGGCGCCACCTGGTCCAGATCGACCTGGACGCGGCGCAGCAGCCGCAGCGGCCCCCCGCGCGGGTCGGCGTCGTACACCCCGACACCGATCCGGTGCGGCCGCGCGGCCGGCGGCTCCTCCGACAAGCCCGCCGGCAGCTCCGCCGGCGGCTCGGCCGGGTCGGTCCGCACCACCTCGACGGCCGCGTACGCGCCCCGCCCGTCCAGGCGCACCCGCGGCCGCAGGGTGTCGGTCCCGGCGCGGCGGAGCCAGGCCTCGGCCCACGCCGCCAGGTCCTTCCCACTCGCCCGGGCCAGGGCCGCCAGCAGGTCGGCGAGCGTGGCGTTACCGAAGGCGTGCGCGTCGAAGTAGGCCCGCAGGCCCGCCAGGAACGCCTCGTCCCCCATCCATTCGACGAGCTGGCGCAGCGCCGAGGCGCCCTTGGCGTAGGAGATACCGTCGAAGTTGAGCAGGGCGGCCGCCGTGTCCTCGACGGCGGCCGGCGCCACCGGATGGGTGGACGGCCGCTGGTCCGCCGCATAGCCCCAGCTCTTGCGGCCCACCGCGAAGCTCGTCCAGGCCTCGGAGTGCTCCGTGACGGCTGCCGTTACCCGGGTGCCCATGTACTCGGCGAACGACTCGTTGAGCCACAGGTCGTCCCACCACCGCATGGTGACGAGGTCGCCGAACCACATGTGGGCCATCTCGTGCGCGATCACGACGGCCCGCCGCTCCCGCTCGGCCTCGGTCACCGCCGAGCGGAACACCAGTTCGTCCCGGAAGACCACCAGGCCGGGGTTCTCCATCGCGCCCATGTTGAACTCCGGCACGAAGGCCTGGTCGTACTTCCCGAAGGGGTAACGAACTCCGAACAGCGCGTGGTAGTGATCCAGGCAGGCGGTGGTGATCCGGAAGATCTCCGCCGTCTGGTCGTCCAGGTGGGGCGCGAGGGAGCGGCGGCACAGCAGCCCCAGCGGGACACCGTCGTGGGTTCTGCTCCACACCTGGTACGGCCCGGCCACCAGGGAGACCACATAGGTGGCCAGCGGCGCGGTCCGCGCGAACTCCCAGCGACCCGGCGCCACCCGGGTGCCGGCACCGTTGGCCCGCACCTCCCACGACTCGGGCGCGGCGACCGCCAGGCTCAGCGGCGCCTTGAGGTCGGGCTGGTCGAAACAGGCGAAGATCCGGGGGGCGTCGTCGAGGAACGACTGGGCGTAGAGATAGACCTCGCCGTCCTCGGTGTCGGTGAACCGGTGCAGCCCTTCGCCGGTGTTCGTGCACGCCATGGTCGCCCGGACGACCAGGGTGTTCACCGCCTCCAGACCGGTCAGGACCCCCCGGTCGCCCTGCCACCAGCCNGGATCCAGCTCCCGGCCGTTGAGCTGGGCCGACTCCACCGAGATCGCCCGCAGGTCGACGAACGTGCTGGCTCCCGGCTCGCCGCAGGTGAACGACACGGTGCTGGTGGAGGTGAACCGCGGGCCCTCCGGCGTCCCGGTCAGGTCGAGATCGACCTGGTAGGAGCGAACCCGGACCAGCATGGCTCGGGCCACGGCCTCGGCCTGGCTAAGCGGCTGCATCAGCCGACGGTAGTGGGCGGACGGCCCCGCCGGCCGGCCGGGTGACCTGCCCCGGGCGGGCCGCACCGGACGGGCCGGAGAACTGGTTCACTGATCGACGTCCTCCCCCGCGTGGAACACAGGGGAGTTCCGACTCCTACAGCGCCTTCGGCCCGAAGGCCAGCCCATCTCCGGGAGAGCTGGTGACGAACCGCGCCGTTGTCCCCGGCCGCGAGGAGGCGGACACCACCCGCCCGCCGGTCGTGACCATGAGCGATCTGACCCGGACGGGCGGGGAGATCCTCACCGACCGCAAGGGCCGGCTCGTCGTCCGGCACGGCTACCTCGTCGTCAAGACCCACCTGGCGCAGGACGCCGCGCGCCCGCTGCTCGCCCGGCTGCGCCTCGCCGCGGACCCGCGGCTGGCCGGGCTGCTCCTGGCTCCGCTGCGCCTCCAGGGCGGTGACGACGACCTGCTGGCATCGGTCGACGGCCGCCTCGTCAGCGCCTGGCCGGCGGCCAGGGCGCTGCGGCTCCAGGACGTCGAGCGGCACGTCGAAGCCGCCCCCTGGACGGCCGCCGCCAAGCTGCTCGCCCGCCTGCACGGCACGGATCTCGCCGCCTTCCCACCGGACGCCGTACCGCCCGCCGGGGTCTGCGCCCGGCTGCGGCGAGCCATGGAACAACTGGAGGACGCACTCGCCGCGGCGCCCCGAAGCGCCGAGATCACCCGCCTCGCGGACGACATCCGGCGGGCGCGGGCCGGGCTTCCGGCCTGGCTGGAGCGGACCCCGGCTCGGCCCGGTGGCCCGGTGGCGCTGATCCACGGCGACTGGCACCTCGGCCAGGTCGTCAGCACCGCCGGCACGCCTGGCCCGGCCGGCACGCCTGGCCCGGCCGGCACGCCTGGCCCGGCCGGCACGCCTGGCCCGGCCGGGACGCCGGAGGCCGCGGCGGACCCACAGTGGCGCATCATCGACATCGACGATCTCGGCTGGGGTGACCCCGCCTGGGACCTGGCGCGCCCGGCCGCCTGGTTCGCCGCGGGCGTGCTGCCGCCCGCGGTCTGGGCACGCTTCGCCGACACCTACCGCGCGGCCGGCGGGGTGGCACTCGGCACGGGCCCGGATCCCTGGGACACCCTGGACGGACCGGCCCGGGCGGTGACGGTGCAGTACGCGGCGGGAGCCGTCACCGAGTACCTGCTGCGCGGCACCCCGTTCGACGACGGTGCCCACGCCTTCCTGGCCTGCGCCCGGCGGCTGGCCCGGTGACGGTGAGCCGCGAGCGGCGTGTTCGTGCGCGTGTTGATCGTCACCGCCCGCCTCCAGCGCCGCCGTGCAGGGGCTGGTTCGGCACGCCGGGGAAAAGCTCGGTCGCGGGTCCCTCGGTCACATCGCCGTTCAGCTTCGTGACGAGGTGGGGGGTGAACACCGCCCCGTACAACAGGTTGCCGAGCAGGACAACGGAGACGACGGACAGCGCCGCCGCACCAGCGCCGCTCTTCGTCCTCCGCTCGGCCCAGGCGCCGATGACCGTGCGGCCCTCGGCGTCGGTCCGTCCGAGGAGATACGTGAAGACCATCATCTGTACGCCCATCGCGAGGGCGTCGTACAGGGGGTACTGGTGTTTGGTCCCCTCGGACATCGCGAGTCCGGGGATGACGCGGCCGTAGTAGAAGACGCCGGCCCGCACGCCGAAGACCCCGTTGAAGAGCAGGGCCCAGACGTAGCCGACGGCGAGCCCCACGGTGAGGAGACCGATCGGCCGCCGCCACCCGAACCTCGCCCGCAGCCGCCGCTCGAGCGCGACGCCGATGAGCGCCGGAGACACAACGATCGAGCTGGACGTCGCCAGGGCCACCGCCACCTGGCTGAACGAGCACGGTTCCGGCATCGGTGGCCGTCCGATCGAGCTGGTGACCTGCGAGGCGAAGGGCGATCCCGGCACCGGCACGGACTACGGCAACAGGATGATCGAAGAAGACGTCGTCGCCGTCGCCATCGGCCACACGGCCGTGGATGGACGCCCAGCAACGGAAAGGCCAACCCGAAGTATCCGGCGGTGTGTGTCCGTGGTGGTCTGGTCGCGACGTTGAACGACGAGGGCGTTCCCGGCTCCTACCGAATCCTGGGGTCGTCCCCCATCGAGGGCTGAGCGGCCGGGGGCCCGGCCTGGGCGCGAACACATCCGGCCAGATTCGATGACCCGCGGCGGGGCGGCTGTGGAGTCCGACGAGGAGGAAAGTCGTTGTCTTACGAGAGCAGTGCNGAGCCGATCAGATTCGGTTACCTCCTGGACTTCCGGCTTCCGGACGGCTATCCGCAGGAGCTGCGGGACGACCTCACCCGGCCGTTCGAGCTCGTCTTCGAAGACGCTCATCGCGACGGCCTGATCGATCGCCCGGTGGAGATCGTGTTCCGTGAGGTGGAGGGTCTCCCGAAAGGCTCCGTCAAGGCGGTGATCGACGCCTATGGCGAGCTGGTGGACGACGGCTGCCTCGCCGTCTTCGGGCCGGCCATCACCGACAACTGCGTGCCCACGCGGGAGGCGATCGAGGAGCGGTTCCGAGTCCCGGCGATCAGCGTCACCGGCACGGACGACTGGCTCGGGGAGTGGACGTTCTCGCTCCCGCAGGGNTCGCTGACCGATGAGCCGATCTTCTGGGCCCAGCTGCNGGCGAAGGGCGGCCACCCGGACGTGGGCTGCCTGATCGAGCAGTCACTCGTCGGTGAGACCTACATCAGACACTTCCGGAAGGCGTGTGCGGCGCAGGGCATCCGGATCGTGGCCGAGGAGTGGATCGCCCAGACCGCGCAGGATGTCGGCGCCGCCGTCCGCGCCCTGCACGAGGCCAATGCCTCGGCCCTCGTGCACTGCGGGTTCGGTTTCGGGGTCGTGCACGTCAATCCGGCACTGGAAGCGCTCGGCTGGGACCCGCCCCGCTTCATGGGCACCGCCTTCCAGAACGCCTGGATCAACGAGGTGATGTGGAAGGCGATTCTGGGCTGGACCGGCATCGACCAGTACGACGAGGGGAACCTCGTCGGCCAGCGGTTCCTCGACCGGTACAACGCCGTTTACGGACGGCGGCCGGAGTGGTGCGTACCCGTGGTGAACCGCGATCTCGCCACCGTCCTGGTGCACGCCTTCGCCGACGCCCACCCGCTGAGCCCGCGCGGCGTGCGGGACGCGCTCGAGCGCGTGAAGATGCTCCCCGCCGCCGCCGGCGCCCCGGGAACCCGGCTGTCGTTCGGCAAGTGGACCCGGCGGGGCTGGATGGGCGCCGGCTACCTGGTGGCCCGACGTCTGGACCCGGACGGCGTCAACTCGCACCTCGTCGATCGCTTCGGCTGACGCGGTGCCGCACCTCCCGGCGCCGCCGGCCGAGGCCTCGGCCGGCGGTCTCAGGCGCCTGCCCCGCTGAGTGACTCACGGCCTGCCGGCGAGGTGTCGCTCGCGCCACGAAGCACCGTGTCCCGGGACAGGCCGAGAGCTGGTCGGGGGCCGGCGCTGCGCACGATGTTCTGCGGCATCCAGATCAGACTGAACAGGCACCGTGCCCGCAGGTCCGCGGAGGCACCTTCGAGGCGGAGGTCTCCGGACCGGATCCCGCCNGTCACCAGCGACCTGACCTGGCGCAGCTGCGTCGGGAACGTCCAGGCGAGGTCGGGGCTGTCGGGCGGTGTCTGCCGGAACATGGAGAACTGGATCCTGAACTCGTCCGCGAACTGGTCCATGAGGTTGATGTCGAGCCACATGAGGGCGTCGAGCTTCTCGACGGCGGTCGAGGGCGAGCGGAGCACCGCGCTCCAGCCGGCGGTCACGTTCGCGACGAAGGAGGNCATGATCGAGACGAGCAGGCGCTCCTTGGACTCGACGACCCGGTGGACACTGCCGGCGCTGAGGTTGGCCGCCGCCGCGATGTCCCGGATGGTGGTGGTGTCATAGCCGCGGCGCCCGAACTCGGCACGGGCGGTCGCGACGATCAGGGACTTCCGGTCGTGGACGTCCGCCCTCGACTCCTTCTCCCGCGCCCAGGTCTCGACGACTCCGCTCGCGGCGCGGAAGGCGGGAGCCCGCTCCAGGGCCTCGTCCCGCGGCGAGGCCGCCGCGATGCCGTCTAGCAGGATCCGGCATTTGGTTCCGGCGATGCGATCACCGCCGGGGGCACGGTGGGACACACCGATGCCGACGTGGAGCATGCTCTGGCAGATGCGGTCGGCGAGCAGCGCCAGATCGATGCCGGGCCGGATGTAACCGCAGGCGAGTCCCGCGCGCAGGGCCCGGAGCATCGCGGCCTCGATCGCGGTCGGGGTCCGCGCGGCCAGTCGCACCAACTCGTCGCTGGAGCCGGCGGGAGGCTCGTAGAAGGTGAGCAGCAGAGCGGCGCGGTGCCGTACGGCGCAGGCGGCGATCGCCTCACCCAGAGCCGTGATGATCTCGGCGGGAGGGCGGGGGNTCGGCCGGGCCAGTTCCTCCTCGGCGGCGTGCGCGACCTGGTCGAGCTCGTCCTGGTAGCGCCGCACCAGCTCGACGATGATCGCTTCCCTGGACTCGAAGTGGTGGTAGAGGCTGCCGGTGAGGATGCCGCTGGCGTCGGCGATGTTCTTGAGCGTTGTCCGGACGCCGGCACTGGCGAACAACGCCGCGGCGGCGTCGAGGATCTGCGTTCTCCGAGCCCCGTCGTTCGACACCGGGTCCACCCCTTCAGCCGCTCCCCTTGCGACGACGGTACTGAACGGGCACGTCGTCACCCGCCGCCGCGGGTGTGGACGCAGCGGCGGGCCTGGTCGCCCGGCTGCGGAGCCGGACCGTTGCGCCCGGCCGACGACCAGTGTGAACCTAACCTTTGTTTCACCAGGACCAGGACGGCGGGTCGGCGGCGCTCGCGACCCGCCACCGACCCGCCCACGGTCCGCGCTCCGGTGACGAGAGGAAGACCGCCATGGCCTCGCCGCGATCGGTGGTGATCACCGGCGCGGGGCGCGGTCTCGGCTTCGCCTCGGCCGTGCACCTGTACCGCGAAGGGTGGCACGTGGTCGCGGCCGTGCGATCGGTCGACGACGCGCTGGGGCGTCTGGCCTCATGCGAAGAGCCGGGAGGGGACGCGTCGTGCTGGTGTCAAGCCAGGCCGGGGTGCGCGGAATGGCGACCGCGGGCGCCTACGGAGCGTCCAAGGCGGCAGCCGAGCGCTGGGCGGAGGCACTGGCCCACGAGATCGCTCCCTTCGGCCTCGGCGTCACCGTCGTCGTCACGGGCACCTTCGACACCGACATCCTCGTGCGCACCGTGTTCCACGAGCGGCCCGACAGCGCCTACCGGCCCTTCCAGATCGCCGTCGGATCGATGGCGGCGAACGTGCACCGGCTGGCACTGCCGCCGGAGCGGTTCGCGCGCGGCCTGGCGCGGGCACTCGGCGACACCGCTCCGTACTCACGGCGGGCGATTGGCCGGGATGCCCGCCTGCTTCTCCTCACCAGGCGGCTGCTGCCGGACAGGACGCTCCACCGGCTCGGTCGAGTGGTGACGCGCATTCCCGGCCCCGGAGAACTACGCGGCACCGCCTATCCGGGCGGTACGTGACCGGATTCCGAGGGCCACGCACGCTGTGGATCCGCCCATGGAGATCCACAGGTGGCGGCAGTAGCGTAGCTTCTGCTCCATGGCAGGACTGTGCGCGCGGAAGGGGCGGGGATGAACTACTCTGCGGGGCATAACTTGGTGTGTCCCAAGTGCCACGGGGCCATGCGGACCTACAACCGCAGCGGAGTCCAGATCGAGCAGTGTGACAACTGCCGCGGGATCTTCCTCGACTACGGCGAGCTGGAGGCACTCACCCGGCTTGAGGCCCAGTGGTCGCAGCCGGCTCCCCCGCCACCGCCCGCGCCGATGCCGCCCGGCGGGCACTACACCCAGCCCGCCTGGGGATCACACGGCCCAAGCCACGGGCACGGGTACGGGTATGGTCACGGGCACAAGCGCTTCACCCGGCTGCTGTTCTCCTCCTGAACACCGTTCTCCTCCTGAGCACCGCCCCTGGCCCCCGTGCCGGGGGCGCCCCGCGTTCCGGGCACCGCGGCTGGGCCCCGCGCGGGCTACCGTCTCGGCCGTGACCGGTGGATCCGATGGCTGAACCCGGCAGTGCCGCGATCAGCCGGCCGGCAGGCGCCGGTCAGGTCGTCGTCGTCGGGATCGGCGACGACGGCTGGGCGGGCCTGCCCCCGGCCTCACGGGACGAGCTCCTGCGGGCCGAGGTCGTCCTGGGCGCCACCCGGCAGCTCGGGCTGCTGCCCGCGGACGTCGCGGCCCGGCGGGTGTGCTGGCCCTCGCCGCTGGTCCCCGGGCTCGGGGAGCTGATAGAGAGGCAGGCCGGGGCCCGCCTGTGCGCGCTCGCCAGCGGCGACCCGATGTTCTTCGGCCTGGGCAGCACGCTCGTGCGGGTTCTCGGCGCGGAGCGGGTGCGGGTGCTTCCCCACCCGTCCTCGGTCTCGCTGGCGTGCGCGCGCCTGGGCTGGGCCGTCGACGCCACGGAGATCGTCAGCCTGGTGGGCCGCCCGCTGGCGACGGTGCACCCCGCACTGACCACCGGGCGGCGGCTGCTCGTCCTGAGCGCCGACCGCCGGACGCCCCCGGACCTGTGCCGGCTGGTCACCCGGCGCGGTTTCGGGGACAGCCCGGTCACACTGTTCGAGCACCTGGGCGGGCCGGCCGAACGCCGGCGGGAGTTCCGCGCCCGCGACCTCGCCGACCCGGGCCTGGGAGCCGACGGCCTCGCCGATCTGAACCTCCTCGCCCTCCAGCTGGTCGCGGATCCGGATGCGCGGCATCTCCCCCGCCTCCCCGGGCTGCCGGACGACGTCTTCGAGCACGACGGCCAGCTCACCAAGCGGGAGATCCGCGCGGTCACCCTCGCGTTCCTCGCGCCGGCGCCGGGCGAGCTGCTCTGGGATGTCGGTGCCGGCTGCGGCAGCGTCGGCATCGAGTGGATGCGGACGCACCCGTCCTGCCGCGCGGTCGCGCTGGAGCCGCGTGCGGACCGGGTCGAACGCATCGTCCGCAACGCGGCGGCGCTCGGGGTGCCGGGGCTGCGGGTCGTCGCCGCGGCCGCCCCGGGCGCGCTGGCGGATCTGACCGCCGAGTGCGGTGCGCCGGACGCGGTGTTCGTCGGCGGCGGCCTGACCGCACCCGGAACGATCGAGCGCTGCTGGGAGGCGCTGCGGCCCGGCGGGCGGATCGTCGCGAACGCGGTGACGATCGAGTCCGAGGTCGTGCTGGCGCGGTGCCGGGCCGAGTACGGCGGCGAGCTGGCGCGGCTGGCCGTCAGCCGGGCGACGGCCGTCGGCGGGTTCGCCGGCTGGCGGCCGATGATGCCCGTCACCCAGTGGTCGGCGACCCGACCGGCCTGACACTGAGGTCAGCCGAACACCGAAGGTCAGCACGAACACCGAAGGTCAGCCGAACGCCGAAGGCCGGTGGAGCACTGGGGACCTGGGGCGCCGCGGAACCGTCCTCCCGGATCCGGCCCCCGCCGGGGACCGGCCTCACCCCGACCGGGGTGGCCTACGGCAGGATGACCTCGTGGTCATTCCGATTCACGACATCAATCCACTGCGACGTAGACCAGTGATTACCTGGCTACTGATCGCTACCAACGTCGTGGTCTTCGTGTTTCTGACGCCTGTCGTCAGCTCGGTCGCGGGCATACAGACCTCCCAGCCGCAGAACGCGTGCGAACAGCAGCGGTTCTTCCAGGAATGGGGCGCCATACCCAAGGAGNTGCTCACCGGCAAGCAGCTGCCGGTGGCGAGCTCCGGCCGGCTCGCGCTGGACGCCCGGGGCCGGGTCGGCTGCCTGCAGGAATCGCCCCCGACCTTTGACAAGTCGCCGATCCTGTCCGTCGTCACCTCGATGTTCCTGCACGGGAGCTGGCTGCACCTCATCGGCAACATGCTCTTCCTCGCGGTGTTCGGCAACAACATCGAGGACCGCCTGGGCCGGCTGCTCTACCTGCTCTTCTACCTGGTCTGCGGGTTCGCGGCCGCCTACGGGTTCGCGATGTTCGAAGGCCAGACCACCGACACGCTGATCGGCGCGTCCGGCGCGGTGGCCGGGGTTCTCGGCGCCTATCTGGTCCTGTTCCCCCGGGCACGGGTGATCGGCCTGGTCTCGGTGCTGTTCTTCCTGCCGTTCTGGCTGCCGGCCTGGATCGTGCTGGGGTTCTGGTTCATCCTGCAGTACCTGTATTTCACCGGCATCGGCATGGCGGACGGCGGAAGTGTCGCCTACGGCGCCCATGTGGTCGGCTTCGTCGTGGGCGCCGTGCTGGTGGCTCCGTTCGTCCAGCGTCTCAGGGCCGCGGGGCCCGCTCCTCGCCATCAGCCCCATGCGGACTGGGTCCGGCAGCCACCCGCGTTCGGCCAGCGCCGCGAGCCACGCCACCGCGGCTGACCCGCGCCACCGCGGCTGACCCGCGCCACCGCCGCTGGCGGGCAATCCCCCCAGGGTGACGCATAACCGCTGGTCACAGGGGCTGCCGATGCGGCACTGTGGGCACCGCTATGACAACCGCATACCACCGCGCCCTGGCCACCCCCGGGGCCGTCCGCTTCGTACCCGCCGCCTTCCTGGGGCGGCTCCCCATCGCCATGGTCTCGGTGGGGACCGTCCTGTTCGTCCACGCCGAGACCGGCTCTTACGGGATCGGTGGGGCGGTGGCGGCCGCCGGCGCGGTCGGCGAGGCGCTGCTGGCTCCCCGCCTCGGACGCGCTCTCGACCGGTTCGGGCAGGCTCGGGTGCTCCTCGTCTGCCTGTGCTGCCATCTGGCGGCGATGGCGACACTGACCGTGGCCGTCGCCGCGGGCGCGCCCCGGCCGGTCTGGTTCGCCGCCGCGGCCGTCGCCGGCGGTTCGCTGCCGCCGGTCGCCGCCTGTTCACGCGCCCGGTGGAGCGCGCGGCTGGGCGGCGACGAGTTGCTCGGCACCGCGCTGGCACTTGAGGCTGCACTCGACGAGCTGGTCTTCGTCCTCGGGCCGGTGCTGGTCACGCTGCTCGCCGTACTCGTGGCGCCGGTCGCCGGGCTGGTGGCCGCGATGGCCTTCCTGACCGTCGGGACGTCCGCGCTGGTGTCACTGCGGGACAGCGACCCAGGGCCACGCGACGAAGAGACCACAGCCCGGCCCCACATGCTGCGCAATCACGGAACCCGCACCCTTCTTGTGGTCTTCTTCTGCATAGGAATCGCGTTCGGCGGGGTCGACGTCTCGATGGTCGCCTTCGCCCGCGAGGAGGGGCTGGCCGCGGTGGGGGGCCTGCTGCTCGGCATGTTCGCCACCGGCTCCGCCGTCTCGGGACTGATCTACGGCGCGCGGGAGCACTCCCGGCCGCTGCCCGACCGCTTCCGGCGCGCCGCGAGCCTCATGGCCGTCGGGATGGCGCTACCGCTGGCGGGCCTGGCCGTACCCCTGATGATCCCGCTCGCACTGCTGGCCGGAGCGACCTCGTCACCCACTCTGATCACCGGAAACGCGCTGGTGGAGCGGATGGTCGGCGCCGGGGCGCGGACCGAGGGCTTCACCTGGCTCACCATGGCCGTCGTGAGCGGGATCGCGGTCGGTACCCCCGTGGCCGGCGCGCTCGTCGACGCCGGCGGCTCGCACCGGGGGCTGCTGGTGACCGCGGCCTCGGGGGTGTTCATCGGTCTCTCGGCGGTGGTGGGAGGCCGGGCGGTGGGATGCGGGCGCGGCCCGGGAAGCCCCGCCTCCCGGGCCGTGACGGGCTGACCCGCGGCGGCCCGTCCACCCGCCCGGGCCCCCGTGCCCCGGCGGCCCGGGCGGAGGCCGTTACGCCTCCGAGATCCGAACCCGCCGGAGCGACCGATCGCCAGGGTTATAATCTGCATGCTGCACGTGACATACAGCGACGGTCTTCAACGACAGCGGGGTCGGGCGGAGTCAACGGTGGCAGAGGTTTCGACAGGCACGTCCAAGCCCGGCCCGGCGCCCGACCAGGCGTCGCCGTCGGAGTCGATCCGGGTCTTCCTCCTCGACGACCACGAGGTCGTGCGCCGCGGGCTGCGTGACCTGCTGTCCGACGAGGCCGACATCATCGTGGTGGGTGAGGCGGGGCGCGCCGACGAGGCGATCTCGGACATCATCATGCTTCGCCCGGACGTCGCCGTACTCGACGCGCGCCTGCAGGAGGGCAGCGGCATCGAGGTCTGCCGGCAGGTCCGGTCCCACGACCCGCAGATCGCCTGCCTGATCCTCACCTCGTTCGACGACGAGGACGCGCTGTTCACCGCCATCATGGCCGGCGCCGCGGGATACGTCCTCAAGCAGATCCGCGGCAACGCGCTCGTCGACGCGGTGCGCCAGGTCGCGGCGGGCCAGTCCCTGCTCGACCCCGCGGTCACCTCCCGCGTGCTCTACCGGCTGCGGGAGGGGCCGGCGGAGGACGAGCGGCTCGCGGGCCTCACCGACCAGGAGCGGCGCATCCTGTCACTGATCGCGGAGGGGCTGACGAACCGCCAGATCGCCGCGCGCATGTTCCTCGCGGAGAAGACCGTCAAGAACTACGTGTCGAGCATGCTTTCCAAGCTCGGGATGGAAAGCCGCACGCAGGCCGCTGTGTTCGCCACCAAACTGTCGTCCTGAGTCGGCACCGGGCTGTCGTCCTGGTCGACCTTTTAGCCCTGCTCCAGGTGCCGGGGGCGGCCTGCTCCAGATGCCGGGGGTGGCACGGCCTGGTCCGGGTGCCGGGCGGCGCCTGCGCGGCGCCGGGCCGTCTCACGGCCCCGTGTCGCCCACGCTCTCGACGACGCTTCCGTGCCGCGGCGGCACCCGTGGCTCCGGCACCGGCTGGACCAGCGGGACGCGCCAGGTCACCGTCGTCCCGATCCCGCCCTCGCCGGGCCCGAACTCCATCCGCCCGCCGAGATCGAGCGCGCGGCGCCGCAGGTTCGACAGGCCACTGCTGCGGGACGCGCCACCCGGGCCGCAGCCGTTGTCCCGGACCTGCACCGCCACATCGGTGTTGGTGACGCGCACCAGCACCTGGATCCGGGTGGCCCGCGCATGCCGGGCGATGTTCGACAGCGCCTCTCGGATCGCCGCGAGCAGATGTGGATGGATCACCGCCGGAATCCCGCGGTCGACCGGGCCGTCGATGCGGACGGTCGGGCGGATCGAGAGCGCCTGTTCCGCCTGGGACGCGATCGCGGCGATCTCCGCTCGCAGGTCGACCGCCCCGGCTGCCGCCGTCAGCGAGAAGATCGTCTGACGGATGTCGGTGATCGTCTGGTCCAGCTCGCGGACCGCTGCGTTCAGCCGAGCCGCCGCGGCCTCGTCGATCATCCGCGACATCCCCTGCAGCTGCAGACCGGTGGCGAACAGGCGCTGGATCACCACATCGTGCAGATCCCGGGCGATCCGGTCACGTTCCTCGAACACCGCGAGACGTTCCCGCTCCCGCTGCACCCGGCTGAACTCCAGCGCGAGCGCCGCGTGGCCGGCGAACGCCGCCGCCATCTCCAGGTCGAGGTGTTCGAACGTCACCACCCCCGGCACGGCGGCGAGCAGCAGCACCCCCAGCGGACGGCCCGCGGCCAGCAGGGGGACGACCATGACGGCACCGATCTCGAGCCCGTCGACAGCCTCACCCAGCTGCCGGCGCGCGGCCGGGCCGGCCCGCTCCGGCGGGATGATCGTAGCCCGCCCGGAGCGCATCAGGTCCAGCAGCCGCGGCTGACCGGGCAGGACCCGCCCGCGCAGCCGTTCGGCGCCGGCGCCGTCGACGACGGCGATCTCCAGGTGGCTCGCCGGGGCCGGCCGCTGCCCGGGCGGCGCGGCGGCGCTCACGGCGGGCAGCGAGGCCGGGAGCGAGGCGGGCACGGTGGTACTCACGGAAGGTGGCGGGCCGACCGGAGGCGTGTTCCCGCCCCCGCGGGGGCCGGGCACGGGCAGCAGGATGCCGGCCAGCAGCGCGGAGGTGATCTGGCGGGCGCGGCGGGCCACCAGACCCAGCGCCTCGACCGGATCCGCGACCGACAGCAGGGCGGTGGTGATCTCGGCGCTCGCGGTGAGCCACGCCTGGCGCCGCTTGGTGGCCTCGTAGAGGCGGGCGTTCTCGATGGCGAAGCCGACCGCGGCGGCCAGCGCGCCAACGAGGTCCTCGTCCTCCTGGGTGAACTCGGGCCCGTGCTTACCGGCGAGGTACAGGTTGCCGAACGCCTCCCCGCGCACGGTGATGGGCACCCGCAGGAACGTGCGGAAGCCGCGCTCGCCGGACGGGAAACCGAGGAGCGCGGCGGGCACCCTGACGGCGTGCCGCCCCGCCGGCGGCTCGCCCGGGACCGCCTCGCCGATCAGGCCCCGCCCCCGCGGCATCCGGACGATGTCGCGGGGAACCTCCTGATCGGGCTGGCCGCCGATCAGCTCGGTGATGCGGCCCTCCGGCCCCAGTACTCCCAGCACTCCGAGCTCGCAGTCCACCAGCGAGCGGGCGGCCTGCGCGATCCGGCGCAGGGTCACCGGCAGGCTCAGCTCCCGGGCCACGTCGACGACCGCGTCCAGCAGCCCGCGCATCCTGCTCTGCACCGCGCTGATCTCCGGAGCCCCCGGCGGCGCGCAGGGCTGGGCGAGTGGGCCGGTCTGGACCATCCCGCACCTCCCGTCCGTACGCCTTACGTGACGATAGCCAGCCCGCGGGCGTTCGGGGAACTGCCAGGCGTATCCGGCGAACTCCGCCCTGCCACGAGTGGCCGCCGCTGGCGTAGAGTTCGTCCATGGCCGCCTCTGGCTTCCTCTTGCACAGCGACCGCGTCACCGACCTGAGCCGGGTCGTCACCGCGGCCTGTACGACCCGGGCCTGACCGCTCGCGGGCCGTGTTCGCACCGCCCGCCCGCCCTCAGGTCCGGTTTCGGCGCGCCACGACCGCGCCCGGAGGTCTCAGCCAGCTTCGGCCGCGGCGGCCCGCGTCCACCCCGCCCGGTCGCCACGCCGGCGACGTCGTCAGCCGGCTGAGGTCCTCCGCACGGCCCCACCACCCGCACCGCTGAGCTGACCCGCGCCCGCACAGCCGGGCTGACGCGGTCGCCGGGTCGGCTCGCCGTCATCCAGAGCAAGGTCCGCCCGACCCACCGCGGGCGGCCGCCCCGGCCGGTACGGGGCCGGGCGATGGCCGCCGCGGCCCGGGCTCGCCGGGCGGCAACGGGGTTGAGGGCACGGTCCACGACCAGCCGGGGCGGCAGGGCTCGGCACCGCGGTCCAGGCTCCCACCGTCGGCGCCCTGCCCCGCCCGTCCCGCGGCGTGCCGCCCCACGCCCGCACGCGACGTAACCCCTCGCGATGTCCTCCAGTGATCCGTTGCCGAGGCGACCCTGTCCGAAGGAGCTTCGATGCCCTTGATCCACCCAGCCCTGTTCCTTCCGGCCGTGTCCGCGGCGGGTGCCGACGGCGGTTCGGGCCACCAGGCCGACCCGCTCGTCCCGAGCCGCTTCCTCACCGACGAGCGGCACGAGCTGAGCCTGACCGACCTGCGCGGGCTGGCGGGCCGGATCGCCGCGGCGGCGGATGTCTGGCGCCCGCTGGTACGCCACGACCCGCAGCGCCGCTGGTACACCCGGCTGGTCCTGTCCGGCGCGGTCGAGGTGTGGCTCATCGGCTGGTACCCGGGCCAGCAGACGGAGGTCCACGACCACGGCGGCGCGCTCGGGGCGCTGGCCGTCGCGGAGGGGGTCGTGGAGGAGGACGAGTGCGGGACGGACTGGGTGGTCACCCGCACCCGGCGGCACGCCGCCGGGGCACTCGCGGGCTTCGGGGCGGACCACGTCCACCGGGTCGTGAACCGCGGGGCCCGGTGCGCGACCACGGTCCACGCCTACTCGCCGCCGGAGCTGCCGCTGCGCTACGCCCCACGCCCGCGCGCACAGGCGGGCAGCGGCCCGCTGGACGCCCTGCGGGAGCTCGCACCGGCCACCGCGGCCGCCGCGGCACCGCGCCCCCGGCCGCGCGCGCAGGCGGCCCTGCCGTCCGGGCTGCCGGCATGAGCGGCAGTCGCATCGACGCGATGCTGGCCGCCAGCCGCGCCCGGCTGAACCGGCTCACGCCCGTGCAGGCCGCGGCGGCCGCCGCGGCGGGCGCGATCCTCATCGACATCCGGCCCGCTGCGCAGCGCGCCGCCGAGGGCACGATCCCGGCCGCGGTGATCATCGAACGCAATGTTCTCGAATGGCGGCTCGACCCGACCAGTGACGCCCGCGCGCCGTTCGCGACCGGTGACGACATCCTTCCTGTGATCATCTGTTCGGAGGGCTACACGTCCAGCCTCGCCGCCGCCGCGCTCCAGGACCTCGGTCTGGCCGCGGCCACCGACGTGATCGGCGGGTACCAGGCCTGGGCCGCCGCAGGCCTGCCGACCGCCCGGGCCTGACGCCGCCGACAGCACCCGCCCGCCTGGGCCTGACGCCCACCGAGAGTGCGCGTCCGCCCAGGTCCGACGCTCGCCGGGCGCTGACCGACCCGCAGGTACGGATGTCGCGCGAAGGCCGACGTCCAGCGAGGCGCGTACCCCTGTGTGGTCCTCGGCACATTTCAGCCCCCGCGCGGCGCCGCCCTGGGCCGGGACACCGGGTTCGATCGGTCTTTACCTGCCGGCAACCGGGCCGCGCCGCGCCGTCCGACCGTGCGGATCAGGCACCTCAACCCGCCCCGACCTACCGGCCGGACCCCCCTGAACTGATCTTCGATCCGGCCCGAAACGCCTGCCTGACAGGCACATTCGCCCTCTACGAGACCTTGCGCACACGGCGCCGCAAACCAGTTCCATGGTTGCCGAGGAGCTGGAAGGGTGAGATCCCCGGCCCGCGCAGCGGCGACCAACAAACCCGGGAAGAGATTCGGACGTAGGCGTTTCGGAACCCTTGCTATCCGGTCGAGAGACGTCTACGTTCCTCGGTTAACGAGACGAGACGGGATCGTTTCCGAGTGGGGCGCCAGCACCCGCGGGCCGCACCGCCAGGAAACCCTGGGGGCTCTCGACTCGTAGTTGGTAGGCCGACCGATCCGGCGTGTGGCACAACGCCGGACATCGCCTGTCCGTTAGCGCACCTGTCCGCCTTTGCAACGTCAGCAGGAGACGGTATGCCCAGTCAGCCCGGCATGCTACCGGTCGGTAGCCCCGCCGAACCCATGTCCCTGTCGCCGTCCGAATCCATCCATGCGGGAGGAGCCCGATGAGCGCTGGCGTACCGGTACTTCCCGGCCGCGACCTCCCGCCGCAGCCGTTCGGCGAAGGCTGGCCGGTCTACTGGCGGCAGGACGCGGCCTGCCGCGACGGCGACCCGGATGCCTTCTTCCCGCCGGACGGCCGCAACACCAAGGCCCGGGCCGCCGCCGAGACCCGCGCCCGCAAGATCTGCTCCGACTGTCCCGTGCAGCGCGCCTGCCTGGCCACCGCCATCTTCCGCCAGGAGGAGCACGGCGTCTGGGGCGGGCTGACCTCGGACCAGCGCGCCACCCTCGTTCCCCGGGGCAGGCTCAACGCCGACGACGCACTCGCCGCGGCCGACCGGCTGCTGCTGTCGATCTCCGTCGCCAGCTGAGCGGCCCCCTCGACGCACCCCGCGGCCCGATCATCGTACGTGACGATGATCGGGCCGCGGCCGTCGGTCCCCCACCCGCTCGGGACGGAGCCACCGGGCACCCCCACCCGGAGCACCGAGCGGAACAGCACCGAGCGGAATCACCTGGCGGGGCACCGGACACCCCACCAGGTACACCCCCGGGCACACCCCGGGCAGTGGTGACACCTCGAAGGCATTGACGAGGACCTCCCGCTGTCGGCAGTCTGCGAGTCGTCGCGCATGCGACGACGCCCGACGAGTGGCGACACACCGACAAGCAAGGACGGGAAGCCCGACGTGCCCGGTACAGACACCGCGCCCGCGCTCGTTGGATGCGGGCAGTGCCCAGGAGGCAGGGAGTACCCGCCNGCTCCGACCCGGAACGCCCGCGCCGGGGGCAGGCGGTGAGGCCTTCCCCCCGACTGCTGCTGTTGCGGCACGCGAAGGCCGACGTGCCGGCCGATCCGGGAACGCGCGACCGGGACCGCCCGCTGGCCCCGAAGGGGCGCGACAGCANCGCGGTGGTCGCACGCCATCTGGTGGCGTCGGGTCTTGAGCCCTACCTGGTGCTCTGCTCGTCCGCGGTGCGCACCCGCGAGACGGTGGCGCATCTCGCGAACGCGCTACCGCCCGGCGTGCCGGTACTGGTGGAGGACCAGCTCTATCTCGCGGAGGCGAACGGCCTGCTGACCCGCCTGCGCCAGGTCGATGACGGCGTTCCCTCGGTGCTGGTGGTGGGCCACAACCCAGGTCTGCACGAGCTCGCCCTCGGCCTGCTGGGACCGTCGGAGCGGCATCGTGTGCCGACGTTCCCGACAGCCGCGCTGGCCGTCCATGACCTCACGGTGTCGCGCTGGAGTGAGCTGGCGCCGGCGACAACCCGGCTGGTCGACTTCGTCACCCCGCGCACCCTGCGGGAGGCCGCCGGCACCCCGGAGCAGGCAACCGACACCTGAGCCACCAACGGCGACCGGCCGGCGCCGAAGGGGAGCTGACTCCCCCGGGACGCCGGCCGCGCACGAACCACCCCTCGCCCGACCGCGCAGCACGTGCCTGCCGGGCGGGACGTCTCGCGGGGTCTAGTACGCCTGCTCCATGATGTTCGAGGCCAGGGCCAGGCCGGCACCGAGAACCAGCGCCACAGCCGTCCCGATCCACAGCGGCACCGAGCCGAGGATCAGCGCGAGCGTCCCCAGGACAAAGCCCGCGATGACGATGTACACCGCGGCCCAGGACCCCATGTTGGCCTTTACATGACCGGTATCCGACACGTCCACTCCTGTCTCGACCATGGTAAACACGCCCGACCTCCCGCCGAGCGTACCCGCCGGGGCACGGCTCAGGAGAAGCCGGCGAGGTGACGCAGATCCGCCACCTGATCGGTGAGCCAGCGCCGGACGTCATGGGTGCGGACCTGCTCGGCGGCGGCGGCCAGCCTGCGGTGCCGTTCGTCCATCGGCATCGTGAGCGCCGTGTACAGCGCGTCCGCCATCTGCTGGACGTCGAACGGGTGCAGCGTCACAGCGAACTCGCCCAGTTCCTCGTGCGCGCCGGCCATCTCCGACAGGGCCAGGACCCCGCCGCGCCGGTTGACGACCGCGACCTCCTTGGCCACCAGGTTCATCCCGTCCGCGATCGCGTTGACCATCAGGACGTCGCAGATCGAATAGGCGGCCACCGCGAGCGAGAAGTCCTCGACCATGCGAAGGTCGATGGGCTGGCGCCCCTCCTTGGTGTGCCTGGCGTTGATCTCCGCGACGACCGCGCCGATCAGTGCGATGTAGTCGGCGTACTCCGGGACATCGGTCCGGCTGGGCTGCAGCAGCGCCAGGAAGCTCACCTTCCCGACCAGCTCGGGATGCTGGTCGAGCAGGGTGCCGAAGGCGAGGAAGCCCCGGACCACGTTCTTGCTCGGGTCGGTCCGGTCGACACGGAGCACGAGCTGGCGGTCCTCGTCGAGGAAGACGTACCGCAGCATCGCCATGTGCGCGGCCACCTCCTCACTGGCGAGGGTGGCGTCCAGGGCCGCCGGGTCGACCGAGATCGGGTAGTAGCGCGCCTGCACCGTCCGGTTGTTCACCTGGACGGTGAGCTCGTCGAGGTTGATGGGCAGCCCGAGCAGCTCACCCGCGCACAGCACGAAGTTCCGGGCGTAGCGGCGGGTGTGGAAGCCGACGACATCGCTGCCGAGGAGGCCGCGCAGGAGACGCTCGCGGATATCCGCCGGCAGCACCCGCCACTCGTCCGGCGCCGGCCACGGAATGTGCACGAAGTGGGTGAGCACCACATCCGGGCACTGCTCACGGACATGTTCGGCCACCAGGTAGAAGTGGTAGTCCTGCAGCAGCACCAGCGCCTTGCCGCCGCGGGAGCGGACCTCGTCCGCCACGGCGTCGGCGTAGGCGCGGTTGACCGCCGCGTAGCCGTTCTCGAACGCGTCATGCTCGGCCTGGGTCAGCACCGGCGCCAGCGACCGCCCGTAAAGACCATGCTGGATGAACCAGAGGATCGGGTTCGACCAGACACTGTAGAAGTCGGCGTAGGCGGACGGGTCCGTCACCACGAGGCGCACCCGGATCGACGGGCCGGCCGGGCTCCCGTCGGCCACGTGCGGGAACGGCTGGGTCTGCACCAGGATCGAGCCGCCGTCGTTCTCCCCGGCGACGGCGGCGTCCTCGGTGGTCGCGGCCCCGCAGACCCACA
Organism: Frankia sp. EI5c; assembly: GCF_001636565.1. Lineage (GTDB taxonomy): Bacteria > Actinomycetota > Actinomycetes > Frankiales > Frankiaceae > Parafrankia. The sequence goes on from NZ_LRTK01000005.1 coordinate 128,254, forward strand.
CGGCGTCATCCAGGTGCTCCGCCAGGCCGGACAGTGCGGACACCAGCCCACCGGCGCCTCGGTTGACTGTTCGACCGGACGCGTCGCGATCGAACCTGACTGGACCTCGGTTGGACAGCAGAACCAGCGGAAGATCGAGCAGGTCGATGTCCGACACGGCGGAAGGAGCCCTCCTGGTCGTCATGGTGCCCGGCGCCGCCCGCGGAATGCGGGGCCGGCCCATGGGGCGGGCCGGCCTGGCACCGCGGCACGGTCGGGCGCACGGAACAATCCGGACTGTAGTGAGCCTCGCTACCGGATGCACCGCGTTGCTACGTGGCAGAAGGGGTGTTACCCCGAAGTTCAGCTGGTCACCAGCCCCGCACAGCCCGTGCCGGAACCGATCGTGGCGCNCCCCGCCGGTCCGCTCTGACGGAACCCGGCGCGACACCTGGTCAGGGGCCTGGGCGGGGTGCTACCCGACCGCGGGGGTGCCACGTCTCCCCGCGAGTGGCCGGCGCCCGGGATGTGCCGGACGCCACGATGTGTTCCACACCACGATCGGCCCGCCTCGCGCCACGGCGCCCGCTTCCCGTCGCCGGGTTTCACCTCTCCCGCGGCGGCCAGGTGACCGGCGACCAGCGGGCTGCGACCAGCGGCCGGCGGCCGGTCACGGGTCAGAGGCTGTCCCGGTAGACCTTGACCTCCTCGACGGCCGAGCCGAGCGCGGCAAGCGCGTTCTCGAGGCTGTCGCGGGTTTCGACCAGGGCGCTGGTGAGCTGTTCGATGGCGAGGTGCTCGCTGCCGTCGGTGGCCGCGACCACCATCGCCTGCGCCTCCTCGATCATGTTGAGGGCGCCCTCAAGCTGGCCGGTGACGTCCTCGGTCCGCCGGAACGCCTCGTCGAGCTGTGCCTTGACGTCGGCGATCGTCCCTGCCACTCGTGCACTCCGTTTCCGTCAGCGACGCTGACTGTCCAGCCAGCTCACGCCAGGCCCACCTCTCAGCCCGCCCACCACCCAGCACCGCCCGCTCCTCCATGGCGCCCCCGCCTTGACGGCGACCGCTCCCTGACGGCGACCGCTCCCTGGCGGCGACCGCTCTTCACCGGCGCCCGGATCCGCCCGCCTTGGCAGGCCCCGAGGAGCTGGCATCCGCACCGAATCCGAGCCCGAAGCGCAGGGCCAGTGCCAGGCAGGCCAACGACGCGACGGTGCCGGCCGGTTCGATCGGAACGAAACGGAACGTCGCGAGCACAGCCGCCGCTGCCGAGGCTGCCGCGAGCAGGGCGGAGCGCACGGCGGCGGTGGCCGACGCGTCCGCGCCGGCGACGATGGCCACCGCCCCGACCCCGCCGGCGGCGGCCAGGCACGGCAGCGCCGGCGCCTCCGCGAACACCCGGGCGAGGACGGTGAGTGCTCCGGCCAGCGCGCAGACCGCGGCTGTGATCAGTCCGCTGGACAGCGAGGAGGCGCCCTTCGTCACCGCGCGCAGTTCCGCGGAGCGCGTCATCACCTCCAGGCACAGCCGGTAGGCAAGCTTCTTCGCGCGCTCCGGGTCGACCAGGCCGTCCGTGCCGACCAGCGAGCCGGCGGGGGCCGGGGCGCGCCCGCGCGCGGCGCGCCCGCGTGGGCCGGTCGTGGCACGCTCCCCCGACCGCCGCCCGGCGGACCGCCTCGCATCGGCCTGCGCGTCGGCCCCCTTCGCGTCGATCGGCCGCTCACCGGGGAGGGCGACGGCCCGACGGCTCCCGCGGCCGCCCCGGTCGAGGCCGTCCAGATCGTCCGCGTACCGCTCGTAGACAGCCTCGATGTCCGGCGACCAGCCCTCGCGGGGACGCAGCTGGTCGAGCCCGTCCAGGCCGTGCGCCTCCAGGGAGCCCCCGATCTGGGACCACACCACCCCGACCCGGGAACGGATGTCCTCGGCCGCGGCCCGGTGCCGCCGGGCGACCACGTCGTGGCCTTCCTGGCGAGCGGCGAGCTGGGCGGCGTGCCGGGCACGCACCGCGTCCGACGCCCCCATCAGCTCCCGGAACCGGTTCGCCGCGACCAGCGGATGTTCCGCGGCGGGTGACGGGAACGCCCCGGGACGAACCCCCACCGCGGATCCAGGCGGACCGGACAGGCCAGCTGGGCCGGACACGCCGGACAGGCCCGAGGGGCCCGGCGAGCCGGGCGGCTCCGGGAGACCGGCGGACAGCGACGAAGCGAGGTGCCCACCCGGCAGCTCGGCGAGACCGGAGCCGGTCATCTCACCGGCCACCAGCTCGGGTGCGTCGCGCCCGCCGTCGTTCGGGTGCCCACCGCCGTACTCGGACCCACCGCCGTACTCAGACACACCGCCGTACTCAGGCCCACCGCCGTACTCAGGCCCACCGCCGTATCCCGCCACGCTGTCACCCCCCACCACGCTCATTCAGATCAGCGTCTCATTGTCGACGACTACCCCGGCCGTGAGTGGGGCGAACGGGACGACCGTGCGTGGTTCGGCCTGGACGTGCCGGTCGAACAGGACTGCCCGGTTCGGCGTCGTGCCGGCGGTGACCGGGCGGTGCCCGGCCAGGCCGAACAGGTCACCGCCGGGCAGGCCGGTGGCGACCCAGGCGGCGATGTCGTCCCGGTGCCCGGGCCCGAGATCGTCGATGAGGCGGGACGGCGCACGCCACCAACCGAGCAGGTGGACGCCGGCCGCCGGGCCGCGGCGGGTCAGCGTGCGGAGGTCGTCGAGGCCGGACCGGCGTGCGCCGTCGGCACGCGCCTCCAGACCGGCTCGCCCGGCATCCAGCGCGAAGACGACCACCAGGCGGGTGGCCGCCGCGCCACCGCCGTGCCCGGCGAGGGCCGACTCCTCCCGGGACCGGATCTCCGCCGCGGCCGACGCGAGCACCCGCCGCAGGCCGGTGACATCCGTGACGTGGGTCGGGTGGCCTGCCCGGCGCAGCGCGTCCGCCGTGACCTCGGCGGCCGGCACCGCCGCCGGGTCGGCGGCCACGACATCAACCGCCAGGGCCCCCGGCGGCAGCTGGGCGCCGATGGACACCGCGGCGGCCTGCAGCATGCCGATGGCCTCCCGGCGCAATGGGCCGAGCACGGCCAGGTGGCGTCCGGGCAGACGACCCAGGCGCACGCCGACCGCCGCCGGGGCGAGATCCAGCGGAACCCCGACGAAGGCCAGCGGATCCGGCGCCGCGTGGTCGTCGGCCGGCGCCAGGCCAGCGCCGGCCGCCGCCAGCCCGCCACCGGCAACCGCGCCCGGTTCACCCGCCACCGGCGCCGGCCGACCCGCCAACGCCTGGAACATCGGGTTCTCGGCGAGCACCGCCGGAGCGTGACCGACGAACACCCACGGCGGGCGCATCGCCGGCACGGCCCGGCTCACCAGGGTGCTCATCCGCTCCCGCAGCCCGGCGATCACCTTCGGATCGGGGTAGGCGACGCGGACATGCTCGTTGCCGATCGGGTGGCCGTTGCGCCGGTTCACGATCGCCTCACCGACCCCGGACAGCGCGCCGGCCGCCTCGTTCGCGGTCGACAGCAGCACCCGCGATTCGGAGATGGACGTCCGCAACGCGACCCGCAGGGCGAACTGGCCGAAGATCGATCCCCGCTTCCCCGCCGTCGCGTCCAGCGCGTCGATACCGGAGAGGGTCTGGCTGGCCAGCAGCAGGTGGATGCCGTACGCACGGCCCTGCCGGGCGAGTACCTCCAGGAGCGAGACCGCCTCCCGCGCGACCGCGTCGAGCGGGGTGAGCATCACCTGGAACTCGTCGACCACGATCATGACCCGCGGCCAGGCCGAGCTGCGGTCCGCGGACCGCAGCCCGCGCAGGTCCCGGGCGCCCACCGCGCGCATGGTGACGGACCGCCGCTGCATCTCGTCCCGGGCCGCGCGCAGCACCGCGACGCCGAACTCGCGGTCGCTCTCGATACCCACGGTGTCCGCGTGCGGCAGGAAGAAGGGGTCGCCCNGGCGCTGCGCGAACTGGGCGAACTCCAGGCCCTCCTTGAAGTCGAGGAGGTGGAAGCGGAGCTGGTCGGGGCCGTAGCGCGCGGCGAGCCCGTAGACCACGTCGAGCAGCAGGGTCGACTTGCCGGCCCCGGCCTGGCCGCCGACCAGGCAGTGCACCGTGTCGTCGTCGAAGGTCAGCACCACCGCGCCGTCGGCGCCGTGCGCCACCGGGACGGAGATCCCGGCGGAGCTCTCGTACTCCCACAGGCCGCTGGGCAGCAGGCCGCCCAGGTCCGGCGCGCGCGCCGCGGCCCGGGCCACACCGACGGAGACACGGGTGGTGATCTCCGCGACCACCGGTGGCGGTGGCGGGTCGTCGAGGGCGCATTCCAGCGCCCCGGACAGCGTCGTCCGCCAGCCCCCCGGTGCCACCGCGCCGAACTCGTCGGGTTCGGCCAGCTCGGACGCGACGATGGTCTCGGAGCGCGGCAGCCGGCCGACGCCGCGCCCGCCCGAGACGTCCGCTCCCCCGCCCGGCTCGACGACGGCGATGACGTGTACCCCGCAGGACGGCCCCTGGGAGGCGACCGCGTCGAGCGCGCGGGCCGCCTCGTCGGGCAGCGGCGGCCAGCCCAGCAGGACCAGCAGCCGCCACGGCTCGGAGCGGGGCAGACCCGCGTCCTCCCGCTCGCGCAGTGAGTCGAACCGGCCACCGAGCCGGTCGACGGTGATCCGGCCCACCTCGGCGGACAGCTCCGCGAGGGCGAGTTCCAGGCGGGCGCGCGAGGTGAGGGTCGGCCCGACCACCCCGGAGGCCCGCAGCGGCGCGAAGGCGGCCAGCCCGGCACCAAGCTCGTGCGGGTCGTAGACGGTGACCCGGACGCCCCCGGGGGGCACACTCGCCAGAATCCGGGTGAGCAGGCTGCGGACCAGGCCCACCGCCTCGCCGCGGCGCGCCCGGGTGGTCTCGATCTGGAGGTTTCCGGCGTCCAGCAGTGGCACCGCCAGCGGCACCTCGACCGCCCGCCCCCCGGGGGCCAGCGGCGGCACGAGGATGCGCCCGAGCCGCCAGAGCCCCGGCTGCCCGCCAGGCCCGATCGTGGGGGCGGCGGCGAGGCCTTCGCCCCATTCCGGTGCGTCCCAGCCGGCACCGGCGAACGCGGGCGCCTGGCGGCGCGCGAGCGCTCCCGCCTCGCTCAGCGCGAGGCTCACACCCTCGAGATCAGCCTGCGCCCCGACCGGGCTCTCGCCGAGCGTCTTCGCGACGCGCGGGAGCAGCGCGGAGGGCGGCACGTCACCAGCCTCGATCCGGGCGGCCTGCTCGTCCAGCCGGTCGGCGAGCGCGAGCACGGCCCCCAGGGCCTCGGAGATTCCGGAGACGAGCAGGCGCGCGCGCCGAGAGCCCGACAACGCGACCTCCTCGCGACCGACAGCGGGACATGCGACCGACAGCGGAACATCTCGTGACTGGTCACCCGGGACTCACGCTAGCGACCATTCCGGCGCCTCGCGCCGTTTCACCGCACCACCGGGGCGGTGACCTCCGGGCGGATCCGCCCGACCGGGCGGTCACCGACGCCGAACCCCCCGACGACGAAGTGGAACGTACCGGATGCCTGACAGGAGACCGGCGCATTATCCACTGTGCCGCGCGTGTTCAATGGCCCGGCGGAGGACCATCGAGGTGAATGCCGTACGGGAGGCGCAGAAGTGGCGGATCCGGGGCGCATGTCCGACCGGAGCGCGGAGCCGGTGGTGGGGACAGGCGGACCAGCAGGCCCCCTGCTTCCGGCCGTGGCCGGCGAGCCATCGGACTCCGGTGGGCGCCAGTGGGTACCGAGCGAGCGGGTGCCGGGCGAGCGGGCGCCGGACGAGCGGCCGCTGGCCGTCATCGACGTGGATGGCGTGGTGGCGGATGTCCGGCACCGGCTGAAGTTCCTGCGTGCCCTGCCCGGCGACTGGGAGGCGTTCTTCGCCGCCGCCGACATCGACCCGCCCCTCGTCGAAGGGGTGGAGCTCGTGCGCTCGCTCGCCCGCGACCACGACGTGATCTGGCTGACCGGCCGGCCGGAACGCTCGCGGGCCACGACCGAGCGCTGGCTGCGCGAGCAGGGCCTGCCGTTGCGCGAGCTGCGAATGCGCCCGGACGCCGACCGCAGACCCGCCCGGATCTTCAAACGCTCGGAGCTGCGGCGGCTCGGCGCGCACCGCCGGGTCGCCGTGGTGGTCGACGACGACCCGGCCGTGGTGGAGCTGCTCCGCGCCGACGGCTGGCCCGTCCTGCGCGCGGACTGGCTCGCCTACGAGCCGACCCTGGGCAACGCCCAGAACGACGAGGGACGCACCTAGCACTCCGACCCGGCCTGGTTCGGCCGGGCAGGCCGGGCAGGCCGGGCAGGCCGGGCACGGCCTCCGCCCAGCTACCTGGCGGTGTCGCGCCGGTAGGCCCGGACGGCAAGCGGCCCGAACACCGCGAGGATTCCCGCGCACCAGGCGAGCGAGAGCAGCAGGTCCTCGGCGACCGGCCCGCCGAGGAACAGTGCCCGCACCGCGTCGACGGTGGTGGTGACCGGCTGGTACTGCGCGAACGCCTGGAGCCAGCCCGGCATCGTCTCGACGGGGGCGAACGCGGAGCTCGCGAACACGAACGGGAAGACCCAGATCATCCCGCCGGACTGCGCGGCCTCCGCGCTGCCCACCGACATCCCGATGACCGCCGAGAGCCACGAGAACACGTAGGCGAAGGCCAGCATGAGGCCGAACCCCGCCAGGGCCGCGGGAACCGTCGTGTTGCCGAAGCGGAAGCCGACGGCCAGGCCGACCACCAGCATGACGCCGATGATGAAGGCGTTGCGGACCAGGTCCGCGAGGGTGCGGCCGGTCAGCAGCGCCGACCGGCTCATCGGCAGCGACCGGAAGCGGTCGATCAGGCCCGCCTCCTTGTCGGTCGCCAGGCCGATGCCGGTGAGCATCGCGCCGAAGATCACCGTCTGCACGAAGACGCCCGGCATCAGGTAGTCGACGTAGTCGACGCCCGGACCGACGTTGATCGCGCCACCGAAGACATACGTGAACAGCAGGACGAACAGCACGGGCTGGATGGTCGCGAAAACCAGCAGCTCCGGCACCCGCCAGGTCTGGATCAGGTTGCGCCGGCACATCACCCAGGCGTCGGCGACCTCCCAGCGCAGGCGGCTCCTGCCGGCCACCGGGGTCAGGTCGAGAGTGCTCATGCCTTCACCAGTCCCACATCGTCGTCGCTGCCGGTGCGCGGTTCTGGCGGGGCCTGCCGGGCCGGCCCCGCCCCCTCGCCGCCCGGGGCCGCGCCATGGCCGGTCAGCGCCATGAAGACGTCGTCGAGGGACGGGCGGTGCAGACCTACGTCGACGATCGTGGCGCCGATCTCGTCGAGGGACCGCACGACTCCGGCGAGTACCTCCGCGCCGGAGACCGGGACGGACACCCTGCACTCCTCGGCGGACGCCGTCGCCGTGCCCGCTCCCAGCCGGGTGAGGACCGCGGCGGCCGCCGCCAGATCGTCACCGGCCGCGAACACGATCTCCAGGCGGTCCCCACCGATCTGGCGCTTGAGATCGTCGGCGGTGCCCTCCGCGATGACCCGCCCGCCGTCGATCACGGAGATCCGGTCCGCGAGCTGGTCGGCCTCCTCCAGGTACTGCGTGGTGAGCAGCACCGTCGTGCCGTCGCGGACGAGATCCGCGATCACCCGCCACATCGCCTGCCGGCTGCGGGGGTCCAGGCCGGTGGTCGGCTCGTCCAGGAACAGCACAGCCGGGGCCATGATGAGGCTCGCGGCGAGATCAAGCCGCCGGCGCATCCCGCCCGAGTAGGTCTTCGCCTGCCGCCCGGCGGCCTCGGCGAGGTCGAAGCGCTCCAGCAGCTCGACCGCCCGGGCACGCGCCGTCCGCGGCCGCAGGCGGTACAGCCGGCCGAACATCTCCAGGTTCTCGCGGCCGGTGAGCCGCTCGTCGACGGCCGCGTACTGGCCGGCCAGCCCGATGAGCGGGCGCACCCGCTCCGGATGGCCCAGAACATCGACACCCAGCACCTCGGCCCGCCCACCGTCGGCCGTGAGCAGGGTCGACAGGATGCGGACGGCGGTCGTCTTCCCGGCCCCGTTGGGGCCGAGAACGCCGTGCACCGTGCCTGCCCGGACACCGAGGTCGAGGCCGGCGAGCGCCGTGTGCCCGCCGTAGCTCTTGCGAAGGCCCTCGACGAGGACCGCTGTCTGGTCGGTCACCCGGGGACCGTACGCCAGACCACCGACAGTTCTCGAACGCTTTTTCCCGCCCGCGCGTCAGGCCGAGCTGCGCCGCCGACGGCGGTGGGCGAGCTCGTCGCCCGGATGCGCGGCGGCCGGCTGACCGGGCCGCTCGCAGGGCAGTTCCGCGAGCTGGCCGCGCATGTCCTCCAGGGCCCGGCCCACCGCTATCGCGAAGACGCCCTGGCCGCCCCGGACCAGATCGATGACCTCGTCGTCCGAGGTGCACTCGTAGACCGTCGAGCCGTCGCTGATCAGGGTCAGGTGAGCCAGATCGGCGACACCGCGGGTACGCAGGTGCTCCACGGCGGCCCGGATGTTCTGGAGCGACNCCCCCGCCTCCAGCAGCTTGCGCACGACCCGCAGGACCAGCACGTCGCGGAACGAGTAGAGCCGCTGGCTGCCGGACCCGCTGGCACCCCGCACGCTGGGCACCACCAGGCCGGTCCGGGCCCAGTAGTCCAGCTGGCGGTAGGTGATGCCCGCGGCGGCGCAGGCGGTGGGGCCCCGGTAGCCGACGTCGTCACCCGGCGGCTGCGGGATCTCGTCGCCGAACAGCTGACCCTGCTCGATCATCGTCGCCCGCTCGTCGTCCCCCCAGAAGGGATCCGCGTCATCCGGCGACACCTGCGCGACCGACCCGATCGAGGTGCCACTCTTCACCAGTCCCATCCTCCGGACAGTCCGGGAGCCTCTCGGCCCGCCCGCCGACGACGCCGCACACCTGACCGCCGCCGCGCCAGCACGGAGACAACCGCCGGCGTACGGCGGAACGACCGCTGGCTCCCCCCGAAGCGGTGACCACCGCCCCCGCCGGTCTGGGCTGGCGACCGGTTCGCCCGACCGTAGGGGGCGGGGCATCATCTCCACAATGATCCAAGGCGACGTGTCTGACGTCCAGTGGACATGCTGGTGTCAGCGGGACAAGCCCCGGTTCACCCGGGCGAAACACCCCGGATCGGGCGCCGCCCGGTGCCGTTCCCGCCCGTGGCGGCGGCAATCGGCGGCGGACCGGCCCGGGGTCACGAGCCCGGCGTGTTGAAGTCCTCCGGCGAGATGGTGTCCAGGAACTCCCGGAACTTCTCCAGCTCGCTCTCCTGCTCCTGCTCCTGCTCCTCGGGAACGGTGATGCCGGCCTCCGCCAGCACCGCCTCCACGCCGTAGACGGGCGCTCCCATCCGCATGGCCAGGGCGATCGCGTCCGACGGGCGGGCGGAGACCTCGACACCGTTACCGAAGACCAGTGTGGCGAAGAACACCCCGTCCTGCAGGTCGGTGATGGTGACCTNGGTCAGCTCCGTCTGCAGGGCACGCAGGACGTCCCGCATCAGGTCATGGGTCATCGGCCGCGCGGTCGTGATGCCCTCCTGGGCGAAGGCGATGGCCGTCGCCTCGACCGCCCCGATCCAGATCGGCAGGTACCGCTCGCCGCCCACTTCCTTGAGCAGGACGATCGGCTGCTTCGACGGAAGCTCGACACGCACGCCGACGATGTCCAGCCGATGCACCGATCTACCTCCTAGCGCAGGTGGGGCAGGGTGAGACGCTGTGACCGGAGCCGGAAAACCCCACGAGGAGACAGTATCCCCGCTACCGCCCCACGTCAGCGCGCCCGCCGGTTCTCACTTTCCGTGGAAGATCGAACCCATTTGGGTAGTCGCGCGCCGCTACCCCGAACGGCTCGCGGCAAGTCGGGTACGCAGCAGCGCAGCATGCATGCGTACCAGCAGCGTCGCAAGCTCGTCGGCGGTCTGCGCGGCCCGACCGTCGGACTCACCCAGGCGCCCCGAGCGCAGCGGAGCCACCGCCGCCTCGATGAGACCCGCCTCACGGTCCGCCGCGGCCCGGGCCGCCCGCAGGTGCCGGGCCTGGACGCCGTGGGCGGCGAGCAGCGCGACGGTACGGGCCACCAGCAGCGCGTCCGAGTCGTAGTACCCGCCACCGGCGATCGGGCCGACCAGCCCGTTGCTCTCCAGCTCGGCGAGGGCCTCGTCGTCCAGGCCGCTGGCGGCCACGAGCTCCCGGCGCGACATCCGCACCCGCTCCGCCCCGAGCAGGGCGTCCAGCCCACGGCCGGTCGGGCGGTCCGGGACCGCCCGGGGCCCGGGGCGGGGCNGCGGAGTGTCGCCGCGGTCCAGCGCGGCCAGCTCCTCCTTGATCACCCGCAGCGGGAGGTACCGCTCACGCTGAGCATGCAGGACGTGACGAAGCCGCAGGACGTCGTCGACCGAGTACTTGCGGTAGTTCGAGCTGGTACGCGCCGGTTCGACCAGACCCTCCGACTCCAGGTAGCGGATCTTCGAGAGGGTGATGTCGGGGTACTCGGCGCGCAGCCGGTCCAGAACCTCGCCGATGTTCAGCGTCTTCGCGGCGTCCCCGGCCCGCGCGGGAGTGCCCCGGCGGGCCACTCCCGGCCTGGGCTCCTCCGGGTGGCCGGAGGGGTGCCCGAACTCCGCCGCGGCGCTGCTGCCGCCGCTCACCGCGCCGTGCCCTCGTTCACCGTACGCCGACCCCCCCATAGGTCGCGCCCGTCAGGAAGACGAGCCGGAACTTGCCGATCTGGACCTCGTCACCACCGGTGAGCTCGGCCGAGTCGATGCGTTCCCGGTTCAGGTAGGTGCCGTTGAGGCTGCCCACATCGCGGACGGAGAAGCCCTTCGTGTAGGGCGAGCGGTGGAACTCGGCGTGCCGGCGCGAGACGGTCACGTCGTCGAGGAAGATGTCGCTCTCCGGGTGCCGCCCGACGGTGGTGAGATCCGCGTCGAGCAGGAACCGGCTGCCGGCGTTCGGGCCACGCTTCACCACCAGCAGGGCGGAGCCGGGCGGAAGGGCGTCGACCGCGGCCACCGCGTCCCGCTCGGTCGACTCGTCGACGTGGTCGCCCTCGATTCCCGAGAGCGCCGCTGCGAGGTTGAGCGTCGATGTCTGCTCCGCGGGTCGCTCCGGCGCCACGGGCTCGCCCGGACGCACCAGAGGCGACCCGCACCGCGCGCAGTACAGCGCGTCGGACGGGTTCTGCTGGCCGCACCTCGTGCAGAACACAGTCTCGTCCGCTTCCTGCCGGTCGCCCGCACGCGGGTGGCCGGCCGCTCGGTCCGCCGCCCTCACGGCGGCTGGAGTGGTGCCGACAGGGGTTGCCCGATGTACCTGGGTGATCACCCCACGCAAACGGCCGAACGCGACAGTAGCCGCGGCCGATGCCGTCACGGCGCACTCCGAGGCTAGTGCATCAGGAGCACCGTCGTGAAAAGGGTGCGTGGGGTGATTGTTCGGCGTGGCGTCACCAGGCACAGCCGCCGGGCCTCGTTCACTTGACAGTCAGGCGGCCTGGCATATCGGACGAATGGGCACAGCACCGACGAACCTTGCGCCGCGCCCGTGTCCCGCTCGACCGGGCAATGACCATCCGGCCACAGTTCGTGTACGGACGGTACGAACGCCCGGACATTCGGACGACCTTCGGCCCGACCCTCGCGGCCCGGCGGAACCGGGCACCTGTCCACCCGGCCGGCCCACGATCAGCCCGGATGTGGTCCTTTGGTGGTCCCAGCACCACCTGGGCCCGGGCGGCGCGGGCCGGCGCCGTGGCCCGCGACCGTCCACGCCGGCCGGCCACCTCCACCCGGCGGCGCGCCGACCCCTACTGCTCCTTGACATGCTCCGTGTACTGGGCGGCGTCGAGGAGATCGTCGAGCACACCGGGCTCCGCCACGGTGACCTCCACCAGCCAGCCGTCGCCGTACGGATCGGAGTTCACCAGCTCCGGGGCCGCCACGAGCGCCTCGTTGCGAGCGGCGACCGTGCCCGAGACCGGCGCGTAGATATCCGAGACGCTCTTGGTCGACTCGACCTCACCGCACGGCTCGCCCGCCGAGACCGACTCGCCCACCTCGGGCAGCGTGACGAAGACGATGTCACCGAGGGCTTCCTGGGCGTACGCGGTGATACCGACACGTACGGTGTTCCCGTCGGCCCGGGCCCACTCGTGCTCCCGGGTGTATTTCAGGTCCTCGGGATACAGCGCAATCGCCTCCTGCGGTCGTGGTGCCGGACTCCGGCGCCGGGAGCGCGGACGTGGTCGGCCGACGGCCGGCCGACACCCCCGCCCCGTCCGCGCGGGTGCCCGCCGGCGTGTTCGTCGATCAGTCCGCCGGACGAGCGAAACGAGGGCTCGGAGCGGAGCGCAGCACCCTGATCTCGATCCGGTCCGAGTTCGTGACCTCGGTCTGCGCGCCGTCCCGGGTAGCTACCGTATCGAGCACGCCGCCCGGGATCCGCATCGCCTGGGCAAGCGTGTGCGCGTCTCCGACNACCCGGAGCTGGTAGGGCGGCGAAACCCGCTCGCCATCCACGGTCATCCCGCCGCCGGCCGCGTCCACGATGTAGGTCGAGGCCACGACACGGACACCCGACAGCTCGATGGCCTCGGCGCCGGCGTCCCGCAGTTCCTGGAGTGCGTCCACGAGGATCCAGGCGTCGACGGTCCCGCGGGGGTCGCTGATCGTGAGGGCGATACCGGGGCCGACGGCCGGCCCGGTCCCGGCGAGCACCGCCAGGGCGTCGGCTTCCTCGCTCGCCCGGTCGAGGTCGGCCTGCCCCCGCAGATCGCCGGCGATCGCCTCGCGGGTCCTGGTCAGTCCGGTCGCCTCTGCGCGCAGGCGCCGGGCGTCGGCGGCGAGGTTCTCCAGCTCGGTGGCGAGTTCGTCCGGACGAGCCCGGCCGAGACGCTCCGCGGGGTCGGCCGCCCTGATCGCGACCGCCACTCCAAACCCGAGCACACAAAGCAACAGCATCGTCACCATTCGCAGTAGCCGCATGCCCGCACCGGCCTCGGTCGCCTTGCCGACAGTCGGGGACGCGACAGGCCTGCCGGGCGGCTGCTCGTCCGGTGCCGCCGCCGGGCGCGGCTCGGCCAACTCGGGTGATCCCGGCTCGGCCGGCGGGAAGGTCGGCTCGACGGGCGCCGTCACTTCGGCCGCCGGCGGCGCGGGCGTCTCTCGGCCCGAACCCTCCGCGGCCGGCTCGCCGCAGCCGGGACGGCCGGCCGCAGGGCCGCCTCCCGCCGTCACAGCTTCAACAGCGATCGCCGGACCGCACTCGCGTTGGTGAAGATCCTGATTCCCAGCACGACGATCACGGCCGTCGACAGCGCCCCGCCCACGCCGAGCGCGTCGCCCAGCGCGACCAGCGCCACCGCCAGCCCGACATCCGCCAGGAAGGACACGACGAAGACCCGGTCGGAGAAGACCCGCTCCAGCGCGGCGCGCACACCACCCACGGCCGCGTCGACCGCGGCGACCACGGCCACCGGGAGGTAGGGATCGAGCCAGGTCGGCGGCCGCGGCGCGGCCAGGAGCCCGGCGGCGACCCCGACCGCGAGCGCGACCAGACCGGTGATCGCACCTTGACGGGTCATGATCCACTCCCTCGGGCGTATCGGAGGTTCGGGTCCGGCCCCGCCGGCAGGCTGACCTCGTCAACCCGGGCGATCACCACCGCGTCCGGCGGCGCGCCGACCCGGGTACGCAGCCGGATGGTGGCCGCGGCGGAGGCCACCCGGGCGACGAGGCCGGCGGGGTCGCCGATCGCCTCGACGACGTAGGGGGCCTCCACCGGGCTCAGGCCGACCAGGATCACCTCACCCGCCGCGCGCACGGCGCTGAGCCCGGTGAGTCGGACTCCGTTGACGGCGACCGCCTCGGCGCCGGCGCTCCACAGCAGGTTCACCATGTCGGCCAGGTCGTGGTCGGCCAGTCGGCTGTCCGCGGCCCGCTCGGCCGGCCGCGGGTTACCCGCGTCGGCGGACGGGCCGCCCGGCGGGTCGGTGAGGGTCACCCGCACACCCGGCCCGCGGGCCGCGGCGAGGCCGGCCGGCACGGCGAGGGCCGCGATCCGCGCGGTCGCGGTGTCCCAGAGATCGTCGGCGGCCCGCTGGCGCTCCCGCAGGCCCCCGACGGCCGCCGCCAGCTCGCGCACGTCACCGGCCAAGGTCGTCCGGTCGGCCGTACGCGTCTCGTAGGCATCGCCGAGAGCCACCCGCAACCGTTCTCGCGCCGGGGCGGACTCGGCGGCCTGGCGGGCCGTCAGGGCCACCAGCAGCCCGATGAGCAGCAACGCCAGCGGCATGCGCGCCCCGCGCAGCCGGCCGTGCCGGCGCCGCTCCCGGCCAGGGTGTTCCCCACCGGGGTCATCCGCGCCGGGGTCATCCGCGCCGGGGCGGTCCCGGCAACGGGCCGCCCGCCGGGTGTAGGCCGGGTCCAGCGCCGTCGCGACCACCTGCTCGAGCGTTGTCGGGGTCGGCACATGCACACCGGGCATTCTTGCCGACGCCCGGACCGGCGCCGTAGCCCGCCCGCCGCGCTCGGCGACCGAACCCCCCAGCCACCCTCGGTGACGGGCTCCGCTCACGGGCGGTCACGGCTGACCGGAGGGCGCCTCCACCGGCGGGGCGGTCTCGACCACCGCGCTCCAGCGGCGGATGAGCCGCTGCGCGTCACCCAGATCCGCCGCCTCGGCCCACAGGTGGGTCACGGCCTCGGAGGGGTCGGGCAGCACCAGCACCCAGGATCCGTCCGCGTCCACGATCCGGACGCCGTCCGTGGTGTCCACCCGCGCACCCGTGCCGACGTCGACGGATTCGACGACCCGCCGCATGACCATGCCCTTCTCCGCCCACGGCGTGGGCACCGAGGCACGCACCATCGCGACCGGAGGGATCCGCGCGTCGATCGCGCTGAGCGTCAGCCGGGTGCGCGCCACCAGCGCGACCAGCCGCACGAACGCGGCGAGACCGTCGATCACGGGCGCGAACTCCGGCACGACGAACCCACCGCGCCCGTCCGCGGCGAACACGACCTGCTCGCCGGCGACCACCTTCGGCAGCTCCGCGCCGGACATCGGCATCCGCCGCACGGTGAGCCCGTGGAACCGGCTGACCTGGTCGGCCACCCGGGTGGTGGCGACCGGCACCACAGCCGTGGCCCCGCGGTTCTCCGCCGCCACGAGGTCGAGCATGACCAGCAGCGCCCGCTCGTCGCTGATCAGGTCTCCGCGCTCGTCGACGATGGTGATCCGCTCGCCGATGTGGTCGAAGCGGACCCCGAAGGCGGCGCGCGAGCTCGCCACCAGCGCGCCGAGCCGGTCGAGGGCCCGGCGGTCCGCGGCGGCCCCGGGCTCGGGGTAGGTCTCGTCCAGCCGGCCGTTGACAGTCAGCACGTCGACCCCGAGCCGGCCGAGCAGGGTGGGCAGCAGCAGGGACGCCGCTCCCCCGGACGGGTCGACGACCACCTTCAGGTCCGCCTCGGCGAGACCGCTGGTGTCCACCCGGTCAAGCAGGTCCTGGGTGTAGACGTCGGCGGTGCGGGCGNGGAAGCGCAGGTCGCCGATCTCCCCGGGGAAGGCCCGGCGGAACTCCTGGCGGGTGAAGACCCGGTCGAGCTTGCGCTGCGCGGCCGGCGAGAGGTCGTGCCCGTCCGCGTCGAGGAAGACGATGTCGATGCGCTCCGCGTCACCGGGCTTGGAACGCAGCATGATGCCGCCGGCCGCGTCCGAGGTTCGCACGTCGAACCGCGCGACGGGCAGCGGGGCGACCTCCAGGTCCCGGACGTTGATCGCCCCCGCGGTGAGTGCGCTGATCACGGCCCGTTTGAGCGCCCGGGCGGCCCGCGAGCCGTCCCGCGCGGTCGTGACCGTGGAGCCCTTCTTCAGCGTCGTCGCGTAGGCGCTGGCCAGGCGGACCACCAGCTCGGGTGTGATCTCGGCGTTGACCAGCCCGGAGACCCCGCGCGGCCCGAACAGCGAACGCTGCCCGCGCGACTCCCAGATGACGCTGGTGTTGACCACCGCGCCGGCCTCGATCGTCTTGAACGGGTAGACCTTGACCCCGTGGGAGACGAACGCCTCCTCCTGGATGACGCACTCGTCCCCGATGACCGCGCCCTCCTCGACCCGGGCGGCGCGCAGCACGTCGGTGCTCTTCCCGATCACGCACCCGCGCAGGTTCGCCCGCGGGCCGATCAGCGCGTTGTCCTGGACGACCGCCCGGTGCAGGAAGGCTCCCCGCTTCACCACCACGTTGCTGCCGAGCACGGTGAACTCGCGCAGCTCCGCACCGGCCTCGACCTTGCTGTAGTCGCCGACGACCAGCGGCCCCTTGAGGATGGCGTCGGGATGGACGTCCGCGTCCTCGCCGATCCACACGCCCGGGGAGACCTCGAACCCGCCGATCTCGACGTCCACCTGCCGGTTCAGGACGTCGGCCTGGGCGCGCTGGAAGCTGGCGATGGTGCCGACGTCCTCCCAGTAGCCGGCGGCGACGTAGCCGAAGACCGGCGCGCCGGCGGCCACCAGCCGCGGGAACACATCACCCGACCAGTCGACCGCCTCGCCCGGCGGGACGTGTTCGAGAACCTCCGGCTCCATGACGTAGATGCCGGTGTTCACCGTGTCCGAGAACACCTGCCCCCAGGTCGGCTTCTCCAGGAAACGGGAGATCCGCCCGTCCTCCCCGGTGATGACGATGCCGAACTCCAGCGGGTCGGGCACCGACTTGAGCGCGACGGTGACCAACGCCCCCTGGGCCCGGTGGTAGGCGACGAGGTCGCTCAGGTCGATGTCGGTCAGCGCGTCCCCGCTGATGACGAGGAACTGCTCGTGCCGCAGGGCGTCCTCGGCGTTCTTCACACTGCCCGCGGTGCCCAGCGGCGTGGTCTCGGTGGCGTAGGACAGATGCATGCCCAGTTCGTCGCCGGAACCGAAGTAGTTGCGGATCATCGCCGCGAGGAACTGCACCGTCACGACGGTCTCGTCGAACCCGTGCCGCTTGAGCAGCCGCAGGACATGTTCCATGATCGGGCGGTTGACCACCGGCAGCAGCGGTTTCGGCAGGTTCGCGGTCAGCGGCCGCAGCCTGGTGCCCTCGCCGCCNGCCATGACGACGGCTCTCAAGGGTTTACCTCCCGACCTTCCCGGACACCGACCGACCGCGCCCGCTCGACAGCCAGCTGACGGGCCTGTTCGAAGTAGAGGAGACCGGACCACCAGTACAGGGCGATACCCCAGATGGCGAACGCCCACCCGACCGGGCGGGCCGCCGTCGCCAGCCAGGAGTCGCCGGCCGACAGCAGCAGGAGGGGGAAGGCGTAGAGGAGGTTGAAGGTGGCCGCCTTGCCCAGGTAGTGCACCGGGAGCGCGGTGCCGACGCCGAGGCGGCGCAGGATCGGCACCAGCACCAGCAGCAGCACGGCGTCCCGGGCGAGGAGCAGCACCGCGAACCACAGCGGGACGATGTCCCGCAGGGTGAGCGCGACGATCGTGGCGAGGATGTAGAGACGGTCCGCGAGCGGGTCCAGGGTCNCCCCGAGGCGGCTGGTCTGGTTCAGGACCCGCGCGAGCTTGCCGTCGAGATAGTCACTCACTCCGGCGAAGGCCAGCACCCCGAGCGCGGCGCCGTCCGCCTCCGGCCCGAGCGCGAGCCACAGGAACAGCGGGACGCCCAGCAGGCGCAGACCGGACAACAGGTTGGGAATGGTCCAGATCCGGTCGGAGGCCTGCGTAGCCGCCGTCACGCCGAGTCCCTCCTCCCCGACCCGGCCACGCACGGGGCGTCGCCGACGGCGCGCGCCGACCTGGCGGACACGGGTCGTCAGCCCTGACGCTAGCGGATGAGCGCCGGCGGGGTCATCGGGTGCCGGTCGGGACGGCTCGTCGTCACATAATCCGGCCGACCTTGTAGGTGGTGCTGTAGATCGGCCGCAGCGACACGACGCCGCCGGTCTGCGGGGCGGCCCACATGTAGCCGTTCCCCGCGTAGATGCCCACGTGGTAGATGTTGCCCTCGGTGCCGTAGAAGATCAGGTCACCGGGCTTCTTCCCGGACTGCGGGACGCGCGTCGAGACGTTGTACTGGCCCTGCGCCGTCCGCGGCAGGGAGCGGCCGAGCTGCTTGAAGACGTACTGGACCAGCCCGGAACAGTCGAACGAGTAGGGCCCCGCCGCCCCCCACACGTACGGCTTGCCCTTCTGCAGCGAAGCCAGGTAGACGGCCTTCTCGCCGATGGAGCTGCCCGGGATCACCGACGGGATCACCTGGCCGACGGCCGACCGGGGTGCCTCCGGCGCCTTGATCGTGATGGTGGCGGCGGTGGCGACCGAGGGCCGCAGCGCGCTGGTGCCGTCGAACACCGCGGTGATCGTGGTGGTGCTCAGCAGCCGCGCGGTGATCTGCGCCTGGCCGTTGGCGTCGGTGGTCAGCGCCCGCGTGGTCTGCCACTTCGGCCCGTTCACCACGACGATGCGGACCTGCTGGTTGCCGAGCGGCGTACCGCTGGCCTCCCTGGCCCGCACCGTGAGGACCACCGGCGCGTTCGGCGCGACCGTGCCGTTGTCCGCGGTGAGCGCGATGTTGGTGAACATCGGTTCGGACGAGGCGATCGCTCCGGCCAGCGGCGCGGCCACCGCCGCGGCCACGGCCTCCGGCGAGTCGGAGCCGCCCTGCCCCGGGAGCACCGAGGCCGCCTGGGTCGAACCCGGTTCCAGCGAGGCGGAGGTGTCCGGCGTCGAGGGCACCGTCGCGGCGAACGCGGCGGTGGAGGCTGCCAGCGTGCCGGTGGTGAAGGCCGCGATCGTGGCCGCCCGCCGCGGCGGATGGGACGAGCCCCGCCGGGAGCTGGTGCCGGATCGGACGTTCGAGGAGCGCTGCCGCCCCTTGACGAACTGGTCCCAGTCCTCGGGCAGCCAGGCAATTCCGCGACGGGGCAACGCGAGTCCTTCTCTCTCCGGCGCCTGCGAGACGCACTGCCACGCTCGGCAGCGCGCCGTCGGACCGGCCGGGGCAGCCGGTGCGACCAGTCCCGGCTGCCTGGCGACGGAGCGCGATGCGCCCGCACGCCGGACTGCCGGCCTACTTCGTCCCGCCCCACCTGTCTCGGAGGGGTCGCCAGGTCGGGGCGGGACACGGCGCGTCGACCTGACGCTTTACATACATCGGGCGGTGCACGGCACTCTCGAATAGCTCTGCACAGATGTGCCGGTGCTTGAAGATAGTGGACTTCAGCGCTTGTCCGACAATCACCCCCCGCACAACAATCGCCCACCCCGGGACTCGATCACAATGCGGAAATAGATGCTTACTTTCCGTCGGGACGAGCTCGGCCGGCGCCGGCCCCGAACGGTGCCCGTCCGACCCGGGGCAATGCCCGGGATTCCCGCCTGGTATGGGGATTCGGGCGGGCCGGGCAGCGGCCGGGGTGGACCCCCCGGAGTTTCCGGGCTCACTGGACGGCGTCGGGCCAGCGCCCGGAGCCGGCCAGACGCACCGGGGGCGACCGGCGCCGGAACGTCACCGCACTTCCACCAGGCAATACGCCGGAAACTCAATGGAAAGGACCGGCGAAGACCCGAATCCAACCTTGGTGGGACGTCGCGTGGACGCACCCGGGTGAGCTACCCGGGCGACCGCCGACGGGTCGCGGCGGCGCGGCATCCGACGGGCGCATTGCGGGGTACTCACGAATCGCCCGCGGCCGGGCGCATCCACGGAGCGGGCTGGTGCGAAGCGTCACCAGTCGCGGGAAGACCAGACCGGGACCACTGATAGCAAAGCCCCGGCCGGACGGCCCTCAGCGACGGTTCATCCACACCGTCGGCGACCGCCCGGCCGGACCGTTATCGAAGCCGGTGGGCCGCCCCGACGACGGCGAGCACCGTGGATGCGAGGCCCCCCTGGGCCGGCGCACCCGTGTTCGGCGCACCCGTGTTCGGCACACCCGCGCTCGGCGCTCCCGCGTTCGCCGGGCCGGCGTCAGAAGGCCCGCCGCCAGCCGGCCCGGTACCGGCCGGCGGCGCGCCGGCAGCCGCCGCTCCCGCGGGCGGCACACCCGCGCTCGGGGCACCGGCGGCCGGGGCGCCAGCGGCCGGCACCCCTGCGTTCGACGCATCCGTCTTCTGTGCATCCGCCTTCTGTGCACCTGCTCCCGGCCCGCCCACCCCTGGAGCACCGGCCGGCGGCGCAGCAGCGGCCGGCGCGCCGACGTTCGGCGTCCCGGCACCCGGCGTCCCGGCACCCGGCGTCCCGGCACTCGGGGCACCGGCACTCGGGGCACCGGCACTCGGCGTGCCGCCTGGCGGTGCGGCTCCACCCGCAGCCGGCCCGTCGGCGGCGCCGGCGGCCGCGGCGGGGACGCTGTTGGCGTGCGCGTAGACGATCAGGTTGCTGAGGTAGTGCTTGGTTTTCTCGTCGAAGGCGCCGGCGCACGTGATCAGGCGAAGTTCCGGCCGGCTCACCGGGCCGTAGGCACGTTCGGTCGGGAACTCCTTCTTGGTCACGTCCTCCGTCCGGTCGACCGTGAAGGTCGTCCGCAGGCCGGTCGGCGACAGGATCTCGATCTGGTCGCCCGCCCGCAGCGCCCGCAGCCGGTAGAAGACCGCCGGACCACTGGTCGAGTCATAGTGGCCGACCAGCACCGACGGGCCGACCGCGCCGGGCGCGGGACCCTTGTCGTACCAGCCGACCTCTCCCCACTTCTTCGGCACCGCCAACGAGCGGTCGGCATTCAGGCCGAGCCGGATGATCGGCGCGTCGACCCCGATCGCCGGGATCCGCACCCGGGTCGGGTCGGTCACGACGACCGGCGGCAGCATCGGCACGGCCGCGCCGCCCGCGCCGGCCGGCGCGCCGACCTGACCGACCTCGGTGCCCAGGTCGCCGACCGCGACCCGCTCGGTGTCCGAGACCGGCTCCGAGCCGCCGTCCGCGAGACGGAACCCGCTGCCGACCACCAGCACCGCGCCCGCGACCAGCAGGAGGCGGGAGAACGTCATACGAGCCGGCATCGGTCCGTCCCCTCTCGTCTCAGGGCCTTCTCCGTCCTCCGGGCCGCTCCCGGGACGATCTCCCGGAGCGATGCTCACGCAACGTGATGCTATCGACACTTGATGGCTGCGATACGTAGTCACGCACCGCGTCGCGCCGGCGCGCGGCCGGCCCACCAGCCAGATCGGCCAGGCGGGGGCGATGGGCACAGCTGGCGCGGCTCAACCGAAGTCCCGCAATGGAATGCCACACCGTCCGCGGCCGAGGCAGCTGCCCTTCGAACCTGTCGCACCACGCCGTCTCGCTGCGCCCCTTCCGGACCACTACTCGTTATGGTGTCACTCGCAGTGATCGAGCTGTCACCATGTGTGAGAGAGGGGACCAGATGAAGAAGGGAATGGGACGGAGCGCCGCGCTTCTCGCCATGTCGAGCGCGGCGTCCGTCATCCTCACCTTCGGACCGGGCCTGACGGCCGCCCACGCCGACATCTTCGACGACAAGGGCAGGTGCGCCGAGCACAAGGACGATAAGGACGACTGGGGCATCTTCGGCGACAAGGACCGGGACAAGGACCACAAGGAGGCCCGGGCCGCCGTCGGCGACAAGGACGGCTTCAAGGACGACAAGGACGGCAGGGGCGACAAGGACCGCAAGGACGACGACTGGTTCGCCGACAAGGACAAGGACCGGGGCAAGGACTGCCCGGTCGGCGGCGGCATCATCGCCGGCGGCGCGGTCGGAGTCGGGGTCGGCGGCGCTCCTGCCGGCGGTGTCGGTGCCGGTGGCGGTGGCGCGTCCGGCGGAGACAGCTCGCCGCTGTTGCCGATCGCCGGTGCCGGTCTGGGTGCCCTTCTGATCGGCGCGGGCATGCGTCGGCGCGGGCACGGTTCCATCTGAGCCGGATCTCCCCAGCAATGAGGGCCGGGGTCGGTTGGTGTGCGGGTCTGCGCCAACCGACCCCGCGCCCGCATCCCCGCGCAGCCCGCGTACCCGGCGCACCCCGCGCCGGCGATCGAACCGGGTGATCGAGGACCCGCGCCGCACCGGGGACCGACGCGGCGCGGCCATCGCACGCCCCGCCCACAGCCCCCGCCCACCGGTGCGATAAGGTCGGACCCGCCCAACAGCAATCCGGGCGTTATCCCCGCTCCACGGGCAGCACCCCCGCCACCCGGCACTCCACCGGAAGGCGGGCCGGGCGCCCAGGGGGTCTCGGTTTTCCGGTAGGGTGACGTTGGTCAGTACGGGACGTGGCGCAGCTTGGTAGCGCACCAGACTGGGGGTCTGGGGGTCGCAGGTTCAAATCCTGTCGTCCCGACAAGAGAAAAGCCCCTCTCGCCAGGATCGGCGAGGGGGGCTTTTGCATGGCGAAGCTGACCGGGCCGCACACCGGTGCCAGGGGTGAGATCACGCGGCCACAATCGTTGCCGCGAGGGCGACCCGATGATCCTTCGCCCAGGGCGGCCCCAGCGTCGCCCGTGGTCCGCGCAGCACCTCATCCGTGCGCTCACCCAGCCGGCGGGCCGCTTCAGCCTCGACGGTTCTCGGGTCGTAGAGATGGATCGCCCAGCCGCGGTTCCGCGCCTCGTCGGCCAGCACCTGCCGATACATGATGGCGTCGGCACGGCTCTCGTACGGGACGCGTCGTTGCACGGCGATCTCGGCCNGGAAGCCAGCCGGCCAGGTCCGCAGCGAGAGCGAGCTGATGGCTGCGGGCAACGCTGCCGCCAGGTCCGCCACGGCCGCCGAAGCGGCCCGGACCACGGCGGCGCGGACCTCGGTCACCAGGGCCGCGAGTTCGGTGTCGCTGAGCGGCTCCCCCGGCCGGTGGAGCTGGTGAGGACCACCGGCATGGTGGATCGGCGCCGCCGGCAGGCCTGATTCGATCAGCTCGATCCGCCGACGGTCCACAACCTGGTGATCCGCCCGGGCCGTGACAACCACAGCCCAGCCGAGATGATCGGCGATGCCCAGACGCATGCGGTCATGGTGACACCATCCGTGGGAACAGCCGCGGCAACTCTGGGACTGGCCACTCAGGCTCGCGGCCGCTCACGCGGATGCGGGGGATTCGTCGGATTTTTCGGAGCGTCGGACCGCGCACGGTCAGCGATTGCGGTCAGCGATTGCGGTCGGGGCGCTCGCGCACCCGGATCGAGATCTCGATCGGCGTGCCGGCGAAGCCGAAGTCCTCCCGCAGCCTGCGCTCCAGGAAGCGGCGGTAGCCGGACTCCAGGAAGCCGGTGGTGAACACGACGAAACGCGGCGGGCGCACCCCGGCCTGGGTCGCGAACAGCACCCGCGGAACCTTGCCGCTGCGGGACGGCGGCGGCGTCGCCGCGACGACCTCGCCGAGCCAGGAGTTGAGCCGCCCGGTCGGGATGCGCGTCCCCCACGACTCCAGGGAGGTGCGCAGGGCCGGGGCGAGCCGGTCGGTGGCCCGGCCGGTGCGGGCGGAGACGTTCACCCGCGGTGCCCAGGCGACCCGGCCGAGATCCCGGACGATCTCCTTCTCCAGGTCGAGGCGGCGCTCGGTGTCGAGCAGGTCCCACTTGTTGAAGGCGAGGACCAAGGCCCGACCGGCGTCGGTGACCATGCTGATGATCCGCTGGTCCTGCTCGGTGACCGGCTCGTCGGCCGCGAGCAGCACGATCGCGACCTCGGCCGCCTCCAGCGCGGACGCCGTGCGCAGCGACGAGTAGTACTCGGCGCCGGAGGCCTCCTTCACCCGCCGCCGCAGGCCGGCCGTGTCGATGAACATCCAGGTCTCACCGCCGACGGTGACCAGCTCGTCCACCGGGTCGCGGGTGGTGCCCGCGACGTCGTGTACCAGCGAGCGCTCGGAACCGACCAGCTTGTTCAGCAGGCTCGACTTGCCGACGTTGGGCCGGCCGATCAGGGCCACCCGCCGCGGCCCGTCCTCCTCGGTGAAGCGCTCCCGGGGGGCCTCGGGCAGAACGGCCAGCACCGCGTCGAGCAGGTCACCGCTGCCCCGGCCGTGCAGCGCGGAGACCGGGTACGGCTCGCCCAGGCCCAGGCTCCACAGCGCGGCCGCGTCGGCCTCGGTCCGGGCGTCGTCCACCTTGTTCGCGGCGAGGATCACCGGCCGGCCCGATCGGTGCAGCACCCGGGCGACGGCCTCGTCCGCGTCGGTCGCGCCCACGGTGGTGTCGATGACGAACAGCACCCCGTCGGCGGTGTCGAGGGCCGCCCTGGCCTGCTCGGCGACCCGCCCGGCGAGGCCGCGGGCGTCCGGCTCCCAGCCGCCGGTGTCGACGACGGTGAACCGGCGGCCGTTCCAGACCGCGTCGTAGGCGACCCGGTCACGGGTGACGCCGGGAGTGTCCTCGACCACCGCCGCGCGGCGGCCGAGAATGCGGTTGACCAGGGTCGACTTGCCGACGTTGGGCCGCCCGACGACAGCGAGCACCGGCTGCCCGCCGGTCGCCGACGACACGGCATCGCCCACCGCGTCATCGCGGGCGGCGGACACGGCGAGGTCTTCGATGTTCATTGCTGCTGTACTCCGCTTGGGCTGGACATCTCGGTGGGTGGACGACGAGCTGTCCTTCCGCGGACGGAGAGCCCGCCCGGCGCACCCGGAACAAACAGCGATCCGGTAAAACGTTACTCCGCCGTTGCGGAATCCCCGGCGGCGCCGGCACGGACGGTTGCCAGATGGTCCGCAAGCCGCACCCGGATGTCCTCCGCGACCGCCGCCAGCGCCCGCCGGGAACGCGGGTTCGCCGGCACCTCCACCTCGAACGGCTCCCCGAACACCACCCGCACCTTCACCGAGCGGCGTGGCCAGCGCGCACCCCGCGGGAGCGCGTCGCCGGTGTTGATGCAGGCCACCGGGAGCACACGGCAACGGCCGTGCACGGCGAGGTACGCGATGCCGTGCTGGACGGCGGCCATCTCGCCGCTGCCCCGGGTGCCCTCGGGGAACACGCCGATGGCACCGCCCCGGCTGAGCTCGTCCAACGCGGTGTGCAGGGCAGCGCGGTCCGGGCGGCCGCGGTCCACCGGGATCTGGCCGACGAACCGCAGCAGCCACCCCAGGAAGCCCTTGTACATCTCGGACTTCACCAGGCACCGCACAGTCCGGGGTGCCTCGATGACGACCAGCGGGCCGTCCATCCAGCTGCTGTGGTTGCCCGCGAAGATCAGGGGCTCGCCCTTCGGGACGTTCTCCCAGCCCTCGTGGGTGACGTTCATGATCAGGTGGTTCAGCACCTGCCGCACCGGCGGCTTGAGTACCCGGTGGGTGATGTCGTTGAACGGTTTGGACGCGGCCCCGCGGTGCGCGGGCGCCGCGGGCGCCGGCCGCGCGGCGGCCCGGTCGGTAGCCCGGTCGGTGGCGGCTGGCTGCGAGGGCAGGTCGGCGGGACCGACGCGCACCGCCGTGGCCGCGTCCGTCGCCGTCCCGTCCGCCGCGGCCGCTTCCACCACGGGCACTCCCGCCGCAGCTGTTTCCGCGGTGACCACTTCCACCGCGATCACTTCCGCCGCCGCTGGCTCCACCGCGACCCCTTCCGCAGTGGGTCCGGCCGCAGGCGAGCCCGGGTCGGCCGGGCGAAGCGAGTGTTCGGAGGTGGTCATGAGGTTGCCGCCAGCAGGTGCTCGCTGCGGCGCATCACCTCTTCCACCACCTCGGTGACCGAGAGCGCGCTGGAGTCGAGCACGATGGCGCCTTCCGGAACCGACAGCGGGTCGACCGTCCGGGAGCTGTCGAGCGCGTCGCGCCGGCCCAGCTCGGCGAGGGTGCGGGCGACGTCGTCGACGCCCTTCTCCCCGAGCTGCCTGGACCGCCGCAGGGCGCGGACCTCGGTCGACGCGGTGAGGAAGACCTTGACCGGGGCGTCCGGGGCGACCACCGAGCCGATGTCGCGCCCCTCGACCACGATGCCGCCGGCGGCGAGGGACTCCGCGATGATCTCCCGCTGCTGCGCGACCAGCCGCTCACGCACCGCGGGAACCGCGGCGACCGCGCTCACCGCGTTGGTGACCGCCCGGGTCCGGATCTGCTCCTCGACGTTGACCCCGTCAGCGGCGATGGTCGGCGCGTCAGGGTCGGTACCGACCGTGAGTACCGTGCGCTCGGAGATCTCGGCGACCGCGGCCGGGTCCTCGATGTCGATCCGGCGCTCCAGCGCGACCTGGGTGACCGCCCGGTACATGGCACCGGTGTCCAGGTACCGCAGGCCCAGCTGGCGGGCGATCTCGCGGGACACGGTGCTCTTCCCGGAACCGCCGGGACCGTCCACCGCGACCACGAGGCCGGCTGGCCCGAACCTCACGGGGTCNCCCCCCGCCGGCGCCGCGGGCACCGGAGACCCACTGGTCTCCCGCTCCACCGTCCTGAAAGCATCGTCGTGGCTGCCGGTGGCCGAAGCCCCCGGCGTAGCGGACCCGTCGTCGGGGCTCACCCGTCTCCTCCGTCCGGACGCGCGTCTGTCGACTCGCACGTATCAGTGTTCACACCGGGCCGGCGGGGCCAGGACCTGCGCGCCGACGACCCGGACCGCTCCGCCGATGGTCCCGAGAGCACCTGCCAGGCGGCCGACCCGGATCAGGCTACTCGCTGGTCTGTCACGAACGCCGGTATGCCGTCCATCCGGCCCTTGTCAACCGCTCCACCAGGCCGTCTGCGCCCGCCGGGTCGACGGCGATCTCGACGATGCCGGCCGGCGCGTCCAGGCTGTGCTCGAACGGCCCGACGTCCTCGATGTTCACCTCCCACTCGCCGATCACCGCGAACAGCGCGGCGAGCTGGCCCGGCCGGTCGTCGAGCACCACACCGACCCAGCCCCACGGAAGTGCCTGGGCACCGGCCTTGCGGGGCAGCAGTGCCCGGCCCTGGCGCCCGCGGCCCATCGCCCCCGTGACCGCGGCCACGACCTCGTCCCGCGTCCCCTCCGCGAGCACGTCGGCCAGCAGGGTGAACTCCCGCCCGAGGCGGCGCACCCGCTCGGCGATGGGGCCGCGGTTCCCCTCGATGATCGACGCCCACAGCACCGCGTCGCTGTCGGCGAGCCGGGTGGTGTCACGGAACCCCTGCCCGACGAACGGCAGGTCGTGGGAGTCAAGACCGAGCAGGGTCCCGGCGAGGACGCTGGCCACGAGCTGCGGCACGTGGGAGAGCACCGCCATCGTCGCGTCGTGCCGCTCCGGCGTCGTGCGCACCGGTATCGCGCCACAGGTCAGGGCGAGCGCCGCGGTGGCCGTGACCGCCGCCGACCCGGTGTGCGGCACCGGGCAGATGGCCCACACCCGCTCGGCGAACAGGTCGGCGCGGGCGGACACGGCGCCGTGCCGCTCCCGGCCGGCGATGGGATGGGCCGGGCACCAGGTGCCGAGGTCACAGCCGAGCTGGACGGCTTCCACCAGCGGGCGTGCCTTCACACTGCCGGCGTCGCTGACGGTGGCGGCGAGGCCGTCCCGCTGTAGTTCCCGCAGCTCGGAGGCAACCGTCGGCAGCGGGGTGGCGATCACCGCGTGGTCGACCCGCTCCCCCTGCCAAGGCCGACCGGCGCCCATCGCCTCGGCCAGCTTGACCTGCTCGGAGTCGGAGTCCCGCAGGAACACCTCGACGCCGCGCGCGGACAGCGCGAGCCCGATGCTGGTACCGATCAGCCCGGAGCCGACGACGGCGACCCGCCGCAGCTCGGGGAGCTGCCGGCCGTCCCAGGTGGGCGGGGCGGCGGCGCCGGCGCCGCCGGCGGCGGATCGCGCGGGCGGCGGGGAGGACCTGCCGGTCGTCACAGGCCTGCCGCCTTGTAGAGCGCTCCGACCTCGTGTCGGGTGAGGTGCCGGGCCCGACCGGCGCGCAGGGTGCCGAGCGTCACCGGGCCGAACGAGACGCGGACGAGCCGGTGCACCGGGTGCCCCACGCTCTCCATCAGCCGACGCACCACGTGCTTGCGGCCCTCATGCAGGACGATCTCCATCATCACCCGGGACGAGGCGACGTCGACGATGCGGGCGGAGTCGACCGCCACCGGGC
The DNA here is from genome assembly GCF_001636565.1 of Frankia sp. EI5c. GTDB lineage: Bacteria > Actinomycetota > Actinomycetes > Frankiales > Frankiaceae > Parafrankia. Next base: position 156,284 of record NZ_LRTK01000005.1, read on the forward strand.
CGTCACCGAGCTCCACGCCTCCCCGCAGGCGCCGGGGCAGGTCCTTGCGCACGGGGCCGCTGATCTCGACGAAATAGGTCTTGGGCACGCCGAAGGAGGGATGCGTCAGCCGGTGGGCGAGGTCGCCGTCGTTGGTCACCAGCAGCAGGCCCTCGCTGTCGCCGTCCAGGCGCCCGACGTGGAACAGCCCGGGCCCGAACTCGGTGAGCAGGTCGGCGATGGTCGGCCGGCCGCGGTCGTCGGACATCGCCGAGAGCACGCCACGGGGTTTGTTCAGCGCCAGGTGCACCAGGCCGGTGCGGGTGACGACGCGCTCACCGTCGACCTCGATCAGCGCTGTCTCGGGATTCACCCGGCGGCCCTGCTCCCGCACGACCTTGCCGTCGACCCGCACCCGCCCGGAGTCGATCAGCTCCTCGTTGTGCCGGCGCGAGCCGATACCGGCCGCGGCCAGCACCTTCTGCAGGCGGATGCCCTCGGATGACCTGCCCTCCCGGGCAGGCGCGGGCGTAGGGATCCCGGTCGGACCGGCGGCGTCGGAGCTGTCGAAGGAGTCGGAGGTGTCGAAGGAGTCGGATGCGGTGCCGTTCATGACGCCACGATGTCATCGACATCGGCCACCCCGGGCAGCAGGGGTGCCAGCGGGGGCAGCTCGTCAAGCCCACGCAGCCCCATCCGCTCCAGGAAGTAGTCGGTGGTCCGGTACAGGATGGCCCCCGACTCGTGGTCGTGCCCGCACTCCTCGACGAGGTTGCGCGCGGTGAGGGTCCGGATGACGCCGTCGGCCGAGACGCCGCGCACCGCCGATATCCGCCCGCGGCTGACCGGCTGCTGGTAGGCCACGATCGCGAGCGTCTCCAGCGCGGCCTGCGAAAGCCGCGCGGACTGCCCGGCGAGCACGAACCGCTCCACCCAGGGGGCGCATTCGTCCGCGGTGTAAAGCCGCCAGCCGCGGCCCACGTGGCGCAGCCGGAAGCCGTGCCCCTCGCGCTCGTACCGCTCGGCGAGCTCGGGCAGCAGCCGTTCGATCCGGCGGGCGGGGATGTCCAGGGCGGTGGCGAACTCGGCGATGCCCACCGGTCGTTCCGCGACCATCAGCACCGCCTCGACGAGCGCGGTGTCCGAAGGCCGGGCGGTGTCCGAAGCCCGGGTGTCCGAAGGCCGGGCCGTCGCCGGGCCGGCCGTTGTCCCCCCCACCGAAGTCGCCTCACCGGTCACTCGGTCGCTCCCCCGTTCTCCCCGTTCTCCACGGTCGTTCGGCGCGGGCGTCTCGGCCTTCTCCGCCGGTCCGCCAGCTCGTCCTGCTCCCACTCACCGGCCGCCGCGGACGTGATCTCGGGCAGGCCCGTATCCACCACGGCCTCGCCGCCGGCGTCATCGCCAGCGTAGAGGGAGGCACCGACAGGTCGGTCCTCATCCTCGGCGCGCGCGACCCAGCGGACGATGAGCTCACCCAGCGGCTGTTCCTGCTCGAAGGTGATCCGGCCCTCGCGGAACAGCTCGAGCAGCGCCAGGAAGCGCGCCACGACCTCGATCGTCTCCAGCAGGCCGACACAGAGCACCCCGAAGGACGCGGCACCCAGCTCACGCAGGATCCCGATCACCGCGATCATGTGCTCGCGGACGCTGACCCGGGGCAGGTGCACGTGATCGGTGGCGACCTGGGGTGGCAGCGGCGGCTCCCGCAGCCGGGCGGCGAGCTCGGCCAGCTCGGACGGCCCGATGCTGATCTGCACCTCGGGCAGCGTGGCCGCGTACCGGGGCTCCAGCGGCACCGCCCGGGCGACGAACCGGGACTCCAGCGCCATCATCGCACTGAAGATCGCCGATGCCTCCTTGTACGCCTTGTACTGCAGCAGGCGGGCGAAGAGCAGGTCACGTGCCTCCAGCAGGGCAAGATCCTCGGCCTCGTCGTCGGAGATCGCGCCGGGCAGCAGCCGGGCGGCCTTCAGATCGAGCAGCGTCGCCGCGATCACCAGGAACTCGGTGGCCTGCCCCAGGTCGAACCGATCCCCGAGCCGCCGGATGTGCGCGACGAACTCGTCGGTCACCTTCGACAGCGCCACCTCGGTGACGTCCATCCGGTGCTTGGCGATGAGCGAGAGCAGCAGATCGAACGGACCCGAGAAGTTGTCCAGCTCGACCACGAACGGCTCGGTACGCCCTCCGCGCGCGGTGATCGCCGCACCGGCGTCCTCGGCCCCGCCCCCGTCCTGCGCCGCTCGGGTGGCCCGCCCCCGCCCGGCCGGCCCGGCCCCGCCGGCGGCCCGCGCCACGGGCCCGGGCGGGGACCCAAGCTCCGCGCTCAGGGCAGATCGATTCCGATCAGGGAGCCCAGGCCGCGGGCCAGGGGCACGCTGAGCTGGCCCAGCACGGACGGGAACCCCGAGAACAGCACCGGTAGAATGATCACACCGAGGAGGATCGCGACACCGATGTTGCCGTCGGTGAGCCGGTGGTGCGTTCGCCGCCAGCCCTCGGACTGCGGGCCGAGCAGGAACAGGATGCGCCCGCCGTCCGACGGCGGGACCGGAACCAGGCTGAGCACGCAGAGCGCGGAGAAGGTGATGGCCATCGACATCAGCAGCTCGATGGCGAAGGTGCCGCCGATGACCTCGGGCACCCGGCCGCTGCCGTCGACCAGCACCCGGCCGGTGAGCGCCCGCAGACCCCCCAGCGAGGCGAGCGCCAGCAGCGCGTAGGCCAGCGGGCCGGCGAGCAGCGCGGCCGTGACGTGGAAGCGGCGGCGGCGCCACACGTCGTTCATGGCGATCGGCTCGGCCCAGCCGGCTCCGCCCAGCAGGACACCGACCCAGCTGAACGGGCTGATCCGCTGGGCGCCCAGGCTTGCCGTCAACCGACCGGACCGCCGGGGCATCGGGTCCCGGGCGAGGCGGGCGGCGAGGATCTGCGCGGCGTCATGCACGACGACGCCGCTGACGAAGGCGAGCAGAATCCCGAGCAGCGCGGCTGGCTCGGCAAGGTAGAACAGCACGGCGTTTTCTTCCGTCCCCGATCGGTCGTCCCTAGACCAGAGCCCCGATCGGGCCCCGTCCCCCTTCGCTCGCGCCGTTCACCAGCCGGGCCGCCCGCGGCACCGCACGCGCCGACCGCCCCGGTTGCGGGCGGCCGGCTCGCCGAGCGCCGCGGCCGGCCCCGCGGGGCGGCCGGGTCACCCGACCACCGGCGGCGTCGCGTAGCGGGCCATCAGCTCACGGGCAAGTCGACGGTATCCGGCCGCGCCGACCGATGTGGGGGCATAAGTGGTGATCGGCTCACCGGCGACGGTGGTCTCCGGGAACCGGACCGTACGGTTGATCACCGTGTGGAAGACCTCGTCGGGAAAACGCTCCACGACACGGGCGAGTACCTCACGGGCGTGCAGCGTCCTCGCGTCGTACATCGTCGCCAGGATTCCGGCCAGCTCGAGGCGCGAGTTGAGCCNCTCCCGCACCTTGTCGATGGTCTGCAGCAGCAGNGCCNCCCCGCGCAGGGCGAAGTACTCGCACTCCAGCGGGACGATGACGGCGTCGGCCGCGGTGAGCGCGTTCACCGTGAGCAGGCCGAGCGACGGCTGACAGTCGATCAGGATGACGTCGTAGACGTCCATGACGGGGGCGAGGGTGCGCGCCAGGCTGTGCTCACGGCCCACCTCGGTGACCAGCAGCACCTCGGCGGCCGAGAGGTCGATGTTGCTGGGCAGCAGGTCGAGGTTCTCGACCTGCGTCTCCACGATGACGTCCACGATGTCGGCATCGCCACCGAGCAGGAGGTCGTGCACGGTCATCTCGAACTGCATGGGGTTGATCCCCAGGCCCACGGAGAGCGCGCCCTGCGGGTCGAAATCCACTAGCAGAACCCGCCGGCCGTACTCCGCGAGCGCGGCACCGAGATTGATCGTGCTGGTGGTCTTGCCCACGCCGCCCTTCTGGTTGCACATGGCGACGACCCAGGCGGGCCCATGCGAGGTCAGGGCAGCCGGAACCGGGAACGCGGGCATGGGACGCCCGGTGGGACCCGGTTTTCCGACGCCCTCGTCGGTGTCGCCGACTTCCAGCCGGCCGTCCTCGGACAGGCGAGGCTCGCCGACCGTCACCTCGCCGTAGTAGCGGCGGCCCGGCGGACCGGTGACCGCGGAGTCGGAACGGACCACGAAGTACCTGCTCCTCACGACTGCTCGGACAGTCCCTGCGCCAATACCCCCGTCTCGGCGCCACTGCCGGGCGCCGCCACAGGGCTTCGGATACGTCCGCGTCGGCTGTTACTCGTCCTGACGTTACGGGTTCGGGGTTACTGCTCGGGTTACTGCTTCAGGGGTCGCTGTGTGTCGGCTGTTACTGCGCCTTCGGCGGAGATCTCCTCCTGTGACGAGCAGAAACGGACCGGTAGGAGCGTACCGACCCTGACCCGGTATCGGCCGCCTCGGGGCCCGCCAGACGGCGTGTCGCGTTCCAGGCCCCATGTGCGACTCGAACTTCGGTGCCCACCCGGCGCGTTTCACGGATATCGGCAGCTCTTCACACCGTTGGTTACCCGGCGGGTGAGCAGGCTTCGGCCGGAGCGGAACAAGGTGACTCGAAGACCTCCGGCCGGCCGAGCGGCCCCTACCCGGACGACATTGCGGCCGGGTGACAGTCAGGTGTTGGCTGGATCCCGACGGCCGGCACACCGGCCGTTCCCACGACTGTTCCGCCCCCGAACAGCGGCCGCCGAACCGCCGCCGCACCGGACACCGTTCGGCGGGTGGCGGAAATCACCGGCAGGACCGGCGAACGCGAAAGGGAGTGCCATGACCGAAGGCCCACAGGCAGTGACCGTCGAGGCGGTCGTCGCCGTGGAGAAGGGCGCGCCGGTTGCCCTGACGAGGATCGTCGTGCCGGCTCCGGGCCCGGGCGAGGCCCGGGTGCGGGTCCAGGCCTGCGGCGTGTGCCACACCGACCTCCACTACCGCGAAGGGGCCATCAACGACGACTACCCGTTCCTGCTCGGGCACGAGGCCGCGGGAACCGTGGAGGCGGTGGGCGAGGGCGTGACCTCGGTCGCTCCCGGTGACTACGTCGTCCTCGCCTGGCGGGCGCCGTGCGGGACATGCCGCTCCTGCCTGCGCGGAGCGCCCTGGTACTGCTTCGACTCCCGCAACGCCGTCAACCCGATGACCCTGCAGGACGGCACCCCGCTCTCCCCCGCCCTGGGCATCGGCGCCTTCGCGCCCCTGACGCTGGTCGCGGCCGGGCAGTGCGTGAAAGTCGACCCGGCGGTGCCGCCGCAGGCCGCGGGCCTGATCGGCTGTGGTGTGATGGCCGGCTTCGGTGCCGCGGTGAACACCGGGCGGGTCGGCCGCGGCGAGACCGTGGCGGTGTTCGGCTGCGGTGGCGTCGGCGACGCCGCCATCGCCGGCGCGTCCGTGGCGGGCGCCCGCCGGATCATCGCCGTCGACGTGAGCGACCGCAAGCTGGAGTGGGCCAGGAAGTTCGGCGCCACCGACGTGGTGAACTCCACCACCCAGGATCCCGTCGAGGCGGTGCGGGCGCTGACCGACGGGAACGGCGCGGACGTCGTGATCGAGGCCGTCGGCCGGCCCGAGACCTACCGGCAGGCGTTCTTCTCCCGCGACCTCGCCGGCCGGCTCGTGCTCGTCGGCGTGCCCGACCCCTCGATGACCATCGAGCTGCCGCTGGTCGAGATCTTCAGCCGCGGCGGTTCACTCGCCTCGTCGTGGTACGGCGACGCCCTGCCGACCCGGGACTTCCCGATCATCGTCGACCTGCACCGACAGGGCCGGCTCGACCTCTCCGCCTTCATCACCGAGACGGTCGGCATCGGCGACGTCGAGGCCGCGTTCGAGCGGATGCACCGCGGTGAGGTGCTGCGTAGCGTCGTCCTGATCTGAGCGATCGCAGCCGGGCAGCCGCGGGCCCGCGACCAGCCGCCAGGCCCGCGGCCCGCGGCACGTCCGATCCGGCGCCGCCACGGCGCCCCGCCCCGCCGTTCCGGTGAAGCCGGACGGGTGAGACCGGCCGGCACGGCGACGCGCCGCCGGATCGGACGGGTACGGTCTGTCGGGGTCGGCTGGTTCCGGGACTGGGGCCGACACGGAGAGGAGTTCCGCGTGACGGTCAGCGGTCGCCAACGGATCGACCGGGTCATCACCCGTGGCGATTTCACCCTCGACGGGCAGTCGTTCACGGTGGACAACAACGTGTGGCTCGTCGGCGACGAGCGCACGGTCCTCGTCATCGACGCCGCGCACGATCCCTCCGTGATCGAAGCCGCCGTCGACGGGCGGAAGGTCTCACTGATCGTCGCCACCCACGGCCACAACGACCACATCAACGCCGCGGCGGAGCTGGCGGACCGGGTCCGCGCGCCCATCGCGCTGCACCCCGACGACCTCGCCCTGTGGCGACAGGTTTACCCGGAGCGCTCACCGGACTCGGCGCTGCGTGACGGCCAGAGCATCCCGATCGCCGGCGGCGCGCTGCGCGTGCTCCACACCCCCGGTCACTCCCCCGGCGGTGTCTGCCTCTTCGGAGCCATCAACGGCGACCCGGTGCTCTTCAGCGGCGACACGTTGTTCCGGGGCGGCCCGGGAGCCACCGGCCGGTCATTTTCCGACTTCCCGACAATTCTCGCCTCGATCCGCGGAAAACTGCTCACCCTGCCGGCGGAGACCGCCGTGCACACCGGCCACGGTGATGACACAACGATCGGCGAGGAAGCCGTCGACTACGAGGACTGGGTGCGCCGCGGGCACTGAAACACGCCGGAGCGACAGACCACGGCAACAGATCACGGCCACGCCTCGGCGGGCGCACCGCGCCCACTCGCCTCGCCGAGGATGACCGACCGGATACCGATCGCACAATGCGCTTTCCGTGCGGATTCCGCGGAACCGCGGTCAGCTCACGCGGTCGTCCCGGCCCGCACGGCTGTCCCGGCGCAGCTGACGCAGCTGGCGGCGCAGCCTGATCTGCGGGAGGAGTCCGATGAGCAGCCCGACGACCAGACCCGCCGCGGCGGCCGCGGCCAGCGCGCCGGCGACGGACATCACCTGCGTCGAACCGAACGCCCAGATGCTCACCCGCTGATCGTTCTTGACCACGAACACGATGACCGCGATGGCGATGAGCAGGACCAGCACCGTGATCGCGTAGGTCGAGTAGGCGACCCCCCGCCGCGCGGGCTTCGCACCCGCCGCCCCCGCGGGGCCGGCACCGGGCGATCCAGCCGGGCCGGGTGCCGGCGCCGCGGGGCCGGGCGTGCCGGGCCGCGGTTGGGCCGGGGCGGCGGGAACCGCCCCCGTGGGCGGATACGGCGCGGTGACGGCCGGCGGGGCTCCCCCACCCGCCACCGGGCCAGGCTTCTCCAGGCCGCCGCCCGGCTGCTGTGGTGCCGTCATCGCACGCCCCCTGCGGTAGTCCGCCCCGGTCGGCCACCGCCGGCCGGAGTCTGATGTGCCAGGTACTGATGTTCCAGATGGTGATGTGCCAGGTGGTGATGTGCCAGGTGGTGATGTCACCAGGTCGTGAGGTGCCAGGCACTGGTATGTGCCGGGTACGGACACCCGTGTACGCAGTCTAGGACGGCTGGTGCCATATGCTGAGCCGCGCGGACGAGTTGGCCGGACGGTCGCGTCGGCATCGGGGCGCAGGCCCCGGGGCCGCCGAGGAACGTCCGGGCTCCACAGGGCGGGGTGGTGGGTAACGCCCACCCGGGGTGACCCGCGGGACAGTGCCACAGAAAACAGACCGCCGGCACCGCACAGCGCCGGTAAGGGTGAAACGGTGCGGTAAGAGCGCACCAGCGCCCGGGGTGACCCGGGCGGCTCGGTAAACCCCACCTGGAGCAAGGCCAAAAGGCCCGGCCGGAAACGGTCGCGGGCTGCGCAGGCGTTCGAGGGCTGCCCGCCCGAGCCTGCGGGTAGGCCGCTGGAGGCCGCCGGCAACGGCGGTCCTAGATGGATGACCGTCACCGGCAAGCCGCGAGGCGACCCGGTACAGAACCCGGCGTACAGGCCAACTCGTCCGCCCCACCAGGACTTCCACCGAGATCGGACCGTCAAGGCCCGGCTTCGGCGAGACCCGGGCACCCGGTTCCGCGCCGCCCGCGAGGCCGCCACCGGAACCGGTCAGGACGGGAGCCGGCCGCTCAGGACGTGTGTGCGGGCCAGGCTCGAACGCGCTCGTCGAGGTTGTCCAGCGACGCGTGCCAGCCGACGTAGCCGCGGGCCTCGCTGACGAAACGCCGCGACCGCCGGGCGATGACGGAGCTGGGCCGGTCGTGGGAGATCGTGAGGGCCTCGCCGACGAGTTCGACCGCCTGGTCGAGGTCGCGTCGCTTGGCGGCGGCGGTGGCCGCGGCGATCCTGGCCATCGAACGCAGGCCGGTCGCGCCGGCCGTGTCCAGATGGTGGATGGCGGCGTCGGTGTAGACGCTCGCCGCACCCGGCATCCCGAGTTCGACGTAGGCGGCTGCCGACAGCTCGGAGAGGGTCAGCACGTGCAGCGTGTCGATCGAGAAGCCGGGCCGGCCGTGCTGGTCGGCGCTCAGCGAGCCCGCGATGTTCCAGGCCCGCCCGACGGCCCCGTGCACCGCCGCCCGGTCGCCGAGCGCGCCGTGCGCCCGGGCTTCGATCGCGGCCGCGCGCGCCGCGGCCGGTGAGCCGCGCTCGACCAGCGCCGCGCCCGCGGCGGCGAGGGCGGCCGCGTCGGCCGGCCGGCCGGCCTTGCGTGCCAGGGACGACTGCCACAGCCGGATCCAGCACTGCAGCGTCGTGTCGTCGGCCAGCGCGGCGTGCTCGTACGCCTCGCCGAACGCGGCGGTGGCGCCCGGCGTGTCCCCGAGGTCGTGGCGGGTGGTGGCCCTGAGCGCGCCCAGCCGCCCGACCACGTGGTGCAGCCGGGTCCGGGTGGCCTGCGGGAGGGAGTCGCGCATCAGCAGCGAGCGCACGACGGGCAGGTGGCGACGCACCTGCGCGGCGGTCGCGCTGATCGGGGCCCGCTCGTAGCCCGCGGTGATCAGGGTGACCCGGTCGTCGAGATGCCCCAGCAGGTCGGGGGACGGGCTCACGCCGCCGCCACCCGCGCCACCCCCGCCGCCCGGCCCGCCCAGGGCGAGCAGGTCGAGCGGGAGCAGGGTGCCGACGGCCAGCAGCCGACGCCGGGTACTTCCGTCCATCCNTCATGTCCTCCGCGTGGCACAGCGGAGGAAGGCAACCGCTTCGGGACTGACGACGTCGACCGTCCTCGCACTCCGCCTCCGCGCATGTCCCGGATCCTGCTGCCACCGGGACGGCCCGTCACCCTCCAGGGCCACTGGCAGACACGGGTTGCCCGGGCCGGCGCGGAGCGGACGTGTCCGCTCCGGCAGCCGGCGGCCGGCCCCGCGGTCGCGGTTACTCGCCCGCGACGACCAGGTGCGCGACGTGGTGGGTGTCGTTGAACCCGCGCAGCACCGCGGGCCCGTCCGAGTACCAGTCGACGGTCGTGATCGACACCAGGTCGAGGTGCAGCCGGTAGAGGACGGTGGGCTCGGCCGCGAGCGCGAGTTGGGTGAGCCCCTTGATCGGGGTCACGTGAGAGACCACGAGGACCCGGCCGCCGGCGTACTGGGCCATGATCCGGTCGCGCGCGGCGGCGACCCGCGCGACGGTGCTGCGCAGGCTCTCACCCCCGGGCGGCGGCACCCCCGGATCCGCCAGCCAGGCGTTCAGCTCGTCCGGGTAGCGCTCCCGCACCTCGGCGAAGGTGAGCCCCTCCCAGCCGCCGAAGTCGGTCTCCCGCAGGTCCTCGTCGATCAGGTAGTCGCGCCCGAGCGCGTCCGCGGTCTGCCGGGCCCGCTTGAGCGGCGAGCTGATGACCGCGTCGAACGGCTCGTCCCGCAGCCGGTCCGCGGCGGCGGCGACCTGCAGGAGCCCGACGTCGGTGAGCGATGCCTCCACGCTTCCGCTGAACCGCTTCTCCACCGACATCGGCGTCTGCCCGTGCCGGAGGAGGACCGTGACGGTGGGCGGGGCGGGCGGGGCCATCCAGCCGGACAGCCGGTGGGTCGTCGGCGCCTGGTGCGGCACCGGATCCGGCGACTGCGGAACCGCGGGCGCCCAGACCCGGCCGGCGGCGGCGGCGTCCATCGCCTCGTTCGCCAGCCGGTCCGCCTCGCCGTTGCGGTCCCGCGGTACCCAGACGAACCGGACGCTCGGGAAACGCGCGGCCAGCCCGGAGGCCTCGGAGGCCAGCGGGCGCATCGACGGGTGCTTGATCTTCCAACGCCCGCTCATCTGCTCGACGACGAGCTTCGAGTCCATCCGGACCTCGACGTCGGCACCGGGGTCGACGTCCGCGGCGGCGCGCAGGCCCGCGAGCAGTCCCTCGTACTCGGCGACGTTGTTGGTGGCCGACCCGATCGAGGCGGCCCGCTCCGCGAGTACCTCACCGGTGCCGGCGTCCCGAACCAGGGCTCCGTAGCCGGCGGGGCCCGGGTTGCCCCGGGAACCTCCGTCGGCCTCGACGACCAGCCTGCGCAGAGCGCTCATGCCGCCACTCCCCTCGCTCGTCCGGCTCCCGCGGGGTTCCCGCCCCCACCGGGGGGAGGGGAGACTTTACCGGCCGTACGGCGGTGTGGACAGTGGGCGAGTGGAAACGATCCGCCGCGGTCTGCCACCCGTCGAGCCTGGTCGGGCGGTCACGGGCGCAGGCGTCACGGAAGCCGCCCCTAGAGGCCGGATTCGGCCGTCCTGACCAGGATGCGGCGGCACTCCTCGCAGCGGACCACCTCGTCGGCGGGCGCGGCGGCGACCGCGCGCAGGTCACCCCCGGACAGTTCCAGATGGCACCCTTCGCAGCGCCGCCGCACCAGGGCCGCCGCCCCGACACCGCCGGAGGAGCCGCGGATCCGCTCGTAGAGGGTGACCAGCGGCGCGGGCAGGACCGGCGCGAGCGTCTCCCGCTCGGAGCGCTTCTTCGTCGCTTCGGTGTCGATGTCGCCGAACTGCTCGTCCCGGCGCCGCTCGGCGTCCGCCAGCTCGGCCGCGAGCCGCTCGTGCTCGGCGGCCAGGCCGGTCAGCTTCTCCTGCAGCGCCTCGACGGCTTCCATCCGCTCGAGCGCCTCGTCCTCCAGCACACCCTGCCGGCGGGCCAGCGACGCCAGCTCGGCCTGCAGGTTCTCCAGCTCGCGGGAGTTGGTCACCTGGCCGGACTCGACGCGGACGCGGTTGCGGTCGGCACGACCGCGAACCAGCTCGATCTCGTTCTCCAGCTTCTGCTGGGCCCGCCCGATGTCCGCGATCTCGGTCCGTACCCGGACCATGTCCGCGTCGAGGCTTTCCAGCGCCGCCGACGTCTCGGCGATGACCGCGAGCTCCGGGAGGGCGCGGCGCCGCGCGGTGAGCCGGTCAAGCGCCGTGTCCAGCGCCTGGAGGTCGAGGAGGCGGAGCTGCGTTGCTGGGTCGGCCTTCATGGACTCCTCGCCTAGAACCCTTCTTCGGAACGCGCCGCGGGCGCGTGGAGCGGTATGGACGACTGGTCGGCCTGCGCCGGCTCGATGTTCAACTCGTTGTCCGACTCGTTGTCCGACCCGACGGCCGGCCCGGTGCCCGTGGCGCTCATGTGCAGCCGCCACGGATCCGTCACGAGTGTGGAAACCAGGGTGTTCACCGTACGTCCCCGCGCCGCCAGCCCGGCGCGCAACCGGTCCGCGGCACCGGCGAGCCAGGGCCACTCGCTCGCCCAGTGCGCCACGTCGACGATGACCAGCCCGTGGTCGGCGACGGCGTCGAGAGTGTGGTGATGCCGGCCGTCCGCGGTCACCAGAACGTCGGCGCCGGCCGCCGCGGCGGCGCCGGCGAGCTCCCCGCCGGCGCCGCCGCACACGGCGACCCGGCGGACCAGCATGCCCGGCGTTCCGGTCGCCCGCACCCCGCCGGCGGTCACCGGCAGCGCCCGCGCGACCCGCTGGCAGAACACCGCCAGCGGCTCGGGGGCGGGCAGCAGCCCGATCCGGCCGAGCCCGCGGCACTCGGTGCCGGCGCCGGTGCGCGTGCGCACCCGGCCTTCGGCCCTGGTGGCCGCCCGATCCAGCGGCTGGACGTCGCGCAGGCCGATCGAGGCGGCCAGGGCATCACTGACGCCCGGCTCGGCCACGTCGGCGTTCGTGTGCACTGTGAACAGCGTCACGCCGGCCCGGATCAGGGTCGCGGCGACTCGCCCCGCGGTCGTCGTCTCGGCCACGGTGTGCACTCCGCGCAGGAACAGCGGGTGGTGTGTCACCAGGAGCTGGGCCCGGCCGGCGGCCTCGGCCGCGACGGCGGGGGTGGGATCCACCGCGAACAGAACCTCGCGCACCGGAGCCTCCGGATCCCCCACCGACAGCCCCACCGCGTCCCACGGCTCCGCCCACGCCGGCGGGTAACAGGATTCGAGCGCCGAGACACAGTCACGGACCGTCGCACCAACGGAGGTCATCCCAGCGACCTTACCCGGATGCAGGCCGGACGGGTCTGATCGGTGACCACCCGGTCGCCAACTGACCAGGCGCCGTCACTTCGCACCAGACTGACCCGTAACGTCACCTCTGGCGTAGGACGTCCGAACGGGGTTACCACGCCGACGAGAAGGGGTTCGGAACATGGCTGACGTATCGGTGCGTTTCCAGATCGCCGGGGATTCGGAGATCGTCCTGAACCTGGCGACTCCGCAGGCCGTGCGGCTGGTGGAGGCGCTGATGGGCAAGGTCGCCGACGCCATGGCGGCACCGGACCGGCTCGCGGTCGGCAACTCGTGGCAGCAGGGGACCCCGCCCCCGCCGGCCCCGCCGGCCTTCAACCCCGGCCAGCGCCTCCAGCAGTAGGGCGACCGGGCCCGCACCGCGCCCCGGCGCGAGCTGCCGGCCCGCTGTACCGCCGAGCTGCTGTGCCACCTGTGCCACCTGTGCCACCAGCCCGCTGCACCGCCGACCGCCGCGCCGCCGGGCTTCAGCACCGACGGATCCGGTACCGCTGGCTCCGGTACCGCCGGCTCAGCACCGACCCGCGGCGCGCGGGCCCGTCCGCGCTGCCGGCAATCGGCGCGCCCCGTCTGTTCAGCCGGCTGCCACGGGTCGGCCCACCGGCCTGGCCTGACCTGGCCTCCTCCGGCCGGCGGCTCGGTGGACGCCTGTGGTCGGTGGACGCCTGTGGCCGGCCGCACCGGACCTTGCCTGGAGCGGCGTGCGCCGGCGCGCACGGCCGGCGTCCCGCGTGGCGCGCGGATGCCGGGACGCGGGCGGCGGACGCGCGCACAGGAGCCGCCCCCCGTGGTGTGGCGGTACCGGCGAGGCCCGGCCGCTTCCGGGCAGTGGCCTGCGCTGGCCGCCGACCGACGGCGGGCCGCGCCCCATTCCGGCCATAAGGCGGAATCCGGCAACAACGTCGGCGCAACGCGATACAACTCCGCAAAGCATCCCCTACGAAAGGACACCTGATTTCCCATGGCGGGGGACGTACCGGCCGACGAACGGATCCTCATCACCCTGGATGATCTCGGGCTCGAGGCGGGGAACCAACGCGTCCTGCCGGACCAGGTACTGGCGACCGACCGCGGCCCGGACGGCTCCGCGGACGCCACGGCGGCAGCGGACCGCGGCGCCCTCGACCTCCAGGGCGTCGACCCGTCCCCCGACGACATGCCGGTGTGGGGCGCCCGGGTGCGCCGGCTGGCCGCGCCGGCCGCGGCGGCCGCGGCAGGCACTCCGCACGGTGAGCGGACCGTGCACCGCTATGGCCGGGTACGGGTGCTCGGCCGGCCACAGGAGACCACGGTTGAGCCCACAGTGCGGGGCGTCAGCGCACTGCCCGCCCCGGCCGACGGGACGATCGTCTCGACCCTCGCCATCCCCGGTGGTCTGAGCCGGACGGAGTCACTCGGGGTGGAGGCCTTCCGGCTGCGCGCCACCGAGGGCTACCGCCGCCGCAAACGGGCTCGCCCCCGGGACGCCGCGCCGTGGGACATGGCCCACCGGTGCACCGACATCGCCCCGCCGCGCGGGGCGGGCGCCTCCGCCACCATCCCGATTCGCTCGCTGCTGGGCGCGCCGACGGCTGACGGCACCGGTACGGTGCCCGCCCAGCAGGCCGGCTCGCCGTCCAGCAGCGCACTCAGCGGATACCTGGAGGGCTCGGTCGCGGTCGGCCTGATCCTCGTCGAGGGCCCGACCCCCGCCCTGCGGATGTCGGCCGCGGAGCGCACGAAGATCGTCGCCGAGGTGCAGAACGGCCTGTCCTGGTACGCGACCCAGAACCCAGCCGCCGAGCTGACCTTCAGCTACGACATCCAGATCGTGCAGCTGCCGACCCCCGCCAACCCGACGGCCGCCGATCTGGAGTCCGTCTGGCGCGACCCGGCGATGCGCCGGCTCGGCTACGCCCCGAACTTCGACGGGGTCTACGACTATGTGGAGGCGCTGCGCAAACGCCTGGGAACCCGGTGGGCGTACTGCGCGTTCGTCACCAAGTACCCGCTGCGCCACTTCGCCTACGCGTCGGTCGGCGGTCCGCGGCTGGTGCTCGCCGCCGACGCCGACGGCTGGGGTCCCGACAACATCGACCGGGTCTTCGCCCACGAGACGGGCCACATCTTCGGCGCACCCGACGAGTACGCGGGTGCCGGCTGTGACTGCGGCGGGCGCTGGGGCCGGTACGGCACGCCCAACGGCAACTGCGACGCCTGCGCGCCGGCGCCGGCCGACTGCCTGATGCGGGCCAACACCTTCGCCCTGTGCCGCTACACCCCCTCCCATCTCGGCTGGGGTCACGGCGTGGGCGGCAACCCGGTGCTCGTCCAGTCGCGCGGGCTCGGCGTGCGCGGCAACTTCGACGTCGTCGTGCCCTCCGCCTTCTCCGGGCTGAACCACGTCTGGCGGGACAACGACGCCACCGGGGCGCCCTGGCGGGACCCGTGGCAGACCGCGCAGGCACTCGGCCGGATCGACGCCGTGACGATGGTGCAGAGCACGCTCGCCACCCCGGGACCGCTGGAGGTGGTCGTCCGCGTCGGCCCGCGGCTGTTCTTCATGTGGCGGGACAGCACCGGCGCGTTCCAGTGGCGACCCCCCGTGCAGCTCACGCAGGGCGTCGGCGGCGTTCCGTCGATAGTCCAGAGCCGCCTCGGCGGCAAGGGCAACTTCGAGCTGCTGGCGCCCGCGGCGGATGTCGGCATCCTGCACATGTGGCGCAACCACGACGTCCCCGGATACCCCTGGAGCGCGCCGAAGCTGTTCGCGGCGAACCTCGGGCGGGTGGATGCGGTCAGCCTGGTCCACGGGACCCTCGGCGGCGGTGCGGGCCTGCTGGAGGCCGTCGCGCTGGTGGGCACGCGGCTGGTGCACCTGACCCGTGACCACACGGCTGTCTGGCGCACCAACGGGGTCTTCGCCGAAGGCGTCTCGGGCAACCCGGTACTGATCCAGAGTCTCTACCCGGGAGCCCGCAACTTCGAGGTGGTGGTGCCGGCCGCCGGCACCGGACTGATCCACTTCTTCCGGGACAACAACCAGGGCCAGCCGTCCTGGAGCCCGCCCCGCCCGTTCGGCGGGTCGCTCGGCCACGTGGACTCGGTCTCCCTGATCCAGAGCAACTACAGCGGGAACCTGGAGGTGCTGGCCCGGGTCGCCGACCGCCTGTACCTGCTGACCCGCTCCGGGGCCGCCGCCGTCTGGTCGGCTCCGCAACGGGTCTTCTGACGGGGGTCTTCTGACGGGAGCCCCGGGTCAGGTCGGCGGCTCCCACGACCTGCCGTCGCCGGCCCGGGGCGGCTTGGCCTGGGCCCGGGCGAGCCATCCGTCCACGAACAGCCGCTCGGCGGCCCGCAGCGTCCCCGCCAGCTCCTCCGGGACGTCGCCGGCGAACACCCCGCGGACGCCGCGCAGCGCCCGGGCGTCGGCGACCCGCTCGGCGGGCAGCAGCACGAGCGCGAGCCGCGGTGGGAACCGTGCGGTCACCTGCCCCCATTCGGCGACCCGCTCCAGAACCGCCGACGCCGCCGCGCCGCCGCCGACCCCGGTGTCGTCGCCGTCGTCGCCGTCGCCGTCGCCGTCGTCGCCCAGGATGAGCAGCAGCTCACGGGGCACGCCCCACCCAGGCTCCCGCGGGCCTCGGTCACTCAACGGACGTCCTCCTGTTCTCGCGGGTCGCCGCCCCGCGTCTGCGGCGTGACGCCCGCCGCGTCGGCGGTGGATGGACGCGGCGGCCGGTACAGGACAGGGTGGGACCATACGGGTCCCGCGCCACGGGCCTGGCCGCGGCCGAAGGGGGTGAAGGAGACGATGGGTGAGCGCCTGCCCCTGTTTCCGCTCGGAACGGTTCTGCTGCCAGGTCTGTTGATGCCACTGCAGATCTTCGAGGAACGCTACCGGGTCCTGGTCCGCGAACTGCTCGAAATTCCCGAGACCGAGACCCGGCGGTTCGGCGTGGTGGCCATCCAGCGCGGGCGGGAGGTGGGCCCGGCGGTTCCGCAGACCTACGAGATCGGCTGCACCGCACTGGTGCGCCGGGTGGAACCCCTGCCGGACGGGCGGTTCTCGGTCGTCACCGTGGGCGGCCCCCGCTTCCGGGTGACCTCGGTCGACGCCGCCAGCCGCCCCTATCTGGTCGGTGAGGTCGAGTTCCTGGAGGACGTCACCGGCGATGAGGCCACCGCCACGGTCAACACCGCGGTGGTGACCCGGCTGCTGCGGGAGTACACCGAACGCCTCACCGCCAGCGGCACGGTCGAGGTCAGGCTGCCCGACCTGCCGACCGACCCGATCGCGCTCTCCTTCCTCGTCGCCGCGGCGGTGGCGAACGACATCACCGAGCGGCAGGAGCTGCTGGCCGCCCCGGACGCCGCCACCAGGCTCCGGGCCGAACGGGCTCTGCTGCGACGGGAGCTCGGGCTGCTCGAACGCATCACCACCGTGGGGTCGAGCGAGCTGAACCGCATCACGCCGAGCTCCAACTAGGCGACTTCTCGTGGATCAAGGTGGTGGTTCGCGCCGGGGTGACAGGCCTGTCCGATCGGACGGAGCACCCCGGCGCCAGGGCCAGCTGAGAGCCGTCCCGCCCGCCCACAACGCCAGCGTCAGCACCAGCAGGGCGGTTCCGGGCAGGACGAGGTAGAGGCCCGTGGCCCGCACGTGGAACTCCGCCAGGTCACGCAACAGATCCGTCGCGTTGGGCGGGAGGGCGGCGCGGACCTCGCCGGCGCGCCGCAGGTGCCCGACCCAGCCCGCCAGCAGCGCTCCCGCGGTCCCCCCGGCGCCGAGGCCGAGCGGGACGGGCCAGCCGGCATCGGCCGCCCGCCAGAAGGCGACGAAACCGCCCACCACGCCCGCGACTGCGCAGATCATGGCGAAATAGGCGTCGACCGTGCTCTGCACCCCGAACACCGACGTCGCCCCGGACAACACCGCGTCGATGTCGAGGCGGGGCGCGCAGGCCTCCCACAGCAGGCCCAGCAGCGGGCCCACCACGATCATCGCCAGGCAGCACAGGCCGCCCGCGGTCAGCCTGGCCCCGATGCCGCCGTCCACAGACACCGCACCCCCCGCGGGCACCGCACCCCCCGCGGGCACAGCACCGCCCGCGGGCACAGCACCATCAGGGTCGGCCGGCGGTGCGGCGAAATGACGCGGCGGGCCAGTGACCGGAGCCGGAACCGGAACCGGGTGCTCGGCCGTGATCCCGGCCGGGGCCGAGGGGGCACCCGCGACGGAGTCGTGCTCGGCCCGCCCATCCGCCTGCGGGCCGGTACACACTGGGATGTCCCGGGCATCGCCCGGCCACTCTGCCACGACCCGTCCGTCTCCTCGCCTGCCACACCGGTCCACCGACCCGACATTCAGGGCGAGCCGACCCCACCTCGACGCCGGGCCCAGGCGTCGACCGTACCCGCAGCAACGGCGGTCACGCCGCCCGCCGCCCGGCCCGCGTCGGTCGTCCTGGTCAGGACCTGGTGACCCGCCGCAGGGCGTGTGCCGCCACCAACAACGCGACCGCGGCGACTGCGGCGCAGACGCCGAGATCGGCCGTCACGTCCACCCAGTCCACCGATGGGGCGAACGCCTCGGCGAGGGCGTCCACCGCATAGCTGCTCGGCAGCAGATCCCGCGCCAGCCGGCCGACACCCGGCAGCCTCTCCGGGGGGATGACGCCCAGGAACAGCACCACGCTCATGCCCAGCTGACCCGCTACCGTCGCGAGCTCGGGTTTGGGCGCGAGCAGCCNGATCGCCGCGCCGATGCCCGCCAGGCTCGCCCCGGCCAGCACGGTCACCGGGACCAGCAGCCACAGGCTCGTCATCGGCAGGCCGTACAGCACCGAGCCGACCAGCACGGTCACGACCGTGCCGGGCACCGCGAACGTCGCGTAGGACGCGGCGGTGCCGAGCACGACCGCCGCGCCGGGGATCGGCAGGGTGAGGTAGTAGTCGAGCGCGCCGGCCGCACGCAGCGCACCGAAGCGCTGCGCCAGCAGGTTGAGCGCCACGAAGGCCACGACGAGCACCGTCGAGCCGGCGACGACCGAGGCCGCGGCCGAATCGTCACCGACCTCCACGATGCCCCGCAGCAGGATCATGATCCCCAGGGACTGGAAGGCGGCGACGAACAGCAACGGCACCCGGGCCACCCGGCCACGGGCGAGCTGGCCCCGGTACACGGCCGCCAGCGCCGCCGGGAAGGACGTCCCCAGTGGCAGCGGTACGGGTGTCGCGCCACCCGGGTCGGAGACCTCCTCCCGGGGGGACGGGTCCGCCGCCTGGGGCGACGGGTCTTCCGCCGGGGGCGACGGGCGCTCAGCCCTGGGAGGTTGGCGGTCAGTCCTGGGAGCCGCCCGGTCGGTCTTGGGAGCCTGCTGGTCAGCCGCCACGCGGACCCCCCCGAGCGCCGCGGCGCCTGGCGGGCCGGCGGGGTCCGCTCCAGCGGCGGGGTGGGGCGTGGCCAAGGTCATGTCCGCTCCAGGTCGCGGCAGGTACCGCCGAGAGTGAGATACACGTCCTCCAACGACGGAGTCGCCAGACTGAAGTCGTCCAGGGCTGCGAACGCGGGCCCGGACGTGAGCTGGCCGAGCGCCTCCCTGGCTTCGGCCTGCGCCAGCCGGGTCGTCCAGCGGCGACCGGTGACCCGCGCCGTCGTCGCGAGCCGGGCGACCGTCGGGTCGTCGAGCGGCGGGTCGTGCCGCCAGACGAGATCGAGCCGCACATCGTCGGACACCGATGCCTTCAGCCGGCCGGGCGAATCACAGGCGATGACCCGGCCCGCCTCCAGGACGGCGACCCGGTCGAGCACGGTCTCCGCCTCCAGCACGTTGTGCGTGATCAGCACGACCGTGGTGCCCCGGTCGGAGCGCCGACGCTCGAGTGCCGACCACACCGACCGGCGCGCGGCGGGATCCAGGCCGGTGGTCGGTTCGTCCAGTACGAGCACCGGGCGGTCGCCGACCAGGGTCGCCGCCACGCACGCCAGCCGACGCTGACCGCCCGACAGCCGGCCGAGCGGGCGGCTCACAACCTCACCCAGTGAGAGCTCCTCCACGACCAGGTCACGTTCCCGACGCGCGGCCGCGCGGGACAGGCCACGCAGCCGGGCGGTCGTCTCCACCGCCAGGCCGACGGGCAGCTCCGCGAGAGCGAGGTCGTCCTGCCCCAGGTACGCCGCCATCCNGGAGGCGACACCCGGCCTGCTGACGACGTCATGCCCGAACATGGTGATGGAGCCGGTGTCAGGACGGATCAGCCCCATCAGCTGGCGCACGAGTGTGGTCTTGCCGGCCCCGTTGGGACCGAGCACACCAAAGACCTCGGCCGGGCGAACATCGAGATCGATCCGGTCGTTGGCGAGGACGGCGCACTCCCCGGCACCGTGCCGCCGGGTGAGGCCACGCACGGCGTAGCTCAGCACGGCTGTCATTCTCGCAGCCGCGGCGCCCGGCGGAGGCCGGGGGCCGGTGCCGCCGACGTCACACCCACAACGACCACCACACCGTCACCCACCTGCCACCCACCCCACACGCATGCCGCGCCCGGACGGCGGCCCGGGTTCGTTCCTGTCAGACCGCGCTGCTCATCCAGACGACGATGTCGAGGATCCGAAGCGGGGTGACCGGCGGGCCGCCCGGCGGGACCAGACCGGCGAGCCGGCGGAACTCGTCGGCGTTCTCGCGCAGGTCATGCTGCATGGCACGGACGAGCAGCTCCATGTACTGGCGCCAGGAGCGCCCGTCCCGCGGCGACGGCGGCACACACTCCTCGTGCTGGTAGAAGATCCGGACCTTCGAGTCGAACAGCGGCACCAGCGCCGGCCGCTTGCGGTGCAGCACCTTGGCGATCAGCGAGCCCTTGACGTCACGGTCGGCGACGTCCGGGTCGTCCAGCGGGTCGTAGAGGGCCGCCACCAGGTCTAGGGTGACCTCGTCCGCCTCGATCAGCTCGATGCCCGGCGGGAGCCGGTCCAGCGCCCGCTGCAGCAGCGGCGTCAGCGCGGTCAGCGTGTGCATGCGGTCGAGGTCGATGTTCACACCGAGCAGACAGGGCGCCAGCAGGTCACCGGTGCACAGCAGATCGGGGTCACCGTTGGTGACAAGACCGTCATAGTACGGATAGGCGTAGCGCAGGCCCCGCCGGCGCGGCCCCAGGTACTCCTCGAGCAGACTCTCCGCGTCGAAGACCTCACGGGTGCCTCTCGCCAACCTCACCCGGAAGCCTCCTTAGTTGTCAGATTCATCCTCCAACGCACCGCCGGACGAGTCAGCATCACCGGCGGGCGCCGCACGCATCTGGAGCAATCCTGCCCTGTCGCACCGGGCCGGCGGAAGACGCCCCCCTGCTTACCCCGCCGGACGCGTTGGGCCGGCTACCTGGTCGTGCCTGGCTCCGACGTGCCGGGTGGGCACCGCGGAGCGGGCAGGAAGGCCGGCCGGACCAGGTCCTTCGGCCAGGCGGGATCAGGCTGGATCAGGTTGGGTCAGACCAGGTGCGGTCAGGTCCGCTCGGGCTCCAGCGGGACGAAGCTCACGGCCGGCGGCATCAGGCCGGGCGGGGCCGGGTCCACTACTCGGACCTGTTCCTCCCGGGTGAGTTCGAGCAGGCGGGCGGCCGGGGCCCGCACGACGGCGGCGAACAGGCAGGCGCACCGCGCCCGCAGCGCGACCGCCGCCCGGTTCGCGGCCTCGGCGTCGGCGGCGCCCGTGGCCTCGTGGACGCGGGTCTCCGCGGTGTCGGCCGCGCTGTCGAAGGCGGCCTCGATGTCCGCGACGGGATCCCGGACCGTCGCGGAGGTGTCGGCCCCGTCCGGAGGTACCCGGAAGAAAACCTCGGTCAGGCGGTAGGCGGCGAACATCTGTCGCAGATCGGTCGGGGTGCGGTAGCCGGCTAGGCTGACCACCGCGTACAGGTCGGTGGCCGGGGCCGCCCTGGCCAGCGACTCCAGCTCCGACCGCGCGATCGCCAGGTACTCCGCCGCCGAGTCACCGGCCAACGGCCCGACCACCGCGGTGGGCTCGACGGGGCCGGCTGCGGTGCCGCTGGGAGCGGAGCCGGCGCCCGAGCCGGCCGCGGGGAGATGCTCACCGGGATCCGTGCCACGCAGCATCGTGCTGACGGCACCGACGACGATCAGGACCACCAGGACGAGGGCGAGCAGCCGTAAGACGCTCCCCAACAGGCTCGCGGTCGCCGAGCCGCGGAACACCGGCGGAACGGGCCCGCCGCCACCGGCGTCGCGAGCACCACCAGCCCCGTCGGCAACGCCCGGTCCCTCGGCACCGTCGCCCTGCGCCCGGAGAATTCCCAGCCGGAGCCGCGCACCGGCCGTGGCCAGGTTCCCGCACACCCGCTCCAGCGCCCGGGTGACCGGCGGCAGAGCAGCGTCATCCACCCGTTCCAGTACGGCGACCAGGCCGCGCGCCGGGGGTGGCCCAGGCGCGACGGGCGCGGAAGCCTCGGCGGACCCGGTGGCACCGGCAGCCGCGGCGGATTCGAGGGCCTCCGCGGAACCGGAAGCCGCAGCGGAACCGGGAGCCGCAGCGGAACCGGAAGCCGCAGCGGAACCAGTGGCCCCAGCGGATCCGGCGGCCCCTGGCGCCGGCCCCGTCACGTCTGGTCTTGCAACCGCTTCAGGGCCTCGGCCAGGTCGTCTGGATCAGGGCTCACGAACTCCGCCCACGATCCGTCCGCCGGATGCGCGAAGGCCAGCCGAGCCGCGTGCAGCCACTGCCGGTCGAGCCCGAGCCGGCGCGACAGCGTCGGGTCCGCGCCGTAGGCGAGGTCGCCGACACACGGGTGGCGCAGCGCCGACATGTGCACCCTGATCTGGTGGGTACGGNCGGTCTCCAGCCGAACGGACAGCAGCGAGGCCGAGCGGAACGCCTCCTCCGTGTCGTAGTGGGTCACGCTCGGCTTGCCGTCCGCCNCCACCGCGAAGAGGCCAGGGCGCCGGGGATGTCGGTCGATGGGCGCGTCGACCGTGCCGCGCAGCGGGTCCGGATGCCCCTGGACGACCGCCCGGTAGACCTTCTCCACCTCACGTTCCCGGAAGGCCCGTTTGAGCAGCGTGTACGCCCGCTCGCTCTTGGCCACGACCATGGCGCCGGTGGTGCCGACATCGAGCCGATGCACCACTCCCTGGCGCTCCGCCGCGCCCGAGGTGGAGATCCGGTACCCGGCGGCGGCCAGCGCGCCGATCACCGTCGGCCCGGTGAAGCCGGGGGCCGGATGCGCCGCGACGCCCGCCGGCTTGTCGACCACCACGATGTCGTCGTCATCGTGCAGGATGCCGAGGCCCTCGACCGGGGTCGCCTCGACCGCCGCGGGACGCGGCGGCGCCGGGAGGGAGACCTCGAGCCAGGCCCCCCCGGTCACCCGGTCGGACCGGCCGCGCACCTGCCCGTCGACACTCACCTGCCCGTCGTCGACGAGGGTGGCGGCGGCGGTGCGGGAAAGCCCGAACATGCGGGCGAGGGCCGCGTCCAGCCGGATGCCGTCGAGACCGTCGGGCACCGGCAGCGACCGGCGGTCGGTGTACGCCGTCGTCATGCCCCACCCGGCCCAGGGGTCTCGGTGGCACCCTCGACGTCCCGCGGCCGGGTGCCGGCCTCGGGTTGTCCGCCGTCGGGACGCTCGGCGGACGGCAGCCGGCTGCCGTCCAGGCCGATTCCCCGCAGCGACAGGATGACCGCCAGGACGCCTCCACAGACGATCGCCGAGTCCGCCAGGTTGAAGATCGGCCAGTGGTGGATGTGGATGAAGTCGACCACGTGGCCGCGCAGCGGCCCGGGAGCACGGAAGACCCGGTCGATGAGGTTCCCCACCGCGCCGCCGACCATCGCCCCGAAGACGAAGGCCCACCCGACGGAGGCCAGCCGCCGGGCGGTGACGACCACGACGGCGACGACCACCAGCGCGACCAGGCTGAGGATCACCGTGGCACCGCCGGCGAGGCTGAACGCGGCCCCCGAGTTGCGGGTCAGCCGCAGGTCCAGCACGCCGGGAATGATCGTTACCGGGGCGCGCCCGGAGAGCTCCGCCACCGCGAGAAGCTTGGTCAGCACGTCCAGCCCGACCAGGCAGAGCGCGGTCAGCGCGACGATCAGGACGGCGCGCCGTGACGCGACCCGCCGGCCGGGAGCGGGCCCCGTGCCGGTCGCTTCCCCACCGGTCACGCCCCCGCCTGCCCGGGCATCGCCGGCCCCGGCACGTCCCCTGAGAACGCCCCGGGTCCGGGCACCCCCCGTTGTCCCTGGCTCGGCCACCACAGTCACCACTGTACGGGGGGCTCATCACCGGCCGACCGGCCCGGGATCACCGGGCCGGTTCCGCTGTCGGAACAGGGCACGGGCGGCACCGCCCGGGCCCGTCACCGCCCACGCGGTGTACAACGCGCGTGCGCCGTCGGCGACCCACCTGCGCCGTCGGCTACGCTGGGAACGCGGAAAGGCGTTGACGGGACGAGTAGTGGCGGGCGCAGCCGCAGCGAGCCGGGGGCGGTGGGAGCCCGGTGGCCAGCGCGTCACGAAGATCACCCCCGAGCCGCCGGGAGAACAGGGCCCAGCCCCCAGTAGATCCGGCCGCCGCGACAGGACAAGAGTGGCCGCCCGCCGCCGTCCGCGAGGACGAGCCCGGCCCGGGCGTGCAAGGAGGGTGGTACCGCGGTACCCCGCCATCACCGCCGGCCCCGCCGGCGCGGTGGCCTCGGGTGTCGTCCCTCCGCCGGAGAGCCCCACCCGCCGACGGAGACCGCACACCATGACCGCTACCCCCGACGTGCCCACGCCCGAGACGCCCGCGAGCGCGCCCGCGTTCCGGCCCCTGCCCGCGCGGGTCGACCTGCCGGCCTTCGAACGCGAGACGCTGGAGCGCTGGAAGGACTCCAAGGTCTTCCACCGGTCGCTCCAGGCGAGCGCGGACCGCCCGCTGTGGAGGTTCTACGAGGGCCCGCCGACCGCCAACGGCAAGCCCGGTGCCCATCACGTCGAGGCGCGGGTCTTCAAGGACCTCTTCCCGCGCTACCGGACGATGAAGGGCTACCACGTACCGCGGCGCGCCGGCTGGGACTGCCACGGCCTGCCGGTCGAGCTCGCGGTCGAGAAGGAGCTGGGCTTCACCAGCAAGGGCGACATCGAGGACTACGGCATCGCCGAGTTCAACGCGAAGTGCCGCGAGTCCGTCCTGCGGCACGTCGCCGACTTCTCCGCGATGACCGAGCGGATGGGCTACTGGGTCGACCTGGACACCGCCTACCGCACGATGGACACCGAGTACATCGAGAGCGTCTGGTGGTCGCTCAAGCAGATCTTCGGCAAGGGCCTGCTCGTCGAGGACTTCCGGGTCACCCCGTACTGCCCGCGCGACGAGACGCCACTGTCGGACCACGAGGTCTCCCAGGGCTACGTCGACACCGACGACCCGTCGGTGTACGTCCGCTTCCCCATCCTGGAGGGTCCGCGGGACCTCGCCGCCCGCGGGGCGCACCTGCTGGTGTGGACGACCACTCCGTGGACGCTGGTCTCCAACACGGCGGTGGCCGTGCACCCGGAGGTCACCTACGTGCTCGCCCGGGCCGCCGGCGGTGAGCTGCTCGTGGTCGCCGAGCCGCTGGTGGCGGCGGCGGTCGGCGAGGACGCCGAGATCCTGGAGCGCCTCACCGGCACGGAACTCGCCGGCACCCGCTACGCCCGGCCGTTCGAGCTGGTCGCGCTCGAGCGTTTCGAGGACGCCGCGGCGAAGGTCGTAGCCGCCGCGGCGGCCGCCGACACGGGCACCGGGCCGGATACGCCGGCTCCCGCCCGTCCGCACTCGGTGGTGCTGGCCGAGTACGTCACGACGACCGACGGCACCGGGCTGGTCCACCAGGCTCCGGCCTTCGGCGCCGAGGACCTCGCGGTGTGCCGCGCCAACGGCCTCGGCGTGGTCAACCCGGTCGGGCCGGACGGCCGCTTCCTCCCCGACGTACCGTTGGTCGGCGGGCTGTTCTTCAAGGACGCCGACGCGCCGCTGTCCGCCGACCTCACCGAGCGCGGGCTGATGTGGCGGGCGTCCACCTACACCCACAGCTACCCGCACTGCTGGCGCTGCCACACACCGTTGATCTACTACCCGCTGCCGTCGTGGTACATCCGCACGACGGCGATCCGCGACCGGCTGCTCGCCGAGAACGCGCGGACGGACTGGCATCCCGAGCGGATCCGCGCCGGCCGCTACGGCGAGTGGCTGCGCAACAACGTCGACTGGGCGCTGTCGCGCAACCGGTACTGGGGCACCCCGCTGCCGATCTGGCGCTGTGAGGCGGATCCGTCCCACCTGACCTGTGTGGGTTCGCTGGCCGAGCTGTCCGCCCTCGCCGGGGAGGACCACTCCGCGCTCGACCCGCACCGCCCGTTCGTCGACGACGTCACCCTGCCCTGCCCGACCTGCGGCGCGACCGCCCGCCGGGTACCCGAGGTCATCGACGTCTGGTACGACAGCGGCGCGATGCCGTTCGCCCAGTGGGGCGCGCCGCACCGCAACGATGCGGAGTTCACCCGGCACTACCCGGCGCAGTACATCTGCGAGGCGATCGACCAGACCCGCGGCTGGTTCTACACGCTGATGGCGATCGGCACGCTGGTGTTCGACCAGTCGTCCTACGAGACCGTGCTGTGCCTGGGCCTGCTGCTGGATGCGGACGGCCGCAAGATGAGCAAGCATCTGGGCAACGTGCTCGACCCGTTCGACCTGTTCGAGCGGCACGGCGCGGACGCCGTCCGCTGGCTGATGCTGGCCGGCGGATCTCCCTGGTCGGACCGCCGGGTCGGCCACGAGGCCATCGAGGACATCGTCCGCAAGATCCTGCTCACCTACTGGAACACGGCGTCGTTCTTCGCGCTCTACGCGGGCGCGGCGAACTGGCGCCCCACCGCGGCGGACGGAGCGGGCGACGCGGCCGCCTTCCCCGACACCGGCACCGACACCGGCACCGGCGCCCCGGCCGACGCCACCGCTCCGGCCGGTGCCGACCTGCCCGCGCGGCGCCCGGTGCTGGACCGCTGGGCGCTGTCGGAACTTGCCGACACGATCGCCGAGGTCGACCAGGCGCTGGAGAACTTCGACTCCCTGCGGGCCGGCCGGCGGATCGCGCGGTTCGTCGACGACCTGTCGAACTGGTACGTCCGCCGCTCCCGCCGCCGGTTCTGGTCCGGTGACCCGAACGCGCTGGCCACCCTCTACACCTGCCTGGACGGCCTGACCCGGGTGATGTCGCCGTTCACGCCGTTCCTCACCGACTGGCTGTGGTCGCGGCTGTTCGCCGGCGTGCTGCCCGGCGCGCCGGACTCGGTCCACCTCAGCTCGTGGCCCCAGCTGCCGGCGGAGCTGGTCGAACCCGGCCTCGCCGAGCGGATGGACCTGGTGCGCCGCATCGTCGAGCTCGGCCGCTCGGCCCGCGCCGCCAGCGGGGTGCGGACCCGCCAGCCGCTGCCGCGCGCGGTCGTCGGCTCGTCCGCGTTCGAGGACCTCTCGGACGAGCTGCGCGCCCAGATCGCCGAGGAGCTGAACGTCGTCGCCGTCGAGGCGGCGGTCTCGGACCTGGTCGACATCAGTGTCAAGCCGAACTTCCGCGCCCTGGGCCGCCGCTTCGGCAGCCGCACGAAGGCGGTCGCGGCCGCGGTCGCCACCGCGGGCGCCCCGGTCGACGGCCGGCTGACGGTGACTGTGGACGGGGAGCTCATCGAGCTCGCCGACGATGAGCTGATCATCACTGAGACCCCCCGGGAAGGCTGGTCGGTCACCAGTGAGTCCGGCCTCTCGGTCGCGCTGGACCTGACCGTCACCCCCGCGCTCGCCCGGGCCGGCCTGGCCCGTGACGTGGTGCGGGTCCTGCAGGACGCCCGCCGCGCGGCCGGGCTGGAGATCACCGACCGGGTCGAGCTGCGCTGGTCCACCGGCCGGGCGGACACGGCGGCGGCGCTGCGGGAGCACGGGACCACCGTCGCCGACGAGATCCTGGCCACGGTGTTCCAGGAGACCCCGGTGTTCCAGGAGACCCCGGCCGACCCGACCGGGGAGGCGCCCGCGGCGGGCTGGCACCGGGGATCCTCCGAGGAGCTCGGGCTCACCTTCGCGCTGACCCGGGTCGGCACCACACCCGCCGGCTGACAGCGGAGGGCCCGCCGTGATCCGTCCGCCCGGGCGGGCGGATCACGGCGGGCCCCGGTGCTACCTCGCGATCCAGGCTGACGGCCTACCCGTCTGGCCTGACCGACCACCCGGCTGGCCGGCTACCCGGCAATCCGCCGGGCGGCGACCAGCCGGGCCGCCGCCACCGGCAGCAGCGCCGCCGCGACGCAGACCAGGATCAGTGACAGGTAGGTCCAGGTGGCGGCGGCGAACAGCCCGATGACCGCGAGCACCGCGGCGAGCGCTATCAGGACACCACTCACCATCACCATGCCGCACCGCCCTCAGCCCACGCACGGAAGAAAAGAGCACCAACGGGCCCGACGCCTCGGCCAGCCGGCCGAGCGTCGGACAGGAGCCGCGGAACGGCCCTCAGAACTCCTGCATGCCGGCGGCATCGCGCCGGCCGGGGTCCAGGTCCGGGCGAACGCCGTGCCCGTTGCTCTCCCGGGCCATCGTGGCGGCGCCCATCGGCGGACCGGACTGGAACGCCTGGGCCGCCATGTGCTGCTGGGAAGGCTGACCCGGACCCGTGTTCTGCATGCCGACGTTGGCGGCCGGTACCGGGGTCGGTGCCGACGTACCCGGGTTGAGCCCCGGACGGGATGGCCCGCCGGGACCCACGGCCGGCTGGGTCGGCATGCCGTCAAGGTCACGCAGCTGCATCTCCAGGTAGGCCCGCAGCCGGGTGCGGTACTCCCGCTCGAAGGCCCGAAGCTGCTCGACCTGGCTCTCCAGGCGACGCTTGTCGTCCTCGAGCCCGCCAAGCTGCTCGGCCACATGGGCCCGAGCCTCACCGATGATGCGGTCGGCGTCCGCCCTGGCCTCGCGGCGCGCCCGCTCGGACTCGGCCCGCGCCTCGCGCAGCGCCTCGTCAGCGGTGCGCTGCGCCAACACAAGCGTCCGGGCGACCCGCTGCTCGATGTCCGCCTCGGTCTGGCCCCCGACGCCAGGGCCGGTCTGCTGGCCGGGCCGGGCCTGACCGCCGCCACCGACCAGCGCGGGCATCACGGCCGTCGGGCCGCCGGGGACAGGCTGCCCACCAGGCATCGGCGGACCACCCGGGGCCCCCGGACCAGTCGGCCCGCCGCCGGGCCCCATGGGAGCCGGGCGCTCACGGGCTGCCTGCGCCGCCTGTGCCTGTACCTGGCCCAGATGCCGGCGGGTCTCCTCCAGCTGACGACGCAGCTGCTGGTTCTCCTCCAGCAGCTGGGCCGGCACACCAGGACCGCCACCGCCGGAACGACGGGCTTCGTCGAGCTGCCTGCGCAGGTCGCTGCTCTCGTCCAGCAGACGTGTCAGCTCGGCCTCGACCTCGTCGAGGAACGTGTCGACCTCGTCTTCGTTGTAGCCCGTACGAAATCTCGTCGGGCTGAAGACCTTGTTCTGAACGTCCTGCGGTGTCAGCGCCACGTCGCCTCCTCGTGCGGCATCGCCGCTCCCCGAAGAGAGGGCGGTCTGCGGGCAGTCTGCCCTGCCCGCGCTCGCGGTGTGCTCATGACCTCGTCACAGCCTCTGCGCATAGCCCTGCAGTATGAAGATCACTATGAGGAGGAGCATGAAGCCAAGGTCGAGGGCAACGCTACCCACCCTCAACGGCGGAATGAACCGCCGCACGAATCGCAACGGAGGGTCGGTCGCCGTGTACACGATCTCGAAGAACAGCACCAGGGGGCCGGTCGGCCGGAAGGATCTGTTGAAGGCGCGTACCAGCTCGATGATCCACCGCGCGATCAGGAGCAGCAGGTAGACCGTCAGCGCCCAGAAGAGAAAAGTGCCAAGTGCGCTGATGGTGCCCTCTCCTGGGGTGACGTGGGGAAGCCTGCGGCGACCTTACCGGACGATCCCGGACTGATTATGACTGGTTGTAGAACCCACCCTCACGGATGCGTCGCTTGTCCGTCTCCGTGACCTCGACGTTGTGCGGCGAGAGCAGGAAGACCTTGTTGGTCACCTTCTCGATGTCGCCACGGAGCCCGAAGATCAGCCCCGCCGCGAAGTCGACCAGCCGCTTGGCGTCGACGTCGTCCATCTCGGTGAGGTTCATGATAACGGGAGTCCCGTCACGGAACTCCTCACCGATCTGACGTGCCTCATTGTAGCTGCGTGGCTGGAGCGTCGTGATCCGGTACGGCCGCGGCTCCTCGACCGGCGCCACACGGCGCATCGGAGTCGGCGCGGGCGGTCGCAGATGTTCCACCGGTGGACGTCGCGGCATGGCGACCGACTCCTCACGTGCATCGATCCGGCGGACCGACCGGTCCATCGGAACCGGATCGAGCGTGGTCCGCCGGTCGTCTCGACCACTACCTCGGACAGCGTCATGACCGCCGTCGTCGTAGTCGTCGTCGAGATAGTCCTCGTCCTCCTCGGCGAGCCCGAGGTAGACCATCGCCCTGCGACCGAGCCCCATGGGNGCGACTCTAAGGGACACCGTGCCGTTCACCGAACAAAGCGGTGCCGATCCGTAGGTGTGTCGCGCCCTCAGCGACCGCATCATCAAGATCACCGGACATCCCGGCACTCACCATCGTCGCCGCCGGATACTCGCAGCGGAGTCGCTCGGATACTTCCCGCAGCAGCGCGAATGCCGGCCGCGGCGGCTCCCCGCGGGGCGCGACAGCCATCACCCCGGCCAGAACAAGGCCGGGGGCCCGCGCCACAAGCTCCGCGAGGGCCAGGACCTCCGCCGGCCGCACTCCGCCGCGGGCCCCGCCCACCGCCACCGGGGGGTCGCCGTTTTCCCTGGTGGGCAGGGATTTCCAGGTCAGGGGCCCGCGCGGCGAGCCCGACCCGCCCGCATGGTCAAGGCTGACCTGAATACAAACCGCGATAGTCGACCCACTTTCCGTGACTACCCGGGAAAGGCTTTCCACCAGTCGCGCTCTGTCCACCGACTGCACGCAGTGCGCCCACCCGGCCACGGAACGGGCCTTGTTGCGCTGGAGCTGGCCGACGTAATGCCAGACCGGCACATTCGTTCCGGTGGTCGACCCGAGGGTCGCCAGCCCGTCGGCACGTGACGGAAACCATGCCACCGGCGTATGGCCCGACGGGCCCGGTCGGCGGACCCCGTCGCCCGGAGGAGCCACCTCGTCGCCGACCGCGCCGCGCGCCGGCGACACCCCGGTCGCCGGTCCCTCGGCCGCCCCCGCTCCGGCCGCACCCGCTCCGGCCGCGGCCAGTGCCCGGCGCACCGCCTCGACCTTCGGCCCGGCCTCCTGCTCGCGGTTCTCCGCAAAATGTCGGACACCAAGAGAACACAGCGCGACCACGTCCTCGAACGGCCAGGTCTTGCTCACCGCGATGAGGGTCAGCTCGCCCGGATCCCGCCCAGCCGCTCCCGCGGCGGCCGCGATCCTGTCCCTGACCACGGTCAGACGCGCTCGCAGACCCTCCGCCCGCCGCGGATCCAGCGCGGTCACCGGCACGGTTCCAGCCAGGCGACACCGGCGAACCGCCCGGTCCTGCCGTCTCGGCGGTAGGAGTAAAGGTCCGCGGATTCCGCGCTGCAAGAGTCGGACACCACCACCGGGCCCACCCCCGCGGCCGCCAGCTGCCCGACCAGCCCGGCCCGCAGGTCGAGCGACGGGGCGCCCGCCCGGGTCGTCGCCGCGCTCCCGGGAACGAGCCGGTCGACCTCGGCGCGCATCGCGGCCGGCACCTCGTAGCACCGCCCGCAGATCGCCGGTCCCAGCGTGACCCGGAGCGCGGCACGATCGACGCCGAACTCGTCGAGGGCCGCCAGCGTGGCCGCCAGCACGCCGGCCGCCATCCCCTGGCGGCCAGCGTGGGCCACGCCGACGGCGCCCGGCGCCTCGAACATCACCGGCACGCAGTCGGCGACCAGAACGGCGAGCGCGAGGCCGGGCACATCCGTGACCAGGGCGTCGGCCTCGGGCGGCGGGCCCGCTTCACGCACCACGCACACCCGCGCGCCATGCACCTGCCGCATGAACTGGACCGGGTGTCCGATTCGCGACACCAGCAGCTTCCGGTTCGCCGCGACGGATCCCGGATCGTCACCGACATGATCGCCCAGGTTGAGCCCCGCGTAGGGCGGAGCACTCACCCCCCCGTCACGCGAAGTAACCAGAACGGGCATCGCCGGCTACTTCAGGAAGTCCGGGACATCCAGCTCGTCGTCCTCGGCGATCGGCCGGACCGGTCGACGCTGCGGGTAGGTCGGGCGCGGGCCCGACCGGGCCGCCTCCGGACGCTGCCCCGCGGCCGCGGCATCCTGCCCGCCGGCTCCCCCCGCGGGGGGAGCGCCGTGCGTGAACCCCTGCCGGGGCTGCCCGCCCGGTGCCGCGCCCGGGTGCGACGGCGCCGCCGCCGGCCCGCCGACCGGAGCCGCCGGCCGGCCGAAGCCGGACTCGGCACCGGCCTCCGAGTAGTCCCGGCGGGGCGGAGCCCCGGCGGGCCGCTGCTCGCCGCCGGCACTGGCCTGCCCGGCGGCGCCGGCCGGGACGGCCGACCGTTCCTCGGGCAACGGCTCCGGCACGTACTGACCGGCGGACGACCCGCCCAGCGGGTTCGGCGGCGGCAGGTAGGCCGAGTGGGCCGGGGCCGGCCGCGGCGGGACGGGCGTGCTGGGGATGGGCGGCAGCACCGTGGTCCCCGGGGCCGCCGCCGAGTTCTGCGGCGGGTTCGGCTGCCCGGCGGCCGGCTGCTGCGGCCCGCCGGCAGGCGCGGCGCCTCCCGGACCGGCGGGACGCCGCTGGGTGGCCAGCGTCCGGGTGCGCCGGTCCTGGACGGTGTCGAACCCCGCGGCGATCACGGTGACCCGGACCTCGTCTCCCAGCGCGTCGT
The DNA here is from genome assembly GCF_001636565.1 of Frankia sp. EI5c. Classification (GTDB taxonomy): domain Bacteria; phylum Actinomycetota; class Actinomycetes; order Frankiales; family Frankiaceae; genus Parafrankia. Next base: position 188,749 of record NZ_LRTK01000005.1, read on the forward strand.
CGATCACCGCACCGAAGATGATGTTGGCCTCGGGATGCGCCGCGTCGGCCACCAGCTCCGCCGCCGCATTGATCTCGAACAGGCCGAGGTCGGACCCGCCGGAGATGTTCAGCAGCACGCCCTGGGCGCCGTCCATGCTGGCCTCGAGCAGGGGCGAGGCGATGGCCTGCTCGGCCGCCACGGTCGCCCGGTCGTCTCCCCGCGCACGCCCGATACCCATGAGCGCGCTGCCCGCGTGGGACATGACGGTCTTTACGTCGGCGAAGTCGAGGTTGATCAGACCGGGGGTGGTGATCAGGTCGGTGATGCCCTGGACACCCGAGAGCAGCACCTGGTCGGCGCTGCGGAAGGCGTCCAGCACGCTGATGTCACGGTCGGTCATCGCGAGCAGGCGGTCGTTCGGGATGACGATAAGAGTGTCGACCTCGTTGCGCAGAGTGTCGATACCCGTGTCCGCCTGGGTGGCTCGGCGACGTCCCTCGAAGGTGAACGGCCGGGTCACCACACCGATCGTCAGCGCGCCCAGCGAACGGGCGACGTTGGCGACCACGGGCGCGCCACCGGTACCGGTGCCGCCGCCCTCGCCAGCCGTGACGAAGACCATGTCGGCCCCCTTGAGGACCTCCTCGATCTCCTCGCGATGGTCCTCGGCGGCCTGCCGACCCACCTCGGGGTCGGCACCGGCACCCAGGCCACGGGTGAGTTCACGGCCGACATCGAGCTTGACGTCGGCATCGCTCATCAACAGCGCCTGGGCGTCGGTGTTGATGGCGATGAACTCGACACCCTTGAGCCCGACTTCGATCATTCGGTTGACGGCGTTCACGCCGCCTCCGCCTATCCCGACGACCTTGATGACCGCGAGATAGTTCTGGGGGGCTGCCATTCGGTGTCGGTCCTCCAGCGGCGTCGGGTGGGCAGGCAGGGGGCTCCCCGGCTCCGAGCCCGCGGCCTTGGAGACCGAATGGAGCGGGGAAGCAGCCGAGCAGCCTCAACCTTCACCGTCAGCTAGACGGTTACAGTTATGTCAACTTCCGACTGTGGATCGGACAGTAGGCACGGCTTCGGCAGTGGTCAAGGAAGCTGTCGGCGCGTCACACGAATGGGATTCACGTCCCCTTCGTCACACCGCCCCGCACCCGCCCGGGCGCCTTCGCCGAGGACCGGCCCGGTGGTGTGTACTGCGTGGCGTGACCGGTCAGAAATCCACGGATCTCCCGACGGACATTCCGGCCGCGCCGGCGACCGGGCCGGCGCCGAGCGCGCCCGCGGCCGGGCGGCCCGAACGAGCCACCGGAGCCGACCAGGCCGCCCGAACCGGCCAACCCGCGGGCGCCGACCACCTCGCGGGCACCGGCCGGCCCCGACGGGTGCACTTCCTCGGCATCGGTGGCTCCGGCCTCTCACCGCTGGCCCAGATCCACCTGGCCGGCGGCGGCCAGGCCTCCGGCAGCGACCAGGAGGACTCGCCCCGGGTCGCCATGCTGCGGGCGCTTGGAGTGCCGGTCCGGGTCGGACCTGCCGCCGACGCCGCGGCGCTCGCCGCGGAGCTGCGCGGGGCCGAGGTCGTCGTGGCGTCGAGCGCGCTGCGTGACGACCACCCGGAGGTCCTCGCCGCCCGCGCGCTGGGCATCCCCGTCCGGCGGCGCTCCGACTGGCTTCCGGAGCTGACCGCCGCCTACCGGCTGGTCGCGGTCGCCGGCTCCCACGGCAAGACCACGACGGCCGCCATGCTCACCCTGGTGCTGCGGGCCGCCGGGCTGGACCCGACCGCCGTCATCGGCGCCGAGGTGGCCCAGCTGGGGGGCAGCGCCCTCGCCGGCTCGGGCGACGTGTTCGTGCTGGAGGCCGACGAGTACGGCGGCGCGTTCGCCGGGCTGGACCCGGAGATCGCCGTGATCACCAACGTCGAGTGGGAGCACCCGGACCTCTTCCCGGACGAGGCGTCGGTGCAGGCCGTCTTCACCGACTTCGCGGCCCGGGTCCGCCCGGGCGGCCGGCTCGTGGTCTGCGGTGACCATCCCGGCATCGGCGCCGTGCTCGACCGGCTCGACCGGCGCCGGCCCACCGCGGATGTCCCCGGCCAGGACCTGCCCGGTCAGAACACTCCCGGCCGGGACGTGCCCGGCCAGGACAGGCCCGGCCAGCCCGGCGCCGCGGCGGCCCCGGCACGACGGATCGACTACGGCTTCGCCGCGGGCCGGACCTGGCGGGCGGTCGACTACGCCCCCCGGCCCGGCGGTGGCTCCCGGTCGACGGTGCTGCGGGCCGGTCAGCCTGTCGGCGAGCTGTCGCTGGCGCTCCCCGGCCCGCATGTCGCCCTGAACGCCCTCGCCGCGCTCGCCACCGCGGTGGAGCTGGGGGTGTCACCCGGGACCGCCCTCGCGGCCCTGGCCACCTACGCGGGGGCCGCCCGGCGTTTCGACACCGTCGGGCGGGTGACCACGCCGGGTGGCGCGACCGTCGAGATCGTCGACGACTACGCCCACCACCCCACCGAGATCCGCGCCACGCTGCGGGCGGCCCGTGACCGCGCGGCGGGGCGGCCGGTCTGGGCCGTCAGCCAGCCCCACACGTTCAGCCGGCTCGCCGCGCTGCTCGACGACTTCGCGACCGCCTTCGGCGATGCCGACCGGGTCTACGTGACCGACATCTACGCGGCGCGCGAGACCGACGACCTCGGCCTGCACGCGGCCGACCTGGCCGCGAAGATCGACCAGCCGGCCGACACCGCGTACGTGGGGTGGCCGGACCTGACCGACCGCCTCGTCGCCGACCTCGACGCGGCCGCGGCCCGGGGGGTTCGGGGAGTGCTGCTCCTCACCCTCGGGGCGGGCACGATCACCACCGTGGGCCCGCGCCTCGTCGACCAGATCGCCCACGGCGCCGGAACCCGCCTTTCCGGTGACAACGGGACAGACACCCAGGACGCGACCGGCCCGACTTCGTGACCCTGTAGAGCAGCCCCCTGCGTGAATGGTTGACTGCGCCGCGTGACGTTCGCCGGTGAGTGGCCCGTGCACCCGCCCACCGGCCCCCAACGGCGAGGGTGAGGACCGAGGATGACCGAGACGCGGGACGCGCACAGTCGTGGATTCGACTTCAGGGTGGTCAACCAGGCTGTGATCACCGAGTACCGGGCCACGGGCGGCAAGCTGGAGAAGACCCTGGCCGGCTCGCGGCTCCTGCTGCTCACCACCATCGGCGAGCGCACCGGCCAGCCGCACACCACGCCGCTCGGCTATGTGACGGACGAGGATCAGCGGCTGGTCGTCTACGCCTCGAACATGGCCGCCGCCGCCCACCCGCAGTGGTACCGCAACCTGCTGGCGCAGCCGAAGGTCACCGTGGAGCTCGGCGCCGAGCGGTTCGACGCCCAGGCGTCCACCGCCACCGGAGCGGAACGTGAACGGCTGTACACGGCGCTGGTCGAGGGCATGCCGGGGCTGCGCACCCATCAGGACCAGACCACCCGCGAGATCCCCGTCGTGGTGCTGGTCCCGGTGCGCTGAGCGGCCCGCGCCCGGCCCTCGCCGCACTCCCCGACGTCAGGGGCGCCGACACTCCGACGTCCCGACGTCCCGACGCACCGACATGGCAGCCGGACCGCGGGACAGCCGACCGGGTGGCCGCCGGACTACTCCCGAGCGGCTGGGCTGGGGGCCAGCAGGCGCAGCAGCTCGGGGCCGATCTGCGTCACGTCGCCCGCGCCGAGGGTGAGGACGAGGTCCCCCGGACGGGCCCGGTCCATCAGCAGACCGGGTACCGCCGACCAGGACGGCTCGTAGACGACCTGGGCGTGCCCGCCACGGGCCGCCGCCGCGACCCGCGCTCCCCCGGCTCCCGGCTCCGGCGGCTCGGCGCCCCCGTAGACGTCCATCACGACCACCACGTCGGCGGACCGAATCGCGGCGCCGAGCTGTTCGGCGAGCAGCGCCGTGCGGCTGTACAGATGCGGCTGGAAGGCGACGACGACCCGGCCGCCACCGGCCTGTTCCCGCGCGGTGGCGATCGCCGCGGCGACGCGGTCCGGGTGGTTGGCGTAGTCGTCGACCACCCGGACCCCGCCGGCCGAACCCACCGGCTCGAACCGGCGGCGCACCCCCGCGAAGGAGGCCAGGCCGGTCAGCAGGCCGTCGGCGGCGGCGCCGAGGGCGAGACCGGTGGCCAGCGCGGCCGTGGCGTCCAGCAGGTGGTGACGGCCGGGCACCCGCAGGGACAGCCGGCCGAGCCGGACCCCGCGGACGACGATCTGTGCGCTGGTACCCGCGGGCGAGGTCTCCGCCGCGACGATCCGCACATCCGCCGCCGGGCCGAAGCCGTAGCCGGTCAGCCAGGGCGAGCGCCCGCCCGGGCCGCCGCCGGACCCCCCGCCCGGGCCAGTCCGGGTGGGGCGGGAGCGGGCGGCCGCCGTGGCCAGCGCCCAGCCGGCCTCGTCGTCGACGCAGGCGACCAGGAAGCCGTCGGGGTCGACCCGGCTCAGGAAGGTCGCGAACGATGCGTGCAGCGCGGGCGTCGTCCGGTACCAGTCGAGATGCTCGGCCGCGACCCCGGTGAGCACCGCGCCGTGCGGCTGGAGCTGCCAGAAGGCACCGCCGTCCTCGTCGGCCTCGACGACCATCAGGTCGGAGCTGCCCGCGTGGGTGTGCGAGCCCGCCTCGCCCGGATCGCCGCCGACCGCGAAGGTGAGGTCCTCGCCGCAGGCCTGCAGGGCCGCGGTGAGCATCATCGCCACGGTCGTCTTGCCGTGGGATCCGGCGACCGCCACCCCCCGGTGCCCCTGCATGAGCCCGGCGAGCGCCGCGGAGCGGGTCAGGACCCGCAGCTCGCGCCGCCGGGCCTCGGCGAGCTCCGGGTCGTCTGGCCGCACCGCCGGCGCCACGACGACCAGGTCGACCCCGTCGAGCCGCTGGCCGACGTCCGCGCCGGCCGGGTCTCGGCCCACCGTGACCGGGATGCCCAGTGCCCGCAGCGGGGCGAGCCGGCGGGACTCGACCGCGTCGCTGCCGGACACCAGCGCACCCCTGGCGACCAGCAGCCGGGCGAGGCCGCTCATGGCCACCCCGCCGATACCGACGAGATGCACCCGCCGCCAGCCCTCGGGAAGATCTCGTGCCGTCATGCCGCCAGCCCTCAGCCGGCCGCGTGCCTGGGGCCCGCGTGCCGCCGGGTCGCCTCGGCCTGTCTGATCATTTCGACGATCGCGTGCGCGGCCTGCGGATGCCCGGTGCCCGCGCAGGCCGCGGACATCTTCGCCAGCCACTCCGGCGACGTCAGCACGCCGAGCAGGTTGGCGGTGATCCACTCGGAGCTCAGCTCGGCGTCGTCCACCAGCAGCCCGCCGCCGGCCTCCACCGTCGGCAGCGCGTTGCGCCGCTGCTCGCCGTTGCCGTGCGGCAGCGGGACGTACACCGCGGGCAGGCCGACCGCGGCGAGCTCGGCGCACGTCATCGCGCCGGAGCGGCACAGGACCAGGTCGGCCGCCGCGTACGCGGAGGGGATGTGGTCCAGGTAGGGAACCACCCGGTACGGCGCGGGCAGACCCGGCGGCAGGGCGGCGGCGACCTCGTCGTGGTTCTTCGGCCCGGTGGCGTGCAGTACCTGGACGCCCGCGGCGGTCAGGGCGCGCGCGGCGCCGACGATCGCCGTGTTGAGCGAGCGGGCCCCCTGCGACCCGCCGAACACCAACAGCGTCGCGCGGTGGGGGTCGAGGCCGTAACGGGCCCGGGCGGCGCGGGCCGCCGGTGCCGAACGGTCCAGGGTGAGGATCTCCGCGCGCAGCGGGATACCGGTCAGGGTGGCGTTGCGCAGCGGGGTGCTCGGGTAGGAGGTGGCGACGAACGGGGTGAGCCGCGCGCCGACCCGGTTGGCCAGGCCCGGCAGCGGGTTGGCCTCATGCACCACGATCGGCAGCCGCAGCCGGCGGGCCGCCAGATAGGCCGGCACCGCCACATACCCGCCGAAGCCGACGACGACGTCCGCGCGGACATCCCGCGCTGCCGCGCGCGCGGCACTGACCGCGGACAGCAAGCGGCGCGGCACGCTCAGCAGCGCTGGTGTCGGCCGCCTGGGCATGGGCACCTTCGGGACGGTCGCCAGCTCGTACCCGCGGGCCGGGACGAGCTTCGCCTCCAGCCCGGTCTCGGTGCCGAGCAGAGTCACCCGGACCCTGGGGTTGGCCGCGCGCAGCGCGTCCGCCACCGCAAGGGCCGGTTCCACGTGGCCGGCAGTTCCGCCGCCGGCGAGCAGCACACTTCGCAACATCGGCTCTGACGATTCCACATCGGCGCCGGCCACACGCAACAAGGTGGGCCGGGAGCGTCGGCGCGGCACCGGCGACGGCGCGGGCGACGGGTCAGCCGGCCTCATGCACGATCTCGGCAGGCTCCGCCGCCCGGCGCCGGCGCAGCCAGACCCGGTTCGCCCGGCTGGCTCGGCGGGCCTCGGCACGCTCGGCGAGGTAGCGGGCGGCGTCCGGCTCGCAGCGGGCGAAGGCCAGCAGCATGCCGAGCGCACCCATCGTCGGCAGCAGCGCCGACCCGCCGAACGACACCAGCGGGAGGGTCACCCCGGTGATCGGCAGCAGGCCGACGACAGCGCCCATGTTCACCACCGCCTGCGCGATCAGCCACGCGGTCACGCCGGCCGCGGCGAGCCGGACGAACAGGTCGTCGCTGCGGTGCGCGATGCGCAGGCCGGCATAGCCCATCACCCCGAACAGCGACACCGTCACCAGGCTGCCCAGCAGGCCCAGCTCCTCGCCGATGATCGCCAGGATGAAGTCGGTGTGCACCGCGGGCAGCAGGTCCGGCCACTTCTCGGTGGACGCCCCGAGACCCTCACCCCACCAGCCGCCCGAGGACAGCGCGTAGATGCCCTGGACGGCCTGGAACCCCGTGTTGTTCGGGTCGGCGAACGGATCGCGGAACGACATCAGCCGCTCCAGCCGGTAGGGCGCGCTGACCGCCAGCACGGTCGCCGCGGCCACCATGCCACCCAGCAGGCTCGCGTAGATCCGCAGCGGGGTGCCGATCACCCAGAGCACCGCCAGCGGCACGACGGTGACGCAGATCGAGCCGCCCAGGTCCGGTTCGAGCATCAGCAGCAGGTCGACGAACAGGAAACCGGGCACCACCGGGATGATCAGGTGCTTCCAGTCCACCAGCAGCCTGCGCTTGCGGACGAGCACGTCCGAGCACCACAGCAGCAGCGAGATCTTCGCGAACTCGCTCGGCTGCAGGGTGTACGGGCCGATCGGGATCCACNGCCGGGCACCGTTCTCGACATGCCCGATACCGGGCACGAGCACGGCGAGCAGCAGCAGGACCGTCACCCCGAGCAGCGGGTACGCCGCCGCGCGGAACACCCGCACCGGAAGACGGCTGGCGATCNTCAGCAGCGGGAGGCCGATACCAGCCCAGGTCGCCTGCCGCAGGAACAGCACGTAGGACGAGCCGAAGTCCTGGAACGACCGCACGCTGGACGCGGAGAGCACCATCACCAGCCCGAGCAGCAGCAGCAGCCCGGCGGACGAGAGCAGCAGGTAGTACGACGCCATCGGGCGGTCGAGCAGCGGGATCCGGGAGTCGTCGGCCCAGCCCTGCCCGTCCGCCTCCGCGCCGGACGGATCGGGCACTCCGGATGCGTCGGGCACGCCGGAGACACCGGGCACGGCGGCGTTGCCCGCGCGCCTGGATCCGGCCGCGACACTCGCTGGTCCGCCTGTCCGTGCCCCGGTCATGCGACCGCTCACCCTCCCACTCCCCGGCCCGCCGGTGGAACGGGTTCGCCGGTGCCGTCAGCCTCCCCGTGCCCGCACGGCCGCGGCGAACAGGTCGCCGCGCTCCGCGTAGTCACGGAACATGTCCATCGAGGCCGCCGCGGGGGCGAGCAGCACCGTGTCGCCCGGTGCCGCGAGCTTCATGGCGGCCTCCACCGCATCGTCCATCCCGGCGGCGCGTTCCACGGGGACATCGGGGGCGTGTCGGGCCAGAGCCGCCGCGATCTCATCCGCGCACCGGCCCATCAGGACCACCGCGCGCAGGGTCCGGCGGGCCGTGACCACGAGATCGTCGAAATGCAGGCCCTTGTTCAGGCCGCCGGCGATCCATACCACCGATGGGTACGCGCGCAGCGAGGCCGCCGCCGCGTGCGGGTTGGTCGCCTTGCTGTCATCCACGTAGCGGACGCCGGCGAGGTGGCCGACCGGCACGTTGCGGTGGGCCCCGGGCCGGAACATCGCGAGCGCGGCTCCGATCGCGGCCGGGTCCACCCCGTCCGCGCGGGCGAGGGCCGCGGCCGCCAGCGCGTTGGCGAGGTTGTGCGGCCCGAGATCGGCACCGACCGCCGGCGGGGTGGACCCGGCCGCGATCGGCGCCGCGCCCCACCCCACCACCGCGGCACCGGCCCTCGCGCCACCGCCGCCGACACCTCCACCGCCGACACCACCGCCGCCGGCACTTCCGCGGCCGACACCTCCGTCGTCTACACCTCCGCGGCCGGGTGACCGCCCGGCCGCGCCGAGTTCGGCCACCGCGATCAGCCGGCCGCCGGAGAACGCCCGGTCCACCAGGTAGCCGTCGACCACGGTCAGATCCGGCCGGGGGTCACCATCCGGGTCCAGGCCGAAGGTCACCCGGGGGCCCGGGGCCCGCGACAGCAGGTCCAGGCTCGCGGGATCGTCCGCGTTGCCGACCGCGACCGTCTGCGGATGCGCCCAGATCCGTGCCTTGGCCTGGGCGTAGGCGGACGCGCCTCCATGCCAGTCCAGATGATCCGGGGCGACGTTGAGGATCGCGGCGGCGCGCGGGGCCACGGTCGAGGTGTAGTGGAGCTGGAAGCTCGACAGCTCGACCGCGAGGGCGTCATAGGGCGGCCGGGTCTCGACCGCCGTCACGATCGGGGTGCCGATGTTGCCGGCCGTGGTGGCCCGCCGGCCACCGGCCAGCAGCATCGCGCCGAGCATCTCGGTGGTCGTGGTCTTCCCGTTGGTTCCGGTGACGGCGAGCCACCGGGACAGCCCGCGCCACCGCCAGGCGAGCTCCACCTCGCCCCACACCGGCACCCCGGCGGCGGCGGCCGCCCGCAGCAGCGGCGTGCCCGGCAGCACCCCGGGTGACGTCACGATCAGGGAGGCGCCCGCCACCTCCGCGGGCAGGCCGGCGAGCCGCACCTCGATCCCGGCCTCGCGGAGCCGCGCGGCCGCCGCGCGCTGGCCGGGGCCGTCCGCCGCGTCGAGGGCGAGCACCCGGGCCCCGCGGGCCGCCAGCGCCTGCGCGGCGGCGGCGCCGGAGACGCCCACCCCGACCACCACGACCGACCGTCCCGACAGGTCGGACGCGTCCGGCACACCGGACATCCCCGCGGCCGCGGCCCCCTCCGGATCACCGCCGGTGCCGGCACCTCCCCCGAAGGCCGTGCCCCCGCCGGCGTCCCGTCGCGATCCGGACGTACTCATCGTCAACCGCCCCCGTGGGAAAGGAACTCGGCATAGAACAGTCCCAGGCCGAACGCGACAGCGAGCCCGGAAACAATCCAGAACCGGATGATCACCGTCGTTTCGGGCCATTCGGCGAGTTCGAAGTGATGGTGAATGGGCGCCATGTTGAACACCCGCCGCCTCGTCGCCTTGAAGAAGGCGACCTGGATCATCACCGAAAGAGTCTCGATGACGAACAGGCCACCCAGGACGAACAGCAGCAGCTCGGTGCGGCTGACGATGGCGATGCTGGCGAAGGCGCCACCGAGCGCCAGTGAGCCGGTGTCTCCCATGAAGATCTTCGCCGGGCTGGCGTTCCACCACAGGAAGCCGAAACAGGCGCCCATCGCGGCGGCGGCCACCAGCGCCACGTCCAGTGGGTCCCGCACGTAGTAGCAGCCCTGGGTGAGCGCTCCCGGCTCGCAGAGGTTGCCGAACTGCCAGAAGGAGATGACCACATAGGCGCCGAAGACCATCGCCGAGGTGCCGGCCGCGAGACCGTCGAGACCGTCGGTGAGGTTCACCGCGTTCGAGGTGGCGGCGATGATGATCCAGGCCAGCAGCGGGAAGCCGATCAGCCCGACGGTGAACCCGGTGTCCCGCACCACCGAGATGTAGGTCGAGCCGGGCAGCAGGCCGGCGTCGTTCTTGAACCGCACCGCCAGCAGCCCGAAGGCCAGCGCGACCGCGGCCTGACCGGCGAACTTGGTACGGGCGGTGAGCCCGAGGCTGCGCTGCTTGCGGATCTTGATGTAGTCGTCCAGGAAGCCCACCAGGCCCAGGCCGGTCATCACCATCAGGACCAGCAGGCCCGAGGCGGTGAAGCCGATCCCGGTGGCCAGATGCGCGATGAAGTACCCGGCCAGGGTGGCCACGATGATGACCGTACCGCCCATGGTGGGCGTGCCCCGCTTGGTCAGGTGGCTTGACGGCCCGTCTTCGCGGATCTCCTGGCCGTAGCCCTGCCGCCGGAAGAAACGGATCACCGACGGGGTCCCGAGCAACGAGATCACCAGCGCGACCAGCGCGGCGATGAGAACGCCTCTCACGCGAACGTCACCCGCGCGTGTCGGGCTCGCCGGAGTGTCCGACCGTGTTCCACCTGTACTCGGTCCCCTCGATCCCGGCGCCCACGGCGCCGTCCCGCCGGCCTGACCGGCCGGCACCACCACCCGCGGCCAGACCCGCGGCCACCCTTTCGAGCCCGAACGACCGGCTCGCCTTCACCAACACCACATCGCCCGGGCGGACCCGCCCGGCCAGGTACGTCAGAGCTTCGTCCACGCCGGGAACCCAGATCGACTCGCCTTCCCAGCCGGTGGCCGCACCGGCGGCCTCGTGGACCCCCCGGGCACCGTCACCGACCGCGACCAGCCGCGGCACACCGAGCTCGGCGACGAGCCGCCCGAGCGCCTGATGGGCCTCCTCGGCCTCCCCGCCGAGCTCGCCCATCGGCCCCAGCACCGCCCACGCCCGGCCTTCACCCCGGATATCCAGCAACGCCGCCAGCGCGGCCCGCATCGACTCGGGGTTCGCGTTGTAGGCGTCGTTGAGCACCACCACACCACCCGGGCTGGTGGTGACCTCCATGCGCCAGCGGCTGCGCGGGCGGGCCCGCTCCAGCGCCGCGGCGGCGTCGGCCGGCGCGAGACCGAGACCGATCGCCACCGCCGCCGCGCCCAGTGCGTTGGCGACCTGGTGGCCGCCGACGAGCCCCAGCCGCAGCCGGTGCCGCTCGCCGGCCGCCAGCAGGTCGAACGCGGCCCGCCCGGTACCGTCCACCTCGATCGCCTCGGCGCGCACCGCCGCCGCCTCGCGGGAGCCGAACGTCACCACCTCCGCCTTCGCGCGCGTCGCCATCGACGCCACCAACGGATCGTCCGCGTTGAGCACGACCAGGTCACTGGCGGCCTCGGCCAGCTCGCCCTTGGCCGTGGCGATGCCCCGCCGGCCGTTCGCGTACTCGCCGACATGCGCCGAGCCGACGTTGAGCACCAGCCCGACATGCGGGCGGGCCAACGCGCACAGCGCCGCGATGTGCCCGATGCCGCGCGCGCCCATCTCCAGCACCACGAAACGGGTGTCGGGCTCGGCGCGGAGCATGGTCAGCGGGAGACCGATCTCGTTGTTGAACGAACCGTGCGCGGCGACCGTCGGCCCGAGCCCGCTGAGCAGGTCCGCCAGCAGGTCCTTCGTGGTGGTCTTGCCCGCCGAGCCCGTCACGCCGACGACCGTGGCCGCCCAGCGGTCGCGGGCGCTCGCGGCCAGTGCCGCCAGGCCCACCGCGGGATCGGTGACGATCACTGCGGGCACGCCCACCGGGCGGGCGGCCAGCACGGCCACCGCGCCGGCGCCGACGGCCGTGGCCGCGAAGTCATGACCGTCGGCCCGTTCCCCGGGCAGCGCCACGAACAGCGCTCCCGGGGCGGCCTGCCGGGAGTCGATCACCACCGAGGTGACCAGGGCCGCCGGGTCCGTGCCCGTGCAGTCGGCCAGCCGGCCGCGGGTCGCCGCCGCCACCTCGGCCAGGCTCAACGCGATCACAGGGCCGCCCGCAACGCCGCGCACAACACCTCGCGGTCGTCGAACGGCGTGATCACACCGGCGACGTTCTGCCCGGTCTCGTGCCCCTTGCCGGCCACGACGACGGCATCGGCGGGCCCGGCGGCGGCGACCGCCGTCGCGATGGCGGACGCCCGGTCGGGCTCGACGACGAACCGCCCGGGGCCGGCGGCCCCGCGCGCGCCGGTGACGATCTGGTCGAGGATCAGCGCGGGGTCCTCCGACCGCGGGTTGTCGTTCGTGAAGACCGCGAGGTCCGCGAGCCGGGCGGCGGCCGCACCCATCAGCGGCCGCTTGGCGCGATCACGGTCGCCGCCGCAGCCGAGGACGACGATGACCCGCCCCGGCACCAGCGAGCGCACCGCCTCCAGCAGGGTGACCACCGCGTCGGGCGTGTGCGCGAAGTCGACGACGGCGAGGAACGGCTGGCCCGCGTCCACCCGCTCCATCCGGCCCGGGACCCCGGACAGCGAGGAGATCCCCGCGGCGGCCGCCTCCAGCGGGACGCCCACCGCGGCCAGCAGGGCAAGCGCCCCCAGCGCGTTCGCCACGTTGAACCGGCCCGGCAGGGCGACCGAGACGTCCGCCTTCGCGCCGTCCGGGCCGAGCGCCCGGAAGACCGTCCCGGCCGGTCCGGCGACGACGTCCCGGGGCCACCAGTCGCCGTCACCGCCCGTGGTCGAGTAGGTGAGCGCGTCCGGCCGCAGCCGCGCGAGCCGGCGGCCCCACTCGTCGTCGACGCAGACCACCGCGGCGCCGGTGCGTTCGGGTTCGAACAGAGCCGCCTTGGCCGCGAAGTAGTCCTCCATCGTCGGATGGAAGTCGAGATGGTCCTGGCTGAGATTGGTGAACGCCGCGCCGGCGAACCGCAGGGCGTCGACCCGGTGCTGGGCCAGCGCGTGGCTGGAGACCTCCATGGCCGCGGCGGTCGCCCCGCGCTCGACCATCACCGCGAGCAGGGCCTGCAGGTCACCCGACTCCGGTGTGGTCCGCACCGACGGGACGCTGGTACCGGCGACGCGGGTCTGCACCGTCCCGAGCAGGCCGGTGGTGTGGCCGGCGGCGCGCAGGCCCGCTTCCAGCAGGAACGCCGTGGTGGTCTTGCCGTTCGTCCCGGTGACGCCCAGCAGAACCAGCGAGTCCGACGGGTGGCCGTAGAGCCAGGCGGCGGTCGGGGCCAGGTCGCGGCGAGGGTCGTCCGTCGCGAGCACCGGCACCGAGAGCCGCCCGGCGAGCCGGGCCGCCCCCGCCGGGTCGGTGAGCACCGCCACGGCGCCTGCCTCCACGGCGGCCACGGCGAAGTCCGCACCGTGCGCGTTGGCACCGGGCAGAGCCGCGTACAGGTCGCCGGCCCGCACCGCGCGGGAGTCGTGGGTGACGCCGGTGAGCAGCACGCCGGCGGGCGCCGGCGCGGCGGGATCGAACGTGACGTCAGCGGGGCGCAGGACGTCAGGCAGAGCGGTGAGCTGCCGCGCTGACGGCGCCGCCGGACGTAGTGCCGGGGTGGTCACGGAGACGACCTTAGTGGGCGGCGGCTCGGAGGATCCGCACGGGCGTCGTGGACGCCGGTGGTCCACCGACCCGGCCTGACCGTTTCCGGACACCCGGGGCGGGACCGGGCGCTGGCTGGCACGGTGCTACGGGTCCAGGCTGAGGATCAGCCGCTCCGGCTGCGTCCCCGGCGGAGGCACGCCCAGGGAAGTGAGGGCGAAGCTCATCACCTTGGCGAAGACCGGCGCGGCGATCTGCCCGCCGTAGTACCCGCCCTTCTGCGGGTGGTCGAGCACGACCTCCACGACGACCTGGGGGTCGTCCGCCGGGGCGAAGCCGATGAAGGACGAGATGTACCCGTCGTAGCGCCCGCTGACCGCGTCGTACCGCTTCGCGGTGCCGGTCTTGCCTGCCACCCGGTACCCGGCGACCTCGGCCAGGGGCGCGGTGCCCTCGTCGGTCGCCACGGCCTCGAGCATCCGGGTGAGGGTCGTGGCCGTCTCCGGCGAGATGACCCGGCGCTCGGGTGCGCGCGCGGTCTCCTCGACGACCCCGTCCGGCCGGATGATCGCGTCCACCAGGCGCGGCGCCACCCGCATGCCACCGTTCGCCACGGTCGCGTACACCGAGGCCATCTGCACCGCCGTCGCCGACGTGCCCTGGCCGTAGGCGATGGTCGCCGCCTGGCTGCCCGACCACTGCGAGGCCGGCGGCAGGATACCCGCACTCTCCCCGGGGAAGTCGAGCTCGGTGACCTGGCCGAGCCCGAACGCGCGCATCATCTCCTCCAGCGTGCTGTTCCCGACCTTCTCCGCCACGAGCACGGTGCCGATGTTGCTGGAACGTGCCAGCACACCGGCCGCGGTGAGCTGCTCGATCCCGTGCGGCTCCGAGTCGTTGATCGTCACGCCGCCCCGCTCGATCGACGACGGGACCGTGATCGGCGTCATGGCGTCGATCAGGTTCCGGTCGAGTGCCGCGGCCATCGTGATGACCTTGTTCACGCTGCCGGGCTCGAAGGCCTGGCCGGTGGAGCGGTTCCCGATCGCGTCCTGATCACGGTCGGTGATGTTGTTCGGGTCGAACTGGGGCGCGTCGGCCATCGCCAGCAGCTCGCCCGTCTTCGGCTTCATCACCACGATGGTCCCGCCGTCCGCCTCGGACGCCCGCACCGCCTCCGCGATCTCGATCTGCGCCTGCCACTGCACGTCGTTGTCGATGGTCAGGCGGAGCGTGGAGCCGTCGATCGGCTCCTTCTCCATGCTCTGCGCCGAAGGGATCTCCCGCCCGGACGGGTCGGCCTCGATCTGCCGGCGGCCGTCCGTGCCGCGCAGCACGCTGTCGTAGGCGAATTCCAGCCCGCCGCTGCCCTTGAGGTTGTCCTCCCTGTCCCGAGTGGTGAAGCCCACGAAGTTGGCGCCGAGCGTCAGCTTCGGATACCACCGCCCCCGTTCCTCCAGGACCCCGATGCCGGTCAGGTCCAGCTTGTCCACCTCGTCACCGACCGCCTTGTCGAGGCCACGGCCGAGGTACACGAAGCGCACCTGGGGATCCTTGGGCGTCATGAGCTTCCGCAGCTCGTTCTCGGACCGGCCGAGGATCGGGGCGAGGCTGCGGGCCGCCGCGGTGACCTGGGCGTCCGACACCATCAACAGCGGGTCTACGTAGACCGCCCGGTTCTCCACGTCCTTGGCCAGGCGGTCGCCGTGCCGGTCGATGATCATCCCGCGGTCGGCCGGCAGCACGGACTTGCGCCGTAGCTGGTCATGTGCCTGCTCGGCGTAGTTCGACGAGGCGAAGCCCTGCAACTGCGCGAGCCGACCGGCGAGTACCACCAGCGTGGCGATCATCAGGACGATGGCCACCCGGATCCGGCGGCGCGGACTGGCGAGCGCGAAGGGCCTCGGCGGCCGTGGTGGCGTTCCTCCCAGTCCTCGCCGCCCGGGCACCGGGCGGCCACGGGCCGGCCCGCCGGGCCGCGGCCGTGGGCGGTGACCAGGTTGCCGTCGAGTCGACCCCGATCGGCGGACGGCCGGTTCGGTGGAGGAGATGTACCCGTCCCGCTCGTCCCGCTCGTCTGCCGCCGGCATCCGCGCGGAGGACGGGCGGGGCGCTCCACCGCGCGTTGACGATGCACGCCCGCCTGCGCCTCGGCCGGAGGCACCCCGGCCGGCTGCTGACCCGCGCGTCGACGCACCGCGGGCGGACCCGCCTCCGGCGGACGATCCGCGGCGGGGCTGCCGCCGTTGGGTTGACCTGCCGTCGACCTCGGCACGCTGGCCCGCGCCCGTCCGGGCGGAACCACCCGTCCGGGGGGAACCACCCGTCCGGGCGGTGGAGGTCCGCCTTTCGCGGCCGGTGGCGACGGGCCGCGGCCGGCGGGCCGCGGCCGGTTCGCGGTGGACGTCTTCGCCGTCCCGGCCGTCGTCGTGCAGGTCCTCACTGCCCGGCTCCGGGCGTGGCTCACGGCGGACCGGCTGCCGGCGCGCCGGAGTGGTCCGGGAAGTCTCGCGGCGGGACGAGCCGGTCCGATCGGACCCGCGGTCCGGGTCACGGCCGGAGAACCTGCGCACCGACGGGTCGAGCAGATCGTCACCGTCGGAACGCGGGCCCCCGTGGGCATCGGTGACCAGGCGCAGCCGGGAACGTCCACGGCCGGACGAGGGCCCGCGGCCCGTCGAGCTCACGGACCGGTTACCGCCTCTCCATCGGTTTCGGTGGCACGGGCGGCTTCGGTGGCACGGGTACCGGCGCCAGGGCCGGGCGCGGCCGCCGACTCCGAGCCAGCCGTCAGAGCGGTGCCCTGCTGCTGCGGTGGGGTCGCCCCCTGAGCTGGCGGCGCGCCCTGGGCCTGGCTGGCGCCGGCCGCGGCCTGGTCGGTTCCCGCGCCGGCGGGGTCGTCGGCGGCCGGAGGAACCACGACCATCAGCGTCCCGTTACCGGCGGCCAGCACTCGCGCACCCGGGGGAAGCGGTGCGTCCACGGGCAGAAAATCTGGCATCGGACCGCGAACCATCCCGAGCTGATCGGCGAGGGCGGCGAGTTGCCCCGGGTCCGCCTGCTCGTCGAGCTGGCGCGACAGTTCCTGTTCCAGGCTGGCCAGCTCGGTGGCCTCCCGCTTCAGCTTGTCCGCGTGAAAGGCGTTCTCCATCAGCGCGGTGTTGAGCAGCAGCAGCGACAGCAGCCCGGCCCCCATCAGGACAAGCAGGAGAGCCACAAACGGACCACGCGGCGCGTTCGACCGCCCCGGTACCCGCAGGGCGGACAGCTGGGCCCGGTCAGGTCGCCGCAGTGGCGAGTCCAGCAGCGAGGCGGTGGTCGCGCCGACGGCCATCGACGTGGCCAGCCGCCCGGTACCCGGACGGGTGACGGTGGTGGACCGCGCCGCGCCCGGCCGGCCGGTGCCGGACCTGGCCGCGCTCGAGCGCGCCGAGTTCTGCCGCTCGCTGGCCGAACGCTGCCGCTCGCTGGCCGAACGCTGCCGACCGCCGGCCGAACCAGGCCGCCCGCCGGCCGAACGGGCTGTCCCGGCCCGCGTCGCGCCCGCCCGGGCCGTCCCCGTTCCGGCCCGGGCTGTTCCCGCCCCGACCGTGGCGGGTGACGGAGCACGGCCAGGACCGTCCGGGCGGACCCGGTCCGGCGCGGGCACGGCCCGAGTGGAGGGGGCCCGAGCGGAGGCGGCGTGGGCAGTCGCGGCGGCCCGAGGCATGGGATCACCCGACCGGGTACGAGCCGACCGGGTACGCGGCCCGGTCGGGTCTCGCTCCGAGCCGGTGTACTCGGCCGGGCCGTACTCGGTCTGGGGGTAGGCAGCCTCCGGGTAGGCGGTGTCCGGGTAGGCGGTGTCCGGGTAGGCGGTGTCGGTGTACTCCGCTTCGGCGTACACGACATCGGAATACGCGACTTCGGTGTACGCGACTTCGGTGTACGCGGCATCGGTGTACGCGGCATCGGTGTACCCGTCGCCGACCTGTTCGGCCGCCCTGTCGTACGCGGTGGCGTCGTATGCGTATTCGGGCTGGCTGACCGGGGCACCGCGGCGAGCCGCCCCCGGTTCCCCGGCGCCGGAGACACGACGACCGGGACGGGCCCGACCGCCGCGGGGCAGCGGTTGCGCGGGAGCGGTCATCGGACACCTCCGGTCGGTTTCGGTACGCGGCCCGGCTCGGCCGCGACGCGCTCGGCCGCACGCAACCGGACGGAGCCGGCGCGCGCGTTCTGTTCGATCTCCAGGTCGGACGCCGGCTCCGCGCCGCGGGTCAGCCACCGCAGGGTCGGCCGCGCCTCCGGGGGGATCACTGGCAGGTCCGGTGGGACGGCCGGCACCGACCGCGGCCCCAGCGCCCGCTTGACCNGCCGGTCCTCCAGGGAGTGGTAGGAGAGGACGACCAGCCGACCGCCCACCGCCAGCGCGTCGAAGGCGGCCGGTATCGCCCGCTCCAACACTTCCAGCTCCGTGTTCACCTCGATGCGCAGCGCCTGGAAGGTGCGCTTCGCCGGGTTCCCCCCGGTGCGCCGGGCCGCCGCGGGAATGGCGTCCNGGATCAGCTCGACAAGGCGCGCGGAGGTGGTGAACGGGCCCGCTCGACGCGCGGCCACCACCGCCTGTGCGATCCGCCGCGCGAAGCGTTCTTCGCCGTAGTCGCGCAGCACCCGGGTGAGCGCCGCCACGTCATAGGTGTTGAGCACGTCGGCCGCGGTGGGACCGCGTTCCTGATCCATCCGCATGTCCAGCGGCGCGTCCCGGGAGTAGGCGAACCCACGCTCGTCGACGTCCAGCTGCATGGACGAGACCCCGAGGTCGAACAGCACCCCGTTCACGGCGGGAATGCCGAGCCCGGCGAGAACATCCGGCAGCTGGTCGTAGACCGCGTGTTCCAGGTCCACCCGCATACCCAGGCCGGCCAGGCGGCGCCGGCTGTGTTCCAGCGCACGAGTGTCCCGGTCGAGACCGACCAGCCGCACCCGCGGAAATGCCTCCAGCAGGGCCTGGGAATGGCCGCCCAGACCGACCGTGGCGTCCACCACAACGGCACCCGGCTGGCCGAGAGCGGGCGCGAGCAGCTCGACGACGCGCTCGGTCAGCACCGGCGTGTGCGTGACGTCCACTGCGAACCTCTCGGCCGTTTGTCGGATCTGGAAAATCTCCCCGGACGGGCGCGCCGGTTCAGGTGACGGGAACGCCGTCCATGGCGCGCAGGGTGGTCCTCGGGAAGGGAACGGCCGGCGAAAGTCGTACGCCCAGGTCCCGCCCCGCTCAGTCCGCCGGACGCCGGGGAAGTGGCGTCCGGTGGGAGCGGGGGGAGACCTCGACAGACGACCGGATGGTCACATCGTGCCTGCGAAAACTCAGACGACTCCGGGCAGAACCTCCTCCGACAGCTCGGCGAAGGTCTCCTCCTGGTCCGCCAGATAGGTCTCCCAGCGCTGGGAGTCCCAGATCTCGACCCGAGTATTCGCTCCGTTCACCACACACTCGCGGGACAATCCGGCATAAGCGCGTAGTGGCGGTGGGATGGTGATCCGGCCCTGTCGGNCAGGAACGTCGTCCGCGGCCGAGGAGAAGAACACCCGGCTGTAATCGCGAAGGGCCTTTGCCGTTACCGGCGCGGTGCGGAGGGAGTCGCTGATCCGGGTGAACTCCGCCAGAGGGAACACGTAGAGACAACGTTCCTGCCCCTTCGTGATCACGAGCCCCCCCTCCAGCTCTTCCCGGAACTTCGCCGGCAGAGTGAGCCGCCCTTTGTCGTCCAGCCGCGGGGTGTGGCTGCCGAGAAACACCGGCACCTCCCCGCCCACTCCGACCGAGACGCGCCAGGGCCACCAGACAACGGCTGGTTCACCAGACGACGGCTACCCGCAAGCTCCCCTCCCCCACTGCGCGCCACTCTACTCCACTCCCCCCCACCTCACACCCCCACGACACCCCGCTCCCCCCCACCGCCCCCACTCCGGACGGGTGCTCGCGTATTCGGCCGATCCGAAGGTGGTATAAAGCGGCCAAAAGTTGATGAATCGATCACGGAGCGCAGCCGGCAAATACCGCGAACCCATACGCAGCAACAGCTCGGCGCACTGGACCCCCGCCCACCCCCGGTCCCGGCAGGGGCCATCACCCACCAGTCCCCCCGGACACCCCCGAACGGATGTCACACTCAGNGGGGAGCGGGACGCGCCGCGTTCAGGTCCGAGCAGCTCCGTGGCGACCCGGCGCAACGACTGGGACGCCTGGGGACAACATCCNCGTAACGCCGCTGGCGGCCGGGACACGAGATCCGAGGGAGGCCGACACCGTGGTGACGGAGCCGGGAGTTCTGCGCTGGCATGACCCCGCGGCCGGCATAGATCACCTGTCCGAGGTCGCCGACNGCGTACGGCGCTCGGCGGAAACCGTCATCGACGGCAAGTCCGATGTGATCCGCACAGCCCTGGTCGTTCTTTTCGCCGAAGGCCATCTGCTGATCGAGGATGTGCCCGGCGTCGGCAAGACAATGCTCGCCAAGGCACTCGCCCGTTCGATCGACGCCCGGGTCCGCCGGATCCAGTTCACCCCGGACCTCCTGCCCAGCGACGTCACCGGAGTGAGCGTCTACAACCAGGGCACCCGCGACTTCGAGTTCCGGCCCGGGCCGGTCTTCGCGAACATCGTGGTCGGTGACGAGATCAACCGGGCGGAGCCGAAGGCACAGTCGGCGCTCCTGGAGTGCATGGAGGAGCATCAGGTGACGGTGGACGGCGTCACCTACCGCCTGGAGTCCCCGTTCATGGTGATCGCCACCCAGAACCCGATCGAGATGGACGGCACCCGGGCTCTGCCGGAGGCACAGCGCGACCGGTTCACCGCCCGGGTCTCGATGGGCTATCCCTCCCCCGCCGCGGAGCTCGCGATGCTCGACAACCACGGGCAGAGCGACCCACTGGCCGGTGTCACCCNGGTCACCAACGCGGCAGAGGTGGCCAAACTGGCCGCGACGGTCCGCTCGGTGCACGTCTCGGACGAGGTCCGGCAGTACATCGTGGAGCTCGTCGGCGCCACCCGGCGGCACCCGGAGATCAGCCTGGGGGCGTCACCCCGCGCGGCGCTGCACCTCATCCGGACGGCGCGCGCGCACGCCGCCATCGACCGGCGGGGGTACGTGCTCCCGGACGACGTCCAGGCCCTCGCCAGCGCGGTCCTCTCGCACCGGCTGCTGCTCCACCCCGAGATCATGCTCTCCGGGGAGCCGACGAACGACATCGCCGCGCGGATCGTGACCGACCTGATCGCCCGGCTCCCGGTCGCCCGGCAGTCGTCACCGCGCCCGACGCGGCGCGGTCGATAGAGACACGTGCACGACTATCTCGCCGCGCTACGTGGGCTGACCGTACGCGGCTGTGCCTTCCTGGCCGCGGGTGGGGCGTGCGTGGCCGCCGCCGCGCTCCTCGGCGAGCAGGACCTGCTCGCCGTGGCCGTCATGCTGGCCGCCCTTCCCCTGGTGGCGGCCGGGTTCGTCGCGCGGACCCGCTACCGGCTCGCCTGCACGCGCAGGCTGGACCCGCCGCGGGTGACCGCCGGCGAAACGGTGGCGGTCCGGATCCGGCTGGACAACGTCTCCCGGCTGCGTTCGTCCGTCCTGCTCGTCGAGGACCTGACCCCGCATCTCGGTCACCGGGCCCGCTTCGTGGTGGACCGGATCGAGCCGGGCGGCTCGCGCGACCTCTCGTACTCGATGCGCGCGGAGGCGCGCGGGCGTTATCAGGTCGGCCCGCTGACGATCCGGCTCACCGACCCGTTCGGCCTGTGCGAGCTGGAACGCAGCTTCCGCGGCCGGGACGAGCTCACCGTCGCCCCCGCCCTGGAGCGCATGCCCCTCGTGCCCTCCGTCGGCCTGTCGTCACTCAACAACGAGGTGCGCCGGTCCTCCGCCCGCGCCGGTGACGACGAGTCGACGACCAGGCCCTACCGATCCGGTGACGACCTACGCAAGGTTCACTGGAAGACCACGGCCCGCCTCGGCGAGCTGATGGTGCGCCGGGACGAGCGCCCGCTCACCGGAGCCGCCACCGTGCTGCTCGACACCCGAGCNGAGGCGTGGCCCGCCAGTCACCCGGACGACCCGTTCTCCTGGGCGGTCAGCGCGGCAGGCTCGATCGCGGTCAACCTCGCCCGCAGCGGCTACGGCGTTCGGCTCATCGCCGACACCCGGGTCGCCGCCACCGGGCCCGGCAACGCGGTGGGCGCGCTGCTCGACCAGCTGGCCGTCATCGAGCTGAGCCCGTCGACACAGCTCAACCCGGCGCTGGCGGGCCTGCGCTCCGCGGAGCACTCCGGCATGGTCGTCGTCGTCCTCGGGCGGACCGACCAGGCCACGGCACGGCTGATCGCCGGGGCCCGGCCACGGAACGCCCCCGCCATCGCCGTCCTGGTCGACGTCACGAACTGGGACGGCGACCAGTCCGCTGCCGCCGCCGGCCTCGAGGTGCCCCAGCACATCCTGACCAGGCACGGGTGGACCGTCCTGACCGCCGGCCGGACGACCCGCCTGGCGGACACGTGGCCCACGATCTTCCGACCCGGAGCAGCCGGCAGGCACGGCTACGCGGGCGGCCTCGGCGCGGGGCGGCTCAGCGCGCCCGGTTTCGGCGCGGGTGGCCTCAGGCCCGGTGGCCTCGGCGCGGGCGGCAACGGCGCGGGCGGCAACGGCAACGACGCCGGTGGCAACGGCACGGGCCGGCCCGTCGGTGCGCCCCGGCGGCCGTCGGCCGGGCCCGCGGCGCCAGCGACGGGCCGCACCGGTACCGACGCGCCCGGTGGCCGGGTGCCCCGCCCGGCAGCACCACGAACACCGGCACCGCCGCCAGGCCCGCCACCACCACCGCCACCACCGACGGGGCCGCTCTACCGTCCCGGCTCACCGCACGAACCCTCCGCGACCGTGACCGGCGGTCCGACCGCTTCGGCGGGCCGTGCATGGTGACCACCCGCCCGGGCTCGGCGCTGTTGGGCGCGGCAGCCTGCCTACTTGCCAGCACAGCCCTGGCCCCGCTGTTCGACGGCGTCATGTGGTGGCTGCGCCCCGTCCTGCTCGCCACGACGGTCGCCTGCGGCACCGCGATGCTGGGCCGCCTGATCGGCAGGACCATCCGGCACCCCGCGCTGACCGGCTTCTGTCTGAGCACGATCGGTCTGTACGTCACACTGACCGCGGTGGGCGCGCGGGAAACCGCCCCGCNGGGCGNGATCCCGACCCCCGCCACGGTGAAGGCGCTGTACGACCTCATCCTGCCCACCAGGAACGAGGTCAGGCAGCTGGCGGTGCCCGTCCCGGAACGGCCGGGCCTGGTAGTGCTGGTCCTCGCCGCCACCTACCTGGTCGTCATGACCGTCGACCTGCTGGTCGTCGTCGCCGACCGGCCGGCGCTGGCCGGCATCCCGCTGCTCGCGCTGTTCCTCGTTCCGGCGACGATCCTGCCGGCGGGGGTGGGCACGCTGCCGTTCGTGCTGGGCGCCATCGGCTTCGTCGCGCTGATGCTGCTCGACGGCAACCGGATGGTCGCCCGATGGGGCCGCCCGATGGGTGAACGATCACCGAGGCTGATCGCCAGCGGGCTGGGATCACTCGGCGGCCAGATCGCCGCCGGATGCCTGGCGCTCGCGGTGATCGTGCCGCTGGTGGTTCCGTCTCTGGACGGGCGCGGCGTGATCAACGGGGGCAACGGCCTGGGCAGCGGCGAAGGGCGCAGCTCGGCGAGCGTCATCCAGCCGATCGTCTCGCTGTCCCAGCAGATCCACGACGAACGCGAGGTGCCGCTGCTGCGGGTTTCCACGGCCACTCCGCAGTACCTGCGGCTCACCGCCCTGGAGAACTTCGACGGCCAGCGCTTCACCCTGCGCGCGCTGAACGCGACGAAGGACGCCCGGGTGAGCGAGCGCCTGCCCGGCCCGGACACCGACGTCCGCACGGTCCCCGCCGTCGCCACGGTGACGGTGAGCCGCGAGATGGCCGAGCGGTACCTGCCGGTGCCCGGCATCCCCACCAGGTTCGACGGGCTGGTCGGCGACTGGCGCCTCGCCAACCCGACGGGCACGGTGTTCTCCACCCGTACCTCCACCTCGGGGCTGCGCTACACCGTGCACGCCGCGGTTCCCGACCCGACCACCGCGCAGATCGGTGCCGCCTCGGGTCCCGTGCCGGCTTCCATGAACGTCGTGACCGAGCTGCCGACGTCGCTCGACTCCCGGCTGCCCGGGCTGCTCGCCCAGATCACCGCCGATGCCGACACGTACTACAGCAAGGTCGTCGCGATCCAGAACTTCCTGCGCGGCCCGGACTTCACCTACGACCTGACCGGCGCGCCGACCGTCCGGGACGGAGCGCTGGCCGACTTCCTGTTCAACAGCCGGCGCGGCTACTGCGAGCAGTTCGCCTCCGCGATGGCCGTGCTCGTCCGGCTGCTCGGCCTGCCGGCCCGGGTCGCGATCGGGTTCACCCACGGCTCGCTCCAGGACGACGGCACCTGGTTGATCACCAACAAGCAGGCACACGCCTGGCCCGAGGTCTGGTTCCCGAATCTCGGCTGGCTCCCGTTCGAGCCGACCCGCCGGTCCGACGGGAGCACCCCGGCCCCCGACTACGCCCCGTCCGCCGATCCGAACACCCCGTCGGACGTCCCCACGCCCTCCGAAGTCGAAATCGACCCCGAGGAGGTGGTGGAGCCGGTGCCGCTCGTGACACCCGTCCCCGCCGCCGAGGACGCCCAGGACCAGGACCCGCAGACCTCGGCGGGCCAGTCCCCCACCGAGAGCCGGAAGCGCTTCGTCTCACTGGCCTGGCTGCCCTGGGCCGGGCTGGGGGTCGGGATCCTCGCCATCCTGAGCCTTCCGGCGCTGGCCAGAACCATGGTGCGCCGGCGCCGGATGGACCCGGCGGCCCGGAGCCCGCGGGGCCCCGCGTCCGACTCGGTCGAGCGGGTGCACGCGGCTTGGGCGGAGTTGGTCGACGTCGCGGCGGACCTCGGGATCCGGTTGCGCGGGAGCGACTCACCGCGCTCCGGCGCCCAGCGTCTGATCGCCTATCTGGAGGCCGGTCCCGAGGCCGGTTCGGCGGAGGTGCTGGCCGCCAGGGACGCTCTGCTCCGGCTGGCCACAGCCCAGGAACGGGCACGTTATGCCCCTGCGGGCACCGTCACCGACGACCCGGGGCTGCTCGCCGATCTGACGCTGGCCCGCCGTGTGCTGTGGTCCGTGACGCCGCGCGGACGGCGGGCGATGGCCGCCGTGGCACCGCCGTCGGTGCTGCACCGGGTCCTTGACATCCAGGTCGGCGACGCGGTCAGGCGTCTCGGCCCCCGCCGGCAGGAGGAGCGGGAGCCAGCGCTCACCGGCGCGGCCACCGCGGCAGCCGAGCCGGCCGCGGACGGCTCCGACGGTCCCGGGCGCTGACCCGGCCGGCGCCCGGCCGAGGGCTCAGGCGCCGTCCTCCCAGCGGCGGCGCCACCGCTCCTCGACCCGATCCATGAACGACGACCGCGACTGACGCTGCCTGCCGCCGGAGCCGGGCCTGCTCTTCCCGCCCGGTGGTCGACGCCCGGTCTCGTGCGCCCGCCCACTCATCCGCCGCAGATCGGCAGCACCTCTCAGCGCCGCGAACAGCATCATCACGAACCCCAGGATCCCGAGGATCACGGTGAGGGGAACCTGGTTGAGCACGACTCCCACGACGAGGACGACGAGACCGAGGAAGAACACCCCTGCGCTGCGCCGAACCCGCCGGAGCAGGTAGGTCCGGGGGTTCGTCGATCGGACCGTACTCGCGAACTTCGGATCGTCCTCGACGAGAGCGCGCTCGATCTGCTCCAGTAGGCGCTGCTCGTTTTCCGAGAGCGGCATCGACGCTCCTCCCACGACCTTCAGGCCCGCCGGACGGAACCTGACACCCAAGGATAGGCATGCGCGGGGCCGCGGCGGTAGGCAACTCGTCATGCTGTGTCCAAGCTGGTCCGAACCCTGACCGATCAGAGCGATTCGGCGTACTGGGCTCTTGCCCGGGCCAGGGGCGTTCATGCCAGGCCCATCATACGATCATGACAGTTGACGATCATCATCCACCCTCCCGCCGGCCGGTGGCGGAGTCGGCCTCTCCTGGCGCCCACCGGCCGGCCGGACCTGACCGCCGGGGTTGGGGAGCAGGGACGCCGGCCGTACGGAAGCCTCCCCGAACCGCCGCCGCGCCCCGTCCGTGGCCCGGTCCACCTCCGCCCATCCCGACAGCCGGTCATCGAAGGTCAGCTGGTGCCCGACCCGCGACGCCGCGGCCAGCCCGGACACGCGTACCCCCACGAGCCGCACGAGCGGCTGGGAACCGGCCCGCAGCTCATCGAGAAGCTCCTGGGCTGTGTGATGGATCACCCAGGTGACGTCGGTCGGCTCGGCGAGCGTTCGGGCGCGGGTCACCGTCGTGAAGTCGGCGTACCGGACCTTGATCGAGACGTTTCGCGCGACCTGGCCGCCGGCGCGCAGCCGGCCCGCGACCCGGGTGGCGAGCCGCAGCAGCTCGCGCCGCAGCTGTCGCGGATCCGCCAGGTCCACGGGGAAGGTCTCCTCGGCGCCGATGGAGACCTCGGCCCGGTCCGGCTCGACCCGGCGCTCGTCCCGCCCGTGGGCGAGCGCGAGCAGATGATCGGCGGCGCCTGCCCCCAACGCCCGCCGCAGCGTGTCGGGCGGCGTTCGCGCGATGTCGCCGATGGTCCGCAGTCCGAGCCCGGCGAGGGTCTCCTCGGTGCGCGGCCCCACTCCCCAGAGCGCCGAGGTCGGCAGGGGATGCAGAAAGTCGAGGACCTCGTCCGNGGATACCACCAGCAGCCCGTCCGGCTTGCAGCGAGCCGACGCGATCTTGGCGAGGAACATCGACGGCGCCACCCCGACCGAGCAGGTCAACCCGTGCTCGGCGACGATCCGTGCCCGGATGGTCCGAGCGATCTCCACCGCTCCGCCGAACAGCCGCCGACCACCGCCCACGTCGAGGAACGCCTCGTCCAGGGAGATCNGGGCGACGAGCGGCGTCATGTCCCGGAACACAGCCATGATCGCTCGCGAGGTCTCACGGTATCTCTGGTGATCGGCCGGGACGACGACCGCGTGCGGGCACAATCCGCGGGCCCGAGCCATCGGCATGGCACTGCGCACCCCGTAGGCACGAGCCTCGTACGTCGCGGACAGCACCACCCCGCGGGCGCCTCCCCCGACTATCACCGGACGCCCTCGCAGCTCGGGGGCGTCGCGTACCGCGATCGCGGCATAGAAGGCATCCATGTCGACGTGCAGGATCCGGCCCATCTCCGCCCGCCCCGGCGGCTGGTCCGCCGCGGCCCTCACCGCATGCCTCGCTCCCTCACCGTTGTCGGGGCAGCAGCAGGCCGATGACGAGACCGACGGCGAGGCTGCCCGCCGACAGCCCGGCCAGCCGCCTCAACCAGAGATTCCGTTGCCGCGCCCTGGGCGGCCTGCCCCCGACCTTTGTTCGCGGAGCGAGGTCCGTTCGCGGCGTGCCTGCCCGCCGTGCGCTCCCACCAGCAACCAACACTGGGCATCACCACTCTCAGTAATCACCCCACCCAAGAAGGTAACCGATGGTGACCGAGACGGGGGTCGGACGCAAGGGCTGTGCCCTCACCGGAAGTCCCTGGACTGTGGCCCCACCGCCAGCGGCAGCAGGCGCAGGCTCTCAGCGATCACGTTCNCCGCACCCTGCGCACTCTCCAGCCTGCCGCGCACGATCAGCGCCGCCGCCGATCCCGCCACCGACCGGTACCTGGCCCACACGCCACGAGAACAGATGACGTTCACCAGCCCGGTTTCGTCCTCGAGGCTCACGAAGGTCGTACCCCCCGCGGTCTGCGGGCGTTGGCGATGCGTCACCACCCCGGCGACGAGAACCCGCCGGCCCGACTCAAGATCCCGCAGTCGTCGCGCGACCACCACCCCCATCTCATCCAGCCGGCAGCGGACGATCTCGGTGGGATAGCAGCCCGGAGTTATCCCGGTTGCCCACAGGTCGGCGACGACGGTCTCCGCCTCGCTCATCCCGGGCAGCACGGTGGCCACCGCCGAGACGTCAGCACCGAACACCATGCCCGCCAGCCGGTCCGGACGGGCCTGGGCGACCGCCCCCGCGGCCCACAGCGCCTCCCGCCGGGCCAGCCCGAAACAGTCGAAGGCCCCGGCTGTCGCAAGCGCCTCGATCTGCTCGGCCCGCAGCCCGACCCGACGCACCAGATCACTCATGTCCTGGTAGGGACCGTGCGCGTCACGTTCGGCCACGATCCGCTCGGCTGCCTGGTCGCCGAGCCGGCGCACCCCGGCCAGACCGAGCCGGACGGCGGCCGGCGAGCCGGTCAGCCGCGCGCCCGCCGCGGAGGCGTTGAGATCCGGCCCGTGCACGACGACCCCGTGCCGGCGTGCGTCGGCGACCAGGCTCTGCGGTGAGTAGAACCCCATCGGCTGCGCATTGAGCAACGCGGCGCAGAAGGCGGCAGGATAATACAGTTTT
Organism: Frankia sp. EI5c; assembly: GCF_001636565.1. Taxonomy (GTDB): domain Bacteria; phylum Actinomycetota; class Actinomycetes; order Frankiales; family Frankiaceae; genus Parafrankia. The sequence goes on from NZ_LRTK01000005.1 coordinate 216,808, forward strand.
ATCCAGGAGCTGGCATAGACGAGAAACGCGAAACTCACGGAGTGGCTCTCCGGGAAGCCGAAGCTCGCGAACGCGACGAGTTTGGCGTACAGGTCGTCGGCCGTCTCGCCGGTGATCCCGTTCGCCGCCATTCCCTCGTAGAGGCGGGCCCGCAGTCTGTCGATGCGCTCGGTCGCGCGCCGGGAACCCATGGCCCGGCGGAGCTGGTCGGCCTCGGCGGGAGTGAAGCCCGCGATGTCGATCGCCATCTGCATGAGCTGCTCCTGGAACAGCGGCACCCCGAGCGTCTTCTCCAGCGAACGCCGCAACAGCGGATGCGGGTAGACCACCTCCTCCGCCCCGCTGCGCCGCCGGATGTACGGATGCACCGAGCCGCCCTGGATGGGTCCCGGCCGGATGAGCGCGACCTCGACGACCAGGTCGTAGAACCGCCGTGGGCGCAGCCGGGGCAGGGTCGACATCTGCGCGCGGCTTTCCACCTGGAAGACCCCGACGGAGTCGGCCGCGCACAGCATGTCGTACACCGCCGGATCCTCCGGCGGTATCGAAGCGAGATCGAGATGCCGGCCGTGGTGGGCACGGATGAGGTCGAAGGCACCATGCAGCATCGACAACATGCCCAGACCCAGCAGATCGAACTTGACCAGCCCGGCGGCGGCGCAGTCGTCCTTGTCCCACTGCACCACCGTGCGCCCCGGCATCCGGGCCCACTCGACCGGAACCACCTCGGCGACCGGCCGGTCACAGATGACCATTCCACCGGAGTGGATTCCCAGATGCCGGGGAAACCCGAGGAGCTGATCCGCCAGCTCCAGCACCTCCGCGGGGATCCCCGAGTCCGCGGAGCTTCCCGCGGAGGCGTCGACGGCGCCGGTCTCCGTGGCCCGGCCGCCGCCCGACCGCCGGCCGCCGCCCCGCCCGCCAGCTTCCTCGGGCCGACCGGCGGTCGGCAGGACCCGCCGGTCGATCCGCCGCGACCAGGCATCCTGCTGGCCGGCCGAGAACCCCAGGGCACGCGCGACGTCACGCACCGCGGACCGAGGTCGATATGTGATCACATTCGCCACCTGCGCGGCCCGGTCCCGGCCGTAACGCCCGTAGACGTACTGGATGACCTCCTCCCGGCGCCCTGACTCGATGTCGACGTCAATATCGGGAGGGCCTTCGCGCTCGGGCGCGAGAAAACGCTCGAACAGCAGGCCGTAGGACACCGCGTCCACATTGGTGATACCGAGCGCGTAACAGACCGCCGAGTTCGCCGCCGACCCGCGCCCCTGACAGAGGATCTCGTTCTCCCGGCAGAATTCGACAATGTCGTGGACGATCAGGAAGTAGCCGGGAAATCCCAGCTGCTCGATCATCCTGAGTTCGTGCACAAGCTGGTCGTAGGCCCCCGCGACCCGCTCGGCGTGCGACGGGCCGTACCGGCGGGCGGCTCCCTGCATGGTCAGCAGCCGTAGCCAGCTCGCCTCGTCGTGCCCGGGCGGGACGGGAAAGTCCGGCAGGCGCGGCGCGACGAGGTCGAGGCCGAACGCGCACTCCGCACCGATCCGAGCAGCGGCGTCGACCGCCCCCGGGTAGCGCCCGAACCGGGTGCTCATCTCGGCACCGGACCGCAGATGGGCCGTGCCGGCCGCGGGCAGCCAGCCCTCCATCTCGTCCAGGGACCGCCGCGCCCGCACCGCGGACATGGCCGCCGCCAGCCGTGCCGATGCCGGGGTGGCGTAATGGACGTTCCCGGAGGCGACGACCGGCAGCCCGGCCTCCCGCGCGAGCGCGGCCAGGGCGTCGTTGCGGTCGGAGTCGAGCGGGGCCGCGTGATCCCACAGCTCGACGGCGACGTTCTCCCGGCCGAACAGGGCCACCAGTTCGTCGAGCGCGGTGCGGGCGGCGGCCATCCCCGGAAAGCCGCCGGGAGCGGGGCCGCCCCGCACCGCCTCCCCCGTGCCCTGGCCTCCCGCGGACAGCGCACGGGGGACCGCGCCCTTGCGGCACCCGGTCAGCACCTGCCAGTGCCCACCGCTGGCCGCCGCGAACGCCTCCAGCTCCGCCACCAGGACGCCCTTCTCCCCACCGGCCAGGTGCGCGTCGGATACCGCCCGGGACAACCTGCGGTAGCCCTCGGCATCGCGGGCGAGGATGACGAGATGGGTCGCGCCGGGATCCGGGTCCCCGCTGCGGGCGACCGTGGAACCGAACGAGACCTCCGTGCCGAACACCGTGGGCAGACCCGCCTCCACCGCCGCCTCCGCGAACCGGACAATGCCGTACATGCCGTCATGATCGGTGAGCGCAAGTGCGGACAGGCCCAGCCGGACAGCTTCCGCAACCAGGTCCTCGGGCTGGCTGGCACCGTCCAGGAAGCTGAAGGCCGAATGGCAGTGCAGTTCCGCGTAGGGAACGACCGGCACCGACGACGGCGGGGGCCGCCGGCTCACCGTCGCGTCACTCCGTATCTCCCCATCTCCACCGGCCAACGAGGATCCGTGCCGCCTCTCAGTCATAGGCGGCCTCCAGCCACCAGCGCCCGATCTCCACGAACAGCAACGACGCCGATCCGTCGGCCGCCACCACCTGGAACCGGGCCCGCCGGCGGCCGGCCGCGTCCCACCACCGCTCGTCCACCGGCCACGGACCCGCCCAGCCCGTGATCCGGAGGGGTGCGGCCCCGCCGACCGAAAGCCATGCCGGCGGGGCCGTCACCGCGCAGCGCCCACTGACACCGACGGGTTCCCCGCCCTCGTCGAGGACGAGGGCGGGCAGGGGCTCGTCGTGAACCGTGGCCGGTGCGGGTGGTGGGACCGCGCCCGGCCAGGGCGGGACGATCTCCCCTCCGGCCCCGCCCGAGGCACCCGCCCGCCCGCGGGACCCACCGTTCTCCGCACCATCCCGGGGCTCACCCCAGGCAGCCAGCCGCACCCGCCGAGCCGGATCCCGCCCACCCACGACCACCGGCGTGGTGACCGCGTCCGGACCGAGCAACCCCTGGATGCGGGTCAGTGCCCGCCCCACCCGGCCGGCGGCGGCCCCGGGCTCACCCCAGAGCCCGAGCTGACGGCCATCCCCAGGTAGAAGCCCCTCCGGGGTGAGCCGCACGAGGACCAACCCGGAGGTCGGCTCCCCCTCCCGCCCGGTGCCGGCCAGCCACCCGTCGAGCTGCCAGCGGACCCGATCGGTGATGACGGACACGGACAGCGGGCCGTCATGCCGCCAGACCCGCCGCCGTCGCTCCCCGTGTTCCGTCTCCGCCTCGACAACGATCCGCGTACAGGCGAGGCCCCGGTCGCGCAGCTGCTCATGAGCTTCCTCGGCCAGGCGGCGCGCCGCGAAGACCGCCTGCTCCACATGTTCCACCGGCGGCTCGAACCTCACGGCCACGCTCAGATCGAGCGGCTGTTCGCGGGGCAGGAGCGGACGCTCGTCCTCCCCGCTGGCGAGGCCGTGAGCCAGGGCACCGGCCGGGCCGAAGCGCGCCAGGACGTCGGCCGCCGGCAGCCTGGCGAAGGCACCAAGAGTCACCAGACCGAGCCTGCGCAGGACGTCGGCCAGTTCGGGCTGGTCGAGCAGATCCACCGACAGCGGAGCAAGGAAGTCCGGGGTACCGCCGGGCGGAACGACCTGGTCCGCCCGGGCGGCCACCAGCGCGGCGAACGGGCCGTCAGCGACCCCGACCCGGACGACCGCGTGGAGGCCCGCCCGCGCAAGGCAGGCCTCGACCGCGCCGCGCACCTGGGCGGCCACCACCCCGTCCCCACCGAAGTAGCGGGCGGCGCCACGCGACCGGACGAGGCAGTTACCAGGCTCTGTCACCTCCACGCCGGGAACCACGGTCTCAACCGCCGCCACGATCGGTTCGAAGACACGGGCGTCCCGGTCGGGGTCGGCGGGAACCAGAACCAGCTCGGGGCAGCGGGCCTGCGCCTCCCTTCGGCGCAGCCCCGGGTGCACCCCCTGGGCCCGGGCCGTCGCACCCGCGCTGCGGACCTGGTTGGCGGCGAGGACGGCCACGGCGGCGTTCGGTTCCTCGCCACTCGCCACAACCGGCCAGTCGGGGATGTGCACCGCGAGCATTCGGGTCGGCACGGTGTCTCACCTTCCCCCGGCGGCCATCGGCAGCACCGCGACCGTCTCCGCCAGCTCCGCGGGTACTTCCGGCAGCGCCGGCCCGGTCAGGTGCCCCGGCCCCGCCAGCCACACCTGCCGTGGGCGACTGGCCGCCCCCCGGCCCTCCACCCGGACCAGGGCGCTGTGGTTCCCCAGCCGCCCATGCCCCTGCCCCAGCCCGTCCCAGCGCCGGGCGACGACCGACAGCCGCAGGTCGGGCGCATCCCATTCACCCACCACCAGCAGCACGGCGCCCCGCTCCCGCGCCCGGGCGGCGAGCCGGCGGCCTTCCGTGCCACGCCCGCCAGGCGGGGGACGCAGAACCACGACATCCACGGCGTCGAGCAGGGCCGCGACGACCACCGGCCACCGCGGCCCGGGATCAGCCACCACGGCCAGCCGCTCCGGCACGACCCCCGCCTCGACAGCGGCCAGCATGCCCAGCGACCGAAAACCCACCACTCCGCACCAGGCGCCTGCCTGCGAAGGCGTGGCCAGCAACGTCAACAACAGCGAGGACGACCCGGCGACGCTGACCGTCGTACCCCGCCGCAGACCCCCGGCGGGCAACACCCGGGCCAACGCCGGCAGCACGGGCAGGAGCCGCTCCCCGTCCTCACCGACCCGCCCCAGCGGACGGGCCGCCGAGTGGGCCACTGTCTGCCGCAGCGTGCTCAACGCCACGTCCATACCTCGGTCGATTCGGGTCGGGTCAGGGAGGGCTGGGAGGGCACGCCGAGCGCGGCCTCGACGATCCCGAGGAAAAGCTCCGCCTGGCGGACGAGGTCGTCGGCGTCCCTGCTGGTCACGACGGCGAGCCCCGCCTCGGCAGCCGCCCGGCGGCCGGCGCCCGCGGCAAAGAACGCCGCCCACTCCTGGAGTTCCGGAGCCACCACGGCGAGCAGCTGCCAGGCACTCGCAGGGCGCCCCCGGTGACCGGGACGAGGCTGGGCGCGGGCCGCGAGAACAGCGGCCGCGGCACGCAGGGCGGCGAGATGCGCCAGCGCGTAGCGCTCGCCCGACCGACTGGCGAAGGCAGCCTCGGCCAGCCCTCGCCGGGCCGAGGCGAGAAGCTCGTCCCGGGAGCGGCGTGGCAGCCCGGCGGCGGGAAGCATGGTCCTGCCGCCGGGCTGCCCGGAAGTCTCGCCACGAGCGGCGGTGTTCTCCCGGAGAGCCGCCGGGGCACCGACCTGGCCCCGCCGGGCAACGGCATCGGCCTGGCTCGCCGCGGCGCCGAAAGCCGCCGCGTCCCGCTCCGCGCACTGGCAGTGCCGGGCGCTCTGACCATCATGCTGGTCACTGACCGCCCCGAGTTCCCTGACGATGTTCCGCCGAACCGCGATCACTGGGATCACCTCTCCCGTACCGACCCGTCCCAACGACCAGTCCTGCCGACCGATCCCGCTGACCGACTGAGGCGCCCGGCCAGCCGAGGTGCCTGACCCGCCGAGGTGTTGACCGCCTGAGGCCTCAGCCTGCCCTCGACACCATCATCGAACGCATGTTCGAATATAGTAGTGACCCAACGGATCGTCAACCGCCGGCACGCCACACCAACGGGGGCCCGGCCCCCGACCGGCCGGCAGGATTCAGTCAGACGCGCACCGGCGGAACAGCCGGCGCCGGCGCAGGAGGAAGATCGGGCATGTACGTCACCTTCGACCTCTGGCACGTCCCGCGGCGGGCCGCGGCCCGGGCGGCGGCCCGCATGGCGCTCGACCGCCCACGGCTGCGTCGGGCGTCCGGGCTGACCTTCAGCCGGCTGTTGGGAACCGGCACCGGCCGTCGCTTCACCCCCCTCGACGCCGACCCGTCCCGGTGGGCCCTGCTGTCCGTGTGGGACACCCCCGCGGCGGCGCGGAACTTCGAACGTTCGACGACGATCCGGGCCTGGGCCCGCCTCGCGGACGAACGATGGCGGGTCGACCTACGCCCGGTGGCTGCCCGCGGGCGGTGGTCGGGGCACGCGCCGTTCGGGGTGCCTGCCGACGTCGACGCACGTCACCCGATCGCGGATGACCACGGACGGGCACCGGTGGTGGCCATCACCCGGGCGCGGCTCACCCCGCGGCGAGCGGTGGCCTTCTGGCACGCCGTCCCGCCGGTGGCGGCCGAGCTGCGGGGCGCCGACGGGCTGCTGTTCACCACCGGTATCGGCGAGGCCCCGATCGGCTATCAGGGCACCTTCAGCATGTGGCGGGACGGTCATGCTCTGCGCGCATTCGCCTACCAGGGGCAGGCCCACGCGGCGGTGGTCCGGCGAACCCCCCGGGAGCGCTGGTACGCGGAGGAGCTGTTCGCCCGCTTTGTCGTGCTCGGCTCGCACGGAACGGTCCGCGGGGTGGATCCCTGCGAGGCTCGGCGCCCGACCGCGGTACACACCGACGACCGCCGGCGAATCAGGGACGGACAGCAAGCCGGCGGAAGGCAGCGGACGGAAGGTTCGGGCACGGCCGACGCCGGAGTTGCCGGGGCGCAATAGCACTGTTCGCCAGATCGGTCCCCGCCGACGGGCAGCGAGCGTCCGCAGCGCGTTATCGTCGGATGGCCCGGTGCGACAGGAGGCGAGGCTCGTGACCGACGTCCGGATCGTGCGGTGGTCACCGGCTCGGATGCGGGCTCGAATCGACGACGTCATCGCCGTCTACAAGGCCGCTTTCCTCGACGAACACGAGGACGACCCGGTGCGGGCGGCGCGCGACCGCCTGACGCACGCGCGGCGCCACTTCGACCGGCATGACCTGCGCGCCGTCGTCGCGGTGACGCCCGACGACCGGATCGTCGGCATGACCTACGGGCTGCCCGGCAAGGTGGGGCAGTGGTGGCACGACGTCGTCGCCGCCGCGCTCGCGCCGGATGACGCGGCCCGCTGGCTGGCCGACTGCATGGAGGTGGTCGAGCTGCACGTTCTGCCCGGTTACCAGGGCCGCCGGATCGGCCGCGACCTGCTTCAGGAACTGCTGCGGGACGTCCCGCACCGCACGGCCGCGCTGTCCGCACTCGAACTGCCCGGCAGCCGAGCCCGCCGGCTGTACGCCAGCGAGGGCTTCGTGCCGTTGCTGTCGCACTTCAAGTTTCCCGGCAGTTCCACGGAGTACGCCGTGCTCGGCAAGGAGCTGACCGGTCCGGCCGGCCCGACCGCGCGCCGGCACACCGCCACCGGCCAGCCGGCCCAGGTTCCGTGAGCCGGTCGGTGCCGACCGGCGCCGACCCAGCCAGTACCGACCCAGCCAGTGCCGACCCGGCCGGCGGCCGACTGCCAGCGACCAGCACGCTGCTGCCCTGGCTCGCGACCGCTGCGACCATCGGGCTGCAGATCTCCTACCCGCTGACCTCCGGCGAGCAACGGGCAGCCGTCACGGTGCTGGCGGTGCTGGCCTTCTTCACCGCGTCGGTGGCGGCCGCGGCCGCGGCGCAGGGACCTCGCCGGGCGGCGGGAGCGGCGGCCGTGGCCGGCGGTATCGGTCTGGCCGCCGAATCGGTGGGGGTCCACACCGGCTGGCCCTTCGGGGACTACTCCTATGGTTCCGCGCTCGGCCCGAAGCTGGCCGGAGTCCCGGTCGTGGTGCCGCTCGCCTGGACGATGATGGGGCTGCCCGCGCTGGCGCTCGGCCGCCGCTGTGCCGCCGTCCTCGGCGACCGCCCGCCCGCGGCCCCCCAGCCCGCGCCCCGGCGGGCGGCGGCCAGGCGGGCGGCGACCAGGCGGGCGGCGGCCAGGCGATGGGCGGTGACAGCCCTGGTCGGCGGTGCCACGCTCACCGCCTGGGACCTCTTCCTCGACCCCCAGATGGTCGCCGAGGGCTACTGGTCGTGGGCGTCCGGGAAGCCCACCCTCAACGGCATCCCGGTGAGCAACGCGGCTGGATGGCTGCTCGTGGGCACCGTGGTCACGGGAGCACTCGCGGCCCTGCCCGAGCACCCGACGCGGCACCCGCGCCCGCGTCCGCGCGTGCCTCACCCCGACGATCGGGTACCGATGGTGCTGCTCGGCTGGACCTGTTTCTCCTCGGTGCTGGCCAACCTGGCGTTCTTCGGCCGCCCGGGAGTCGCCGTGGCGGGCGGGCTGGCGATGGGCGCGGTCCTCGGCGGCAGCGTTCTCCTGGAGCGCCGATGCGGCGTCCGGAGCGGTGGCCTGGCACGCTCTGGGGCGTGAGCAAAGGCCGGCGCCCGGTCAGGTGGACCGCGATGAGGACCATGGCCCAGGGGACGGCACGAACGACGGGGAGGACCACGGCGAGGGCCGCGATGCGTTCCGGTGCGGTCGGCGCGGCGGTCGTCGCCGTGCACACCGCGGTGAACGCGAGGCTGCTGCGCGCCCCAGCCGACCACGCCCCCGTCCGAGAACGCGTCAGCGTGGTGTTGCCGGTACGCGACGAGGCCGATCGGATCCACACCTGCGTGACGGCGTTGCTCGGCTCCCGGGACGTCCTCGACCTGGAGGTCCTCGTCTACGACGATCACTCGTCGGACGGAACGGGCGCGATCCTGCGGCGGATGGCCGCCCGGGATCTCCGCCTGCGGGTCCTGACCGGGCCCGAGCCCGGCCCCGGTTGGCTGGGCAAACCGCACGCCTGCGCGCAGGCCGCCCGCCACGCCACCGGGACGGTGCTGGTCTTCGTCGACGCCGACGTGACCGTCACGCCGCATGGTCTCGCCCGTGCCGTGGGCCTGTTGCGCCGCACAGGACTGGATCTGGTCTCGCCCTACCCCCGCCAGGTCGCCGTCACGGCGGCGGAGCGTCTCGTCCAACCGTTGTTGCAGTGGTCCTGGCTGGCCCTGCTGCCGCTGCGGGCCGCCGAGCGCTCCGCCCGGCCGTCGTTGGCCGCGGCCAACGGCCAGTTTCTCTGCGTGGATGCCGCGGCCTACGAGCGGGCCGGTGGGCACTCGGCCGTGCGCGGTGCGGTGCTCGACGACCTGGCTCTGCTGCGCGCCGTCAAGCGCTCGGGCGGGCGGGGCGTGGTGGCCGACGGTACCGACCTGGCGGTCACCTGGATGTACGACGGCTGGCAACCGCTTCGGGACGGATATGCCAAGTCGCTGTGGGCCGCGGGCGGCGACCCGGCGGCCAGCGCGGGGCAGTTGGCCCTGCTGGGCTGGCTTTTCGTCGCGCCGGCGGTTGCCGCCGCCCGCGGCTCGCGCGTCGGGCTCGCCGGCTACCTGGCCGGCGTCGCGAGCCGGGTCGTCGCCGCGCGGCGGACCGGCGGGCGGTGCTGGCCCGACCCGGTGGCCCACCCGCTTTCGGTGTTCCTGCTCGGCCAGCTCACCGTGCTGTCATGGTGGCGGCACCGGCGCGGCACCGCCCGCTGGAAGGGACGTCCACTGCCCACAGCGACCACCGTGCCCACAGCGACCACAGTGCCCACAGCGACCACCGTGCCCACCTCGACCACAGTGACAACGGCGGGCACCGCTGACGGTGCGCCGTGCATAGGGTCGCGACCATGGCATCGGTCGTCGTGGTCGGAGCGGGAGTGGGCGGACTCGCCGCCGCGGCACGACTCGCCGCCGCGGGGCATCGGGTCACCGTCTGCGAGGCCGCGGACCGGGTCGGCGGCAAGCTCGGCTGGTACGAGCGTGCCGGCTACGGGTTCGACACCGGACCGTCCCTGCTGACCATGCCCGAGGTCTTCGAGGACCTGTTCGCCGCCACCGGCGGCCCGCTCGCCGACGCGGTGACGCTGCGCCGTCTGGATCCGATCGCCCGCTACCGGTTCGCCGACGGCACCGTCCTGGACGCGCATGCCGACGAGACGGCCTTCCTGGCCGAGCTGGACGCGCGCCTCGGTCCCGGGTCCGGGAACCAGTGGCGCCGCCTGGACGAGCGTGCCCGGCGCGTCTGGGCTGTGTCCGAGCGGCCGTTCCTGCGCAACCCGGTCTCCCCGCTGGCGCTGGCGGCGCTGGCCGCGCGCCGGCCGGGAGCACTGGCAACCGTCGCGCCCGGCGCGAGCCTGCGCGGGCTCGGCCGCCGTCATCTCCGGGACCCGCGGCTACGCATGATGCTGGACCGTTACGCGACCTACACCGGCTCCGACCCGCGACGCGCGCCGGCCGCTCTGGTGACTGTGCCGCATGTGGAACGCCGGTTCGGCGGTTGGTACATCCAGGGCGGGCTGCGCCTGCTCGGGCAGGCGATCGCCGACCGGGCGGCGGAGCACGGCGCGGTGATCCGCACCGGTACCCCGGTCGCTCGGATCAGCCGCAGCCCCGGCGGGCGGGTGGACGGCGTCCGGCTCACCGACGGGGTCCGGCTGCCGGCCGACCTCGTCGTTTCGGATGTCGACGCCACCCGCCTCTACGACGGTGCGCCGGCCGACCGGGCCGACCGGAAGGGCATCCGCCCGCTGGTCGACCATCCGGCCAGCCGCCGGCGGGTCCGGCGGCTGGCACCGTCGCTGTCGGGCTTCGTCCTGCTACTGGCCCTGCGCGGGCGCACGCCGGGAATGTCCCATCACACCGTGCTCTTCCCCGCCGACTACGACGCCGAGTTCGACGCGGTCTTCGGTGGGCGGCTCTCGTGGGACCCAACCGTCTATATGGCGGCCCCAGACGACCCGGCGACGGCGCCGCCCGGTGACGAGGCATGGTTCGTACTCGTGAACGCCAGCCCGCACCGACCGGGCATGCGGACGGGACCGGGTAGTGGCCTGGACTGGGATCGCCCTGGGCTCGTCGACACCTACGCCCGACGGATCCTCGACCTGCTGGCGGCGCGAGGGTTCGACGTCCGCGCCCGGCTGCGCTGGTACCAGGCGATCTCGCCCGCGGATCTCGCCCGCCGGACGGGCGCGCCCGGCGGTTCCATCTACGGCGTGTCCTCCAACGGGCCCAGGTCGGCCTTTCTGCGGCCCCGCAACCGCTCCCCCGTTCCGGGGCTGTTCCTGGTGGGCGGCTCCGCCCACCCCGGCGGAGGGCTGCCGTTGGTCACCCTGTCCGCCGAGATCGTGGCCGGCATGGTCGGCCCGGCCTAGAGGCGATTTCTCGTGGATCAAGGTCGGGTGGTTCGCTTCGGGTGGTCCGCCGGGTGCCTGACCGTAGGCCGTGGTGAGGGTGGCCGGCCCGAGGCCTCGGTGACAGAACTGTCTGATCGGACGGGGAACCCCTGGTGCCGAGCCGGGTCGCGTGGCCCGACGAGCGACCTCCCCGGGCCGGAAGCGGGACACCACCGCCCCGCCCGCCCCGACGTCCACCGCCCACCCGCGAGCACCTCGGCCCACGGCGGCCCGGCCGGCGCACGACCACCGGGCCACCGCACCCGACAGAACCCGCCAGAACCCGCCAGAACCCGCCGCAACGCCACCACCAGGGCTTTCAGAACCCGCACAGGCCCCGCAACAGCCCCCGCCCACCCCCGCGCCGCCCGCCCGCGAATGTTCGCCGACAGCGACTGAAGAGCTTGTTGTGTCTCCGCTCCCGGCGGGGTTGCACCTCATCCACGACCGGGGGTGTCAACACCTCTCCCGATGAGACACGCAGAGCTCTTCAGTTGCCGCGTCGCCACACCCGCGCCACCACCCGAAACGCTGACCGCCACCGTCAGATCACCGAAAGCACCCACCAGACCCCGTTACGTCAAGCACCCACCNACCCGCCCCCGCCCGCTGAGTCCCTCGGCCCGGCATGGGGTCACGCGACGAACCGACCAGCAAGATCCATGCCGCGGTCGGCCGGAAGGATCCATCCCGCTGTCGGTGGTACTGACCGCCGGCCAGTCAACGACTCGACCCAGTTCGTGCAGGTTCGCGGACAGCTCGCAAACAGGACCAGCAGGGCGCTGGGCGGGCAGTCGGGTCAGCACCCAGGCGGAGAACCCCCGGTCCCCCCGGGACCGGGGGGACCGGTAGGACCGGGGGGACCGGTAGGACCGGTAGGACCGGCGGCCAGCAGCTCCCCCCGCACCGAGACGAGATACTGGACGAGCCCGACCGCGCAGACCACCAGCGTGGCCGCTGCGCCCAGCCCCGCGGCCGTTGCCGCCCGGGCCGGTGCGAGCCCGGCCGACGCGAGCGCCACCGCGGCGAGAATGATCCTGGTCGGGCGCTCCCCCACCGTCACGGCACCGATCTCGCCGTGGCCGGCTCCGGCCGCCCGGGCGCGCAGGTACTCCAGCATCATCAGCGCGGCGCCGGCGGCGACGACAAGACCGCCCGGCGCGCCGACCAGCCACAGCGCGATCAGGTATCCACCGTCACAGACCCGGTCGGTGGCCGAGTCGAGCACGTAGCCNCACCCCGTCACCCGGCGCCGGAGGATGGCCACCGCCCCGTCGAGGTTGTCCAGCACCCCGCTGAGGACCACGACGAGGGGGCAGACCAGCACCCAACGGCCCCCCGCCCATGCGGCGGGTATCACCGGCGCGGCGGCGGCCACGGTCGCCGCAGTCACCACGCCCGGCGCGACGCCGGCGGCGGCGAGGGGCCTGGCCAGGCGATATGTGAACCCGAGCCAGAATCGGATCATGGCCGCACCGGTGCGCGGATCGTAACCACCGTGCAGTGCGGCCCATTCGACCAGGTAGGTGTCTCGGTCAGGGACAGGCAAACTCACGCCGCCCATCGTGCCCGCGCCGTAGAGTTCCGTCGTGGTATCCGACCAGCCGACCGGTGTCGTTGAGTCCATCGAGGATTTGGACCCGGATCATGTTTTCAGTCCCCATCGCGACCAGGTGATCCTCGCCGTGCGTATCACTCCGGTCTTCAACACTCTCGATCTCGGTCTGGTCACCGCCGTGGTCGACGCGGCGAACCACGCGGGATTTGCTCTCGTGCGGGAACAGACGTTCCGCGACGAATGGCTGCTCTGCGTTTTCGACGCCTACGAGGAGCAGGACTGAACCCGGCTGCGGGCACCCCGCGCCGCCCGCGGCGACCAGCCGCCCACCCGCTCCCACCCGCGACGACCGGCCCAGCGGCGGCTGGTCAGAGCGGGCTTCACCGGCTCCCGCCCCACCGGAACCCGGCCGGCGGGCGTCAGTCGGTGAGCGCCTTGTAGATCTCACGCGTCGCGGCGGACCGGTTCAGCGTGATGAAGTGGATCCCGGGAGCCCCGCCGGCGAGCAGCCGTTCGGAGAGCTCGGTGGCCACCTCGATGCCGATCGCGCGGACAGCCGCGGGATCATCGGCGACGGCCCGCAGCCGCACAGCGAGATCAGCGGGGAAATCCGCGCCGGACAGCTGAGCCATTCGCTCGATCTGCGCGACATTGGTGACCGGCATGACACCCGGGATGATCGGTGCGTCACAGCCCAGTCGCCGAACGCGTTCCACNAGCCGGAAATAGTCGTCGGCCCCGAAGAAGAACTGGGTGATCGCGAAATCCGCCCCGGCGTCGAGCTTTCGCACCAGGAAACGCGCGTCGGTCTCCAGATCGGGCGAACGGGGGTGCTTGTCGGGGAAGGCGGCGACCCCGACGCAGAAGTCCCCGAGCGAGCGGACCAGCCGGACGAGGTCCTCGGCGTGCCCGAGGCCTTCGGGGTGGCGCACCCAGTCCGCCTGCGGGTCACCCGGGGGGTCGCCGCGCAGCGCCAGGACGTTGCGAACTCCGGCGCCGGCATAGCTTCCGATGACCTGACGCAGTTCGGCCACGGAGTGGTTCACCGCGGTGAGGTGCCCGATCGGCGTCAGTGTCGTGTCCGTGGCGATCCGCTCGGTGACCCGGATGGTCCCGTCCCGGGTCGAGCCGCCGGCACCGTAGGTGACCGACACGAAGGTCGGTTGCAGAGCCTCGACCTCGCGCAGCGCGGTCCACAGCTGCCGCTCGCCCTCGGCCGTCTTCGGCGGGAAGAACTCGAAGGAGAACGAGGTGCGCCCGGACTCCAGGCACTCCGCCACCGTTCTGCTCGTCATCCGCGCCGCGTTCCCGACCGCCGTCATGAGAGGAACCCCGTCATGCAGACGAGCGTAGCCCGGATGTGATCCATGCCCGGACAGTGGCCGGACAGGGTCGCGAGGCTCCCCCGGCGGGATCGGACAGGGTCGCGAAGCGTCCCGGGCCGGATGCTGAGGCCGCGGCGGTCAGATCCGCACGGGGCCGCGGGGCGAGGCCGGCCGGATCCGCACCCGGCCGGAGACACTGCGTGCCAGCACCCGGCGCCCGGCTCCGGGCACGCTCGGCAGCTCGACCGTGGCCAGCTGCGGATTACCCGTCTCGACCTCGACCCCGTAGTCGTCGCCCTCGGGCAGCACGAGGGTCACCATGCCGTCCTCGCTCACCGCGGACAGGTTGCGGGGCGGCCCGTCGAAGTGCAGGTTGACGTCGCCGGCCCGGCTGCGGGCGCTCACCCGCTCACCGCTGAGCTCCCGCCCGGTGATCCCGCCGGTCTCGGTGACCAGCAGGAGCTCCCCGGCGGAGCCCCAGAGGGTGATCTCACCGGTCCGGACCTCGGCCCGGACCTTCGTTCCCCGCGGCAGCTTCAGCCGGACCTTCGCGTCGTTGGCCGTCCCGTCCAGGCGCAGCACCTCGCCCGCGCGGGTCATCGCCAGCCTGGGCTGCCCCGGCCGGCGCCGCGCGGTGATCTCGACCCGCACGTCGGTGCGGTCGTACTCGCCGATCTCGACCCGACCGGCCGCGAGCCGGACCTCGACGGCCCGCACCTCGCCCACCGTGCTCGCCAGCTCCTCCGGCGGCATCCGCAGCAGGACGAAGGCGCTGCCGGCAACCGCGAGCAGCACGATGCCGAGTGCGATGACGACGAGATCGGACACGACACCTCCGGGCATCGGGACCCGCGACGGGTTCCTTCATCGGGACGGTCGAACGCTACCCGTTTCGCGGGCCGGTGGACCGGGCCGGACGACCCGCCGGCGGGTGAGATGTCCGGCTCGGCGCACCGGCACCGGGCGCGTCCGCGAGCGGCGCGGCAGGTCGGCGGACGGCCGCGGCCGGCGCGGGGGGGGGCACCGGCGCGTCCCGCCGCCGGCGCGCCGGCCCCACCGAGGTGACGCCTACCTGGGTCAGGGACCCGGCTGCCCGACACCCCGACCGGCGGATCACGGAGGATCCGATGACCGGGCCGTCGCGGCCGACCGAGCCGGAGGGGACGTCTGATGCGAACAGTGACCGGACCGACGGAGCACGTCGTGATCGTCGGGGCTGGGCTGGGCGGGCTGTCGGCCGCACTACGACTGACCGGGGCCGGCCGGCGGGTGACCGTGCTGGAGCGGGCGGACGCACCCGGCGGGCGGGCCGGGTCGCTGCGGCTGGGGGGCTACCGGTTCGACACCGGGCCGACCGTGCTCACCATGCCGGCGCTGATCGCGGACGCCCTCGACTGTGTGGGCGAGGACCTCGACCGGTTGCTGACGCTGCGCCGCCTGGACCCGATGTACCGGGCCCGGTTCGCGGACGGCTCCGTCCTGGACGTCCGCGCCGACCCGGCGGACACCGAACAGGCCATCCGGGAGCTCTGCGGGCCCGCCGAGGCCGCGGGTTTCCGGCGCTTCGCCCAGTTCACCACCGACATGTTCCGGGCCCAGATGCGGGACTTCATCGACGCCCAGGTCGACTCGCCGCTGGCCCTGCTGCGCCCGTCACTGGCCCGGGTGGCCGCCCTCGGGGGCTTCCGCCGCCTGGACACGGTGGTCGGCCGCTACCTGCGCGATCCGCGGACCCGCCGGTTGTTCTCCTTCCAGGCGATGTACGCCGGCCTGGACCCGCACGAGGCGCTGGCGCTCTACGCGGTGATCGCCTACATGGACTCGGTGGCGGGGGTCTACCACGTCGAGGGCGGCCCGCACGCCGTGGCCGTGGCCATGGCGCAGGCGGCGGCCCGGCACGGCGCGACCTTCCGGTACGGCGTCGAGGTGAGCCGGGTGGAGGTCCGCAACGGGCGGGCGGTGGCGGTGCACACGGCCGACGGGGAGCGCGTCCGCGCCGACGTGGTGATCCTCAACCCCGATCTGCCGGTGGCCTACCGCGACCTGCTCCCCCCGTCGGCCGCGCCGGCCCGCCTGGGGCGCCTGCGCTACTCGCCGTCCTGTTTCCTGCTGCTCGCCGGAGCCCGGGTGGCCCACCCGGAGGCAACGCACCACACGATTCACTTCGGGCGGGCCTGGCGGCGCACCTTCGAGGAGATCATCCGGCGCGGCGAGCTGATGAGTGATCCGTCCTTCCTGGTCAGTACTCCGTCGGTGACCGAACCGTCCGCCGCGCCCGTCGGCGGCCACAGCTACTACGCGCTCTTCCCCACCCCGAACCTCACCGCGCCCCTGGACTGGTCGGTCATCGGGCCGCGGTACCGGGACGAGGCCGTGGCCGCCCTGGAGCGCGCCGGCTATGCGGGCTTCGCCGCGGCGATCGAGGTGGAGCAGGTGACGACACCGGCCGACTGGCGCGGTCGGGGCCTGGCCGCGGGGGCACCGTTCGCGGCGGCGCACACGTTCTCCCAGACGGGCCCGTTCCGCCCGTCCAACCTCGCGCCGGGGCTGGAGAACGTGGTCTTCACCGGCAGCGGGACCCGGCCCGGTGTGGGGGTGCCGATGGTGTTGATTTCCGGCCGGCTGGCGGCGGAGCGGGTTCTCGGCCGCGACCGCGGCTACCGCACCCGGGCGCTGATCAACAATCGCTGATTCCATCAGATGTTCCCGGTCTTTTCCGCCGGCATTTGAGGAGAACTTCCTGAAGGGCACCTTAGAAGAGCCTTCCGACCACACTGTCCCGAGTCCTTGGGCGCTCGATTCCACCTGCCGTCTGGGAAGATGGCGCCATGAACGAGTGGACGACCGATCCCGGCGTGGCGGCATCCGACGTCGAGGTCCGGACGCCCTCCGGGCCGGGCTCGCTCCCCGGCCGCCCAGTCGGCTCGCCAGCCCCTTCCGCGGGCGACCCGACCACCGACTCCGTCCTGCTGGAGCGGGCGCTGTTCGAGGTCAAGAAGGTCATCGTCGGGCAGGACCACATGGTCGAGCGCATGCTGGTGGCGCTGCTGGCCCGCGGGCACTGCCTGCTGGAGGGCGTGCCCGGCGTCGCCAAGACGCTCGCCGTGCAGACCCTGGCGACCGTCGTCGGTGGCTCCTTCGTGCGGATCCAGTTCACCAGCGACCTGGTGCCGTCCGACATCATCGGAACACGGATCTTCCGTAGCAGCCAGGAATCGTTCGACGTCGAGCTGGGCCCGGTGTTCGCGAACTTCGTACTCGCGGACGAGATCAACCGGGCACCCGCGAAAGTGCAGTCGGCGCTGTTGGAGGTCATGTCGGAACGGCAGGTCTCACTCGGCNGGGTGACCCATCCGCTGCCGCGGCCCTTCCTCGTCCTCGCGACCCAGAACCCGATCGAGTCGGAAGGCGTGTACCCGCTGCCGGAGGCGCAGCGTGACCGTTTCCTGATGAAGGTGACGGTCCCCTATCCGACCGCCGCCGAGGAGCTGGAGATCGTCCGGCGGATGGGAGTGCGGCCACCGAGCGCCGAGGCCGTTCTCGACCCGGACTCGCTGATCCGCCTGCAGCACCGGGCGGACGACGTCTTCGTGCACCACGCGATCACCGAGTACGCCGTGCGCCTCGTGCTCGCCACCCGCTCGCCCGCCGACGTCAACCTGCCCGAGCTGGGCGGGCACCTCGCCTACGGCGCCTNGCCGCGCGCCTCACTCGGCCTCATCGCCGCCGCGCGGGCACTCGCCCTGCTGCGCGGGCGGGACTACGTCGTCCCCGACGACGTGGCCGCGGTCGCCCTCGACGTCCTGCCACACCGCTTCGTCCTCTCCTACGAAGCGCTGGCCGAGGGCCTCACCGCCGAGGAGATCGCCCGCCGGATCCTCGACGCGCTGCCCCACCCCCAGATCGCGCCCCGCCAGCAGAACGCGGCGGACCAGGGCATGCACGGCGGGCAGCATCCCGGGCCGCCGACCCACTCGGGCCGCTGGCACACCGACCCCCGGACAGGGTTCCCCGAGTACTTCGAGGGCGGGCCGGCCCGGTGACCGGTTCGGGGACACCGTCCCAGCCCGCGGCGACCTCGCCGGCGGTCGAACGGGCGCTGCGCCGCCTCGAACTGGCCGTGACCCGTCGCCTCGACGGCATGCTTCTCGGCGATCACCTCGGCCTTCTCCCCGGGCANGGCACCGAGAAGGCCGAGAGCCGCGAATACAACCTCGGCGACGACGTCCGGCGGATGGACTGGGCCGTCACCGCCCGGACGACGGTTCCGCACGTGCACGACCTGATCGCCGACCGGGAGCTGGAGACCTGGGCGCTGGTCGACCTCACGGCCAGCCAGGAGTTCGGCACCACCGGGATCCGGAAGCGGGACCTGGCGATCGCCGCCACGGCGGCGGTCGGTTTCCTCACCGCCCGGACCGGCAACCGGATGGGTGCCATCGTGCTGACCCCGGCCGGCCCGCGGCTGATTCCGGCCCGGCCTGGGCGCCACGGGCTGCGGACACTGCTGCGGACACTGCTCACCGTCCCCGAGGGTGCCCACGACCGCCCACTACGGCGGCCGGACCACTCCGGGGCCACCGACCTCGCCGCGGCGGTCGCCGCCATGGACCGGCCCCACCGCCGCCGGGGCCTCGCGGTGGTCATCAGCGACTTCCTCTCCACCGACCTGAGCTGGGAGCGGCCGATGCGCGTGGTCGCGGCGCGCCACCAGCTGCTCGCCGTGGAGATCCTCGACCCGGCCGAGCTGGCGCTGCCGTCCGTGGGGCTGCTGACCGCCGTGGACGCGGAGACCGGCGCGCTGGTGGAGATCCCGACCTCGTCACGGCGCTTCCGTGAGCGTTACCGCCGGGCCGCCGCCGAGCACCGCGCCCAGGTGGAGCTGGCCCTGCGCCGGGTGGGCGCCGGCCACCTGGTGCTGCGCACGGACTCCGACTGGCTGATCGACATCGTGCGCTACGTCTCCTCCATCCGGACGACCCGCGGCGCGGCGCGGCGGCCCCCGGCTGCCGCCCGGCCAGCACCCGCCACCCGGCCGCCTGCCGGCGCCGGCCGCGCACCGGGCAGACAGGCGGCCCTCTCGTGAGTTTCCTGGCTGGCCACTGGCTGTGGCTTTTCGTCGCCGTCGCCGCGCTGGCGGCGGCGTACATCGTGGTGTCGATGCGCCGCCGGGTCTACGCGGCGCGGCTGTCGTCGACCGCGCTGCTGTCGACGGTGCTGCCGCGGCGGCCGCAGTGGTGGCGCCGCCACGTCCCGGCGGTCCTGCTGCTGCTCACCCTGGCCGGCATGGTGATCTCGCTGGCCCGGCCCGCCCGGGCCGAACGGGTCCCCCGCGAGCGCGCGACGATCATCCTGGCGATCGACGTCTCGAACTCG
The DNA here is from genome assembly GCF_001636565.1 of Frankia sp. EI5c. Taxonomy (GTDB): domain Bacteria; phylum Actinomycetota; class Actinomycetes; order Frankiales; family Frankiaceae; genus Parafrankia. Next base: position 236,160 of record NZ_LRTK01000005.1, read on the forward strand.
ATGGCTGCCACCGACATCCAGCCGACGCGGCTGGAGGCCGCGAAACAGGGCGCCCAGGCGTTCGTCGACCAGCTGCCGCCGCGCATCAACCTCGGCCTGGTCTCGTTCGCCGGCTCGGCGTCCGTGCTCGTCCCAGCCTCGACCGACCGGGAGTCGGTCCGGTCCGGAATCCGCGGCCTGCAGCTCGGCCCCGCCACCGCGGTCGGCGAGGGCATCTTCGCCTCGCTCCAGGCCATCGCCACCACCGGGGAGCAGCTGTCGGACGACGGCCAGCCGCCGCCGCCCGCGGCGATCGTCCTGCTCTCCGACGGGGAGACCACCCGGGGCCGGCCGAACACCCAGGCTGCCACCTCCGCGCGCGAGGCCGAGGTACCTGTCGACACCATCGCCTACGGCACCTCCGACGGAACCCTCGACGTCGGCGGGCAGCAGATTCCCGTGCCCGTGAACGAGGACGCGCTGCGCGAGCTCGCCGAACAGACGGGCGGTTCGTACCATCGCGCGACCACCGGGGACGAGCTGCAGTCCGTCTACCGCGGCCTGGGCAGCTCCATCGGGTATCGCACCGAATACCGCGAGATAACAAGCTGGTTCGTCGGGCTCGCGCTTGGCCTCGGCTTCCTCGCCGCGGCGCTCTCCCTGGCCTTCTCCTCCCGGCTGCCCTGAGCCGCGGCCGGACTAGGCTGTCCGGTGTGGGCGGTCTGCGCGGCGAGCTGGACGCCGCGGGCATCACCGATGAGTTCCTGCGTGCCTCCTATCAGTGCGCCCGCGAACTGAACGCGGCGCACGGGCGGACCTACTATCTGGCGACCCTGCTGCTGCCGAGGTGGAAACGCCCGCACGTACACGCTCTGTACGGCTTCGCCAGGTACGCCGACGAGATCGTGGACGACCTGGACTCGACACTGTCCGACCCGCAGAAGGCGCAGTGGCTGCGGCAGTGGGGCGGCGACTTCCTGGCCGCGCTGGCCTCCGGCGAGCCGGGGGGCTTCCCAGGGGAACCGGGTGGCGTTCCGGGGGCGGAGGCGACCGTGCTCCCGGCCGTCCTGCACACCATCCGGCGGTTCGACCTGCCGGCCGGGCACTTCGAGGCGTTTCTGGCGTCGATGGCCATGGACCTGACGGTCACCGGGTATGCCACCTGGGACGACCTCATGGTCTACATCCACGGCTCGGCGGTCGTCATCGGTCTGCAGATGCTGCCTATTCTCGAGCCCACGCACGCCGCCGCGGAACCGTACGCCCGGGATCTCGGTGTGGCCTTCCAGCTCGCGAACTTCCTTCGCGACGTCGGTGAGGACCTGCGGCGCGGCCGGGTCTACCTCCCGCAGGCCTCACTGGATCTGTTCGGCGTGACCAGGGAACGCCTGGCCACCGGGGTGGTCGACGGCCCGGTGCGCCGCCTGCTGGCACACGAGATCGCCCGGGCCCGGGAGCTGTTCCGCTCCGCCCGGCCGGGTATCAGGCTGCTGCACCCGACGTCGCGGGACTGCGTCCTGACCGCCTTCCGGCTGTACAGCGGGATCCTGGACGAGATCGAGCAGGCCGACTACCAGATTCTCGACCGGCGGGTCTCGGTCGGGCTGGGCAGGCGGCTCGGCGTCGCGGTGCCTGGTCTCGTCCGGGCCGCGCACTCCCGGCGCGCCAGCCGCCACCACGGTGCCGGGCCCCGCCGTCAGAGCAGGTCGCGCCCACCGAGGTAGGGCCGCAGCACCTCCGGCACGCGGAGCTGATGGTCCGCGGTCTGGAAGTTCTCCAGCAGGGCGGCGAGCAGGCGCGGAGTGGCCACCGCGGTGTTGTTCAGGGTGTGCGCGAACCTGATGTTCCCCTCGGCGTCCCGGTAGCGCAGGTTCGCCCGCCGGGCCTGCCAGTCGTGNAGCGTCGAACAGCTGTGGGTCTCACGGAAGCGGTCCAACGTGGGGAACCAGGTGTTGATGTCGTTCATCCGGAACTTGCCCAGGCCCATGTCCCCGGTCGAGCACTCGACTACCTCGTAGTGCAGGCCGAGATCGGTCAGGATGCGCTCGGCGGTGGCGAGCAGCTCGGCGTGCCAGCGCGCCGACTCGGCCGGGTCGTTCACGCACAGGACGAACTGCTCGACCTTCTCGAACTGGTGCACCCGGAGAAGGCCGCGGACGTCCCGGCTGGCGCTGCCGATCTCCCGCCGGAAACACGGCGAGATACCCGCGTAGCGGATCGGCAGCTGGCCGACGTCGAGGATCTCCCCGGAGTGCAGCCCCACCAGGGCGACCTCCGCGGTACCGGCGAGGAAGGCATCGTCGGCGGGGATCTCGTAGATCTCGTCCCGGCCCTTCGGGAACATGCCGGTGCCGACCAACGGCGCCTCCTTCACCAGCGCGGGCACCGCCACCGGGGTGAAGTCGCGCTCGCGCAGCAGGTCCAGCGCATAGGAGTGCACCGCGCGCTCCAGCATGACCAGGTCACCGACCAGGGCGTAGGCCCGCTCACCGGCGACCCTGCGGGCCCGGGCGAACTCGGCCCAGCCGCGCTTCTCGGCGAGCTCGGTGTGGTCCAACGGCTGGAAGTCGAACTCCGGGCGTGTCCCGACGGTGCGGATGACCACGTTCGCGGACTCGTCCCGCCCGACCGGCGCGCCGTCCCAGGGAATTCCCGGGGCCAGCAGCATCAGCTCGGACAGCCGCGCGCTGGTGTGGGCCAGCCGCTCACGCAGCTCACGGAGATGCCTGTCGAACTCGGCGTGCTCGGCGCGCAGCTCCGCCTGACGAGCCTTGTCGGCCTTGGCGAACTGCTTGGCGAACGACTTGCGGCGGGCCTGCGCCTCGTCGACCTCGAACTGCAGCTTGCGGTTCTCCTGGTCGATCTGAAGCAGCTCGTCGACATCGAGGTCGACGCCCTTGCGGCGGACGGCTTCCTTCACGGCGCCGGGATTGTCCCGGATGAAGCGCTTGTCGAGCATGAATTCGTGTCAGCCTTCGCGTCGGTTCCTGCGCCAGACGCTATCAGTCACCTCCGACACCCCCCGTTCCTTCGGGCGCCATGTCCGCCGGTGCCGCGGGCCGGGCGGGCGCGTCCCGACCGCCTCCCGACCGCGTCCCGACCGCCTCCGGACCGCACGACACCGCGGCCCGCCCGGCGTGNCGATTCCGCCACGATCCCCGCGCGTACCCTGTGTGACGGAAGTGAGCCCGGTCATGCCCCCAATGGCCGCACACCGCGCCGACAGAGCACCAAGGCACACCGGCGGGACGCCTCCGCACAGGTCACGCACAGGTCGTGTGCGCAGACTCGTCGAGGCAGCCCGGTTCCGGCGCGCGGACAGCGGCGGGAGGCTGCCCCCGGGCTGACCACGCGGATGCGGGAGCGCCGTGACCACCCGGGAACGGTCCGGTGGGCACGTGGACAAGGAGCGGGAGGCCGGCGAGGGTGTCGAGCACGAAGGAACGGCGGGCGCGCGAACTGGCCGCCGCGCGACTGGCACGCCAGGAGCAGCGGCGTCGCGAGGCGTACCAGCGGAAACGGCGACGGTTGAGTGTGATCGCGGCGGTCGCCGTCGTGGCCATCGTCGGGTCACTGATCGCGGCCGTCCTGCTCAGCGGCGACTCGGACAACAACGACGTCGCCGACCTGGCGGCGCCTTCGGCAGCGCCGGCCGGCCAGACGAGCAAGGTCGGCGACTGCGTCTACACAGCAACCGGCGAGGCGCCATCACGAGCCGTGAACCTGCCGGCGGCCGCCCCCACGGTGAACACCAACCCGGCCACGATGGTCATCACCACCGACCAGGGCACGATCACGGCGGCACTGGACGCCGACAAGGCGCCCTGCACCGTCAACGCGCTGCGCACGCTCGCCGAGGCGGGCTTCTACACCGACACGTCCTGCCACCGCCAGACCGGCGGGGCCGACGCGGGTATCAGCGTGCTGCAGTGCGGTGACCCGAGCGCGACCGGCTCGGGCGGCCCCGCCTTCGGCTACGCCAACGAGAACACCGAGGGTGTGAACTACAACCGAGGCGTGCTGGCCATGGCACACAGCAGCCAGCCAGACAGCAACGGCAGCCAGTTCTTCATCAACTACGCCGACCCCACCGAGGCGGGCGCGGCGGCTCTGGCCGGCAATTACACCGTCTTCGGCCACATCACCGAGGGCCTGGACGTCCTGGACAAGCTGACCTCACCGGGTGTCGAGGGCGGCGGGTCCGACGGCGCGCCGGCGAGCAGGGCCCAGATCCGGTCCGTCGAGATCACCCAGGAGCCCTGACTCGCCCAGGAGCCCCGACCAGGGCCGGCCCGGGCGGGAGAGCCGCCCGGGCCGGCTGCTCCGCCTGGTGCGGCGATGCCAGGCGGCGGGCGCCCGGCGTCAGCCGGCCCAGCGCCGCACGGTGTCGATCCGCGCCCGTAGCTGCGCGGCGCTCGCCTGCGCGCTCGGGGGGCCGCCACAGGCCCGGCGCAGCTCGGCGTGGATCATCCCGTGCGGCTTGCCCGTCCGGTGGTAGTGCGCGGCCACCAGCTTGTTGAGCTCCCGGCGCAGGTCCCCGATCAGCTCGTGGACCGGGCGGTCGCCAGGGGCGTCGTCCTCGGCTCCGCCCTGCCTCGCGGCGGGAACCACCGGCTCGCTGGTCGCCTTGGATGCCTTGGCGGCCGCGGCGCGCTGGGCGGCCTCCCGCTGCCGCAGCAGCGCCGCGACCTGGTCGGGCTCGAGGAGACCGGGCAGCCCGAGGAAGTCCTCCTCCTCGAGGGAGCCGGGCTGGGCCGGTGTCCCGAACTCGCCACCGTCGAAGATCACTCGGTCCAGCTGCGCGGACGAGCCGAGCGCCGTGAACAGGGTGTCCGGCTTGTCCGGCGTGTCCCGGCGGCGGTTCGCCTCCCGCAGCGCGTCGTCGTCGAAGGCGTCCGGCTCGCGCTGGGGCTTGTTCAGCGCGTGGTCGCGCTGCACCTCCATCTCGCCGGCGAGGGCGAGCAGCGAGGGGACGCTGGGCAGGAAGACCGACGCGGTCTCCGCGCGCCCCCGCCCCCGCACGAAACGCCCGACCGCCTGGGCGAAGTACAGCGGGGTCGAGGCCGAGGTGGCGTAGACACCCACGGCGAGCCGGGGGACGTCGACGCCCTCACTGACCATCCGGACGGCGACCATCCACCGGTCTGTCGACTCGCGGAACGCGGCGATCTTCGCGCTGGCGGTGGGGTCGTCCGAGAGAACCACCACCGGCGAGACGCCGGTGATTCCCCGCAGCAGCCCGGCGTAGGCCCGGGCGTTGGTGTGGTCGGTCGCGATGACCAGGCCACCCGCGTCCGGCATGCCACCCCGGCGGACCTGCGACAGGCGGGTGTCGGCGGCGGCCAGGACGGCGGGCATCCAGTCCCCGCGCGGGTCGAGGGCGGTCCGCCAGGCCGCGGCGGTCTGCTCGTTGTTGAGCGGCTCGCCGAGGCGGGCGCTCAGCTCGGCGCCCGCGCTGGTGCGCCAGGACATCTCGCCGGAGTAGGCCAGGAAGAGCACAGGACGGACCACACCGTCGCGCAGCGCGTCCGCGTAGCCGTAGCTGGTGTCCGCCAGGCTGCGGGTCACGCCCTCGGCGTCGGGCAGGTAGGTCACGAAGGGGATGGGGTTGACGTCCGACCTGAACGGCGTTCCGGTCAGTGCCAGCCGGCGGGCGGCCGGGGTGAAGGCCTCCCGCACCGCCTCACCCCAGGACAGCGCGTCCCCCGCGTGGTGGATCTCGTCGAGGATGACCAGGGTGCGGCGGGCCGCCGTACGCATCCGGTGCAGTGCCGGATGCGCGGCGACCTGGGCGTAGGTGACGGCCACACCGGTGTAGTCGGACGCGGTGGCACCGGCGGCGTTGCGGAACGTCGGGTCCAGGTCGATCCCGGCCGCCGACGCCGCCTCCGCCCACTGGCGCTTGAGGTGGTCCGTCGGGGCCACCACGGTCACCGCCCGGACCTCACCGGCGGCCAGCAGATCCGCGGCGATCTCCAGGGCGAACGTCGTCTTGCCCGCTCCAGGGGTCGCCACCGCCAGGAAGTCCCGGGCGCCGGACGCGCTGCGCGAGCGGTAGACGTCAAGGGCCGCGCGCTGCCAGGCCCGCAGCGGCCGGGCGGGGCCGCGCGAGCGGGGGCCGCGGGGGCCTTGGGGCGCAGGAGCAGCTCTCACGACATCAGACTCTATGGTGATGCGGCGGACGGACGACGACGCCGTGCACGGTCACGGACCGCATGCGGCGGACGGACAGCGACGCCACGGGCGGTCACGGACCGCATTTGGTCGCGCGATAATTTGTCGGATTCCTGTCATCCGAGGACCACACAGGGGGTATCACCGTCTTTGCCAATGCGCGGTTAAGCTCCTGCAGTCAACCGCTTGACTCGGAGGTCCCGATGGAGTGCCTGGCAGGACCATCGGCGGGTCACACCTCGCCAAGGACCATGCAGCCGAACGATCACCGCCCGGCGCCGACCGGCCCGGTCCGTACCCCGAACGTTCGGCTTCGCACCTGCCGGGAGGAACGAGGCTGGTCCCAGGAACGGCTGGCGAGCGAGTTGCGGCGGTTCTCCGTCATCCACGAGGGCCGTGAGGCCGGGGTGACCGGAAACATGATCTGCAAGTGGGAGAAGGGAGACAAGAAGCCGAGCCTCCGTTACCAACGGCTGCTGCGTGCCCTGTTCGAGCGCTCCTCGGCAGAGCTCGGCTTCGTCGACGACGATCCCAACACCGGCCTCACCGCCCGCGTCACAGCCGCCGCCACCGACAGGGTTTCCCGTGAGATCGGGCCGGCCGGAACCCTTCTCATCCAGACCGAAGCGGGCCCCGATCCGTCCGGCGACATTCCGGTCGAGCGCCGTGGATTCCTGCGGCTGTTCGCGGCCGCCGGGGGCGTCGCCGTGGTGCCGCTGAGCACCGCCGGGCCCGACAACGCTCCGTGGGAGCGGCTGTCCGCCGCCCTGCGCCGGCGCACCACGGTCACTCCGGAACTGGCCGACGAGCTGAGTCGGTGCACAGCGGGGCTGTACAGCCTGGAGGAGCGCGTTCCCGCCCGGGCCCTGTTCCCCCGGGTCACCGGGCATCTGGGCACACTCACCCAGCTGCTGGAGTCCAGCGGCCGCTCCACCGCCCGCCGGGACCTCGCCTCGACGGCCGGCGAGACGGCCGCGCTCGCCGGCTGGCTCGCCTTCGACATGAACGACATCCCGTNCGCCCTCGCCTACTACCGGGTCGCGATCGAGGCCGCGCGCGAGGCGGATGACAGCGCCCTGTGGGCCTGCGTACTGGGCTACGAGAGCTACCACAGCGCCGGGGTCGGCCGGCACGACCAGGCCTGCGCACTGCTGGCGGAGGCCCAGCGCCGGGCCGCGGGCGGCAGCACCGTCATGACGAAGGCGTGGCTGGCCGGGCGTGAGGCCGAGGAGCAGGCGGCCCGCGGCGAGGGGCGGGCCGCTCTCGCGGCACTGGACCGCGCTCAGGACGCCTTCGACCGTGCCAACGACGGTGACCGGGTGTGGACCCAGTTCTTCGACCGCGGCCGGCTGGACGGCCTCAAGGTCACGACCTACACCCGGCTGCGTCGCCCCGCCGCGGCCCACGCCGCGGCGGGCGAGGCGCTGCGGGCGACCGCACCGCACAGCGGCACCAAGAAGCGGTCCCTGCTGTTGGGCGACGTGGCCGAGGTCCACATCCAGCGCCGGGAGATCGAAGCCGCCACCCAGTACGCGGCCGAGGCACTGGCCATCGTGGCCGCGACCGACTTCTCCCTGGGGCTCGGCCGGATCCGCCGCGTCCGGGAGCACCTGCGCCCATGGCAGAACACCCAGGCCGTCCGGGATCTCGACGAACAGCTGCGCGCTCTGGTCTGAGGGCCACGCTGGGCACCCCGGCCAGACACTTGGCCGATGTCCGGGCCTCTGACACGCCTCCGCGCCCGGACCAGCCGGGCGCGGGGGCCGGCAGCGGACATACGGGCTCCGGGTGGGCCTAGTACTGGAGTACTGGACGGAATCACCGCCAGGGCTTCCCGCACCGCGCGGATTGTCGGGTGGCTACCCGCGGATCAGGTCGTTGCCTGCGGAGCGGTCTCCGCGGTGATCCAGTCCAGATAGTCGGTGTGCCCCGACACGATGGGCGTCGCGATGACCTCAGGGGTCTCGTAGGGGTGCGCGGCGGTGATCTCCACGATCAGTTCGGCGACCCGTTCACTGGTTGTTTTGGCGAGGCACAGCCATTCCTCCGACTGCTCGATCTCGCCGTTCCACCGGTAAGTACTCCGTATCGGCCCGACAACCTGGAAACAGGCGACGAGGCGCCGCTCGACAAGCGCCCTGCCGATACGGTCCGCCGCGTCTGGTGAGTCGATGCTCGTGATGACCTGAAGGTATCCCACGCGTACTCCCACCCATAACCGATGGCTACGCGAGATACTCTACATCGAACGTCCGACGAGACCGTCGATTTTTCATCGATGACCTCGGGTGGCCCTTTCGATACAAGACCGGACCCGGCCCGGAATGCTGGAAATGCGACGTCCGGGGTCATAGCGCCACGGAGCGCATAAATCTCCCGGATGGTTCGCGGGTGCCGTCACGCCGTCGTCTGGCAGACGCGGTAACAGTCGTACACCCCGCCGACGCTCCGTNCCGCCGTCAGTACCCGGTCGAGCTGCTCGGGGCCGGTGACCTCGATGGTGAAGCGCGCATGCGCCACCCTGTCCTCCGAAGTCGATGTCGACGCCGCGCGAACCGAGGCCGAGGTGTCCGAGAGGACCTCGGTGATATCCGCCAGCAGGCCGTAACGGTCGAAGGCCTCCACCGCGATTTCGGTGGGGAAGGTCTGACTCTCCGCAGCGGTCCACCCCGCCACGGTCACCCTCTCCCGCGAGGCGGCCGAGGCCGCGACGTTCGCACATTCCCGGCGGTGCAGCGAGACGGCGCTGCCGTGCGTGGTGAACCCGACGACTCTGTCCCCCGGGAGCGGAAGACAACATCGCGCGAGCCGCACCGGCACATCCGTGCCCTCGATCTCGGCGAAGCCCGCCCAGTTCTGCGTTCCCCGGCGGGCGGGGACCCGGTCCGAGAAGCTCTCGCCGGAATCACCGCCGCGGAAACCACCGGTGCCGCCGGAGCGTTCATCCCGCTTTCCCTGGCCGGACCGGCGGACCCGCCGCCCCGGCCGGGAGGGCGCGGCCGCCGCCGACAGCCCGGAGGGCGCGGGAGCGGGCGCGGCCGGGGCACCGACAGCGGTCGCAGCCGGCACGCCGGCGGTGGTGTTCAGACCGGCGGTGGTGTTCAGACCGGCGGTGGTGTTCAGACCGGCGGTGGTGTTCAGACCGGCGGTGCTGTCCAGAACGGCACCACTGTCCAGAACGGCACCACTGTCCAGAACGGCACCACTGTCCAGGCTGGCGGCGCCGACCGGCACGGCTCCGGACTCCCGGAGCTCCTCGCCCGGTCGCTCCCGCTGCTCGGTGGCCACGAACCTGGAGGTGCTGGCGGTCACGGACCAGGACCCGCCCCGCACCGCACCGCCCCCGTCGGGCCGCTGTCCACCCCGGCGCCAGCCCGGGCTGCCGGGGCGCGCTTCCGTCCCGCCGGAATCAGCCCCGGCGGCCGCCCCACCGCGGGGCTGGACGTCCCGGCGCTGGCGGGCCAGGCGCTTGCGGATCCGGACCCGGGCCCGGGAGGTCCGCACGAAATCGAGCCAGTCCTCGCTCGGGCCCGCGCCCGGGAGGTTGGAGGTGAGGATCTCGACGACGTCGCCGTTACGCAGCCTGGTGTGCAACGGCACCAGCCTGCCGTTGACCCGGGCGCCGATGGCCCGATGCCCGACGTCGGTGTGCACCGCGTAGGCGACGTCCACCGGAGACGAGCGCGCGGGCAGCGCGATCATCTTTCCCTTGGGGGTGAAGGTCAGTACCTCGTCGGAGTTCAGGTCGGAGGACAGTGACTCCAGGAACTCGCCCGGGTCGACGGTGTCGACCTGCCAGTCCAACAGGCTGTGCAGCCAGGAGAGGCCCTCCAGCCGAGCGCCGTCCGCGCCCGGGCCGACCGGCTTCGCGATGATGCCGGTCTCCGCGAGCCGGTGCATCGACGGGGTGCGGATCTGGATGTCGGTGGTCCGCCCGGCGTCGTCCATCACGCTCGTGTGCAGGCTCTGGTACATGTTGAACTTNGGCGTCGCGACGAAGTCGCGCAGCCGCCCAGGTACCGGGCGCCAGATGCCGTGGATGATGCCGAGCGCCGCGTAGCAGCCGGGGATGTCGTCCACGAGGACGAGCACCCGGACGATGTCGTTGTAGTCACGGGGCGCGCGCCCCCGCTCCTGCGCCCGTTTGTAGATCGAGAAGATGTGGCTGATCCGGATCGAGACCGAGCCGTCCATCCGGGCCGCGGCGAGCGCGCACCGCAACTGCTCGACCATCCCCTCGACCGCGCCACTCACCCGTTCCGCCGCGGTGAAGTCGTCGACGAGGTGCGAGATCCGCTGGTGCTCCTCAGGGTTGAGGACGGCGAACGCGCGGTCCTCAAGCTCCCGCTTGATCACGCTCACCCCCAGGCGATGCGCCAGCGGGGCCAGGACCTCCAGCGTCACGCGGGAGATCTTCTGCTGTTTGGCCGGGGACATGTACCCCAGCGTCCGCATGTTGTGCAGCCGGTCGGCGATCTTGATCACCAGGACCCGGTAGTCACGGGCCAGGGCGACGATCAGCTTGCGCAGGGTCTCCGCCTCCGCGGCCTCACCGAAGCGCATCTTGTCCAGCTTGGTCACGCCGTCGACCAGGTTCGCGACCTCGGCGCTGAACTCCTCGGCGACCGCGGTGAGCGAGTACCCGGTGTCCTCGACGGTGTCATGCAGCAGGGCGGCGATGAGGGTCGTCGTGTCCACCCCGAGCTCGGCGAGGACCTCCGCGACCGCCAGCGGATGGCTGATGTACGGATCACCGCTGCGCCGGGTCTGGCCGGCGTGCAGGCGCTCGGCCACGGTGTAGGCCCGGATCACCGCGGCGATGTCGGCCTTGGGGTGGTAGTCCCGGTGGGCCTCGACGAGGTCCCGCAGCTCGGGGGGCACCTGCGGGCTGCGCGGCGTGGCCATCCTGCGGGCCAGGTGCGCCAGCCGCATGCTCGCCTGCCGGGCCGCGGCGACCGTCCGGGAGTCAGGGTCGCCGTCCGCCCGGGACAGCGCGGGCGAGAAGCCGCCCGCCGGCAGACCCGCTCCCGCGGCCTCAGCATTCACGGCGTGCCCCCTCGCGCTCGCAGTCAGCTCTGTACGTCCGAGGTGACCCGGAAACAGTCGTACACACCGTCGGTGGATCTGACGGCGTCCAGAATGTGGCCGAGATGCTTGGCGTCACCCATCTCGAAGGTGAACCGGCTGACCGCCACCTGCTCCNGCGTGGTGGTCACCGAGGCGGACAGGATGTTGACGTGGTGGTCGGACAGCACCCTGGTCACGTCGGAGAGCAGCCTGGTCCGGTCGAGCGCCTCGACCTGGATCACCACCAGGAACACAGATCCCGACGACGGTGCCCACTCCACGGCGACCATTCGGTCGTTCGGGCCACCGCGCAGGCCGGCGAGGTTGACGCAGTCGGTGCGATGCACCGAGACGCCCTTGCCGCGGGTCACGAAGCCGGCGATGGCGTCTCCGGGCATCGGGGTGCAGCACCGCGCCAGCTTCGCCCAGACGTCCGGCGTACCCGTGACGAGCACGCCCGGATCGCCCCCGGCACGCCGCAGGGCCCGGATCGGCAGTTCGGTCTCGGCCGCATCCTCTTCGGCGCTCTCGGGGCCGCCCAGGCTCTGCAGCAGCCGGTTGACCACCGCCTGCGCGCTGACGTTGTTCTCGCCGACGGCCGCGTAGAGCGCGGCGACGTCTGCGTAGCGCATGTCCTTCGCCAGGTTCAGCAGGGCCTCGCCGGCCATCAGCCGGGCCAGTGGCAGGCCGTGGCGCCGCATGGCCCGCCCGATCGCGTCGCGGCCGGCGACGATCGCGTCCTCGCGGCGCTCCCGCGCGTGCCACTGCCGGATCTTGGTCCGGGCCCGCGACGACCGGACGAAGGTCAACCAGTCCTCGCTGGGGCCGGCGGAGTGCGCCCGGGAGGTGAACACCTCCACGGCGTCGCCGTTCTCCAGCTCGGTGTCCAGCGCGGCCAGCCGGCCGTTGACCCGCGCGCCGACGCACTGGTTGCCGATGTCGGTGTGCACCGCGTACGCGAAGTCGACCGGCGTCGAGCCCAGGGGCAGCGGGATCACGTCGCCCTTCGGCGTGAAGACGAAGACCTCGTCGGCGGCGGCGTCGAACCGCAGGCTGTCGAGGAACTCCCCCGGATCGGCCGACTCCCGCTGCCAGTCGAGGACCTGCCGCAGCCAGTTCCGCAGGCTGGGGTCGGTACCGCCGGCTCCCCCGCCGCTCCGGGCCCCCGCGCGCCGGGCGGAGCTGGACGGGCGCGAGCCGGCGCCGTCCTCCTTGTACTTCCAGTGCGCCGCGATGCCGTACTCGGCGCGGTTGTGCATCGAATGGGTCCGGATCTGCAGCTCGACCGGCTTGCCCTCCGGCCCGATGACCGTCGTGTGCAGTGACTGGTACATGTTGTACTTGGGCATCGCGATGTAGTCCTTGAACCGGCCCGGAATCGGCTTCCAGTTCGCGTGGACGGTGCCCAGGGCCGCGTAGCAGTCACGGACCGAGTCGACGAGAACCCTGATCCCCACCAGGTCGTAGATGTCCTCGAAGGACCGGCCGCGGACGACCATCTTCTGGTAGATCGAGTAGTAGTGCTTGGGCCGGCCGGTCACCACGGCCTTGATCCGCGCCTCGGCGAGCTGGGCCTGCACCTGGGACGACGTCTCGCTGAGGTAGACGTCCCGGCTGGGGGCCCGGTCGGCGACCAGGCGGACGATCTCGTCGTAGCGCTTCGGGAACAGCGCGGCGAACGCCAGGTCCTCCAGCTCCCACTTGAGGGAGTTCATGCCGAGGCGGTGGGCCAGTGGCGCGTAGATCTCCAGCGTCTCGCGTGCGTTGCGCTCCTGCTTGTGCTCGGGCAGGAAGCGCAGCGTCCGCATGTTGTGCAGACGGTCGGCGAGCTTCACCACCAGCGCCCGCGGATCCCGGGCCATGGCGACCACCATGCGCCGGATGGTCTCCGTCTGGGCCGCCTCGCCGACCTTGACCCGGCTCAGCTTGCTGACGGCGTCGACGATCTGCAGCACCTGCGGGCCGAACTCGGCCTGGATCGTCTCCGGCGGGAGGTCCGTCTCCTCCAGCGTGTCGTGCAGGAGGGCCGCGCACAGGGTCGGGATGTCCATCCCGAGGTCGGCCAGAATGCTCGCGACCGCGATGGGGTGGGTGATGTACGGGTGCCCGGAGAAGCGGACCTGGCCCGCGTGCGCCGCGTCGGCCAACTCGAAGGCGCGCTGCACCGGGCCGATGTCGACCTTCGGATGGTTGGCCACCAGCCCGCGCAGCACCGGGTCGAGCGATGACGGCGGGGTCGCCCGGTGCGTGCCGAGCCGGGAGAACCGCCCGCGCACCCGCCGTGGCAGGGGCGGGGACTCGTGCCCCAACCGGGGCACGACCGGGGAACCCTCCGCCGGATCGTCGCCCTCGGGATCCGGGAACGCTCCGTCGTGACGATCCGATGGCTCGCTGATCCGCCCCGCCCTCCCGGTGGGGGTACCGCCACCTGGCCCGGCCCCACCGCTGGCCGCCCGGCCGCCGGCGGCGTCCTCGACGGCCTGGGCGCTCGGCTCATCCATCTCGGGGGCAGGGGGCACCGGCCGCGTCTCCCCGGTGGATGACGCGACCGCCGGCACGGCGCCGGTGGTCACCGGCGGCGCCTCTGGCACGGGCCGCTCCTGCTTCGCACGTGAGCCATGGCACGGATGTGCGAAGGGCTCCTGACGTCGAGGTTAACGCTGCGGGCACTCTCGGCCTTCCGCAACCCCGGACGGCCCGGAACGCGGCCACACCGCGGATGGCCACGGTGCCGCCGGTCGCACCATCCACGACCACCCGGCGTGAGCGAACAGCGGCGGCATCCGGCGGACCGGTCAGATCCGCATGATCGACGTGACGTCAAGGGCACCGGTCCGGTCGCGCCCCGACAGGAAGACCAGCTCCATCAGCACCGCCAGGCCGACCACGTCCGCGCCGCACCNGCGCAGCAGGTTGTGGGCCGCGGCGGCGGTTCCGCCGGTGGCGAGCACGTCGTCGACGATCAGGACCCGCTCCCCCGCGGCCACCGCGTCGTCGTGGATCTCCAGGGTGGCCGTTCCGTACTCCAGTTCGTAGGACTCGCTGCGCGTGGCGCCCGGCAGCTTGCCCGCCTTGCGCACCGGGACCAGGCCCGCGCCGACCCGGTCGGCCACCGGCGCGGCCAGCAGGAACCCGCGCGCCTCGATCCCCGCGATCGTGGTGGCCCCGAGGCCCCGGGCCAGGTCCGCCAGGGCGCCGATGACCACACCGAAGGCTGCCGGGGTGGACAGCAGCGGGGTGATGTCCTTGAAGACGACTCCGGGCTTGGGGAAGTCCGGGACGTCACGGACATGGGCCGCGAGTACCCCCGCGGCCGCGCCCAGATCCGGCCCGCTGTCGATGCTCGTCATCGTGGTGACTTCTCCGATCCTGGTTGTCGCCGCCCGCCAGGGCGGCGGTGTGCCACGCCGCGTGCCGGTTTCGTCCAGATTTACGCGCCGACAGCCCGCTTGTCCCGATTTGGAGCCGAGTCCGGCCCACCGGGGCCACCCCGCCTCGCTGTCAGCACCGGTCCAGGTTCCGGGCGGCTAACGCGATCGCTTCTTACCACCTGAACGACGCGGTTGGGTCGGCCTGCCCTTGGGGCCGCGCCGCGGCGAGGACCCGACACCGACACGTCCCGCCGCCGCGCCGGCCGGAGCGGGGCGCATCCCGCTCGCGACCCCCACAGCGTCGCCGTTCTCGCGCGTGTCCGGCCCGTTCGGGCTCATCGCGGGTGCCAGGTCGTCGCCGCCCTGGCTGGCCCGTGCGGTCTCGGCCGCCCGGGCCGCCCGGGCCCGGGCGGCCCGGGCTCGCATGACCCGCGCGTCAAGTGCGCGGACGTCGGCCTCACCGCGCTTGAGATCGACCAGCAGCGGGGTCGCGAAGAACAGGGAGGAATAGGTGCCGGAGGCGATACCGACGAACTGGGCCAGCGCCAGGTCCTTCAGGGTCCCCGCGCCCAGCAGCCCGGCCCCGACGAACAGCAGCGACGCCACCGGAATGAGCGCGATCAGCGAGGTGTTCAGGGAACGGACCAAGGTCTCGTTGAGCGCGTCGTTGGTGGCCTCCGCATAGGTGCGCCGGCTCGACGTCGCCATCCCGGCGGTGTTCTCACGGACCCGGTCGAAGACGACGACCGTGTCGTACAACGAGAAACCGAGAATGGTCAGCACCGCAATGATCGTCGACGGCGTCACCTCGAATCCCACGATGGAGTAGATCCCCATCGTGACCACGAGGTCATGGATGAGAGCGGCCATCGCGGCCACCGCCATCTTCCNCTCGAACCGTACGGACAGGTAGATCATCACCAGCACGAGGAAGACGATCAGTCCCTTGATCGCCTTGTTTGTGATGGTGGAACCCCAGGATGACCCGACCGTCGAGACGGCGATGTTCTCCTCGGGGTTCGCGACCTTGAAACGCTCCGCGAAGGCGTCCTGCAGCTGTTGGGTCTGCTCCTCGGACAACGTGGGTGTCTGCACCCGGAACTGCTTCGACGTCTCAAGCTGCTGGACGACGCTGTCCGCCGGGTTGNCCCCGTTCTCGCCGAGGAGCTGTTCGACCTGCTCGACGGTGCCGCCGTTCGCCGGGAGCTGGAACACCGCCCCGCCGGAGAACTCGATACCCAGACTGAAACCGCGAACGATCATGCTCAGCACACAGATCGTGAGGAGCACCCCGGACACGATGTACCAGACTCGCCGGCGGCCGACGAAGTCGATATGGAAGTCGCTGCGGTAGACCCGGCTCAGCATCGACATGTCAGTGCTCCCGCCTCTGCCCGGCCGTGCGCCGGCCCGTGCCCTGCCGCGACGTCCCCGGCTTCGCCAGCCGCGGGCCCGTGCCCGGCGGGCCGGAGCCACCCGAGTCCCGCGGCTCGCCGTCCCGCTCCTCGCCGGCGTCCGCCCCGGCCGGGCCGGAGCCGGCTGACCCGGCCGGGGCCAGGCCACCAGCCGCCGCACCACGCTTGACCAGCCCTGGACGCCGTTCGGCCAGCGCGCCACCGCCCGCGGGCACCGAGAGGCCCGAGAACCTGCCGGTGGAGAAGAACGGCCAGCGGACGAGCGCCGTGACCAGCGGCCGGGTGAAGATGAACATGATCAGAACGTCGACCAGGGTGGAGAGACCGAGGGTGAACGCGAACCCGCGCACCGACCCCACCGAGAGGATGTAGAGCACCGCCGCGGCCAGGAAGGACACCGTGTCCGCGGACAGCATGGTCCGCCGGGACGCCGGCCACGCCCG
The DNA here is from genome assembly GCF_001636565.1 of Frankia sp. EI5c. Classification (GTDB taxonomy): domain Bacteria; phylum Actinomycetota; class Actinomycetes; order Frankiales; family Frankiaceae; genus Parafrankia. The sequence continues at coordinate 252,609 of NZ_LRTK01000005.1, forward strand.
CTCCACCGAGGTCCGCACGCTCCGGCCGTCGCGCACCTCGTCCTTGACCCGCTCGAAGTACACGACGAACGAGTCCGCCGTCACACCGATCGAGACGATGAGACCGGCGATACCCGCGAGCGTCAGCGTGAAGCCGATCGCGTCCCCGAGGAGCACGACCGCGGCGTAGTTGAGCGCGGCGCTGGCCNCGAGCGAGGTGACCACGACGACGCCCAGCGCCCGGTAGTACAGGAACGAGTAGAGGACCACGAGGCCGAGACCGATTCCGCCGGCGAGCAGGCCGCCGTGCAGCGACTCACGCCCCAGGGTCGGCGAGATCGACTCCGCCTGTGAACGCTCGAAGGAGAGCGGCAGCGCGCCGAAGCGGAGCACGTCCGCGAGGTCCTGGGCCTCGGACTGCGAGAAGTCGCCCGAGATCTGGGCGGAGCCGGAGATGCGCTCGTTCGTCTGCGGCGCGGACTGCACCACGCCGTCGAGCACGATCGCGACCTGGCTGCCGACCGTGTCCCCGGTGAGCTTGGTGAACTTGCTCTGGCCACTGCCGGTGAACTCGACGTTGACGACCCACTTGCCGGTCGTGACGTTCGCCGCGCCACCGCTGAGGAGGCCCGCCGAAGCGGTGGATACGTCCGTGCCGACCAGGGCCGCCGGCATGAGCAGGTACTTCGTCGTTCCGGTCCGGTCGCAGGCGGCGATCCAGTCCTCGGGACGGTCCAGGCCGACCGCGCCGTTGTTCACACCGTTCGCCGAACAGGTGAGATTGGCGAACTGCTCCACGACCTCTGCCGGCGGGCCCGCGGGATCCGTGGCGGTCGCACCGGCACCGGTGGACGGCGCGGCGGAACCGGCCGGACTGGGTTCGGCCGGGCTGAGCGCGGCCGGGCTGGCGGACGCGCCGGGTGCGGACGAAGCCGCGGCGGCGGCCGCGAGCTGGACCCGCGGGCCACCGGCGCCACCGGTGTAGGCCGCTGGCTGCGCCACCAGGCCGCCCCCGGCGCTCCCTGGTCTCCCGAGCGCGGCCGGCTGTTGCGCGGCCGGCGACGCGGTCGCGGTCGGCTCCGGCGAGACCGGAGCCGCCGTGCCCGTCGGCGCGGGGGTCGCCGCGCCGGCCTCGGGCGTCGCCCCCGCCTCCGGAGTCGCCGCCGTGGCGGGCGTCTCCGGCGCGGAGGACTGCGCGACATCTGCCTGGTAGACCTGGCGGAAACGCAGCTCGGCGGTCTGGCCCACGAGCGCGACGACGTCGTTGCGGCCCCGGCCAGGGACCGAGATCTCGATGGTGTCACCCGTGCGGCGAACCTCGGCCTCCGCCACTCCGAGACCGTCCACCCGCTCACGGATGACGTCGACGGCCTTGTTGAGCGCGGAGTCGTCAATCGATCCCCCGGTCACCGACCGGGGAGTCAGGATGACGCTCGTTCCACCCTGCAGATCGAGGCCCAGCTTGGGAGTCCAGGTGCCGGAGATGGCCATGAGGCCGTAGAGGACGGCGAGCAGAGCACCAAGTGCTCCGAGCCGAGCGCCGACGGAGATACCTCCGGAGGCTCGTGCCGAGCGACGTGCCAACGCCTAGTCCTTCCTCACACACCGTCACCGAATCCAGCGGCGCCCAACGGTTCCGAACGAGTGCCACCGAGGGTACGTTCCAACCGCCCAGCCGTGACACCACCAGTCGTCGACGGGCGCGTGACAGCCAGCGACAGCAAACACCACAGCGACACCGCCGCGCTCACCGGCCCGCCGCATTCCGGGCCGGCGGCCGGAAGCGGGGACGGCCCACTTCCGGCGCTGACGGCGACGAGAGCACGGTGTTCGGTCACGGCCTCGCGCCGCCGGGCGACCGGCGGTTTCCGGTCGCCCGGAAACCGCCGAGCACGGTCACCGCAAGCAGCAGAGCGTCCGCCGACAGCCCTCCTAGAGCTCCTTGCGCAGCCGACCAGGGGTTTCACCGGTGCCATCGGTGTCGCCGTCAGCCGGCGGCACCGCTTCATCGGTTCCGGTCGGGCTGTCGGTTCCGGTCGCGCCGTCGGTTCCTGTCGCGCCGTCGGTGGAACCGGCGCCGTCCTCGCCCCCATCGGTGTCCGCCGACCCGTCATTCGCGGATTCCGGGGTGCTGACCACACGCGCGATGGCGTTGCGGCTGAAGCGGCAGACCACGTCCGGGGCCACCTCGAGGAGGACGTCGGCACCGTCCGACTCGACCACCGTCGCGTACAGGCCGGCGGTGGTCACGACCAGGGTGCCGGGAACGATCTGGGCAAGCTGCTGCTGCTGTGCCCGCGCACGGCGGCGTTGGGTGGAGAAGAAATAGACGATCAACAGGACAATCAGCAGCGGAAAGATCAGTCCACTGATGGAACTTCCGCCATCGTTGTCCGCCGCGATCGTCGCGGTCACAAGTACCTGCACGTCCTGCCCTCCTGAGTGTCGCGGCTGATCGTACGTAGGCGCGCCGCGCCCCCCGCGGGCAGGCTGGTGGTGCGATTCCCGGCGAAGCCGGTCAAAGCCTCGCCACCGGACTCACCCCGGCACCGGATCATCCCCGAACAGCGCCGCGGGCAGCTGCGACCTGCCGAGTCCCCCCTCGCTCGGTTCCAGGCCGAGGTGCGCGAACGCCGCCGGGGTGGCGACCCGCCCCCGCGCCGTGCGCACCAGCAGACCGGCCCGCAGCAGGAACGGCTCCGAGACGTCCTCGACCGTGTCCGCCTCCTCGCCGACCGCGACGGCGAGTGTGCTGAGACCCACCGGACCTCCGCCGAAGCGGCGGACGAGCGCGTCGAGCACCGCCCGGTCCAGCCGGTCCAGCCCGAGCGCGTCGACGTCATAGATCCGCAGGGCCGCCCGGGCGACCTCCTGGGAGACGACGCCGTCGGCGCGGACCTCGGCGTAGTCACGGACCCTGCGCAGCAGGCGGTTGGCGATCCGGGGGGTGCCCCGCGAGCGGCCCGCGACCTCGTTCGCCCCGCCCTCGGTCAGCTCCACACCCAGCAGCCGGGCCGACCTCGTGAGCACGAGAGCCAGCTCGTCGGCGTCGTAGAAGTCCATGTGGGCGGTGAACCCGAACCGGTCGCGCAGCGGACCGGTGAGCAGCCCCGACCGGGTGGTGGCGCCGACCAGCGTGAACGGGGCGAGATCGAGGGGAATCGCGGTCGCGCCGGGGCCCTTGCCCAGCACCACGTCGACCCGGAAGTCCTCCATCGCGGCGTACAGGAGCTCCTCCGCGGGACGGGCGATGCGGTGGATCTCGTCGAGGAACAGCACTTCGCCCGGAGTCAGCGCGGTCAGGATCGCGACCAGGTCGCCGGCCCGCTCGATCGCCGGGCCGCTGGTCATCCGCAGCGGGACGCCCAACTCCTCCGCAACGATCATGGCCAGGCTGGTCTTGCCCAGCCCCGGCGGGCCGGAGAGCAGGACGTGGTCGGGCGGGCGCCCACGTCCGCGAGCGCCCTCCAGCATGATGGACAGCTGCTCGCGGACCTTCCGCTGCCCCACGAACTCGTCCAGGGTCCGCGGGCGCAGGCCCGCCTCGAAAGCCTTCTCCTCCGCCGCCGCCGCCGCCGAGACCAGGCCGCCGCCGTCGTCGCTCACGGCCACCTCCGGGATACCGCCGGCAGCGACCGGACCCCCGCCGTCATCGCGGCCGCAGGATCGCGAGGCTGGCACGCAGCAGCGCGGCCGGGTCGACGCCGCCCGCGCCGACCAGACCGGTGTCGGACCCGTCCACACCAGTACCGACAGCGGAGCCGGTACCGACACCGGTACCGACAGCGGGGCCGGGGCCGACAGGAGCACCGGCGCCGTCGGGAGCACCCGCGCCGGCCGCGTCGACAGCCGGGCCGGCGAGGTTCGCGCCCGCCGCGACCACCGCGTCCTGCGCCTCCCGCGCGGAGTAGCCGAGCCCCACCAGCGCGTCCCGCACCTGCTCGGCCGCGCTGCCGAGGCGCGCCTCGGGGACGGTGACCGGAGCCGCCCGGCGCATAGCCGAGACCGGAGCGGATGGCGGGCCCAGCCGGTCCCGCAGATCGAGGACGATCCGCTGGGCGCTCTTGCGGCCGATGCCCGGAACCTTCGTGAGGGCCGCCAGATCCTCCTCGGCGACGGCCCGGCGCACCGCATCCGGCGAGTGCACGCCGAGCACCGCCTGAGCGAGCCGTGGGCCCACCCCGGCCGCGCCCTGCAGAATCTCGAAGACGTCGCGCTCGTCCGCCTCGGTGAACCCGTACAGCGTAAGCTCCGTCTCGCGGACGACCAGCGTCGTCGCCAACCTGGCCCGCTCACCGACCCGGAGCCCGGCCAGCGTCGAGGGCGTACACCACACCAGGATCCCGACCCCGCCGACGTCCACGACGGCGGAGGCGGGCGAGAGCACCTCCACGGTCCCGCTGATGGATGCGATCACGACCGAGCCCCCGGGACGGCCCGGGCGGCGCGCGGATCGGCGGCCCGCATCCGGGCCAGCGCCGGCCCACGCCACAGATGACACAGGGCGAGAGCGAGCGCGTCGGCGGCATCGGCCGGCCGCGGCGCCTCCGCAAGATCAAGCAGCCTCGTCACCATGAAACCCACCTGCGCCTTGTCCGCCCGCCCGCTGCCGGTCACCGCGGCCTTGACCTCACTGGGTGTGTACAGGCCGATCGGCAGCCCACGGCGGGCCGCCATCACGATGGCGACCGCGCCGGCCTGGGCCGTGCCCATCACCGTGCGCACGTTCGCCTGACTGAACACCTTCTCCACCGCGACGGCGTCCGGACGATGCCGGTCCAGCCATTCCTCGATGCCCTCGGAGACAGCACGCAGCCGGTGCGCCACCTCGTCGGAGGCCGGCGTGCGCACCACGCCGACGTCGACCAGGCTCGCCCGGCGCCCCTGCCCGCCATCGACCACGCCGATGCCGCACCGGGTCAGCCCCGGATCGACCCCGAGAACACGCAACAGGCCCTCCCGGCCACGTCAACGAACATCCGTTCGATCTTAGTGGCCGGGGCAACACCGACATCCGCGACACGCCGAACCAAGCTCGACCCGTGCCCGGCCACCCATGGCGGCCAGGCGACCAGCTCGGGCGGGCTCAGCTGGACACGAGCTCCATGACGTCGTCCGAGATGTCGGCGTTGAACCAGACGTTCTGGACGTCGTCGAGATCCTCCAGTGCATCGACCAGCTTGAGGACCTTCCGGGCCGGCTCAGCGTCCAGCGGGACACTCACCGAGGGCAGCCAGGAGATGTCCGCCGAGGAGACCGCGAGACCCGCGTCGCTCGCCGCCACCCGCACGGCGTGCAGATCGGTTGCCTCCGAGACGACCTCGAACGCCTCGCCGACGTCGTTGACCTCCTCCGCGCCCGCGTCGAGGACGGCTATCAGCACGTCATCCTCGGTGAGCTCGGGCGTCTTGTCGATCAGCACGACACCCTTGCGGTTGAACAGGTACGACACCGAGCCGGGATCGGCCGGGGTGCCGCCGTTCCGGGTGATCGCCACCCGGACGTCGGAGGCGGCCCGGTTACGGTTGTCGGTGAGGCACTCGACGAGCACCGCGACCCCGTTCGGCCCGTAGGCCTCGTAGGTGACGGACTCGTAGTTCACGCCACCGGCGAGCTCCCCGGAGCCCCGCTTGATCGCCCGCTCGATGTTGTCGTTCGGCACCGACTGGGACTTGGCCTTCGCGATGGCGTCGGCGAGAGTCGGGTTACCCGCCGGGTCCCCACCGCCGGTCTTCGCCGCCACCTCGACGGTCTTGACCAGTTTGGCGAACAGCTTCCCGCGGCGGGCGTCGACGACCGCCTTCTTGTGCTTGGTGGTCGCCCACTTGGAGTGACCGCTCATGACCTGCCCCTCTTGAGCCCGAGCTCGGATCGGACGATCTGGACGAACAGCCGGTGAACCCGGATGTCCCCCGTCAGTTCTGGATGGAACGACGTGGCGAGCAGCGGGCCCTGCCGGACGGCGACCGGACGGTCTCCGACGCGGGCCAGCACGTCCACACCGTCCCCCGCCTTTTCTACCCAGGGCGCCCGGATGAAGACAGCATGCACCTGGGGCCCCTCGACACCCGCCACCGCGAGATCAGTCTCGAAGGACTCCACCTGCCGGCCGAAGGCGTTGCGCCGAACGACCACATCGAGCCCACCGACCAGCGGCTGGTCCGGACGGCCGTCGATCACGTCCCGCGCGAGCAGGATCANGCCCGCGCACGAGCCGAACACCGGCAGACCACCGGCCACGGCCGCGCGCAGCGGCTCCAGCAGTTCGAACACCCGCAGCAGCCGCCCGATCGTAGTGGACTCACCCCCGGGCAGAACCAGGCCGTCCACCGACTCCAGCTCGGAGGCCCGGCGGAGCTCACTCGCCTCGGCGCCGGCGCCGGCAAGCGCGCGCGCGTGCTCCCGCACGTCGCCCTGTAGCGCCAGGACGCCGATCCGCGGAGCGCTCACCAGCCACGGTCGGCGAAACGCGCCTGTGCCGAGAGCTCACCGACGTTGATGCCGACCATCGCCTCGCCCAGGCCGCGCGACACCTTGGCCAGCACGCCGGGGTCGTTGTACATCGTCGTGGCCTCGACGATGGCCCGAGCCCGCCGAGCCGGATCACCGGACTTGAAGATGCCCGAGCCGACGAACACCCCGTCCGCCCCGAGCTGCATCATCAGCGCGGCATCCGCCGGCGTGGCGATGCCGCCCGCCGTGAACAGCACGACCGGCAGCCGGCCCAGCCGGGCGACCTCGGTGACCAGCTCCACCGGCGCCCGCAGCTCCTTCGCGGCGGCGTACAGCTCCTCGGCCGGCAGCGCCGACAGCCGCCCGATCTCCGCTCGGATGGTGCGCATGTGCACCACGGCGTTGGAGACCTCGCCGGTGCCGGCCTCACCCTTCGAGCGGATCATCGCGGCGCCCTCGGAGAGCCGCCGGAGCGCCTCCCCCAGGTTGGTGGCCCCGCACACGAAGGGAACCGTGAACGCCCACTTGTCGATGTGGTGGTGCGGGTCGGCCGGCGTGAGGACCTCGGACTCGTCCACGTAGTCGACACCGAGCGCCTGAAGGATCTGGGCCTCGACGAAGTGCCCGATCCGGGCCTTGGCCATGACCGGGATGGAGACCGCGTCGACGATCCCGGCGATCATGTCGGGGTCACTCATCCGCGAGACGCCACCCTCGGCACGGATGTCCGCGGGCACGCGCTCCAGCGCCATCACCGCGACGGCACCCGCGTCCTCCGCGATACGCGCCTGCTCGGGGGTGACGACGTCCATGATGACGCCGCCCTTGAGCATCTCCGCCATGCCGCGCTTCACCTTGGCGGTGCCGGCGTGCCGTTCCGCGCCGTCGCCCGGCGCGACGGGGCCGGATGGCGATGCGCCCGTGGCAGGGGCGGGGGCGGNCGGGCCGTCGGACATCATGTGGTGTCTCTTTCGGGTAGTTCGGACAGTTCTTTCAGGCGGCGTCGGCGGTGGCGCCAATCGGCGGTGACCACCGAGCTGCCCGGCTGCAACGGTCCGGCGGTGGCTTGGCCGGGCGCGGGCGATCGGCCGGCCTGACGTCGGGCCGCGCGGGAGAGCTGGCTCTCCGGCGGTCGTTCCGGGCTGGACAGACCCGGAGGGACATGGATGCGAATCCATCGTACGGCCGGACCGCGTCTGTCCTACCCCGTCACCGGCCTCACGGAGATCGCCGCGGGCAGTGGCGATCAGCACACCCGACCGGGCAGATCGGATGTCCGGGACAAATCGCCCAGCATCCTTCCCGGAGTATCCTGCCCTGCCGCGATATGGAGCGACTTCTGGAGAACCATGACAGGCCCGTACCCCCCGCCACCGCCCGGAGGCTGGCCTGGCCCCGCTCCCGCCCCCCGCCAGGGTGAGAGCGCCGGCGGGCCGGCGGGCTACGGACCACCGCCGGAATACGGACCACCGCAGGGCTACGGACCACCGCAGGGCTACGGACCACCGCCGGGCAACGGACCACAACCGGGGCCACCCGTCGGCGGGCCGGCGGGCTGGCCTCCCGGCGCGAGCCGGCGCCCTGCCGTCGGCCGGTCCGCGGGTCCCGGATGGCCGGTCCACGGGCCCGCGGTGCTTCAGTGCCGGGTGTGCGGGGCGCCCCCGGCGGTGCGGACGACGATCCGCGAGCACCAGGGCTTCGTCGTCTTCATGCGCTTCCTTTCCAAGCCAGGCCCGTTCTGCGCGGTCTGTGGGACGGCCACCGTCCGGGCCATGAGCGCGCGCACGCTCTGCCTGGGCTGGTGGGGCCTCGCCTCCCTGCTGATCAGCCCGGTCGTCCTCCTGCTGAACCTCGTCGCGCAGACGAAGATCGGGAAGCTGCCCCCGCCGGGACCCGCCTTCGGGCCCAGGCCACGGCCCGAGCGGCCGCTGACCCAGCGTCCCGNAGCCCTGGGCCTGCTCGTTCCACTCGCCGTGGTGGGCCTGGTGATCGTGCTGATCACCAGCAGCAGCCCGAGCGCCACCCGGGCCCGTTCCGGGGACTGCGTCCGCTGGGACGGGAAGAGCATCGCGATCGTCGACTGCGCGGCACCCGACGCCCAGTACCTCGTTCTCACCCGACTGCGGGGCGACTCCGCCGCCCCGTGCGAACTCTGGGCGCAGTTCACCGCCAGCTACCCGGAGACGGCGGGCGGCGAGGACTTCGTCCTCTGCCTGGCACCGGTTCCCGGTTCGGAGCAGGTGATTCCCACTGATCCCCGGCCCGGCCCCGGCCACGGCGGGCCGTCCGGCGGCGAGGACGGCCGCGGTGGAGCGGACACGCGGGACGCCTGAGCCGCGCACGGCCACGGCCACGGCCACGGCCACGGCCAGATGGTGGCACGGACTCAGGCGACCGCGGCCGGGTCGTTCGGGTGCGGTGGCCCGTCCCCGCGGGCGGGCGGGGTGTCGTCGATCTCGAAGTAGGCGGGCAGCGGCCGGCGCCCCGCCAGGTGCAGGAACCGCACGAGCCGGCGCCCGGCCAGTGACCGGACATCACCGACCGCGTCGTTGTGGAAGTGGCGGGCGAGCGCCACCCGGGCCGCCGCGGCGTCCACCGCCCGCACGTCGTCCGGGGCCCGCCGCCCCACCGCGACCACTCCGGGGGAACGCAGCGCCCGACTCAGCGCGTTCTCGGCGTCCTCGGCCTCCGCCGCCACACTGTCGGCGCCGTTCCCGGAGAGCAGTGCGGCGTGACCGGCACACGCCCGCTCAGCCGCCGCGGCGAGATCGGGCAGGTCACATCGCCGCGCGAGCGCCTGCGCGGCCTCGGCCCGCGCCACCAGTTGCGCGACGAGACCGGCCCGGGTCGCGTCCACCCGGCTCGCCAGTCGGTCGAGCCGGCTCGCGAGCCAGGTCAGATAGGTCGCGATCGCCACAACAAGCACGACCACGGCCACGACGACTGTCATCTGGCGCAGCGTAGCCAACCCCGTGGGCCAGGTCCCCTCCGGGACCGACCACGTGAAAGGCACAGGCAGGTGAGCGGACCCCCGTCCGCCAGCGTCAGTTCTCGGTGGCCACCACCGACACCGGCATGTCTCCGGCGACCATCTCGTAGACGCTCACGATGCGCTGGGCCACGACCCGCCAGTCGTACCGGGCGACGACCTCGCGGCCACGCTCGACCAGCCGCGCTCGCTCCGCCGGGTTCTCGAGCAGCTCGGCGAGGCCGGCGGCGAGCTCGGCCGGCTCACCGACCCCGAACAGCCGACCCGCGCGGCCGTCGTCGAGCACCCGCCGGAACGCGTCGATGTCGCTGGCGATGACGGGCGTGCCGGCCGCCATCGCCTCCAGCAGCACGATCCCGAAGCTCTCCTGCCCGGTGTTGGGCGCGCAGTACACCGTGCCGGAGGCGAAGACCGAGGCCTTGTCCGCCTCGGCGACGAGCCCCATCAGGTCGACCCGGCCCAGCAGGGACGGATCGATCCGCGAGCGGACGGCCTCGATGTCCCCCGGGCCGGCGACCAGCAGGCGGACGTCCGGCACCCGCTCTACCAGCGGCGGGAACGCGGCCATCAGCACGTCCAGGCCCTTGCGGGGCTCGTCGATCCGCCCGAGGAACACCACGGTGGGTACCCCCGGCCCGGGCCCACCTGCCCCGGGACGCCCGCCGTACCCGGGCAGCGGGCGCGCGCCCTCGAAGGCGCGCACCGCGACGCCGTTGGGGATCAGGATCGCACCCGACCCGAGATGCTCCACGAGCGTGCGGCGGGCGGCCTCCGAAACGGCGATCCGGGCGCTCAGTTTCTCCAGGGACGGCTGCAGCGCGCTGTGCGCCGCGGTGAGGAACCGCGACCGGGGGTTCGCCGTGTGGAAGGTCGCGACCAGCGGGCCGTCGGCGAGCATGCATGCCAGCAGGCTGATGCTGGGCGCGGTCGGCTCATGGGCATGCAGCACGTCGAAGTCATAGTCGCGCAGCCAGCGGCGCACCCTCGCGGCCGACACCGGTCCCATGAGCAGTCGCGCGACCGAGCCGTTGTATGGCACCGGTACCGCCCGGCCGGCGTCGACCGCATAGGACGGCAGGGCGGACTCGTCGTCCACCGGCGTGATCACGGACACCTCGTGGCCGGCGTCCAGCAGCGCCTCGGCCAGGTCCCGCACGTGCGCCTGGACTCCGCCGGGGACATCCCACGTGTACGGGCAGGCGAGTCCGATCCTCACGGCCGGCCCTCCCCCGCGCCCCGGGGTTCACGCTCGCCCCGGGGCTCACGCCAGATCCGCTGGAGCATGTGCCAGTCGGCCGGATGCGCGGCGATACCCGCGGCGAACTCGTCCGCGAGTCGCTGGGTCATCGTCGGGATGTCGGTGTGCGCGACCTCGGGGTGGATCCGTGCGCTCCAGCCGTCGTCGTCGAACCAGAGGGTCACCGGCAGCAGCGCCGCACCGGTGCGCAGGGCGAGGGCGGCCGGACCGGGGGGCATGGTCGCGGGCGCCCCGAAGAAGGTGACGGCCACTCCGGCGGCGGAAAGGTCACGGTCCGCCAGCAGGCAGAGCATCCCGCCGGCGCGCAGCCGCTCGGTCAGCAGGTCGGACGGTGGCTGCTCGCCGCCGGTCAGCGGGATGACCTCCATGCCCAGGGCGGTGCGGAACTGCAGGAACCGCTCGAACAACGCCTCGGGGCGCAGCCGCTCGGCGACGGTGGTGAACGGGACGCCGGTGGCCACCAGCCAGGCACCGGCCTGCTCCCAGTTCCCCATGTGCGGCAGCGCCAGGATGGTGCCCCGGCCGGCGGCGTGGGCGCGGCGCAGCCTGTCCTCGTCCAGCACCCGCATGCGGTCGAGGACGCGGCTCGCCGGCATGTCCTGGAGCCGGAAGACCTCCAGCCAGTACCGGGCGTAGGAGCGCAGGGCGGACCGGGTCAACGCGTCCAGGTCGGTGCCGGGCGGCACCACCCGGGCCAGGTTCGCCCGCAACCTGGTCGTTCCGCGGCCGCCACGGCGCCAGGCGACGTCGGCTGCCCGCCGGAAGCACCAGGCCGCCACCGGTTCCGGCAGCAGTCGAACCAGCCGCCACCCCGCGACGTAGGCGAGCAGCGTCAGCCGGCCGGCGAACGTCATCCGGGGCCGGTTCCCTCGCCCGCTCAGCTGCCCGCGACAGCCCGCGGAACCGGCGGCACACCGAGGTGCGCGCCGCCGCCACCGGCCGAGTTGACCGCGGGCGACTCCGGCTTGCCCGCCCCGGCCGGGCCCGGCTCGCCGGACCTCGCCCCCGCGCCCGCGCCCGCACCGGTACCGGTACCGGCATCGGCGGCGGCTCCGGGAGCGGTTGGCGGTGCGAGGGTCGGCCGGCCCGAGCGGACGAACTGGCGGTGTACGTGCACGATCCGCTGGGTGACCGTGAGCAAGGTCGCGCCGACCAGGAACCACAGCGCGGCCGGCAGCAGGTAGGGCACGCCGAGCCCGTACAGGCCCGCCGCGACGAGCAGGATCAGCAGCCGCTCACCGCGCTCGGCGAAGCCCACGTCACAGGTGAATCCCAGCCCTTCGGCCCGGGCCTTGACATACGAGGTGACGGAGCCGGCGACCAGGCACAGCAGCGCCGCGCCGGCGAGCGGAAGCGAGTCGCCGTCACCGGCGTACCAGATCACCAGGGACCCGAAGATCGCGCCGTCGCCGACCCGGTCGGAGGTCGAGTCGAGAAAGGCGCCCCACTTCGAGGAGATCCCGCGGGCTCGGGCGATAACCCCGTCAACCAGGTCGGAGAAGACGAACAGGGTGATCACCAGGGTGCCGACGAAGAACACCNCGCGGGTGAAGAAACCGAGCGCACCACCGGCGACGCCGATCGTCCCGATCACCGTGACCACGTCAGGTGACACCGACGACCGCGCGGCCCACTGGCTCAACGGATCGAGCACCTTCTGGATCTGGGGTCGCGCTTTGCTTGCGAGCATGTCCGTCCCGTCGTCTGTGGCGTGCCGCCCGGGTTGGGCGGTCTCACAGTACCGCCGTCACGATCCGCTCATTTCCCGTCACGGTCGCGCCTGGAGTTGTTCTCCCCGTCACATCGGGGGACTCTTCGTGGTACGCACCAGCGCCACGGCCGGCCTCGCCGCCCGGATCCAGGCAGCGAAGGCCGCGCCGACACCGGGCGCTGGCCGTTCAGGCAGGCCCCCGCCGGCCGCACCAGTCCGGCGCCCACGGCCCGCCCGGCCGGAATTGGGAGGCGGAATGTCAGCAACGCCAGGCGACGTGCGCAACATCGTGCTAGTCGGTCACACCGGTGCCGGCAAGACCACGCTGCTGCGGCATCTGCTCCAGGTCGCGGAAAAGACGGATGATCTGCGCGCACCCGACGGCGACGGAGCCTGGCCCGGGGTGGGTGCCGCCGGGGGCGGCGCCGGCACGGCCCCCGGCGGGGAACCGCCGCAGCGAAGTGTCTCGCTGGTCCTGGGCTCGCTGCGGCATCGCGGCACCACCGTGAACCTGCTGGACACCCCCGGCTACCCCGACTTCGTCGGTGAGCTGCGCGCGGGGCTGCGGGCCGCGGACGCGGCGCTGTTCGTCATCAGCGCGCTGGAGGGGATCGACGGCTCCACCAGGATGCTCTGGGACGAGTGCGCCGCGGTGGGCATGCCCCGCGCGATCGCCGTCACCCGGCTGGATCATCCCCTCGCCGACTTCGACTCCATGGTGATGGCCTGCCAGGAGGCCTTCGGCTCGAACGTTCTGCCCGTGTACCTGCTGGAGGGGTCCGGCACGCCCGCCCACGGCGGCTCCACGGAGGCGGGCGCGCCCACGGGCTCCAGCGTCAGCGGCAACGGACGGCGGGTGCCGGACCGCCGGCTGGTCGGTCTGGTCACCGGACGGCTGATCGACTACACCGCCGAGGGCCGCCACGAGCATGAGCGCCCGGTCGAGCTCATCGGCGCGCAGGCCGAGGCGCGCGGTGCGCTGATCGAGGGAGTGATCGCCGAAAGCGAGGACGAGACGCTGCTCGACCGCTATCTGGGCGGCGCGGAGCTCGACCCGAAGATCCTGCTGGCGGACCTGGAGACAGCGGTGGCCCGCGGGTCGTTCTATCCGGTGCTGCCGGTCATCACCCCGCCGGGCGTGGAGCGGGACATCCGCGAGCTCCTGCCCGGGCTGGGCACCGTCGAGCTGCTCGATCTGTTCGTCCACTCGTTCCCGTCGCCGCGCGAGCACCCGCTGCCCAGCCTCACCCGCCCGGACGGGTCCCCCTGCCCGCCCGCGGTCGGTGACCCGTCCGGGCCGCTCGTCGCCGAGATCGTGCGCACCACGACCGACCCGTACATCGGCCGGATGTCCCTGGTCCGGGTCTTCTCGGGCGTCCTGCGGCCGGATGCGGCCGTCCATGTGTCCGGACACGGCCGGGCCGCGGCCGGCCATCCCGACCACGAGGACAACGAACGGGTCGGCGCGCTCTCCCAGGCGGTCGGGCTGTCCCTGCACTCGGTGGACGAGTGTCCCGCCGGCGGCATCTGCGTGATCACCCGGCTGTCGACGGCGGAGACCGGTGACACGCTCTCCGACCCCGACGACCCGCGTTACCTGCCGGCCTGGAGCATGCCCGAGCCGCTGCTGCCGACCGCCGTGCGCACCCAGGCCCGGTCGGACGAGAGCAAGCTGTCGGCCGCCCTCGGCCGGATCTCCGCCGAGGATCCCACCCTGACCATCACTCAGGACCCCGACACCGGCCAGCTCGTCCTGTGGTGCATGGGCGAGGCCCACACCGACCTGGTCCTGGAACGCCTGCGCGACCGCTTCGGCGTCACCCTGGAGAAGGTCCCGCTGCGCCTGCCGATGCGGGAGACCCTGCGTGGCCCCGCCGAGGGGGTCGGCCGGCTGGTGAAGCAGTCCGGTGGGCACGGGCAGTACGCGATCTGCCGGATCAGGGTGGAGCCACTGCCCGCCGGGGGTGGTTTCGAGTTCGTCGACGAGGTCGTCGGCGGCGCGGTACCCCGCCAGTTCATCGCCTCGGTGGAGAAGGGCATCCGCGGCCAGCTGGAACGCGGTCTGATCGCCGGCTTCCCCATGGTCGACCTACGGGTGCGGCTGATCGACGGCAAGGCACACAGCGTCGACTCCTCCGACCTGGCCTTCCAGACGGCCGGTGCGCTGGCGCTGCGCGACGCCGCGGAGACCGCCGGGATGGTTCTGCTCGAACCCATCCTGGAGATCGACGTCGACGTCCCGGACGAGCACGTGGGCCCGGTGATGACCGACATCTCCAGCCGCCGGGGCCGGGTCGTGGGCGTCGCGCCCGCGGGGGGCGCCGACGCGGCGCGGGAGCCGGATGACCGGCCGGCCCGCACCGTGATCCACGCGGAGGTACCGGCGATGGAGATGACCCGCTACGCCGTGGATCTGCGCTCCGTGAGCCACGGCACGGGCGTGTTCACCCGCCGCCACCACGGCTACGAGCGTCTTCCGGAGCAGCTCGCGGCCCAGGTGGCGGCCCGGGACTGAGCCGCCGCCCGGTACCGGGCCCAGTGACACCATCCGCAAACGACCGCTCCGCCCGCGGCGGTGTGCCAGGCCCCCGCACGCCACCTCGGGCCGCCCGACCAGCCATGGGTGAGGTCGGCTCCGAGGTTTCAGGCCGTCGCTGTGGCTTCAGGCCGACGCTGTGCTCTCCCAGGCCTCGGCGATCAGTTCCCGGGTCTGACCGAGCAGCGCCGGCAGAACGCGGGTGGCCCCGACCACCGGCATGAAGTTCGTGTCACCGCCCCATCGGGGCACGACGTGCTGGTGCACATGCGCGGCGATCCCGGCGCCCGCCACCGTGCCCAGGTTCATACCGGTGTTGAACCCGTGCGCACCGCTGGCGACCCGCAACGCCCGCAGCGCGTGCTGCACGAAGAGCGACATCTCGACGGTCTCGTCGTAGTTCATCGCCGCGTAGTCGGCGACGTGCCGGTACGGCACCACCATCAGATGGCCGGCGTTGTACGGATAGAGATTGAGTACGGCGTACACGGATTTTCCGCGGGCGACGACCAGCCCGTCCTCATCGGTCATCGCGACGATCGCGCAGAACNGGCATTCGTCCTCCGGCGACCGGCCCGCCCCCTTGATGTAGGCCATGCGGTGCGGGGTGTAGAGGCGCTGGAAGGCGTCGGGATGCCCGACTCCGGCCTGCTCGTCGAGCGGCGTCCCATCCGGAGCGGCGGTTGCGCTCATCGGGACAGGCCCACCAGGCGTGCGAACCGTCGCCGGCGGCGGCCGGCCGCTCCGACATGAGCCTCCCTGCGCACGTTGCCGCCTCCCGCGCCCGCGAGCCAGTGCGGAGCGACCGCCGGGCCACCCCGACGACGCCGCTCCCCCGTCCGGACCACGGTACCCACCGGGCGGCTGCCGCCGGGCGGCGAGCCGCGACGCTTTCGCTCGAAGGTCCGGCAGCTCCGCGTGCGAGGCACGACTGCCGCCCGCGGGCGACCCCGCGGCGCCCCGCAGGCCGAACCCCCACCAAAGTGCCACCGCGGCCAAAGTGAGCACCAAGATCTCAGCGTGGGCAGGCTAGACGCACGGACACCAGGCGGGTCGGTTCCGGCGCATCGGCGGAGGCGGTCACGGCACGCGGGCGCCACCAGAGCCTCCCCGCGGTGCACAGGCCGCTGGCCTGGGCAAAGGGGCGGGACCTGACGGCCGGGCCGATCGGCCTCCGAAACGGGAACGCCAGGCGCGAGGCGCTCTGACCATGCAGGACGCGGCAAGAGCGCCGCGCGGCGGTGTGGGCGTACGTGGTTTCGAACCACGGACCTCTGCCGTGTGAAGGCAGCGCTCTACCCCTGAGCTATACGCCCGCGCGACCCGAAGGGCCATCTGACCGGCACCCCGTGCCGAATCTGCCGACACCGGGCACCACCTGGCCTCAAAGCCCTTCAGACCAGCCCCGCCAACCCGACGTGTTGCGTCCTCGCCGGGGCTGGACTCAGCTTACACGGACACGACCGGGCGAAGGACAGGGGGTGGCCGTCGGACGGATGTGGGCATGTCTGCTCTCCGGCCGATCCTCGGGACACCGCCGGGTTGGCCGGGACTCGCCGGGGTTGAGACGGGTCCGGACAGGGAAGGCTATGAGTGGCACGGCCTCGGTAGAACGGCCATTGTGCTCGGGGGAACCCTCAGTCGAACGCGGAAAGCGATCGCCTGACCACCATCGGTCAGCAGTCGCGGCCCGTCCCGACCGGGTCTTCTCTGGGGACTCCGGCCGGGCTTCCCGGGCAGGGCAACTCGCCCGAATCGCCGTAACGGATGTTGTCCTGGCATAACCTTGTTTCAAACGGGACTCAGAGAGGGAACTATCTCGTTACACGGGTGCTCGCCCGCACCACGCACCATGAGNGGCCGCCCGATGACTATTCGTCACGATTCGATCACCGCAGAACTCGCCCTTCGGCTCGTCGTTCCCGGTGGTGCTCCGGTTCCGGTCGCCGCCACGGTTCGCTACGAGCCGGCCGACCCGTACGCGGTCAGCATCGGCTTCCGTACCGGGGCCGATGAGGTCGTCGAATGGACCTTCGCTCGGCAGCTCCTGAGCGATGGCGTACGGCGGCCGGCCGGCGACGGCGATGTCCAGGTCTGGCCCGCCGCGCAGTCGGGCGGGCGGATCGTCTGTCTGTCCCTGTCCAGTCCGTCCGGTCACGCGTTGTTCGAGATGCCAAGGGCCGAGGTCCTGGCCTTCCTGCGCCGAACATACTCAGCGGTACCCCTCGGCGGGGAGAGCGACGTCATCGATCTGGACGCCGAACTCGCGCTGCTGATCTGGGGCGGCCCCGAACGGTGACATCACCGGGGTCGGCGCCGTGTCCGACCCCGGGGCCGGCCGGTGCGGGCACTTCCGGTACGAGTCAGCTCCCGTCCAACCTGAGCGCCTGGTGGGGACTCCCCACCAGGCGCTTCGTTGTGTCCGGCTTCGTGCCTGTCCGGCTTCGTTGCGTCCGGCTGCCTGGGGTCCGTTCGACGCGCCAGGCATCCCCGGGCCGACCACCGGGCCGATCGATCCGTCAGCTCGCCGCCGGAACACACGCGTCGGTGCCCTGCCCCACCTCGGGCCCGGGCGATTGTTCGGCCCCCGCCCGCCCACGGCCGGGTGCCGGCGACGACGAGGCCAGCGACAGCAGCCTGGCGGCCTTCAGCTCGGTCTCCTGCCACTCGGCCTGCGGGTCGCTCCCCCAGGTGATACCGGCGCCGGTGCCGAACCAGATCCGCTCGTCGGCCAGCCAGAACGTCCGGATGCCCACCGACAGCCAGCCCCGCCCGGTGTCGCCGTCGACCCAGCCGATGCCGCCGCAGTAGGGACCTCGGGCCACCGGCTCCAGACGCTCGATGATCCGCAGGGCGCTGGACTTGGGCGCCCCGGAGACCGACCCCGGCGGGCAGGTCGCCGCGAGCAGCTCGGCCCAGCCCACGCCCGGAGCCAGCGCCGCCTGCACGGTGGAGACCAGGTGGACGAGCCCCGGGTGGGCCTCGACCCGGCACAGCGCCGGCACGGTGACACTGCCCGGCCTGGCCACCCGCCCCAGGTCGTTCCGAACCAGGTCAACGATCATGACGTTCTCGGCCACATCCTTGTCCCGCAGGTCGACCGCCGTCCTGCCGGTGCCCTTGATGGGGCCGGAACGGACGATGTCGGCATCCCTGGACAGGAACAGTTCCGGTGACGCCCCCACGATGCGCAGGTCCGCCTCGGGCGCATCCAGGATCACCGCGTAGGGAGCGGGGTTACCGGCGGCCAGCACCGCCGCCAGAGCCGCGAGGTCGGGCCCGGCCGCACCGGAGCCGAGCGGCGCCGAGAGCAGCCGGCACAGGTTCACCTGGTAGACCTCACCGGCGGCGATCTGTGCGCGCACCGCTTCGACCCCCGCGACGTACGCGGCCGCGTCCAGGCTGCTGGTCCACGCTGCCCGGGGCGGGCCCTGCCAGGGCGCCGCCGCCAGCGAGGTGACATCTGGGGCCGCCCGCACGTCACGGAAGCGGACACAGCGGGCCCGACCCTCGAAGTCGACGACCACGCCCCAGAAGCCGCCGCCGTCCAGGACACGCAGATCATCCGAGACCGCCGACACGCCGGTGGCGAGCAGGCCGCCCGCGAGGAGATAGGACTGCCGGCCCCGGGCCGCCCGGNGGACGGTCGAACCAGCCACCCGTGACCGCATTACGCGCCGCTCCTGAAGGTCGTTCCCCCGTTCGTGGTGCCCCTGTCCGAGGCCGTCACTCCGATCACGGTACCGCCGTGGCCGGCCGCGCCTGGGCCGGAGGTGGTCGTCGCCTCACCCGCCCGGCGGCCCGAGGCCCTCGCCCGGCGCTCCGGACCAGCAGCCCGGCGACGCCGGGCGACCACACCTCACACCTGACGCAGAGAGTGACCGCCAGCTCAACGCACGATCGACAAACGGTCGACATTCGGGCGACATCCCGGCACGGCGACGCGCACATTCGACGACCGCCCCGATCGTCCGCTAGAGTGCTACCTGCACCGCCAAGCGGGAAGCCGATCCGGTCGGCCGACCGCCCTCCNTCTTCGAGGGAGGGAAATCTGCGGAGCATGCGGACGTGGCTCAGTGGTAGAGCATCACCTTGCCAAGGTGAGGGTCGCGGGTTCGAATCCCGTCGTCCGCTCGGAAGCGGTGTGGTCAGAGATGAAGCCATAACGGCCTTTCATGGCGGAGTGGCCGAGTGGTTTAGGCAAGGGCCTGCAAAGCCCTGTACGCGGGTTCGATTCCCGCCTCCGCCTCTGATCCTGTTACGGGCGATTAGCTCAGTGGGAGAGCGCTACCTTGACACGGTAGAGGTCACTGGTTCAATCCCAGTATCGCCCACCACTCCGTAAGCGCTGCGGCGCAACGAGTACGGCCACTCCACCCGGAGTGGCCGTTTTCGTTTCCGGCCTGCCCGGGAGAAACGGCCGAGAAGCGTTCGGGGTTCATCCCAGCCAGCCAGCCAGCCGGGCCGTGACCCGGCCAGCCGGCCGGTCAGCCTCACTCGGCCGGCCGGCCCTCGGGCGTCACGTCACGTGACGGTTCTCGGCCGGGGCACGGGGCCCTGCGCACCGACACCCGTGCTCGGCGGCCCCGAGCCGCCCGTTCCGGCCAGGAACGTGACGAGCCCGTCGACGAGCCCTTCCGCGGCCTGCTGGCGCCAGGCGGGATCGCTGATCCGAGCGGCGTCGCCCGGATTGCGCATGTTCCCGCATTCGAGGAAGACCTTCGGGACCCGGGAGAGGTTCAGCCCGCCGAGGTCCGACCGGACCGTGATGCCGTCCTCGCCGAGATAGTCCGCGCGCGGCTGTCCGGTCGCGGCCCCGAAGGACTCCCGCAGCAGGTCGGCCAGCTGTGCCGACGCGCCGAGGATGCCGCCGTTTCCGCCGTCGGGACTGGCCGCCGGCGCGATCACGTGGAACCCGCTGCCCGCCGACGGCCCTCCGTCCGCGTGGATGGAGACCACCGCGTCGGCCTCGGCGGCGTTGCCGATCCGGGCCCGCTCGTCGACGCAGGGTCCCACACCCTCGTCGTCGTACCGGGTGAGGATCACCGTCACGCCGAGCGCGCGCAGGGCGTCCGCGGCCCTCGTCGCCACGTCGAAGCTGAAGGCGTGCTCGGGGTACCCGTCCGCGGTCTGCGCACCGACGGTGTCGCACTCCTTCTGGAACCCACCGGCATCGACGCGACGGCCGATATCCGCCGAGTGGCTGCCGTTGCCACCGTTGTGACCGGGGTCGAGCACCACCGTCCGCCCCGCCAGGCCCTGGCCACCCAGCAGCGACGCGGCCTCGGTGCCCGACCGGCGTGCCCCGTCGCCCCGGTCGCCCCGGGGCCAGTAGGCCAGGCCGGCCACGGCCACGGCGATGGCCAGGACGGCCGCCACCGCGAGCATCGTGAAGGGCGACACCACCGCCCTGGGCAACTTCCTCGGTGAGCTCCCGGGTGAGCTCCTGGGCATGGACGCCCCCCGCTCCCTGTGCGCCCCCCTACGGCCCAGCCGATCCAGGCTCAGGCGATCAGGGCGCGGCTCCAGCGCCGGGCGGCACCCGCCCCGGACCGGGACGGCGAGCCCGAACGCCCAGACCAGCCGCCGGTAACCCTATACGCCCCGACTCGTCGGCCCTGCGACCGGTCACCCCACCCCGCCCCATCCGTCACGGAGCGGTGACGAAGTCGATCAGCTCTTCAACCGCCCGCAACAGGCCTGGTTCCAGGTCTGCGTAGGTGTTGACCGCGGCGAGCACCCGCCGCCACATCTCGCCCGCATCCGTGACCCCCAGGGCGGCGCAGACGCCTTCCTTCCACGGCTGCCCGCGAGGCACCTCCGGCCAGGCCGCGATCCCGACCGACGCCGGTTTCACCGCCTGCCAGATGTCGATGTAGGGGTGGCCGGTGACGAGCACGTGCTCACCGACGACGGCGCCCGCCACCCGGCTCTCCTTGGAGCCCGGAACGAGATGGTCGACCAGGACCCCGAGCCGGCGTCCCGGCCCCGGCCGGAACCCACGGACGATTCCCGGCAGCTCGTCGACGCCGTCCAACGGCTCGACGACGACTCCCTCGATTCGCAGGTCGTCGCCCCACACCCGTTCGACCAGCGTGGCGTCGTGCAGGCCCTCGACATAGATCCGGCTCGCCCTGGCCACCCGAGCGGGCTGGCCGGGAACCGCGACCGACCCCGAGGCGGTGCGGCCGGGCCGGGACGGCGCGGCGGGCCGCGCGCGGACCAGTGTCACCCGCTCGCCCTCCAACAGGAACGCGCCCTCGGCGAGTGGGAACATCCGCCGGCGGCCGTGGCGGTCCTCGAGGGTCNCCCCGCCGGCCTCGGCACCGACCACCGCCCCGCAGTACCCCGAGTCGGCGTCCTCAACGACCAGACCGAGCTCGATATCGACGGTCCGAGGGCGTCGGGATGCCCTGGACCTCGACTCGGCCAGGACATCGCGTCCGTAGTCGCGGCTGCGCACGCCCGCAACCTACAGTGGGGCAGGGGTGGGCATTCCCGGCGACACGCCGCCGCCGGAACGGAAACGGATCGGAGTAGGGCGATGGACACGCGCTACGGGGCCGGAGTCGCGCTTCTCGTCATCGACATGCAGAACGACTTCGCGGCGGTCGGCGGCAGCCTCTACGTCAACGGCGGCGAAGAGATCGTTCCGGGGGTGAACCGAGAGATCGCCGCGGCGACCCTCGCCGGTTCCCCGGTCTTCTACTCCCAGGACTGGCATCCGCCGTCCACACCGCACTTCGTCACCGACGGCGGGATCTGGCCGCCGCACTGCGTGCGAAACACGCCGGGCGCCCAGATGCACCCCGGCGTGACGATCGCGGGCGAGATCATCCGCAAGGGAGTCGACGGGGGCGACGGCTACTCGGCGTTCTCCGTCCGGGACGCGCGCTCGGGTGAGCGTTCCGCCACGGTGCTCGGCGAACGCCTCGCCGCGCACGCGGTGACCAGCGTCGTCGTCGTCGGCCTGGCCGGCGACTACTGCGTCCAGGAGACCGCGCTGGACGCGCGGGCGCTGGGTCTCGCGGCCCGGGTTCCGCTCCCGCTCACGCGCTTCGTGGAACTGGCCGCGGGCGACCGCGAGCGCGCGGTCGCCCGGATGTTGGCGGCGGGCGTGCAGGTCCCTGAATGACGCCCGCCCGGCGCGGGCCGCTTCCAGCCCACGATCCAGCCGCGCTCAGGCGGCGCAGTCCCGGCAGACCATCCGCCGGGCATCGTGGAGCTGGCTGCGGTGGTGGACGAGGTAGCAGCTGGTGCAGGTGAACTCGTCCGCCTGCCGTGGCAGGACGCGGACAGTCAGTTCCTCGCCGGACAGATCGGCACCCGGCAGGCCGAGCTCGGTCTCGAACGGATCAGCGTCGTCGCCGAGGTCGGCCGCCGCGTCCGCCCGCCGGGCCTTGAGCGCCTCCAGGCTCTGCTCGGAGTCCTCGATATCAGCTGTACGGGGGGTGTCGTAATCGGTGGCCACTGAGTTCTCCCAGAATGGTTGTGCTCTCGTCGTGCGCAACCCACAACGCACGACCCCGGGGGTATGTGCCCGTCCGGCCCACGGGAACACGATGTGGGCTTGACCACAGATGGATGAGCGGGTACTCACAAGGGCGCGGGCACCCCGCCGCCGGGGTGTTCCACCCCGGGCACGACCTGTCCGGGAGACCGGATCATCCGGTGCGCCGCAGCCAGGTTACCGGTGCGCCGTGCGCACCGCGGCGCAGTGGTTCCAGTACGTCGTCCCAGGCGGTGCCCAGCAGCCGGTGCAGGCCCCGCGAGAGGGGCTCCCGCGCCTCGCCGCGCTCCAGGAGCGCCAGCAGTGCGGCCTCCCCCACCACGACGTCTCCGTTGGCGGCGATGGCGGCGCGGTGCAGCCCGAGCTCGGGAGTGAACGAGTAGCGCTCCGCGTCACAGCCCGGTGAGGGACCCTCGACCGTTTCGAAGGTCACCTGGCCCAGCCGGCGCAGAACGGTGGCGAGCCGGCCGGCCGTCCCGGGAGAAGCACGCCACTCCAGCCCGGCACAGAGGAAGCCCGGCCGGCCCGGCTGGGCCGTCCAGGTCAGCGAAACCGGGGCGATCAGGGCTCCGGACACGGCGAACTCCAGGTGCGGGCACAGTGCCGGCGGGCATGCCAGTACCGCCAACTTGCCCGGCACGACGAAGGACGACGAGCCGGATGACAGCTCACGGGCTGTCGATGACATTGCCACCACGCGGGACCTCCGTCGACGAGGAACGCCTTCCCCTGCGTCTCGTCACATCGGACCCCTCGAGTGCCAGTCGATCGTGCCATGACCAGCGGGCCAGGACTAGACCTCCCCCCTCCCCTGGTGCCACATGTGGTGTCCCCCACCTCAGCTATGCGCCATCACCCTCCGCGGCTCCCCGGGAGCCACGGCCGGCGCGGGCCTCGACGTCGAACAGCCCCCCGGGCCCGGCGAGGCCCTGCAGCGCGGAGGTCAGCTCGCTGGGCACGATCCACAGCTTGCTGGCCTGCCCCTGGGCCAGCCGCGGCAGCATCTGCAGGTACTGGTAGGCGAGGAGCTTCTGGTCCGGATCCCCCTCGTGGATGGCGTCGAAGACGGTGCCGATCGCCTTCGCCTCACCCTCCGCCGCCAGGATCTGTGCCTCCCTGTGGCCTTCCGCGCGCAGGATCGCGGCCTGCTTCTCGCCCTCGGCCCGGAGGATCTCGCTCGCCTTCACGCCCTCCGCGGTCAGGATCGCGGCCCGCCGGTCCCGCTCGGCGCGCATCTGCTTCTCCATCGAGTCCTGGATGGAACGGGGCGGGTCGATCGCCTTGAGCTCGACCCGGTTCACCCGGATGCCCCACCGGCCGGTCGCGTCGTCGAGCACCCCGCGCAACTGCCCGTTGATCTGGTCCCGGGAGGTCAGCGTCGCCTCCAGGTTCATGCCGCCGATCACGTTCCGCAGGGTGGTGACGGTGAGCTGCTCGATGGCCCGGATGAAGTCGGCGATCTCGTAGGTCGCCGCCCGCGGGTCGGTGACCTGGAAGTAGATGACGGTGTCGATGCCGACGACGAGGTTATCCTCGGTGATCACCGGCTGCGGCGGGAAGCTGACCACCTGCTCCCGCAGGTCGATGCGTTCCCGGACCCGGTCGACGACCGGCACCACGATCGCCAGCCCCGGTGTCAGGGTGCGGTGGTAGCGCCCCAGACGCTCCACCACCATCGCCCGGGCCTGCGGCACGATCCGGACGGACCGGACCAGAAAGATCAGGACCACCAGCGCCACGACCGCGGCCGCGATGACTCCGCCCATCTGCAGCTCCTTGCTCAAGGCCGAGGTCCAGGTCCCCGGCGTGCGTTCCCGCCGTTCGACGGGTCGACTACGCGGCTGGCCCGGGCCCACCGGGCCCACCGGGCCCGGGTTCGGGACCGCTGACGGCCGGCGGGTTCACCTCGCCGCGGCACACGACCGCTCGGGCGCCGTCGAGCCGCAGAACCCACACCGTCGCCCCGACCTCCAGCACGTCCGTCTCCGGGAAGGAACGAGCGGACCACACCTCTCCGGCGAGCCGGACGCGCCCGTCCGTCCCGTCCACCCGCTCGAGGACCGCGGCGCTCGCCCCGACCAGCGCCTCCGTCCCGGTACGCAGCAGCGGCCCGCGGGTGAGGTGCCGCCGAGCGACGGGCCGCAGACCGAGCGTCAACCCGGCCGAGGTCACGGCGAACGCGACCAGCTGCACGATCAGCTCCGCGCCCAGGGCGGCGAGCCCGGCACCCACCAGCGCCGCGAGCGCGAACATGACCAGCACCAGGTCGAGCGTGAACAGCTCGCCGACCAACAGCGCACCGGCCACGATGACCCAGACGACCTCGTCCGCCATGGGGTTGCTCCCCCCGGTCGCGACAGCAACGATCAACAAGAACCTATACGGTGTCGGTCAACGGCCGCCCGCGGTTCGCGCGCCCACGGGTCGACGAGGGGTGGCGGGCCGTAGGCTTCGTGCGTATGTCACAGGTCTGGCCAGGCAGCCCCTATCCCCTCGGCGCCACCTTTGACGGGTCCGGCACCAATTTCGCGATCTTCTCCGAAGTCGCCGAACGTGTCGAGCTGTGCCTGTTCGACGCCTCCGGCGCCGAGCGGCGCATCGACCTTCGGGAACGGGACGCGTTCGTGTGGCACGCCTACCTGCCCACCGTGCTGCCGGGACAGCGGTACGGCTACCGGGTCCACGGCCCCTATGATCCCGCACGGGGCCACCGATGCAACCCCAGCAAACTGCTGCTGGACCCCTATGCGAAGGCCGTGGACGGCGAGATCGACTGGGACCAGGCCGTCTTCGGCTACAACTTCGGCGACCCCGAGAGCGTGAACACCGCGGACTCGGCCCCGCACATGATGAAGTCAGTCGTGATCAGCCCGTTCTTCGACTGGAACGGTGACCGGCCGCCGCGGCGGCCCTACAACGAGACCGTGATCTACGAGGCGCACGTGCGCGGGCTGACGATGCGCCACGAGGGTCTGCCCGAGGAGTACCGGGGCACCTACGCCGGAGTCGCGCACCCGGTGATGATCGACCACTACCACCGGCTGNGTGTGACGGCCATCGAGCTGCTGCCCGTCCACCAGTTCGTCCACGACGAGCACCTCGTGCGCCGCGGTCTGCGCAACTACTGGGGATACAACTCCATCGCCTTCCTGGCGCCGCACAACGCCTACTCGTCCGCAGGCGGTGCCGGGCGGCAGGNGCAGGAGTTCAAGGGGATGGTGCGCAACCTGCACGAGGCCGGCATAGAGGTGATCCTCGACGTGGTCTACAACCACACCGCCGAGGGAAACCACATGGGCCCGATGCTGTGCTTCCGCGGCATCGACAACCAGGCCTACTACCGGCTGGTCGACGACGACCAGCGTTACTACATGGACTACACCGGCACCGGGAACAGCATGCGGGTCCGGCACCCCCACGTCCTGCAGCTGATCATGGATTCGCTGCGCTACTGGGTCACCGAGATGCACGTGGACGGTTTCCGTTTCGACCTGGCGGCGACCCTGGCTCGCGAGTTCTACGACGTCGACCGGCTGTCGTCGTTCTTCGACCTCGTCCAGCAGGACCCGGTGGTCTCCCAGGTGAAGCTGATCGCCGAGCCGTGGGACCTGGGCGAGGGCGGCTACCAGGTCGGTAACTTCCCGCCGTTGTGGACCGAGTGGAACGGCCAGTACCGCGACACCGTCCGCGACTTCTGGCGCGGGCAGGACCACGGCATCGCGGAGTTCGCCTCCCGGCTGACCGGCTCCTCCGACCTGTACGAAAGCAGCGGCCGCCGGCCGTCGGCCTCCATCAACTTCATCACCGCCCACGACGGTTTCACCCTGCGCGACCTGGTCTCCTACAACGAGAAGCACAACGAGGCCAACGGCGAGGAGAACCGGGACGGCTCCGACGACAACCGCTCGTGGAACTGCGGTGTGGAAGGCCCCACCGACGACCCGGCGATCAACCGGCTGCGGGGGGCCCAGGCCCGCAACCTGCTGGCCACCCTGCTCCTCTCCCAGGGGGTGCCCATGTTGGTGGCCGGCGATGAGATGGGCCGCACGCAGGGCGGCAACAACAACGCCTACTGCCAGGACACCCCGGTCTCGTGGCTGGACTGGTCCGACGCCGAGCGCAACGCCGATCTCATCGACTTCACCGCCCAGGTGGCACATCTGCGCCGGGCGCACCCGGTCTTCCGGCGCCGGCGGTACTTCCAGGGCGAGTCGATCCGCGGCTCGGCCGGCGGCGAGGACAACGCGGGTGGGCGGCCCGACGGCGCGGAAACCGTCGACCCGGCCGCCAAGGACATAGTCTGGCTTCGTCCCGACGGTTGCGAGATGTCCGACACCGACTGGGAGTCCGGAACGGCGCGCTCGCTCGGATGCTTTCTGAACGGGCTCGGCATCCCGGATCCGAACGCGCTCGGAGAGGCGACCGTCGACGACTCCTTCCTGCTGTTCTTCAACGCCCACCACGAGCCGATCCGGTTCCGGGTACCACCGGCCAACTTCGGCACCACCTGGGAGATCATCGTGGACACGCGCCAGTCGAGCGCAGAGATCGCGGCGATGCTCGGTGGCACCGAGCTGGATGCCGTCGACGTGGAGCGGGTGGTCAAGGCCGAGGACCCGCTCGAGATCGACGCCCGCGCCACCCTCGTGCTACGCCGTGTCAGCTGACCGGCCGGGTGGCCCCGACCGGCGCGGGGCCACCGAACGACACGCGCCGCACGACCGCCGCCGCGACGGCGGCCCGGGTCGGGACGGCCAGCAGGGTGGCAGCGAGCGGCGGGCCGTCCCCACCGGGACGTACCGCCTCCAGCTGCACATGGAGTTCTCGTTCACCGACGCCGCCGTGATCATTCCCTATCTGGCGGCACTCGGGGTCTCCCACCTGTACCTGTCACCCATCCTGGAGGCGGCGCCCGGGTCGACGCACGGCTACGACGTCGTCGACCACAGCCAGATCAGCCCCGAACTGGGCGGGCTCGGTGGCCTGCGCCGCCTGGTGGCCGCCGCCCGGCGGGCCGGACTCGGGCTCATCGCGGACGTCGTGCCGAACCACATGGCGGTGCTGACCCCCGGCACCACCAACACGGCCTGGTGGTCGGTGCTGCGCGAGGGCCCCGACTCCCCCTACGCCTCCTGGTTCGACATCGACTGGGACTCCCCCGACAACCCGGGGCGGGTGCTGCTGCCGCTGCTCGGCCAGTCGCTCGCGGACAGTCTCGCCGCCGACGAGATCACCGTCGAGCAGGACGAGGACGGCGAGTGGGTCATCGTCTACTACGACCACGTGCTGCCGGTCGCGGCCGGCACGGCCAACCCGGCCGACGTCGCGGCCACCCTCGACGCGCAGTACTACCGGCTGTGCTGGTGGCGGGTCGGCGGCNCGGAGCTGAACTACCGCCGGTTCTTCGACATCTCCTCGCTGGCCGGGCTGCGCCAGGAGGACCCCGACGTCTTCGCCGCCACCCACCGCCTGCTGATCGAGCAGGTCCGCTCGGGCAACCTGGAAGGGCTGCGCATCGACCACCCGGACGGCCTCGCCGACCCGGAGGAGTACCTGCGCCAGCTCGCCGAGGCCACCGGCGGTGTCTGGACGGTCATCGAGAAGATCGTCGAGCGGGAGGAGGCCCTGCCGGACGGCTGGGCCTGTGACGGCACGACCGGCTACGAGGCGCTGAACCGGCTCACGAGGCTCTTCCTGGACCCGGTGTCCGCCCGCACGATGTCCACCCTCTACACCGAGATCACCGGGCGTTCGTCCGACTTCGCGCCGGTGGCGCGGCAGGCGAAGATGGACGTGCTGACGAGCGTGCTGCGGCCAGAGGTCGACCGCCTCACCGGGCTCGCGCTCGCCGAGGCCCGCCGGGACCGCGCCGACCTCACCCGGGCGGGCCTGCGGGAGGCGCTGCGGGAGGTGCTCGCCGCCTTCGAGGTGTACCGCGCCTACATCCGGCCGGACGGCACCCCGAGCCTGGAGGCGCGCGGCCACATCGTCCGCGCCTGTGAGCAGGCCCGGTTGGCCCTGCCCGGCCGGGCCAGCGAGATCGACCTCATCGAGGACCTGGCCCTCGGCGGGCCCCCCGAGTTCGTGGTGCGCTTCCAGCAGACGTGCGGCCCGGTGATGGCGAAGGGCGTCGAGGACACGGCCTTCTACCGCTACGTCCCGATGGTCGCGCTCAACGAGGTCGGCGGGGCGCCCGGCGACTTCCCGGCCTACCCGACGGGGCACCCGCGCAGTGCCGTCAACGAGTTCCACGAAGCGAACATCACCACCCAGCGCTCGTGGCCGCTGACCATGACGACGCTGTCCACCNACGACACCAAGCGCTCCGAGGACGTCCGGGCCCGGCTCGCCGTGCTGTCGGAGGACCNGCGGGGCTGGGCGGACATCGTGCGCCGGCTGGCGCGTCTCGGCGAGCGGCACGCCGACCCCGAGGCGGGCTGGCCCGACCCCGTCACGATGTACCTGCTGGCGCAGACGCTCGTCGGCGCCTGGCCGATCTCCGCCGAGCGCGTCACCCAGTACATGATCAAGGCAGTGCGGGAGGCGAAGTACTACACGACCTGGGCGGACACCGATCCCGCCTACGAGTCGGCGCTGACCAACTACATCGAGTGCACGCTGGAGGACGAGGAGTTCGTCACCGCGCTCGACACCTACGTCTCCACCCTGGTGGAGCTCGGCCGGCAGAACAGCCTGGCGCAGAAGCTGCTCCAGCTCACGATGCCCGGCGTCCCCGACGTGTACCAGGGCCAGGAGCTGTGGGACCACTCGCTGGTGGACCCGGACAACCGCCGCCCGGTCAACTTCGGCGAGCGGACGAAGATGCTCACCGAGCTGGGCGTGGAGCCGGGCTCGGAGCTCGCGGCCCCGCGGCGCCNGCCGGTGCTCGACGACTCCGGGGCGGCGAAGCTGCTGGTCGTGGCGCGCGCCCTGCGCATCCGCCGGGACAATCCGGAATGGTTCGGCGAGCAGGGGACCTACCGGCCGCTGTGGGCGTCCGGCTCGGCCGCCGAGCACGTGGTGGCGTTCTGCCGCTCCGAGTCGGTGGTGACGGTCGTGCCCAGGCTGGTGCTCGGGCTGCGGCGCGGCGGCGGCTGGCGGGACACCACGGTCACCCTCCCGGAGGGCCGCTGGGCCGATGTGCTCACCGGCCGGCGGCATGACGGCGGGACAGCCTACGTCCTGCGGCTGCTGCGCGACTTCCCCGTGAGCCTGCTGGTCCGCACTCCCTAGCGTGCCGCGCCCGGGAGCCGACAGGCGGGCCTCTACCGGTAGACAGGAGACATGAGCTACTTCCGGGTGTGGGCACCAGCCGCGAAGACGGTCAGCCTCGTCGTCGCCGACGCCGGAGGCTCCGACGGGAGCCGGGACGCCGTCCACAGGATGTCCAGCGCCGCCGGCGGCTGGTGGACCGTCGAGGTCCCGGCCGCCCGGCACGGGACGGACTACGCCTTCCTCGTCGACGACAGCGAGCAGGAACTGCCCGACCCACGCTCGGCCTGGCAGCCACACGGCGTCCACGGGCGCTCCCGGCTCGTCGACCACGCCCGCTTCCCCTGGACGGACACGCACTGGCGCGGGGTGCCGCTCTCCGGCAGCGTGCTGTACGAGCTGCATGTCGGCACGTTCACCGAGCAGGGCACCTTCGACGCCGCGATCGAGCGGCTCGACCATCTCGTGGACCTCGGTGTCGATCTGGTCGAGCTGCTGCCGGTGAACGCCTTCCCGGGGCGGCACGGCTGGGGCTACGACGGAGTCGGGCTGTTCGCCGTGCACGAGCCCTACGGCGGGCCGGCGGGCCTCAAGCGGTTCGTGGACGCCGCACACCGCCACGGCCTCGGCGTGATCATGGACGTCGTCTACAACCACCTGGGGCCGGACGGTAACTACCTCGGCCGGTTCGGGCCGTACTTCACCGACCGTTACAGCACACCGTGGGGCCCGGCGGTGAACCTGGACGCCCCGGGCTCCGACGAGGTCCGCGCCTTCATCATCGACAGCGCGCTGACCTGGCTGCGGGACTACCACTGTGACGGGCTCCGCCTCGACGCGGTGCACGCCTTCGTCGACAACCGGGCCCGGCATCTGCTGGAGGAGATCTCCGACGCGGTCCACCGGCTGGGAACGCAGCAGCGCCGGCCGCTGTTCGCCGTGGCGGAGTCCGACCTCAACGACCCGCGGATGATCACGGCACCCGACGCCGGTGGGCACGGGCTCGACGGGCAGTGGGCCGACGACATCCACCATGCGCTGTGGGCCGCTCTGTCCGGCGAGCGGCAGGGTTACTACGGGGACTTCGGATCGTTCGAGACCCTCGGCAAGGCCCTGGGTTCCGCGTTCGTCCACGACGGCGGGTACTCGACGTTCCGTGGGCGCTCGCACGGACGACCGGTGCCGCCGCGGACGCCCGCCTACCGGTTCGTGACGTTCCTGCAGAACCATGACCAGGTCGGCAACCGGGCGACCGGCGACCGGGCGAGCGCGACCCTCAGTGACGGCCACCTGCGGATCGGCGCCGCGCTGCTGCTGACGGCCCCGTTCACGCCGATGCTGTTCATGGGCGAGGAGTGGGGTGCCACGACACCGTGGCAGTACTTCACCGACCACGTCGACCCCCGTCTGGCGGAGGCGGTGCGAACCGGTCGGCGAGGGGAGTTCGCCGCCCACGGCTGGGGACCGGAGGACGTGCCTGATCCACAGGACCCGGCGACGTTCGAGCGGTCCCGCCTGGACTGGGCCGAACGCGACCGGCCGGGGCACGCGTCACTGCTCGACTGGTACCGCCGGCTGATCGCGCTGCGCCGCCGGCTGCCGCAGCTCAGCGATCCCTCGCTGGCGTCGGTGCGCTGCACCTACGACGAGGACGCGAACTGGTTCGTGCTGCGCAGGCTCGCCCGCGGCGGCGATGTGGCCGTGGTCTGCAACCTGGCCGCCGAACGCCAGGCCGTGCCGGTGGAAGGCGTGCCCTTCGACGCGCCGGCGGCCTCCAGCCCCGGGTTCGCCTACATGCCGGGCCGGGTCGAACTGGAGGGCGAGTCCGTCGTCGTGGTGCGGCTCCTGCCTGCGCCCTGAGCGGGGCCGCCGGCCGCAAGGGCGGCTACCGGCCGCGCACGGGCCGGCCCGTGCGCGGCCGCGTGATCAGCGGGCGTTGCGACGGCGGGCGGAGGCGCGGGACAGGCCGCGATAGAGCAGACCGAGCCCGGCGAGGCTGACGATCAGGACACCGATCAGGAGCGCGACGTACGTGTTCACGAATCCATCCTGGCAGCAGCCCGGGTGCGGACCGCGCTGGCGGTGCGGCGCCGGTGTCGCGGCGCGGGTGGCGGTCGCCCGGATACAGTCGTGGGGATGCGCATCCTTCTGTCCGCTGGCATCCCGGTTCCGTCGGACAGCGCCGTCACCGCTGGCAGCCCTGCCGCCGGCACCCCTGCCGCGGACAGCCCTGCCGCGGCCGGCTCCGGCCCCGCGAGCGGGGGCACCGTTGACCTCGACGCCGTTTACGCCGTTCCCGAGCCCGCGGCGGGGGCGGCGCACGTGCGGTCCAACTTCGTCGCGTCGGTCGACGGCGCGATCGAGATCGACGGCCGTTCGGGTGCGCTGGGCGGCCCGGCCGACCTGAAGGTCTTCCGCCTCCTGCGGTGGTTGTCGGACGTCGTGCTGGTCGGCGCCGGCACCGCCCGCACCGAGAACTACGGTCCTGTCCCGGTGCCCCGCGAGCGGCAGGAGCGGCGGGTCGCGGCCGGGCTCGCGCCCATCCCCCCGGTGGCGGTCGTCAGCGGCCGCCTCGACCTGGACCCACAGGCCCGGCTCTTCGGCGGGCCGGTCCGCCCGCTGCTGCTGACCTGTGAAGCCGCTCCGCCCGACCGGCGGCGCGCACTGGAGCCCGTGGCGGACATCGTGATCTGCGGGGAACGGTCCGTCGAGCCACCGGCCGCCCTCGCCGCGCTCACCACCCGGGGGCTGCGGCGCGTCCTGACCGAGGGCGGGCCCACCCTGCACGGGCAGTTCGCCGCGGCCGGCCTGCTCGACGAGGTGTGCGTGACGGTCGCGCCGGTGCTCGCCGGGCCGGGCCGACTCGGCATGATGATGGGCCCACCGTGGTCGGCGCCGATCGGTCTGCGGCTCGTGCACGTCCTCGAGGAGGACGGGGTGCTCTTCCTCCGCCTCGGTCGCGACACCCCGGCCCCGGCCGCCTGAG
Source organism: Frankia sp. EI5c (assembly GCF_001636565.1). Lineage (GTDB taxonomy): Bacteria > Actinomycetota > Actinomycetes > Frankiales > Frankiaceae > Parafrankia. Next base: position 285,243 of record NZ_LRTK01000005.1, read on the forward strand.
CTCCCGCGCCGCGCGGTCAGCCGGGGCCCGCCCGACCGAACGAATCCGCGTTGTCCACAGCCCCGCCCGGGCCGGGCCCGGCCCCGCCGCCCGCGGCTAGCGTCGTTCCTGACTCCGAGGCCGGCCACCCCGCATCCCGCGGGCCCGGCCGCGGAACCTGACGGATCACTGCGGCGGACGGCGGCCTCGATGACTCCCCCACATCCCAGCGGCACAGGCGCGCAGCCCACACGGGCCGCGCAGCCAACACGAACCACACAGACCACACAGCTCACACAGACCACACAGCTCGCACCGGCCACACAGCTCGCACCGGCCGCGCAGGTCACACCGGCCACGCCGAGCCCGAACCGCTACCGGGAGGCCGTCGAGGCCACGCTGGTGGCGGCGGTGACCGGGCGGGCCGCCCTCGCGGAGGTCTTCGGCGCCCTGTTCACCGAGGCCGACGCGGGCGGCTGGCAGGGCCGGGCGGCCGACGACTGGTGGCATCAGGCCAGTGATCAGCGGGCGGCCGCGCTGGGCAGCGTCGATGTCTGCGTGGCCGCCTGCCGGCAGCTGCTCGCGACCCAACCCGAGCAGGTGGGCCCCGAGGATCCACGGGCACGGCATCCCGGGCCCGCCCGGGCGATGCCCGCGCCGCGGGTCGGCCCGCGGTAGCCCGGCGGGCGGCGCGCCGTGTCCGGGCCAGCTGACCGGGTCGTCATCGATCCCGACGCACTGCACAGAATGATCACGAAGATGGGCGACCTCCGCCAGGCCGTGCGGGCGCAGCAGCGCCTGCTGGCGGACCACGTCGGGTCCGTCCCGCTGGCGGTGGACACACCAGCCCGCCTGCGAGCCGTGGACGCCTGGGCCGACCGGGAGGTGCCCCGGCTGCACCGCCGCCTGGTGCTGGCCGAAGCCGCCGACCCGTGGGCCGGCGGTCAGGGCCGTGCGGTGTTCCTCCCGGTGGCTCCCGACGCCTACGAGACGTCCGAGCAGGCGTCGGCCGCGGGCCGCGCGCTTGCCGATCGCCTGCTGCGGCCGGATCCCGGTGGCCGGGACCGGATCGCCGAGGTCCTGGCGATCCTGGACGGCCGGGTGACGGATCCGGATCTTGTCGCCGGTTTCTACGACCGTCTCGGACCCACTGATCTCGCCCGCCTCCTGCACCGGCTGTTCGAGCCCGCGGGTCCCGCCGCCCAGCCGCGCGCGGTGGAAGTCCTGGGGCGCGGCCTCGCCGTCTACAGCCGCCTGCGCGACCTGACCGGGTCCTGGCTGCGGGCCTTCAACCGGCAGGGGCGGCCCGACCGGGTGGAGACCACCCTGCTGGGGCCGCTGCTCGGGCATGGGCGGTTCGCGCCAAAGCTGCTGGGGCTCCTCGGTGATCTGTTCCTCGGCACGGCCGACACCTCGTTGCGTGACGTCGGCCTACAGGTCGGGCCGCGGGGCGACCGCCGGGGGAGCACATGGCCGCCCGGGCCCGCCCACCAGGACTACGGTGCCGCGCTGCTGCGCGCGATCGCGGCGGATCCACGGCTCGCGCCGACGTTCGCCGCCCGCCATCTTCCCCGCATCCTGGGAGCCTCCCAGCTGCTCGGTGACGGCCTGCCCGCGGGCCTGCGCCCTGGTGGCGACGCCTGGTCCGCGCGGCTGGAGGGCCCGCGCGCGGACCTGGTCGCCGCGGCCGGCGGCGCCGCCGCACGGGCAGCGGCGCCGGCCGCGGCCCAGGACTTCGTGACTCGCCTCGTCAACCTGGTGTCCGGGGCCGGCGGAGAGTCCGGCGGCGGGGGCGGCCGGGTCTCCCCCCACATGAGCGCCGCCTACGGTCAGGTACTGCACGCCTGGCGAGATGATCTCTATGCGGCCGTGACCACTCCGCTGCCGCCCGGCGGGCCGGCACCTGCGGCGTCGGCTTCCGCTGCGGCGTCGGCTTCCGCGGAGGACGGCTCCGACGTGCCCGGCCTCGGGCTCGACGCCGGGCGGTGGGCCGCGCTGCTTCGGGCAAGCCTGCGCGGTGGGTCCAGCGCCCCGCTGCTCGCGGCCGACGCCGTGACCTTCGCCGCCGACCTGGAGCAGCGGGCCTGGGCGGCGACCCGCGGCTACAACCGGGCCGACACGGGGCACTACCCGGCGAGTCCCCGAGCGCTTGCCTACCACCAGTCGAACGAGGTCGCGGCCTTCTTCGGCACGGCCCTCACGGCCACCGCCGAGGCGGAACTCAACGCCTACGCGGCGGCGCTGGCGGCCCACCAGCGACGCACCGCGGTGCTGCTGGACATCCTGGCCGAGACGGCCAAGTCCATCGACGGCACGAGCCTGGTCAGGACACTCACGAACCTCGCGCGCGGGCTGACCGTCGAGATCGTGGAGGCGCGGGTCCGGCAGGCCGTCTCCACCCTGCCCACGGAGGGCTCCCGCGCGATCCTGGCCGACCTGCGTGCCGGGCTCCGGCGGTATCCCGGCTGGCAGTCCCGCTACCGCGCCTCCGTGGCGGACCTGTGGCGCCGGCGGGACAGCGACCCGCCGCGTCCGGTGCGCGTGACGGCGGATGACGGCTCGATCCGCGTCTACACCGGGGATCCCCGTTCCGACGGTTTCATCACCGGCCCGCGGGACGACTTCCTCGGCCCCGGCGACGAGCCGATCGCCGTGGAGGCCATGAGCCTTCAGCAGCGCTCGGCCTACGCCCGCTGGCTGGCCAGCCCCGCGATCGTGGCGAACAACGACCGGTTGTCGTCGGCGCTCGGCGGGCTCCCGGCTGACGTGGCCCCCGGGTGGGGGCCGGGGTGGGCCCAGCCTCCGGCCGCCGAGGACCCGGCACCGCGATGACGGAGCGCGCGATGAACGACGGATGCCCGCGGTCAGCCGGGTCAGGCCGGCGGAAGACCCAGGACGTCGGCGATGTCGAAGCTCACCGGGCGTTCGAGCTGCGCATAGGTGCACTCGCGCGGATCACGGTCAGGGCGGAACCGGACGAACTGGGTCGTATGGCGGAACCTGGGTCCCTCCATATGGTCATACCGCACCTCGACCACTCGCTCGGGCCGCAACGGGACGAAGGAGAGATCCCGGCCTCGGGACCACCTGCTCTCGCCCGCGTCCCACGGCGTCCGCGTGGCCACGGCTGCGCCTGCGAGTCCCGCTTCCGTCTCCCCGGCGGCTCCGGCCCCGGCTCGGGCCCCGGGCCGGTCCCAGGGATGCCCGGCGATCGGGCTCACCAGGTCCGCGAGTTCGCCCACCAGCTCCCGGCGGCGGGCCATCGGGAAGGCCGATGTCACCCCGACCGAGAGCAGGTGGTCGTCGGTGTAGAGGCCGAGCAGGAGGGAGCCGACCGCCGCCGGATCATTGCGGTAGGGCCGGTAGCCGGCGACGACACAGTCCGCGGTGCGCTCGTGCTTTATTTTGATCATGGAACGCCGGTCCGGCTCGTAGCGCCCGTCGGGCGGCTTGGCGACCAGGCCGTCGAGCCCGGCGCCCTCGAAACGGTGGAACCACTCCGTGGCCAGCCCCAGGTCAGCTGTCGACGGCGTGAGGTAGACCGCGGCCGGGAGACGCCCGGGCGCGGGCCCGGTGGCGGCGCGCTCCGCCGTGGCCTCCTCCCGTGCCGCGGTGGCCAGCGCCGGCGCGGACCTGCCGCCGAGGACATCCTCCAACGCCGCCCGCCGCCGCGCGAACGGCTGGCCCATCAGCGCGGTGTCGCCGCGCGCGAGCAGATCGAAGGCCACGAACGAGACCGGAGTCTCGCGCGCGAGCCGGTCGACCCGGCTGGCCGCGGGGTGGACCCGCTGGGCGAGCTCCTCGAAGTCCAGACCCCCGGGGCCGATGACCACGATCTCGCCGTCCAGGACACAGCGGTCTGGCAGGACCGCCAGCAGCACCTCGACCAACTCCGGAAAGTACCTGGTCATCGGCCGGGTGTTCCGCGAGGTGATCTCCAGTTCGGCACCGTCGCGAAACACCAGCGCGCGGAAACCATCCCACTTCGGCTCGTACAACATGCCCGGGGGGATTCTGGCCGTGGCCCGGGCGAGCATCGGCTTCACCGGCGGCGACACAGGCAGGTCCACGGGACCGATACTCGCGCACGGGACGGGCCGCCGCGAGCATGCCGGGGCTGCGGTCGTGTGTCGGATGTGCACCCCCGGGCGGCGCCGTGCGGTTCACCGAGGCGTGGCGGACCCGTTACCGTCGCGGTGTGAGCGCCACCTCCGACAACGATGTCGGCTCGTTCGCCCGGAACCCGCGCGGCGGTGTCCACGACGCGGCCGGTCTGCCCGCCGCCCCCGAGGACCAGGACCACTTCCACGCGCCAGCGGGCCAGCCCAGCGGCATCGTCCGGCCCGAGCGGGCCCGTGAGCTGCGTGCCGCCTCGCTGTCCTGGCCCTCGATCGTCCTGGACGCCCGCCAGCTCGCCGATCTGGAGCTGATGCTGCTGGGTGCCTTCGGCCCCGCGCCGAGCTACTTCGACCAGGTCCGGGAGCCCGGTGGCCCGCCGGTGCCCGAGCTGTCGGTGCCGGCGGAGGTCGCGGCCGAGCTGACCACCGGCACGGACGTCGCGCTGCGGGACCGCGAGGGGGTGATGATCGCCGCGCTGCGGCTGCTGGCGGTCGAACCCGTGCCCGCCGGAACATCCGCGGGCCACGCGCGGACGCGTCTGGTCGGAACGGTCGAGGGCCTGGAGCTCCCCAGCCACCCGGACTACCCGGCGCTGCGGCTCACCCCGGCACAGCTGCGGGCCGAGCTCGCCGCCCGCGGCTGGACGGCGTCCGGGACCGGCGCACCCTGGGCAGTCTGGGCTGACGGCCTGTTGCATACGGCGGACGTCGGGCGGATCCGCGCGCTGACCCGCCGCGGCCGGCACTGCGTGATTCTGGCTCCGGTCGGCGGTGCCGATCCGGCCGACGGAGCCCACCATCTCCGGGTGCGTTGCCTGCTCGCGGCCCTGAACGCGATCGACGCAGCCCCGCGGCCGGCCGAGGCCACGCTGGCCCATGAGCCGTTCGCGTCGGAGGCGGTCCGCGGTAACGGCGCCCGGGGGCGACCGGCGGCCTCGCCGCCCGAGGCGGCCGGCCCGGAGCCGGGCGGTCACCGGAGCATGCTGGTACTGGTACCGGTGGTGCCGGCCAGCGAGCTCGCGGCCCCCCGCGAGCCCACGATGAGCGCCACCTCGCCGGGGGGGCTGCCCGACGAGCCCGAGGCCGGCGGGCCGTTGATCGACACGACGGCCGAGATCATCGCCCTGCGCGCGCACCTCGCCGAGGTCTACGGCTGCGGCGGGAGCCTCACCGGGCCGGCGATCGGCGCTCCCGGGTCCGGCGAACTGGCGGCCCTGCTGGACGTGGGTGCCCCGCTGCCGGCGGAGCTGACGCCGCCGGGGGTGGCCGACGAGCTCGTCCGCGCCGTCCCGCCGCGGTCCCGGCGCGGGCTGACGATCCTGTTCACCGGGCTCTCCGGAGCGGGCAAGTCGACGCTGGCCGGGCTGCTGGTCTGCCGGCTGCTGGAACGAGGCCGCCGGGTCACCCTGCTGGACGGGGACGTCGTGCGGACGCACCTGTCCCAGGGCCTGGGTTTCTCCCGCGCCGACCGGGAGACCAACGTGCGCCGCATCGGCTTCGTCGCCGCGGAGGTCGCGGGGGCCGGCGGTACCGCGGTCTGCGCACCGATCGCGCCCTACGCCGAGGTGCGGGAGCAGGTCCGGGCGATGAGTGCGGCCCGGGGCGCGGGCTTCGTGCTCGTGTACCTGTCGACGCCACGAGAGGTGTGCGAGCAACGAGACCGCAAGGGCCTCTACGCCAAGGCCCGCGCGGGAGTGCTCCCCGGTTTCACCGGCGTGTCCGACCCCTACGAGGAGCCGACGAACGCGGACGTCGTCGTGAACACGGCGGAGCTGTCACCCGCCGAGGCCGTGGGCCAGGTGCTGGCACACCTGGCCCGGGACGGCTGGATCGAGGGCGAACCTCAGTAGGCGCCCTCGCGGCGGAGCACCGCGAACAGCGTCCGCCACAGGATGACGAAGTCCATGGCGAGTGACCAGTTCTCCACGTAACGCAGGTCGAGCCGCACCGACTCGTCCCACTCCAGATCGCTGCGCCCGCTGATCTGCCACAGCCCGGTGAGGCCGGGCTTGACCATCAGCCGGCGGTACACGTCGTCCTCGTAGCGGGCGACCTCGGAGGGCAGCGGCGGACGCGGCCCGACCAGTGACATGGTGCCGTTGACCACGTTGAACAGCTGGGGCAGCTCGTCGAGCGACCACTTCCGCAGGAACTTGCCGACCTTGGTGACCNGGGGGTCGTCGCGCATCTTGAACAGCAGGCCCTCGCCCCGCTCGTTGAGCGCTTCGAGCTCGGCCTTGCGGGCCTCGGCGTCGACGTACATCGAACGGAACTTGTACATCCGGAACTCGGCCCCACCGCGGCCGGTCCGCGTCTGCTTGAAGATCGCCGGGCCGCGGCTGGTGAGCCGCACCGCCAGACCGAGCCCGATCAGCAGCGGCGAGAACAGCAGGATCGCGATACCGGCGACGACGCGGTCGAAGGCCATCTTCATCAGCCGGCGCGTGCCGCTGAGCTCGGGCTCCTCGATGTGCAGCAGCGGCAGGCCGGCGACCGGCCGGATCGAGATCCGCGGCCCGGTGACGTCCGTCAGCGCGGAGCTGACCAGGACGTCCACGTCGCTTCCCTCCAGCGCCCAGAGAACCCGCCGCAGGGTCTCTCCGTCCATCTGCGGCCCGATGGCGACCGTGGTGGCATGGGTGGCCTGGATGGCGGTGTGCAGGTTCTCCGAGGTGCCGACGATGGGCACGCCGAGCAGGTCGAACCCGCTGCGTTCGGGTCGGTCGTGGCTGTGCCGGCCNGGCAGCCGGTCCAGGCAGACGCCGACGACGGACCACCCGGAGGTGGGGTCGCGCTGGGCCAGCCGGACGAGGGTGGCCGCCGACTCACCCGCTCCCACGACCAGCACCCGGTGCAGGCAGCGCCCCTGCCGCCGCATCCGGTGCAGGATGCCGCGGCCCGCGGACCGGCCGGCCACCGACAACATCGTCGCCACCGGGAACGCGATGAGCACATAGCTTCGGGCGATCTCGGCCTTGGTCGCGTAGGAGGCCACCGCCACCAGCGCCGTGAGCCGGGCCGCGGCGTTCACCACCCGGCGGAACTCCTCCGAGCCGCCGCCGAGGAACCTGCTCTCGTAGGCACGGTTGAGCGACATCGACAGGACCCAGGCCAGCGGCAGCAGGACCGTCATGATGATGTAGGGCCTCGACGACACCGGCTTGGTCTCGAAGTCGACGACATCGCCGAAACGCACGAAGTACGCAAGACCCACGGAGACCACGCAGGCGATCGCGTCGAAGAGCACCAGCAGGCGGACGTATCGCCGCTCCCAGCCGATCTGGGCGCGGTAGTCCCTCGNGTCCGGGGTCGGGTGGACCTGCGCGAAGGAGTACGGCCCCCCGTCCGCGGGCCAGGCGTGCCGCCCCCCCGGCGGGAACGCTGGCCTTTCCTCCCGGCCCTCCCGGCCCTCCCGGTCCGGCCCCACCCGCGGGGCCGGCCAGCCCGGTGGGGCCGGAGCCGCGGCCCAGTCATGCTGGGCCGGTGGACCGGCATGGACCGCCTCGTCCTGCCCGAAGTAGCCGCGGGAATCGGGCACCACGCCCGTCGCGCCCGCTGGCCAGGGGCTGCCGGATGGCCTGGGCCCGCCGGATCCCCGCGGGCCACCTCCGAAAGATCTCGACCCGCCGGAAACCGTATCCGTCACTGCAGGACCCCCCCTGGCCTTCGGCTTGTCAGTACCGTTCGACGGACCGGGCGCGCGGCAACCACCTCCCGGATCTCCCCCTGCCGGGCCAATTGTCGATCAGGAATCACCCTCTGGTGTGGCGGTTCGCCCATACACGTGCGGCCCTGTAGTCGGTACGCGCGACCGGGGGCGTCCCACGCCACAGCGGCGCTCGCGGGCACCTGCCCCTGCGACCTGTCCACTCGCGACATCACCGACTCCGAGCCTCCCGCGACCGTGTGACCCGGGCGGCCGCGCCGGTCTGCGGCACACCGTCCGCGCGGTCCGCGCGCGGCGATGGGCTCCCGACGCGGACCGCGGTACGGCCCGGATGTGGCCCGCACCAGCACCGACATGCGGCGCTCGATGGTCAGGCGGCAACGTTACCGGCACCCGCGTCACAGCGGACCATCGCCCCGCCCGGCGCGGAAGCCTTCTTCACGACAGCTCGCGATGGACGCCCACGCACTCCCATCACAAAGAGTGACGGGAGCCCTCCGTCTACCAGTAACCCTCCGTAGAAAAACTGCCCGATCACCCGAGTTGTGCCGCCCAACGTCTACCGTTGGTCGCCTCCGTTGACGGGTAGCAGACAGAAACCAGCGGCGATGCTACTGTCAGTCATGGCCGGTCCGGGAAGCGCCCGGCCGCCGTCCACCGGTCGGCCGCGGCCCTTCGGGCCCTCGTCCACCGGTGGTTTCTGCCCGCCCGGGTCGACATCGTTCGCCCGGCCGTGGGGGCAGCAACGGGGCGGTCGGCGCCTGCCGGACGGGTGGGGGCGCCCGGGCAGGTGCCGACCTCCCCTCGGTGGGGCCCAGCGCATCGGGCCACCGACCGGATCAGGCCACGACCGGATCAGGCCACCGGCGGCGCCGATCCGGGTCAGGTCACTACGGCAGTGCCCGCACGACGTCCGCCAGCGGCTTGCGCGCGCCGCTGTAGAACGGCGTCTCAAGCCTCGTGTGGCGCCGCGTCGCACTGGCACGAAGGTGCCGGATGCAGTCCACGATCCGGTGCAGCTCGTCGGCCTCGAAGGCGAGCAGCCACTCGTAGTCGCCCAGGCCGAACGCGGCGACCGTGTTCGCCCGCACGTCCTCGTACTCGCGGCCCATCATTCCGTGCTCGGCGAGCAGCCCGCGGCGCTCGTAGTCGGGCAGCAGGTACCACTCGAGCGAACGGTTGAACGGATAGACGCAGATGTAGCCGCGCGGGTCCTCGCGGCGGACGTAGGCCGGGATGTGGTTCCGGTTGAACTCCGCGGGGCGGTGCAGACCGACCGCGGACCACACCGGCTCCAGATGCCGCCCGAGGGCCGTCTGCCGGAACCGCTGGTAGGTCTCCTGGAGCAGGTCCGGGTCTGGTGAGGTCCACCAGATCATCACGTCGGCGTCCGCCCGGTACCCGGAGATCTCGTACACGCCGCGGGTGTACACGTCCTTGGCCAGCGCGCCGTCGAGAAGCGCCGCGGCCTCCGCGGTGATCTCGGTGCGGTCCGCGGGCAGCGGGCGCCGGGCCGCGAAGACCGACCAACCGGTGTAGAGCAGCTCGTCGTTGAGTTCCCGGGCCGACCTGCCGTCGGCAGCGACCGGGTCGGTCACGGCCGCGGAGCCGGAGCCGTGCGGGGCCCCGCCGTGCGCCGCCGCGGCAGGCGGTCGGGCGGCGCTGGTGGGCGGGGCCGGGTGCTGGGCACCCGAGGTGGGCGCGGACGCCGATGAGGTGCCGCTGCGCTGGACGTCGTCGCCTGTTGACATGACACCATTGTCCACCCGGGAGGCGAGATCGCGGAGAGTCTCGGCCAGCCTCCGGTGCCGCCGGGCCCGGTCAGGCTCCGGCGGGCTCGGACTCCGCCGCCGGGGCGCCGCCGGCACGCAGCCCGCTCAGCACGGCCTCCGCGGCGGCCTCGCCGGAACGGATGCAGGCCGGGATCCCGACCCCGTCATAGCCCGCTCCGGCGAGTGCGAGGCCGGCCGGCAACGCCCGCCGGACGGATTCGATCCGGCCCGGGTGCCCGGGCAGGTACTGCGGCAGCGCGCCGCCCCAACGGCTGACCCGGAAGGCGATCGGACGAGCGATGACTCCGGTGACCTGGGCGACCTCGGCGGCGACCACCCCGGCGAGCTCGGTGTCGCCCCGGCGCAGCTCACCCTCGGCGCCCGCCCGGCCGACACTGGCCCGCACGACGGTGAGGCCACTGCCCGCCGCCACGTGCGGCCACTTCTCCGACAGGTAGGTCACCGCCTTGATCGACAGCCCGGACCGGGCCGGCACGAGCAGGCCGCTCCCAGCCGGCAGCGACGCACCCCGGTAGAGCAGGGTGACCAGCCCCACCGACGCGTAGGGCACTCCCGCCAGTGGCGCCGCGGCGTGCGGAGCGATCGGGCTCAGCAGGTCGCGCGCGGCACCCGCCGGCACGGCGAGGATCACCGCGTCGGCCGTGATGGGCGCCGGGACCTCGCCGCCGCCCATCGGGTCACAGCTCACCTGCCAGCCTTCGGACGTCCGCCGCAGCTCACGGACCATCAGGCCGGTCCGCACCTGCGCGCCGCTGGAGCTCGCGACCTGTTCGGCGAACTGGCCGAGACCTCCGCGCAGCGAGGCGAACACGGGCGTGTGCGCCGGCGCCGGTCCCGTCCGGGCCCGGACCCGGTGCGCGCCGAGCAGCAGCGACCGGTCCTCGGTCGCGATCGGGGTGAGCTGGGGGACGGTGGCCCGCAGTGACAACGCGTCGGCACGGCCGGCGTACACACCGCCCAGCAGCGGGTCCACCAGGCGGTCGACGATCTCGCGGCCCACCCGGGCACCGACGTAGCCGCCCACGGTGGGGTCGTCCGGCAGTGCAGTCCGCGGCAGCACCAGGTCGGCCGCGGCGCGCAGCAGCCCCAGCGGGGAGAGCACCCGGGAACGCACCAGGCCGAACACGTCGGTCGGGACGCCCAGCATGGTGTTCGGCGGGATCGGGCGGCGCCGCCCCCCGACCCACAGCGACGCGGCGGTGGTCGCCGGGTGCACGACAGCGTGCCCGAGGCCGACGTGTCGTGCCAGGCGGAGCGCCTCCGGCACCCGCACCAGGAACGACTCCGCGCCCTCCTCCACCGCGAGCCCCTCGATCGGGGTCGTCCGCAGCTTGCCGCCGACCCGGTCCCCCGCCTCGAGCACGGTGACCTCGGCCTTGCCCGCGAGGGCGTTCGCGGCGGCCAGCCCCGCGATGCCCCCACCTATGATCACGACCCGCACGTGTCTCCCAGCCCCCTCACGCCGTCCCCGATACGGCCGTACCGGTGGGGATACCGCCGGCGTGTGCACGCCGGCCTCCTGCCGGCGGACACGCCCGGCCACGCGGTCGAAACCCGTGTCCCGCCGGGACCCAGTCTGGTCCGTGGATCCGCGTCCGCGACACCGTGGGTCCCGTCAGTACACGTCCTGCCGTCCCGGGAGCCGGGCCGGACGTGCGTCCGGCCCGGTACCCGCCGTGCCGGGCCCCGCGTGCGTCCGCTCGCCCCGGCCCCGGTCATCCCCCGGTCGGGCCAGTGGACGCCGCGCCGTGCCGCGGTGGACCGGACCCGCTCAGAACTGGTGAACGAGGTCCACGATGTGCGCCAGGACACCGGGGTCACTCTCCGGAAGCACACCGTGCCCGAAGTTGAAGATGTGCCCGGGAGCCGCGGCCCCCCGCCGGCAGACGTCCCGCACCTTCGCCGCCAGCACGTCGGACGGGGCGAAGACGGCGGCGGGGTCGAGGTTGCCCTGCACGGACCGGCCCGGGCCGATCCGCGTGACCGCCTCGTCCAGCGGGACCCGCCAGTCGACCCCGACGACGTCGGCGCCGACCTCGCCCATGGCGCCGAGCAGCTGCCCGGTGTTCACCCCGAAGTGGATCCGCGGGATGCCGTCGTCGGCGAAGGCCGACAGCACGCGGCGGCTGTGCGGGGCCACGTACCGCAGGTAGTCGTCCTCGCTGAGCGCACCGGCCCACGAGTCGAACAGCTGCACGGCGTCGGCGCCGGCGTCGACCTGCACGCGCAGGAAGCCGGCCGTGATGTCGGCGAGCCGGCCGAGCAGGTCGTGCCACAGCTCCGGCTCGGAGTACATCAGTGCCTTGGTGCGGGTGTGGTTCCGGCTGGGTCCTCCCTCGATGAGGTAGCTCGCGAGCGTGAACGGAGCGCCCGCGAACCCGATCAGGGGCGTCGCCCCGAGCTCACGGACCAGCGATCCCACGGCCGTGCTGACATAGGGCACGTCGTCGGGTTGCAGCGGGCGCAGGACGTCGAGATCCGCGCGGGCCCGGACGGGGTGGGCCACCACCGGTCCGACTCCGGCGACGATGTCGACTTCCACACCGACCGCGGCGAGCGGCAGCACGATGTCGGAGAAGAAGATCGCCGCGTCCGGCCGGAACCGGCGGACGGGCTGCAGCGTGATCTCCGTGACCATGTCCGCGTTGCGGCAGGAGTCGAGCATGGCTGTGGTGGCGCGCAGCGCGCGGTACTCGGGAAGCACCCGACCGGCCTGGCGCATGAACCAGACAGGCACACGGTCCGGGCGGTCCCCGGCCGCGGCGCGCAGAAACGGCGAGGTCGCGGCAAGGCCCACTCGGCGGGGCGAAACCCCGGAACGAGGCGGCGCGACGGCGGTACTTCCGAGGGACATGGCCCGATCGTTGCACGCCGGGCGAACAGATGCCGGCTGGGGCACACGACTGTGTGCGATATCTTCTACTGGCAGTAGAAGTCGATCGGGCCAGTCCACCATCAGACCAGGCCCCCGGAGACCACAGCGCACCGGTGCGGCACGGCGACCGTCGAGGAGAATCTGATGTCCGAACCCGCCGCTCAGGACGGCTTCTGGCCGGTAGGCGCAGCCCGGGCCGTGTCGCTCGCGGAGGCCACCTCGTTCCTCCTGCTGCTGGTCGCAACCGCCGTCAAGCACGGGGCGGACCAGGAAATCGGCGTGCGGATCCTCGGCCCGCTGCACGGCGCCCTGTTCGTCACATACTGCCTGCTGGTGCTGTACGTGTCGGTGCTGCGGCGGTGGCGCGCCGGCCGCACGCTGCTCGCCCTCGGGGCCTCCGTACTGCCGGTGGCGCCGTTCTTCGTGGAGCGGCACTGGCTGCGCCCCCTGTCCGCCTCCGCCGGGGACGACAGCAGCCAGGGCGGGGCGCCCCGCCAGCCCGGCCCCGCGGGAGGAGCGGCGCGCTCCGCGCCCGCGAACTAGGCAGCTTCGCGCAGTCCGCCTCGTGGCGGGCCGAGGGACCCAGCTCGCGGGTGCGGGCGGGTGCGGTGGGTGCGGGCGGGTGGTCTGACGGTGGTGGTCAGCGTTTCGGGTGCGGGCGGCGTAGTGGCGATGCGGCGACTGAAGAGCTCGCTGTGTCTCCTCGGGAGAGGTGTTGACAACCCCGGCGGTGGAGGGGGTGCAACCCCGCTGGAAGCGGAGACACAACGAGCCCTTCAGCCGCCGTCGGCGAACACCCGCGGACCCGTGACACAGGGTGGGCGACGGCCGTTTCGGGGCCTGTACGCCCTCTGAACACCCTGGTGGCGGCATCGCGGCGGGCTCCACCGGGGAGCAGCGGCCCGATCGCCGCGACTCGGCCGGGCGGCCGCCGGCCAAGATGCCCGCGGGCCCGGCGCTGGACGCCGGAAGGGACAGGGCGGTGGTGTCCCGACACCGGCCCGGGGCCGTCGCACCACGGGCCTCCCGACCGCCTCGCCACCGGGGCGCCCCGTCCCATCAGACAGGTCCGTCACCCCGACCCCGAGCCGGCCACCCGCACCCCGACCCCGACCCCGAGTCCGCCACCGCCACCGCCACCTCGGGTCAACCACCCGAAAACCTCGGGTCAACCACCCGAACCGCCACCCCGAACCACCGCGTTGATCCACGAGAAACGCCTGGCCCACAAGCCCGTACCCACGAGCCCGTGCCCACGAGCCGGCACGAATCGCCCCCACCCACCCGGATGGGGCTTCGATCGCGCACCACGCACAGCCGGCCGCACGCGACACGCCGGGGGGAATGCGCGGAGAACCGCCTTACTCATGGCACCGTCAGTCCAGTCGGAATGGGCGGCAACGGTCCGCAATGTCCAGCGTTCGGCCCTTTCCGACCGGCCAACGGAGGCAGGACTCCTCGGCGGCGCTCCCAGCTGGGCAGCGGCCGGGGCGCGTCCGTGCCCTGCGGCCNGGGTGGCGCGCGGCACGCGCGGCTCGCGGTGGGCCCGGTTCGGAGTGATCTCCGGTCGAGGTTCCCGCCCTCCCCGGCAACCCGTGGGCCGCGGCCAGGCGGACGAGGCGACCGTGCCCGGGGAGTGATGCGCGAGTGGACCAGGTCCTGGTGGGCACGGAGGATCGCATCCGCTACTGCGCGGGGTGCGCGGGCGAGCGGCTCTTCGAGCGGCCACCGTGTGCACACGGTCACGGTAGCGACTGCCCCGAGCGTGCCTGCACCGTGTGCGGGCACGCGATGCTCGTCGACAGCCTCCCCGCCCCCGGCGTGCCCGTTCTCAGGGCCGCCACGTGAGCCTGCACAGCCCGGAGCCGGGCCCGGAGGTCCCGCCTGCCGCGTACCGCCCGCCGCTGCGCCCGGCGACGGCGCTGGGTGGCCCCGCGCCGGCCGGCGGAACCCGTCCCGCGGCGCCGCCGAAGCCGGAGCATGCCCCGCCGTCGTGGCCCAGAACCGGCCAGGCCCGCACGGAGAACCCCAAGCGCCCTTCTCCGACGTCCGGCCAGCGTGATCACGGTGCAGCACCTAACGTTGCGGCCATGGGGGGAACACGGCCACCGCTCACCGCGCCTGCCCTCTTCACCGCCGCCACCGACGCTCTCCGGGGCTGCCTGGAGGACCTGCGGCCCGACGTCACCATTCGGGAGATCCCCGCGCCGTCCCGGATCGCGCCGTTCGCCTACGCGCTGGCCGGCGGTCTCACCGGCGACGACGAGACCGCGTCCGGCCGGTTCGTGCTGTTGTTCGACCCCGACGGGCAGGACGCCTGGGAGGGCCCGAGCCGGGTGGTCTGCTACGCCCGGGCGTCGGTGGACCCGGAGGTGGCGGACGACCCGCTGCTGCCCGGTGTCGCCTGGTCCTGGCTGCGGGAGTCGCTGCAGTCGCACGGCGCCGAGGTCCGCGCGCTCGGCGGCACGGTGACGACCACGTCGTCCCGCCGGTTCGGCGTGCTGGCTGCCGACGGCGACAACTTCGACGTGGAGCTGCGCTGCTCGTGGTCGCCGACCTGGGCCGGGTCGGGGCTCACCGGGCCTGTCCCGGCGAGCCCGGGCGGGGAGGCCGCACCGGGGCACGCCTGGGACCCCGCGGAAGTCGCGGCACACCTGCATTCGTTCGCCGATCTGCTGGCCGCGATGGCGGGTCTCCCGCCGCGTCTCTCCGGGGTTGTTCCGCTACCTGCGCGTCGAGCCTGAGTCACTGGGCGCTTCCCCGTGGGGACACTGCGCGGCGGCTATGTCAACAGAACGCGTCCGGGATGACTACCTCGACGCCAAAGACGAACACTAAGCGTATAATTAGCCCGAATGCTCGACCGACTGGGCTGCCAGCACGCTCATTCACACGTACCATCGCCGATCGTGACGTCGACGGTTCCTGACTCAACGCACCTGGTCAGTGAAGGTGCGGCAGCCGAGGCTGCCGCCGAGGCGTCAGCGGCCGTACCGATCCCCCTGCTGGAGCCCGCGGACGGCGTTCCGCCCGTCCTCGACGACCCCCGGCAGCTCGCGCAGGCCGCGGAACGCCTCGCTGCCGGCACCGGGCCGGTCGCGTTCGACGCCGAGCGCGCCTCCGGCTACCGGTACAGCCAGCGTGCCTACCTGGTGCAGATCCGCCGCCGCGGCACCGGCACCCTGCTCATCGACCCGGTGGCGCTGCCCGACCTGACCGTCGTGCAGGAGGCGGTGGGCGGGACCGAGTGGGTCCTGCACGCGGCCAGTCAGGACCTGCCCTGCCTCGCGGAGCTCGGGCTGCGTCCGACCCGCCTGTTCGACACCGAGCTCGCCGGCCGACTGCTGGGCTATGAGCGGGTCGGGCTCGGCGCCATGGTCGAGCGGGTGCTCGGCTACGGGCTGGAGAAGGGGCATTCCGCTGCCGACTGGTCGACCCGACCCCTGCCCGAGCCATGGCTGCGCTACGCCGCTCTGGACGTCGAGCTGCTGGTGGAGCTGCGTGACCGGCTGGAGACGGAGCTGATCGAACAAGGCAAGATCGACTTCGCGGCACAGGAGTTCGCCGCGATCGCCGCCGCTCCCCCGCGGGAGCCCCGCGCCGAGCCGTGGCGCCGCACCAGCGGGATCCATCGCGCGCGCACCCGGCGCCAGCTCGCCGCCGTCCGGTCGATGTGGCAGGCCAGGGACAAGGTCGCCCGGGCCCGTGACATCGCCCCCGGGCGGATACTGCCCGACAACGCGATCATGGACGCTGTCCTGAAGGCCCCCGAGGACGCCGCCGCCCTGACCCGGCTGCCCATCTTCTCGGGACCCAAGCTGCGCCGGTCGGCCACGACCTGGATGGACGCGCTCCGGGCCGCCGCGGAGCTGCCCGACAGCCAGCTCCCCAGTTCCGCGGGCCCCGGCGGCGACGGCCTGCCGCCGCAGAACCGCTGGGCGGAGCGTGATCCGGTGGCCGCCGCCCGGTTGGCCCGGGTCCGCTCCGCGCTGAACGCCATCGCCACGTCACTGGGCATGCCGGTGGAGAACCTGCTCGAACCCGCGGTGGCCCGCCGGGTCACCTGGACCCCACCCACCCCGCGGGACACCGCGTCGGTGACGGCCGCACTCATCGCGGGCGGGGCCCGGCCCTGGCAGGTGGAGCTCACGGCGGCGGCCGTGGCCACCGCGCTGGTGGACCCGCCCGCGGGCACCGCCACCAGCCCGAAGGCCGCCCGGAACAACGCCTCGAACCCCACGGCGGACGGAGCCGGCGGAGGCACGACCCCCGGCGGAGGCACGACCGAAGACGGCGGCACGACCGAAGACGGCGGCACGACCGAGGGCGGCCAGGCCGGCGGCACCGCCCCGCGCAGGGCCACCAGGGCACGGCGACCGGCCGGCCCGCCCGCCGGCGACGCGGAACCCGCCGCCGCTGACGGGCAGCCGCCGGCCTCCTGATCGGAATCCGGCTGATCGGAATCCGGCCCACGGCGATCGCGGATTTTAGCCGGCAATCCAGGGCACTCCTCGACCATCAGACGTGACACCCATTACCTACCCACGGGTAACTCCTGCCGTAGGCTGGTGTCCGTCGCGGTCGGCACCACCTTCAGGCTTCCGGCCCGACACCGGTGGCGGCGGGAGTCGAGTACTCGCCGTCGACGGACAAGGGCGTCGAGGAGGCCGGTGTGTTCGTAAGCGCGCAGGGTTCGGTGCGTGATGTGGTGTTCGTCGACGGCGTCCGCACGCCGTTCGGCAAGGCGAAGGGGGTCTACGCCGAGACCCGGGCGGACGACCTGGTGGTCAAGGTCATCCGGGAGCTCATCCGGCGCAATCCGTCGCTGCCCCCGGAGCGCGTCGACGAGGTCGCCATCGCGGCCACCACCCAGATCGGCGACCAGGGCCTGACCATCGGGCGGACCGCGGGCATCCTGGCCGGGCTGCCGAGATCGGTGCCGGGCTACGCCATCGACCGGATGTGCGCGGGCGCCGTCACGGCCGTGACCACGACCGCCTCCGCCATCGCCGTCGGTGCCTACGACATCGCCATCGCCGGCGGCGTCGAGCACATGGGGCGCCATCCGATGGGCGAGGGCGTCGACCCCAACCCCCGGTTCGTCTCCGAGAAGCTCGTCGACCCCTCGGCACTGGTCATGGGCATGACCGCGGAGAACGTGCACGACCGCTACCCGGGCATCACCCGGGCCCGGGCCGACGCCTACGCCGTCGCCTCGCAGGCCAAGGCGGCCAAGGCCTACGCCAACGGGCAGATCCAGCCCGATCTCGTCCCGGTGGCCGCCAGGCACCTGGAGAGCGGCTGGGAGCTGGTCACCGCCGACGAGCCGCCCCGCCCCGGCACCACCGTGGAGGGGCTGGCCGGGCTGAAGACGCCGTTCCGGCCGCACGGGCGGGTCACCGCCGGCAACGCGGCCGGCATCAACGACGGCGCGACCGGATGCGTGCTGGCGGCGGCCGACGTGGCCGCTGAGCTCGGCCTGACCCGGAAGATGACCCTGGTCGGTTTCGGCTTCGCCGGTGTCGACCCCGAGGTCATGGGCGTCGGCCCGATCCCGTCCACGGAGAAGGCGCTGGCCCGCACCGGCCTGAGCATCGACGACATCGGCCTGTTCGAGCTGAACGAGGCCTTCGCCGTGCAGGTGCTCGCCTTCCTCGACCACTTCGGCATCGCCGACGACGACCCCCGGGTCAACCCCTACGGCGGCGCGATCGCCTACGGCCACCCGCTCGCCTCCAGCGGCGTGCGGCTGATGACCCAGCTCGCCCGGCAGTTCGAGGAGCACCCCGAGGTGCGCTACGGCCTGACCGCGATGTGCGTGGGCATCGGGATGGGCGCGACCACCATCTGGGAGAACCCGCACCACCAGGCCGCCTGAGCCGGCCCGCCTCACCGGGAACACGGTCGGGCGGCCCCTCCCTCGGGGCCCGCCCGCCGTTCCCGGGCACCCACGGTCGACAGCCAGGTCGGCCGGGACCCTCGAACCTCAGCATCTTCGGCCGAAATGGGAGACGGAGCATGAGCAGCGCCGCGGTGACTCTTGAACATCCGGACGAGGTCGTCACGCAGGCCCATGTCCGCTATGTACAGCTTCCCGGGGTTGATGGACCGGTCGCGCTCATCACCCTCGACAACGGGCTGGACCACACCCGCCCGAGCACCTTCGGCCCGGCGGGGCTGCGTTCCCTGCTCGCGGCGGTCGACCAGATCGAGGAGCACGACCCGCCGGTGGCCGCGGTGGCGGTGACCGGCAAGCCGTTCATCTTCTGTGTCGGCGCGGACCTGTCCTACCGGTCCTCGCTGACCGATCCGGAAGAGGTCAGGCCCAAGCTGACCGCACTCGGCGAACTCGGGCACACGGCCCTGCGCCGGGTCGGCGAGGGCCGCCTCGCCGGCCGGAAGGTCCCGACCTTCGCCCTCGTCAACGGCGCGGCCCTCGGCGGCGGGCTGGAACTGGCCCTGCACTGCGACTACCGGGCGCTGTCGACGGACATCGCCGCGCTCGCGCTGCCCGAGGTCTTCCTCGGCCTCGTGCCGGCCTGGGGCGGCACCCAGCTCCTGCCGAACCTCATCGGCCCGGAGAAGGCCGTCACGGTAATGATCGACAACGCGCTGAGCCAGAACCGGACGCTGCGCGCGAAGCAGGCCTTCGAGCTCGGGATCGGCGACCTGCTGCTGGCGCCCGCCGACTTCCTGGAGGAGGCCCTGCGCTGGGTGGGCCAAGTCCTGCGCGGCGAGGTGGACCCCGCCGCCGGCCGGCAGCCGGTGGAGCGGGGAGCGGCGTGGGCCGCGGCACTCGACCGCGGGCGTGCCCTGGCCGACGCCCGGCTGCACGGCGCCGCCCCGGCCGCCTACCGCGCGCTCGAACTGATGGCGCTGGCCGAGACCGCGGACCGCGACACCGGTTACGCCGCCGAGGACGCGGCCCTGGCCGACCTGGGCGCCAGCGAGGAGCTGGTCGCCGGCCTCTACGCCTTCGACCTGGTGAACAAGCGGGCCAAGCGCCCGGTGGGCGGCCCCGACCNCTCGCTGGCCCGGCCGGTGACGAAGGTGGGCGTCGTCGGCGCCGGCCTGATGGCCAGCCAGCTCGCGGCCCTGTTCGCCCAGCGGCTGGAGGTGCCGGTCGTTCTCACCGACCTCGACCAGGCCCGGCTCGACGCCGGGGTCGCCCGGGTCCACCAGGAGTTCGACAACCTCCTCCTGCGCGGGCGCATCTCCCCCGACCGGGCGAACCGGCTGAAGGCGAACGTCAGCGGATCGCTCACCAAGGACGCGTTCGCGGACGCCGACCTCATCATCGAGGCCGTCTTCGAGGACATGGCGATCAAGAAGTCGGTGCTCGCCGAGCTGGAGACGTACGTCAAGCCGGAGACGCTGCTGCTCACGAACACCTCGGCGCTGTCGGTGACCGAGATGGCCGCCGACCTCACCCACCCCGAGCGGGTCGCGGGCCTGCACTTCTTCAACCCGGTCGCGGTGCTGCCGCTGGTCGAGGTCGTCCGCACGCCCACCAGCGACGACCCGACGATCGCGACCACCNTCGACGTCGCGAAGAAGCTCAGGAAGAACGCCGTCCTGGTCGCGGACGCGCCCGCCTTCGTCGTGAACCGCCTGCTGACCCGGTTCATGGGCGAAGTCCTCGCCGCCACCGAGTCGGGAACGCCGATCGACGTGGCCGACACCGCCCTGGACTCGCTGGGCCTGCCGATGTCGCCGCTGGTCCTGCTGTCGCTGGTGGGCCCACCGGTCGCGCTGCACGTGGCGCAGACGCTGCACAGCGCCTGGCCGGACCGCTTCCGTTCACCGGACGGCCTGGCCCGGGTCGTCGCCGCGGGCAAGACCGGCTTCTACACCACCGACCCGCAGGGCCGGCAGGTCGTGGACGACGAGGTCACCGCGCTCGTCCGCGGCGACGCGGGCGCCGGTGCCGGTGCCGGTGCGACGGCGATGACCGCGGAGCAGGTTCGCGAGGCGGCGCTGGTGGCGCTCGCGCGGGAGATCCGGCTGCTGCTGGACGAGAAGGTCGTCGCCGAGGCCGCGGACGTCGACCTGTGCATGGTCCTCGGGGCGGGGTGGCCGTTCCACCTGGGCGGCATCACGCCGTACCTGGATCGCACCGGGATCAGCGAGCGGGCGACCGGCCAGCGCTTCAGCCCGCCCGGCGTCGCCACCATCGCCTGACCATCTGACCATCTGACCGCCGGTCAGCATCTCGGGCCCGGTCCGAGCGGGTTACGCACCCGCCCGGACCGGGCCCGCGTGCTTTGGTCACCTCGCCCGGCTGGGTGTCTCCCGCGGGTCCGCGCCCGGCTCGGCCGGGAGCACCGGCGAGGGCCGCTCGTCCGGGGTGGGCTCGCCCCGCGGGCGCAGCGCAACCCCGACCAGCGCCCAGACGACGTCCGCGATGGTGGCCAGCAGCCGCGCCACGACGGCGATGAGGGTTGCCGGGCCACTCGGCAGGGCGGGGGCGAGCGCGAGCACCAGCACGGCCTCGCGGACCCCGGCCCCCGCCGGCAGCACCAGGACCAGGAACCCCGCCGTCCAGGCGAGCGCGTAGGCGCCGACGCAGAGAGCCACCAGCCGGGCGCCGTCGACGGCCGGGGTGAGGTCACGCACGAGCAACCAGGTGCCGACGCCGTACCAGACGAAGCCGGCGATCAGCCAGCCGGCGCCGGCGAGGATGGGCCGGGCGGTGAGCGGCTCGGCCAGCGGCGGGCGGCGCAGCAGGCGGAAGGCCCGGCCCAGCAGCCGGGAGAGCACCGGCGGGTACAGCACGACGGCGAACAGTGGCACGACCGCCAGCGCCCACCAGTAGTCCGTGAGGGCCTCGCGGGAGACGAAGGGAAGCGTGGCAGCCGCGGTGACGCCACCGCAGGGCACCGCCAGCGCCAGCACCACCAGGCTCGCCGAGGCCGACTTCGGCCGGGAGACCCCGTAGTCGCGGGAGAGTTCCATCTGGGCGAGAACCGGCCAGACGCTGCCCGGGATGTACTTGCCGATCTGACCCACGCAGAAGATCCGGATGGCGGCCCGCAGCGGCAGTACCGCCCCGAGCCCGCCGAGCACCGCACGCCAGGACAGCACGGTCGCGCCGACCGCCGCCACCGTGGCGACCGCTGAGCCGACCAGGCCGAGGACGGTCAGCTCACCGACCGAGTCCCGGACGTCGTTCCACTGCCCCACCAGCGCCACGCCGAGCAGTACCGCGGCGAGCAGCAGCGCGCCGCGTACCGCCCACCAGCGTGCGCCCCGGGGCCGGGCCGGACCGTCACCGGCCCGCCCGCCCCCGGGCAGGTCCGCCCCGTCGACACCGCTCACTGGGTCAGACTATGGCGTCCCGTCCGCGCGGCCGGCGCCGGGCCGTCGACCCGCGACACCGCGCGCTGATCCACGGGCACCCGGGCCGCGCGGGACAGGCGCGGCCCGGCTGCGACGGTCAGGCCTGGCCGGTGGCCGGCGCCTGGTCGGACCTGTCCGTGTCGGTCGCACCGACCTCGTCGTCCACCAGCGAGTTCTGCCGGCGGGCGACAGCCTCGATGACCTTGCGGGCCAGGTCCTGGGGCGCGAGGCCGACCTCGGCGAGCACCTCGTCCCGCTTGCCGTGGTCGAGGAACCGCTGGGCGACACCGAACTCGCGCAGCGGGACATCGACGTCGGCGTCCCGCAGGAGCTGGGCCAGCGACGCGCCGACACCGCCGACGCGGCCGTTGTCCTCGACGGTGACCACGAGGTCGTGCTCACGGGCGAGGTCGACCAGGGCCGGGTCGAGCGGCTTGACCCAGCGCGGGTCGACGACGGTGATGCCGATGCCCTGGCTGGCGACCCGGGCCGCCACGTCGAGGCAGGTCGGAGCCATCGCGCCGACCGAGACCAGCAGCACCTCGCGGTGCCGGGCCACCGCCGGCGCCCGGTAGAGGACGTCCACCCCGCCGACCTGATCGATCGCCGGCGTGGGCGCCGCGATCTTGCCCTTGGGGTAGCGCACGACCGTCGGGCCGTCGCTGTTGGAGATCGCCTCGTCGAGCTCCGCGCGCAGGGTGGCCTCGTCCCGCGGCGCGGCGATCGCCAGGCCGGGCACGACCTGCAGGAAGGACATGTCCCACATGCCGTTGTGCGACGCGCCGTCCTCACCGGTGATGCCGGCCCGGTCGAGGACGAACGTCACCGGCTGGCGGTGCATCGCCACGTCCATCAGGACCTGGTCGAACGCCCGGTTGAGGAAGGTGGCGTAGATGCACACGACGGGCTTCAGGCCGCCCATCGCCAGGCCCGCCGCCGAGGTGACGGCGTGCTGCTCGGCGATGCCGACGTCGAACACCCGGTCCGGGAACGCCTTGGCGAACGCCTTCAGGCCGACCGGCTGGAGCATCGCGGCCGTCATCGTGACGACGTCGGGACGCTCCGCCCCGATCCGCACGATCTCCTCGGAGAAGACCGACGTCCAGGACGTGCCCTTGGCCGCGGACACCGGCTTGCCCGTCGCCGGGTCGATGACCCCGACGGCGTGGAAGTTGTCGGCCTCGTCCTGCTCGGCCGCGGGGTAGCCGAAGCCCTTGCGGGTGATCGCGTGCACGATCACCGGGCCGCCGAAGTCCTTGGCCCGGCGCAGCGCCGACTCCATCGCGGCCACATCGTGGCCGTCGATCGGGCCGACGTACTTCAGGCCGAGGTCCTCGAACATGCCCTGCGGGGTGACGACGTCCTTGATGCCCCGCTTGATGCCGTGCAGGGCGTCGAACAGCGGCGCGCCGACCAGCGGCGTGCGCCCCAGCACCTGCTTGACGACGTCGAGGACCTGCTCGTACTCGGGTGCCAGCCGCAGCGACGCGAGATGGTCGGCCAGCCCGCCGATGGTCGGCGAGTAGGACCGGCCGTTGTCGTTGACGACGATGACGACCTGCCGGTCGGAGGCCGCGATGTTGTTCAGCGCCTCCCAGCACATGCCGCCGGTGAGCGCGCCGTCGCCGACGACCGCGACGACGGCCCGGTTCTCGCCGCGCAGTGCGTAGGCCCGGGACAGCCCGTCCGCGTAGGACAGGGCGGTCGAGGCGTGGGAGTTCTCGATGATGTCGTGTTCGGACTCGGCCTGGCTCGGGTAGCCGGAGAGTCCGCCACGCTGACGAAGGCGGTCGAAAGCTTCTCGACGGCCGGTGAGAATCTTGTGGACATATGACTGATGTCCGGTGTCCCACAGGACACGGTCAAATGGTGAGTCAAAGACCCTGTGAATTGCGAGAGTCAGTTCGACAGNGCCCAGATTCGGCCCGAGGTGGCCGCCTGTACGGGCAACCGCATGGATGAGGAAATCACGGATCTCGGCCGCGAGCGCCACCAGTTCCTCGTGGTCGAGGCGCTTGACGTCCTGCGGGCTGTCGATCGTCGACAGAAGCGACACGGCGTGCTCTCCCTCCCCCGAAAGGGGATCGGTCCGGGTCCGGCAAAGTCTACGCAGCACCCCCCGGGCTCCGCAGACAGGCTCCCGACATGTGAGTTGCCCGGAGAGCGTCAGGTATTCTGCCCAGTCGCGGTAGAATCCACCTCCCGCGGCCGGGAATGTGCGACGGGTAACCACGCAAGTGTGCCGGTGAACCAGGCGTGACGCGTCGACGGCGATGACGGACCACATGGTTCGCGCCAGCCGGCCACGGCTCGGGGAGCCATCGGGCGGCGCTTTTTCTCCCACCACTGGGATCTTCGCTCGACCCTCCATCCACATGTCATCTTCCCGTGACATTCTCGTGACATTGCGATGGCTGTTACGGGCGCCCCCGGACGTGCGAGCGTTGGTCACCCAGGGTCAGCGTCCTTCGGCCCGGCCACATCCGGCCAGCCGGCCGGACGGCCGGGATCCGGAAGTCACGACCGCACGTGGACTCCGCGGGTGGGCCGACCGCACCGGCGCGCGGCCGCCGCGCCCGCCGACTCGACCCTCCGCCCGGCGCCGGGAGCCGGCCGAGACCCCCGCGGCGGCCCGCGCGAGGCCCGTCGAACCCGTACAGATCCCCATCACCCGGCGCCGCCGCCCGTCCCCGCCGATCGGCCGATCGGCCGATCGGGCGGCAACCGGAGGGCCAGCCGGTGAATTCCACGGAAAGCACGTGCCGGCCGAACCGGGCAGGTCTCAGCCAGGTAGGCGGCCGGGAACGAACAGCCCTTTTCCGGACGTTCCTCAACGCGCCACGGCTTTTATGCCCCGGTCTGACCGGGCGGCTCCGCGGGTGCCGGTTCCAGGGTGGCGACGCACTCCACGTGCGCGGTCATCGGAAAGATGTCGAAGGCGCGCAACGCGGTGAGGCGGTAGCCCTCAGCCGCGGCGGCCGCGAGATCACGCGCGAGGGCGGCGGGGTCACACGCCACGTACACCACCCGGCGCGGCCGGTGCGCGAGCAGCTCGGCCATCACCTCGCGACCGGCTCCGGTCCTCGGCGGGTCGAGGACGACCACGTCGACACCCCCGCCGGACGGCGAACCGGTGCCGATCAGCCCGCGCACCGTCGCCGGGGTGACCCGCAGCGCGCGCAGCGAGACCCACGGCAGGTCCGCAAGGCTGCGCGCGGCGGACCGCACGGCGGCCTCCTCGGACTCCAGCGCGATGACCTTTCCCGCCGGCCCGACGGCCACGGCGAGGAACGCGGCGAACAGACCGGCCCCGCAGTACAGATCAAGAGCCGTGTCGCCGGGCCTGGCCGCGACCGCCGCCCGGACCGCCGCGACAAGAGTCGCCGCCGCGGCCGGGTGGATCTGCCAGAAGACCCCCGGTTCCAGGCGGAACGAGCGGCCCTCGACGGTCTCGACGACCTCGGTCACCTCGGCGCCCTCGTCCGCTCCTGGGGATCGCGGCCCGTCCCCCGATCGCACGGGGAACGCCCGCCAGTTCCCCGATCTGGTCGAATACGCGACGGCACCGCCCTGATCCACCGCGGGTACCTGCGCCGAAGGTGGCATCGCCAGGAGCTCCACGGCCTGCCCGGTGCGCTCGGGCGGCGCCACGTCCAGGAGGAAGGCCGGATCCGCGATCACCGCCGCGAGCAGCGGGTCCGCGATCCGGCAGTCAGGGGTGGGCACCACCTGATGCGATCGGTGCGCACGCAGTCCGACCCCGCCGTCCGGCAACCGGGAGAAGCGCATCCGCGTCCGCCAGCCGAGACCGTCCGGTGCTTCGGTCGTGACCGCCTCGACCTCGACGGCGAGCTCCAGGCCCGCGATCCGCCGCAGCGACTCCTCGACCACCCGCGCCTTGAGTTGCCGCTGCGCCTCCAGTGAGGCGTGCTGCCAGTCGCACCCCCCGCACCGGCCGGGGCCGGCGTGCGGGCAGGGTGGCTCGACCCGGTCGGGGGAGGCGACCAGGATCTCGATCGCGTCGGCCCGCCAGTACCGGTCATGGGAGACGTCGGTGATCCGGGCCCGGACACGTTCGCCCGGCAGCGCGTGCCGGACGAAGACGACCCGCCCGTCCGCCCGGGCGACGCACAGGCCGTGGTGCGCGACCGGCCCGACCTCCAGCTCGACGAGCTCGCCGGGGGGCGCCGGGGCCGCTGGCGCCGTCCGGTCGGCACGCCCCGCCCCGCCGGTCGCCCGGGCCCGGCCGGTGGGACCGGGCTGGGCCCGGCCGGTTCCGATGGAGCTCACGGCGCCGGTCGCCCGGCGGCGGGCCGACCGATCGGCGCGCTCGGCCCGGCTGTCCTGCCCCGGCCCACCGGTGCGCCGGGCGGGAGCCGCCCGACGCGCGGCGCCACCACCGCCACCACCGCTGGCCCCGCCGCCGCTGCCAGCCCCGCTGCCGCCGCTGCTCATGATTCGCCTTCGACGTCGACGGGAAGGGCGGCCCGGCCTCGCCGGACCGCTCCCACACCTGCGTGTTCGCGCCTGCCGCGGGCGCGGGAGCTGGACTCCAGCTGCCAGGGAACGCTGATCATCATCACCCCGGGCTGGAACAACAACCGGGCCTTCAGCCGCAGGGCACTCTGGTTGTGCAGCAGATGCTCCCACCACCGCCCGACCACGTACTCCGGGACGAACACCGCGACCACGTCCCGCGGGCTCTCCCGCCGGATACCGGCGACGTACTCCAGCACCGGCCGGGTGACCTCCCGGTAGGGCGACGCGAGGACGACGAGGTCGATCTTGATGTCACGTTCCTCCCAGGCCTGCCGCAGCCGCTCGGTCTCGGCCGGGTCCACCGCGACGGTCGTGGCGACCAGTGTGTGCGGCCGGGTGGCCTTCGCGTATGCCAGCGCACGCAGCGTGGGCGCGNGAATCTTGCTCACCAGCACGACCGCGTGGACGCGGGACGGCAGTGTCGGTGGACCGGGCTCGGGCGTCAGCTCGGCGGCGACCCGGTCGTAGTGGCGCCGGATGCCCTGCATGCACAGGTAGATCACCGGGATGGCGATGCAGACGATCCAGGCCCCGCGGGTGAACTTGGTGATCAACACCAGGACGAGAACCGCGCCGGTGAGGACGGCGCCCAGGAGGCTGACCACCTGGTAGCACCGGACCCGGCCACGCATGCCGGGTTCCAGCGGCACGCGTCCGGTCAGCTGGTCGTCGATCCGGGCTCCCCCGTTGCCACCNGCCGCGGCGGCAGCACCCGCGGTCCCGGCCACCGCCCCGGTCGTGGTGGCACCCGGGACTCGCAGCAGACGTGCCCAGTGCCGGACCATGCCGGCCTGGCTCAGCGTGAACGAGATGAAGACGCCCAGGATGTAGAGCTGGATCAACGCGGTGACCTGCGCGTCGAACACCACGATGAGCATGATCGCGAAGCCGGCCAGCAGGACGATGCCGTTGGAGTAGGCGAGCCGGTCGCCGCGGGTGTGCAGCTGGCGCGGCAGGTACCCGTCCCGCGCGAGAATCGAGCCGAGCACCGGGAAGCCGTTGAACGCCGTGTTCGCCGCCAGGATGAGGATCAGCGTCGTGGCCGCCGTGACGTAGACGAAGCCGGGCGAACCGTCACCGAAAACCGCCGCCGCGATCTGGGCGATGACCGTGCGCTGGTGCCCGCCGTCACCCCCGATGAGATCGGCGGGGTTCTCCGCCACGTGGACGTCGGAGATGAGCGCCAGCGTGGTCACGCCGACGAACATCGTGACGGCGATCGCCCCCATCATGAGCAGCGTCGTCGCCGCGTTGCGGCTCTTGGGCCGGCGGAAGGCCGGGACACCGTTGCTGATCGCCTCGACGCCGGTCAGGGCGGTGCAACCGGATGCGAAGGCCCGCAGGATGACGAACAGCAACGCCAGACCGGCGAAGTCCTGTTCCGCGTGGACCTGGTACTCGGCACTCTCGGCCCGCGGGGCGTCACCCAGCAGCGTCTGCGCGAGCCCGGTCAGGATCATCACCAGGATGCCCAGGATGAAGCCGTAGGACGGGATGGCGAACGCGCTGCCGGACTCACGCACGCCGCGCAGGTTCACCAGGGTGAGCAGGACCACCAGGACGGAGGCCAACAGCACCCTGTGATC
This sequence comes from Frankia sp. EI5c, assembly GCF_001636565.1. Classification (GTDB taxonomy): domain Bacteria; phylum Actinomycetota; class Actinomycetes; order Frankiales; family Frankiaceae; genus Parafrankia. The sequence continues at coordinate 313,139 of NZ_LRTK01000005.1, forward strand.
GGCCAGCCCCGTGGCCGCCGACGTCAGATTGGCGACACCGGCCGAGATCGACACCGCGACGGTGAGCACGTAGTCCACCAGCAGCGCGCTGCCCACCAGCAGCCCGGCCCGCGGCCCGATGTTGACCGAGGCGACCTCGTAGTCACCGCCGCCGCTGGGGTAGGCGTGCACGTTCTGCCGGTACGACGCCACCACGGTGAGCATGAGGACCACGACCGCGCCCGCGATCCACGGCGTGTAGTGCAGCAGGGTGAGGCCACCGAGCGCGAGGACGAGAAGGATCTCCTCGGAGGCATAGGAAACGGAGGAGAGTGCGTCACTCGCGAAGATGGGTAGTGCGACCCGCTTCGGCAGCAGGGTCTCCCNGAGTCGGTCACTGCCGATGGGACGACCGACGAAGCCGCGCTTCAACCGGTCTGTGAGCGCCACGCGGCGATGCTACCGACCTCCGTCACACCTCCCCAGAGGGTGTGACGTGGCGCACCCGTCCTGTGTGACCTGGCGCACCGCGGAGAACCCCGCGCCGGCCGGACCCCACCGGGCCGGCGGAACGGCCGAGGCCGAGGCATCGACCCCGCAACCCCGGTCGGACTACGCTCACTTCCCGTGCACGTCGTGATCCTCGGCTGCGGCCGGGTCGGCTCGTCTCTGGCCGGTGCTGTCGAACGGCTCGGCCATTCGGTCGCCGTGATCGACCAGAACCGCGCGGCGTTCAACCGCCTCTCCCCCGGCTTCGGCGGTCGGCGGGTGACGGGCATGGGCTTCGACCGGGACACCCTGATCGAGGCGGGCATCGCCGAGGCCACCGCCTTCGCCGCCGTTTCCAGCGGCGACAACTCGAACATCATCTCTGCCCGGGTCGCCCGGGAGATGTTCGGCGTCGAGCGGGTGGTGGCCCGGATCTACGACCCCCGGCGGGCCGAGGTCTACGAGCGGCTCGGGATCCCCACCGTCGCCACCGTGCGCTGGACCCGCGACCAGATCCTGGGCCGGCTCATCCCGGAGGCCGTGACGCCCGAGTGGACGGACACCTCCGGCACGGTGATGGTCACCGCCGTCACCCCCGCCCGCGGCTGGGTGGGCCGGCGGCTGACCGAGCTGGAGTCCCGGGCCGAGGTCCGGGTGGTGTGCGTGACCCGGTTCGGTGAGGGGCGGCTGCCGGACGCGCGAACCCTCGTCCAGGACGGTGACGTCCTGCACATCGCGGTGACGAAGGCTCGGGCCACCGCGGCCGACGCCATCATCCACGCAGGTCCCGGGCACGACTGACCTACGAGGGCATGGAGGCGTGGCGATGACGGTGAACGCGGGCGGGCTGGAACCGGTGGAACAGAGCGGCCCGGTTGCCCGCCGAGGGCGTCGGGTGGCGATCGCCGGGGCGGGCAAGGNCGGCCGCTCGATCGCCGCGGAGCTGTTGGAGAACGGCTCCGAGGTACTGATCATCGAGCGGGACCCCAACAAGGTCCTCCGGGACGCACTGCCCGCGGCCCAGTGGCTGCTCGCCGACGCGTGCGAGCTGTCCTCACTCGACGACGCCGATCTCAGCACCTGCGCGGTGATGGTCGCCGCCACCGGCGATGACAAGGTCAACCTCGTCGTCTCCCTGCTGGCGAAGACCGAGTTCGGCGTGCCGCGCGTGGTGTCCCGGGTCAATCACCCCAAGAACGAGTGGCTGTTCACCGACTCGTGGGGTGTCGACGTCGCCGTCTCCGCGCCCCGCATGCTCACCGCGCTGGTGGAGGAGGCGGTGAGCGTCGGCGACCTGGTGCGGCTGATGAAGTTCCGGCAGAGCGACGCCTCCCTGGTTGAGCTCACCCTGACGGCGAACGCCCCGGTCGTCGGCCTGCGGTTGGGCGACGTCGACCTGCCGCCGGACTCGGCGCTGGTCGTCATCCTGCGGGACGGGCACCCCATCGTGCCGTCCGCGGACTGCGCACTGGAGTCGGGAGACGAGGTACTGGCCGTAGCGACCACCAGCGAGGCCGAGGAGCACCTCGCGACCCTGCTCGGCGCGGTGCCGGAAGGGCACCCCCACCGGGAGGGCTCGCCGGGGCCGCTGTGACCGGCGGCCACCCCTCCGGATCAGTCCCGGCCGGGCGCGGATCAGTTCCCGGGCCGGCGCACCGTCGGCTCGGCGCCCTCGGCCGACCCGTGTTCGGCCGGGCCGGCGGCCTCGCCATCCGCCAGCAGCACCCCACCGACCACCGCCGGGGCCGCACCGTCCACGGGCACGGCGTCGCCCGCGGGCACGGCGTCATCCACGGGCACGGCGTCATCCACCGGTGGCGCGAGGCGACGGACGATAGCGAACGTCGCGAGCACGGCGGCCCCGAAGAGGGGCAGGCCCAGGGCGATGTTCGCCGCCGCGAGCCAGCCGGTCTCACCGGCGAGGTACAGCAGGCCCTGGATGACGAACCGCAGGCCGAACACGGCGATCCAGACCAGGGTCGCCCACACGGCCGCCCGCCGCAGTGCCGGTTTCTCCTGCCAGCCGGCATAGCGCTTGTCGAAACCGACCATCACGTAGCCGCCGACGGGCCTGCCGACCAGGACGGACAACAGCCCGACGACCGCGCAGACCGCGTTCTTGGCGATCGAGGGGAGGAAGAAGCCCTCCGCCTGGCCCGTCCGGGACGCGATGAACGCCGCGAAGCCAACGGCGAAGAGGCCCGAGAACGCCTGCTGGACCGGCTCACGGCGGACTAGGCGCAGGGCGACCAGCCCGAAGGCGGCCGCGATCGCGACGATGATCCCCGCGGTCAGGCCGGCCTCGGCGTTCACGGTGACGAAAGCCACCGTCGGGATGGCGCTGTCGATGATCCCGCGCGGGCCGCCCACCGCCTCGGCCAGCGTTGGTGCTGAGTCAGCCCCCCGGTCCGGGGCGGGCGGGGGCTGCTGGTCCGACGGCGAGGCTGGCGGCATGGGCGATGGCGTCCTGTCCTCCGGGCACCGTTCAGGCGCTGGTCGAGGAGACTGGCAGCAGCTCGTATCGCGGGTTGAAGATCGTGGTTCGCTCGTCGCGCAGGACCACTCGACCGGAGGCCTTCACCGAGCGGCCGGCCTCGATGCCCGCGATATGTTTGCGGCCAAGAAACACGAGAGTGACGGTTCCGCTCCCATCATAGAGGTCGACCTCAAGGCTGGGCGCCNCAGAACGCGCCCGCACGGTCACCGAACGGATCGATCCAGCGACGCAGGCCTCCTCCCGGTCCCGGCAGGCCAGCATCGGCGCCGCCCCGGCCTCGACCGAGGCACGGCGCAGATCCTCGTCCTCGAGCTCCTGGTTGTCCGCTGTCAGTTGGTGGAACCGTCGCCCCCACCAGCTGCGCCCTTCGCCCACGGCTCCTCCGATCGTCGAACCGCTCCCGACCGCCCGGGCGACGGATTCACGAACCTCGGGACGTCGTCTGACCAGTGAGTGGAAAACCCACCAGACGGCCATGCATCGGCGCCCTGAACCGGGATTATGAGGTGGACGGACCCCCGCCACCACCGATCCGGTCAGGACGGTGCATATCGCGAGCCCACCCGCGGCCTCGGCGCACCGGCCGGCCGGCTCGGCGGCTCGGCCGGCGGGCGGGGGCGGCTCGGCCGGCGGACGCGGCGGGCCGGCGGACGCGGTAGACGGACGGCGCAGATCGGTTCAGCGGGTCTCGCCGACGGTCAGCGGGTCTCGCTGATCCGCACCCCGGGGGCGGGCATCGCCGGCCGGCTCTCCGCCGCGCCTTCCGGCTGGCCGTCAGAGTTCTGGTCGGCCACCTCCTTCGGCAGTCGGAGCGGCAGCGGGTCGCGGACGGGCATCGCCTCGTCACCCCGCACCACCACCATCCGCCGGAGTGTCTCGTCCAGCAACGGCCCGGCGGAGAGGTCCTGACCGGCCGCCCCGGTCACCACGGCGCGCAGGAACCAGCGGGGCCCATCGATGCCGATCATGCGACCGGGAACGGTCTCCCCGGGGCGGTTGGTGGGCAGTCGCATACGCAGCTCCGGCCCGAAGGGGCCCTCCCCCTCGACACCGCCGGACGCCCGCAGCGTCTCCAGGATCTCGGCCCGGACCTCGTCCCACAGCGGCGCCGTCTTCGGAGCGGCGAAGACGGCCAGCTCCATCGCACTGCGCCCGTCGGTCACGACGATCGTCAGCGGCCGGCCGGTGGACTCCTCCACCTGGAACTGCACCTGCACCCCGCGCAGTGCCGGTACGCGCAACGCACCGAGATCAAGACGATGCATGTCGTCCTCGGGCGCCTCGGCGGCGTCGAAGGGACCGACCCGATCGACATCCACCCTGCCCGCCCGAGTCGCGCCCGCCTCGGCGGACACCTCGGCGGACGCCTTACGACCGCGACCGAACACCGTGCTCCTCCCTTCGCGGCCCACCGTCGGAGGAGGGACCGAACCCCCCCGTCGACCCGAACCCGCCGGTTCCCCGCACGGAGGCGGGGAGCTCTGCGACCTCACGGAAGACGGCGTGCTCCACGCGTTGGATCACGAGCTGCGCCACCCGGTCTCCCCGACGGAGAGTGATCGACTCACTCTGATCGGTGTTTATGAGATTCACCTTGATTTCTCCACGGTAACCGGCGTCGACGGTACCGGGGGCGTTGACCACGGTGAGTCCATGACGCGCGGCAAGTCCGCTGCGAGGGTGCACGAAGGCCGCGTAGCCGGCGGGCAGCGCGATGCTGAGCCCCGTCCCGACGATGGCCCGCTCCCCCGGCGCCAGCGTCACGTCCTGGGTGGTGGCCAGGTCGGCGCCGGCGTCCGACGGCTGGGCGTACGCCGGGATCGGGAGATCCGGATCCAGCCGCCGCACCAGCACCTCCAGCGGCGCGGGCGGCGCGGGCGGCGGACCACCGGCCGAGATCTCGCCCTGAAGCGGGACGGCGGAAGGTGGNGGGGTGGCCGCGGTCATCGGGCCAACGGCGTGGAGACCCCGCCGTCCACGACGAGAAGGAACCGCCGCCTTGTCACGATGAGCATTGAATCATGTCCAATCGGTAAGATCTGACACATGTCCCGTTTCCGGCTCAGCCCACCACCCAACGGGCGATGGTGCTCACGGAGGGGGACATCAGGATTCTCCTGGGTGCCCCTGACCACCCGGGCGGGCTGTCCGCGACACTAACGACCCGCCCGGCGGCGACTGCCGGCGCATGGCTGGCGGCCCGAGAGCGCCGGACCACCCGCTCTGAACGACCCACCTGAACCACCCCGGCCGGACGACCGGCGCCGCGAGGAGGTATCCGCGCGCCGGGGTAGGGCAGAGACGGGTAGGACAGAGACTGCGTGGCAACTCAGCGGCTGCGTGGTAACTCTCAGAGCCTGAACGGCTCCACGAGATGCGAAACAGCACGCCCCGGCGGACAGTCCGGCGGGGCGGACCGACGAGAGGTGTGGGGTGGCCGGACCGGGATCGAAGATGGGATGGAAGGTCGTCGGCGGGGCGGCGACGGCGCTCGCGGGCACCGCGGCGAGCCGGGCGGTCACCGTGGCGTACCGCAGGATAAGGAAGACCGACCCGCCGAAGAACCCGGCCGATCCGGACACCGCCTGGCCCGAGGCGATCGTCTGGGCGGCGGCGTCCGGCCTGGCCGTGGGGCTCGGCCGACTGGCCGCCGAGCGGACGGCGGCGCGCGGCTGGGTGCGGGCGACCGGCTCGCTGCCGCCGGGCATGACCTCGAAGAACGGTGGGTCGGCGAAGGCCGCGCGGCAGACGACAAGCTCCGCGGCGAACTCGGCCTAGCCGGGCGGTCGGCAGCGCGGGCCGCAGCAGGCGGGTGAGCCCGCGGGTGACACCTCGACCGGGGCGGCAGCGGATCGGGCGGTGCGGACCGCCCGGTCCGCACCGCCCGCCTCCCGCTGAAGCGGGTGCCCGTCGATCAGTCGATGCGGCGCATCTCCTTGCGGAAGCGCCGGCCGTTCTCCACGTAGGACTCGGCGGCCAGCCGGATCAGTTCCTGGGAGGCGGCGCCCTCCCGAATCTTCGCCGGGATCCCCAGCGCCATGGCCCCCTCCGGGACCTCGACCCGGTTGCCGACCACCGCGCCGGCACCGACGAGAGCCCCCCGCCGGACCCGGGCCTCGTGCAGGACGATCGAGCCCGAACCCACCAGCGAGCCGTCCTCGATCGTGCACCCTTCCAGGTGCACGATGTGCCCGATCACGCAGTCGTCACCCACGATCGTGGGGAACAGCGCGGTCGCGTGGATGACCGAACCGTCCTGGATGGACGTCCGCGCTCCGACCCTGATCTCGCCGTGGTCCCCACGCATCACGACTCCGGGCCAGACCGTGGACTCCGGCCCGATCGAGACGTTCCCGATCAGGGTGGCGTCAGGATGGACGAAAGCGGACGGGTCGATGGAGGGGACCAGATCCCCCAGCGCGTAGATGGCCACGAGCCCATCCTGCCCGATCAGGCATCCGCCCGCGCCGCACCGTTCCTGCCCCGGCACTCCGGCACCGGGAACGCCCGGCCCCGCCAGGCGGTGCAGGCGCCCGGCGGTCGACCAGTCGGCCTCGGCGCGGTCAGCCGGTCAGCCGGTCGGCACCAGCACGACGTCGACGGCCAGTTCACCGCTGGTCGGCGCCAGGGTCAGCTCCCAGATGCCGCCGGCGCTGCGCAGGTCCGCGGCGGCCCGCTCGACCAGGGCGACGGTCCCCGCCTCGCCGCTGACCCGGGCGGTGGCGACCTCGGCCTTCATGGAGACCTTCGCCTCGGACTTCGCCCGGCGGACCGCCGACAGCGCGGCTCCGACGGCGTCCAGCAGCTCGGGGTTGCCGTCACCGGCCACCGCGCGGATCCGCTCGGCCTCCGGCCAGCTCGCGCGGTGCACCGACCCCTCCTGCCACCAGGACCAGACCTCCTCGGTGACGAAGGGCAGGAAGGGGGCGAAGAGCGCGAGCAGCGCCGCCAGCGCGATCGACAGCGTGGCCTGGGCCGAGGCGGCGCCGGCCGCTCCGTGCGCCCCGTAGGCGCGGCCCTTGACCAGCTCGACGTAGTCGTCACAGAAGCGCCAGAAGAACGTCTCGGTGACCTCGAGCGCCCGGGTGTAGTCGTAGGCCTCGAAGGACTCGGTCGCCGCCGCGACGACCCGGGCCAGCTCGGCGAGCAGCGCCTGGTCCAGCGCCTCGGTGACGGCCTCCGGGCCCGGCGCGCCGCCACCGGCCGCGACCGCCTGGCCCGCGTGACCCGGCTGCCCGGCGTCGGCTGAGTCACCCGCCTCGGCCAGCCCGAGGACGAACCGGCTCGCGTTGAGGATCTTGATGGCCAGCCGCCGGCCGGTCTTCATCTGGCCCACGTCGAACGCCGTGTCGGTGCCCGGCCGGCCCGAGGCCGCCCAGTACCGGACCGCGTCCGAGCCGTGCTGTTCGAGCAGGCCCATCGGCGTGACGACGTTCCCCTTGGACTTCGACATCTTCTTGCGGTCCGGGTCGAGGATCCAGCCCGAGATCGCCGCGTCCGACCACGGCAGCGCACCGAACTCGGCGTGGCTGCGCAGCACGGTCGAGAACAGCCAGGTCCGGATGATCTCGTGTGCCTGCGGGCGCAGGTCCATCGGGAACACCNGGGCGAACAGGGCCGGGTCGCTCTCCCAGCCGCTGGCGATCAGCGGCGTGAGCGAGGACGTGGCCCAGGTGTCCATGACGTCCGGGTCGGCCATGAAGCCACCGGGAACCCCGCGCTGCTCGGCGGTGTACCCGGGCGGCAGGTCGCTGGACGGGTCGACCGGCAGGGCGGACTCGGCCGCGACGATCGGAGCGTCGTAACGCGGGTCGCCCGCCTCGTCCAGCGGGTACCACACCGGGAAGGGGACGCCGAAGAACCGCTGCCGGCTGATCAGCCAGTCACCGTTGAGGCCGTCCACCCAGTTCTCGTACCGCACCCGCATGTAGTCCGGGTGCCAGCTCAGCTCGCTGCCGCGCGCCCGCAGCTGCTCGCGCAGCGGCTCGTCCCGCCCGCCGTTGCGGATGTACCACTGCCGGGTGGAGACGATCTCCAGCGGCCGGTCACCCTTCTCGTAGAACTTCACCGGGTGGGTGATCGCCCGCGGCTCGCCGAGCAGCGCCCCGGACTCCCGCAGGGCCTCGACGATGGCCACCCGGGCCGCGGCGATCGTCTTCCCGGCCACCCGGGCGTAGTGCTCCCTGCCGGCCGGCGAGGTGATCGCCTCGGGTGCCTCCGCGATCAGCCGGCCGTCGCGGCCGATCACCGCACGCGCGGGCAGCCGCAGCTCACGCCACCAGGTGACGTCGGTCAGGTCGCCGAAGGTACAGATCATGGCGATGCCGGAGCCCTTCTCCGGATCCGCCAGCCGGTGCGCCACCACCGGAACCTCGACCTCGAACAGCGGCGTGCGCACCGTCTGCCCGAACAGCGGCTGGTAACGCTCGTCCTCGGGATGCGCCACCAGGGCGACACAGGCCGGCAGCAGCTCCGGGCGGGTCGTCTCGATCACCACCGGCTCACCGCCGGGCCGCGGGAACGCCAGCGTGTGGTAGGCGCCGGGACGCTCCCGGTCCTCCAGCTCCGCCTGCGCGACCGCGGTGCGGAAGGTGACGTCCCACAGGGTCGGCGCCTCGGCCAGGTAGGCCTCGCCACGGGCGAGGTTGCGCAGGAAGGCCCGCTGGGCGACGGCGCGCGACCGGGTGTCGATCGTCGCGTAGGTGTAGGTCCAGTCCACCGACAGCCCGAGGCGGCGCCAGAGCTCCTCGAAGCCCTTCTCGTCCTCGATCGTCAGCTGCTCGCAGAGCTCGACGAAGTTGCGCCGGGAGACCGGGATCTGCTCCTTGCCCGGCTTCTCCGGCGGGGTGAACCCGNGGTCGTAGGGCAGCGACGGGTCGCACCGCACGCCGTAGTAGTTCTGCACCCGGCGCTCGGTGGGCAGCCCGTTGTCGTCGAAGCCCATCGGGTAGAAGACCTCGCGGCCGCGCATCCGCTGGAAGCGGGCGATCAGGTCGGTGTGGGTGTACGAGAACACGTGGCCGACGTGCAGGGAGCCGCTTACCGTCGGCGGCGGGGTGTCCACCGAGTAGACCCGCTCCCGCGGAACCGACCGGTCAAAGGCGTAGGTCCCGCGCTCCTGCCACTCCCGCGACCAGCGTGCCTCGATACCGTCCAAAGTCGGCTTGCCGGGCACCGCGCGGGTCGGCCGTTCCGTACTGTCCGTTGCCACCACGCGCACAATCCTACGGGTCCCGCGATCGTCCCCCCGGCGGCGGGAGCCGCCCGGTGGGCCGAGCCGGTCGCGAGCCGGTCGCGAGCCGCCCGCGAGGGCCGCCACGGCCCACGCGGGCTGCCGGCCTTGGCAGGATGAGACCCGTGGACGCGTCCCCCGACAACACCCTCCCGGCCCCCGCCGACGCCCTCCCGGCTCCCGCCGACCTGCTCGATCTCGGCCTGGACGTCGCCCGTGAGGCCGGTGCCCTGCTGCTCGCCGGCCGCGCGGGCACGGTCGAGGCCGAGGCGACGAAGTCCTCGCCGACCGACATCGTCACCGCGCTGGACCGGGCGTCCGAGGCGCTGGTCGCCCGCCGGCTGCGGGAGGCCCGCCCGCACGACGGGCTGCTCGGGGAGGAGGGTTCGGACACCTCCGGCACCAGCGGGGTCCGCTGGATCGTCGACCCGCTCGACGGAACCGTGAACTTCCTGTACCGCCTGCCCAACTGGGCGGTGTCGATCGCGGCCGAGGTCGCGGGCGAGGTCGTCGCCGGCGTGGTGCACGCTCCGGCGCTCGGGCTCACCTACACGGCGGTGCGCGGCGGCGGCGCCCTGCGCCGGAGCGGGACCGGGCGGCCCGAGACGCTCACCGGCTCGACGGTGACGGATCTGCGCCGCGCACTGGTCGCGACCGGCTTCGGCTACACCGAGCGGCGGCGGACGGCGCAGGTGGCCGTGCTGACCAGAGTGGTGCCGAAGGTGCGCGACATCCGCCGGATGGGTGCCGCCGCCCTCGACCTGTGCGCCGCCGCGGCCGGAACGGTCGACGCCTACTACGAACGCGGCCTGCACCCCTGGGACCACGCCGCCGGGGCACTGGTCGCGGCCGAGGCGGGCCTGCTCGTCGGTGGCCTGGACGGCCGGCGGCAGAGCGAGGACCTGGTGGTCGCCGCTCCCCCGGCGCTGTTCGGGGCCCTCACCGCCCTGCTCGCCGAGCACCCCCGAGCCGACAGCGACCAGTTGGGGCACTGAGCCGGCGATCGCCGGCCGCTCAGGGGAACGCGAGCGGGGTTCCGCCCGGTTTCGACTCGCCGGCACCGTCCGCCGGGCGCTCGAACCAGACCGTCCGGCGGATGTAGTCGATGTTGCCGACGATGATCCGCACGACCCGGCGGGACACGTCGTCCACGTCGTAGCCCGGCACGACCCGGGAGCCCCGGTCGTGCCGGGCCTCGCCGGTGGCCAGGCCGACCGCGGCCAGCACCCGGTCGGGACGCGGCACGCAGGAGACCACAACCCCGTGGTCCACCCCCTCGGGCTGCTCGTGCGCCTCCCGGATCAGCACGGCGGGGAAGCCGAGCAGCGACGCCTCCTCGGTCAGCGTCCCGCTGTCCGAGACCACGCACAGCGCGGCCCGCTGCAGCGCCGTGTAGTCCGCGAACCCGAACGGACGGCACAGCCGGACCAGCCCGTCGAGAGCTGGCGCCCGCCCCGCCGCGTCCAGCGCCTCGATGCGGTCCCTGGTCCGCGGATGGGTGGACACGATGACCGGCACCCGGTAGCGCGCCGCCAGCGCGTTCAACGTCTCCAGCAGGGCGGCGAGCAGCTCCGGGCGGTCGACGTTCTCCTCGCGGTGCGCGCTGACGACCAGGAAGTGTCCCGGTGTGACGCCCAGCGTCGTGAGCGCCTGGGAGGCCTCGACGAGCGGCAGATAGGCGGCGATCACCTCCTTCATCGGCGAGCCGGTGACGAAGATCCGCTGGGCTGGCAGCCCTTCGGCCAGCAGGTTGCGCCGGGCGTGCTCGGTGAGCGGGAGGTTGACGTCGCTGAGGTGGTCGACGAGCCGCCGGTTCGTCTCCTCGGGCACCCGGGCGTCGAAGCAGCGCTTCCCGGCCTCCAGGTGGAACACCGGGATGTGGCGCCGCCGGGCCGCTATCACCGCCAGCGTGGTGTTGGAGTCCCCGTACAGCAGCAGCGCGTCGGGTGACTCGTCCGCGAACAGCGCGTCGGCCCGGGCGATCACCCGGCCGATGGTCTCCGCCGCACTGGCCCCGACGGCGTCCAGGAAGTGGTCCGGTTTGCGGATGCCGAGCTCGTCGAAGAAGACCTGGTTGAGTTCGTAGTCGTAGTTCTGCCCCGAGTGGACCAGACAGAGGTCGACCGCCCGCTCCAGCGCGACGATCACCCGGCTGAGTTTGACGAGCTCCGGCCGGGTGCCGACCAGAACCATGACCCGCGGCCGGTGTTCGGCCGGGCCGGGCCGGCCCCTCGGTACCGGGGACGGCTCACCCAGAACCTCGGTTAGCGGCCCACGCTGTGGCACGGTGCGCGGGCCGGCCGACTCCTGCCGGTCCGGCGACAGCCGGCGGCTGGGCACCGTCGGCACGGTCGGCCCGGTGGGGGCGTACGGGGCGGTGGGAACGGAGGGGCCGGCGGAGCCGGGGACGGAACCGGAAGCAGCCTCGTCCCGGGATTCCGCGGGGTCTTCGTCCAGTGGGCCGGATGGGCCGGATGGGCCGGGTGCTGCGGATGGGCCCGACCTGGCCGCCGGTATCCGGTGCGGCACCCGCGCACTGGCTTCGCCGGCTGCCTCGGCACCGCGGGCCGCGGCGACGCCTGCGCCTGCGCCGTCGGATTCGCCGTGGGCATCTGTGGCCCCCGGTGGTCTCGACGTGGCCGCGCCACGCTGGCGGTTGGGCCTCGCCCCCGGGAACCATGCCCGGAAGAAGCCCGTCCGGGCCAGTTCGGCGCCGTCGGACTCTCCACCGGGCTCGGTGCCGCCCGGGTTGTCGGTGCCGCCCGTCGTTCTCGACACGTCGTTCTCCTCTTCTACCGGAGAAGATCCACCGGTTCGGTCCGCCCGTCAGGCGTCGGTGTGAACCCCGTTCGGAGTCGAGCTGGGCAGCGGCGAGGCCGCTCGCTGCCCAGCCACCAGGTCACTGACCCGCGCGGGATCGCGCCGGGTGGTGACGCCCTCGATCTCGCGGCGCTCGATCGCGGCCGCCAGTTCGTCCACCATCACCGGCCATGCCGGTGGCCGGTAGCCCGTCACCGACCACAGCCGGCGCGCGGTCAGCACGCGGTTACATACCTCGTCGTCGTGCGGGACGATCTCCAGATCGCGCCGGCCGAGCCGGGCCGCCAGCATCGTCAGCAGGTCGAAGCTGGTGATCGGCTCAGCGGCCAGGTGCCAAATTCCGGTCAGGTCCGGATGCCCGACGAGAGCGAGATGCACGAACCGGGCGAACTCGGCCGCGGTGACCCCGCTGCTGACCACCCGGCGCTGCCCCGGGACCGAGCCGCTGGCCGCCAGGAACCGCTCGATCAGACCCGTGGGCGCGGCGGACGTCTCCAGCCCGATGACGGCGGTCCGCAGGGTGAGTGTTCCCGGTTCGCCCAGCTCGCCCAACAGCTTGGTCATCCCGTGCAGGTCGACCGGGTCGGGCACGTCCGCCTCGTGGTACTCCCCCAGCCGGCCGGAGAACACGCGGTCGGACGAGACGTGCACCAGCCTGGCCCGCGCAGCAGCGCACAACCGCGCGAGGCGGTGCGGGAACAGCGCGTTGACCTCGATCGCGGCCGGCGCGCCGTCCTCCTCGATCCGCCGCGGGACGAGGCCGACGGCGTTCACGACGGCATCCGGCCGGGCCACGGCGAACGCCTCGACCAGCCTGTCCGGATGCCGGACGTCCACTCCGCACAGGACGCGGTCGGCGGGCGGCGGCGACGGCGGCACGGCGGTCCGGACGGTCGCGGTGACGTCGTGGTCGCGGACCAGTCGGCGCACCAGCTCACCACCGAGCATTCCGTCGCCGCCGAGGACCAGTACGCGCATCAGTTCTCCTTCACCGACCACGGTCCCGCCGGGGGTCAACACTCCGGGCAGCTCCGGGCCACCTGGCCGGCACCACCGGCCCCTCGGCCACCCGCGCCCGGCCGCCCGGCGTTCCGGTCGCTTCCATCCGATGAACGCCAGCCAAGTATGGCCCTACGTAGTCAATTGATCGCTATCCGAAGCGTGACGCGCCGGAGCCGCCGGCAAAGCCGGGCCACCCCGCGGCGCGCCATGGGCAACCTCGGAGCGACAGCTTCGTCACGCCAGGTCGGAGATACCGGAAAGCCGCCAAGATTGCATTACTCTCAGCATCAGCATAGGAACTCTTCGGGTTGGTCGGGACTTGACTGACGGCTCCCGCGGACCGTGACGGACCACTGGATGAGAACGGGGCGGATGACAGACAGGACGGGGCGGCTCACCGCGGCGCCAGCCCGGGCGCGGCGCCTGCGGCACCACCGCAACAGCCGGGGCGAGCTGTGGGTGAACATCACCTCTTCCCACCTGGTGCTGACGGACTTCGTGAACCTCGACCCGGGCTACGCGCCCGCGCTCGTCACCGCCTACCCCGCGCTGGCCTGGGCCCGCGCCCTGCGGCGGGCCCTGCGGGCCTCGCGCACGCTCGACGCGCTGCGCCGAGCCGGGGCGGCCGGCTGGCGGGCGGCCCGGCAGCCGCGGCTCGCCGCCATGATTGCCCGCCTCGCTCCCCGGCCGCCCCGCGTCCGGTCCGGGGACCGGGCCCGGCGAGCACGCCGCTGGTCCGTCCGCGGGCAGTGGGAGGCCCGGCGCGCGGCAGTCATCGCCCGCCACCGGGCGGGACGGCGCCTGCCGCTGGCCGACGGCTCCGTCGATCACCTCCTGTGCGCGCACGTCCTGCAGGAGCTCCCGCCGCGGCTGGCCGGCCGGGCGCTGGCGGAGTACGCCCGGGTCCTGCGGCCCGGCGGCACGCTCCACCTCGTCCTGCCGGATCTGCGCCAGGCGGTCGACCACTACGTGCGCGGCGAGATCGACGCCGACGAACTCGTCACCTGGCAGCGGCGAAACGGCGGCCGCGGGCCGGCGGGCGGCTGGTACTACGACGAGCACACGGCCCAGCGCCGGCTGGTCGGGGCCGGCTTCAAGATCGAATCCCTGCCGACTCCGAGCAGCCGGCTGGCCGAGAACGATCCGGCCTCACTCCATCTGGTAGGTGTGCGGGCCTGACCCGGTCCGCCCAGGTCTGCCCGCAGACCGCGCCTGACCAGGACTTACGGGCCTGACCAGGACGAACCTGGTGACATCCACCTCGTCAGCCAGGCAACATCAGTATCCGCTCACCTATCGTCGACATTCACCGGCAGCCCTGCTCCGGTTCCCGGCGCGGTGAGAGGCGGCAGGATGACGGAGGAACGTGCGCGGCCCGCGTACGAACCCTCCGGGCCGGTTCCGCACGTCGTCACCGAGGGTGAGCGACCTCTCCGCGAAGACGACGCTTCCGGTACTCCGCCGCCGGCCGACCCGCCAGACCCGGCCGACCCGGCCGACCCGGTCAGCGAGATCAGCGAGATCAGCGAGGCTGACGCGGCCGACGGCGAGGAGACGGGCGGGCCGCCGAGTCCCGACCGATCGGCCCGGCCCCGACGGCGCGGACCCCTGCGCCGGTTCCTGCTCGTCCTGACCTCACTGCTGTCGCTCACGATCGTCGTGGCCACCGTCACCGGCTGGGTCGTCGTGACCCGGTACGACAGCCAGATAGACCGCGAGACGATCGCGCCGCCAGCCGACATCACCGTCACCCGCCCACCACCGGCACCGGTCGGCTCCGAGACCTGGCTGCTCGTGGGCTCCGACGTGCGCACGGGCTCGGACGCCGCGAAAGTCAGCGGCGCCAGGTCGGACACGATGATGATCGCCCACCTGTCGTCCGACGGCACCACCCAGGTCGTTTCCATCCCCCGCGACCTGCGCGTTCCCATCCCGGCCTGGACTGACGAGGACGGGCAGCGGCACCGGGCCCGTGCCGACAAGGTCAACGCCGCCTTCAGCGCGGGCGGTCCCGCGCTCCTCGTCGCCACCCTCGAGCAGGTCGCGGGCCTGCGCATCGACCACTACGCCGAGCTGGACTTCACCGGTTTCCAGCAGATGACCTCCGCCATCGGCGGCATCGACGTCTGCCTGCGTTCCTCCCCCTACGTGGAGGTCCACGAGCTGGACAACCACCGACGGGTGCGGTCGACGAACCTGAACGACCCGAGTTCCGGGTTTGTGGGCCAGGTCGGAACGAACCACCTGATCGGCGAGAACGCCCTGGCCTTCGTCCGGCAGCGGCACGGGTTCGCCGACGGGGACCTCTCCCGCATCCGCCGCCAGCAGGCGTTCCTCGCCGCGATGTTCCGCAAGGTGGCCAGCGAACAGGTGCTGCTCAGCCCGACCAGGCTGGCCTCCTTCCTCAACGCCGTCACCCACTCGGTGGTCCTGGACGAGGAGACCGGCCTGTCCGAGCTGCGCGCGCTCGCCAGCCGGATGCACGGCATGACCACGGGCGCCGTGTCGTTCGCCACTGTGCCGATCACCNGGCAGGTCACGGCGCCCGCCTTCTACTTCCTCTACGACCCCGACGAGATGCGGCAGTTCTTCCGGGACATCACCGGCGACACGACGCCTTTCGAGCCAGCGGACACCTTCATGGACCCGCTGGAGCTCAGTGGCTCGCTCACCCCCACTGGGCCGGCCGGCGGCGAGTCGCGCCGGTCGGACGGCATGCGAACCCCGCCGCCGTCCACGGCCGCCGCACCGTCGCCGCGGCCGTCGTCCACGCCGGCAGCCACCGGTTCCCCGGCGGGCGCCGGGGCACCTGACGGCTCGACCGAGCCGGAACAGGGCACGGGCACAGGTACCGGCACGGGCGCCGGCACGGAGGCCACGCCCCGGCCCGGCGCCACGGTCGCACCGGAGGCACCGCCCTCCGCCGCGCCGACCAGCCCCGGCACCTGGTCCTGGCCGTGGCCCACCGCCCCCGCCAGCACGGCGCTCGGCGTCCGGCGGGCGAGCTGGACCAACGTGGTCGCCACCGGCCGCACGGTCGCCACCGCGCCGACCAGCCCGTCAGCCGCAGTCTCCGCGGCGGCGGGGACGGGGGGCGCGGCGGACACAGCGGCGGACACAGCGGCGGCGGACACAGGGGAAGCGGGCGAGGCACCGGTGACCGCCGCGGCCGCCTGCATCTACTGATTCCCGCTGATTCCCGCCGCCCTCGGACCGCCGGCCTCGGGTCGGGCGAACGCCGGCGTCCCCACCGAGGTGCGGTGGCCGCCACGGCCAGCCCCGCGGACGTCCCGTTACGGTCAGGACATGCCAGCCGTCTCTCCCGGTCACGACCACGCACCCGCTTCCGGGGCCGCCGTGGCCACCGGCGGTGCCGGCACACCGCGCATACCGGCGCCGGCCGTCCAGCGGTGGTCCGTCAGCGGAGCCGACCGCCGCGCGCACACCGACCGGCTCCGCGCGGCCTGTGCCGGCGGAGGGCTGACGTTCGACGAGTTCAGCCAGCGGATGGGGCAGGTCTGGACGGCTCGAACCCAGGCTGATCTCGAACGTGCGGGCCTCGGACAGCCGGACAGCGGTGACACCGGCCCCGCGGTCGCGGGCGGCGCCCCCTCGGCTGACGCAGCGGCAGCGGCGGCAGCGGCGGCAGCGGCGGCAGCGGCGGGTGCCGGTACCGAAGCCGCGGAGCGCGGCGGGAGCCGGATGCGCCCCACCTGGATCGTCAGCCTGCTCGGTGACGGCCGGCGGCTCGGGCGCTGGCGGCTCGCCCGCCGAACAACGATCGTCAACGTGCTCGGGAACTGGACCCTCGACCTGCGCGGAGCACTCCTGGACGAGAACATCCTCGCCGACACCGCGGTCGACCTTCGCTTCCTCTCCCTGCTCGGCGACCTCGTCATCAGCGTTCCCGACGGCGTGGCGGTCGACGTCAGCGGGCTGATCGTGCTCGGCGACCGCCGTCTTGAGCTCGCCGCGGTCCCCGTCCGGCCCGGAACGCCCCGGCTCCGGCTGCGCCTCGCCGGTCTGATCGGCGACGTCCGGGTCACCAGCGCCGCACTGCTAGGTCAGCCGCCCGAGCCCGCGGGCGGCTGACAGCCCACGACATGCGGCGACGTTGGTACTCTCGATCATGTCCGGGAATGCGGAGCCGCCGCGGCGACCTTCTAGTCCGAGGGTGCCACCGGGGAACCCCCTCGGACCAGATCGGTGAGGGAGGGCTCGACCGATGCTTGACCCCAGAGAGCTCTACGAAATCAGGAGTGACCTGGAAGACCTGGGCCGCCCCATCCTCATCGAGGCGATGACGGGTGTCGTCGACGCCGGCGGTGCGGTCGGCCTGGCCAGCGAACACCTGACGACGACGCTCCCGCACGAGCGGATCGTGACGTTCGACATCGACCAGCTCATGGACTACCGCTCCCGGCGGCCACCCATGGTCTTCTACGAGGACCACTGGGAGAGCTACGACGACCCGGTCCTCGGCATCGAGGTGATGCGCGACGAAGCGGGCACGCCGTTCCTGCTGCTGTCCGGGCCCGAGCCGGACCTGCACTGGAAGCGGTTCACCAGCGCGGTGCGGATGATCATGAGAGATCTCGGCGTCCGGATGTCGGTGGGTCTCAACGCGATCCCCATGGCGGTGCCGCACACCCGGCCCTGCGGCGTCACCGCGCACGCGACCCGCAAGGAACTGCTGATCGGCAACGACCCGTGGATCCGCCGGGTCTCCGTTCCCGGCAGCGCCGGTCACCTGCTCGAGTACGAGCTGGGCCGGGCCGGGGCGGACGCGATGGGCTTCGCGGCACACGTCCCCCACTACCTGTCCCAGGCGACCTACCCGGCGGCGACCGAGGCCCTGCTCAGCGCGGTGTCCCGATCGACCGGGCTGCTGCTGCCGCTGGACGGTCTGCGGTCGGCCGCGGAGGAGGTCCGCGGCGAGATCGACAGTCAGATCACCAACGGCGGCGAGGCCGCGGACGTCGTCCGGGCGATCGAGGAGCAGTACGACGCGTTCCACCGCGGTCGCGAGGGCTCCCACCTGCCTGTCGTCGACAGCGCGGAGCCGCTGCCGACCCCCGACGAGCTGGCTGCGGAGCTGGAGCGCTTCCTCGCCGAGCAGAGTGAGCCGGGCGGCCCGCAGCCAGGCTGAGCCGGGCGGTCAGCGCGGAGCCGGGCGGTCAGCGCGGAGCCGGGCCGGTCGGCCAGGTGCCGGCCGGCCGCCCGTGCTGGCGGGCCAGGTCGTCCACGGCCAGCAGGTCGTGCCGCACACACCCGGTGCGGTAGGCGGCGCGGCCGACCCGTTGCGCGACCACCGGCGCCGTGACCAGTTGCAGCAGAGCCACGAGCAGCAGGCCGGCAGCGTGCCGGGGCGCGAGCTGGACGGCGCTGCCGAGCAGGATCGCCACCAGACCGACCGTCTGCGGCTTCGTGGCGGCCTGCAGGCGGGACGGGACGTCCGGGAACCGGATCAGGCCCCACGCGCCGAGCACGCAGAACACCGCCCCGGTCAGCAGCAGCACAGCCGAGATCACATCCCGGGCCATCAGTTCTCCGCTCCCTGTCGCTCGACCAGTCGGGCCGCGGTGACCGACCCGAGGAAGCCCAGCAGCGCGACGACGGCGACGAGCGCGATGTTCCAGCCCTCCCCGCGCATCCCGATCTCGACGGCCACCCCCGCGACGATGAGGATCACCAGGACGTCCAGCGCGACGATGCGGTCGAGGTCGGACGGGCCCGCCAGCACCCTGACCAGGGTGAGCATCCCCGCGACGCTGAGCAGGACAAGAGTGATCGTGTAGACGGCTGTCATCGCTTCTCCTCCTCGTTGCGACGGCGGCGATTCGGTGCCCGTTCGCGGTGGGTGCGCTCGTCGCCGCCGAAGACGTCCAGCACGCGGTGCTGCATGTCCTGCACGGAGGCTCGGACCGCCGCCCGCGTGCGGTCGTCCTCGGCGGCGAGGACGTAGACGTACATGGTGCCGGCCTCATGGTCGGCCTCCAGGACGAAGGCCCCCGGCGCGAGCGAGATCGCGTTCGCCGTCAGCGTGGCCACGACCTCGGAGGAGACGGTCAACGGCACCTCGATGATCGCCGACCGGGTCCGCGGCCCATGAACGATCATCTGTTTCGCCACCGACAGGGCCGACGGCACGAGATCGACCAGGAGCCGGCCCAGCAGCGCGAGCGCGGGCAACGGCCGGAAGCGGCCGGTGGCGTCGGCATCCGCGCGCAGCGGGAACAGGAGCAGCACCGCGGCCGCGACCACCACACCGCTGATCGCGGTCAGCGGCGTGGGTCTGCCCCACAGCATCATCCACACGGCCCACAGCCAGATCAGGCGTCCCGGGCGCCGCAGGAGGGCGCGCGCGGCCGCGGCAGCGCCTGCCTCCTGAGCGCCGGTGGAACCGGGGCTCATCTTCCCGCCCCCGTGGTGCCCGAGCCGGGCAGGACCGCCTCGATGTACCCCGAGGGCTCCAGCAGATCCTCCGCCGCCCGCTCGCTCAGGCTGGCCAGCGGCCCCGCGAGAACCGCGACCGCCAGCCCGGCCGCGACGATCCCCGCGGTCGCGAGAACCATCGGACGGGTCACCGTCTCCGCGCCGCCGGCCAGGTCGACAGCAGACTGAACTCCAGCCGGCGGAACTCCAGCCGGCGGAACTCCAGCCGGCACGGTGGCGGGGCGCGCCGCGGCGGGCTCCTCGGCCCGCCGCGGGCCCCAGAAGGCCAGCGTCCACACCCGTGCCATGACGTAGAGCGAGAGCAGGCTGGTGATCAGGCCCGCGGCCAGGGCGAGGTAGACCGGCCAGCTCCCGACCTCACCCCCGGCCTCCAGCAGCGCGAGCTTCGCGACGAAGCCGGAGAACGGCGGCACTCCCGCCAGGCTGAGGGCCGGCAGCGCGAACAGTGCCGCCGTCACCGGGATGACCGCGGCCAGCCCACCCATGCGGCGGGGCACCGGCGTCCCGGAATACCGCGTGATCAGGCCGCTGACCAGGAACAACGCCGCCTGCGCAAGGATGTGATGCACCATGTAGATGATCACGCCGGTCAGCCCGAGGACCGTGAAGAGCGACAGCCCGAACAGCATGTACCCGATATGGCTGACCAGCAGGTAGGACAGCATCCGGTTCAGGTTGTCCTGGGCGATGGCTCCCAGCGCGCCGACCAGCAGGGTCGCGCACGCGGTGACCAGCAGTAGCACCCACGCCTTGTCATGCCTGAACACCAGGGTGTGGGTGCGCAGCAGCGCGTAGACGCCCACCTTCGTCAGCAGAGCCGCGAGAACGGCCGTGACCGGGGCCGGGGCCGTCGGGTAGCTGTCGGGCAGCCAGAAGTGCAGCGGCACCGCGGCGGCCTTGATCCCGAAGACGACGAGCGCCATCAGTCCGACCGTCTCCGCCAGCCCGGGGGGCAGGGCCCGCATCCGTTCCGCGAGATCCGCGAGGTTGACCGTCCCGGTCGCCGCGTACACCAGCGCCAGCATGGTGAGGAAGAGCAGCGAGGACGTCATGCTGACGATCACATAGGTCATCCCGGCCCGGATCCGTCCCGGGGTGGTGGCGAAGGTGATCAGCACATAGGACGAGACCAGCATGACCTCGAACGCCACGAAGAGGTTGAACAGGTCACCGGTCAGGTAGGCGAGCGCCACCCCGGCGACGAGCACCAGGTACACCGAGTCGAAGACCGCGCCCTGGCCGGGCCGGGCCTTCTCGGTGACGCCCTGGCCGATCGCGTAGACGAGGACCGCGAAGGTCACGACCGCCGACGTGAACAGGAGCAGACCGGAGAGCCGGTCCGCCACCAGCGTGACGCCGATCGGCGCGGGCCACCCGCCCAGGTGCGCCACGAGCGGGGCATCGGTGTCGGCGATCACGACGATCGCGGCCGCGGCCGCGGCGACGCCGGCGATGACGGTGAGGGCCAGCACCTGGCGGGCCAGGACCCAGCCCCGCAGGACCAGCACCGCGCCCGCCGCGAGCAGCGGGACCACCACCGGCAGGACGGCGAGGATGCTCACGGGCGCCACCCGCCGACGTCCTGGCGTTCCAGCAGTCCGGGCACGGCCAGTTCGCCCGGTTCACGCCGGATGGCCTCCGTACGCGGCTCCGCCGGCCCACCGGCCGGCTCCGCGTTCCCGGCGGGCCCGGCGGGCCCGGCGGGCCGTTGACCCCGGGGATGTGACGGGTCCTCGCGGCGGCCACCACGGCGGTCGAGCCGGCGATCCGCTCTCTGGTCCGTCCGGGCGATGCGGGCGTCCTCGATGTCGTCGCGGACCTCGTCGTCGCCGAGCAGAGTCCAGGCCCGGTAGGCGAGGGCGAGCAGGAACGTCGTCAACGCGAAGGTGATGACGATCGAGGTGAGGGCCATGGCCTGCGGGAGCGGATCGGACATCGCCTCCGGGCCGGTCGACCCCACCATCGGCGGCAGCCCGCTTTCCCCGCCGACCAGCAGCAGGAGCAGGGTCGTGCCGTGCCCGAGCAGGACGAGCCCGATCAGCACCCGCATGAGGGAACGCTGCAGGAGCATGTAGGTGCCTGCCGTGTACAGGGCGCCGACCACGAGGGCCGAGGTCAGGTTCACCGGACTCACAGGGGCCTGCCTTCCTGGGTCTCCCCGCCGGTCCGGACCGGTGCGCTGGTCCGGGCCAGTGCGCCGGCCGGCGCGTCGATCGGTGCCAGCAGGGCCGCGCGCTCGGCGTCGGCCTCCTTGTCGACCGCGGTGCCGAGAGTGCGCAGCAGTTCCAGGACCACTCCGATGATCAGGAGATAGACACCCATGTCGAAGAAGACGCTGGTCGCCAGTTCGACATGACCGAGGACAGGCAGATCTCCCTTGAACACGAAGCTCTCCAGGACGGGGTCGCCGGCCAACGCNGGTGCCAGGCCCGCGGTGGCCGCGACCACCAGGCCGGTGCCGATCACCTTCGTCGGGATCACCGGCACCGCGGCGCCCACCCGCTGCCGCTGACCGGCCACATACCTCAGGACGAAGGCCAGCCCGGCCACGAGCCCGCCGGAGAAACCACCGCCCGTTCTGGTGTGGCCGGCGAAGAGCAGATACAGGGAGAACACGAGGACCACGGGGAACACCGCCCGGGTCGTGACCTCCAACAGGACCGATCGCCCCGGAACCGGTGGGCGCCCGCCCTCGGCGGAAGCGGCCCCCGCGCGAAGACCGGTCGGGCGCCCCTCCGGAGAGCCCGTGTACAGCAGGAGCGACGCCACCCCGAGCGTTGCCACCGCGAGCACGGAGATCTCGCCGAGGGTGTCGAACGCCCGGAAGTCCACCAGGATCGCGTTCACCACATTCGTCGCACCGGTCTGTACCGGCGAGCGCGCGATGAACTCGCTGCTCACCTCCGCCTGCCCGGCCCGGGACCCGCTGGTCACGATCGCGAAGCCGGCCACGAACACCCCGACGGACACCGCCACGGCGATCCGGCCGAGTCGCAGCGGTGCCGACCGGTCCGCCGTCGAGAAGCGGACCGGCATCCTGCGCAGCACGAACACGAACGCGATCAGCGACAGGGTCTCGACCAGGAACTGGGCGAGGGCGAGGTCCGGGGCGCCCTCCACCACGTACAGCGCGCCGATGCCATAGCCGACCGTGCCCAGCAGCAGGGTCGCGGTCAGCCGCCCGGACGCCCGGACGACGGCCACCGAGGCGAGGACCACGCCGACCGCCAGCGGAACCTGGATGAGGTAGTCCCACAGCGGCAGGTGCTCGGGCCAGGACGATGTGGTGAGCAGCGCGAGACCGGGCTCCGCCAGCAGCATCACCAGGATCACTCCCAGGTAGGCCGGCAGGGAGCCCGCCTGCAGCCGCCCGGTCACCGCGACCGCCAGCCGGTCGAGGGCGCGCACGGCCTGCTCGTAGCCGCGCTGCGCGTCCAGGACGGTGGGCAGCCGCCACCCGCGCGGCCGGACCTTCGCCAGGGCCGCGAAGAGCAGGGTGCCGCCGCCGAGGGCGATCACCGTGAGCAGGAGCGGCCAGCCAGGACCGTGCCAGGGCGCGAGGTGGTACCGCTCCGCCCGCTCCCCGCCGCCGGCGAACCCATCGGCGTAGGCGGCCACGAGGCGGTCCACCGCCGGCCAGCTGATCCCGAGGCCGAGCCCGGCGGCCGCCGGCACCGCCGCCGGGATCACGAACAGCGCGGCCGGCCTGATCACCGCCCGCGGTGGGCGATCCGCCGGGGACCCGAACGCCCCCCACAGGAACCGCAGCGTGTAGCAGGTGGTGAGCACCGTTCCGGCCACGATCACCGCCAGCAGCGCCAGCTCACCGGGCCCACCGTGGACGAAGGCGTCGAAAGCGGCCTCCTTGCCCAGATACCCGAGGAACGGCGGAAGGCCGACCATGGACGCCGCCGCGAGCACCGCGACCGCGCACACGCCGGGAATGCTCCGCCACAGGCCGGACAGCTCTCCGATGTCCCGGGTGCCGGCCTGATGGTCGATGACGCCCACCACCATGAAGAGCGCGGACTTGAACAGCCCGTGTGCCAGGATGAGGGTGGCCCCGGCGAGTGCCGCCGTCCGTGAGCCGAAGCCGACCAGTGCGGTCAGGTAGCCGAGCTGGCTTATGGTGCCGAAGGCGAGCAGGCGTTTGAGATCGGTCTGCCCCAGCGCGCGCAGCCCGCCCAGCAGCATCGTCGCCGCACCGATGACCACCGCGGGAATCCGCCACTCGGCCACTCCGGCGAACGCGGGGGTCAGGGTCGCGACGAGAAAGACGCCGGCCTTCACCATCGCCGCCGCGTGCAGATAGGCACTGATCGGAGTGGGCGCGACCATGGCCGCCGGCAGCCACGAATGGAACGGAATCTGCGCGGACTTCGACAACGCCCCGACCAGGACAAGAACGAGAGCGACGGTCACCACCGTGCCGGACGGTGGTGCGGCGAGTATCCCGGAGATCCGGTAGGTGCCGCTGGCCTGGCCGAGCAGCACAAAACCGAGCAGCATCGGCAGGCCGCCGAGCGTCGTGGTCAGCAGCGCCTGGACCGCGGAACGGCGGTTGCCCGCGCTGACCCCGTCCTGCCCGATCAGCAGGAATGACAGGACGGTCGTCAGCTCCCAGAAAACATAAAGAGTAATCAGGTCGTCCGACAGGACGAGACCAAGCATCGCGCCGGCGAACGCCAACAGCGGCGCGCTGGTGCCACCCGGCCGCGGTCCCGGCCGCGCGTCGGCGCCGGGGGCGATCACCGATCCGGACGCGGGATTCGGTACCGGACGGTGCGGATCCCAGTCCGGCGGATCACAGTTCTGCGGATCAGCCTGATGGTGGTAGGCGAAGGAGTAGACCAGCACGAGCGCGCCGACGCCGGTGACCAGCAGGGCCATCAGCAACGCCAGCGGGGAAAGCCGGAAGGCCAGTTGCAGGTCGATTGCCCCCGCCCAGGAAACCACCTGCGTGAGTCCGTCCTGGGCCGGCTGGCGCGCCATGCCGTGGGCGGCCCCGGCGCCATCCAGCACCGGCGGGATGCGGGTCGCCAGCCAGACGAAGGTCGCTCCCGGCACCGCGGCCGCGAGCAGGAAGGTGGCCCGCCCGAGCCGGCCCGTCAGGGCCGGCAGCGCGGCGGCGACGACGAGGTGGGCGACTAGGGCGACAGGCATGCGGCGCTCCGCTCATGCCTGCTTTCGGACGGTCTCGTCGATCTGGCCATCGGTTCACATCCCCAGTGTCAAGTTGTCAAGGTGTCACGCTGCGCAGGGAACAGCCGTCCCCGCCGCGCCAGCGCACGGGCAGGCCCGTCCCGACCGCCACCCGCCAGGACGGGAGCAACCGTCACACCACCACGGCCGAGCCGGCCGCCGACACCGAGAACCGGCGCCTTACGGCGAGCGGCCTGCGGACAGCGTGGTCCACGGCTCGGCGCCGAGAGGGCCGAGCAAGCCTCCAGCCGGTACGCGGACCCGGCCGGGCGACCCTCGCAAGTAGCACAGCCCAGCCCAGCACCACAGCTCCGCCAGGTCGCGACGGACGGAGAGCCTCGTCACAGTTCTCACGCGCTGTTACCAATGAGGTCAGGCGCATTAGCGCCCCGACCGCCACGACCTCTGCGACCTGCGTTCATTGAGCATACACAACTCAATCGATGGGCATTGCCGCTTACTCCTGGTAGCGACCTTCCCCGCCGCGCCCGGCCGGCACCACGGACGCACCCCAACCGCTGCGGCNACCCTCGGCTCCCTCGGCGTGGCCGACCAGCACCATCCGCGAAAATAACGGCCTTCGCGCCGGAGGACGCACCTCGGCATTGACCCGCGATCATGGCACCAACGAGCTACCATTCGGCCAGAAGATGCGATGTGTTGTGATTTCCGCCAAACTGGGTAACTCGGGCGGCACGGACGACCGGGGCCGCGCGACCGCACTTTCCGGCCTGTTCCACCGACCCTCGGAGTCGAGGCATGACCGCCACCGCGATCGCTTCCGCCAAGACCTCGGCAAAACCGCGGCGGCGGGTCACCCGCCAGCTTCTGCTGACGGCGCACGTCCTGGTCAGCGTCGGCTGGAACGGCGTGGCTCTCGGCCAGCTCGCGCTCGCGGTCACGGCCTCCGCGAACGACGAAATCCGGCATCCCGCATACGAGCTCATGCACGTGCTGGATCGGTCTCTCAATATCCCGCTCGCGCTGCTGACCCTCGCCACCGGAATCCTGATCTCGCTGCGGAGCCGCTGGGGCCTGTTACGTCNCTGGTGGGTCGCGGCGAAGCTCGTGATCACCGTCTTCGCCATCATCTTCGCGGCGCTCTTCATGCGAACTCTGATCGTGCGGGCCGGCCACGCGACCGCCGACGGATCGGTGCAGTACGACACCCCGACG
This sequence comes from Frankia sp. EI5c, assembly GCF_001636565.1. Lineage (GTDB taxonomy): Bacteria > Actinomycetota > Actinomycetes > Frankiales > Frankiaceae > Parafrankia. The sequence continues at coordinate 338,992 of NZ_LRTK01000005.1, forward strand.
GCCGCCATCATCACCGGCGCCTGCCTGATGAACGCGCTCTTCATCACAGCCACCTTCCTGTCGACCCTGAAGCCGTGGGGCCGGACCGGCCGGGGCCGCCGGGCCGCCGCTCGCCCACCCCGCCCCGGCAGGCCGACGGCCGCCGCGGATGCCGGGCAGGACGATCCGGCGGCCGTGACTCCGACCGGCGTGACTCCGACCGGCGGGGCATAGCGCCTCCGGCCGAAAGTCACCGCCGTGAACCGGCCCCGGCCCGACCTGCACCGGGCCGAGGGTGTGCGCTCACCCCATGGTGCGGCTGCCGTCCAGGGCCTCCCGGATGATGTCCGCGTGGCCGGCGTGCTGCGACGTCTCCGCGATCAGGTGCAGCAGCACCCGCCGGTGCGACCAACGGGCACCCGGCTCGAACCAGGGCGCGGACGGCAGCGCTCTGCTCACGCCGAGATCCGGCAGCGCTTCGACGACGGCCGTGGTGCGCTCGGCGGTCCGCTCGTAGGCGGCGAGAAGTCCGGTGAGGCTCTCGCCCGGCAGCATGCGGAACTGGTCCACCCACTGCTCCTCGGATGCCTCCTCCGACTCACCGAGGATGAAGGAGATCCAGTTGCGCTCGACTGCCGTGACGTGCTTGATCAGGCCGCCCAGGCACAGCGCGCTCACGGTCGTGCGCCGGGCCGCCTGATCGTCGTCGAGGTCGCGAACGGTGTAACGCAGAAACTGGCGGTGCCGTGCCAGGGTCTCGAGGAGGTCCTCCTTCTCGCTGACCGTCCCGGCCGCGGTGACGCCGTCGATCTCCAGGGTGCTGCCCATGTCCCACCTCGCGGGTAGTGCGGCCGCGTCCGTCGTGTTCGAGGACTCGCCCGGTTGCCTGTCTCACTTGAACCCAAGGTAGAACCGGTCGCGGACAGCTTCGGTCCTGAATCGCCGCCGGACCCGACCGTCCCGGCCACCGCTCACCGGCGGCAGCACACTCGGCCACAGCTCAGCTGCCGGTGGCGTCCGCCAGCCGCTGGCCGCTTTCGAGCGCCGGCGCGAGGCTCACCGAAGGCACCTCGAACCGGTCGGTGGCCTCGTCCAGGACGATCGCACGGGCGGTGGCGATGTCGAACCACATCCCGACCAGATGCAGCCGTCCCGCCGCCTCCGCGCGACGAACCACGGACAGCTCCCGCAGCGCCACGAGCTGCTGGGCGACGCTGATCCGGCTCAGCTCGTCGGCGTCCGCCGGCAGCCCCCCCGCCGCGCGCTCGGCGCGGGCCACCGCCGGCTCGCCGTGCCGCAGCCAGGCGCGCAGGTTGCGCAGCGACTCGGCTCCCGGGACAGCGCCGAGCGCGTCGCGGTCGAACAGCGCGTTCACCGCCCCGCATCCCGAATGCCCGCAGACCGCGATCGTGCGCACCCCCAGCACCGCGACCGCGTACTCGATCGCGGCCAGCGTCGAATCGCCGACAGTCTGTGGGCCGGGGACGAAGGCCCCCGGCGTGCGCACGGTGAACAGGTCGCCGGGCCCGCTGCTGGTGATGACGTTCGGTACAAGCCGGGAGTCGCTGCAGGTGATGAACAGCGTCGACGGGCTCTGCCCGGCGGTCAGCTCGGTCAGATAGGGCTCGATCATGGGCGCCGTCCGGTGATGGAACTCGTCCACACCGTTGAGCAGGTGCCGCCGGTCGTGGTCCTGGCCGTGCTGCCAGGACGACCACGGTGCCAGCCAGCGGGGCGGCTGCGCCCGGGCATGCCGGCCGCCGGGGCGCACGCCGAGCAGGCTCGACAGGAAGCCGCCCTGCTGGGGCCCGACCGGCCCGGACGGCAGCGCCAGCGGACCGGTTCCGACCGGGTCGACCGTCACCGCGGCCCCCGCGCGGTGCCGCTCGGCGATCCAGCCGTCCAGCATCGAGTGTGCGCCGTGGTCGAGGTAGTCGGTGGCGAGGTCAAGCCGGACGGGGGCACCCGGCGGCACCTCCGCGAGCCGGCGGGACAACCGAGGCAGCGAGAGGAAGGTCAGCGCGCCCTCGACCACCACCCGCCAGGGCGAGCCCGGCGTGGTCGGCGGGTGGACGTGGACGGGGGCCACCAGCGTGCGGCGCAGCGCCAGCAGCAGCGCCGTGGCGATGCCCAGCAGGACACCTTCCAGCAGGTTCAGCAGCACCACGCCGAGCACCGTCGTCAGGTAGATCGCGAGCTCGCCGTGGCGGGCGATCGCCCGGATGTGGGCGAGATCGACGAGTCGGATACCGATCACGACCAGCAGGCCGGCGAGGACGGCCAGCGGGATGCGCACGACCACCGGGGCCAGCAGCAACGCGAAGCCGGCCATCCACAGGCCGTGCAGGATCGCGGACCGCCTGCTCCGGGCGCCCGCCTGGACGTTGGTCGAGCTGCGGACGATCACTCCGGTGACCGGCAGGCCACCGAGCAGTCCGGACAGGGTGTTGGCCGCGCCCTGGCCGAGCAGCTCGCGGTCGAGGTCCCCGCGCGGCCCGGAGTGCATCGCCTCCACCGCGACGGCGGACAGCAGCGACTCGATGCTCGCGACCAGGGCCACGGTCAGGACGGACAGCACCACCGCCCCCCACGCCCCGCCGGTGGGCAGTTCGGGCAGCGCGATGGCACCGAGCAGGTTGTCCGGCAGGGACACCCGCGGGACGTCGAACGGCAGCGACACGACCGTGGCGGCCGACACCGCCGCCAGCGGCGCCGGCACGGCCGAAACCGGCCGCGGAAGCCTGGGCCACAGCACGGTGAGAACGATGGTGATCAGGCCGAGCAGCGCGGCGGCGGGGACGGCGGGTGACGCGAGCTCGCCGGGCAGTACGACCAGGTTGTCCCACGCCGACGAACCGGCGGTACCACCGAGAACGACGTGCAGCTGGCCGATGACGATCGTCAGCCCGATACCTGCCAGCATGCCGTGCACCACCGCGGGCGAGATCGCCAGCGCGGCTCGGGCGACGCGGCTCAGCCCGAGCAGAACCTGCACCACCCCGGCCGCGGCGGTGACGAAACACGCCACCCGCCACCCGTGCGTCAGGACGATCTCCGCCACCACGGCGGTGAGACCCGCCGCCGGCCCGGAGACCTGCAGGGGGACTCCCCCGAGGGCGCCGGCGACGATCCCGCCGACGACTGCCGCGATGATGCCCGCGACCACCGGCGCGCCGGAGGCCACCGCGATCCCCAACGAGAGGGGAAGGGCCACGAGGAAGACCACAACCGACGCCTCGAGGTCGGCGCGCCAGACCCCTCGCGGCGAACCGTGACCCCGGCCCGCGGAGCCCACCGCGGCGGGTTCCGCGGGGGCTGCCGAGGCGGCGCCCCGGGCACGTCTGCGCGGGCCGCGGGTCGCCGCGCGGTGCCCCCCAGGACCACCTGGAGCGCGCCCCGCGGGGCGCGTCCGCAACCGCCCGGCAGCCGCCGCTGTGCCCGCGGTCCCCGCCGCGCCCGCGTGATCGGCTCCCGCGACGGGGTCCGCGAGGTCGGCGTCCGTGGGCTCGCCCAGGCCGGTGCGATCCGCCAGGCCGGGCTGACCCGGGGCGGCATGATCCGCCGGACCGGTGGAGATGCCACCGCGGCCGGCGAGGATCCCCACTCCCGGCTCCTCGATGCCCGGAAAGCTCGGATGTTCCTCGTGCCGGCTGCTCGTGGTGCGCTCGCCGCTGGGCGGCCGGCCCGCCGGGCCGTGTCTGGGCCGGGAATCGATCTCGGACGGATAGGGCAACGCGGCCGGGGTGGACGTCACCGGCCGTGGTCGGTTCCTTGGCTCGTGGTGCTCGGCGTGCACGATCGTCTCCTCGGCGAGGGCGCAACGTCAGCGTCAGGCCATCAAGATCTCGATGTTGAGTAGTACAGGTTCGAACACGTTACGTGACTTGATGCGGGAACTCCCGCCCACACCACCACTCCGTGGTAGGCGGGATGCTGTCGCCGGGTGCGATACCCAGGCGGGAAACCAGAAATGGACGCTCGCCGCGTCACTTCGAAATCATAGAGTGGCCGTCGCGACCGACCTGGGAGTAAAGGTCCGGACGCCCGACTACCTGTGTCCCGTCCCGGCGCGGGGCTTTCGGCCCGACTCGGAAACTCCTCCGCGCCGGATTCACCGGCGCGCCCGGAGGCGGGCCTCTTCGCCGGGCGGGAGCCGTCACGTGCCCGACACATCGGGACACGGCGCGACATCAGGGCCCAGATCGATGCCACAGTCAGAACCGCCGCCACCATCACCACAGGTGACACCGACGTCCCACCCCGGCACGCGCGGGCGGCACACCGTCGCCTGGACGGCACAGGCCAGCCGCCCAGCACACATCGAGGAGAAGTGATGTCCGGGTTCCTGTACCGGGTGGGCTGGGCGGCCGCGGGCCGGCCCTGGCGAGTGATCGGCGCCTGGGTCGCGGCCCTCGTGATCGCCACCGTGCTCGCGGCGGCGTTCGGGGGCGAGCCCCACGACAACTACGACGCCCCGGGCACCGGATCCCAGCGGGGCACCGACCTGCTGCGCGCCGAGTTCCCCGCGCTGGCGGAGGCCCAGGCCCGGGTGCTGCTACACACCACGGACGGCAGTCGGGTCAGCGCCGAGCTCGCCACCACGGTCTCCGGGCGGCTCGCGGAGGTGCCCGAGGTAGCGGTGGTCAGCCCCCCGGTGTTCTCCGCCGACGGCGACACCGCGCTGTTCACGCTGAACTACGACCGGCCGGTCACCGACCTGGACGGCGTCGAGGCGATCGACGCCCTCGTCGCCGCGGCCACGCCCGCGACCGACGCCGGTCTGACGACGGAGTTCGGTGGCCAGGTCGCCGAGAACATCCAGGAGGTAAACGGGCGGGCTGAGGCCGTGGGTATCGCGTTCGCCCTGGTCATCCTGCTGGTGGCCTTCGGTTCGATCATCGCGGCCGGCGTGCCGCTGGCCGTCGCGCTGATCGGCCTCGGCATCGGGACCGCCGGGATCACGCTCCTCTCGGCGAGCACCGACGTCAGTGCCATCGCGCCGACCCTGGCGTCCATGGTCGGCATCGGAGTCGGCATCGACTACGCGCTGCTGCTGGTCNCCCGGCACGTCGAGGGCCTGCGCGGCGGACTGACCGTGCGGGAGGCCGCGGCCCGCGCAAACGGCACCGCCGGTGTCTCCGTGCTGTTCGCCGGGGTCACCGTCGTGCTGTCGTTGCTGGGTCTGCGGCTGGTCGGACTGAACACCTACGTGACCACCGGTTTCACCACCGCGGCGATGGTGGTGACGATCGTCGTCACCGCTGTCACCCTCGTCCCCGCGCTGTGCGGACTGGCCGGCACCCGGCTGCTCGGGCGGCGCGCTCGGGCCGCCCTCGCCGCGGACACCACTGCGAGCACCACTGCGGACACCGCGGGCGAGACCGACGCGCGCCCGGCGCCGCGGCGCACCCTGACGGCGGCCTGGGCGGATCGGGTCGGCCGCCGTCCCGGGCCGTGGGCGATCGGCGCGCTGCTGCTCCTGCTGCTGATCGCCTCGCCCATCCTCGGCATGCGCACCTGGCCGCAGGACGCCGGCAGCCAGCCGGAGTCCACCTATCAGCGACGCGCCTACGACCTGATCGCGGCCGAGTACGGACCGGGTGCCAACGGCCCGCTGATCGTCGCGGTGGACCTGCGCAGGGTTCCCGCCACCGAGCTCGGCGGCCTGGTCGACCGCATAGCGGCGACGCCGGACGTCGCGGTGGTCAGGCCGCCACTCCTCTCGCCGAGCGGGCGGGCGGCCGTCATCATCGTGACGCCCACCGTCGGGCCGAGCGACGAGCGCGCGGCCGCGCTGGTCGGGCGACTGCGCGCCGACGTCCTGCCCGCCGGTGCCGAGATCACCGGCCTCACCGCGGTCTTCACCGACCTGTCCGACTGGATGTCCGACCGGCTGTGGTGGGTCGTCGGCTTCGTCGTCGGAGTCTCGCTGCTGCTGCTGACGCTGGTGTTCCGCTCGCCGGTGGTGGCGTTGAAGGCCGCCGTGATGANCATGCTCTCGATCGCGGCCGCCTACGGCGTCGTCACCGTCGTCTTCCAGTGGGGCTGGGGAACGGAGCTGCTCGGTCTCCCGCACAGCGTGCCGATGTCGAGCTGGCTGCCTGTCCTGATGTTCGCCGTCCTGTTCGGCCTGAGCATGGACTACGAGGTCTTCCTGCTCTCCCGCATCCGGGAGGACTACCTGGCCACCGGCGACCCGCACGGCAGCGTCGTGCGCGGGCTGGCCGCCACCGGCCGGGTCATCAGTTCCGCCGCGCTCATCATGATCGCGGTCTTCGCGGGCTTCGCGCTCGACCCGGACGTCACCGTGAAGATGGTCGGCGTCGGGATGGCCGTCGCCGTCCTCGTCGACGCAACGATCATCCGCATGATTCTGGTGCCGGCCACCATGGCGCTGCTCGGCCGGGCGAACTGGTGGCTGCCCGGATGGCTGGATCGGATCATGCCGCACGTGGACCTGCACGGCGGCGGGACGGCCGCCGCCCCGGCCACCCGGGCCGCCCGGGGGCCGGCCTCCGCCGGGGCGACGAACACCGCACGGGCGGGAGACCTCTCGCTGCGGAAGGACACCGCACCGGCGACCAGCCCGCCCGGCGGCACGGTGGCCTGATCGCCGGGCGGCCCGCCGGTCCGCCCGGTCGGCCTTCCCGCCGACCGGGCGGAGGGAGCCGAAGCACACTCGCCCGGTCCAGGCCCCGCCAGCGCGGGGTCCGGACCGGGCGGGCGGGCGTTCCAGCGGTCAGAGCTCCCGGCCGGGCTGCCGCAGCGCCACTATGGCCGCGGCGAGCAGCCAGATCGGGGCGAGAATGCCGGCGGAGTAGGGCAGGCCGACCACGAGCGTCGCCGTGATGGAAATGCCGGCCAGCACAGCGCTGAGGACGCCGAACCACATCGGCAGCACCCGGGTCCGAATCGTCACGGCCGCGACACAGGCCGCGGCGGCGATGACACCCCACCAGGCCGCGTACTGCATCTGGCTGACAACGACCGTCAGCACCTCGACATCGGTCTTTGTGTAGAACGAGTTGTCGATGCCGCCGGGCGCTCCGCCGGCCAGTACGTGCTTGAGCCCGAAACTGAACATCAGCGAGCCGAGGGCGGCCGCGAAAGCGAGCCTGGCGGCCGGCACCGCGAGACTTTCCGGTGCCNGGCGTTCCAGCATCCGGGTGAACCCGGCGGCGAAACCGAGCAGGGCCAGGACGGCGACGAAGCCGATCGAGGCACCGATCCCGATCGCCATCCGATGGTCGCCGACGGCCGTGTAGAGCGCCTCCGTGCCCTCCCGGGTGACCGACTCGTCCGGGTCGAAGCCCAGCATGAACGAACCGACCGGCGCCAGCACGGCGGCCGCCAGCCCGGCCAGCGGCCAGCGCGGGCGGCGCGGCGCGGCACCTTCCTCGACGATCTGCCGGCCGGCGCCCTGGTAGTCCGCTGTCTGCTGGGCGTGACGGCGGTGCCCGCCGGCGGCCGGGGGCTGCGCCAGTCCGGTGCGGCCGTAGTCGTCGAAGGATCCGGTCACGGTCATGGGGGCTTCTCCGTTCGGGCGGGACACCGCGGCCAGGTCCACGGCGCCGTCAGCGTTGCCCGTAACGATGCTGGTGAACGCCCTGCCGCAACCACGGTGGCACCCGGCGCTTCCGTGGAGAGGACACCACCACCGGCGGCGATGGGGCACCCTCTCCCGGCCCGCGGCGGTCAGTCCGCGGCGGTCAGCCTGAGCGGCAGCGCGTCCAGACCGCGGAGAGTGTTGTTCAGCCGCCACCGCGGCGTACCGACCAGCTCGATGGACGCGCACCTGCGGACGAGTGCCGAGAGCACCGCCTCCGCCTGGACGTAGGCGATCATCCGCCCGACACACGCGTGGATGCCCGCGCCGAACGCGAGATGCGCGCCGGCCCGGCGGCCGATGTCGAAGCGGTCCGGATCCTCCCAGCGGCGGGGATCGCGGTTGGCCGCCCCGAACAGCAGCACCACCCGGTCGCCCGCGGGCACGGTGCAACCGTCGACCTCCGCGTCCCGCGCGACCGTGCGGAAGAACATCTGGATGGGCGACTCCAGCCGGATCGCCTCGTCGAAGGCGGCGCGCATCAGACCCGGGTCCGCGCGCAGCGCCGCGTACTGCTCCGGGTATGTCGCGAGGTACAGGAGGGTCGCGCCCAGACCCTTGACGGTGGTGTCCATGCCGGCGACGAGAAGTCCCCGCACCAGAACGGCTGCCTCCTCCCGGTCGTAGCCCACCGCCCGCGCCCGCCGGTGGATCTGATCGCCCCAGCCCCCCGGTCGCAGGCTCTCCGGGTACAGGTGCTCGACGATCCAGGGCATGACGGTCCTACCCGCCGACATTGCCTCGTCGAACAGCTCGTTCGCCGGCCCGTTGAGATTGAAGGCGACATCGGCGAACCGCGGCAGGTGCTCGGCGCGCCCCTCGCTCGGGATACCGAGCTCGTCGGCGAACATCCGCAGGGGCAACACCTGCGCGATCTGTTCCATCCCGTCGACCTCGTCCGGGCCGACCGCCGCCCGGACGGCCTCGTCCGCCACCCGGAACCAGTCCGCCCGCAGGTCCTGGATCATGCCCGGCGCGAACACCGAGCCGACGACCTGGCGGGCCCGGGTGTGATCGGGTGGATCCGCCTCCTGGAGCAGGCTGCGCGACCGCCAGGAGGACTGGGTCCGCAGGTCGGTGAGCCCGGTTCCGGCCGAGGAGAAGAAGGTCTCGGGCGCGAGCAGTGCGGTGCGCACCGCGCTGTGCCGCGCGAAGGCCCAGACCCCGTAACGCCTCAGCCAGACGACCGGCCCGGCCTCGCGAAGCTCCTCGAACGCGGGGTAGGGGTCGGCGAGGACGTCCAGCCGGAACGGGTCCAGCCCACTGGCCGGCACGGTGGAGCCATGGCTCACCATGTCGTCCTCGCCCACAGGTCGGCGGTGAACTGGTGGTAGTGGCCCGACTGGAGCACCAGTATCAGCTCCAGCAGCTTCGCCCGGTCGCCGGTCACCGCGAACTGGCCGGTCACGAACGCCGTGGCGGCGTGCAGGTCACCGGACTGGAAGTCGACGAGGTCGCGGTAGGTCGCGGTGATGGTGAGATCGCTGTCCGCCAGCAGCCCGCGGCCGGCCCCGGTGATCACCCCTTTCTCGATCAGCAGGTGATAGTCCACATCCCCCTCGGGAGTACCGGTGGCGCGGAACTGCAACCGGACGTTCACATGCGGAATCGCCGGCTGGCTGCTGCCTGCCAGGCTTTCCAGCTCGGTCAGGTAGCCGTCGGACAGGAAACGAACAGTCGCGGCAGCGGTCATCGGTTCACTCCAGTCGATCGCCGAGACGGATATGCAGGGCCTCGACCTGGGGGAAGGCGACCCGGGCGCGATGGCGCAGCGGCTCGGTGACCTCCATCCGCGGGTATCGGCCGACCAGGGCCGGAAACACGATCTCCGCCTGCATCCGGGCAAGCCGCCAGCCCGGGCAGGCGTGGATACCCGCGCCGAAGGAGATGGGCGGACTCTCCGCGCGGGTCACGTCGAACCGTTCCGGGTCCGTGAAACGCACCGGGTCGCGATTGGCGGCGGCGATCAGAATCATCAGCCGCGCCCCCTCCGGGAGGAGGGTTCCGCCGATCTCGGTCGGCTCACTCACCGTCCGGGGAATCATGTGCGCGGGTGGGTCGAACCTCAGTACCTCGTCGATCGCCCGGCTCAGGAGGGCCGGGTCGGCGCGGAGCAGGTCTGCCTGGCCCGGGTTCTCGATGAACAGCCGGATCCCGTTCGTCAGGAAGTACGTCGTCGTCTCGCTGCCGGCGGCGATGACCATGTGGCACATCTGCACGAGCTCCGCGAAGCTCAGCCGCTCGCCGTCGTCCTCGATGTCGATGAGGCTGGAAAGCAGGTCATCGGCCCGCCGGCGCTGCCGCTGCCGCACCAGATCGCCGTAGTAGTCGTCGAGGAAGTCCGCCGCCTCGTCGGCCTTTCGCAGATCGGCGGCCGTCATCCCCAGTTCGAAGGTCCGCTGGAAGTCCCTGATCGGCTCCCGCAGCAGCGGCGCCTCATCCTGGGGGACACCGACGAGGCGGGCTACGACACTGAGCGGGAGCGGGAAACAGAGGTCGTTGCAGATGTCTCCGCCGCCGGCCTCGGCGATCGGGTCGAGAAGCTCGCCCAGCCTGCGCTCGATGAATGCCTGGTGCTCCAGGACACGCTTCGTGGTGAAGGCCCGGGTCACGATACGACGTAGCCGGGTGTGCTCCGGCGGGTCCGCCCACAGCATCGTGGAAGCCAGCTTGCGCAGTGCGGAATGCTGCTCCCAGTCCCCGCTGAACCGGCCGGCCATGAAGGTACGGACATTCTTGCCGACCTGCTTGCTGCGCAACGAATCGTTGACGTCGTCGTACCGGCTGAGCACCCAGATCCCCATGGCGCTGTGGTGCACCGGGACAGCCTCCCGTATCCGCCGGTATCGCGAGTAGGGGTCGACTCTCCCCTCGGGGGAGAAAAGAATCTCCGCGAACGCCTCGTCGGCGGCATGCGCGGTGGCGGCATCCGGCGGTGCTGCCTGGATGGTCATGATGCGCTTCCGTTCGTCATGGCACACGGCCCGTGGTCGGTGAGCGGCTGGCGGACGGACTCACCCGGCCGGGGGCGCGTCGGCCACGTGTGTCTCGACCACATGCAGGAGCGGCCCGACCTGGGTGATGCCGTCGAGCTGGAGGCCGGCGCGTTCCACCAGCTCGGCCACGCCTTTTTTCGTGTGCCTCCGGCCGTTGGTGTTGAGCAGGAAGAGCAGGTCGATGCCGGTCGCGTACCGCATCTCCGGGCTGTCGTCGACCAGATTGGTGACGACCAGTACGCGGCTGCCGGGCCGCCCGGCCCTGGCGGCGTTGCGCAGCGCGGTGACCGTCCTTTCGTCATCCCATTCGAGAATGCTCTTGAACTGGTACACGTCGACCTCGACCGGAATCCGTTCGAGGCAGTTGCCCGGCACGACCCGGGAACGCGAGGCCAGTGCGCCCCCGGGGCGCAGCCGCGGGTCCGGGTTCGCGACCGCGGCCGGCAGGTCGACCAGCGTCCCGTGCAGGTGTGGGTTCTTCTCCAGCAGCGTCGCGAGCGTGTAACCGCGCCCGCCGCCGACGTCGGCGAAGGTCCGCACGCCGCTCAGATCGAACGCCTCGGCGATGGCAGCCGAGGTCAGCCTGCTCAGCTCCGTCTGCGACCGGTTGAACACCTCGGTCGATTCGGGCAGCTCCCGGTGCAGGTGGGCGAAGAACTCGGCACCGTACCGCTCCTCGAAATGGCCCTTCCCCGTGCGCACCGCGGCCTCCAGATCCGGCCACAGGTCCCAGACCCAGGGCTCGGTGACCCACAGGACCCAGAACTTGAGGCTCCGCGGATGATCCTCGCGCAGCAGCCGGGAGGTCTCCGTGTGGACGATGCCCTCCTCGGTCGCGTCGAAGACGCCGTAGCACCTCAGGTTGAGGAGCAGTCGACCGAGGATCTCCGCGTCGACGTCGAGGGACTGCGCCAGCCGGGCGACCGGGACCGGCGTGTCGTCGATCTTCTCGGCCACACCGACCCGGATGGCGGCGCGCAGCGCGGCCGGGGCGGCCGAGGCCAGCGAAAGGTCCCGCAGCCTGGTGATCGGCGACGAGCCGACCTCGTCGGCGACGGGCTGCCCGGCGACGGCAGGCGCTCCGCCGACGGAAGGCGCACTTCTGACAATAGCCACCTGTTCTCCCCTTTCGGGCTGCTGGATTTCCGGGCTGCTGGATCGAGCGCCGGGGTCGGGAACGGGATCGCACGACGCCCGGGCCGCTGGAACCGACGACCCCCAGGCCGCTGGTATTGCTGACGGCAGGTACCGCCGGTGCCGGCCATCCACAGTCAGGTCTGGTGCCCGCGCAGGTCAGATGCTGGTTCCGTGTGTTAGAGCGCCGCTCAAACCTCGCTAAGCGCCGGGCTGGGCGGCATCTCGCCCGAGGCCGCGCCGGGCGGCACCGAGGGTGGCAGGCACGCCACCTCCGGCGGAGATCGCCACCCATCGACACCGACCCTTGACAGCCGGGAGCCGGGCTCGCTATCTATAACCTGAAGAGTAATTCCGTTTCCGGTTCAATCCACACCACGGAGGCACCGTGATCGTTGTCTGCACGCCCACCGGCCAGATCGGCAGCCGGCTGCTGGCCAACCTGCTGGCCCGGGACACTCCCGTGCGCGTGATCGCACGCGACCCGGCCAGGCTCGCGCCGCCGGCACAGGGTCGGGTCGAGGTCGTTACCGGCTCGCTGACCGACCTCGATGTCGTCACCAAGGCGCTGGACGGGGCGGACTCCGTCTTCTGGCTGGTGCCGCCCGACCCCACCAGCACCGACCCGGTCGAGCGGGCCCTGGACTTCGCCCGCCCGCTGTGCGAGGCCATCACCCGGCAGGACGTGCGGCGACTGGTCTACGTCGGCGGCCTGGGCCACAAGGAGGTCACCGACACGGACTCGATGGGCCGCGCCATGACCGAGCTCATCGACAAGACCGGCGTGAACTACCGGACGCTGCGGATGCCCGCGTTCATGGAGAACCTCCTCTGGCAGGTCCAGCCGATCAAGTACCAGGGCACGTTCTTCTACCCGATCTCCGGTGACCGCAAGCTGCCGACCTGCTCCACCCGCGACGTCGCGGCCGTCGCGGCGGACGTGCTGCTGGACAGCTCCTGGACCGGCCAGGACTACATCCCCGTCCTCGGCCCCGAGGACCTGTCCTACAACGACGAAGCGGCGATCATGTCCGAGGTGCTCGGGCGCCCCGTCCGCTACCAGCAGGTTCCGGCCGACGCCTACAAGGCCAGCCTCATCCAGAACGGGCAGACGGAGGCGGCGGCGCAGTGGCTGGTCAACCTGCTGACGGCGATTGACCGCGGCCTCTACAACGCGGAGCCGCGCACCCCCCAGGCCACCACGCCCACCACGTTCCGCCAGTGGTGTGAGGAGGAGCTCAAGCCCGCGGTCCTGGCCTGACCGTGTCATCGGCACCACGCCCCGCCCTCGGGAGGACGACACCATGAAGCTGGGAACCGGCCTCGGGATCAGGGCCGTCACCACCTGGCTCCCCACGACCACCGAGTCGCTGAAGGACGAGATCGACAGCGGGCGGCTCCCGCCCGAGGCCGCGCAGCTGCTGGCGGTCACCGAGGTCCCGGTCTCCGCGGGACCGGCCGCCCCGGAGATGGCGGTGCTGGCCGGCCGAAAGGTACTGGAGCAGGCTGACTGCGACCCTGCCTCGATCGGCATCCTCGCCCACTCCTGGGTCTATCACCAGGGGCACGACGTGTGGTCACCCGCGCACTACGTGGCCAGCGAGCTGAACCTGCCGCCCTCGACGCTGCCGACCGGCATCCACGAGCTCTGCAGCGGCGGCACCTCCGCGCTGTATGTCGCACTCACCAGCCTGCTGGCCGACCCGGGCATGACCGCGGCCCTGGTGACCACGGCCGACCGGTTCGTCCCACCGGTCTGGGACCGCTGGCGCATCCATCCGGACATCTGTTACGGCGACGGGGCGACAGCGGCGCTCCTGCACCGTTCCGACGGTGGGCGCGACGCGCTCGTCCTGCATTCGCTGACGTTCGCGACGGAATGCTGGCTGGAGGCTCTGACCCGCGGCGACGCACCGTTCACCACCGCTCCGATGGAGGGCAAGGAGAACCTCTCCTCGGCGCGGGCCCGGGCGGAGTTCTACGCCACCCACGGCAAGGAGCCCATGCGGGCGGCGGCGACCGAGCGGGTCCGGACCTCACTGCACACCGCGCTCGACGAGGCCGGGCTGGAGCCCGACGACCCGCGCATCCGGCTCGTCGTCGCGCCCCGGCTCGGCCCGCGGCTGCTCAGCGTCATGTACCGGGACGCACTCGACAGCACGCTTCACGCCAAGACGGTGCACCTGCGGGGTCGCACCGGTCACCTCGGGGCCGGAGACATGCTGGCGAACCTGGCCGATGTCGTGGAACAGCGGATGCTCGAACCCGGCGAGTTCGCCGTCGTTCTCGGCTGCGGCTCCGGTTTCACCTGGTCGACNGCGGTTGTTCAGGCGGTGTGAGCCGCCTGCCCCGCACGGGAGCAGCGGCCGGGGAGCGGGAACGGGCGTCGGCCGGGAGACCGGAACGGGCGTTCCCGCGCCCCGGGAGCCGGCGCTCCGGAAACTAGACTTCCGGTTACCCAGACACCAGGCCGGAGGGGATACGCCGTGCCGGAGACCGAGCGGCCCCTACGTGCCGACGCCCGCCGCAACCGCGAACGCATTCTCGCCAGCGCCGGCGAGCTTTTCGCCCGCCACGGCAACGACGTCCAGATGGAGGAGATCGCCGCGCACAGCGGGCTCGGGCTGGGCACGCTGTACCGCCATTTTCCGGGTAAGCGCGACCTGCTCACCGCGGTGGTCCGGGAACGCTTCCAGGAGATGGCGCACCTGGCCTCCGCGGCCGAGCACATCGACGACCCCGGGGTGGCCTTCGAGACGGTCCTGCGCAGCTACCTGGAGGCCGCGGACGGCGACGCCGCGTTTCAGCTCGCGATGCTCGGCTCCAACGACCTGCGCTGGGAGGGCATCGAGCAGCAGAAGGCACAGTTCGCCGAGATCATCGCCCGCATCATCGACCGGGCGGTCGCCGCAGGCCAGCTCCGCCCCGACCTCACGGCCGCGGACTTCCCCGTCCTGGCCTGCGGCATCATGTCCACGATGTACTTCCGGCCCAGCCGCACATCCGACTGGCGCCGTCACCTCGAGCTTGTGCTGACCGGCATTCGCACCGGGAGATCTCAGTCGTAGGTGACCTGGCGGGAGTGGGTGAGCAGTTCACCCTCGGTCTCGAAGAGCACGTCGTGCAGCACGCAGCTCACGAGAACCGGCTCGCTGCCCGGCCGGATCTTCACGACCAGGCAGTAGGCGGTCGACGTAAGACCGCCGCCGTCCCGCGGGCTGATATTGATCATGCTGACCAGGTGCCGGCGCTGCATGGGGTCGTCCTCGAACTTCCGGTGGAAGTCCACCAAATCCGCGACGATGCCGGCCCGGGTGCGCGCCGGCGGCCGCCCCGGCGTGTGCGCGAACTCGGCGTCCACCGTGAAGGTGTCCGCATAACCGGTGAGGTCCCGGGCGTCGAGGCGCTGCATCTGCGCGGCGTAGAACTGCTGGACCCGTGGGTACACGGTGGCCGGGTCGAACCGGACGGGTGCGCTGGTCATAGTTCTCTCCCAGGTCTCGGCTGCCGGTAACCGATTCTGCGGACGACCGCTCGAGCCACGGTCAAACGCGGGTCACGCGCCGCGGGCGGGGCCGGAAACCGGGCGTCCCGTTGACGACATCGGCCCTAGAGCGGCCCTCGAGTGCCAGCCACGACGGTTGCGGTATGCCGACATTCACTGGCGAACCACGCATCGAAGAGGTGGCCGACGGCGTCCACGTGTTTCTTCAGCCCAACGGGGGCTGGTGCCTGAACAACGCCGGCCTCGTGGCGGGGGCGCGCAGGTCCCTCCTCGTGGACACCGCTCCGACCGAGGCGCGGGCCAGACTGCTGCGCNGGCTCATCGAGCACCTCACCCTGCCGGGAACGATCGTCAACACCCACTCGCACGGCGACCACACGTTCGGGAACTTCGTCTTCCCGGAGGCTCTCGTGATCGGGCACGAGCGGACCAGACAGGAGGCGGAGGCGGCCGGCCTGCACCTGACCACGCTGTGGCCCCAGGTCACCTGGGGTGACATCGAGCTGGTCCTCCCGGAGCTGACCTTCAGCGGGCCGGTGAACCTGCGCGTCGGCGAGCACGACGTCGAACTGCACTCGTTCGGCCCGGCCCACAGTGGCTGCGACACGGTCGCCTGGCTGCCCCGCCAGCGGGTGCTGTTCGCGGGCGATCTGGTCATGTCGGGAGTGACGCCGTTCGTCCTGACCGGATCAGTCGGTGGCCTGCGGGACGCACTGACCCGCCTGCGCGAGTTCGACGCGGCGACGATCGTCCCGGGTCACGGACCGGTCGGCGGGCCGGAGCTTCTCGACGCCAGCGAGCGGTACCTGACCTGGCTCGCCGACCTGGCGCGGGCGGGCCTGGCCGAGGGGGTGCCGCCGCTGCAGGCCGCTCGGGACGCCGACCTCGGCGAGTTCAAGGGCCTGCTGGACAGCGAGCGGCTGGCACCGAATCTGTATCGCGCCTACCACGAGTTCCGCGGTGAGGAACACGAAGGCCTCTCCGCCGTCAACGATCTTTTCGCCGCCATGGTGGAGCTGCACGGGGGAATTCCCCGATGCCACGCCTGACCATCTCGGGAGAATTCCCTTTCCGGGATCCCGCGCACCACCACCAACGGGCCTTGAGTCGATCTCTAGGAAGCCCTGGCACCGTGCCCGACAAGAGGTCCACCCTGCCCGACCAGTCGATTTCTGATCGGCTTCGACAGATGGGACATTGACCATCATGACCGAAACCCAGCAGGTCGCACTCGTTACCGGCGCCACCAGCGGCATCGGCCTGGAGATCGCCGCGGCCCTGGCCCGGAACGACATCGCGGTGTTCCTGTGCGCACGGCGGGCCGACGTCCTGGCGGCGACCGTCAAGGATCTTCAGGACCAGGGCCTCACTGTTGACGGTCACAGCTGCGACGTCCGTTCCCCGGAGGAGATCCGGGAGTTCGTCCGGCGCGCCGTCGACCGGTTCGGCCCCGTCGACATCCTGGTGAACAACGCCGGCCGCCCGGGTGGCGGCGAGACGGTCGCCATTACCGACGACCTGTGGTGCGAGGTCATCGACACGAATTTGACCAGCGTCTTCCGCGTCACCAAGGAGGTCCTCACCACCGGCGGCATGGCCGAGCGGGCCCGCGGACGGATCATCAACATCGCCTCCACCGGCGGGAAGCAGGGAGTCGTGCACGCCTCGCCGTACTCCGCCTCCAAGCACGGCGTCGTGGGCTTCACGAAGGCGCTGGGCCTGGAACTCGCCAAAACGGGGATCACCGTCAACGCGGTGTGCCCCGGTTTCGTGGAGACGCCCATGGCCGAGCAGGTGCGTGAGCACTACTCCGCACTGTGGGGAGTCGACGTCGATGAGACCCACTCACGCATCACCGCGCGCGTTCCCATCGGCCGGTACGTCGAGCCGTCCGAGGTTGCGGCCATGGTTCAGTACCTGATCTCCCCGGGTGCCGCGGCGGTGACGGCGCAGGCGCTCAACGTCTGCGGCGGGCTCGGTAACTACTGAGAAAGTCCGGCCTACCGGGCCCCGTCCGCATCGGATTCGGCATGTCAGGAGCACACATGCTCGCGGAAAAGGACCTCGTCGGCAGCTGGCGACTCATCGCCCACTTCTATCTCGACGACGACGGCTCCACCAGCGAGGGCCCGCTCGGTGACGGAGCGGACGGGATACTGATCTACGGCCCGGACGGCTTCATGGCGGCCAGCATGATGCGAACCGGTCCCGCCGCCGGCCCAGCCCGTTCCGGCTCCCCGCCAGCCAGCTATCTGGGGTCGACCGACGACTACCTCGGATACTCGGGCCAGTGGCTGGTTCGCGGCCGCGAGGTGGTCCACCAGGTCCTCATCGGCTCGCATCCCCGGGTCGTCAACACCCGGCAGGTCCGAGAGGCCAGCCTGAGCGACGGTCTCCTGACCCTGCGCAGGCACCTCGACGGAACGACGCGGCACGTGGTGATGACCTGGCGGCGCGTCTGACCGGGCGTGGGGCCGGCCGGCCGCACTCGGACGGCCGGCCCCACGCGCTGCGCGGCAGGTCGTGGGTGACCATCTCGGCCACCGGATGCGCTACCCGCCCGAGGCGTTCCGCGAGCCGACGAACCTGCCGGCCTGGGCCAGGGTGGCCCGCCCGTTACCCCCCAGCGCCCGGCGCAGGTGGGCACGCGCGTCGGCCGGCGTGCTGGACTCCCCCAACACCTCCCTGGCGGCACCCGGGTCGATCGCGACGGTGTGGGTCGCTGTCACCTCGACCCCGTCCCCGCGCTGCGTGAACGTCCACTCGCCGCTGTGACCGAGCAGCATGCGGGGTGGCAGGAGCTGCTTGTAGGCGATGCTCCGGTTCTGCTGGCAGACCCGGACCGAGCGGGTGGTGTGCGCGGCCCCGTCGGCGGTGACCGTGTCCATCTCCAGATGCTGGATGCCCGGCTCCTCCTCGGTCATCTCGGCCCGGGCGACGTGCGGCAGCCGCTCGGCCCAGAGGTCGCCCCGGTAGACGAAGTCGTAGACGTCCGCGAGCCGGCGGTCGAGGACGACGGNGTCGGAGAAGCTGTCCACCAGCTGGTCGACCGGATGACCAAGCTCGGCGAACCGGCCGAGCGCGGCCAGCTCCTCGGTGCTGTTGCGGTCCACCGCGGCACTGATCGTTTCCAGGGTCGCGGCATCCGTGACGGAGAACGTGTGGTCCAACCTGACTTCGGTGCGGTCGGCGCCCACCGGACGCAGCGACCAGCTGCCGGCCATACCGGCCACCGGTGGCTCGCTCCGCTCCTGCCGGAAGGTGATGCGGCGCCCGGCCGGGTCGAGCTCCCGCCGGGAGACCCAGGTACTGACACGGCCCGCCACCAGTGCCCAGAGCTGGAAGCGTTCGTCCCGCGCGGTCCGGTGGAAGTGCCGGGCGTGCACGCTCGGGCCGAACACGACCGGCCACACGGTCACGTCGGCGAGGAGGCGGTACACCTCGTCGGCCGGCGCCGCCACCACCTGGCGATGGGTCAGGGTCCTGGCCATGGCTAGACCCCGATCTGACTGTTGATCCGGTCGAGGAGATCCCGCGGTGTGCGCAGCTGGGCGATCTCCTCGTCGGGAACGACCACGTCGTGGTCCAGCCGCAGCCGGGCCGCCGTCTCGATCAGGGCCAGTGAGTCGTACCCGAGCTCCTCGAAGGTGACGTCCGAGATGTCGCCGCGGAGGCCGTCCTCGTCGTCACCACCGCCGGCGCAGGCCACCAGGATCTCGCGCAGCTCGTCGATGGTCATCGTCGTGTTCATGGTCAGCTCCCGTTCTGGAAGTCACGGATGACGAGGGCCGCGTTGAAGCCCCAGCGGCCGCGGGCGACGACGAGGGCGGTGTCCACCCGCGCCGGGCGGGGCTCACCGAGCACCAGGTCGAGGCCGTACTCGGCCGGCACCGACTCGGTGCCGAAGGTCGACGGAATCAGGTTCTGGCGGATGCACAGCAGCGCGGCGACGACGTCGAGCACCNCGCCGCCGGAGAACAGCCGCCCGGTCAGCGCCTTCGGAGCGGTCACCGGCACTCCGCGGGCACCGAAGACGCGTCGCAACGCGGCGGCCTCGGCCCGGTCGAGCTCGGGCACCCCCGCCGCGTCGGCGAACACGACGTCGACCTCGCCGGGTGCGATGCCGGCGTCCGCCAGAGCGAGTTCGACGGCCCGCCCCAGGGCCGGCGGACGTCCGGTGTCCGGCGCGGGGTCGAAAGTGGCGGCGTACCCGGCGACCTGGCCGTAGACGCGGGCGCCCCGGGCCTGTGCCGCCGCCGCGTCCTCCAGCACGCACATGGCACCCCCCTCGCCCGGCAGGTAACCGGCCGCGTGCTGGTCGAAGGGCCGGTAGGCCCGGCAGGCGGAGCGGTCGCGGCTGACCCGGCCGCTCGCCAGATGGGACAGCCATCCCCACGGGTCGAACGCCGAATCGACACCGCCGGTCACCACCAGCGGCAGGCCGTCCCGGACCGAGCGCCGGGCTTGTCCGACCGCGTCGAGCCCGCCGGCCTGCTCGGCGACGAGCGCACAGGACGGGCCGCGCATGCCATGACGGATGGAGATCTGTCCGGTGTTGACCGCGTAGAACCAGGCGAAGGACTCATACACGCTGACGTGCTCCGGCCCCTGCGACCACAGTTTCCGGAACTCGCGGTGGGTGAACTCGAAGCCGCCGCAGGCGTTCGCGGTGACGACCCCCATGTCGTAGTCGGTCATCCTGGCCGGGTCGACCCCCGCGTCGTCGAGCGCGAAGCGAGCGGCGGCGAGCGCGAACCGGGTCGAGATATCCGTCTGCGCCAGCAGCCTGCTGGGCAGGTGATCGGCCGGATCGAAGCCGTCCACCAGGCCGGCGAGCCGTGCCGGGTAGCCCGAGGTGTCGAACCTGTCGAGTTCTTCGATGCCGTTCCGTCCGTCGACTGTGGCCTCCCAGTAGTCCGCCACGCCCACCGCGTTCGGCGCGATGACTCCCAGCCCGGTGATCACGGCGCCGCCGGTCATGCGGCGGCCTTCCTCGGCCGGGTCAGGACCATGGCGCTCTGGAAACCACCGAAGCCGCTGCCCACGGTCAATACGGTGTCCGTCGGGTGCTCCCGGGCCTCTTTCGGCACATAGTCCAGATCACATTCGGGGTCCGTCACCTGGAGGTTCGCGGTCGGTGGCACCGTCTGGTGCTCCATGGCGAGCAGCGACGCGGCGATCTCCACCGAGCCGATGGCGCCAAGCGAGTGGCCGACCATGGACTTGATCGAGCTGACCGGGGTCCGGTAGGCGTGCTCGCCGAGGCTTCGTTTGAAGGCCGCGGTCTCGTGCCGGTCGTTCTGCTTGGTTCCCGAACCGTGTGCGTTGATGTAGTCCACCCGGCCGGGGTCCAGCCGGGCCTGGTCGAGAGCGGCCCGGATCGCCTCGGCCAGTTCCCTCCCGTCGGCCCTGAGGCCGGTCATGTGGTGCGCGTTGCACCGGGTCGCGAACCCGCCGACCTCCGCGTAGATGCGGGCGCCGCGCCGCTCGGCGGCGGTCCGCTCCTCCAGCACGAACATGGCGGCGCCCTCGGCGAGAACGAAGCCGTTGCGGGTGGCGTCGAAGGGCCGGGAGGCGTGCGCGGGATCGTCGTTGTAGGTCGTGGTCGCCCTGATCGCGTCGAAGCAGGCCACGACGATCGGCGTGATCGGGGTGTCCGACGCGCCCGCGATCATGACGTCGGCGCTGTTCTCACGGATCAGCGCGACCGCGTGGCCCACCGAATCCAGGCCGGAGGTACAGCCGTCCGAGATCATGGCGACCGGGCCCTCCGCGCCGACTGCCCAGGCGACCTCCGCCGGCATCACGCTCGGCACCATGTGGTCGAACATGTGGGGCGAGAGGTGATCCGGCGACATCTCCCAACGCCGGCCCGAGTCGGACAGCACCAGGTACTCCCGTTCGAGGCTGGTCGCGGCCGCGACGGCGCTGCCGAAGCTCACCCCGATCCGGTGCGGCGGGACGGTTTCCGCGCTGATGCCGCTGTCCGCCACCGCCTCCCGGGCACAGACCACCGCGAACTGGGTCGCCCGGTCCATCCGGCGGATCTCCCGCGGGCTCAGCCCTTCCGCCGCGGCATCGAAATCCACCTCCGCCGCTACCTGGGACCGGTAGGGCGAGGGGTCGAAGAAGGAAATCCGCCGGGTCGCCGTCCGGCCCGCGGACAACAGCTCCCAGAACGGCTCCCTGCCCGGCGCCCCGGGTGCCCGGACCCCCATTCCGGTGATGACGACGCGACNGNTCACGAGGTTCCACCGAAAGTCTCGATGCCATTCATTCGAACGACCTTCCTCCCACTGCTTCCACACAGCACCGATCAGGATCTACCGGCCTGATCCGCGTTGTCGAAAAAGCTAGTGGGTGGCCCTCTACGCCCACTCGAACCGCGCTCCACCCGCGCTCCATCCGCGCTATACCGGCGCTCGACGGGTGCCGTGACGCCGCGCCGACGGGTGTCGAGGCCGCCTTTCAGTGGCTGACGAGGATCTCCTGTTGGAGTCGCTGTGCCTCCGGTGACGGCTCCAGGCCGAGCTCGTCGTCGAGAATGCACCGCAGCCGCCGATAGGCGGCGAGTGCCTCACCGCGGCGGCCCGAACGGTGCAGTGCCTGCATCAACCGGATGTGGAACCATTCGTGCAGGTGGTGCTTTGCCACCAGCGACCGCAGCTCGCCGACGATCTCCCGATGCCGGTTGTTCGCGAGGTCGGCCTCGATGCGCAGCGACACGGCTTCCAGCCGCTGCTCCTCCAGGTAAACGTAGAGCCCGCGCAGGTACGGGCCGGCGGAGATGTCACCCGGGACCGGGCCGCGCCATTCATCCAGGGCGGCGCGCAGCAGGTCGGCGGCGGCGGCGGCCCGACCCGCCCCCAGTGCGTCCCGGCCGCACTGCACGAGGTTCTGGAACAGGAAGATGTCGATGTTCTCCCGCGGTACCGCCATGGCATAGCCGCCGGGCCGGGTGACGAGAACGTCCGTCACCCGCGGGCGGGGCACATTGTCAGCGAAGATCTTGCGGAGCTGGTAGACGTACGTCTGGACGATTGTCTTCACGGTGCTGGGCGGGCCGTAGGGCCAGAGCTCGTCGATGAGTTGTTCGGTGCTCACCGTCGCGTTGGCGTTGACCGCCAGCATCGCCAGCACCTGCCTGAGTTTGGTCGCGGTCACCCTGAGGTTCAGCTCACCGGCCATCGTCGGAACGTAACTCACTTCGAGTGGGCCCAGTAGCCTGATCCGCAACTGGTTCCCCATCATAATTGATCTCCGTAGTGCTGGGAGGAGCGGCTTTCCGGTACTGCTCTTTCGCACCAAGGGAGGGCTGCCTGGGCCGCGGGAGACAGGGCGGCGGCCAGCGGCCGTCCGTCAGCGGATGTTGTGGTTGATCCGGAACAGGTTGTCCGGGTCGTGCCTGCGCTTGAGAGCGAGCAGGCGGGTCCAGTCCGCCGGGTCGTACGCGCTGCGCACGGCCTGCGCGCTGGTCTCGAAGGGACCCAGAAAACTCGGGACCCGCCCCCCGGTGAGCAACGGGCCGAGCTCGGTCAGCAGCGCCTGCTGACGCTGCACGACCGGTTCGACGAGCGCCGGATCGGGCACGGTGTTGCTGAGAAACACCAGGAAACCCGCGTCCCGGTGCCCGATCGCGCTGGGTGTCCGCGGTCTGCGCCCGAATCCGCCGCCCAGGTGCCGGATCTCGACGAACCCCGCGGGCAGCACGACACCGGGACCGACCGCCCGCAGCACCGAGGCGACGCCGCCAGCGTCCAGACTCCTGATGAGCCCGGTCGCGGAGACCGTGATCCCGGGCGTCGTCGGCACGTTGAAGACGGTGTCGAGCTGTGCCGCCGGGACGGGAGCGACGGTGTCGGTGGTCGGGCCCAGCGCCCTCAGCGGACCGAGCTCGGCGGCGCCGTCCGTCTCGGAACCGACATACACGATCTCGATCAGCAGCCACAGCCTGCCGCGCCGGTCCGGCGGGATCTGCGGCAGGTCGGGGTAGCGGAGGAAGGTGGCCACCGAGGTCATCCGGTCGGAGACCGTCGACGTCCAGGCGGCGTAGGCCTGGTAGGCGCGCTCGACCGACTCGGCGGGGAAGGCCAGGCTGCCGCCGTACACCGTGGCGACAGGCAGCAGGCCGATCTCGAACGAGGTCACGACCCCGAAGTTGCTCTTGCCGCCGCGGACCGCCCAGAACAGGTCTGGTTCATGGTCCGGGGAGAGGGAACGCGGCCTGCCGTCCGGGGTGACCAGCTCGATCGAGCGCACCTGGTCCGCCGCGTACCCGCTGGTCCGACCGAGGATCGGCACCCCGCCGCCGGTCGTGTAGCCGGTGGCGCCCACGTGCGAGGTCGAGCCGACCGGCGGGAGCAGGCCGAGCGGGGCCGCCGCCGTCAGCACGTCCCGCCAGGGCACGCCACCGTTGATCCGCGCGGTCCGCCGACGCTGATCGACGGTGACGCCGGTCAGCTTCCGAAGGTTGATCAGCAACGCCCCGTCGGCGGGGACGCCGATACCGTGCCCGGTCGCCTGCACCGCGATGGGCAGGCCCAGCCCGGCACCGATCCGAACGGCGACCGCGGCGTCCCGCGCGTTCTCCGCGAGGACAATGGCCCTGGGGTGATGCTGGATGAAGGTGTTGAAGGCAGCGCGCTCGGCATCATAGCCCGGGTCTCCNGGCAACAGGACCTTCGACCCGAGTACCCTCGCCAGTTCTCCGGCCGACGCCGGTCCGGCGGCAGACGCGGCACCTCCGAACGCGCCGGCGCCGACCGCAAATCCAACCGTGCCCAGACCAGCGGCTTTCAGCGCCATACGCCTGTTCATGTACGCATGCAATTCGGCAGCCCTCCTGACACCCGTGTCCCGATTCACGGCCAGCAGAAACAACACCGGCGAACGTAAAAGGACGATGATTGAGCGCACAAGTCTTCAGCACAGGGATGACGGGCAGGCCTTCACGGCAGATCTGCATTGTTTGTTGCGACTCGGACGAGTTNCACACCGGCCCGCCCGGGCCTGGCCCGGCAAAAGCGAAGATTTCCGCCATCCGCGCCGCCACAGTACCAAGCACCCCTTGGTGACGCAACGGCGGATCAGCGGCATTGAGCTGAACCGCGGGCCTGCCGAACGGGTCACGGCGCCGCCTCCCGGACCGCCTGCTATTAACTCTCCGTATCGTGCGGGAAACCTCCGCCACCGAGAGCGGCGCACCCGGAACGCCGGCGACGATCACACAATCGAGGACAGGCCGTGACGTGCTGGGGCGACGTCGGAGCTCCGTACTATGGGCTTCCAGACCCGGCACGCCGTGGACTGCGGACAGCGGGGAATGGCCGGGCAGGCCCTCGGAGACGAGTGAGCCTCTTTGTGTACGCAACGAATTATGAGAACGCAGCGTGACCGAAAGCGAGAACGCACGTGCATCTGCGATGAGCGGCGCATCCGACCGCTGCTCCGCCACCGCTGGAGCAGCGGTGCCATTAGAAGGGCCGGGACCTGGGCAGAAGCCGAAGGAATCCGACTGAAGGCCACCACGGCCAACCGGCGGGTGACGTATACACGACAGCCTCGAGTGGTCTGCACCCGGCATCCCGCCCGGTACCCGGGAAACGTCCCCGACTGGGGCCTGGCCATAACCTTCGGCGACGCGAGTACACAGCCCCGCGTGCCGTCACCGGCCGCGGCCGGTTGGTCTTGACAGCGTATTCAGAGATGGCCCCTGGCGCCACGCCGACTGCCACTCCGCTGTAGAACCAAGGCGTTTCCACCTGTCGGATACCCGACAAACCGACAGGACGCCCGAACTCCTGGAAAACCTCGCAGTGTTTCCGGAAGACGGCTGAGGCAGGCGCGAACTCGCCACGGCGGCGCTCGCCAAGCCGGACCCGACGGCGCGGCCATGCGGCCGCATGGCCGCACGCCGGAGCAAGCCCTCTGGCGGCGGGTTCCGATACGGTGACGCCCCTCGAGGCCATTCGGATGACGACGCCCGTGGGCGCCGCTACGAGCCAGCCGGGACAGCCGCGACCAAATGAACATCCAGATTCATAGCCGGCAGCCGCTGAAAGAACACCGCGCTGCTCATCCGTGGCTGGCTATGCCATGCCGCCGGAACTCTCGAAAATTGGGTGGAGCTGAGGGGATTCGAACCCCTGACCCTCACACTGCCAGTGTGATGCGCTACCAGACTGCGCCACAGCCCCGTATTAAGTTTGCGTTGCTTCTATCTTAGCTTACCGGAATCCGCTCTTGCTTGTTCAGCCACTCGCCGGCTGCGCTCGCAAGTCTACAGGTTCCGTATCACCTGCTGTCGGCCCCTCCTGCGTCGGCAGGATCGCCTCCGCGGGCGGGAGAGGAGCAGTGCCCCCCGACCCGATGCTGACGACCTTATCAGGCACCGGGACGGCCGTGGCGAGGGGGCCGCCGTTGTGTTCCGACAGGCGGAAACCGCCGTGCTCCCGACGGAGCAGGGACCACCGGCAGTTGCCCAGCGGGCCGAACACCCACCAGTTCGCCGGCGGGACACCCAGCGCCCGCCCGATGAGCGCGCGCGCCGTACCGCCGTGCAGCACGAAGACCACGAGCCCGGAAGGGTAGACCGGCAGCCCCTCGGCAATGATCTCGTCAAGGACGGCGAAGGCCCGCTCGGCGACCTCCCCGTACGTCTCGCCACCGCCGCGGCGGACGTCCTCGCCGCGGCGCCAGGCGGCGTCCTCCTCGGGGAACCGGGCGGCGGCCTCAGACCCGGTGAGACCGGACCACCCACCCAGGTCGATCTCCCGCAGCCGGGCGTCGGCGCGCACGGGCAACCCGATGCTGGCAGCGGTCTCCCGGCATCGCACCAGATCCGAGGAGACCACAAGCTCCGGCCGCAACGCCGCGATCACCGGGCCGACTGTCGCCGCCTGCCGGCGCCCCGTGTCGTCGAGGGGCGGGTCCGCATGCCCCTGGAAGCGGCCCCTGTCGTTCCAGGACGTCCGCCCGTGCCGCCAGAGAAGCAGCCTCACCGCGGCTGCGCCGCGCCGACCCCGACAGCGGCGTCCGCGACGGCGGCGGCGTCCGCGTCGGTGAACGGGATGACCGGGCAGTCCTTCCACAGCCGCTCCAGGCTGTAGTAGGTGCGCTCCTCCGCCCGCTGGACGTGCACGACGATGTCGGCGAAGTCGAG
Source organism: Frankia sp. EI5c (assembly GCF_001636565.1). Classification (GTDB taxonomy): domain Bacteria; phylum Actinomycetota; class Actinomycetes; order Frankiales; family Frankiaceae; genus Parafrankia. The sequence continues at coordinate 365,373 of NZ_LRTK01000005.1, forward strand.
CAGGACCCAGCGGCCGTCCCGCTCGCCCTCGCGGCGCAGCGGCTTCGCGCCCAGTGCCCGCAGCCGCTCCTCGATCTCGTCGACGATCCCCTTGACCTGCCGCTCGTTGTCGGCCGACGCGATGACGAAACAGTCGGTGATCGTGAGTCGCTCGCTGACGTCGAGGACGAGAATGTCCTGCCCGATCTTGTCGGCAGCGGCCTGGGCGGCGGTGAGGGCGAGCTCGGTGGCTCGGGGGGAAGCGGTCACGCTTTTCGGTCTCCTGCGGGGTCCACGTCCGCGCGACCGCGGATCCGCCCCGCCGGCCTCGACATCGCCGGGCGGGACACCCCGCGGGGGTGCGCCGGCCACCCGCGGTTCGGGTGACCACGTCCAGCGTGACACAGCCTGACGCGAATCGGCGACCGCGTTTGCGGTCATCAGGCCGAATGTTCCCCGGTTCCCGGCCTCCTGGCGCCCGCGGTGAACGCCGAGGGGACGGAGCCCGGGTCGTACAGCCCCCGCTTCACGATGTAACGGACGACACCGTCCGGGGTCAGATACCAGATCGGCGCCGCCCGGGCGACCCGCTGCCGGATGTCGGACGAGGAGATCGCCAGTGCCGGCACCTCCAGGAGGCTGACCGACTCGTCGGGCAGGCTGGCATGACGGCGCAGGTGGTAGCCCGGCCGGGTCACCCCGATGAAGTGGGCGAGGCCGAACAGCTCGGTGTGATCACGCCAGGTGAGGATCTGCGCGAGGGCGTCGGCGCCGGTGATGAAGAACAGCTCGGCGTCCGGGCGCAGCCGGCGCAGGTGGCGCAGCGTGTCGATGGTGTAGGTCGGGCCGCTGCGCTCGATGTCGATGCGGCTGACGGTGAACTGCGGGTTCTCCGCCGTCGCGAGGAAGGTCATCAGATAGCGGTCCTCGGCGGCCGAGACCTCCCGGTCGGCCTTCTGCCACGGCCGCCCGCTCGGGACGAAGACCACCTCGTCCAGATCGAACAGCGCCGCGACCTCGCTGGCCGCGACAAGGTGCCCGTTGTGCACTGGATCGAACGTCCCGCCCATCACGCCCAGTCGCACGTGGGGACCCTAACCCCGTTGCCAAGTCACATGCCCGGTCATCCGCACCGCCGGCGCAATGGCCTGCGTCACTCCGGGACGCCGTCCCGCGGACGGACGCCGTCCGCGGGACGGACCATGGCGGGCGCCGGTACTAGGCTGGCCGGGGAGCCGATCACCGTCCCATGGAGCCCGCCCATGCCGAACAGCCCGCGCGCGGGGCAACCCGCCGCTCCCGACGAGCTCATCGACCCGGCCGCGCTGCTCACCGCCTACCACGAGGTGCATCCCGACCCGGCGGACCCGGCCCAGCGGGTGGCCTTCGGCACCTCCGGGCACCGCGGCAGCGCACTGCGCGCCTCCTTCAACGCGGATCACATCCTGGCCACCACCCAGGCGATCTGCGAGTACCGGTCGGCCGCGGGGACGAACGGCCCGCTGTTCATCGGGGTCGACACGCACGCGCTCTCCGCGCCGGCGCTGGCGAGCGCGCTGGAGGTGCTGGTCGCGAACGGGGTGGACGTACGCATCGCCCCCACGGGTGAAGCCACACCGACCCCGGTGATCTCGCACGCCATCCTCGCCCACAACCGCCGCGGCGGCGGGAGCGGCACCGGCGGGGCGGGTCGGGCGGGCGGGTCGGGCGGGCTGGCGGGCGGCCTGGCGGACGGCATCGTCGTGACCCCGTCGCACAACCCGCCGGCCGACGGGGGTTTCAAGTACAACCCGCCGCACGGCGGGCCCGCCGACACCGCGGCCACCGGCGCCATCCAGGCCCGGGCGAACGCACTGCTGGCGGCAGGCCTGGCCGGGGTCGCCCGGGTTCCCCACCGCGAGGCGCTGGCGGCGGCCACCGTGCACGACTTCGTCGGCGCCTACGTCGCGGACCTGCCGAACGTCGTCGACCTCGACGCGATTCGCGCGGCCGGGGTCCGCATCGGGGTCGACCCGCTCGGCGGCGCGAGCGTCCGCTACTGGCAGGAGATCGCGGAACGGCACAAACTGGACATCGAGGTGGTCAACACCTCGGTCGACCCGACGTTCGGCTTCATGACCNTGGACTGGGACGGCAAGATCCGAATGGACCCGTCCTCGCCCTACGCGATGGCTTCGCTGCTGCGGCTGGCCGGTTCCTTCGACGTGGCCCTCGCGAACGACGCGGACGCCGACCGGCACGGCATCGTCACCCCCGGCGCCGGCCTGCTCAACCCGAACCACTACCTCGCGGCCGCGATCGCCTACCTGTTCGCGCACCGGCCGGACTGGCCCGCCGCGGCCGCGGTCGGCAAGACGCTGGTGAGCTCGGGAATGATCGACCGGGTCGCGGCCGATCTCGGGCGCCGGCTGTACGAGGTTCCGGTCGGGTTCAAGTGGTTCGTCGACGGGCTCGCGGACAGCTCGCTCGGCTTCGGCGGCGAGGAAAGCGCGGGCGCCTCCTTCCTGCGCCGTTCCGGCGGGGTGTGGACGACGGACAAGGACGGCATCATCGCCTGCCTGCTCGCCGCCGAGATGACCGCCGTGACGGGCCGGGACCCTGGGCGGCTCTACGCCGAGCTGACGGAACGCTTCGGCGCCCCGGCCTACCGGCGCGTCGACGCCCCGGCCACGCCGGCCCAGAAGAAGGTCCTCTCGGCCCTGACCCCGCAGGGTCTCGGCGCGACGACGCTGGCCGGCGGCGCGGTCACGGCCGCGATGTCGTCCGCGCCGGGCAACGGGGCGGCGATCGGGGGCGTGAAGGTCGCGACGGCGGATGCCTGGTTCGCCGCGCGCCCGTCCGGGACCGAGGACGTCTACAAGATCTACGCGGAGAGCTTCCGCGGCCCCGAGCACCTCACTGCCGTGTTGACCGAGGCCCAGAGCATCGTGGACGCCGCCCTGGCCCGCGGGTAGGCCGCACGGGGCAGGGCACGTCCTTCACATCTGGCTACGAACCGGACCCGGCTGCCGGCCCCTCCGGCGGGGCCGGCGACGCGCTCGGTGACACGGCCGGCGGTGCCGGTGACGCGGCCGGCGAGGCGGCCGTGGTGCCGCGGCGCAGCCGACGGACGATTCTGAAGATCACATAGCCGGCACCCGCGACGAGACCGAGCAGCGCCAGCGGGCCGAGCAGCGCGACGAGGCCCTCGATGCCGTTGACGAATCGGTGCCAGGACTTCCGCGCCGCCTCCGCCAGCCCGGAGGGGTCGTCACCCGGCTCGGGTTTCGGCTGCGCACCGGCCTCGGTGACGCGCACGGTCAGGGTGGCGAGATCGCTGGCGTCGGCGAGCACCATGCGCTGGCCCTCGATCTGCTCGATCTGGATCTGCACCCCGTCGATCGCCTGCTGCACCGAGAGGGTCTCCCCCACCGTGGTCGCCTTCGACAGCAGCGTCAGGTAGGCGCCGCGGGACGACTCCAGCGCGCGCTTGCGCGCCTCCAGGTCGACGTACTCACCGGTGACATCCCGCGAGGACGTCGTGGACGATGACACGGTGCCGAGCTGATCCAGACCGGTGCGCAGCGCGTCGAACGACGCCGTGGGCACCCGGAGGGTCACCGTGGCGTACTGATGGGCGTCGTCCGTGGTGGACGGAGTTCCGCTGACCTCGCTGGACTCGACATACCCCCGCAGGCTGTCCGCCTTCGCCGACAGCGCCTGGACGGCCTTGTCCACCTCACCCGCCGGCACGCTCAGGGCGGTCGTACCGTCGCGGACGATGCGGGGCTGCACGCCGTCGGGCCGCGCCGCCTGGCCACCGGGGCCCGACGGCACACTCGTCCCGGACGATTCCCGGCCCGGCGCGACGACACCGCTACGGGAGCTGTCAGGGAGGACCCGCATGTCCGACGGCGGCGCCGCGGCGGCCGACTCGGCGGTGGAGCTGTCCGTACCCCTCGATCCGGTCGAGCTCCCGGAGTCCGCGGGGTCGACGGGGTCGACGGGGTCGACGGGGATGGCAGCCGGAGCGGACGCGGTGGCCCCGGCGTCGGACGCGTTGTCGTCCAGTGCCTCCCCGAGGAGGCCGAGGGCAGCGCCGCCGACCAGTACCGCCAACATGATCACGCCGCCGAGCAGGAGCAGCCGGCGACGGCCGGAAGGCAGGCCCTCAGCCCAGGCGGTCCGGGCAGCCCGGCGGTCCGGAGCCGCCCAGGCCGGACGGCTGTTCACCCCCGCCCCTGCCGGGCGGTGCTCCGGACCAGGTCGCGCCGCCGGGGCCGGTCCGCTCCCCCAGGGCGCCGCGGCTGCCGGCCCCGAAGGTCTCGGCCCTGGGCCGATCGCGCCGCTGTGCGGCGGCGGCGCCATCGGTCCAGCCGACCCAGGCGAGGCCGGCGTGGTCGATGCGGGCGTGGTCGATGCGGGCGTGGTCGTGGTTGCCACTGGCGGCACCCCTCCGTCTGGCCTCCATGGCGACCCCGCGGCCAGCCCGCGCCCGGTCACCGGTGGATGAGGCGGCAGACGCACTCCGCGTCGCCGTCGGAGGGGTTTGACGCAGCCGGGGCGTGCTCGGTTCGCCNGGAGAGAGAACTTTCTCCGCCCTGCCGCGGAGCCCTGTCGGGGGACGCTCCCGGAACGGTTACCGGATCAGGTGGGCAGGAGCCGCTCGATGAAGTGCTGGAGCTGCTCGACGTTGCGGCACTCGACCATCTCGTCGACGAAGTCGGCGTAGGCGCCGGTGGCCGAGTCGCCGGACCCCCAGTAGCTGCGCGGCTCCGGGTTCAGCCAGTAGGAGTGCCGGGCCTGCCCGCACAGTCGGCGGAAAACCGCGGCCGAGGTGGCGCGGTAGTTGTTGCGCGCGTCGCCGAGGATCAGCAGGGACGTCCGCGGGCCGACGGCGTCCGGGTACTTCTCGGCGAACACGTCGATGGCGTGGCCGTAGTCGCTGTGGCCGTCGAACCAGACCAGGTCGGCCTCGGAGGCGATCCGGGCCATCATGTCGCCCAGGTCGAGGCCCCGCAGGAAGCGGGTGACCTCATCGGTCGTGTCGATGAACGCGAAGGCGCGCACCTTGGAGAACTGCTCGCGCAGGGCGTGGGTGAGCATGAGCGTGAAGTGCGCGAAGGAGGACACCGATCCCGACACGTCGCACAGGACGACCAGTTCCGGCTTGTGTGGCTTGTGCGGCTTGTGCTTCGTCTCCATCGGCACGCCGCCGGTGGCCAGCGAGGCGCGCACCGTGCGCCGGAAGTCCAGCCGGCCGGACCGGCCGAGCCGCCGCTTCGCGGTGAGCCTGGTCGCCAGCCTCCNGGCCAGCGGATAGACCTGACGGCGCAGCTCGATGAGATCGCGCTGGGAGGCGCGCAGGAAGTCGACCTGATCGGCGAGCGGCTTGACCGCCGAACGCTCGACCGCCTCGATCCCGCGCTCCTCCGCCATCCGCCGCCGCACCTCGGAGGACACCATGTCCTCGAACGCCTTGATCCGATCGGCGATCGTCTGGCGGGCGACCCGCTCGCCGAGCCCGCCGCGTTCCTCCTCGCCGAGCATCGAGGCGAGCAGGTCGGCGATGAGCGTGTCCGGCGACATCGCCCGCAGTACCCGGTAGATGAAATAGCTGCGTTGGCCCGGGCCGTTCTGGGACGCCCCGAACGCGCTCACCGAGCGGCGGGCCAGGTCTCGCAGCTTGTCGTCGTCCCCGTCGAGCAGGGCGTCACGCAGCTGGTCCCGCATGGCGCGGCGCAGCGCCTCGAGCTCCTTGGGCGTGAGCTCGGGTGCCTCCCCGTCGGCGCCGTCGACGCCGTCGGACTGCTGCGGGAAGCCGGAGCCGCCGCCGGAGTCGGCCAGCGTGACACCGTCACCGATCCGCGGTGGGAAGTAGAGGTCGAACAGCGAGTCGAACGCGTTCCGGTACAGCGGCCGCTTGCACATCGTGGCGGCGAACGCGGCCCGTACCGCCTCCCGGTCGGCCCACCCGACGGCGCCGACCGCGCGCACGGCGTCCACCGTCTCGGCGGTGCTCACCGGGACGTTCGCGCGGCGCAGGGCGGCGGTGAACGCCACGGTGCGGTCGAGCAGGTTCATCGGGACCTCCGGTCCTGGTCCTACAGCGCCCGGCGCCGCACCACCCCGGAGCGCGGCGACGCCGGACCGGGGGCTGGCACCGTCAGTTGGCGCCGAGCTTGAGCTGGCTGATGGCGCGCGCCTGGTCGCTGGCGTGCTTGAGGACCACACCGAGGGTCGAGGTGACGGCGGCGTCGTCCATGGTGTCGAAACCAAGGGCGAGGACCGTCTGGCCCCAGTCGATCGTCTCGGCGATCGACGGCGCCTTCTTCAGCTCCATCGCCCGCAGCGAGCGCACGATCCGCACCAGCGACTCGGCCATCCGCTCCCCGAGCTCGGGGACGCGGGACAGGACGATCTCCTTCTCCCGGGCCGCCGACGGGTAGTCGAGGTTGAGGTAGAGGCAGCGCCGCTTGAGCGCCTCGGAAAGCTCCCGCGTCGCGTTCGAGGTGAGGATGACGAACGGGCGGCGGGTCGCCTTCAACGTTCCCAGCTCGGGGATCGTGACCTGGAAGTCGGACAGCACCTCCAGCAGCAGGCCCTCGACCTCGACGTCGGCCTTGTCCGTCTCGTCGATCAGCAGCACCGTCGGGGAGTCCCGCCGGATCGCGGTGAGCAGCGGGCGGGAGAGCAGGAACTCCTCGCTGAAGATGTCGTCGTGCGTCTGGCGCCACGCCGCCGAGCCGGACGACTCCTCCGCCGTGCCCTCGGCACCCGCACCCGCGCCGGCCTGGATCCGCAGCAGCTGCTTCTTGTAGTTCCACTCGTAGAGCGCGCGGGCCTCGTCGAGCCCCTCGTAGCACTGGAGCCTTATCAGCTCGGCGCCGACGGCACTGGTCAGCGCCTTTGCCAGCTCGGTCTTGCCGACACCGGCCGGGCCTTCGACGAGCAACGGCTTACCCAGCCGGTCCGCGAGGAAGACCGTGGTGGCGATCGCCTCGTCGGCGAGGTAACCCGTCTCCCGGAGCCGCTCCCGCACATCCGCGACGTCAGCGAACGCGTATCCCTGCGACGACATGGCCACCTTCCGGTCCGGTGCCTGGTGCTACTACCACCTTCCATAGTGCCAGTGGTCGGCGGCACATGACGGATTGACGAGGGATGACGGACTTTCCCAGGGCCGCGAACCGCACCCACGGGCCACCTGCTCACCGGCCGGCGACAGGCCCGTCACCAGCGGAAACATCCTTGTCACCGGCGGCGGGCGCCCCGCCACCGCCTACACCAGGTGGCCGTCCCCGATACCGACCCACGTCGTCGAGGTCAGCTCGGTGAGCCCCATCGGCCCGCGCGCGTGCAGCTTCTGGGTGGAGATGCCGATCTCCGCGCCCATCCCGAACCGCTCACCGTCGGTGAAACGGGTCGAGGCGTTGACCATCACCGCGGCGCTGTCGCAGGCGGCGATGAAACGGCGGCTCGCCGCCAGCGAGCGGGTGACGATCGCCTCGGTGTGGCCGCTGCTCCAGCGCCGGATGTGCTCGATCGCGTCGTCGAGCGAGTTGACGACACCGACCGCCATGTCCAGCGACAGGTACTCCGTCGCCCAGTCCTCGTCGGTGGCCGGGACCGCCGAGGGGTCGACGGCGCGGACGGTCTCATCACCGTGCACGGTGACCCCCGCCTCGCCCAGCGCGGCAAGCACCCGCGGCAGGAACTCCGCGGCGATCCCGGCGTGCACGAGCAGCGTCTCGGCGGAGTTGCACACCGAGACCTTCTGGGTCTTCGCGTTCACCGTGACGGCCAGTGCGACGTCCAGGTCGGCGTCGGCGTCCACGTAGACGTGGCAGTTGCCGACGCCGGTCTCGATGACGGGCACCGTCGACTCCTCGACGACGGTGCGGATCAGGCCGGCGCCGCCGCGCGGGATGAGCACGTCGACCAGCCCACGCAGCCGCATCAGGTGCTTCACCGACTCGTGATCAGCCCCCGGGACGAGCTGAACGGCATCGGCGGGCAGCCCGGCCGCCTCGGCGGCGCCCCGCAGGACGTCGACCAGCACCCGGTTGGAGTGCAGCGCGGAGGCGCTGCCGCGCAGCAGCGCCGCGTTGCCGCTCTTGACGCACAGCCCGGCCGCGTCGACCGTGACGTTGGGCCGCGCCTCGTAGATGATCCCGACGACGCCCAGCGGCACCCGGACCTGCCGCAGCTCCAGCCCGTTGGCGAGCACCCGGCCGCGGACGATCTCGCCGACGGGATCGTCGAGCCCCGCCACCTGGCGCAGCCCGCCGGCCATGGCCTCGATCCGCGCCGGGGTCAGCGTGAGCCGATCGACCAGCGCGTCGGATGTGCCGGCCGCCCGCGCCGCGGTGGTGTCGACCTCGTTCGCGGCGAGGATCTCGGCGGCCCGGTCGATCAGCGCCGTGGCCATGCCGAGCAGGGCTGCGTCCTTCGTCGCCCGCGGCAGCGGGGCGAGCAGGCCGGCGGCCCGCCGGGCTCGCACCGCACTGGCTCGGACGTCCTCCGCCGAGGTGTTCATGACCGCATTCCTTCCGAGAAGTCCGCGACATCCGACGGGAAGCTGGCCCCGCGTCGAGGTGCGGCCATGCGCCGCCGACGTCGAGGCTACCGGCGTATCGCGCCGCGGACCGCGGACCCGGGCAACTCGTCACCCGGCCGCGGTCCGCGGCCCCGGGGTCAGCGCCGGGCGGACAGCAGCACCAGGTCGTCCCGGTGGACGAGCTCCCGCTCGTAGGACGGGCCGCGCTCCGCGGCCAGATCCATCGTCGAGCGGCCGAGCATACCGGGCAGCTCGACCGAGTCGAACTCGACCAGACCGCGCGCCACCGGCCGGCCCCGCGGATCCACCAGGTCGACCGGATCGCCCGCGGAGAAGTCACCCTCGACCCGGGTCACACCGGCCGGCAGCAGTGAGGCCCGCCGGTCGACCACCGCGGACACCGCGCCCTCGTCCAGATAGAGCCGGCCTTCGGGGGCCGTCGCGTACGCCAGCCACAGCAGGCGTGACGACGGCCGCGGACCCGTCGGGTGGAACACCGTCCCGACGTCCTCGCCGGCCAGCGCCGCGGCGGCGAGCGCGGCCGAGGTCACGATGGTCGTGACACCGCCGGCCGCCGCCATCCGCGCCGCGTCGATCTTCGTCGCCATGCCGCCGACCCCGACGCCGGCCGTGCCCGTGCCCCGGGCGGAGAGGCCCTCGAGATCCGCGTCGGAACGGACATCCCGCACCATGGCCGCCGGGCCCAGCCGCGGATTCGACTCGTAGACGCCGTCGACATCCGACAGCAGGACGAGCAGGTCGGCGGACACGAGATGGGAGACGATCGCGGCCAGCCGGTCGTTGTCCCCGAAGCGGATCTCCTGGGTGGCGACGGCGTCGTTCTCGTTCACGATCGGCACCACGCCCAGGGCGAGCAGCCGTTCCAGCGTGGTGCGCGCGTTGCGGTAGTGGGTGCGCCGGGTCACGTCGGTCGCGGTCAGCAGCACCTGGCCGACCCGGTGGCCGGCCCGGCCGAACGCGTCGGCGTAGCAGTGGACGAGCGAACTCTGGCCGACACTCGCCGCGGCCTGCAGAGTGGCCAGGTCCCGGGGCCGCCGGGAAAGGCCGAGGGGCGCGAGCCCGGCGGCGATCGCCCCCGACGAGACGAGGACCAAACCGGCGTCCCGGGCGTGGGGGCCGTCATCCGCTCCGTGGGGCGACGCGGCCCTGCCCGCGACGGCGGCCACCAGCGCCTCCACCCGAGCGGAGTCGAGCCCGCCGGCGGCGGTCGTCAGCGAGGAGGAGCCGACCTTGACGACGATGCGGGCCGCGTCGGTGACGAAGGGACGAACCACCACCGCCTAGCCACGCTCCTCACCCGCGTCGCCGGTCGCGTCACCGTCGAAGTGATCGAGGTGATCGCCCCGGCGGCGGGCCCGCTCCGCCCTGGTCGGCCGCCTGGACGTCCGAAGCCGCAGGTCGGTGCCGCGCGGGCCGAGCGGGAGGTCGGCCGCCGCGGCCGCGGGGGCGGCGGCGCCGGCGCGGGCGGCCGTGCGGGTGCCGGGCATGCCGCCGGACCCACCGACCGTCGCGATCGTCGGCGCGGCGATCCGGGCCGGGCCGTACCCGTCACCGTCCTCGCCATCCGCTCCGACGGCACCCTCGATGAGGAGGGCCTGGCGCCCGGACAGGGTCGGCTCCCAGTCGAAGGTCACCTCGCCTATCGTGACCTCCACCCCGGGCACCGCCCCCTGCCGCGCCAGTTCCTTCTCGACACCGAGCCGCGCCAGTCGGTCCGCCAGGTAACCGATGGCCTCCTCGTTCGTGAAGTCGGTCTGGCGAACCCACCGCAGCGGCTTCGTCCCCCCGACGACGAACCCGTCGCCCTGCGGGCGCACCGTGAAGTCCGGTTCGTCCACGGCCCGCGGGCGTAGAACGACCCGGGTGGCACTGAGGCTGGGCGCCGCCGCGCGCAGGCTCGCGACCTGCTCGGCGAGGGCGAGTGACAGCGCCCGCACGCCGTCGCGGCTCGCCGTGCTGATCGGGAAGACAGCCAGCCCGCGGGCCTGGATCTCCGCCGTGACCAGCTCGGCGAGATCGGCGGCGTCCGGCACGTCGATCTTGTTCAGGACGACGAGGCGAGGACGGTCCGACAGGTCGGCCGGGTAGGCGGCGAGCTCCGCCTCGATGACGTCCAGGTCGGTCAGCGGGTCACGACCGGGCTCCAGGGTGGCGCAGTCGAGCACGTGGACGATCACCGAGCAGCGCTCGATGTGGCGCAGGAACTCCAGCCCCAGGCCGCGGCCCTCACTGGCCCCCGGGATCAGCCCCGGGACGTCCGCGACGGTGTAGGGCGGGTGGTCGCCGGCCTGAACGACTCCCAGGTTCGGAACCAGGGTCGTGAACGGGTAGTCCGCGATCTTGGGGCGGGCGGCGCTGAGCACCGCGACCAGCGAGGACTTCCCCGCGCTGGGGAATCCGACGAGCGCGACGTCCGCGACGCTCTTGAGTTCCAGGACGGCGTCGAGGTGCTCCCCGGGCTCCCCCAGCTCGGCGAACCCGGGCGCCTTGCGGCGGGACGAGGCCAGCGCCGCGTTCCCCCGCCCACCACGGCCACCACGCGCGAGGACGTAGGTACTGCCCACACCGACCAGGTCGACGATCTCCTCGCCGTCCGGCGAGAGCACGACGGTCCCGTCCGGCACCGCCAGGACGAGATCGTCGCCGTCCGCGCCGTGCCGGTTCGACCCCTGGCCGGGACGCCCGCTGCCAGCCTTCTGGTGCGGGTGGAAATGGAAGTCCAGGAGCGTGGTCACCCCATGGTCGACCCGCAGCAGGACGTCCCCGCCGCGGCCGCCGTTGCCACCGTCCGGACCGCCCAGCGGCTTGAACTTCTCGCGGTGGATCGAGCTGCAACCGTGGCCGCCGTCGCCGGCGGCGGCATGCAGAACCACCCGGTCGACGAACGACGCCATGATCGGCCACCTCTCCGTCCTCCGCGCCCGCGGGCGGGGAACACACGAGAGCGCCGCGTAGCCGCCCCCTCGGGTTCAGGGATGGCTCACGCGGCGCCCTGTGAACATCAACAAACTACGGCGTCACCAACTGCGTGACACTCACCGGTCAGGCGTTGACCGCAACCTTCTCGGCGCTGCCGCCCTGCTCACTGCGAACGATGTTCACGACCCGGCGCCCGCGCCGACGGCCGAACTCGACGTGGCCGGGGGCGAGGGCGAACAGCGTGTCGTCGCCGCCGCGGCCGACCAGGTCACCGGGGTGGAAGTGGGTGCCCCGCTGACGGACGATGATCTCGCCGGCCTTGACGAGCTGCCCGCCGAAACGCTTGACGCCCAGCCTCTGCGCGTTCGAGTCACGGCCGTTGCGCGAGGAACTCGCGCCTTTCTTATGCGCCATCTCGTCAGGCCTTCCCCGTCTCGATCCCGGTCACCTTCAGGCGCGTGTACTTCTGGCGATGCCCCTGACGCTTGTGATAGCCGGTCTTGTTCTTGAACTTGTGAATCCGAATCTTCGGACCCTTCACGACACCGACGACCTCAGCTGTCACCTCGACGGACGCGAGCGCGTCAGCGTCGTGGGTGACCGACTCACCGTCGACCAGAAGCACTGCCGGTAGGTTCACGGCCGCGCCCGGCTCACCGGAGAGGAGCTCGACGTCGACCACATCGCCGACGGCGACCCTGTGCTGCTTGCCGCCGCTGGCAACGACCGCGTACACCAGATCTCCCTGCTGTTGGATCCCGCATGGACCGCTCTGGCGGCCCGTCACGTCTGCCCACGTGGTCGGCGCCCGCGTCAGACCACCCTGAGGCCCGACTCTCCGGGCCTCTGACCACCCGCCAAAGGCGGACTGTTCAGAGCATCCCGGCGCCAGACCGCCCCGATGGTGCTGACACCGCGCCTGTTGGACGGCGCGACATCGCGAGCACGCGACTGTCCCGTGTCCGTCCACCTTACAGGTCATCCGCGCGGGGGTGAGACAGGCCCCGTGCCCGATGGGAACTTCGTCGTCCGCGCGGGGTCCGGCACGGGGTCAGGAAGAAGCGTCCCAGCGAACCACAGCCCAACCCGGGAACGATGGGAGGACACAGGAAGGCAACCTGAGAAGCGGACACGGGCGATAGACAGGCACCGACAGGGTCATCCTGGCTATGACCCGGACGGGCCATGGCCGGACCCGATAGCCGCGGCGAGCATGTGGGGTTCTCCAGCGGCCGGCTACGCACCGCACCGCGGAGCCGTGCAGCAAACGCGGCCGAAGCAGGCCGGGGCAACTCTCCACCTAGGGGGCGATCCGGTGACCTGGCAGTACGTGACGTGGGTGGCGGGCGGGGCCACCGTCGCAGCCCTCGTCGTCGCCAGCCTCCCGCTGCTCGCGGCCGCCGCCCCCACCGGTGCGGGCCCGGCCGGCCGCCTGCGTACCGCAACGCGGATGGGGCACCCGGGCCGGAGCACCCCCGCGGCCACCGCCGCCCTCGTCATCCTCATCGCGCTGGTCACCGCGGAACTGACCTTCGACGACCTGCTCGACCCCCCGGCCTGGGCCCGGGCCGGGTGGGCGCTGCTGACCGCGATCGCGGCCACCTGGCTCGCGGCGCACGGCCGCGAGCTGACCAGCGACGCGGACAGCACGCCTCCAGGCACGCTGTCCCCCGAGGTGCCCGCCACCCCGTTCCCGCCGTTCCCGCCGGTTCCGCCGGTCCCGTCCTCGTCCGCGGCTGTCCCCCGCAGGCCGGCGGCGACCGCCGCGGCGGGCACACCCGGCTCCATGCGGATGGCCGACCCCCTGTCCGAACAGGACGATCTGGTCCAGACGCTGGTCGTCGCCTCCTACGCCCTGCAGATGGGTGACGAGCCGCGGGCCCGCCAGGCGCTGGACGGAGCACTGCGGCGCTCCCGCGCGACGCTGGACGAACTCGTGCGCCAGCGCACCTGCCACGGGTTCGTCCGGACGACCCCGGCAGCCGTCGGTCGGAACATCTCCAACCTGACCTGAGGTCCTGGGGTTCCAACCCGCCTGGGTTTCGAGGCTGGGTTTCGAGGCCAGGGGATCCGTCCACCCCCGAGGCCACCCGGCCCCCGCCCGGTCCTCCCGGGCGTGTTCCGTTCCGGCCAGTCACCAGCCGGGCCGGAACACGCCCAGGCACCTGCTCAGCTCCCGGCCACCTCGGACGGCTGGAGCGTCTCCGCCGGCTTCGAGACCGGCCGCGAGGCCCGCCGCCGCCGAGCACGCGCGGGCTTTTCCGCCCCCGCGACGGGGCCGGCATCGCTCGCCTCGGTCTGCAGAACGCTGTCCGGATCGTCATGGTTGGCGAACACCGCGCTCCCGGTACCACCCGTCTCGGTGGTGCCACCCGCCTCAGGGGTGTCGATCCGACCCGGCCCGGTCACCGCGGCGGCGGTCACCGAGCTGATGCGGCCGGCGGCCGAGGGAGCCACGTCAGGGCTGGTCACGCCGTCGGCCTGCGGAGCAAGGCCGTTCGCCGCGGCCGGCGGCTCGCCGCCGGCACCGGAGCCGTCTGCGCCCCCGGCACCGATCGCACTTCCGTCAGGGCCGCCGAGCGCCGCCGGGCCGCCGTCGGAGATCCCGACCTGCGCGGCGGGAGCCAGAGCCGGACCTGCCGGTTTCGTCGCCGACCGCGCGCGGCGGCCGGGGGCACCCGCGGGCTGTGCCACCGCCGCGGGGGACGCGGCGACGGGCGGCGCCGGCGGGGTGGCGTGGCCGGCGTCCAGATGGATCGTCACGCCCCGCCCGNTGCAGTGCGCGCATGGCTCGCTGTATGCCTCCAGGAGGCCCTGGCCCACCCGCTTACGGGTCATCTGGACGAGGCCGAGGCTGGTCACCTCCGCGACCTGGTGACGGGTGCGGTCCCGGCCGAGGCACTCGGTGAGCCGGCGCAGCACCAGCTCTCGGTTGCTCTCCAGCACCATGTCGATGAAGTCGATCACGATGATGCCACCGATGTCACGCAGCCGGAGCTGGCGGACGATCTCCTCCGCCGCCTCCAGGTTGTTCTTGGTGACCGTCTCCTCCAGGTTGCCACCCTTGCCGGTGAACTTCCCGGTGTTGACGTCGACGACCGTCATCGCCTCGGTCCGGTCGATCACCAGCGAACCACCCGAGGGCAGCCAGACCTTGCGGTCCAGCGCCTTCGAGAGCTGCTCGTCCACCCGGTACTCCGCGAAGACATCCCCGGTGCCGACGTAGCGGCGCACCCGGTCCCGCAGGTCGGGAGCCACGGTGTCGACATACTCCTCGACCGTCGCGGCCTCGTTGGCGCCCTGGACGACGAGCTCGGTGAAGTCCTCGTTGAAGATGTCGCGGATGACCCGGACCACCAGGTCGGGCTCGCCGTAGAGCAGTGACGGCGCGCTGGCCTTCTGCGCCTTGCGCTGGATGTCCTCCCACTGCGCGACGAGCCGCTCGACGTCGCGTTCCAGCTCCGCCTCGCTCGCGCCTTCGGCCGCGGTCCGGACGATCACGCCGCCGTTCTCCGGAGTGATCTTCTTGAGAATGCTCTTGAGCCTGGCCCGCTCCGTGTCCGGCAGCTTGCGGCTGATACCCGCGTTCTGGCCGTCGGGGACGTAGACCAGGTAGCGGCCCGGCAGGCTGACCTGGCTCGTCAGCCGGGCGCCCTTGTGCCCGATCGGGTCCTTCGAGACCTGGACGAGCACCGACTGGCCGGACTTCAGCACCTGCTCGATCTTGCGGGGGCGGCCGTCGAGGCCCGAGGCGTCGTAGTTGACCTCGCCCGCGTACAGGACGGCGTTGCGGCCCTTGCCGATGTCGACGAAGGCCGCCTCCATGCTGGCCAGGACGTTCTGCACCCGGCCGAGGTAGACGTTGCCCGCGTACGAGGCCGAGCTCGCCCGGGTGACGAAGTGCTCGACCAGCACGCCGTCCTCAAGCACCGCGATCTGGGTGCGGTCCCCGTTCTGCCGGACGATCATCCGCCGCTCGACCGACTCACGCCGGGCCAGGAACTCGGCCTCGGTGACGATCGGAACCCGGCGGCGACCGATGTCGCGACCCTCACGGCGGCGCTGGCGCTTGGCCTCCAGCCGAGTCGAACCGCTCACCCCGCGGACGAGGTCGTCATCCTTGCGGGTCTCACGCACGTGCACGACGGTGTTCGGCGGGTCGTCGGGCGTGGGCGCCCCGTCGGCAGTGGTGCCGGAACGCCGCCGCCGCCGCCGGCGGCGGCGGGAACCGCCTACGCGGTCCTCCTCCGTGCCGTCCTCGGCGGAGTCCTCCGCACCGTCCTCGATCTCGCCGCCGTCGTCGTCCGTGTCCTCCTCGGCGGAGGCGTCCCGATCGGCGTCGAGGTCGCTGTCGCCGTCGGTCGCCTCACCGAAGGGCTCCCGTGCCCCGGCACGGCGCGTGCGGCGCCTGCCAGGCCTGCTCTCGGGCTCCTCCGCGGGGGATTCGAGCTCGCGGTCGAGCGCCTCGACCTCGCCGCCGTCGTCCTCGGAGATACCGGTGAACTCGTCCTCGCCCCTGGCCCGGCCGCGGCCGCGGCGGCCGCGGCGGCGGCGGCGGGTCCCACCGGGACCGGTCTCGTCGGCGTCCGCGTCCAGATCGGCGTCGCCGTCCGCGTCCGTCTCCGCGGAGGAGCCGGCCGCGAACTCGTCCCGGCCGCCGGCCGAGGCGCCGGTGTCCGAGCCCTCGTCGAGACCGGCCGTGAGCTCGTCCTCGTCGGCGGCGGTGTCGTCACCGAGATCAGCGGTGCGCGGCGCGTCGGCGCCGAGACCATCGGACCGCACGCCCTCGGCCTGGCCTCGCCGGGGGCGGGTCCACTGGTCGAGAGCGGCTGGCTCAGGCTGCTGGAACATGATCATCGCCACCGGGCGGCGGGCCGCGGGCCGCGACGCCGGTGCGACGCTCGCCGGCTCGGCCCCACTGGTCCAGGTCGGCGTGACGGCCCGCGTACGCCGCCGCGTCGAGCGCGCCGGACGATCGCCTTCGGTACCGGGGGCCTGCGGCGCCGGACCGGCTTCGGCACCGGCCGTGGACACGCCCTCGGCCTCCGTGACCGTCTCGGCCTCCGTGACCGTCTCGGCGTCCGTGACCGTCTCGGCTTCCGTGACCGCCTCCGTGGCTGCCACGGCGCCGGTTTCCGCGACCGCCTCGGTTTCCGCCGCGGCCTCGGTTCCAGCGGTTGCCTCGGCTTCGCCGTCAGGCGTCGCCGTGGCGTCCAGGGCGTTCTCGGTTGCCGGCCCCGAGATCGCGGCGAGGTCACCGGACGCCGCGTCGCGGCCGGCCGGCTCGGCAACGGCTACCGGCGCGGGGGCCGGGGGCTCCTGCGCACCACTCGCCGAGCCCTCTTCGCCCACGACCGGCTCGTCGCCCACGACCGGCTCGACCTTCGTGGCCGCCCGACGAGCGCGGGTGCGGCGCGGCCTGGTCGCCGCGGGGGCGGCCACGCTCTGATCCGTAGTGTCTGCGGGTGCTCCGGACGGAGTGTGGCTCTCGACCGGAGCCGCGGCAACGGCCACCTCCCGGACACCGACTGCGGGCTCGGTGGTCGACGGGGGTTCGGTGGTCGACGGCGGTTCGGCGGTGGTGGCCTTGGCGGTCCCGGAA
This sequence comes from Frankia sp. EI5c, assembly GCF_001636565.1. GTDB lineage: Bacteria > Actinomycetota > Actinomycetes > Frankiales > Frankiaceae > Parafrankia. The sequence goes on from NZ_LRTK01000005.1 coordinate 382,433, forward strand.
GCCCGGGCGGCGCGACGACGCGGCCGCACCGGCTTCTCCGCGACAGCGTCCGCCGCGGGCGGTACGACCTCGGCGGGAGGCACCGGCGCCGCGGGCGGCGCTGGCTCGGTTGCCGCGGTTGCCCCGGTGGAGGGAACAGGTGTGACCGCTGGGGCCGGCTCCGTGGTCGCCTCCGGGCCCGGCAGGGCCTCGCTGGCCGCTCGGGACGCGCGCCGCGGCCGGGTGGACGCGGCACGCCGCGTCGGCTTGGCGGCAGCGGATTCCTCCGCGGCCTCGGTCACGACTGGAGACGCCGCGGCCGCTGCCGTGACCGGCACGGCGGCCGTGACCGGCACCGCTGGCGGAACCGCCGTCGCGGCGGGCACCGCTGTCACAGCCGGTTCGGAGCTGCTCAAGCCTCCCTCGGCGCCAGCTCCTGGCTCGGCACCCGCCGGCGGAGGGCCAGCGGGTCGGCCGGCGGCGCGCCGCCGACGTGTCGGCCGCGCGGTGGCGGACTCGGATGCGGTCTGCTCTTCGGTGATCTGGTCGTCGTCGGGCACGGGTTATGAAGCCTCTCGGGCTCCCGGGCGCGCTGTGTCAGCAGTCGCGACCGCGCAGAAGCCACTGTCTCGGTCCGGCAGTTACCCGCCGGCAATCCTGCGACGCCCTCATCACGCTTCGAGTCGACTCACCGGCCGGGCAGCCTCATCGCGGTCCGGCGCCAGCGGGTCCGCCAGCGTTCCGTCCTCAAGCAGTCGGCCCTGTTCGAGTCGTGTTGGCTCGGGCGGTACCGGAACGCTGAGAACGGCAACCGCGGATAGGGCGGTCAGCACGTCGTCGGGTCGAACGGCGGGCGTCGTGTGCCGTACGACCACGTCCAGTATCGCACAGGTGTCGTTCTCTGCACGGCAAACGGCCCAGACCACGGCTCCGCGAACGTCGATCTCGCGACGGCCGTCCTTGATCACTCGTTCCACGGTGAGCGAGTCCCGCGCCATCAGCGCGGGAATGGCCACTTCAAGTTGCGCTTTCGACACCCCAGGTAGTCGCACCTGCCAGCGGGACGCGTCGATCCGGTCGGGAAGCGGCCGGCCCTCGGCGCTGGCGCAGCGAACCACGTCGAGACCAGGCGGCAGCGCCGCGTCCAACGCCTCCCGCACCTGTTCCGGAATCACCGGCGCGGAGAACGCGATCTCGACGTACTCCGCCTCGCTGGCCGCCCCGGTGGGCGCGGCACCGACCCACGACAGCCGCGGGTGCGGGCTGAAGCCCGCGGAGAGCGCGACGGGCAGCCGGGCCCGGCGCAGGGCACGCTCGAAGGCTCGGGCGATGTCCCGGTGTGAGAGGAAGCGCAGCCTCCCTCGCTTGGCGAACCGGACACGGATACGGGCTACCACCGGCGGCGGTGGCGGCCCCTCAGGCTGACGAGCCACGTGCCGCGGCCACGGAGACCACCGGAAGCAGGCTGCGCCCGGTGGGACCGATCTCGTTCGCGGTGCCCATCGTCGGGCAGACACCGCAGTCGTAGCAGGGCGTCCAGCGGCAGTCGTCCAGCTCGGTCTCCCGCAGCGCCTCCTGCCAGTCGGCCCACAACCAGTCGCGGTCCAGCCCGGAGTCGAGATGGTCCCAGGGCAGGACCTCGCGCTCGTCGCGCTCGCGGGTGGTGAACCAGTCCAGCGACACACCGAGCGGGCCGAGCTCCGCCGCGCAGGCGGCCTCCCAGCGGGCGAAGGAGAAGTACTCGCTCCAGCCGTCGAACCGGCCGCCCTCGCGCCACACCCGCTCGATCACCCTGCCGACCCGGCGGTCACCGCGGGCCAGNAGGCCCTCGATGATGCCCGGGCGCCCGTCGTGGTAGCGGAAACCGACCGCCCGGCCCACCTCGCGGTCGGCGCGAACCGTGTCGCGCAGCAGCTTCAGGCGATGGTCGGTCACCTCGTGGGACGCCTGCGCCGCCCACTGGAACGGCGTGTGTGACTTGGGCACGAAGCCGCCGATCGACACGGTGCAGCGGATGTCGCGGTGGCCGCTGGCCCGCCGGCCCGCGCGGATGACCTCGCGGGCGAGGTCGGCGATCTCCAGGACGTCCTCGTCGGTCTCGGTCGGCAGACCGCACATGAAGTAGAGCTTCACCTGCCGCCAGCCGTGCGCGTAGGCGGTGCTGACCGTGCGCACCAGGTCCTCCGCGCTGACCGTCTTGTTGATGACCTTGCGCAGCCGCTCCGAGCCGCCTTCGGGCGCGAAGGTGAGCCCGCTGCGCCGGCCGTTGCGGGAGAACTCGTTGGCCAGGGTGACGTTGAACGCGTCCACCCTCGTCGACGGCAGGCTCAGCGAGGTGTTGGTGCCCTCGTAACGGTCGGCCAGCTCCTTGGCCATCTCGCCGATCTCGCTGTGGTCCGCGCTGGACAGCGACAGCAGGCCGACTTCGGAGAAGCCCGAGGCCGCCAGCCCCGCGTCGACCATCGCGCCGACCGTGGCGATGTTGCGTTCCCGCACCGGCCTGGTGATCATCCCGGCCTGGCAGAAACGGCACCCGCGCGTACAGCCGCGGAAGATCTCCACGCTCATCCGCTCATGGACGGATTCCGCCAGCGGCACGAGCGGGGCCTTCGGGTACGGCCACGAGTCGAGGTCGGTCAGCGTGTGCTTGGCCGGCCGGGCCGGAATGTCGTCCCGGTTCGGCGTCACGGCCCGGATCCGGCCGTCAGCCCGGTAGCTCACGTCGAAGAACGCCGGCACGTACACGAGCCCGAGGCGGGCGAGGCGGTGCAGCAGCTCGGACCGGCCGCCGGGCGAACCCGCGGCCTTCCACGCGCGGGTGGCCTCGGTGATGCGCAGGACGGCCTGCTCGCCGTCGCCGAGGACGACCGCGTCGACGAAGTCCGCGATCGGCTCCGGGTTGAAGGCCGCGTGGCCGCCAACGATGACCAGCGGCGAGGTGTCACCCCGGTCGGCGGAACGCAGCGGGATGCCGGCGAGGTCCAGCGCGGTGAGCATGTTGGTGTAGCCGAGCTCGGTGGAGAAGCTGATGCCGAACAGGTCGAACTCGTGGACGGCCCGGTGGCCGTCCACGGTGAACTGCGGGATGCCGTTCTCACGCATGAGCGCTTCGAGGTCCGGCCAGACCGAATAGGTGCGCTCCGCGAGTACGTCCGGCTGCTCGTTCAGGATCTCGTACAGGATCTGGACGCCCTGGTTCGGTATGCCGACCTCATAGGCGTCGGGATACATCAGGCACCAGCGGACCGCGGCACCCTCCCAGGGTTTGACGACCGAGTTCCCCTCGCCGCCCACATACTGGACGGGCTTCCGGACCCGTGGGAGCAGTGGCTCCAGGAGAGGGAACAGCGACTGTCCGGGCATGCCCGCGAGCCTACGGCACCCGGCCGATGCCCGACCGTCCGCGGGTGGCGGCCTGCCCGCGGACGGTCGGCCGGGAACCTCAGAGCGCATACGGATCGGAGCGCGAGCGCAGGCGGACGTTCTGCAGCAGCCCGACCGCTATCAGGTTCGCGAACATCGACGATCCGCCGTAGGAGAGGAATGTGAGCGGCAGCCCGGTCACCGGCATCACGCCGAGACACATGCCGATGTTGACAAAGATCTGGAAGGTGAACCAGCAGACCACACCCGTCGCGATCAGTGCGCCGAACGAGTCCTGGGAATCGAGCCCGATCGAGATCGCCCGCCAGAGCACCACACCGAGCAGGACGATCACGCCCCCGGCGCCGAGATACCCCAGCTCCTCCCCCGCGACGCTGAAGACGAAGTCGGTCTGCTGCTCGGGCACGAACTGGCCCTGGGTCTGCTGCCCGTCGAACAGCCCCCGCCCCAGGACGCCGCCGTTCGCGATGGCGGTCATCGCCTGGTCGACGTTGTAACCGGTGGAGGACGCCGCCTTGTTCTCCGAGACGAACGAGGTGAGCCGGGCCTCCTGGTAGGGCTTCAGCAGGTGGAACTGGAGGATCGCCGCACCGAACAGCACTCCGCAGAGCACCAGCCCCAGTACCCAGCGGCGGGGCGCGCCGCTCACCGCGAGCATGCCGAGGGTCACGAAGACGAGCACCATGACGGTCCCGAAGTCGGGCTGAAGCATGATCAGACCCATCGGGACGACCGCGAGACCCAGCACGAGCAGGACGTCTCCATGACCCGGCGCACCGCGGCGGATCCCGGTATGCCGGTCCTCGTGCTTCTCACCCAGGATCATGGCGGCGCCCACGACGAGCGCGACCTTCGCGAACTCCGACGGCTGAAGCTGGAAGCCGGCCGGCAGCACGATCCAGGAGTGGGCGCCGTTGACGGTGGTGCCGACGAGGAGCACCGCTATGAGCCCGACCAGCGAGCCGAGGTACACGAAGGGCGCGTACGCCCGCAGTATCCGGTAGTCGACGACCGTGGCCGCGGCCCCCAGCACCAGGCCGATCACCAGGTTCAGCAGGTGTCGTTTCAGGAAGGTCTGCGGGTCGCTGCCCGCCTCCTCCATCCGCTGCCGGGTCGCGGACCAGACCAGCAGCGCACCGACCAGCGCGAGCGCGATCACGCAGATCTGCAGCGTCCAGTCCAGTCGCCGCAGCGGCGAGTGCCGCCCGGAGGCGCGGTCCCGCAGCTGCCCCATGCGGCCCCGGACAAGCACCGGGGACGAGCGCAGTGCGGTGGGGCCGGGATCCTGCGTCATCGCCCCTCCCCTGGCTGATGTCCGGCGTCGACCTCCGTGTGTCGACCTTCGTGTGCGGGGGCCGCGGACATGTGTGTGACGTGCCGGTCACGACGCTCTGGCCGCGGAACACTGGTCGTGGCGCGCTCGTACGGCGTGTCGGTCACGGCGGGGAACGGCCACCGCCACCGGTCCGGTCACCGCCACCGGTCCGGTCACCGCCACCGGTCCGGTCACCGCGGAGATCCAGGGCCCAGCCGTGGCGGCCGGACTGCGCCGATCCGGACACGGTCGTCACGGCCCCGGACACCGTCGTCGACTCCGGGCCGGGCGAAAGCTCCATGCCCTCACTCGGCGTGCCCTGCAGGGAGGTCCGCTGCGCCGCGGCGCCCTGGCCCGGCGCGTCCGACGTCACCTCCGGGCCACCGATGAACGTGCCACTCCGGCCGAGCTCAGGCAGTTCCGCCGGTGGCCTGCCACCGGGCAGGGCGGCCGGCTGGCCGACACCGTAGAGCGCCTGGTAGATCTCCTTGGCGACCGGTGCCGCGTACTCGGCCCCGGTTCCGGACTCCGGGATGCTCACGACGACGACGAACTGGGGGTCGTTCGCGGGCGCGAACGAGGCGAACCAGGAGGTGTCGCCCTTGCCTTCCACCTCGGCGGTCCCGGTCTTGCCCGCGACGGGCACCAGATCGCTGGGCCAGTCGGCGAACACGCTGGTCGCGGTGCCGCCAGGCTCAGTGGTCACCCCGCGCAGGCCGTCCCGGATGTAGGCGAGGTTCTCCGCGGAGACGGGCAGGCGGCCGGTCACCGTCGGCTCGATCAGCTTTGTTTCCGTGCCGTCCGGGGAGACGGTCGCCTTCGCGAGCGTGGGCTTGTAGAGGGTCCCGCCGTTGGCGATGGCCGCGTAGGCGGAGGCGAGCTGCAGCGGGCTCACGGAGAGGTACTGGCCCTGACCGATGGAGAACTGGACGGCGGCACCCGCGTTGTACAGGTACCCGTCGACGCAGGCCTCGGCCGCGTACTTGCGGAACCGCTCCGCCTTGACCGGGTCCGGTTCCTCCGGGTACCCGTTCTGCGCCCGTCGGCAGTACGAGTCCTTCAGCTGCTCCCAGATCTTCCGGGCGCCTTCGCGGTCGACCACGGCCCCCGAGGTCTCGCCGGGAAGGTCGATCCCGGTGCGGNGCCCGAAGCCCATGGCCTCGGCCATCCGGACGAAGTGTTCCTTGGGCTCCGGGTAGGGACCGCGGCCGTTGCGCAGGCCGCCGTCGGCGACCCAGGCGTCATAGGCGAACTTGTCGAAGACGACGTCACAGGAGATGACCAGCGACTGGCGCAGCGTGATCGGGCCGGCCGAGGAGCCGTCGAAGTTGTGGAAGATCTGGTCACCGACCTGCAGGGTCGGTGCGCAGTCGAACTTCTGGTCGCCCGTCGCACCCATGTTCTCCATCGCGACCGCGGTGGAGACGACCTTGAACGTCGAGCCCGCCGCGGCCGACCCCTGGTACGCCCGCGAAAGCAGCGGGGTCCCGTTCGCCGGGTCGGACAGCGCCGCGTAGTCGTTCTGGGAGATCCCACCGACGAACACCGAGGGGTCGTAGGAGGGCAGGCTGGCCAGCGCGACCACACCACCGGTGCGGGCGTTCAGCACGACGGCGGACGCTGTCCGCGCACCTGCGCCGAGGGACTCGAGCGTCCGGGCCAGCGCCTGCTCGGCGGCGCGCTGGACGTCCAGGTCGAGGTTCAGCACCAGATGGTCGCCGCTGACCGGCGGCGTGGTGGAGGCCGTGCCGGCCACCCGGCCGAAGCGGTCGACCTCCAGCCGCTCCACCCCGTCCGCGCCACGCAGCTCGTCGTCGTAGGTGTACTCGAGACCGGCCACACCGATCAGGCTGTTGAGGTGGTAGCCCTTCTCACTGCCCTGGTCGTCGAGCTGGTCCTGGGAGACGGGCGCCAGGTAGCCCAGCTCATGGGCGGCGAGCGAGCCGTTCGGGTACTCGCGGACGGCCTGCAGGTCCGCCGTCACACCGGGGAAGCGGTCGGGGTGCTCGATCACCGCGAGCGCCTGCGCGGGGGCGACGTCCTTGGCCACCGGCACCGGCTGGTAGGGCGAGCCGTTCCAGCAGGGCGCCTTCACCGTCGCCGAGCAGAAGCGGATCCGCTGTTCAAGCTCGGCCCGCGGCGTATCGATCACGCTGGCCAGCCGGTCGAGTACGGCCTGCCCCTTGTCCGCCTGCCGGTCGATGGTCGACCGGTTGACGGAGATGACCAGGGAGGTCCGGTTACGCACGAGGGGNTGCCCCTCGTCGTCGACGATCATCCCGCGGGTGGCCGGGGTGACCACCTCGCGGACCCGGTTGGTCTCCGCGACCTGGCGGTACCGATCACCGTCCAGGATCTGCAGCACCCACAGCCGAGCGCCCAGCGTCACCAGCAGGGACAGCACGAGCACCCGCAGGATGAGCAGCCGGATTCGCATCCGGTCGGTCACAGCCGCCTCCGGTCCCGGTGCAGGCGGCGAGAGGCGGCCGTGGCCAGCGGGAAGAGGAACGGGGTCACCAGCAGGGCGTAGAGGCCGGCGGCCAGTGCCCGCACCAGGGCCTGGGGGCCGGTGAGAGCGGCATCGCCCAGGATGGCGGTGGCGGCGGCGTTGCCGAGGGTACCGAGCGCGGCCGCCGCCCCGACCGCCGCCAGCGGCACGGCGATCGAACGCTCAGCCGCGTTCATCACCAGCCCCGCGAGGTACCCGACCAGGCACAGGACGAGCGCCGTCTGCCCGATCACGTGGGTGGACAGCAGGTCGGCCACCAGCCCCACCGTGAACCCGAGAAGCGCCCCGAGCAGCGGGCCCTCGATCAACGCCACGGTCGCCAGCAGCACGAGCACCAGGTCCGGACGACCGAGCGGGGCGCCGAGCCGCGCCACCACGGAAACCTGCAGGACGACGGCCACCAGCAGGAGCACGACCGCGGCGGTGAAGACGCGCGGCTGCAACTGTTCCTCGGCGGCCCCGGTGTCCCACACTCCGCGTCACCCCCCGCCCTGCGGCGCGGGCACGCCGCCGGTCGGGGCCGGCTGCTCGGCCTGGCCCTGCCCCTGGGAGGGCTGGGGACCGCCGGCGTCCGCCAGCGGGCGGGGCGGGAGGACCCGGTCGCCGGGATCCGCCGCCGGACCGCCCACGACCACGCCGACCAGGTCGAGGGTGCCGATCGAGACGAACGGGCGGACCTCGGCGGTACGCGAGAGGCCCCCCACGTCCACCACCCTGGTCACCTCGCCGATCGGCACTCCCGCCACATAGTCGAGACTACCAAACGTAACCAATCGGTCACCCTCTTTTACCTGGTAAGAGGCGTCGTAGAGGGTGAAGGACAGAGTCGAGGGCCCCTGGCCGCCGGCCACGGCCCCGAGGAGCTGCGTGCGCTCCAGCCGCGCCCCGATCCGGCTGGTCGGATCGCAGATCAGCCTGACGACGGCGGTGCTGTCGCTCACCGAGGCCACCGACCCCACCAGGCCCGCGGCGTTCACGACGACCTTGTCGACGGCGAGCCCGTCCCGGCGGCCGGCGTTGATCGTCACGGTCCAGTCCATCCCGGTGACGTCACCGACCGCGATGACCCGCGCCGGGACGACGGCGTACTGCCCCTTGTCCGCGAGCAGCCGCAGGTTCGAGAGTTCGCCGGCCAGCCGCTCGATCTCCGCGTCGTCGTTGATCTGGCGGCGCAGCTGCGCGTTCTCCTCGGTGAGCCGGTCGNCACGGTCGTGGTAACGGTTCGGGTGGGTCAGGGACGACACCGTGCGCCCGATCGGCCGGGTCACCGTCGTCACCGCGTTCTCCACGCCGCCCACCACCGAGTGCAGCGCACCCCGGACACCGGTGGCGGAGTCGCCCGTCCGGTAGTCGAGCGTGATCAGCGTGAAGGCGAGGACGAGCAGGGCGGCGATGACGAGCCGGGATCGCCTGGTGTCACGTCCCACCGCGGCGTCAGCGCTTCGGTTCGGAGATCAGAACCTGCTGCAGGGCCTCGAACTCCTCCACGCACTTGCCCGACCCCATCGCCACCGAGTGCAGCGGGTTCTCCGCGATGTGGATCGGCATGCCGGTCTCGTGCCGCAACCGCTCGTCCAGCCCGCGCAGCAGCGCGCCGCCACCGGTCAGGACGATGCCGCGGTCCATGATGTCGCCGGACAGTTCCGGCGGGCACCGGTCGAGAGTCACCTTGACCGCGTCGATCACCGCGTTCACCGGCTCCTCGATGGCCTTGCGGATCTCCTCCGCGGTGACCACGATGGTTTTGGGCAGGCCGGTGACCAGGTCGCGCCCGCGGATCTCGGCGCTCGGCTCGTCCGGGATCTTGTGCGCGGAGCCGATCGCCATCTTGATCTCCTCGGCGGTCCGCTCGCCGAGCATCAGCGAATGCGCCTTCTTGACGTAGGAGATGATCGCGGTGTCGAGCTCGTCGCCGGCGGTCCGGATCGACTGGCTGGTCACGATTCCGCCCAGGGAGATGACCGCGACCTCGGTCGTGCCACCGCCGATGTCGACGACCATGTTGCCGGTCGGCTCGTGCACCGGGAGGCCCGCGCCGATCGCCGCCGCCATCGGTTCCTCGATGATGTAGACCTTTCGGGCGCCAGCCTGGTAGCCGGCGTCCTTCACGGCCCGCTGCTCCACCCCGGTGATGCCCGACGGGACGCACACCACCAGCCGCGGCTTCGCGAAGTGCCGTCGGCGGTGCACCTTCTGGATGAAGTAGCGCAGCATCCGCTCAGTGGTCTCGAAGTCGGCGATGACGCCGTCCTTGAGGGGACGTACCGCCACCACGTTGCCCGGCGTGCGGCCGATCATCCTCTTCGCGTCGGTTCCGACGGCGAGGATGCCGGAGGTCGTCGTGTTGATCGCGACCACACTGGGCTCGTTGAGAACGATGCCTCGGCCACGGACATAGACGAGCGTGTTGGCGGTACCGAGGTCGACGGCCATGTCACGACCGAGGAACGACAGCGAACTGGACATCGTCGGGTGCCGGCCTTCCCGAGGGGCGCGAGGTGGGCGGAACCGGACGGCGCACGGACGACACCGACCGGCCCATCTCCGACCAACGCGCGAAACGCGTACAGAGTTCGTCGAGCGGGCGGGACGGCCCGGATGCGCCTCGCGTGGACACGCTCACCGTGGCCGCCTGGGGAGGCGACTGCGGCGAGCTACCGGGCACGCTCCGGGCAGTTGAAAGCGTAGACCGCCCCCGACGGCGTCGCCGAGCCGACCGGGAAGCGTGTCACCCCGCCCCTATCGGGGCAGGCGCGGCACGCTGGCCGGCTCCACATCAGCCCCGGACAGGCGTCCGGTCGGCGGCGCATCGCCACCGACCGGGCACCTGGTGTGGACGGAACCTCCCCCATCGGGGGGCGTACCGCCCAACACCAGCGGGATGACCAGGCGCCTGCCAGACAGATGAGCCACCTGTGAGCGCCGCCCCCACCGGGGGCTCACCCTCGGTGGGGCTGCTGGCCACCCCCGACAGGCGAGCGACCACCCGCGGAGGCCGGACAGCGGGGCGGCCGAACGGACGGACGACCGAACCGGCGAGGCCCAGCCGCCCGCCGCCGGTGCGCGGGCCCGGTGCGGGCAGGCTGGCCGCGTCCGCGTGCCATCCGTCGGCGGGCCCAGGGGCGAGCTGTCAGCTGAGGCCCGGGAAGAAAAGGTCGATCTCGCGCTTGGCGGACTCCGGCGAGTCCGAGCCGTGCACGAGGTTCTGACCGATCTCCAGCGCGAAGTCGCCGCGCAGCGAGCCGGGAGCGGCCTTGACCGGGTCGGTGACGCCCATCAGGCCACGGACGGCCTCCGCGGCGCGGGGACCCTCCGCCACCAGCGCGACAAGCGGGCCGGAGGTGATGAAGTCGACGAGCTCCCCGAAGAAGGGCTTGCTGGCGTGCTCGCCATAGTGCGTCTCGGCGACCGAGCGCTCCAGCGTGCGCAGCTCCAGCGCGACGATCTTCAGCCCCTTGCGCTCGAGGCGGCCGATGACCTCACCGACGAGACCACGGCTGACGCCGTCGGGCTTGACCAGGACGAGAGTGCGCTCGGCGGACACGGGACTCCTTCAGACTCGAATCGTCATCTTCGACGCGGACGGGCGGCCGGTCGTGGCCTGGCGGGCGTGACCGGTTGGCCCCTGGCAAACCTACAGGGTCAGCGATCGCTCCCGGCGCGCGCACTCCCCCGACCCACCCGTCGGAGCGGCGCGCGGGCAATGCCAGCGGTACATGCCAGCGGTACATGCCAGCGGCGCACGCCAGCGGTACGCCTCAGCGGCGCACGTCAGCGGCGCAGCAGGTGCCGGGCCTCCCCCACGGTCGCCAGCGACCCGGTGACCAGCACACCGGTACCACCGAGCTCACCCTCCTCCTCCGCCAGCCGCACCGCCGCCTCCAGCGCGTCGTCGAGCCGAGGGGCGACCTCCACCCGGTCGGCGTCGAAGAGATCCACCGCGATGGCGGCCAGGTCATCCGCCGGCATCGCCCGCGAGGACGCGCTCTGCGTGATCACCACACTGCTCAGCACCGGCTCCAGCGCGGCGAGAATGCCGTCGGCGTCCTTGTCGCCCAGCACCCCGACGACGCCGACGAGCGAGTCGAAGCCGAACGCCTCCCCCACCGCCGCCGCGAGTGCCTGGGCACCGGCGACGTTGTGCGCGCCGTCCAGGACGATGGTCGGCGAGCGGCGGACCACCTCGAGCCGCCCCGGCGAGTCGGCCTGGGCGAATCCGGCGAGGACGGCGTCGGCGTCGAGGCTGTTCTGCCCGCCGCCGAGAAAAGCCTCCACGGCCGCCAGCGCGACCGCCGCGTTGTGCGCCTGATGAACGCCGTGCAGCGGCAGGAAGACCTCCTCGTAGGTCCCCCCGAGGCCCCGCAGGGTCAGCATCTGCCCGCCGACCGCGACCCGCCGGCCGACCACGCCGAACTCCAGGCCCTCCCGGGCCACCGTGGCACCGACCTCCGATGCCNGGCGCAGCAGCACCTCGGCGGCCGGCAGCGACTGCTGGGCCAGCACCACCAGCGCGTCCGGCCGGATGATGCCGGCCTTCTCCCCGGCGACGGCCTCCACGGTCGATCCCAGCTCGCGATGGTCGATCGAGACCGGCGTGATCACCGAGACGCCCGCGTCGATGACGTTGGTAGCGTCCCAGGTGCCGCCCATCCCCACCTCGATGACGCCGACGTCCACCGGCGAGTCCGCGAAGGCGGAGAACGCCATGGCGGTCAGCAGCTCGAAGAAGGTGACCCGCTCCGCGTGCCGCGAATCGACGAACTCGGCGTACGCGATCACGTCGTCGTAGGCGCGGGCGAAGACCTCGGGGCTCGCGGGCGCGCCGTTGATGCTGATCCGTTCGGTGACCGATTCCAGGTGCGGCGACGTGTACCGGCCCGGGCGCAGCCCGAAGGACCGCAGCAGCGCGTCGATCATCCGCGCTGTCGAGGTCTTGCCGTTCGTCCCGGTCAGGTGGATCGACGGGAACGACCGCTCGGGATGGCCCAGCAGATCGACAAGGTCACGCATCCGCTCCAGATCGGGGTGCATCCGGTGCGGGAACCGACCCGCGAGCGCCTTCTCGACCCTGGCGAGCCCGGCCAGGTCGTCTGCCGTGCTCCCCGTACCTGCGTCCGTCACACAGCCGAGGGTATGGCATCACGCCGACGGGGCCCGCGGCGGCGATCTCCGCGGGCCCCGTCGGGGCTGTGACCTGTGGGTGGGCGCCTCCTCGGCGGCGTCAGGCCGACTTCTCCTGGCGGGGGCTGCGCTTCGAGGCGGCCACGTCCCGCGGCACCAGTGTGGGGTTGACGTGCTCCAGCACGACCTCGCGGGTGATCACCGCGCGGGCGACGTCCTTACGGCTCGGGATGTCGTACATCACCGAGAGCAGGACCTCCTCCATGATCGCCCGCAGCCCGCGGGCGCCGGTGCCGCGCAGGATCGCCTGGTCGGCGATGGCCTCCAGGGCGTCGGTCGTGAAGTCGAGGTCCACGCCGTCCAGCTCGAAGAGGCGCTTGTACTGGCGGACCAGGGCGTTCTTCGGCTCGGTGAGGATCCGGATCAGCGCCTCGCGGTCGAGGTTCGCCACGCTGGTGATGATCGGCAGCCGGCCGATGAACTCCGGGATCATGCCGTACTTGAGCAGGTCCTCCGGCATGATGTCGCCGAAGACGTCGGAGGCGTCCGGATCGTCCTTGCCGTGGAGCACCGCGCGGAAGCCCAGCGACTTCTTGCCGATGCGGGATTCGATGATGCGGTCAAGCCCGGCAAACGCGCCACCGACGATGAACAGGACGTTCGTCGTGTCGATCTGGATGAACTCCTGGTGCGGGTGTTTCCGGCCGCCCTGCGGCGGGACACTCGCGGTGGTTCCCTCAAGAATCTTCAGCAGCGCCTGCTGCACGCCCTCGCCCGAGACATCCCGGGTGATGCTGGGATTCTCGGACTTCCGGGCGATCTTGTCGACCTCGTCGATGTAGATGATGCCCGTCTCGGCCTTTTTGACGTCGTAGTCGGCGGCCTGGATGAGTTTGAGAAGAATGTTCTCGACGTCCTCGCCCACATAACCCGCCTCGGTGAGGGCGGTCGCGTCGGCGATGGCGAACGGGACGTTCAGCATCCGGGCGAGCGTCTGCGCGAGGAGTGTCTTTCCACACCCGGTGGGCCCCAGCAGCAGGATGTTGCTCTTGGCGAGCTCGACCTCGCTCTTGGCCCCGTCACCGGTGGAGCCGCCGGCCTGCACCCGCTTGTAGTGGTTGTAGACGGCCACCGACAGCGTCTTCTTCGCCGCCTCCTGGCCGACGACGTAGCCGTCGAGGAACTCGTAGATCTCCCGTGGCTTGGGGAGTTCCTCCCACTTCAGCTCCGAGGACTCCGAGAGCTCCTCCTCGATGATCTCGTTGCAGAGATCAATGCACTCATCGCAGATGTAGACGCCTGGGCCGGCGATGAGCTTCTTCACCTGCTTCTGAGACTTACCGCAGAAGGAGCACTTGAGCAGGTCACCGCCATCACCGATGCGTGCCACCGAGGACTCAGTCCCTTCGTCCAGACGATGGTGTCGCCTGCGTGTCGGGGGCGGTGCGCACCGCCCGGTCGTCGCATGTCTGCCTGTATCCGTCCCCGTGGGGACGGTACCCCGCGGAGGCGCCCGGTGAGAGCCCAATCGCTGGGCTCATACCGGTCAGCCTACGGTCATCGGGCCCGTCCTCGCTCGTCCACACAGCCCGTTCGGCGTCACAGCACGATCGGGTGTCCGAATTGCGCGATGGCGATGCCAATGCGGCGCACTCGACCCGCCACTGACGAGCCGGCCGCGCCGCGCCGGTGGGTACCGCCAAGGCCACAGGCGAGGACTCGCCGGTACCACCCCGCCGCCTCGCCGGGCCAGTCGGCGCCGGACCCGCCGGCGCCGGGCCCGGCGGCACCACCCGAGGCAGGCTCAGCGCGCGGTGGCGAGCCGCGACGACTTCCGGGTCTTGATCACTTCGTCGATGATGCCGTATTCCTTGGCCTCGTCCGAGCTGAAGATCTTGTCGCGCTCGATGTCCTTGCGGATGGCCTCTTCGGTACGGCCGGTGTGCTCGGCGAGCATCCGCTCCAGCAGCGACCGCATNCGCAGGATCTCCCGCGCCTGGATCTCGATGTCGCTGGACTGGCCCTCGCCCTGCGCGGACGGCTGGTGGATGAGGATCCGGCTGTTCTGCAGCGCGAACCGCTTGCCGGGGGTACCCGCGGCGAGCAGCACCGCCGCCGCCGACGCCGCCTGGCCCATGCAGATCGTCTGGATGTCCGGCCGGACGAACTGCATCGTGTCGTAGATCGCCGTCAGCGAGGTGAACGAGCCACCGGGCGAGTTGATGTAGATCGAGATGTCGCGGTCCGGGTCCTCGGACTCCAGGAACAGCAGCTGCGCCATCACGTCGTTCGCGGACGTGTCGTCGATGGGCGCGCCGAGGAAGACGATCCGCTCCTTGAGGAGCTTCGAGTACGGGTCCATGCCGTACTCGCCGCGGGACGTCTTCTCGATGATGTTGGGGAGGACGTACCGGCTCTGCGGCGCGTAGTAGCCCTGTGATCCGTGCATGGTGACTGCCTCCGAGGAGCGCGGGGACGAGGGTCGGAACGGTTCGCGGACGCTGCCGGCGTCAGCTCACCGGGCCTTCGCTGGGAACCTGGCGGGCCCGCTGGACGACGTGGTCCACGAAGCCGTAGTCCTTCGCTTCATCCGCGGTGAACCACCGGTCACGGTCGGAGTCCCGCTCGATCTGCTCCACGGGCTGGCCGGTGTGGAACGCGATGCGCTCCTGCATCATCCGCTTCGTGTAGAGCATCTGCTCGGCCTGGATCGCGATGTCGGAGGCCGTGCCGCCGATGCCGCCGGAGGGCTGGTGCATCATGATCCGCGCGTGCGGCAGCGAGTAACGCTTGCCCGGCGCGCCCGCGCACAGCAGGAACTGGCCCATCGACGCGGCGAGGCCGAGCGACACCGTGGCGACGTCGTTCTCGACGTACTGCATCGTGTCGTAGATCGCCATGCCGGCGCTGACCGAACCGCCGGGCGAGTTGATGTACAGGAAGATGTCCCGCTGGGGATCCTCGGCGTTCAGCAGCAGCAGCTGCGCGCAGATCGCGTTCGCGATCGAGTCCTCCACCACCGAGCCAAGGAAGATGATCCGCTCACGGAGCAGACGGTTGAACACCTGCTCGTCGAAGCCAGGGCCGCTCGGACCGGCGGAGCGGAGACTCGGGCCCGGGACAGCCAGGCGAGGGGCAGCGATGTCACTCACGGTCGGATCCTCGGCTTCCTTTGGCGGCATCTGATTGACCGGCTCGACACTATCTGTGACCCGAGCCGGTTCCGGTGCTTCTCCTTCGATGTTCGCGCTGGGCGTGAGGCTGGGCCAGTCCGGCATCGCCGTGCTCCCGGGGCACGTGCCCCGGGAGCACGGCCCACACCGGGCCACACCCCCGGATCCACGATCATCGCGTCCGCTCCCGACCAGCACCGGAACCCGCCTGACGCGGACGCACCGGCCCGCCGCCAGGACCACAGCGTGCCTGCCGGTGGCCGCGCGTGGTCCCCGGACACGCGGACGGCCTCCGGCGCAGCCCACACCAGGGCATAAACCGGAGGCCGTCCACGCGGCATCCGCGCGGACCCGGGAACCGCCCCGGACCCGCCAGTTACCGCTGTCGCTGCTACTTCGAGGCTGTGTCCGCCGCCTCGTCGCCGGTCGCGGCCGACGCCTGCGCGTCCTCGCCGCTCTCGCTCGCGGACGCCGCCTGCGCCGCGGGCTCGGAGGTCGCGACCGTGAGCTCCTCCGCGTCCAGCTCATCGGAGATGTCCTCGACGTCGGACTCGTCGCCCGCCGGCCGGCGCGGAAGATTCAGCTCCACCGGGTTACCCTCGGTGTCGGAGACCTTCGCGTTCTCCAGCAGCAGGAACAGAGCCTTGGTGCGGAGCACGTCGGCCATCAGCGCCGTCAGACCCTCGCCCTGCGCGAGCTGCTGGGCGTACTGGTCCGGCTGCACGCCCGCCCGCTGCGCCCGCATCAGGATCTGCTCCATCAGCTCGCCCTGGTCCAGCCCGATCGACTCGGCGTCGATCACCGCGTCCAGGATGAACTGCGAGCGGATCGCCTTGCCGGCGGAGCTGCGGACCTCGGCGTCGAACTCCTCCTCGGACTGCCCGAGCGTCTCCAGGTAGGTCGCGCGGTCCGTCCCCAGGTGCTCCAGCTCGTGCGAGAGGCGGTGCTCACGCGCCTCCAGCTCGCCGGTCAGCACCGACTCGGGAACCGGCACCTCGACCAGCTCGACCAGCTTGTCGAGCAGCTTGTCGCGGGCCTCGCCCAGCTGCTCCGCCTTCCGGCTCGTCTCCAGCCGCGTCCGGACATCCGCACGCAGCTCGTCCAGCGAGTCGAACTCGCTGGCCGTGGTGGCGAAGTCGTCGTCGAGCTCGGGGAGCTCCTTCTCCTTCACACCGCGGACAACCGCCGTGACCTGGGCCGTGCGCCCCGCGTACTCGCCGGCGAGCAGCTCGGTGTCGAACGTGCGCTCGTCACCCTCGGAGGCCCCGGTGATCGCCTCGTCAATGCCGTCGATCAGGTTGCCGCTGCCGACCTCGTACGACATCCCGGTGGCCGTGGCGTCCTCGATCGCCTCGCCGTCCACCGACGCCGACAGGTCCAGCGACACGAAGTCGCCCTCCTGAACCGGACGCTCGACGGGCTTCAGCACGGCGAACCGGTCTCGCAGGGTACCGAGGTACTCCTCGACCTTCTCGTCGGAGACGACCGCCGGCTCGACGACCAGCTCCAGGTCACCGAACTCCGGCAGCGTGACCTGCGGACGGACATCCATCTCGGCGGTGAACACGAGCTGCGCACCGTCGGCGAACTCGGTGATGTCCACCTCGGGCCGCGACAGGACGTCGACCTCCTCGGCCTGCACGGCCTCGGAGTACAGGCGCGGGAGCGCCTCCTGGATCGCCTCGTCAAGAATCACGCCCCGCCCGAGGCGCTGGTCGAGGATGCGCGGCGGAACCTTGCCCGGGCGGAAGCCGCTGACGCGCACCTGGCGCGCCAGCTTGCGGTAGGTGGCATCGACGGACGGCTTGAGCTCGTCGAAGGGCACCTCGACGGTGAGCTTGACCCGGGTTGGGCTGAGGGTCTCCTTGGTGGCCTTCACGGCGCGGCGGTCTCCTGGTACGACGTTGGACGGGGTGACGCGCCGAGGGTATCGGTCGGGGCGGGGAGACTCGAACTCCCGATCTCCTGCACCCAAAGCAGGCGCGCTAGCCACTACGCTACGCCCCGAGGCGTTGCATCCACATCCTACGGGGTAAGCTCGTCCCGATCACCATCGCGGGTGTAGCTCAATGG
The DNA here is from genome assembly GCF_001636565.1 of Frankia sp. EI5c. Taxonomy (GTDB): domain Bacteria; phylum Actinomycetota; class Actinomycetes; order Frankiales; family Frankiaceae; genus Parafrankia. The sequence continues at coordinate 399,987 of NZ_LRTK01000005.1, forward strand.
CAGAGCCCCAGCCTTCCAAGCTGGCCATGCGGGTTCGATTCCCGTCACCCGCTCGCGCTAGTTCCGCATGCCCAGGTGTTGCTTGGGGGGTGGCCGTTATTTTTTCGGGGGGCGTTGCCCCCCGGGCCCCCCGGCCGCCGGCGTGGTCTTGGGGTTGGGTTGTTGGTGGGTTTTTGGGGTGGCTTGGGCCTATGGCTTCGGCTTGTTCCTCTGGTTCCGCTTGGGCCTATGGCCTCGGCTTGTTCCTCTGGTTCGGGTTGCTGGTGGGCGGCTGTTGGCTGGGGGGTTGTCGTTGCTTGGGTTGCCGTCTGGGCCTGTTCTGGTTTGTCGCGCTGGGCGGGTCGGGGGTTTGGGCCTGTTGTTTCTGTGAGGATGGTGACACCGTGCGGTCTGGCTGGTCGGGCGCGTGGATCCGGCCCGCGGGGCGGTCGTCGGCGTGTCAGCTGGGCTGAGGCCCGCGGTTCCCTGGGTCCGGGAGCTGGGGGCGCGGGCTCAGCAGGGGCGGGGTTTGGGCTGGCCTGACCCGCGGGGAAGCGGGGTGCCGGTCGCGGTGCGGGTTGTCACGGGTAGGCGACCGGCCGGATCGGCGGCGCCGGTGAGCACGGCGGCCAGTGCCTTCATGGACGCGGGGTCGCGGGAGTAGGTCGCGAGCCAGGCTCCGGCGCCGACGGGCGGCTGGTAGGGCGTGCCGGTCGACACGACGACAGTCCGGCGGTCGGCCATCGGCGGCGGGGAGTTGCCGACCAACACGACCCGGATCGGCGCCGGGGTGCCGTCCGCGGCGCCGGCCTGGCTACCGGTCGGCGCGACCGGCGGGCCCGGCGCCGCTCCCGCCGGGACGACCTTCGCGGCCGTGCCTCGCTCCCCCAGCGCGGCCAGGAGCATCCGGACCGCGCTCGACGGGCCGGAGAGCTCGACCTCGGCCACGGCGCCACCAGCACCACCGCCACCGTCACCGCCACCAGCACCACCGCCAGCGGCGCCGTCACCGCCAGGCATGCCGCCGCGGAGCAGCGGAAGCAGGCCGCAGGTCGGCTGATCGAGGAGCGTGACGGCCCGCCGGGCGATGCTCTCGGCCGTGATCTCGGGAGGCTCGGTGGCCTCGTGGGAGTCCGGCGTGGCCGCGGCGCCGTGCCCCAGGCGCCATTTCATCCGCAGGAGGCGCCGCACCGAGTCGTCGAGCCGGTCCGGAGTGATCGAGCCGGCCCGCACCGCGGCGACCACGGCGTCCCGGGCCTCGACCACGTCGGGGGGCATCAGCAGCAGGTCCACCCCGGCTCGCACGGCCCGCACAGCGGCCGCGCCACCGGTGTTGTGCCTGGTGATCGCGGCCATGTTGAGAGCGTCGGTGACGACCACCCCGTCGAAGCCGAGTTCGTGGCGCAGGAGACCGTCCACCACCGCCTTCGACAGCGTGGCCGGAGCGTTCGGGTCGAGCGCCGGGACACTCAGATGACCGACCATGATCATGGGAACGCCCGCGGCGATGGCTGCCTGGAAGGGCGGTAGGTCGAGCGCCGCGAGGGAGGCACGGTCCCGGTCGATCGTCGGCAGCTCGACGTGGCTGTCGACGGATGTCGCTCCGTGCCCGGGGAAGTGCTTCGCGGCCGCCGCGACCCCCGCCTGCCGGTACCCCTCCACCGCGGCCGCGGTGAACCGCCCGACCGCGGCCGGGTCGTCCCCGAAGGACCGTTCACCGATGACCGGGTTCGCGGGGTCGCTGTTGACGTCCGCGTCGGGCGCGAAGTCGACGTTGATGCCCAGGGCGCGCAGGTCCGCCCCGGTGATCCGGGCGGCGTCGCGGGCGTCGGCGACCCGGCCGGTGGCGGCCTGGGCCATCTGGCCGGGCAGCAGGGTCACGCCGTCCCGGATGCGCAGGACCGCCCCCTGCTCCTGGTCCGTCCCGATCAGCAACGGCACCCGGGCGGCGGCGCGCAGATCGCCGGAGAGCGCTGTGACCTGGGCCGGGTCGATTATGTTGTCGGGCAGCGCACCTGGTCCTGCCCCGCCGGCGTCGAAGTAGATCACCCCGCCCAGGCCGAGAGTGGCGACGGCTTCCGCCGCGGTGTCCACGCCGGAGGTCCGCCGGTTCGCCGCCACCGCGGCGGGGTTCCGGTCCGTTCCGGAGGTCCCGAACACGACACCCATGATCATTTGCCCGACCCGCTGCTCCAGCGACAGCTCGGCGAGGGTGGACTCGACCCAGCGGGTCTCCTCGGCCGGGTTCGCGCCGGCCGCCGGCCCAGGAGCGGGTGCACCGGCCTGACCGCCCGCGGCGGGTGCGCCGGGAGCCTCGTCCGCGTGGCCGGGCCCGGGCTCGACCGGGCCGGAACCCACCTCGACGGCGTTCGGGCCGTGCCACCAGCCGACCCAGCCGAGCAGCCCGCCAACGGCCAGCACCGCGGCCAGGACCGCCGCCACCGCGAGCGCCCCACCGGCGTGCCGAACCCGCCGCACCATGATCTCCCTTCGCCGGCTCTCCACTCCGGCCTCTCCGGCACTCCGGCCACGCCGGCTGAGCCACCTCCGGCGGAGCCGAAATCAGGCGAACCGTACCCACCGCCACGAACCGCCGAACCGGGCGGGTTGCCGTTCGTTCCAGGAGGCGTCATCACCGGACAAACCACCGGACAACCCGACAACGGCCGCCGATGGCTGCCGATCGCCGTCTGCGTCGGCAGCGCGGTGAACGCGCTGCGGCTGGGTGCCCGAGTACGGGCGATGGCCGTGATCGAGCCCTCGGAGCAGCCGGTGCATCCCGCGCATCGGTTCCTGCTCGCGGACGGCGTCGAGCTGGACGAGGCCGCGCGGCGGGCGGCGAGCGCACACGCCCGCCGGGAGGGTCTGACCGTTCTCGACCTGGTGCCCGCCGAGATGGCCGCGCACGAGCTGCTGGACCTCGCGCGGATGGTTGATCCCCGGACAGTCCGGACCCGGCGGCTGGCGCCGGGACGAGGCGCCTACCAGGCACTGCTCGTCGACCAGGACGTACTGAAACGCTCCGGGCTGGACCTGCCGCCGACCCCGAGCCGCCTCGACCTCGCCCTGGCGACCGCCACCCTGAGGCTGCACGCGCCGGCGTCGACGGACCTGGCTATCCTGCCCGGGCTGTCGACCCTGGCCCGGCGGCGAGAGCGCCGAGAACCGGTGGCCGGTCCCAGACCGGGCGCGGACCGGCTCGCGGTTCAGTTCGCCACCTACCCGTGGGCTCCCGGTGTGCCGTTCCTGCCACTCGCCCGTGATCTCGCCGTGCTGACCGGCGCGGCTTCCGCTCCCGGATGGGCGCTCGTTTCCGCGGTGCTGGGTTGGCTGCAGCCGCTGCTGGTCGGGTCGGGCCGGATCCGGGTGTCGGCACGGGAGGTTGTCCGCAGTCCGCTCACCCGCCGGCGGTCCATGCTGCGCTTCCTCAGTGCCCCGGTCACGGCCGCCACCGTGCCGCGGCCCGGGCCACCGGCTCCCGACCCTGCCCTGGTGGCCGCGAAGCGGCGGGAGTACGCCGCCGACCTGGCCGCCGGCGTTGACCGCTTCCTGGAGCCGGCCGAGACGACCTGCCCCTGGTGCGGCGGCCCCCAGCTCTCCCTGGAACTGCTCGGGTCGGACTCCGTACAGGTCAAGCCGGGAGTGTTCCGCTACGACCGGTGCGACGACTGCGGGCACGTGTTCCAGAACCCGCGGCTGACGCTCGACGGCCTGGAGTTCTACTACCGAGACGTCTACTCAGGGCTCGGCGCACGGCTGATCGAGGAGCTGTTCAGCCGGAACACGGAGACCTACCTGGACCGGGCCCGGGTCGACATCCCGACGCCGCGGCGCTGGCTGGACGTCGGCGGGGGCTTCGGCCACTTCTGCGCGGTCGCCCGCGAGGTGTGGCCGACGACGTCCTTCGACGGTCTGGACATCGGCGCGAGCATCGATCACGCCGAGCGCCGGGGCTGGGTGGACCAGGCCCACCGGGGACGCCTGCCGGAGCTGGCCGCCGCCCTGGACGGGCGATATGACGTGGTCAGCATGTTCCACNACCTTGAGCACACGCTGGATCCCCGGGAGGAGCTGCGCGCCGCGGCCCGGGTGCTCACCCCGGGCGGCCATCTGATCATCGAGGTACCGAACCCGCAGTGCCCCGCCCGGCGTTGGTACGGCTCCTACTGGCCCGGCTGGTTCGTGCCCCAGCACCTGCACCTGCCGCCGGCCGACAACCTGACCGCCGCGTTGGACGACCTTGGGCTGAAGGTCCTGGACGTGCGGTTCGGGGCGGCGCATCAGGGTGGCGACGCACCCATCGCGCTGTGGGGACGGTGGCAGCGCGCCGCGCCGTCGCCNGCCGCCCCCTGGCAGGTCGTCGCCAACCCCGGGGCCGCCCGGGCACGGCGTGCGCTCCTCGGAGCGGCCGTGTGTGCCGCGATGCCGGCGGCGGTCGCCTGGGACGCGGTGAGCCGCCGCCATCTCGCCGCGGACCGGCGCTCCAACGCCTACCGAGTGCTTGCCCGCCTGCGGTGAACGTCGCCGCGGTGAATCTCGCCGACGGCGCATGCTCCTCGGCCCTACCCATGATTTGGCAACCGACCGACTACCCTGAGTCACCGACGTGACGGCAGGCGGTGGACGCCGCGACGCGCTCGGGGGGCGGCATGGCCATGGGCTGGCAGGGACGAGGCCGGCGGGGACACCTGGCCCACGGACGCGGTGAACCGGCTCCACGCGCGGGGGCGCTCCTGGTAGGGGCACTGCGGGTGGGAGCACTGCTGGTGGGAGCACTGCTGCTGGCTTCCTGCGGCGGCCCGGGGACCGGCCCGGATCGGGGCCCCCTTCCCGCTCCGCGGCCAGGGCCGGCCATCACATCGCCGCAGGCCCCCGGCGGCGACGACCCGCTGCTGGCCCTGCCCACCGGCTGGAGTCTGGTCGCCTACGCGACCGTGCCCAGGATCGAGATCTTCGCCAGCCCCGAGGCCGGTCTGCCGCGGTGGACCCTGGACAACCCGAACCCGCGCGGTGTGGCGCTGGTTCTGGGCGTCGAGGAACATCATCCGGACTGGCTTCGAGTCAAGGTCCCCGCGCGGCCGAACAACAGCACCGGCTGGGTGCGGCGCTCCGACGTCAGGATCACCACCACACCCTTCGATCTTCGTGTCGACCGCTCCGAGCACCGGCTGACCGTCTTCCGCGACGGATCGGTGATCGCCAGGCTGCCGGTCGGCATCGGCACCGGCTCAACGCCCACGCCCGCCGGGACGTTCTACCTGACCGAACTGCTGCGCCCGGCGGACCCGAACGGCCCGTGGGGACCGTTCGCCTTCGGGCTGTCCGGGTTCTCCGATGTGATCACCAGCTTCAACGGTGCCGACGGCATCATCGGTCTGCACGGCACGAACCGCCCGGACCTGGTCGGCTCGGACGTCAGCCTGGGGTGTATCAGGCTGCGTAACACCGACCTGCTGCGCCTGGTCGATCTCGTCCCTCTCGGGACGCCCATCACGATCGTCAGCTGATCGCGGCCGGCACTACTCGACCGCCTCGAGCACGCGCCGGTAGGGCNGATCGATCAGAGCTTCGACCGCGACCCCGCAGGAGGCCACGGCGAGCGCGGCGGGCAGCGCCACCAGCAGGAACCGATTTCGGTGCTGCGGTGCGGCGAGCAGTGCCGCGACCCGGCGCGGGACCGGGCCGGGCCGTGGGCCGAGCCCGGGGGCACCGACCCGCAGCTTCGCCGGGCGTGGCTGCTGCCGGGGCCGGGACACCAGCCGGCCGGGCCGCCGCTCCGGTGCGCAGGCCGCGGCCTGCTCGGTGGCGACGAGAGCGGCCGTGCCGACGACGTGGGCGACCGAGCGCCGGTCCCCGACGTCGTTCGCCGCCTTCTCGTCCGCCCAGCGCTCGATCGCGTAGTCGACCAACGTGACCATGGGCAGCAGCGGTGGCAGGGCCGCGGCCGCTAGGCGCGCCGCGAAGGCGAAGCGGTGATGTCGACCGGCAAGATGTGCCCGCTCATGCGCGAACAGGGCCTCGTGCGCGAGCAGGGCCTGCTGCCGGGCCGCGCCCAGCGCCGCCAGCATCCCCTCCGTGACGACGATGCGCCCTGGCACCCCGGGGAGGGCGAAGGCATCCGCCCGCCCGTCGGGTATCACCACGATCTCACCGCTGCCCGGCAGGGCCGCCGCCTCCGCCCGGGCGGCCCGCACGGAGTCGAGCTGGCGGAACGCGGTCACCAGCACCGAGACGACCGCGCCCGCTCCCAGCAGCAGGCACACCCAGGACAACCAGATGGGCATCGCACCGGTATGCCAGGAGATCGCGGTCGGCGGACGGCTCGGAGCGAAACCGAACAGACCCGCGGCCGCGGGCATGCCGAACACGAAGAGGCTCAGCGTGCTCGCTCCGGCGAACAGCGCCGCCGCCGTGGTGAACCCGAACGCCGCCGCTCTCGGTGGCAGCGGGTCGACGAGGATGCGGCTGGCCACCGCGCCGGCAGTCGGCGCGAGAACGAGCGAGACAAGCAGTTGGTCGACTGCCACGGCTGGCCTATCGACGCCGCTCTGAGTCGGGACCGGCGCTGTCGGCGCCGTCGGCGCCGTGGTCGACCGCCGGTCCGTCCGCGGGCGCGGGCGCGGGCGCGGGCGCGGAGGCGAGCAGATCCCGGACGAGTGCCTCGTCCGTGGGGGAGAGCGCGGCGATGAAGTGGGTGAGCGCGCGGCGATGATCAGCCTGCCCCGCGAGGAGACGGTTCATCCGCCAGGCGACCAGTGTCGCGGGATCGCCCGGCGACGAGTAGACGTAGCCACGCCCACGCCGCCGCCGGGTGACCACGCCCTTGGCATGCAGCCGGGTGAGAGTCGTGACGACCGCGCTGTAGGAGAGCTTCACGGCGTCCGGAAGCAGCTCGCGCACCTCGCCTGGAGAGAGCTCGCCGGACCGGTGCAGAACGCCGAGGACTTCCTCCTCCAGCGATCCGGGTGGTCGGCGCCGAGCGGCCTGCGGGGGCGCAGAGGGCGACGGGGCCTCAGGGGGCGACGGGGGCGTCGGTGAACCTTCATGCATCAGACCGGCCCCCGGCAGATCTCGGGAGGCCTGAGCAACGCCTCCGCACTCCACCACACACGGCACAACGATACGAGGCTTCCCGCCCGGATCCCACGAACTGGCCATCCGGGACACGAAGGGCCTACCAGTTGGTCCACGGCGCAGCCGTCAGGAACGCGGCCCCGCGCCCGCGCCCGTCAGCGGGAGGTAGACGGCACACCCGCTGCCGAGGTCGAGACACAGCAGCCCGCCCGTTCCCCCCGACCTCCCCCGGCCGAGCTCCCCGGGCGGCGGCCGCAGTTCGAAGCGGACCCGGTGGGAACGGTCCACCGGCGGCGGGAAGGTCACCCGGCACCGCCGCCCGGTCGCCTCCACCAGGGCAGCCAGCCCGGGACGGTTCGCCACCCCGTCGTCAACCGGCCCGCCGGGCTGATAGCGACAGATGAACCGGGCGCGCGCCGGCACCGGCCGCCGCCCGGCCGCGCCGGCACCGCGGGCGGGCCGGATCTCGAAGAAGAGCGTCAGCGCCGCCCCGTCGAGCCGGACTCCCCGCACCACGACACCCGCCCCCGGTACCAGTTCACCGAGGTCGAGGTTGAGGGGATAGTCCATGTCCGGATCGGGACCGCCCGGGCCCCGCCGGCACGAACGGCGACGGGCCACACTCCGATGAAATCACCCTCGGCCCCGGTCTTCGCGGCGAGCGGGTGGCCGGTCACACACCGGCCACCCGCGCGTGACCAGGGCAGCCCGCACATCCCGGGCCTGCCGCCCCGCACCGGCTCCCGCGCCGCCGATCGGACCGAAGCGCGCGTCGCGAACCAGGCAGGCGTGGCGCCGCGACCGGCCGGACGCAGGGGCTGTCGCGGACGGATATTGTGCCGGCATGTCGACCTTCAGGATCAGCGAGGTCGCCGGCCTGCTCGGCGTCAGCGACGACACCGTGCGCCGCTGGGCCGATGGCGGCCGGCTCCCCACCGTGCGGGACGGCGCCGGCCGGCAGGCCGTCGAGGGCGCCGTGCTCGCGCAGTTCGCCATCGACATGGCGGGCGAGCTCCCCCTGAGCTCACCGGCGATGGTCGGCGCCTCGGCCCGCAACCGGTTCCCCGGCATCGTCACCCGGGTTCGCCGCGACGACGTGATGGCCCAGGTCGAGATCCAGTCCGGGCGGCACCGGGTGGTGTCGCTGATGAGCCGGGAGGCGGCGGACGAACTCGGCCTGGAGCCGGGTGTCCTCGCCGTCGGCACGGTGAAGGCGACGAACGTGGTCATCGAACTGCCCGAGCGGCACTGACCACCCCGGCGTCAGCCTCGTACGTCGACCCAGTCGCTGAGGATGTCGCCGAACACGGTCGGGTCCTCGCCCCGGTTCCAGAACGCCGTGGCGCTCTGCACCGCCTGTGCGCCCGCGGCCAGGTAGTCGACGACGTCACGGCCGTTCAGGACACCACCGACCNCGATGATGTCCAGCTGTGCGGGCAGCAGCTGGCGCAGCTGGCGCACCTGGCCGAGCCCGACCGGCTTCAGCGCGGCCCCGCTCAGCCNGGCCAGACCGACGTCCAGCACCGGACGCAGCCGGTCGTCCAGGACCAGCGCGTTGGGGAAGGTATTGATCGCCGTGACGAACCTCGGCCCGCCGGTCGCCTGGGCACGCCCACCGAGCAGGGCCGCCAGTTCCGCCAACGCCTCGGGATCGGAGAACGGGGAGATCTTCACCCCGTAGGGCGGTCCGGGCCGGCGCCCGGCGCCGCCGGCGAGTGCCTCCTCGACAGCCGCACAGATCGCCGCGGTCTGGCCGGGGTCGAAACACGCGATACGTTTCTGCTGACCGCCGTCCCAGACGTTGGGGCAGGCGAGGTTGAGCTCGACGAGGTCCGCTCCCGCGTCGGCGGCCACCCGGGACAGCTCGGCGTACTCACCGGCGGCGAAGCCCGCCACGCTGACGATGAGCGGCTTGCCGTGCGCGTGCGCGACGTCGACCATGACCGGCAACTGCTCGCGGTAGTAGGAGATCCCCCGGTTCGGCAGACCGAGAGCGTTGAGCGAGCAGCCACCGCCGGCCCAGTAGACCTCGCCGCTGTTGCCCGCCCGGTCGTCCCGGGTGATCGAGCCGACGACCACCGCGGCTGCCGCACCGCGGGCGAGCGCCGACACGTCCTCGACCGTCTTGCACGTCCCGGCCGCGTTCATGATCGGATGCTCGAACGTGACTCCGGCGAGCCGGATCTCCTCGGTCACCGGCGTGCCCGGCGGCCGCCCGCCGCCGGCCCCTGCCCGGACGTTCCCCTCGCTACCATGCATCGGGCCAGGGTAACGACCCTGTCCGCCGCCCGGACCGGCCAGCCGGATCGCTCACCTCAGGCCGCCGACGACCGGGCCGCTCGCAAGCTGGCCGCTTGTGACCTGGCCGCTTGTGACCTGGCCGCTCGCGACCCGGCCAGCGGCGAACGAGGCGCCCACGGCGGGGACACCCGGTGCCGGGCCAGCCACCGCCAACCCAGCGGCCGCCAGCCCAGCCGCGGCCCGATCCGCGACCGCCCGATCCGCGGCAGCGGGCGCGACCCCGCGGACCCGCTGCCACAGCACCGGGAGGACCACCGCCACACCGACCGCCGCGACGGCGGTGAGCATGAACGGAAGGTGCACGTTCGCCGCGTACAGGACGCCGGAGGTCAGCGCGGCGACCGCCGTCGAGGCGGTCTGCGTCGTCGTGAACAGGCCCTGCGCCCGGCCCACCCCGGTCGCCCCCGCCTCCTGCGCCAGCAGTGACTGAGCGGACGGGAAGCTGACGGCGAGGGCGATCGCCTCGGCACAGCACACCAGGATGATCAGCCAGAAGGACTCGATGAACGAGTAGCTGGCCACGGCGAGACCGGTCACCAGTGTCGCGCCCGTGACCAGCCAGCGGCGGTCTCGGTGATCGGCGAGCCAGCCCGCCGGCAGCGCGCACACGATGTAGGGCAGGGAGAAGAGGGTGAAGCTCAGCCCGATCAGCCGCGTCGACACGTTCCGGTCGGCCAGCAGGAGACTCCAGCAGGTTTCATAGGTGCCGACCGCCAGCCCGTTCACCGCCGCGACCAGCAACAGCCCCTCGATACCCGTACCGCGCGAACCGGCCGCACGAGCCGCACGAGCCGGCTGAGCCGGCGATCGTGACGGGCCCCGCGACCGTTGCCACCGGGTCGGCCCGGCCGCCCCGGCGCGGGCGGCGGGAGGCCGGCCGTCCGGGCGCAGCAGAACCAGGACCGGTATCGAGGCGATCGCCGCGGCCAGCCCCGCGCCGAGGAACAGCAGGTCCATCCGCTGCTCCCCGGCAAGCCCGCCGAGCAGCGGGCCGATGGCGGTGCCGGCGATCTGGCCGGTATAGACGGCGCTGACGGTACGGCCGGTGAGGTCCGGCGGAACCGTCACCGCGACCGCGGTGAGGACGGCGACCTCGAACGCACCGGCGCCGGCCCCCTGGAGCGCGCGCACGACCGCGTCCCACCCCAGCCCCGGCGACAGGATCAGACCCACGCAGCCCACCGCGTACAGGACCAGCCCGCCGAGCAGCACCGGCCGATGGCCCCGCCGGTCCGTGAGCAGACCGGCGGGGNACTGGACGAGCAGCGAACCGACGAAGAAGGCCGCCATCACCATGCCGACGCCGCCAGCCGAGACGTCCCGCTCCTCCAGGTAGAGCGGCAGGAGCGGCGCGATCGCGAAGGCTCCGAGCCACTGCAGCAGGGTGGCTGCGGCCAGGGCCACGACAAGGCGACGCACACCGCCACGGCTCAACGCGGCCACACCGCCCTCGCGGATGGTTCTGTCGTCCGGGACGGTTCTGTCGTCGCGGGTGGCTCCGCCGGTCGGGGTGGACCGCGGCCGCCCGGACGGGCGCGGGCCCTCGGTTGCTCTTCCCATCACCACGCCGCTCCCGTCGGCCCCGCGCCAGACCGCTGGCTCAGGCACCGGCCCGGCCCCGTCAGGTGCCCGGGGTACCTCCGGGCAACCACGAACTACTACCGTCCGTCTGGACGGTCGGTCAACCTGCCGAGGCCACGGCAACGGCGCATACAGGCGTCTGTCGGGATGTGATCGGGCCGGTACACAATGGCGGTCGTGCCAGTCCCGGATCCGGCCGCGACCCGCAAGCGGTTGCTCGACGCGGCCTGGCGCGTGCTCACCCGCCACGGCGATCAGCCACTGAGCCTCGACGCGGTGGCGCGGGAGGCCGCGGTCTCCAAGGGTGGCCTGCTCCATCACTTCCCCACCCGCGCCGCGCTCATCGACGCCCTCTACGAGCGGTGGAACGACGACTTCAACGCGGCGGCCACCGGCCGGGCACTGGCCGACAGCCGGCCGGGCCGCTGGGCGCGCGCCTACCTGGACGTCGGCTCCGAACGCGCGGGACCGCCGGCGGAGACCACCGCCGAGCTCGGCTTCCTCGCCGCGGTGATCGCCGACCCCGAGCGGCTGCGGCGGCTCCGTGAACGCTATGAGACCTGGCAGGACCGGATCGTCCAGGACCACCTCGACCCGGTGGCCGCAACCCTCGTCCGGGTGGCGGCCGACGGCCTGTGGCTGGCCGACCTGCTGGGGCTGGCCCCGCCGGTCGGGGAGCTGCGCGGCCAGTTGCTGGCCATGCTGCGTGATCTCGCCACGCCGGGTGGGTCGGGCACCGACCCGGCCGCCCCCGGTGGGATCGGGACCAGCCCGTCACAACCGTCGGAGCCGCCCGCCCACCGTGCTCCGGCGCCCTCACCAGCGGCCCCGGCGTGATCGGCAGCCCGCCGGCGGGCTGGAGTCGGGGCCCGCGCAGGCACATGATGTTGCGGACGGACACGCCCAGGGCCAAGGGACGGATCCGCACGAGATCGGAGGCACCCTCATGACGATCATCGACTCGGAGGTCGGCACGGCGCGGGATCAGCGGGCACCCGAAGCACCCCCGACGTCGGCGCCGTTCGCGGAGAAGATGGCGTTCTACCGCTCGCAGCACACGACTCGGGGCATCCGGGCCACCCACCTGGTGGGTATCCCCGGCGTGGCGTTCGCCCTCCCGCTGCTCGCCGCCCGGCCGAAGGTGGGCCTGCCGATGTTCGTGGCGAGCTGGGCACTGCAGGTGGCGGGGCATTCCCTGTTCGAGAAGAACAAGCCGGCGCTGACCAGCGGATTCCTGACCTACCAGTTCTGCGGCCTGGCCTTCTGGTGCGAGGAGGTCGTCGATCTCCTCAGCGGCCGTGGCCTCGGCGGCGAGGGCCGGCCGGGGCACTGATCAGCCACCCCGGCCGCGGCCGGGTCACCGCCGTGGGCCGCCGGGTGGCATCGGAGCCGGGCCGGCCGGTGGCATCGGGCCCTGGCCGCCCGGCCAGGCCGGCTGCCCGGGCAGCGCCGGCTGCGCGGCCGGGCGGGTCACCTTCGGGTCGATGCGGCGCAGGGTTGCCGAGGTGAGGGCGAGCGCACCCGCGGCGAGGAGCAGACCGACGAGCACGTCGAGGGTCCAGACTGCCGCGCTGTGCTCCCACAGCCCGTCGGCCGGGTCGGTGCGCAGGACCTCGTTGCCCAGTTTGGAGACCTCGTTCAGGTCGTCCGTCGACGCCAGCGCGGCGAAGCCCCACCGTGCCGGCGCGAGCCAGGAGAGCTGCTCCATCCCGACCCGGCCGCCCACCGAGACCAGACCACCGGAAAGCACCAGCTGCGCCATGGTGATGAGAACCAGGACGGGCATCGTCTTGTCGGCGTTGTCGACCAGTGTCGAGACGAACAGGCCGATCATCATCGACGCCAACGCCGCCACGATGACCGCTATCAGGCACTCCACCAGCGGAGCTCCCAGCAGGGACGCCTCCGCGGGAGCCCGCCCCACCAGGCCGATCAGCGTGAAGACCACGCACTGAAGCGTGGTGATAGCGGTGAGGACGATGATCTTCGAGCCGAGGTAGGCCGTGCGGGACAGGCCTATCGTCCGCTCTCGGCGGTAGATGTCGCGTTCCTTCACGATCTCGCGGACCGAGTTCGCCATCCCCATGAAGCACGCGCACAGCACAAGGACCACGAGCACCTTCATCGCGTCCGGATTGGGCGCGTCCGGCAAGGCGTCCAGCCCGTCAGGTGCCGGGATCACCCTCGGGATGATCCCGAGCAGGAACGGGAACGCGAGGATGAGCCGCAGGTACGAGCGGTCCGCCAGGACGACCTTCAGGTATCTGCGAGTCAGAGTGGCGAGCTGGGCCGCCACCGGCTGCTGGCGCACGCTCGGCAGTTCCGCGGGGGCCCGGCGCACGACCGGTGCCACTATCGCCGACGGAACGAAGTACTCCGAGGCCCGGAAGCGGGCGGCCATCTCGGCACCCGGCGTGCGTTCCAGCTCCCGGAACACCGCCGCGAAGTCGCGGAAGTCCTCCTTGCCGAAGAACCGCAGGGCCCCGTCCGACGGACCGAAGTAGGCCACATGCCCGCCGGGGGCGAGCACGAGGATGTAGTCGCACAGGTCCAGGAACAGCACGCTGTGCGTGACGACGATGACCGTCCGGCCGCTTTCGTCCGCCGAACCCGCCCCGCCGCCCTTGGCCAGGCTCTTCAGCGTCTCCATCACCGACTGGTCGTTCGCCGGGTCCAGGCCGGAGGTCGGCTCGTCCAGGAACAGCAGCGACGGGCGGGTGAGCAGCTCCAACGCCACCGACGTCCGCTTCTTCTGCCCCCCGGACAGCCGGCTGACGGGCGTGTCCGCGTGCGCGGTCAGCCCGAGCTCGCCGATGACCTCCTCGACCCGGGAGCGCCGCTCGGGCGCCGTGGTGTCCGCCGGGAACCGCAGCTCGGCGCCGTACTCCAGCGCCTGGCGCACGGTGAGCTGCGCGTGCAGCGGGTCGGCCTGGGGGACGTAACCGATGCGGCGACGCAGCTCGTCGTACTCGGCGTACAGGTCACGCCCCGCGTAGCGGACGGAGCCCACATCCGCCGGTCGGAACCCGGTCAGGGCGTTGAGCAACGTCGACTTGCCCGCGCCGCTGGGGCCGACCACCCCGAGCAGCGAACGACCCGGCAGCCGGAACGTCATGTCGTGCATCAGCTGTTTCGTCCCGGCGAACACCGAGACGCCCTGCACCTCGAAGGCGACGTCCCCGGAGTCGAGGTACTCGACGAGCGAGTCGCCCTCAAGCTGGTAGAGGTGGTGACCGATCGCGATCACATCGCGCTGGCCGACGAAGGCCCGCCCCACCCGCTGGCCGTTGAGGAAGGTCCCGTTCGCCGAACCGAGATCGACGATCTCGACACCTGCCGGCCCGACCAGCAGCTCGGCATGGTGACGCGACGCGAGCAGATCGGCGACGGGCACGTCGTTCCCGCGGGACCGCCCCAGCCGGATCGTGCCGGGGCGAAGCGGGAACACCTGGCGCCGGGCGTGCACGATCGCGCTCTGTGCCGTCTGCGGATCCGTCGGCACCGCGCCGGTGCGGGGACCGGACACACCCGCGGGCATCGGCGGCTGGCCGCCCGGCCCGTGCACCGGGACCTGCGGGGCGGCCGCCGCCCGGACCGCGCCCGTGGCGGGCAGCCGCCCGGGAGCCGGGCCGGGACCGGGAACCGGCGCCGCCGGGTGGGGAGCTGACGGCCGGGCCGGCGGCACGGGCGGTGGGCCGGACCGCGCCGGGCCCGACACGTTCGCGCCCGCGGGCACCAGCGCCACCTCGGGGCCGTCGGCCGCGCCCAGCCGGAACCGCACCTCGCTCGCGTGAACGGTGAGGTCCGCCGTGCGCCGGCCGTCCTGCCACAGCCCGTTGGCGCTGAGATCCCGCACCCGCCAGCCCCCGGCGACCGGCTCCAGCATCAGATGGCGGCGGGAGACCCGCCCGTCGTTGACGACGATGTCCGAGTTACGGCCACGGCCCACCACGCACGGCGCATCGCCCGTCAGCGTCGTCTGGCCCGCCGGGGTGATCACGCTCAGCGCGGTCCGGTCCACCGGTAACTCCCTTTGCCAACTGTCGTTCGTGCCAACTGCGGATAGTTCGACCTACTCGATCACATCAATTCTCCACTGAACCGCGGCATGTCCGGAAGGTGACCACGGCAAAGGCCCATCACCGGGACCGCTGGTGATGGGCCGGGCCGTTTCCGGATCCGCGCCGCGGAACCGGGCATCGGGTCAGAGCCGGCGGTACCGCGCCTCGACGAAGCAGTAGAGGCCGAACAGGGCGAGACCCACCGCGCAGCAGACGAGCAGCACCTGGCCGTAGGCCTGGTCGGCGATCGTCCGGAGCGTGCCGTCGAACCCCTTGGCCTCCCTGGCGTCGAAGTCGACGGCGGACTTCACCACGAGGACACCGGCCAGGCCGAAGACGACGCCGCGGGCGACATATCCCACCTGCCCGATCCGCCGGCCGGCCCGCAGCACCGCCGGCTTCATCTCGGCGCGCCGCAGCTTCTCCTCGAACTTCGTCGTCACGCCCTTCACCAGCATGCCGATCCCGACACCGACGACGACGAGGCCGACCGCGCCCACCAGCCAGCGCCCGCCGGTGTGTTCCATGACCCGCGCGGTGTAGGGGGCGGGCTCCCCCGAACCGGATCCCGAGTCACGACCGGCGAGAAACGCCACCGTGCTCCCGGTGATGCCGAGATAGATCACACCGCGGAGGACGGACACCGCCCGCGCGGCGGTGCGCTTCTTCGTGTCGGTCTCGTCGCGGTGCCCGACGGCACCTTCGAGAAGTCGCCACACCGCGTATCCCGCGAAGCCGACCGCGATCAGGATCAGCAACGCCGTACCGAACGGCCTGTCCGCGATCTCGCCCAGGGCACCNTGCCGGTTCGCCCGCTCCCCCGAATCACCGAAGGCGATCTGCACCGCGAGGATCCCGACGAGCAGGTAGACCACTCCCCGAGCGGCGAAGCCGAGCCGCGCGGTGATGTCCATCGCCCGGCTGTGGCGCGTGCGGTGGGCCGCGCTCTCCCCCGCGGACGCAGCCGCACGGCCCGCGTGCGCGACGCTGTGTACGGACACGTTCTCCTCCTCGGCCAGCGTTTCCGGGCACAACGCCCGTACCTCGCGTGCCCGGAAGGAGCGCGACAAAACAGCCGTGGCCACACTGAGGATCAGGACGCCGTTGCCGGCCTCGGCACCAGGTAGCGCAGGAGTACGACGTCGCCGAGTTGGCGGACCTCGGCGAGGCGCAGGCGGTGCGCCGCGTCGAAGGGAAACGCGCCCGGGCTGACGAAGGTCGGCGCCGCCGCCTCCCCGACGAAGAACGGCGCGACCACCAGGTGCAGCTCATCGACAAGGCCGGCCGTCAGGAACGCGGTGTGCACCGAGGTTCCGCCCTCGACCAGCAGGCGCCGGACACCGCGGCTCGCCAGGTCGGCCAGGAGGTGCGCCAGGGGTGGCGCCGCGAGGTCGACCACCTCCGCCACCTCCGCCACCGCCGCCACCGGCGAGGCCTCCGCGGCGCCCACGGCCGCGGCACCGCTGGTCACGGCGTCCGCGAAGCGGTACACCACCCGGTCGGCGCCGGCCTGGAACATGCGGGCCGCCGGGTCCAGCTCGCCCGCCCGGGTCAGGACGGCGCGCAGCGGCGTCGGGGGCCGGCCGGCGGCAACCCGCTCGGCCCGCCGCCGCGGCGAGCGGACTGCCAGGCCGGGATTGTCACGCCGCACGGTCCGGGCACCGACCAGGATCGCGTCGCAGCCGGCTCGGACCTCGTCGACCCGGTCGAGGTCAGCGGGACTCGACAGGACCAGCCGGTTGGGCGAGCAGTCGTCGATCCGCCCGTCCAGCGACATCGCGCAGCTCAGCAGCACGTGGGGACGGGCCGTCGAGTCCGGGGCCTCAGTCGTCGTCACCCGCTCCGGAGTCGTCGTCACCACCGCCGGCCGCGTCGTCGTCCGCTCCCGAACCCGCTCCCCCGCCGGTTCCCGTTCCGGCGATCGCACCGCCGCATCGGTCGGCGACCCAGTCCGCGAGCTGGGCGCGCGGACTCAGCAGCGTCGGATTGTCGGCGACCTGGTCGGCCAGCGCGCGGATGTTCTCCTCGGGCGCCAGGTCCCGGATGACGAGCGCCGCGAGCCGCGCCGCATCCGGATTCTGCTCGATCTCGCCCGGCTCGATCCTGATCTGCGAGCACACCACGGTGGCGCCGGCCGCTCGGGTCTCCGCGGAGAACTGGTCACAACCGACGAGACCGGCGGGCCCCGCCGCCACGGCCAGGGCGACCGCGAATCCGGGGCGGCGCGACCGGCCCGATGGCGTGCTCCCACCGGGAGCGGACATCCGCGTCATGCCCCTGAGGATGTCACGCACCGGTCCGTGCGGGGATCTGTCGTAGGTGAGGACTACCGTCTGACGGTGTGCGGATCGCGACCTGGAACATCAATTCGGCGAAGGCCCGGCAGGCCCGGCTGATCGAGTGGCTGGACCGCGCGCGTCCGGACGTGGTCTGCCTGCAGGAGACCAAGCTGTCGGACGACGCGTTCCTGGAGCTCTTCGACGAGGATCTCTTCCGCCGCGGGTACCGCGTGGCGCACCACGGCAACGGGCGCTGGAACGGGGTGGCGATCCTGTCCCGAGCCGGTCTGGGCGACGTGGTGCGCGGGCTGCCGGGCGATCCGGGCTTCCCGGGGCCGGAGCCAAGGGCGATCGCGGCCACCTGCGGCGGCATCCGGGTCTGGTCGCTGTACGTGCCGAACGGGCGCACCGTCGACGACCCGCACTACGCCTACAAGCTGGCCTGGCTCGCCGCGCTGCGGGACGTCGTCCGCGAGCTCGCCCCCGCCGGCCCGGTGATGACGCTGGGCGACTTCAACATCGCGCCGACCGACGCGGACGTCTGGGACNTCGCCGAGTTCGAGGGCGCGACCCATGTGACCGAGGCGGAGCGCTCCGCGCTCGGTGAGCTGCGGGACGCCGGCCTGGTCGATCTGATGCGCGCGCGCTGGCCGGACGAGACGGTCTACACCTACTGGGACTACCGCCAGCTCTGCTTCCCGAAGAACTACGGGATGCGCATCGATCTGGCCCTGGCGACCGCCGACGTGGCCGGCCGGGCCCGTGCCGTGTGGGTCGACCGGGCAGCCCGCAAGGGCGCCGGTACCAGCGACCACGCCCCGGTCGTCGTCGACCTGGACGAGGCGCCGGACGGCGACATCGGGCCGATGGTGCCCCCACCGTCGGCCCGTGGGTCGGCCTCCCGCGGCACGGCCCGCGGCGCCGCCCGCGCCAGCAGCGGCACCCGCAACCGCGCCTCGACCTGAGGGGAGCCGGGTGCCCTCCGAGGGCACCCGGCCGACCGCCGGCCGCCCGCGCCCCTCAGGAAGCGGAGGACGACTCGGCGGCGTGTTCCGCCGCGGCGGCGTCCCCGCCCGTCGGCAGCGCGGCCGGGGCGGCCGCGGCGGCCACGGGAATCCGGGTGCTGCGCGGCGGCACCGCCGCTCCCGCGAGCCGCACGGTCAGCACACCACGGTCGTAGCGCGCGCTGATCGCCGTCGCGTCCACGTTCTCCGGCAGGGCGAACTCGCGGCGGAACGAACCGTGCCAGCGCTCCCGGTGAACCCGGCCGTTCTCGGTCTTCTCCTGATCGGACGAACGTTCGCCGCGGACGACCAGCGCCCCGCGGTCGATCTCGACAGTCACGTCCTTCTCGACGTCGACTCCCGGCAGCTCCAGATTGATCAGCACGTCCTCACCGTCGACCAGCACGTCCGCCGACGGGACGACGTTCTGCGGCCGNGGGATGGCTCGCAGCGGACGGACAGCGCGGTCCCGCGAGCCCCAGGAACGCCGGACGATCTCGTTGAACTCACGGTCCATGCGCTCGAACGCGGCAAACGGGTCCCACAGGTAGGTGCTCATTGTCGTATGACTCCCCTCTGAGCGGTGCCTCGTGCGTGGCCTCTGCCTGTTGGGCCTTGGGTGGCCCNCCCTGACAGTTCATGAGTCTAGAGGACTCAAGCTTGCGAAGGCAAGTGGGCTAAGCAAGTCACATGCGATCGATGTGCGTAACCCTGCCAGGTGGCCCGCACGGACACCCCGGTCATCCCCGTTACGGCCCGGACAGCCGGCAAACCTCGCGAGCCGGTGAGAAGGGCCACCCGGAGGCCCCCGGGAGCACCCGGCCACCCCGGCGGCGCAAGCGCCCACGGGCCCCGCGAGCGCCGGGACGCCGGCACAAAACGCACGTGCCCGGCCAGAACGACGTTCTGGCCGGGCACGTGCGCGACGGCGGCCGCTGCCGCCCGGGGAGCTACCGCATCCCCACCGAGGTGGGGGTCACCGCGGATCCTCCGCGTAGTTCACCGTGATGTCGGTGAAGCCGAGCGCACCGAGCAGGCCGCGGAGCATGGCCGTGGTGTTCGTCCGGGCGAGCTCGAGCACCTCACCGTCCGCCTGCGCCGCCGCACCGATCTTCGCCGAGGCCTCCCGGTAGAGCTCGGAGTCGTTGCTCTGCCCGCCGAACAGGCCGCCGACCCGGTCCAGCGCACCGCGCTGGCGGGCGACGACGTAGCTCTTTTCGAGATCGAGACGGGGCTCCGACAGGGTGGGTGCCGGCAGGTTGATGGTCNCCGACCGCCGGTCCTCGGACACCGTCACCGCGTCGTCCGCCAACGCACCGAAGTCCACGACCGCGTCGACACTGCCCACGCCGACGAAGAGGGTGCGCTCACCCCGCAGCGCGGACGGGATCCAGCGACTGTCGTCCTCGAGGTCGACGACGACCTCCATGTGCGCGCTCCCGGCGTGGTACTCGCTGAGATCCTCCAGCGACCGCAGTACCGCCGGGGAGCTGCGGTCGATCGTGCGCTTCTCGAAGGGGTTGGGGATCGAGGGCCGCCAACCGGTGGCAAGGGCGGCCCCGGCCAGCACGAGAACCGCCAGCACGAGATAGGCGACCAGGCGCATGGGGCGGACCCGCAACCGGTTGCCCGGGCGCCGTGCGCGTCCCGGCTCGTCCTGCCCGCCGGGCCCGTCCGTTTCCGCAACGACCGTCCCCTGAGGCGCGGAACCCGACTCGTCAGTCATGGTCGGACATGTACCCCTCGGAGCCTGCGTGACGCCTCAGCAGCACGATCGCGCTGCCGACAGTGCGGGATGTCCGATCGGTGCCGGTTCAGCGGGCTGTCCGGGCGACGACGATGGCGGTGCGGTCGTCACTCGGGCGGCCCGGCGCGTGCCGGCGGACAGCGTCGAAGGCGGCGTCCAGCAGCTCCGCCGGGCCACGGTCGGCGTCCCGGAGCAGTTCGGCGACGAGCCGGTCGACGCCGAACTGACGGTTGGCGTCGTCGCGGGCCTCCACCAGGCCGTCGGTGTAGACGAACAGGACGTCCCCGGGCTCCAGGCGCAGCGTCTTCGTATGCCAGGCGCCCTCGGTGGCCAGCAGGTTCGACAGCATGGGGCCGGTGGAGCCCAGGCGGGTCACCTCGGTTCTGCGCCGCGTGGGGGCAGCCGGGCTCGCGGTGGCGTCGCCCACCGCGGCGGCGCTCAGGGCCGCGGGCCCGGCGGCGGCCTCCGGCCCGGAAGCGCCCGGGCCCGCGGGTGTTCCGGCAACCCCCGCGGAGGCGGCTGACGCGGTCACGTAGGCGTCATCCGAGGACGAGCACGAGGGAGAGGGCTCCCGGGCGCCCTCGGCCGTCCGCTCGGCCGCTCGCTGCGGGCAGGCCGGGTCGGCGTCCCCGGAGCGCACCGCGGGGGCACCGGCCTCGCCGGTCCGCCGCAGCAGCAGCGCCTCGGGATGCCCGGCGTTGGCGATCCGGACCTCGCCGCTGGCCGGATCCACCACCGCGACGACGGCGGTGGCGAACATCTCGTCGGTCTCCCCGAGACTGTCGACGACCCATTCGATCGCCGTGCCGGGGTCGGCGCCCCTGGTGAGAGCCGCGTCGAGAAGCTGCTTGAGACGCAACGCGAAGACACCCGCGACCGCACCGTGACCGGAGACATCGCCGACCACGACGCCGATCCGCCCGTCGGGAAGCTGGAAGGAGTCGTACCAGTCCCCGGCCAGCTCACCCCGGGCCGGGTCGACCCGACCCCGCAGCAACAGCCCCGGCGCCCGCAGGACGGACGGGGTCAGCGCGTCGCGCAGCGCCATCACCGCCGGTCCCTCCTGGGCTAGCGCCTCCCAGGACCGGTCGTTCTGCCGCACCAGCTGGACGAGCTGGGCCCGCATCGCCTCGATGTTGCCCGCCAGCTCCACGATCTCCGACGGCCCCACCTCCGGGATCCGGGTGTCATAGCGGCCGGCGGCGACGGAGTTCACCGCCCGCCGCAGCGCGTCGATGGGCCGCAGCAGCCACCTGCGCAGCACATGCAGCACCGAGAAGACCACACCGATGATCACAACCGCCGCGCTGGCCAGCGAGCTGAGCAGCAGAACCGCGGCGTTCTCCAGCCGGCCGGAGGCCTCCGTCTGCTCGGCGGCGATCGCCATCCCCAGGTCGCCGACGCTCCCTCGAAGCTCGTTGAACCGGACCCGGCCGCTGGACTTCTCGATGTCACGCGCACCCTTGACGTCGCCGGCCTCCATCGCGGCGACCTCCGGCTCGGCCACGTCACTGCGCCAGGCCTGGTAGGCGACCTCGACCGCGGCGGTGCCCTCGACGAGCTCGGGGAAGTCCGCCAGCAGCTGCTGCAGCCGGTTCATCTGCTGGGGGATCGTGCGGTCGGCCTCGTTGTACGGACCGAGGAAGTTCGGCTGCTCGGTGATCAGATAGCCACGGACCGCGCTCTCCTGGTCCACGAAGTCCGCAAGCAGCAGAGCGGTCGTCGTCGCGGCGGGGTCGAGCCGTTCACCACGCTCCGCCGCCGCACCACTCGCCCGCAACGCGGCGAAGATCGCCAGGGCGAGCATCGCGGCGAGGGCAACCACCGAGATCGCGACGAGCACCCGGATACCGCTCCGCAGGCCCGCCGATTCCCCCACCCTTCTCCTTCCAGCGCGCCCCGACACGCATCACCCATCCGACGATCACGACCGGTGCCCCGCGGGGCGCCCGGCGACGAGGTCGACCACCCTGACCCGACGGCCGCACTAGTCCCCGACGGACATTGTCGTCCAGCGGAAATGACAACCAACCAGCGGCCAGGCGACTGGCAACCAGGAGTACCGCAACCACGACTGACAAACACCGCACCTGCGCGTTCAGTACCGGGCGACCGGGACGCGGCGCCGGCCGCTACCGGCCTGGCGGGGGCGCGGGGCGCGCTGGTTCGACCGGCTGTCGCGCTGGTTCACCCGGCCGTTCGGACCACGGCCGCGGCCGAGGGGGGCGCGGGCCACTGTGGTGAATGTGGCTGCGCACACCCCAGCCCACGAGCAGGACGAACAGGGCACCCAGCAGCGGCCCGGCCAACGCGCCGCGCACGGGGTGCGCGGCGAGCCCCGCCGCGCCCAGGAACACCCGGCCCGCCCCGGCTCCCGCCAGCGCGCCGAGCCAGCCCAGGACGGCCGCCATCCGCAGGGTCAGCGGTCTGGTCCCGGGAAGTACCGCGCGAACCGCGAGTGCCACCGCGAGGCCGACCACCAGTGAGGTGAGCACGAACCAGACCATCGATCGCTCCCCCGTCGACGACCGCCCCGCCGCCGGACGCGGACCGGGCGGACCCGAAGGTCGCGCTGAGATACCCGGCGGCCCCCGACGAAAACCCGGTTCACCCGGACCCGGTCGCCACCTGTCACGCACTGCACACACCCCGACCCGGAAATCACTCGCCGAAAGTCACCGGAACGGAAGCGAAAAATCGTCCGTCAAACATGTTCTCGCCAACCGCCGCACCCCGTTTTCGGCCACATGTCCGGATCGCGCGGCGGAATGGCCGCACCAGCCCAATCACTTCTCCGCTCGACAGGACACCGTCCGGAACATTCAGCTACCGTGCGTTCGTTCGATGAAAGGAGCGCAGGAAATCCGTGTCCGACGAACCAGGTCGACGAGGCGCGGCGACCCGCCACCAGCACCAGCGGGCGGGTGATTTCCCGCCCCGGTGACACCGTGACACCGCGTCGAACGGAGCCCGGCCGTCGCCCTCGAGCAAAGGAGAGCAGTCCGACGATGACGACCTCATCGATTCCGCGATGACGCCTGGTATGCCCGCGAGATCGGGGCGCCACCGGCCTTCTGCAGCCGGTGGCCGCGAGCCCTCGCCGCCCGGGAGGGCCGGAATGTCGCCGACGCCCGGCCTGCCCCGGGTATACGGGATGTCCAGCCGGCCGGCGTCACAGGACGTGCCGGGCGGTTCCGCGGCGCCGGGCGGTTCCGCGGCGCCGGGGCGACCGGGCCTGCCGGGAGGCCCGGCACGCCGCAACCACCGTCCGGTGGCGACCACCGAGCCGCTGGCCGGCGACCTGCCGGGCAGCCCGGAACGGGACACCGCGCCGCGGCGCCCGCGGCTCACCCGCGGCGACGCGGCGGTGTGTACGCGCGGGCTGACCAAGCAGTACGGGCAGCGGCGGGTCGTCGACCACCTGGACCTGCTCATACCTTCCGGCGCGCTCTCCGGGTTCGTGGGGCCGAACGGGGCCGGGAAGTCGACAACGCTGCGCATGCTGCTCGGGCTGGTACGACCGAGCGAAGGTGACGCCCACGTCCTGGGCGAGCCGGTCAGCGCGCCCGAGCGCTACCTCGGCCGCACCGGGGCCATGATCGAGGGGCCGACCTTCCACCCGGGGCTGTCCGCCCGGCGCAACCTGGAGCAGCTCGCCCTGCTCCGCGGGATCGGGAAGGCGCCGCGGCGGGGCCGTGACGGCCGGCGCGGCCGGGGCACCCGGTCCGCCCGGCGGGAACGGATCGACGAGGTCCTCGGCCAGGTCGGGCTCGCCGGCCGGGCGGACGACAACTTCGGTTCCTACTCGCTGGGCATGAAACAGCGCCTCGGCATCGCCGCGGCGCTGCTCCCCAGCCCGAGCCTGCTGATTCTCGACGAACCGACCAACGGGCTTGATCCGGCCGGAATCCGCGAGATCCGCACACTCCTGCGGGATCTCGCCGGTACCGGGATGACCGTTTTCGTCTCCAGCC
Organism: Frankia sp. EI5c; assembly: GCF_001636565.1. Lineage (GTDB taxonomy): Bacteria > Actinomycetota > Actinomycetes > Frankiales > Frankiaceae > Parafrankia. Next base: position 423,987 of record NZ_LRTK01000005.1, read on the forward strand.
ATCTCCTTTCCGAAGTCGAGCAGATCTGCGATCACCTGGTAATGATCCGTAGTGGTCGCATGTTGTTCCAGGGGCACGTCGCCGACCTGCTGGCAGCCGAGGACCCGCGCATTCTGATGGTGCCGGAACGCGATGACGACGCCGTCCGGCTGGCCGGCGTCCTCGGTTCCGCCGGGCTGCGCACCGAGATCGAGACGGCGGACGAGGCACGCTCCGTCCCGACCCTGGTCGAACGGCATCCGGTGGTGATCGCGCACGCGCCCGAAGTCCTGGCGGCGGATATCAACCGGCTGGCGATGCGCGCCGGGATAACACTGCGCTCTATCCGGACCCACCGCCCGAACCTGGAGGAGACGTTCCTGCGGGCGACCGGGGACGTCGACGGAGACCTGAGCATGCGAGGTGGCGCGACTTGATCAACGCCTTCCGTTCCGAATGGGTACCGCTGCTGCGCCGGCGCTTCCTCCTCGGCACCCTGGCCGCCGTCGCCGCCGTCGCCGCGCTGGGCGCGACCCTGACGATCTTCTCGACCGGCCGCACCGACTTCGACGGCGATCCGGTGACGGTTGCCATGCTCGCGGCCCCGTCAGGGGTCAGCGAGGGCCTGGAGGCCGTGACGATCCTGCTGGGTGTGGTCGCGCTGTCGGTGACGGCCGCGGCGCTGGCCGGCGAGTACTCCCGGGGGACGCTGCGCAACCAGCTCGTCGCGCAGCCCCACCGGCTGCGCCTGCTCGCCGGCAAGTGCCTGGCACTGGCGGTCTTTGTCGTGCTTGTGGTCGCCGTGTCGGCTCTGGTGGCAGTGGGGCTGTCGTTCGCCCTCGCTCCGGTGAGGGGCATCCCGACAGACCAGTGGACATCCCTCGCGGGCCTTGCACAGTTCGGGCGGAGCCTGGTCAACGTGTCCCTCGGTGCCCTCGGGTATGCCGCCGTCGGCGCGCTGGCCGCCGTGGTGCTGCGGTCGCCGGCCGCCGCGATCGCCGTCGGGCTGGCCTACGCCCTGCCGGTGGAGATGCTCGTGTCCCGGATCTACGGCCCGGCCGGCGGCTGGCTGCCGGCGCACCTGATGGAGATCCTGGCCGTCGGCGGCACCGGCTATTCCACGACCTACGCGCAGGCCGGTCTGCGCGTGCTGCTCTTCTGCACGGTGGCGGCCCTGATCACCGCGGTACTGTTCCGCCGCCGCGACGTCACCGCCTGAGCGAACCGCGTCACCGCCCGAACCACCCCGTCTC
>NZ_LRTK01000006.1 GCF_001636565.1 Frankia sp. EI5c
AGCGTCCACTGGACCGGTCGGGGCGCGGTGACCTGGAGGGTTCCGGGGATGGTTCCCGTGTATCCGCGAGCGAGCATGGCGAGGTGGACCCGTTCACCGCGTTCGTACGAGCGGATGAAAAGGGTGCCGAGCGACGCCGCGAGCACGCCGGTCGCCCGCAGCGAGCGGGCCTCGTGCCCGCGGGAACGACGGGCCACGCTCATGCGACGCATCTGGTCCACGATCAGGCCGGCGTAGCGGATCATGAAGGAGGCCACCGCGAGGATCACAGCTGGCATCCGCAACCGCTCAAGCCCGACGAGAAGATCACGGGTCGGCGTGGTGGCGGCGAGCACGATGACGGTCATCAGGCCGAGCGTAGCCCGCGCCAGCAGGCCGAACCCCTGTTCCAGCCCCGGCCGGGAGAGCCCGACGCCGAGCACCTCGACCCGTGGACCGCCCACGACGAACGGCAGCGCCGCCGCGAAGGCAAGGAAGGGCAGCTCGACTGCCAGCCGGCGCAGTACGAACAGTGGCCGGAGCCGCGCCGCCGTGCACAGGCCGACCAGCACCAGCAGGTGTACACCGAATGCCCGGCCAGCGGTGATCGGGGTGGACACCACGCAGATCACATAGCCGAAGGCCGCCACGATCTTGCACTGCGCCGGCATCCGGTAGAGGGCGCCGCTCCCGGGCTGGAAGGGATCGAGGATGTGCGCACCGGCCATCGCGTTGTCAGCCCCCGCCCACCCGGTCAGGTCGGCGGCGAGGCGTCGCCGCCCGCCATCGGGCCCGCACCGCGAGCCCGATGGCCCCGCCGACGGCGTAGGCGATCGAGACCCCGATGACGCCGGCCAGGCCACCCGCGAGGCGCTCGTTGGCGATGCCGGACACCGCGTAGTCCGCCAGTGGCCAGTCCGCGAACGAGTGCTCCTCGGCCTGCTGGCTGAATCCTTTATCCTGTGCGACCTTCTCCAGGCCGTCCGGGCTCGAGCTGGCGTAGCCGGACACGAAGCCGGCGAGCAGGAAGGCCACCAGCAGCCCGAGCATGACGAAGACCGTGTTGCGCCGCGGAGTGGACGCGGTGGGCGCCGCGGGCTGCTCTGCCTGGCGGGCGCCTGATCCGTCCGTGGGGGCGGCGGATCCGTCCGTGGGGGCGGCGGATCCGTCCGTGGGGGCGGGCCCGGTCATGAGTGGCTCCCCGCGTCCGCGCGACGAGTTGCCTGCCCGACCGCACCGGCGCCGACCGCGGCCACCGCCGGTACCGAACCGGCGGGAGCGGGGGGAGCGGGGGGCGCCGCCGCGGGTGCCGGACGGCGAACTGCCAGCGCCGACACCTGGCGCAGGTCACGACCGCCGTACACGAGATCCGGCCGGGTGCTCATGACCAGGCTGATGGTCGCCGCGGTGATGGCCGCCTCCCCGATACCGATCAGGAGGTGAACGCCGATCATCGCACCGGCCACGCCGCCGAGCGGAAGGTCGACCGTCCCGCCGAGGGCGAACTCGACCACGAACATGCCCGCGGCGAGCGGCACGGTCAGGAACGCGGCGACGGCGGACGCGACGACCACGGAGGAGGCACGCCGCGGCAGTACCCGGCGGAGCACGGCGAACAGCCCGTATCCGCCGACGGCGCCCACCAGCGCCATGTTCGTGATGTTGAGCCCGAGGGCCGTGAGCCCTCCGTCGGCGAACAGTGACTGCACACCCAGCACGACCGCGAGCCCGATCGCGCCCAGCCAGGGCCCGACCAGGACGGCCGCGAGCATGCCGCCGAGCAGGTGGCCGCTGGTTCCCATCGCCACCGGGAAGTTGAGCATCTGGGCGGCGAAGACGAATGCGGAGACCAGGCCGGCCAGCGGCGTGAGCCGGTCGAGGTTCTCGTGCCCGGCCCGCTTCACGGCGTAGGCGACTCCCGCGACCGCGACCGCGCCGAACGCGGCGGAGGTCGGCGCGTCGATAAACCCGTCCGGGATGTGCATGATCTCCCCTTCGCACGTGGCGTCCGGTTCGGCCGCGAGGCGGGCCCGCAAGCTGATGCTCAGAATACGCATCTGCGACTGATTTGCAGGTGATAACGCTGCGCCCGACATTTCCCGGGAGGGACCAGCACCTGGGCGGCCGGCCTTCCGACATCCAGCGCCACACAGCCGCGCTTCGATACTCCGAGTAATCGGATCGCTATGATTCGCAACCAACNCGGTGGCGGTCACCTCGACCTGCCGCACTCCCGCGCCAGGTCCGCACGAGGTGAGGCCATGAAGACCATCGCCGTGATCATCCACCNGGACCAGGCGAGCTCGACGGTCGATCTCGCGACGCGCCTCGACGTCTCCGCCCATCTCGACCAGGTGGCGGTAGTGGCCAACGACCGCTCCGAGCGGGCGGCCGGGCTGCCCGCCGGCGTGAGCTGGCTGGTACCCCCGCGCGACCTCGGTCGCGGCGGGGCCTTCCGGTACGCGGTCGAGGCGATGCCCGCGGCCGCCGCGTACCTGCTGGTCGACAACAGCGTGCGGATCGACGACCTGACCATCGGGGTGTGCCTGGAACTGCTCGCGGGCGCGAACATCGGAGTCGTCGCGCCCACGATCGTGGATGACGCCGGCCGGCCGTACACCCCGGTCCTGCCGACGCGACCGACCCGCTTCCTCGTCCTCCCCCGGATCCTCGGCAGCCCTCCCGACGATCGCCCCAGCGAGGCCAACTGGGTGGACGGCACCGTGATGTTCGTCAAGGCCGAGTGCCACCGGCGGGTACCGATGGACGGGCGATTCTTCCTGGGCTTCGAGGACATCGACTTCTGCCATCGGGTGCGCCAGGCGGGCTGGAGTGTGGTGGTCAGCCGCCGACCGGCGCGGCGATCCGGCGCGGAGCGGATCCCGACCGCGCTGCGCGACTACTACGAGGTACGCAACCGGCTCTGGTTCACCCGCATCCACCACTGGCGTGCCCGCACCTTCGCGGCGGTGCTGTGGACCGCCCTCGTGACCCTGCCACGGGCGGCGGTGCTCGAACGGCGGGGGGCGCACGCCTCCCGACCAACCCGGCTCGTCCTGCACGGCCTGCTGGACGGGCTCGGTCCCATCCCGCCGCACGGCGGCCCCCGACCGGACGAACCGAGAGCCACCCGGTGGGCCTCGTGACGGTGTGTCCTCGCGGCGGGTGACGCTAGGAGGGGACGGCCGGGGTGTCGCCGCCGGACCGGCCCGGGGCTGGGATCGGCGGCACCGCCGGCTCCCGGGCCTCGTCGCGGGACGCGGCCCGGGGCACCGCCCGAGCGGCACCCGAAGGCCACGCCCGGTGGCTGTCCGGCACCGCGAGGAAGACGGACTGCCAGGCGAAGAGGTTGGGTCGGGTCCTCAGCGCCCAGCGGTCGGCGCGCTCGACCAACGGCTCCGAGATCCACTGCCGGCTGCGCCACCAGGGCAGACCACCGCTCGCCCCGGCGGCGAGGATCTCCAGACCGCTGTCCTCCAGCAGCCGGCGGGCGGTCCGCACCGTGAAGAAACGCAGGTGGGTGACGTCCATGACGCCGGTCTCGGTGTAGTCGAACCGGCCCAGCAGATGCGCCGCGCGCTCCCGGTAGTGGGCGACGTTCGGCAGCGCGACCAGAATCCGCCCCCCGGGCGAGAGCACCCGGCAGGCCTCGGCGAGCAGCGCCGCCGGCTCGACGAGATGCTCCAGGATGTGCGAGAGCACCACGAGATCGAAGAACCCGTCCGCGGCGAAACCCAGGCCGTCGGCAAGGTCCACGAGCTCCACGCTCTCGCACTCGGCGGCCGCGGCGGCCAGCTCCGCCGGGTCCCGCGTGACGCCGGTGACCCGCCAGCCGGCGTCGCGCAGCAGCCGTGCGTTGTCACCCGCGCCGCAGCCGCAGTCCAGTGCCCGGCCGGGCGGGATGTCGACGAGATCGAGCAACGCCGAGTTTCCCTTGTTGCGGTAACGAAGGTCTGTGGACATCGAGGACACCGTGCTTCCTGTAGTCGCTTCCCTCTTGCTTGTCNCTTCCCTGTTGTCCGCGCATGGCCGCGCCCGGTCACCGGGGGAGCCCATCGGACACTCAAAGTGATACTCCAATCACATCAAGCAAGGATGAGACTGAGGGTGCGCCACGCCCCCACGGCCACAGAGAGACCTTCGACGCCGAACCCACGACGACACGGGCGCCCGGACTCGACGGACACGGCCACGCATCGCGGCAACTACGGAGAGATTAACTACTATCACTTTCCGTGCCTCTATCTCGCAGATCGCCCGTCACGCCCGACCCGGTTTCGGCCGCTCCACAAGTGCTCCTGTTGAGCACGGCGACGGCACGCCCAGACACCGCACGTCACCTTGCCGCGGTCGTCGGGGGCCTGCGCTCGGGCGGCGCGCAGGTCACCTGCCTGGAGTCGGAGGAACCGTTCTGGCCGACCGGCCAGCACCGCCGGGAGGACCAGCGCGGGCCGACCAGGCCAGCGGCCTCGGCATCGTCAACCGGCCCGCCCACACCGAACGGCCCGCCCACACCGAACGGGCCGACCGCGCCGGGTGGGCCGGGCAGGCCGGCCACCCGGTCCGGGCTGACGGCCCGTCCTGGTCACGCGGCCGCGGAGTTCGCCTCTCGGTGCCGATCGGTCTGGAACTCGGCCGCGCGAGCCCGCGGACTGGGAACGCTGGACGCCGTCGTCGTGGGGCATATGGACCTGATGCCGGCCGGGCTGGTCGCCGCCCGGCTCACCGGCGCCGGTCGGGTGCCGGTGCTGTTCCACGGTGTCGATATGTGGACCATGCAGCCCCACCTGCGGTTCCTGCTCCGCCATGACCCCCGGCTCTACCCGGTGACGACCAGTTCCTTCGGTGCCGGGGCATTGTCCAGGACACGTGTGGGCACGATCATCCCGGCTGGCCTGGAACCCGGCTGGCGCCAGACCCTCCTCACCGAGGCCGTGCGTCGGCGTCCGCTGCCGCCCGTCCNCACCGTTCTCAGCGTCTTCCCGCTGGACGAGTGGGAGGCGAAGGGGCTGTCGACGCTGCTGGAGGCACTGGAGACCGTGAGCCAGCGGCTGGGACCGGTACGTCTGGTGATCGCGGGGCCCGGCCCGGCCCCCGGCGCGCTGCACGCCCGCCTGGCCGCCCGAGAGCACACCGAGCTGGAGGAGGACCCCGGCGACGAGGCGCTCGCCCGGCTGTACGCGACCGCGGACCTGTTCGCCCTGTGCACCAGGACCCGGACGAGGCCGCCGGTCAGCGGCGAGTCACATCCCACCGCCCTGCTCGAGGCACAGCTCGCGGGCTGCGCGGTCATCGGCCCGGCGCAGGGTGGCTCCCGCGACGCCTACCAGCGGGGGGTCACGGGCTGGACGCCCGCGGACGAGTCCGCGCCCGCGCTGGCCCACGTCCTGTCCGATCTGCTTGCCGACCGCGCGCGCCTGGCTCGGGCCGGACGACAGGCAACCGACTGGGCACGTGCGGTGACAGATCCCGCGGAGCACACCCGGGCGGTGTTCGGCGCGCTGCTGGGACGCCAGCCGGGCGAGAACGTCGGCAGCACGGACACCGACCCGCACGACCCGGTTCATGCCGCGGCATCCGCCCAGGCCCCGGCCCCGAGATCCGCGACGGAGGACGCCCGAGCCGGGCGTTCCTGATCAGGAGCTGGCCGCGGGTTCCGCCACCCGGTCCGGCGGCCAGACGGATTCCCGGTCCGCCCGCCGCGGAACAGGATCGTGCCGGCGGACCGCGACCAACAGGCAGTTCCGCTCGGGCCTGCCCGCGGGGTCCGGCTCACGCAGGAGGTGGAGCTCGACGTCGGCGAAGCCGGCCCGCTCGATCAGCCGAACCAGATGCTCGGCGGCGCGCGGGTGGTGGGGGTCCAGGTATCTGTTCCGTAGCCCGCCACCGCGCACGGCCCGCCGCCGCTCGGACCGGCCGGCGGGCCTCGCCGACCTCAGCTCCAAACCCGGCTCCGGCCCAGCCCCAGACTCCGGATCGGACTCGGGCGCCGGACTCGAACCCAGGTCCGCCGTCGGCCGCGGGTCCGGCAGCGCCGCCTGAAGGACGAGGCGCCCGCCAGGGCGCACGCTCGCCCGCACCGAGCTGAGCAGGGCCGACAACTCGTCATCGCCAAGTCGGCTGGCCATGGTGAGGGAGACGGCGATGTCCACCCGCCGGCCGGAACCGAAGAACTCCCGAGGAGTCCGATAGTCGATGTTGATCGCCGGGTTGAGGACACGCGCGCAGGCGAGAACTCCGCGGGAGACGTCAACCGCCGCGACGGACCAGACCCGCCCGGACACCGCGCGGGCGAGGTAGCCGGGGCCGCAGNCGACATCGAGCAGGTCCTGCTCCGGTGCCAGGTACGGCTCCAGCACGTCACGGACGAACATCTCGCGCGAGACGCGGCTGCGGTGCGCCGCGCCGCCCAGATTCCGGCCGTGGAAGTAGTACGGAGCCAGCCCGACCAGCCGCAGTGCCAGCCCTGGCCGCCAGGACGGCGGGGTCAGAGCCAGCAGCAGACGAACCCACCAGGCACCCAGGAACGTCCGCCAGCCGAACGCCGCGAGGACAAGCGACCGGACAAGCGAGACGCGTGGGTACTGGGACGCACCGCCGTCAGGAAGTCCGGGAGTCGCAGATCCTTCTTCCGGACTGCCTGACCGCTGCGCCACAGGGTCCGACCCTTACAGGGCGAACACGTGAAGTCAACAAACGACTACAGCGAGTTCGACTATTCCAGGTAGTCGCGCAGCTTCTGCGAACGAGACGGGTGGCGCAGCTTGGACAGCGTCTTCGACTCGATCTGCCGGATGCGCTCCCGGGTCACGCCGAACTCGCGGCCGACCTCCTCCAACGTCCGCGGATGGCCGTCCGTGAGGCCGAAGCGGAGCTGGATCACCTTCTTCTCCCGGTCGGAGAGCGTGTGCAGAACCGAGTCGAGCTGCTCCTGCAGGAGGATGAAGCTGGCCGCGTCGACCGGCACGACCGCGTCGCAGTCCTCGATGAAGTCGCCGAGGTGGGAGTCCTCCTCCTCACCGATCGGCGTCTCCAGCGAAACCGGCTCCTGGGACACCTTCAGGATCTCCCGGACCTTGTCCGGGGTGAGGTCCATCTCCTTGGCGATCTCCTCAGGGCTCGGCTCCCGGCCGAGGTCCTGCAGAAGCTGACGCTGTATGCGGATCAGCTTGTTGATCGTCTCGACCATGTGCACGGGGATACGGATCGTCCGCGCCTGGTCGGCAATCGCGCGCGTGATTGCCTGCCGGATCCACCAGGTGGCGTACGTGGAGAACTTGTAGCCCTTGGTGTAGTCGAACTTCTCGACTGCCCGGATCAGACCGAGATTGCCCTCCTGGATCAGGTCCAGGAAAAGCATGCCGCGCCCGACGTAGCGCTTGGCGATCGAGACCACCAGTCGCAGGTTCGCCTCGACGAGCTTCCGCTTGGCGATCTGCCCGTCCCGCTCGATCGCCTCCAGGTCCCGGCGCATCTGCGGAGAGGTCTTCTTCGTCGCCGCCGCGATCTTCTCGGAGGCGAACAGACCCGCCTCGATCCGCTTGGCGAGGTCGACCTCCTCCTCCGCGGTCAGCAGCGGGACCTTGCCGATCTCCTTCAGGTACATCCGTACCGGGTCGGAGGTCGGCGCCTTGAGAGCGAGCTCCTCCTCCTCACGACGCCGACGGGCAAGCAGATCCGCCTCGTCGGCGTTCTCTCCTCCCGCCTCGAGGACCTCGATGCCCTCGTCGTTGAGCACCTGCAGGACCGTCTCGGCCTGCTCAGGGGGCAGCTCGGCCGCCTGGATCGCGACCGTGACGTCCTCAGTGGTGAGGAAACCAATCTCCTTGCCACGGGTGATGAGGTCCTTGACCTCGTCCACCTGGGCCTCACGGGGTAGGACGGTGGGACTCATGGGCGGAATCTCGTCACTTCCTTCTCGGGATCGACCCAGGTTACGCGGCACCTACGCCCCGCTCCCGGAGTTGGAGCTTGTGCTGTTCCAAAGCAATCAGCTCACCGAACGCACGGTTGAAGGCATCGATGTCGGATGTCGGGTTCAGCCTCTGCACCCGCGACTTGACTTCCCTGATCCGACGGGTCACATGCAGCTCCTGAACACGCGACATCTGCTCGTCGACGTAGCGGTCGTCCACATCGTGGTCGCACAGCACCCCCTCGACGGCGAGCGCGAGGACGAACCGCCGCAGTTCCTCCTCCGGCACCGCCTCCACGACAGCCGCGACCCAGCCGGCCGGGTCACCGGCCGCGGACAGCCCCGCGCACACCCCGCCCGCCGCGGCGATCGCCTCCCGGACCGCGCGGTGCGCGGGAACAGTGAACAACTCCGCGGCGAGCATGTCGAACAACGGGCCGGCCAGCCCCGGAAACTGCAGGGCGAGCTTGAGCGTCTCCCGCTCGACGATGACGGTGGCGTCGTCGGGTGCGGGGTCCGCCCGCCGACGCGCGGCCGACAGCACCGCCGCGCCGTCCGCGCCGCCGGCCGGCTGGGTCCGGGAACGGTGCTGCGCGACCCGCTCGACGACGAACCGCTCGTCGAGGAAGCCCAGCCAGCGGTCCAGGTTGACCGCGTACCGATGCCGGATGCCGGCGTCCTTGAGCCGGTTGACCAGCGGGGCGGCCGCGTCGAGCGCCGCGAGGCGGCCCTCCGTCGTGTTCAGGTCGTAACGGTCGATCACACCGCGGATCGCGAACTCGAACAGCGGCTGCCTGCTCGCCACGAGGTCACGCACGGCCGCGTCACCCCGCTGGGTCCACAGATCGCACGGATCGAGGCCGTCCGGCTGCACCGCGACGAAGGTCTGGGTGACGAAGCGCTCCTCGTACTCGAAGGCCCGCATGGCCGCGGCCTGCCCGGCCTTGTCTCCGTCGAAGGTGAAGACGACCTCGCCGGCCCTGCTGTCCGAATCCATCAGCAGCCGGCGGACGATCGCGACGTGCTCGTTGCCGAACGACGTCCCGCAGCTCGCGACCGCCGTCGTGACGCCGGCGAGGTGACAGGCCATGACATCGGTGTACCCCTCCACCACGACGACCTGGTAGCGGCGGGCGATGTCACGCCTGGCCAGGTCGGCGCCGTAGAGCAGCCGGGCCTTCTTGAACAGTGGGGTCTCGGCGGTGTTCAGGTACTTCGGCCCGGCGTCGGGCCCTTCGGCGAGTCGCCGGCCGCCGAAGCCGACCACCTCGCCACCGAGATCACGGATCGGCCACAGCAGCCGGTGGTGGAACCGGTCGATGAGCCCGCCGCGGCTACCGCGTTTCGCCAGCCCACCCAGCTCCAGCTCCTCGGCGGTGAACCGACGGGCGAGCAGATGGCGGGTCAGCGAGTCCCAGGACGAGGGGGCGTAGCCCAGCCCGAACCGCTCGGCCGCCGCCCGGTCGAAGCCGCGGGCGGCGAGGAACTCCCAGCCCGCGCGGGCCTCCGCGGCGGAGTAGAGCTGCTCGGTGTAGAACTCGGCGGCCAGCCGGTGCGCCTCCAGCAGCCGCTGGCGCTGGCTCGTCACCGCCCGGCTGGTCGTGCCGCCACCCTCGTAGGTCAACGTGATCCCGGCCCGGCGGGCGAGGCGCTCCACCGCCTCGGGGAAGCTCAGCCCGTCGATCTTGCGGACGAAGGCGTAGACGTCACCGCCCTCGTTACAACCGAAGCAGTGGAAGAGACCGACGGAGGGCCGCACGTTGAACGAGGGCGACTTCTCGTCGTGGAAGGGGCACAGCCCGACCAGGCTGCCGCCGCCAACCGGGCGGAGCTGAACATGATCGGCGACGATGTCCGCGATGGGTGACCGCTCCCGGACGAGGGCGATGTCGGCGTCGCGGATACGTCCAGCCACCGAACCCTCCCTGGTCACGTCCGGCGGGCCCGCCAACGACGGGCTCCGACTTCACTGGATAGACGGCGCCACCCGGCCTGGGGTTGCGCATCGCGGGCTTCCGTGTCCGGTCACCTGATTCGACGTTGCCGGCGACCGAGCCCGCCGGGGGCGGCGTTGCCGCCGAGCGAGCGGAGCCGCCGATGACGTCGGTGTCAACGGTCCTTTCGCGTGATGGTACTTGTCATCCGACCGACAGTGCCGATCATGCCACGCGTACGCCCGTGGGCGACCGGCCTCCGCTCGGGCGGGCGGCGCCGCGCGGGCCGCGCCGCCCGCACCGCGCCGGAGGGCGACGACCGACACCGTTCGGCACACCCCGCCGGTGTCCATGATGCGACACAGACCACATCGGAAGCCACCGACGAACCACACTCATCACTCCAGTGTCGCGCCACGACCCCATCCCATCCCAAACGCGGCCGGCAGCGATCACAGCGTACGTCGTTTTTCGCTGGTCACAGTGCCCTTGTCCGCGCTCGGCCCGACAGTGCCCGCGGACCGCCGCCCGCCGGCACCCCAACGGCCACGAGACGCGACAGGGCGACCCCTTGACGGGCAGAGGCGGGAGGGGGCAGAGGCGGGAGGGACGGACTCGCGGCCAGGGGCCACGGCGGCGGGCAGGGGCCGGCCGGACCAGGGCGGGCAGCGGAGCGGCGGGGGCGGCACCCAACAGCAGGACGACCCGCGACCTTCCCCCAGAGGGCGGCGACACGCCGAAAGCAAATGTGTGGATCAACACCCACAAAGGGGTGTACGGCCCATCACATAGGGTGACACCCGACCTGTTTTGCAAGCTCAGCGCCCTGCGAAGGCCCGGGCATACCACTCAGTGACCACGAAGCATCGCGCATCAGGCCGATTTACCTACCTAAGGCGATCGCAACGACGATACTTTGGGCGCACCCCGTTCCCCCAACTCGGCCCGGAGGCCCGCCGTGGACAAGATCGTCAAGTACGGTGCGATCGCGTTCCTTGTCTTCTTCATCGTGACCGCACCGGACAGCGCCGCGAGCATCATCGACCGGGTCATCGGTTGGCTTGAGGACATCGGGAACGGAGCGTCGGAGTTCGTCACAGACACAGCCCTGTGAAGCCGTTCCAGCCAGACCCGACGTCTGCGAGACTTCGACCGTGGTGAGACTTCAGCTTCCGGACCCAGCGCTGCGGGACACCAAGTACCTGGCCTCCCAGGAGCGCCTGGTCATGATGGTGCGGCTGCACTGGGCGATCATGCTGCCGATCCTCGCGCAGACACTGGGCGCGGTCCTGCTCGCCCTCGTCGTCAACATCGCCCTGGCCATGCAGGACGTCGAGACCAGCCTCGTCACCACGCTGCTGTGGTACTTCGCGCTGTTCATGATCCTCCGGATGCTCTGGAAGATCGCGGACTGGCACTTCGACCACCTCATGATCACCGACAAGCGCCTGCTGAAGGTGTCCGGCATCGTCTTCCGAAAGGTCCAGACGATGCCACTGTCGAAGATCACCGACCTGACCTACAACCGGGACCCGCTCGGCCGACTCCTCGGCTACGGCGAGTTCGTGGTCGAGTCCGCCGGTCAGGACCAGGCACTGTCGAAGATCAGTTTTCTTCCGCGGCCGGACCGGCTCTACCTCACCCTGGTCGACATGACCTTCGGTGGTGGTCCCTCCCCGGCGGGCGGCGACTGAGCGGCCCTCACCGGGGCTGTCACGGCGCCAGGGCCCGTCACGTCACCCGGGCCTGTCACGTCACGGAAGCCCCGCGCGTGACCGAAGCTCCTCACGGCCGGCACCTCGCCGAGGTGCCGGCCTCGTGTGTGGAAGGCCCCGGAACCGGGGCCTTCCACACACCACCCACGATCAGCGCAGCAGCCCGCGGGCTGCCTCGGCGATGTGCGGCGCGGAGATGCCGGCGAAGTCCAGCAGCTCGTCGGGCGTTCCGGAACCGGGCAGCTCGGTGACCGCGAGGTGCGCCAGCCGCAGCGAGACGCTGCCGTCCCGCAGGACCCCCGCGAGGCCCTCCAGCACCGCGGCACCGAGACCGCCTTCGGGGTAGTGGTCCTCCACGACCACCAGACGCCCGCCGGTCGCCCGCGCCGCCTCCGCCAGCGTGGCGGCGTCGACCGGCTTGACCGAATACAGGTCGATCACCCTCGCCGACACTCCCTCGGAAGCCAGCACGTCGGCGGCGGCCAGGCAGTGGTGCAGGGTGACCCCGGCACCGACCAGGGTCACCGTGTCGGCCTCCGAGCTGCGCAGGACCTTGGAACCGCCCGGGGCGAACGTCTCGTCCGGCCCGTAGAGAACCGGGTAGGCACCACGGGTGGTCCGCAGGTAGCTCACGCCGGAGATCTCGGTCATCGCCTCCACGAGCTTCGCCGCAGACGTCGCGTCGCTCGGGTACAGCACGGTCGAACCACCGACCGCCCGCATCATCGCGAGGTCCTCCAGGGCCATCTGGGACGGCCCGTCCGGCCCGATCTCCACCCCGGCGTGCGACCCGGAGAGCCGGATGTCGGCCTGCGAGATGGCCGCCATCCGGATGAAGTCGTACGCGCGGGACAGGAACGCGGCGAAGGTCGACGCGAACGGGATGTAGCCGCGCACCGCGAGCCCCACCGCGGCGGCGACCAGCTGCTGCTCGGCGATGAAGATCTCGAAGAACCGGTCCGGGTGGGCCTTGGTGAAGTCCTCGGAGTAGGTCGAGTTGCTGACCTCGGCGTCGAGCGCCACGACGTCCGTGCGCACGCCGACGGCCGCCAGTGCCTGCCCGTAGGCCCGCCTGGTGGCCACCTTCGCCCCGAGCTCGTACGTCGGCAGGGTGACCGCCGGGTGGACCGGGGGCGCGGGCCGCGGGAAGTCCGCCGGCGGTACCGGGCCGCGGACGCGCAGGTTGCGCTCACCACCCAGCTCGACGATCGCCCGGGCGGCCATGTCCTCACTGAACGGCTTGCCGTGCCAGCCCTCGGCGTCCGCGACCTCGGAGAAGCCGTCACCCTTGCGGGTGCGGGCGAGGATGACCGTCGGCCGGGACGCGTCCTCGGCGTCGGCGAGCGCGGCGTCGATCGCGCCCAGGTCATGGCCGTCGATGGTGACGGCCCGGGCACCGAAGGCCTCGACCCGGCGGGCGTAGGCGGCCAGGTCCCAGCCGAGCTCGGTCGGCCCGCGCTGGCCGAGCCGGTTGACGTCCACGATGGCGATCAGGTTCGACAGCCCATAGAAGGACGCCTTGTCCAGAGCCTCCCACATGGAGCCCTCGGCCATCTCGCTGTCGCCGCAGACCACCCAGACCCGGTACGGGACCTTGTCCAGGAATTTGCCGGCGAGCGCCACGCCGACGGCGTCCGGCAGGCCCTGGCCNAGCGATCCGGTCGCGACGTCCACCCAGGGCAGGATCGGGGTCGGATGCCCCTGCAGGCGGTGACCGAACCGGCGGTAGCCGGTCATGAGCTCGTCATCGGAGATCACGCCGACGGCCTTGAACATCGAGTAGATCAGGGGCGAGGCATGCCCCTTGGAGAAGATCAGGTGGTCGTTCGCGGGATCGTCCGGCTTGTCCCAGTCGTAACGGAGATGGCGTGTGAGCAGCACAGCCATGACATCCGCGGCGGACATGGAGGAGGTCGGATGACCGGAGCCCGCCGAGGTGCTGCTGCGTACCGAGTCAACCCGCAGCTGTTGCGCGAGTTCCCGAACCGTCTNCAGGTCGGCGACTCCAACCACATCGGACACGGGAGTTGCCACACCAGTCTCCTTCGTCAGCATTGCGCTGGTCTTCGGTTGTCCTGGTCCGGGCCGGCGCACCAGCCGGCGGCGCCGGCATGGGGGCAGCCGTGGTCGTGCGGCCCGCACAGGATCGAACGTCGTATGTGCCGCGGGCCGGCCGACCCGGCGTCTGACGCCTGTCGCACTACCCCGTCACTCCGCGATCCGAACCGTACCAGCACGTCCGCCCCGCCACACCGGCGGAAAACCGGCCTTCGTCACATCGGACGTCCCGTTCGCGGTACCCGGCCGGTCCTCGGATCCAGGCCGGATGGCCCGGGCGCAGGGACTACCGGGCCCGGCCGCGGGACTCCGCCCGCCCGGGCCGACCGGCCCGCCGTGGTGGTGATCACCCGTGGGTTCCGCGCCCGCCGCCGGGCGGGGGTACCCACCTGGGTGCCCACCACCCGGGATCGTCCGCGATGAGCGTGCCCGGCGCCGGTGCCCGCGGCCGCTCAGACCGCGGGGGTGTGCGCCGCCGCCGGGGAGGCGCGATGGAACAGCTGGTAGAAGCGGTAGCCGATCCCCTCACGCAGGATGTAGCGGGCCTGGGTGCCGAAACCGCGGTTCGCCGGGCCCTCGGTCGCGGGTGACGTGACCGCGACGATGCCCAGGTCCGCCGCGATCGCGCGGGACCGCAGACTGTGCCAGCGGTCGGTAACCACCACCGCGGACCGCCACTGCCTGCTGTCCATCAGCCCGGCGACGGCGGTCAGCGAGGAGAGGGTGTCCCGCCCCTGGGGCACCGCCAGCACCGCGTTCGCCGGAACACCGCGATCACGCAGGTAGGTCGCCGCGGCCTCGGCCTCGGTGAACCGGTCACCCGGCTGATTTCCGCCGACGGTGATCACCCGGGGTGCCACCCCGCCGCGGTACAGCTCGAGCGCGTGGTCCAGCCGGGCCGCGAGGATCGCCGACGGCCGCCCGTCGTACTGCGAGGCCCCCAGCACGATCAGTGCGTCGGACCGGCGCCGGTCGTCACCGCGCCCGACCCACCACACCTGCCCGAAGGTCACGACCGCCGCCACCAGCAGCAGCGCGACGGTCATCGCGACGACCCGCACGACCCAGCGCCACCACGGCACCCGAAACCAGGACGCCGCGGGCGGACGGGGCAGAAACCGCCGAAGGGACAGGTCCACGCGATGTCACGTTAGCCGCCGCCGACCTGCCCGAAACGGCCGACCGCCGATCCGTCCTCACGAATCGCCCGGGCTACCCGGAGTCGCGGTCACCACGGTGCCGAGTGCGTCCCAGTCCAGCACCTCCGCGGCGAGGTCCCGGATCTCGGCCAGCAGGCCGAGCCGGGCGGCCCGCAGCGCCGGCTGCTCGGCCATGACCAGCACCCCGTCGAAGAAGGACTCGACGGCCTCCGGGAGACCGGCCGCGGCGGTGACGAAGTCCGCGAGCCGCGGGGCCTGCCCGCCGCCGCGCGCCACCAGCTGCCGGGACAGCTCGGTGGCGGCCTGGGCGAGCCGGTGGTCCGCCGGATCCACGAGATCACTGATCACGATGCCCGGCGCGGTGTCCGCCGGAACGATCCGGCGGACGCGTCCGACGGCGGCGGCGAGCCGGGCGAAGGACGGGCTGGCCACCAGGCTGCGCAGTTCCTCCAGCGTCGCGACGGCGCGGGCCGGTCGTCCCGTGAGGGGACGCAGCGCGGCGACGAGCCGGTGGTCCACCCCCGCGTCGAGCAGTTGCTGGGTGAATCGGCCGCGCACGAACGCTTCCGCCTGGTCAAGGGCGTTGCGGGAGACCGGGACCGGCACGAGCTTCGCCGCCTCGGCCAGCATGTCGGCCACGGCGAGCCCGGCGAACTCGGGACGCTGCGCCAGGATGGCCGTCACCCCGAGCGCGGCCCGGCGCAGGCCGAACGGGTCGGAGCTGCCGGTCGGCGCGGCGTCGAGCGCGAACAGGCCGGCCAGCAGGTCGAGCCGGTCGGCCAGCGCGAGCAGGGCACCGGGCACCGTCCGCGGGAGGTCCCCGCCGGCGCGGCGCGGCAGCTCCATCTCGTAGAGCGCCTCGGCGACCGCCGCCGGCTCGCCCGCGCGCCGGGCGTACTCCCGGGCCATCGTCCCGGCGAGGCTGGACAGCTCGATCACCATCTGGGTGGCGAGGTCGAACTTGGCCAGCTGACCGGCGCGGTCCAGGGTGGCGCGGTCCGACTCCGGCAGGCCTCCGCCGGCGCCCGCGCCGAGACGGTCCGCGAGCAGGCCGGCGAGCTTCGCGATGCGGTCCGCGCGGTCCGCCACCGAGCCGAGCCGCTGCTCGAAGGTGAGCTTCTCCAGGCCGGCGCGGAACGTCTCCAGCGGCACCTTGAGGTCGGCGTCGAAGAAGAACGCCGCGTCCTCGAACCGGGCACGCACCACGGCCTCGTTCCCGGCGCGCACGAGCGGCACGTCGACGGCCCCGTCCGCGACGGTCACGAAGCAGGGCAGCAGTGCTCCGGCCGCGTCCCGCACGGCCAGGTAGCGCTGGTGCTTGTGCATCACGGTGGTGAGGATCTCGGCCGGGAGGTCCAGGTAGCGCCGCTCGAACGAGCCGAGCACCGGCCGCGGGTACTCGACCAGGTTGGTCACCTCGTCCAGGACGTCGGCCTCCACGTCGAGGTCGATCACGCCGTGGTGCTCGGCCGCCAGCTTCGCCGCCTCGTCCACGATCAGCTCCCGGCGGACGGCCGGGTCGAGCAGCACGGAGTGCCTGGCGAGCAGCTCGGCGTAGCCGTCGGCGGACCGCACCTCGATCGGCGGGGAGCCGGCGCGGCGGTGACCGCGCGACGTCGTTCCGGCGGCCAGGGTGGACACGGCGACGGGAACCACCGACTCGCCGAGCAGCGCCACCACCCAGCGCACGGGGCGGCTGAACGACAGCTCGGGGTCGCTCCAGCGCATGTTCCGCTCGGCCCGCAGGCCGCCCAGGACGGCGCCGAGCACCTCGGCGAGCACCTCGGTCGCCCCCCGCCCGAGGTCGGTGCGCACCAGCGCCACGTGCTCGACCCCGCGGTGCTCGACGATCGTCAGGTCGGCCACCTCGCCGCCCTGCCCGCGGACGAACCCGGTCGCCGCCTTCGTCGGCGCGCCCGCCGCGTCGTAGGCGGCCGAGCGGCGCGGGCCGCGCACGACCCGCTCGACGTCGGGCTCCCGGGGCGCGACGTCGTCGACCACCGCGACGATCCGCCGCGGGGTGCCCCGCACCAGCACGGCGCCGTGGGTGAGCCGGGTCGCGGCGAGCCGCTCGACGAGGGCCGCGCGGACGGCCTCGGTCTGCCTGGTCACCTCGGCGGCGGGCAGCTCCTCGGTGCCGATCTCGAACAGCAGGGTCGCCGGCCCGGTGGGCACCGCCGCCGGGTCGACCGTGGCCGGGACGGCCGGGGCCGGCCGCGGGGACTCCCCCAGCGGGCTGCCCAGCTCGGCCCGCCGGTCCCGCCAGAGCGCGGCGACCTCCCGCGACATCCCGCGCATCTGGGTGAACGAGGTCGCCCGCTCGGTCGTGGAGACCGCGCCGCGGGAGTCCAGGACGTTGAAGGCGTGCGAGCACTTCAGCACGTACACATGGGCCGGGACGGGCAGCCGGGCGTCGATGAGCCGGCGTGCCTCGGCCGCGAAGTCGTCGTACATCCGGCGCACCGTGTCGATGTCGGCCTCGTCCANGTAGTACCGCGACATCTCGTACTCGGCCTGGNCGAACACCTCGCCGTAGGAGACCCCGGGCGCATAGCTGATGTCGGCGAAGTGCCGGGCCTCCTGCAGCGTCATCAGGATCCGCTCGATCCCGTAGGTGATCTCGACGCTCACCGGGTCCAGGGACTGCCCACCGGCCTGCTGGAAGTAGGTGAACTGGGTGATCTCCTGGCCGTCCAGCCACACCTCCCAGCCGAGCCCCCAGGCGCCGAGGGCGGGCGAGGCCCAGTTGTCCTCGACGAAGCGGACGTCGTGCGCGGCGGTGTCGATCCCCAGCGCGCGCAGGCTGCCCAGGTACAGCTCCTGCGGGTCACCCGGGTCCGGCTTGAGGACCACCTGGAACTGGGTGTGCGTCTGCAGGCGGTTGGGGTTGTACCCGTACCGCGAGTCGTCCGGACGCACCGAGGGCTCCACGTACGCCACCCGCCACGGCTCGCCACCCAGCACCCGCAGGATGGTCGCCGGGTTGTGCGTACCGGCGCCGACCTCGGTGTTGAACGGCTGCACGATCATGCAGCCGCGCTCGGTCCAGTAGCGGGTCAACGTCAGCAGGGCGTCCTGCNTGGTCAGCATCGGGTCAGCCTCGGCAGCTCGGTGATCGGGTGTTACACCGCCGAGGCTACCGGGTGGCGGCGCTGTCACCGCCTGCCCCGGCACCACACGCCGGCCCCGGTGCCAGGCGCGGCGCCAGGCACGCTGTCAGCCGGGCTGTCAGCCGCGGTGCCGCCCCGCGCCGCCGGGCGCGGCGACGTCCGCGTCCAGGGCGCGGGCCGACCCGTGTGAGCGCTCCGTCCCGTCAGCGGAGCGCTCATGCAGCACCTCGAACGCTCCCGGGGCGTCCTGGGCCCAGCTGAGCAGCGGCGTCAGCTCACACCGGACGTCGAAGCCGGACAGTGCCCGCCGCCAGGCACCCGGACCGGCCCATTCGGTGACCAGCAGCCAGGCCGCCGGTTCGTCGACGCAGCGGCCGAACCGGGCCGCGCGGAAGCCGCGCTGCGCGGCCAGCGCGGCCACCACCCGCTCACCGGCCGCGGCGAAGTCACCCCAGGAGGGCTCGGGGACGTCGAAACGCAGCACCGCGACCACCGGGGCGGCGGCCGCGCTCGCCGCCGCCGCCGGACGACCGGTCCCCCGCCCCGGGCCCGGCCCCGAATCCACAGCTGGATCCGGGGCTGGGCCCGGGCCGGTGACACCGCCGTGCTCAGGCACGGTTCGCGACGATCCCGCCGTAGCGCCGGTCGCGCCGCGCGTAGTCCTCGCAGGCCAGCCAGAGGTCCCGACGGTCGAAGTCGGGCCACAGGGTGCCCACGAAGGAGAACTCCGCGTAGGCCGACTGCCACAGCAGGAAGTTGCTCAGCCGCTGCTCCCCCGAGGTGCGGATCAGCAGGTCGACGTCCGGCATGTCCGGCTCGTCGAGGTAGCGGGCGATCGTCTCCTCGTTGATGCGCTCCGGCCTCAGCAGGCCGTCACGCACGTCCCGGGCGATCGCCGCGGCGGCGTCCGCCAACTCGGCGCGCCCGCCGTAGTTCACGCACATCACCAGCGTCAGGCGGTCGTTGTCGCGGGTCCGCTCCTCCGCCGACTCCAGCCGGCGGATGACGTTTCCCCACAGCCGAGGCCGCCGGCCCGCCCAGCGGACGCGGACGCCGAGCGCGTGCATGTCCTCGATGCGCCGCCCGAACACGCCGTCGGTGAACCGCATCAGGAACGCCACCTCGTCCGGTGAGCGCTTCCAGTTCTCGGTCGAGAACGCATACACCGAAAGCCAGCGCACACCCAGCTCGATGGCGCCCTCAACGCAGTCGAACAACGAGTCCTCGCCGGCCTCGTGTCCCNTGGTCCGGGGCAGGCCGCGCAGTTTCGCCCAGCGCCCGTTGCCGTCCATGACGATCCCGACATGACGCGGGACGAGGGCCGGCGGCAGCTGCGGCGGCTGCGCTCCGGACGGGTGGGGACGCGGGTCGCGGTACCGCCTGCCCACCTCTTCACGCAGGCTCACAACCGACATCCTCTCGTCCGGGCCGGCGGCTCACCGACCGCCCCCCGCCGGCCCGGGACCACTCTGACCACCGGTCTCGCAGCACACATCCCGTCCCCGCTCCTCACACGGTTCCCCTCGCCCGCCACGCATGCCCGCGCCCGGCCCCGGGACCCGCCTCCGCGTCCACCCGGCCACCCACACTCGTGGCCCTCACGTCCGTTCAAGATGCGGCANGGCACGCAGCGCCCGTTCGAGGTGCCACTGAAGGTATGCGGCCACGACCCCCCCGGCCTCTCGCCGGGTGCGGCCATCCGTCGCCTCCGCGCCGGCCCAGTCGCCGTGCAGAAGATCGGCCAGCAGCTGCACCGCGGCCGGAGACGTCGACGCCGCACCCCGCGGTCGACATTCCGGGCACACTACGCCGCCGTTGGGAACGGACAGCGAGTGGTGCGGTCCGGGCTCCCCACAGAGCGCGCATTCGTCGAGTGCCATGCCATAACCGGAGACGGTGAGTGAGCGCAGCAGGAACGCGTCCAGGACCAGGGACGGCGCACGCTCACCGGCCGCGAGCGTGCGCAGGCCACCGACCAGCAGCAGGAACAGCCGGAAGGCGGGCTGGCGTTCCTCGCTGGTCAGACGCTCGGCCGTCTCCAGCATGACGGCCGCGGCGGTGTAGCGCGCGTACTCCAGGGCGATCGTCGCCCCGTAGGCACCGAGGATGTCCGCCTGGGTGACCGTGTCCAGCGAGCGGCCCTCGTGGAGCTGGAGGTCGACGTGGGTTCCAGGTTCCAGCCGCGCGCCGAACCGGGAGGACGTCCTGCGGACGCCCCGGGCAACCGCCCTGACCCGGCCGTTACGCCGCGTGAGCACCGTGACAATGCGGTCGGCCTCGGCGAAGGGCATGGTTCGCAGGACCACGCCCTCATCGCGATACACCGGCACGTACCCATGGTTACATGCCCGCCCCGCCGACCCGGCGGGCCGCATCCGTCCCAGCGCGCCCGGCGCTGCGCCGGACGGCTCAGAAGCCCAGCCGACGGAGCTGCCTGGGGTCCCGCTGCCAGTCCTTCGCCACCTTGACGTGCAGGTCCAGGTAGATCGGAGTGCCCAGCAGCGCCTCGATCTGGGTGCGGGCCCGGCTGCCGACGTCGCGCAGCCGCGAGCCGCCGGCCCCGATGACGATCGCCTTCTGGCTCGGCCGTTCGACGAACACGTTGACGTGGACGTCGAGCAGCGGCCGGTCCGGCGGGCGGTTCTCCCGCGGGATCATCTCCTCGACGACCACGGCCAGTGAGTGCGGCAGCTCGTCGCGCACGCCCTCCAGCGCCGCCTCACGCACCAGCTCGGCGACCATGACCTGTTCGGGCTCGTCGGTCAGCTCGCCCTCCGGATAGAGCCGCGGGCCCTCCGGCAGCCGGGCGACCAGCACGTCCGCCAGCGTGTCGGCCTGGAACGACGACACCGCGCTCACCGGGACGATCTCGGCGAAGTCCCCGAGGGCAGACACCTCCAGCAGCCGGGCGCCGACCCGGTCCGGGTCGCCGACCTTGTCGACCTTGGTCAGGATGGCCACCACGGGTGTGCGCCCNGCCAGCCGGCCGAGCTCGTCGGCGATGAAGCGGTCACCGCGGCCGACCGGCTCGTCGGCCGGCATGCAGAAACCGATCACGTCGACCTCCGACAGCGTCGCCCGCACGATGTCGTTGAGGCGCTGGCCGAGCAGCGTGCGCGGACGGTGCAGGCCCGGGGTGTCGACGAGGATGAGCTGGGCGTCCGGCCGGTGGATGATCCCCCGGATGGCGTGCCGGGTTGTCTGCGGGCGCCCTGAGGTGATCGCCACCTTGCTTCCCACCAGGGCGTTCATCAGGGTGGACTTACCNGCGTTGGGCCGCCCCACGAAGCAGGCGAAACCCGAGCGGAACCCCGTCGCCAGGTCCACTAGCTCGACGTCCGGGTGCGAGCGACGCCGTCGGGGCCGGCGAGGTACACCGGTACCCCGGCGCCGAACTCGGCGAGCATGGCCAGGTCGTCGGTGCCCACCGCGGCCGCTTCGGTGACCACCACGGCGGCCTCGAAGCGCCGGGCGCCGCTGGAGGCCGCGGCCACGACCGCGGCCCGCAGCGCCGAGGTCGCCAGGTCGGGCCGGGAGTGCCCGACGGTCGCGGCGGCGTAGGTCCGGCCGTCGGTGTCGCGCACCGCGGCACCCTCCGCGGACTGCCCGCCGGGGGTGTAGGCCCGCAGCCGGGCGGCCCGGGCCAGCACGACCAGTTTGGTGTCCTCCGCCTCCAGCGTGAGCCCGGCCGGCGGGCTGGATGGGGTGGTGGAAGCCGTCACGATGTCACCTTTCTGCTCGCGGAGCCCGGCGGGCGGCCGTCGGACTCGCCGTCGGCCTTCCGGCTCGCGCCCCTCGTCTCGCCGTCGCCGCCATCGGTGCCGCCGGCGGCGGGCGACAGCCGGCGCACGACGACCGTGCCGATCTGGTTGCGCCGGCCGGCCGCCCGTTCGGCGGACAGCCGCAGCCCGGCGACGTCGGCGGTCGCGCCCGGGATGGGCACGCGGCCGAGCGCGCTGGCGAGCAGTCCGCCCACCGTCTCGACGTCGCGGGCGCCGGGCACGTCGCCGACGCCGACGCCGAACAACTCGGCGAGATCGTCGACGTCGAGGCGCGCCGTGACCCGGGCCGTGTCCTCGTCGAGCCATTCGACCGGCGGCGCGGCGCTGTCGTACTCGTCGGTGATCTCACCGACGATCTCCTCAAGGATGTCCTCGATGGTCACCAGGCCGGCGGTGCCGCCGTACTCGTCGATGACCACGGCCATGTGGGTCCGCGAGGCCTGCATCTCGCGCAGCAGGTCGTCCGCGGGCTTGCTCTCCGGGACCAGCACGGGAGCGCGCATGATCTCGGCTACCCGGCGGCTCTCCCGGCCCTCCCGCTCCCAGCCGACCATGTCCTTGAGAAAGGCGATGCCGACGACGTCGTCGATGCTCTCGCCGATCACCGGGATGCGGGAGAAGCCGCTGCGCAGCGCCAGCGAGATCGCCTGCCGCACGGTCTTGTCCGACTCGATGAAGACCATGTCCGGGCGCGGCACCATCACCTCGCGGACGAGGGTGTCGCCGAGCTCGAAGACCGAGGCGATCATGTCGCGCTCCTCGGGCTCGATCACCTCGTTCTCCTCGGCGAGGTCGACCAGGTCACGCAGCTCCGCCTCGGAGGCGAACGGCCCGTCCCGGAAACCGGGACCGGGGGTCACCGCGTTGCCGAAGGCGATGAGCAGGCGAGGCAGCGGCCCGAAGATCCGCGCCAGCCGGATGGTGAGGCCGGCGGTCGCCAGGGACACCGCAGGGGCGTGCTGCCGCCCGAGGGTCCGGAACATCACGCCGACCAGGACGTACGCGACCAGGGTGGACACCAGCGCGCCCAGGCCGACCGCGGCGAACCCCGCCCCGTAGGCGTGGACGGCGAGGAGGGTGATGCACGCGGCGGAGACCATCTCGCCGACGATCCGCAACAGCAGCAGCAACGCGAGGTAACGCCCCGGGTCCGCCACGACCCGGCCCAGGTTCGCCGCGCCGGCCTTCCCCTGCCGGGCGAACTCCTCGACCGTCACCCGCGAGACCCTCGTCAGGGCGGCGTCGACCGCGCCGAGACCGGCGGCGGCGAGCGCCGCCACCGCGGCGATGAAGACCAGCAGGAGATCACCGGATGCCATGGCGGACCGGACTCCTCAGGAGGTGCCGGCGCCGGCCGCGGTGTCCCAGGAGGCGAGCAGGCTGTTCTGGAGCTTCCACATCTCCCGTTCCTCCTCCGGCTCCGCGTGATCGTAGCCGAGCAGGTGCAGGATGCCGTGGGTGCAAAGAATGTGAAGTTCGCGCTCCATGCCATGACCGGCCTGCGCGGCCTGTCTGCGGGCCACCTCGGGGCACAGGACGACGTCGCCGAGCAGTGTCGTCGGGTCCTCCTCCGCCGACTCCGACCAGGCCGGCTCGAACGCCTCGTCCTGCGGGAAGGCCAGCACGTCCGTCGGCCCGTCCTCGCCCATGTAGCGCACGTGCAGGTCGGTCATCGCGTCGAGCTCGACCAGCATGACCGACAGCTCCGCCAGCGGGTTGACCTTCATCGTGTCCAGGACGAACCGCGCCAGCGCTGCCAGGGTCACCTCGTCGAAGTCGGCGACGCCGGACTCGTTCGCGACGAAGACCGCCATCACAGACCCCCTTCTCCGGCGCTCACCGGCGGTCCCGCCGGGTGGCCCGGGGCGGGCGCGCGTCCGCGGCGGGTGTCGGGCCCGCCGCGTCCCAGCGCGCGTACGCGTCGACGATGTCGCTGACCAGTCGGTGCCGGACGACGTCCGTGCTGGTCAGCGTGGCGAAGTGGACGTCGCCCAGACCGTCCAGGATCTCGCGGACCACCCGCAGGCCACTGTGCGTGCCGGACGGCAGGTCAACCTGGGTGATGTCGCCGGTGACCACGATCTTCGAGCCGAAGCCGAGCCTGGTCAGGAACATCTTCATCTGTTCCGGCGAGGTGTTCTGCGCCTCGTCCAGGATGATGAAGGCGTCGTTGAGGGTTCGGCCGCGCATGTAGGCGAGCGGGGCGACCTCGATGGTGCCGCTCTGCATGAGGCGCGGGATCGAGTCCGGGTCGATCATGTCGTGCAACGCGTCGTAGAGCGGCCGAAGGTACGGGTCGATCTTCTCGTAGAGCGTGCCGGGCAGGAAGCCGAGACGCTCGCCGGCCTCGACGGCCGGCCGGGTGAGGATGATCCGGTTGACCTTCTTGGCCTGGAGTGCCTGCACCGCCTTCGCCATCGCCAGGTAGGTCTTGCCGGTACCGGCCGGGCCGATACCGAACACGATCGTGTGCTTGTCGATCGCGTCCACGTAGTGCTTCTGGTTCAGCGTCTTGGGCCGGATGGTCCGACCACGGTTCGACACGATGTTGAGGGTGAGCACCTCGACGGGCCGCTCCCCCACGCCACTGCGCAGCATCGCCACGGAGTGGTCCACGTGCTGCGGGCTGAGCTCCGTTCCGGCGTCGAGCAACGCGATCAGCTCGGAGAACAGCCGCGCGGCGACCGCGTTCTCCGCGGCCTCACCGGTGATGGTGATCTCGTTGCCGCGGACGTGGATGTCGGAGGAGAACGCCTTCTCGATCACACGAAGCAGCTGGTCCTGGTGGCCGAGCAGGCTCACCATGCTGTGCGGGCCGGGAACGACGATGCGCGTGGTCACCCGCGGGTCGGGGGAAGCGTCGGATTCGGGCATGTAATACGGCCGCCTGGGCCGATGCACCTCTCACTTCAGGGGTGGGTGAGTCGCCCGGCCGGCAGTCGCTCGAACGGCGAGGATCACCCTGCAGAAGAACCCCAGTCTATCCGGCCAGCCGACCGGCGTCGGCGAGTACCACCGCGGCTGCCACGACGCCCGCGGTGGAGGTCCGCAGCACCGTCGGGCCGAGCCGCCCCGCGACCGCGCCCGCGGCGGCGAACCGGGCGACCTCGTCGTCGGTCACGCCGCCCTCCGGGCCCACGATCAACAGGATCTCCGGGTCTCGGCCGCCCCGGTCTCCGCCCGGGGCGGAGTCGTCGCCCCCGGCTGGGTCGGCGCCCCGGGCGGCGTCGGCGCGCACCGGCCGGGCGAGGCCGGCCAGCGGCGTCGACGCCGTCTCGTGCAGGACGACGGCGAGGTGCGCTCGCCGCACCCGCTCGGCGAGTGCGCCGGTGGTCACCAGAGCACCGACCTGCGGCCAGACCAGCCGGCGTGACTGCTTCGCGGCCTCGCGCGCCGTGCGGACCCAGCGGCTCCGGGAGCGCTCCCCGCGCTCGCCGTCCCAGCGGACCACACAGCGCGCCGCCGCCCACGGCACGATCTCGTCGACGCCCACCTCGGTCAGCATCTCGACCGCCTGCTCGGCGCGGTCGCCCTTGGCCAGTGCCTGGACCACGACCAGCCGCGGGGCCGCAGCACCCACCGCCCGCCGGCGCAGGACCACGCATTCGAGCTCGTCCCGGCCGACCGACCGGACCGCACACTCCAGCGCGCTGCCAGCCCCGTCGGTGACATCCAGGCGCTCGCCCACCCGCAGCCGCCGCACGGTGGCCGCGTGCCGGCCCTCCGGGCCGGCCAGCACGAAGGCGTCAGCCGTCGGCAGCGGGTCCAGGTGGAAGACGGGTGCGGTCAGCGGTTGCGCCGACCACTACGGCGCCGGGAGAACAGACCCGACCCGCCGGCGGAGCCGCCCACGACCGCGGGAGTCTCCTCCTCCCGCAGCTTGGCCAGCTCCCGGAGCAACCGCTCCTGCTCGGGGTCAAGCTTCGTCGGCGTCTCGACCACGATGTGGATGTGCAGGTGGCCGCGCCCGACCGCGCGCAGGTGCGGGACACCGCGCCCGGCGAGCCTGATCACCTCGCCGGGCTGGGTGCCCGGCTTCACCGTGATCGTCTCGGACCCGTCGAGGGTCTCCAGCGTCGCCATCGTGCCCAGCGCCGCCGCGGTCATCGGCAGCCGCAGGTCGCAGTGCAGGTCGTCGCCCTCCCGGGTGAAGACCGCGTGCTGGCGCTCGGAGACCTCCACGTACAGGTCGCCGGCCGGCCCGCCGCCGGGCCCCACCTCGCCCTCGCCGGACAGGCGGATGCGCATGCCGTCCTCGACCCCCGAGGGGATCTTCACCGTCAGCGTGCGCCGCTTCCGCACCCGGCCGTCACCCGAGCAGTCCCGGCACGGGTGCTCGATGACGGTTCCGGTGCCGGAGCACCGCGGGCACGGTCGGGACGTCACCATCTGGCCGAGGAACGAGCGGGTCACCTGCTGGACCTCGCCACGGCCGTGGCAGGTCGAACAGGTGGACGGCTGCGTTCCCTGGGCGGCACCCGCGCCGGAGCACGTCGAGCACACCACGGCCGTGTCGACGGTGATGTCCCGCGTCGCGCCGAAGGCGGTCTCGGCCAGGTCGAGCTCCAGGCGCAGCAACGCGTCGTTGCCGCGCCGCACCCGCGAGCGCGGGCCACGGCTCGCGCCGCCGCCGAAGAACGCGTCCATGATGTCGCCGAGACCGCCGAAGCCGGCACCGAACGGCGAACCGGCGCCGGCGGCGCCGCCGCCGGGCGCGAGCGGGTCGCCGCCGAGGTCGACGATCTGACGCTTCTCGGGGTCCGAGAGGACCTCGTAGGCGTTCGTCACGTTCCGGAACCGCTGCTGCGCCTCCGGATCCGGATTCACATCCGGATGCAGCTCGCGAGCCAGCTTGCGGTAGGCCCGCTTGATCTCGTCACCGGTGGCGTCACGTTGCACACCGAGCGTCGCGTAATAGTCCACTGCCATCAGTCGGCACCCAAGAGTTCACCCACGTACTTGGCGACGGCCCGTACAGCCGCCATCGTTCCCGGATAGTCCATCCGCATCGGGCCGACAACTCCCATTCCGCCGAGTGCGGCCGGGCCGAGACCGTACCCGGTGGCGACGACGGACGTCGACCGCAGGGCATCGACATCGGTCTCGCGTCCGATGCGCACAGTCACAGTACCGGTCTCCCGGGCTGAACCGATCAGTTTGAGAAGCACCACCTGCTCCTCGAGTGCTTCCAGGATGAAGCGCAACGAGTCGGNGAAGTCCACCGAGGCCCGGGTGAGGTTGGCGGTGCCGGCCAGCGCGACCCGCTCCTCCTGACGTTCCAGCAGGGCTTCGAGCACGACCGTGGTCAGCGTCGTCAGGTGCGGACGCAGATCTGGACGGACCGTATCGGGCAGGTCCGCGGCGGCCTCGGTGGCNTCCGCCATCCGCCGGCCGCGCAGCGACCCGTTGAGCACTCCTCGCAGCTCCCCGACGACGCCGTCGTCGACCGGCGTGGGAATGTCGACGACCCGCTGCTCGACCCGCCCGGTGTCGGTGATGAGGACCAGGAGCAGCTTGTTCGGATTGAGCGTGACGATCTCGATGTGCCGCACGCTGCTGNACGACAGCGAGGGGTACTGCACCACCGCCACCTGCCTGGTGAGCTGCGCGAGCAGCCGCACCGACCGGCGCACCACGTCGTCGAGGTCGACGGCGCCCTCCAGGAAGCTCTGGATGGCCCTGCGCTCGGCCCGTGACAGCGGCTTGACGCCGGAGAGCCGGTCGACGAAGAGGCGGTAGCCCTTGTCCGTCGGGATGCGGCCCGCGCTCGTATGCGGCTGTGTGATGTAGCCCTCTTCCTCCAGGGCAGACATGTCGTTACGCACCGTGGCGGGCGAAACCCCCAGGGCATGCCGCTCGGCCAACGTCTTGGACCCCACCGGCTCGTTGCTGAGCACGAAGTCCTCGACGATCGCCCGCAGCACCTCCAGGCGCCGTTCCTCCAGCACGCGACCACACCCCCTTCGCCGGATCCGTCAGCCAGGCGGGGCTGGCGGCGTGTCGGACCGGTCACCCCGCCCTGGCACTCTGCCGCCGTGAGTGCCAAGTGTAGCTTCCCGCCCAGGCCGGGGGAGCCATCGTGACCAGACCCGCGTCCGGCGACACCGGTCCGCCGGCGGCCGCAGGCCGGGCAGCGCGTCAGTCGGGGAGCAGCGCACGCACCACGGTGTCCGTGAGCAGCCGACCACGAGATGTCAACGTCACCCGCCCCGCCTGGAGCTCCGGCCCGGCGACGAGGCCGTCCGCCACGAGTACGCGGGCCGCGGCCAGCCCGCGCTCGCACAACGCGTCCACGCCGAGGCCCTCCACGAGCCGGACGCCGAGCATCACCCGTTCGACCCGGCGCGCGGCCGGGTCGAGCACCTCACGGGCCGCCGCGGGGCTGCGCCCGGCGCCCACCCGCGTCGTGTACTCGACCGGGTGCCGGACGTTCCACCACCGGACCCCGCCGACATGGCTGTGCGCGCCCGGGCCCAGCCCCCACCAGTCGTCCCCGCGCCAGTAGCCCATGTTGTGCCGGCACCAGGAGTCCTGGCCGCGGGACCAGTTGCTGATCTCGTAGTTGCGCAGCCCGGCCGCGGTGAACGCCTCGTCCGCCTGCAGGTAGCGATCCGCCAGCAGGTCGTCGTCCGGCTCCAGCAGCTCGCCCCGGCGGACCCGCCGGGACAGCTTCGTGCCCTCCTCGACCGTCAGGGCGTAGGCACTGACGTGGTTCGGTTCGAGCCCGATCACCGTGTCCAGGCTCGCCGCCCAGTCGGTCTCCGACTCCCCCGGCGCCCCGTAGATCAGGTCGAGGCTCAGCTGGTCGAACCCGGCCCGCCGGGCCCAGCCGACCACGTCGGCGACCCGGCCGGGCGAGTGCTGGCGGTCGAGCGCGGCGAGCACGTGCGCGCGGGCGCTCTGCATACCGAGGGAGATCCGGGTGAACCCGCTCGCCCGCAGATGCTCCAGCGCCTCCAGGTCGACCGACTCCGGATTCGCCTCGGTGGTGACCTCGGCGCCGGGAAGCAGGCCGAAGGTGTCATCCAGGATTCGCAGCACCTTGGCCAGATCGGCCGCCGGCAACAGGGTCGGGGTGCCGCCGCCCACGAAGACCGTCGAGACGGGCAGTTCCCGCTCGCCCAGCACCGCGCGGGCCAGTCGGGCCTCGGTGGCGATGGAATCCACGAAGGAGGCGGCTCCACCCTGGCCGCCCGCGCCGAGCTCGGCCGGCGTGTAGGTGTTGAAGTCGCAGTAGCCGCAGCGGGCCGCGCAGTACGGGACGTGCACGTAGACGCCGAAGGGCCGGGTACCGACCTCGGCCAGCGCCGCATCGGGGAGCGCGCCGTCGACGGGCGCCGGCGCCCCTTCGAGAGGCTTGGATGGCATGACCCCAGTGTGCTCCCTACGAGTACCGAGACCGCAACGCTCTGTTTGTCAACTGGTCTCTCGGCCGTCGCCCGATCATCATCAGACGACATCTGGACCAGTATCAGACAAGACGGCCCGCATGCCGCCCGAATGCGCCATCCGGGGCCCCGATCGCGGCCGATCCGCTCCAGAACCCGCGTTTGCGGTCTGTTGACAATCGTAGGGCCAAACCATGGGCAACCGGTCATGGTTCAGTCGTGGTGGTTGCGAAATGATCCGACCATGCAGGAGGAGCTCACCAGTGGAATCGTGACCATCGAGGAACTGCTACCACCACGAACCACCGAGTACCGCTCGGGATCCGTCCTGGCTCTCGGTTTCGCCGAGGCGGAGCCGGCCACCGAACCCATCCGGCTTCCCCGGGTCTCTCCGGTCGCCGAATCCGCCTGACGTCCGACCAGGACGTTGACCGCCCCGGTCGTCCCGACGCGGGCGGATCCGGCGGCCGGGGCCCGGCGCAGGCCGCCGACGCGCAGGTGCCGGGTCCGCCGCCGGACCGGCGGGTAGGCGGGGTGCCGAGGCGGGGCCCGTCAGCGACGGGCCGCCGCCGGGCGGGCTCCCCCGGTCAGCGGCCGGTCTTCGGAGCCGGCGCCTTGGCCGTGCTGTCCGTCGTGGACAGCGCGGCGATGAACGCCTCCTGCGGAACCTCCACCCGCCCGATGGTCTTCATCCGCTTCTTGCCCTCCTTCTGCTTCTCCAGCAGCTTCCGCTTCCGGGAGATGTCGCCGCCGTAGCACTTGGCGAGCACGTCCTTGCGGATGGCGCGGATGTTCTCCCGCGCGATGATCCGGCTGCCGATCGCGGCCTGGATCGGCACCTCGAACTGCTGACGGGGAATCAGTTCACGGAGTTTCGAGGTCATCGCGACCCCGTACGAGTAGGCCTTCTCCCGGTGCACGATCGCCGAGAACGCGTCGACGGCTTCCCCCTGCAGGAGGATGTCCACCTTGACGAGATCGGACGTCTGCTCGCCGGCGGGCTCGTAGTCCAGGCTCGCGTATCCGCGGGTGCGGGACTTCAACGCGTCGAAGAAGTCAAAAATGATCTCCCCGAGGGGGAGCGTGTACTTCAGCTCCACCCGGTCCGTGGAGATGTAGTCCATACCCCCCAGCACGCCGCGACGCCCCTGGCACAGCTCCATCACGGCGCCGACGAAGTCGGTCGGCAGCAGGAGCATGGCCTCCACCACCGGCTCGTACACTTCGGCGATCTTGCCGCCGGGCCAGTCGCTGGGGTTGGTCACCGTGACCTCGGAACCGTCCTCCATGACCACGCGGTAGACCACGTTCGGCGCCGTCGAGATGAGCGTGAGATCGAACTCCCGCTCCAGCCGCTCACGGACGATCTCCAGGTGCAGCAGGCCCAGGAACCCGCAGCGGAAGCCGAAGCCGAGCGCCGCCGAAGTCTCCGGCTCGAAGGTGAGCGCCGCGTCGTTGAGCTGCAGCTTGTCCAGCGCCTCGCGCAGCGCCGGGTACTCGCTGCCGTCCAGGGGATACAGGCCCGAGTAGACCATCGGGCGCGGATCGCGGTACCCGCCGAGCATTTCGGTCGCGGGGTTGCGCGCCGAAGTCATGGTGTCCCCGACCCGGGCCTGGCGGACGTCCTTCACCCCGGGGATGACATAGCCGACCTCGCCGGCGGACAGCGACCCGGTCGGGACCGGGTCCGGGGAGATGACACCGACCTCGAGCGTCTCGTGGCTGGCCCCGGTGGACATCATCAGGCAGCGGTTGCGGGTCGTGATGGTTCCGTCCACGACCCGGACGTAGGTGATCACACCGCGGTAGATGTCGTACACACTGTCGAAGATCATGGCGCGGGGCGGGCCGTCCGGGTCGCCGGCCGGCGGCGGGACCCGGCGGACGATCTCGTTGAGCAGCTCCGGGACGCCCTGACCCGTCTTGCCGGAGACCTGCAGGACCTCGCCCGGGTCGCAACCGATGATCGACGCGATCTCCGCGGCGTACTTCTCGGGCTGCGCCGCCGGAAGATCGATCTTGTTCAGCACCGGGATGATCGTGAGGTCGTTCTCGATCGCCAGATAGAGGTTCGCCAGCGTCTGCGCCTCGATGCCCTGGGCCGCGTCGACCAGCAGGACGGCGCCCTCGCAGGCGGCGAGCGAACGACTCACCTCATAGGTGAAGTCGACGTGGCCCGGCGTGTCGATGAGATGCAGGATGTAGCCCCTGCCGTCGTCGGCCTGCCAGGGCAGTCGGACGTTCTGCGCCTTGATCGTGATGCCGCGCTCGCGCTCGATGTCCATCCGGTCGAGGTACTGGGCGCGCATGTTGCGTGCCTCGACCACGCCGGTCACACCCAGCATCCGGTCGGCCAGGGTGGACTTGCCGTGGTCGATGTGGGCGATGATGCAGAAGTTGCGGATCGACGCCGGGTCGACGCCGGATGCCTCGTGCGGTGCTTCGGACACGCGGGCTGGTCTCGTTTCGCTGCTCGTCGGTCGGTCGCGCGCTGTCTCGCGTCCTTCATCGTGCCAGGCGTCCATCGTGCCAGGCACCGGCCGGCGCGGCGGGCGCGGCCCGCGCCCCCGCACGCACCCCCGGACGCCGTTTGATAAGGTCAGTGACGCTTCGCCGTGGGCCCTGGTTGGGGTGGACTGATTCTTCTGCACGGCGGGCCACACCCGTACCATCCCGACTCGACACCCAGAGGTTTCTCCGCGTGGCCAACATCAAGTCGCAGATCAAGCGCAACCTCACCAACGAGAAGCGACGGCTGCGCAACAAGGCTGTGAAGTCCGAGCTCAAGACGCATGTCCGCCGCTTCCGCGACGCCGTCGAGGCCGGCGACGCCGAGCGCGCCGAGAGCGCCTTCCGCATCGCCGCCAAGAAGCTGGACAAGGCCGCCAGCAAGGGTGTCATCCACCCGAACCAGGCCGCCAACCGCAAGTCTGCGATGGCCAAGGCGAACGCGGGCATCGGCGCCTCCTGACGCAGCCCGCCGGAGACGGCAGCCGGGATTCCCCGCAGGTCGGGGGACCCGGCTTTTGCCGTTCCGGGCCGGTTCCGGCGTTCCGGGCCGAGGTTCCGGCGTTCCGGCGTTCCGGGCCGAGGTTTCCGGGTTGAGGTTCCGCGCCGGCTCTCCGCTCGCCGGTGGGCGCCCCGGCGCCCCGTTCGGCCCGGGTCCGCCAGATCGGTCAGTTCGCCCGGTGAGCGGTCGGGGCAGCAGCCCGGTTCGTCGGTCCCAGCAGGCGCTCGAGCGTCTCGGCGTAGGCCACGAGCGCGATGACGGCCAGCGGGAGCAGGAGCAGCACCCAGGCGCTTGCCAGGTCCCCCATCGCGATCACCAGGGTCACCAGCGCCGTGACGGTGCCGAGCAGCCCACGCATCCAGCCGGCCGGCAGCACGCGCAGGCCGAACAGGCCGCCGGGTGGCAGATCATCGTCCGCCGGGGCGGCACCGCGCTCGCGGGGCCCGCCCGCTCCGTCGGAGTCGTTCATCGCCCTCGTCCTCCCCGGCCGGCGAACTCGCCGCGGCCACCTCGGCCCTCCGATCCGACCGACCGGCCCCGTGCCAGCACCACCTCGTGCAGCAGACGTTCCAGCGCGTAGCCGGCGTCCACGGCCGCGCCCTTCACTCCGGCGTCGGCGACCGCGACGGCCTGGATCGCCCGCGACAGCCCGGCGTCCGACCAGCTCCGGGCCGCGCGCTGCGCGCGCTCCACCTTCCAGTCCGGCATTCCCAGCGCTTTGGCGACGTCCCACTTGGAGCCACCGCCGACGCTCGAGACGCGGGCCAGGTCGCGCAGCCCGCCCGCGATCGCGCTCGTGATCAGCACGGGAGCCGTGCCGCCGTCGAGGGCCTGCCGCAGCAGGGTGAGCGCACCGGCGAGATCACCACCGATGGCCGCGTCCGCGACCGCGAAGCCGCTCGTCTCGGCCCGCCCGCGGTGGTAGCGCCCCACCGCGGACCCGTCGATGACGCCGTCGGTGTCCGCGACGAGCTGGTCGCACACGGCCGCGATCTCCCGCAGGTCGCCGCCGACGGCGTCGAGCAGCATCCCGACCGCGTCGTCCGTCATCTTGCCCCCGAGCCGACGGATCTCGGCGACGACGAAGTCATGACGGTCACGCGGACGAGTGATCTTCGCGGCGGGGATGACCCGTGCGCCGGCCTTCTTCATGGCGTCGACCAGCTTGCGGTTCTTCACCGCGCCGCTGTGGACCACGACCAGGGTGACATCGTCCAGCGGGCGTTCGACATAGGCCAACAGCGCGTCGCGCAGGTCCTCGGGCAGCTCCGCCGCCCCCCGGACCACGAGCACCCGGCCGCCGCCGAACATCGAGGAGGCACCGAGATCGATCATGTCCGCCTCGGTGAGCTCGCCCGGCGCCCGGTCGACGACCTCGACCTCGGGATCGCGACGCCGCGCGGCGTCGAGCACCTCCCGGACGGCACGAGAAACGAGGAGGTCCTCGTCGCCGCTCACGACGACGAGTGGCGGGGGAGCGGCGACGGACGGCACGCGGATCAGCATGTCATGCCGGCGCCCGCCTCTGACTCCCACCGGGCCGGCGCGCCACCACACCCACCTGCCCCGCCGACCCGCGCACGACAGCGACCGCGCCGTGCAGGTCGGTGCGGGCGACGGTCATCCCGGCGGCGCGCAGCCCGGCGACCGTCGCCGGAGCCGGGTGCCCGTAGCTGTTCCCCGCCGCGACGCTGATGACCGCCACCGCGGCCCCGGTGTCGGTGAGGAACTCCGGTGTCTGCTCCGCGGCGCCGTGGTGAGCGACCTTGAGCACGTCCACCGTGACCGGCCCCCGCCGCGCGACCTGGCGCTGTTCCGGCAGCTCGGCATCGCCGGAAAGCAGCATCGTGACCCCGGCGACCTCGGCGAGCAGCACGAGACTGGCGTTGTTCGGATCACTGGCCGTCCCCCGGGGCACCCGCTCCGGCCCGATCACCCGCCAGCGGACGTCCCCGGCCGTGCCGGCGGAGCCGGCCAGCACCGGGCGGACCTGAACCCCGGCGGCGCGGGCCGCCCGCTGGACGCCGGCCCACTGCTCCGCGGGTTCGGGCAAGGGACTCACGACGATCTCCCCGACCGGGAGTCGCCCCACCACCCCGCTCAGCCCGCCCGCGTGGTCGGCGTGCAGATGACTCAGGATCAGGACCGGCACTCTCCGCACCCCGAGGCCGTTCAGGCATGCCTCGATCAGTTCCGGGTCGGGCCCGACGTCGACCAGGACCGCCGAACCGTGCCCGGCCTGCAGCACCAGGCCGTCGCCCTGGCCCACGTCGCAGGCCACCAGCCGCCACCCCGGCGGAGGCCAGCCGGTCAGGCGCGGCACCAGCAGCAGCCGGGCCAGCAGCAGGCCCACCACGCCGGCGGCGAGCAGCCGGCGGGTCGGCCGCCGGCGGGCCAGCGCCACCGCCAGCGCGACCGCGGCAAGCGCCGTGAGTGCCCCGAGCGGCCCGGCCGGCCACCCGACGGTCGCCCCCGGTATACCTGCCGCCCTGCCCGCGACCAGCACGATCCAGCGACAGGGCAACCCCGCCAGGCGGGCCACGGTCTCGGCGGCGGGCAGGTGCACCGTCGCCACCGTGATCGTGAGCAGCCCCAGCACGGTGGCCGGCGCCACCGCGGGCGCGGCGACCACGTTCGCGGGGATGGCTATCAAGCTGACTCCCCCACCGAGCCACGCCAGCACCGGGGTGCAGGCGCACTGGGCCGCCGCGGCGACAGCCACGGCCTCGGCGACGCGGCCGGCGGCACCGGTGAACCTGGGCGAGGCCCGCGGCCGCCGGGCGGCGACCCGCCGTTCCAGGGCGTCGCACCACCCCGGACCCCACACCACCATGCCCGCCGTGGCGAGCACCGAGAGGGCGAACCCCGCGGACAGCGCGAAGGCGGGATCGGCCAGGATGACGGCTACCACGGTGGTTGCCAGGGCCGCCAGCACCGCGCGCGGGCGACCCAGGGCCAGCGCCGCCAGACCGACCAGGCCCATCGCGCCCGCCCGGACCACGCTCGCGGACGGGCGGGCCAGGATCACGAAGCCGACGAGCGCGGCTGCCGCCGCGAGTGCCCTGGACCGCCCCCCGAGCCTCGTCCGGCCGAGCAGGACGAGCACGGTGCCTGTCGTTATTGCCACATTGGCGCCGGAAACCGCGGTGAGATGGCTGAGGCCAGCGGCCTGGAAGTCGCCCTTGAGGCCCGGGTCGAGGCGTGCGGTGTCCCCGACGACGAGGGCCGGGAGCAGCCCGCCCGCCGGTTGCGGCACCACGGCCGCGGCCGCCCGCAGCCGCTCCCGCAGCCATCCGGCCACCCGCTGCGCGGCGGGCGGCCGGCCGTGCGGCCGGGGCGGCGCCCGGGCGAACAGGACCGCGGCGATGGTGTCCCCGGAGCGCGGGGGCGCCAACGTGCCACGCACGCCGAGCCGCTGACCCGGCAGGAACGCCGCGAGGTCATCGGCCCGGCCGACCACGAGCACCGGAACCGACGCCCGGAACCGCTGGCCCGGCCCCGTCACCGTCTCCAGACGTGCCCGGGCGGTGGCCGACGGGCCGCCGCCGCCCGGTCGGCCCGGCCCGGCGCCCGAGACACCCGCCCTCGGCTGGGAGACCCGGGGATCGTCGGTGAGGACGACGACCGCGTCGACGGTCCGCTGAGCCCGGGCCATCACCGCGAGCGGCCCGGTGGACCGAACGGTGCCCGCCACGCCCGCGACGAGTACCCCGGCCGCGAAGAAGGCCACGGCGACACACACCGTCAGCGGCGGCCCGGCCACACCGGCCCGGTCGGTGGTTCCCACGGCTCCCATGGCTCCCGCGGTACCTGGGGGGCCCGCGGGGCCGGGTTGGCGGCGCAGGCAGGCGGCGACCACCGCGAACACACAGCCGACGAGCAGGACCGCGGTGCCCACCAGCAGCCAGGGCCCGGGCACCCAGCGACCGGCCAGGGCCGCGCCGCCCCAGACCGCGGCGGCCGGAACGGCCAGGCGCAGATCGAGCGGGCCCCCGCGCGGGACGTCCCGGGGCAGGCCGAGACCCGACTCCATCGCGACCGAAACCATCAGACGGTCACCAGTGGCAGCAGATCCGCAAGCCGCCGGTCGCCGAGGCCGCTGACCTCGCCCAGTTGGTCGGGTGAGGTGAAGGGCCCGTTGGCCGCCCGCCAGTCGACGATCCGCTGTGCCAGGACCGGGCCGACACCTGGGAGTTCGTCGAGCTGACCGACGGTGGCCGCGTTGAGGTCGAGGGGACGCCCACGGCCCGCGGCCGCGCCCTCCGACGGGCTGGTGCCCGCCCCGATCGCGGCCGGCGGCGGGGCCGGCCCGGCCCGCCCGTCGACGAGGATCTGTTCGCCGTCGACGAGGACCCGCGCCAGCGCCAGCCCGGTCGTGTCGGTGCCCGGCAACGCTCCCCCGGCCAGGGTCAGAGCGT
Organism: Frankia sp. EI5c; assembly: GCF_001636565.1. Taxonomy (GTDB): domain Bacteria; phylum Actinomycetota; class Actinomycetes; order Frankiales; family Frankiaceae; genus Parafrankia. Next base: position 36,470 of record NZ_LRTK01000006.1, read on the forward strand.
CGACGACCCGCGACCCGGGCGACAGCCGCACCACCCCCGGCCGCAGGACGCGCCCGGCGACGTCGACGACGATCTCGCCCTCGGCGTCCGGACCGTTGCTCACCTGGCCGGGGTTCTGACCCGCGGAGACCTGCCCGGCGGTGGCCCCGGCGGTCGGCCGCCACGTGGCGGAGACCTCTGCTGCCGGCACCGCGGAGACCGTCGAGCCCGACCGGGCGGGCGGGCTCGCGGTCAGCTCCACCGGCCGGTCACGCCAGCTCAGCCAGCCGGCAACCGCGGCCGCGGCCACAGCCACCACGACGAGCACGAGGGCGGTTCGCGCGCTCGGCGCGAACACCGCATGCCGAAGCGGGGCCGGCAGGTGCTCGGACATCCGACGGTGCCGCGGGGCTCGGCCGCGCCCGGCGCCGCCACCCCGGTCCAGCCGGTCCGCGTCGCCGCCCGCGGCCGCGCCGGCATCGAGCGGGCCGGCATCGAGCGGGCCGGCGGCGTCGTCATCCCAGGCCGCGGTGTCGTCATCCCAACGGGTGTCGTCATCCCAACGGGTGGTGTCATCGTCCCAGGCCGCCCGGTCGTCGTCCCAGCGAGTGGTGTCGTCATCCCAGCCCGCGCTGGCGCCGGACCAGTCGGTGTCGTCGGGCCACCTGCCGGCACGCTCGTGGGCGGGCGCACCGAGCGGGTCGACGCCCGCGCCGGGTTGACGGCGGGGAGGCGGCGGCTCTCCCCGGGGTCGGGCCAACGGTGCGGTCGAGGCGTCACCCGCACCGCCTCGGGGCCCCTGATGCGATGGACGCTGGTTCATGCACGCACCGTAGAAACCGCACGGACGGAACGGCGTCACCCGAGCACACCTGTGGACAGCCACTTCTCATCCACAGGGCCGGGTCCACAGGACGGGAATGAGCCCGTCACCGCATTTGTTGAGGGCTCAAGTATCCTGTTGCAGGGACAACGGGTCAGGCGCGTCGGAACCCGACCGGCCAGCCAGCCGGCAGCCCGACCAGCCCGCGACCCGCGCAGCAGGCGACCAGCACAGATCCGCGATCGCACAGCCCGGAGGAGACGCACCATGACAGCTCCAGCCAGCACCCTCACCGACCTCACCGGCACCTGGACGCTCGACCCCGCTCACACCCGGATCGGCTTCGCCGCGCGGCACGCGATGGTGACCACCGTGCGCGGACAGTTCACCGGCGTGCAGGGAACCCTCGAGCTCGACGGCGCGAACCCGACCGCCTCCAGCGCGAGCGTGACCATCGAGACCGCCAGCTTCGACAGCGGCGTCGCAGACCGGGACGCCCATGTGAAGTCGGCCGACCTGCTCGACGTCGAGCGGTTCCCGACCATCACCTTCGCCAGCACCGGCGCGAAGACCGGCGCGGACGAGGACAGCTACGTGCTCTCCGGGGACCTCACCATCCGCGGGGTGACNCGGCCCGTGGAGATCGCGATCACCTTCGAGGGCAGCTCCAAGGACCCGTTCGGCAACATCCGGGCCGGCTTCACCGGCACCACGAGCATCAGCCGCAAGGACTTCGACATCACCTTCAACGCCGTGCTGGAGACCGGCGGCGTGCTCATCAGCGACAAGATCAAGATCGAGTTGGACGTCTCGGCCATCAAGACCGGCTGAACGGCCTGCTCAGGCCGCCCCGGGGCACTCGGCCCCGGGGCGCTGGGCGGCCAGCCCGGGCCCCGCGGCGCCGGGCCACCGACCTCCGCTCAGCCCAGGCGGGTGACCGCGACGGTCACACCCAGCGAGGTCGACGTCCCACCGGAGTACACCCCCAACATCGGCGGGACGTCGTGGTAGTCGCGCCCACGGGCGACGAGGACGTGCTGCTCCCCGGCCGGGACGCCGTTGGTCGGGTCGTAGCCCCACCAGTCCCCCAGCCACGCCTCCACCCAGGCGTGACTCTGGCCGCTGACGGTCTCCCCCACCTCGGCCTCCGCCGACGGGTGCTGGTAGCCCGACACGTACCGGGCGGGAACGCCCGCCGCCCGCATCAGCACCAGCGCCAGGTGGGCGAAGTCCTGGCAGACGCCGACTCCCTGCTGCCAGGCCTCGACCGCCGAGGTTCGCACCTCGGTGGTCCCGGGCTGGTAGCTCAGCTTCTCGCGCACCCAGTCGCCGACTGCGGGCACGAAGTCCGCGGGGCTGCTGTGGGCGGCCGCGAGCTCCCTCGCCGCCGCGAGGAGCTCGGGATGCTCCGGGGTCGAGGCGGTGGGCCGGACGAACTCGACGAACTGGTCGGCGAGGCTCTCGTCGGTGAGCTGGTCCCAGCTGGGCACGTCGACCGGCCGCTGCGGTGCGGGCGAGGTCTGCACCACCGAGCGCCCCGTGACGATCAGTTCGGTGTGCGGGGTGTGCAGGTCGAAGGCGGTGACCTGGGTTCCCCAGTAGTCCCAGTACCGGTAGGTGGACGCCGCCGGCTCGGTGCGGACCATTGCTTCCAGGGTGAGCTGCCGGTCGCCGGTCTGGGGGATGATCCGCACCTCGTTGTACGAGGAGACCACCGGGCTCGCGTACCGGTACCCCGTCGAGTGCTCGATGCGGATCTGCCAGCTCATCTTCGCGTTTCTCCTCGTCTCCCGGCGCCTGTCCCCGGCGGGTGTCCCCCCGGTGCCTCCCCCGACGCCTCCCCCGACGCCTGTCTACCGGCGGCGGTCTCCCGTCCTCCCGGTCCTTCTCACACCGACGGCTCACACCGACGGTCAGGCCGGCACCTCGCTGGCCCAGGTGGGCGGGGTCTCCCGGGCGAAGTAGCGGCCCGTCACGGCCGCGCTGACGGCGGAGCAGGTCCGTTGCAGGGCGGCGAGCAGGTCGGGCATCTCGGCCACGAGCTCGTCGATGCCGCGGAACTCCAGTTCCGTCCGGGCCCGGCCGACGGTCCGGCGGGCGGCGTCGTCGACGGTCGCCCGGGCCAGACCGCGCCCGGTGTCCAGCTCGGCCAGGATCTGCTCCGCCAACGCCAGCGACCAGTAGATGGACCGCGGGAAGAGCCGGTCCAGCAGCAGGAACTCCGAGACCCGGGCCGAGTCCACGGCCCGCCGGTAGGTCCGCAGGTAGGACTCGTGCGCGCCGCAGGAACGCAGCAGACTGATCCAGCTCTGCGAGTTCGGGTCGTCGCTGATGCTGGACGACAGCAGCCGGGCCGTCATGTCGACCCGCTCCAGGCTCCGGCCGAGCACGAGGAAGCGCCAACCGTCGTCACGCGCCAGGGTCGCGTCGACCAGGCCGGCAAGCATCGCCGTGCGCTCACGCACGTAGCGGAAGTAGACGTGCGGGCCCATGCGGCGGGCGAGCTCCTCGGTGTGGGGCAGCTCGTTCCAGGTGGCGTTCAGGCACTCCCAGACCTCGCTGGAGACCACAACGCGGGCACCGCGCGCGTTCTCCCGCGCGGCGGAGAGCGCCCCACGGATGCTGGACGGATTCGCGGCCTCGTAGGCGAGCACCTCGGTCACGTAGCGGGAGTCCGCCGGCTCGGACCGGTCCACCACCCCCATGACCGCGAGCAGCTCGGCGCCGGCGGACGTCTCGTCAAGCCAGGGGTCCTCCAGCACCCGGTGGACGTGGACGTCGAGGATCCGGGCGGTGCACTCGGCCCGCTCGGCGTAGCGGCCGATCCAGAACAGCGACTCGGCGATGCGGCTCAGCACGGGTTCGCCTCCCGCGGGCCGCTCGCACGCGGCCGCTCGGACTGCTGTTGCCGCTGGTCCTCAGCCTGCTGTTGCTGCCCGGCCTGCTGTTGCTGCTGCTGCTCGGACTGCTGTTGTTGCTGCTCGTCGGACGAGTGTGGGCCGAGGTCCGGGCCGGGCGCCACCGACGGGGACTGCCCGGAGCGCCGGCGCCGCGGCTCGGCGTCCTCCTGNGGCAGCCGGTCGGGGGCGAGCACCCAGGTGTCCTTGGAACCACCACCCTGGCTGGAGTTCACGACCAGGCTGCCCCGGGGCAGCGCCACCCGGGTCAGCCCGCCGGGCAGGACCCAGATCCGGTTCCCGTCGTTGACGGCGAAGGGCCGCAGGTCGACGTGCCGGGGGCCGAGCCTGTCCCCCGCGAGGGTCGGCGAGGTGGAGAGCTTCACCACCGGCTGCGCGATCCAGCCGCGGGGGTCCGCCAGCACCCNGGCGCGAAGCTCGACCAGCTCGGCCTCGGTCGCCTGCGGACCGATGACGATCCCCTTGCCGCCGGAGCCGTCCACCGGCTTGACCACCAGGGTGCTCAGGTTGTCCAGCACATGCGCGCGCTGGTCGGGGTCCTCCAGCCGGTAGGTGTCGATGTTGCGGAGGACCGGTTCCTCGCCCAGGTAGTACCGGATGAGATCCGGGACGTAGGTGTACATCAGCTTGTCATCGGCCACGCCGTTCCCGACCGCGTTGGCGACCGTGACGTTGCCGGCCCGGGCCGCGTTGAGCAGGCCGGCACAGCCGACCATCGACTCGGGCCGGAAGTGCAGCGGGTCGAGCCAGTCGTCGTCGATCCGACGGTAGATCACGTGGACGGCCTGGGCGCCCTCCGTCGTGCGCATCGTCNCCCGGTTGTTGCGGACCGACAGGTCCCGGCCCTCCACCAGCTCCACGCCCATCTGGCGGGCCAGCAGCGCGTGCTCGAAGTAGGCGGGGTTGTAGACACCGGGCGTCAGCACGACGACCGTCGGGTCGGCGATCTCGGGCGGTGCCGCCGCGCGCAGGGCGTGCAGCAGATGGGTGGCGTAGTCGGCCACCGGACGCACCCGGTGGGTCGCGAACAGCTCGGGGAAGACCCTGGTCATCGCCCGCCGGTTCTCGACGACGTAGCTCACGCCGGACGGCACGCGGACGTTGTCCTCCAGCACCCGGAAGTCCCCGCGCTCGTCGCGCACCAGGTCGATGCCGCTGACGTGGGCCCGGACCCCGTTCGGCGGATCGATGCCGTGCGCCGCGCGGTGGAAGTGGGAGCTGGAGAGCACCAGCCGCCGGGGCACGATGCCGTCCGCGAGGACGTCGGCACGCCCGTAGACGTCCGCCAGGAACGCCTCCAGCGCCCGCACCCGCTGCGTCACACCGCGCTCGATGACCTCCCACTCGTCTCCGGAGAGCAGCCGCGGGACCAGGTCCAGCGGGAAGGGACGTTCCTCACCGAAGAGGTTGAAGGTGATGCCGGCGTCGCGGAAGGCCCGGTCCAGCGCGACCTTGCGCGCGGCCAGGTCGGCACTGCTCAGCGGCTGGAGCGCGTCGTGCAGGGCGGAGTAGACATCCCGGGGACGGTGGGCTGGGTCGAAGACCTCATCCCACGCGGCCGCCGTGACGACCTCCGCCGCATACCCCTCGAACAGGTCGGCCACGGGCTGGAGCGTAGGACGTCTGTGTTACCTCCGCATGACGGCGTCGTCGCAGGTCATCCGATCGTCTGTGTACGTGCCGGGACCACTGGAGGGGCTCGCTCGGCCGGCCTCGCCGCGGGTCCGCGCGGCGATAGGCGAGTATGTACGTGCGACCGATGCGACGACGCATCGAACGGCGCACCGAGAACGGCGCACCGAACGAGGCACCGAAAGGCGAACGATGACGACTCTGCTGGTGACCGGAGCCGCCGGCTTCATCGGGTCCAACTTCGTCCGGTACTGGCTGGGCACCCATCCGGGCGACCGGGTGGTCGCGCTCGACGCGCTGACCTACGCCGGCTGCCGGGAGAACCTCGCCGACCTCGAGGCAGGGATCACGTTCGTCCACGGCGACATCCGCGACCGCGACCTGATCGAGTCCCTGCTGCGCGAGCACCGGGTCGACGTGGTGGTGAACTTCGCCGCCGAGTCCCACAACAGCCTGGCGATCATCCGTCCGGGCGACTTCTTCTCCACCAACGTGATGGGCACCCAGGCCCTGCTGGAGGCAGCGCGCACCGTGGGTGTGGCGCGCTTCCACCAGATCTCCACCTGCGAGGTCTACGGCGACATGGATCTCGACGACCNCGGCGCCTTCACCGAGAGCTCGCCCTACCTGCCGCGGACGCCCTACAACGCGGCGAAGGCCGGCTCCGACCACGCCGTCCGCTCCTACGGGTACACCTACGGGCTGCCGATCACGATCACCAACTGCTCGAACAACTACGGGCCCTTCCAGTTCCCCGAGAAGGTGATCCCGCTGTTCGTGACCCGGGCACTGCAGGGCGAGTCACTGCCGCTGTACGCGTCGACGAAGAACCGGCGCGAGTGGCTGCACGTGGTGGACCACTGCCGGGCGATCGAGGCGGTGCTGGAGCGCGGCACGATCGGCGAGACGTACCACGTCGGCAGCGGCATCGAGGCCGACATCGAGACCATCGCGGACATGATCCTCGGTGAGCTGGGCCTGCCGGCCTCGCTGAAGACCATCGTGCCGGACCGGCCCTCGCACGACCGCCGGTACCTCCTCGACTCCAGCAAGCTGCGGACGACGCTCGGGTGGGAGCCTCGGATCAGCTTCGCGGACGGGATGAAGGCGACGATCACCTGGTACCGGGACAACGAGTCCTGGTGGCGCCCGCTGCTCGGGCGCTCCCCGGTCTCCGAGACCGCCTGGCAGGGCTGAGCGGCCCAGCGAAGGACCACGACCGCCGGTCACCGGCAGTGACCGATTTGTCACGTGCCTGCCGACTGGGTATCCCCTCCGCAAGAGTGTTCCCGGCAGCTGATCCCGGGCCGGGGGTAACTGAACGGCGATGCAGGTCCTGCTGCCCGCGGTGCAGGCGGTCCGGGGCCGGGTTGTGGCGCGTTTCGGCTACCGCGAGCCGATCCGGGTGGGCGCGGCCGGCGGGCTCGGCACCCCCCAGGCCCTCGCGGCGGGCGGGTGACCGGGTGTCCGCCATCCGCCTACACGGGGCGGGCCGCGGCCGCTTCGTAGAGGCGGGCTGTCTGTTCGGCGACGGCCGCCCAGCCGAACTCGCGGACGGCGCGCTCGCGACCGGCGCGCCCCATCGCGGCCCGGCGGGCCGGGTCGGCGAGGACCTCGTTGATGGCCGTCGCCAGCGCGGCGGGATCGTCCGGCGGCACCAGCAGGCCGGTCTCCCCGTGCGCGACCACCTCCGGGATGCCGCCGACCCGGGAGGCGACCACAGCGGTCCCGCAGGCCATGGCCTCCAGGTTGACGATCCCCAGCGGCTCGTAGACGGACGGACAGACGAAGACGGTGGCATGCGAGAGGAGCTGGATGACCTCCGGCTTGGCCAGCATCCCGGACAGCCAGACGACGCCGTCGNGGCTGGCGCGCAGCCCGTCCACGAGCTCGGTGACCTCGGCCAGCAGCTCCTCGGTGTCGGGAGCACCCGCGCACAGCACGAGCTGCGCATCCGGATCGATCTTCGCCGCGGCCCGCAGCAGTGTGGGCACGCCCTTCTGCCGGGTGATGCGCCCCACGAAGACCACGGACGGCCGCGCGGGATCGACGCCGTACCGTTCCAGGACGTCCGTGCCCGGGTCGGGGCTGTACTCGTCGGTGTCGATGCCGTTGCGGATCACGTGCACGCGCCCCGGGTCGACCCGCGGGTAGGCGTCCAGGATGTCGGCCCGCATGCCGGCGCTGACCGCGATCACCGCCGCGGCGGACTCGATCGCGACCCGCTCGCACCAGGACGACAGCCGGTACCCACCGCCGAGCTGCTCGGCCTTCCACGGCCGGCGCGGTTCCAGGGAGTGCGAGGTCATCACGTGCGGAATGCCCTCAACCAGCGACGTCAGATGCCCGGCGAGGTTGGTGTACCAGGTGTGGCTGTGCACGACGTCGGCACCACCGGTCCGGTTGACCGCGCCGGACATCGACAGCTCCATCGAGGCGACCCGCAGCGCGTCGTTGGCCCCGTCCAGCTCGGCCCAGGGCCGGTGGGTGACCACGGCCGGGGACGCGCCTGCCCCGGGCTGGGCGGCGCCCGGGGCGGGGCGGGGATCGCCCTCACAGTGGACGGTCAGGTCCACCAGCCGGGCCAGCTCGCGTGCCAGGTACTCGACGTGCACCCCGGCACCGCCGTAGACGTCCGGCGGGAACTCCCGTGTGAGCAGCGCGACGCGCATCCGGTCCTCGATCCTCCGCGTGCTCGGTGTGTGGACCGCGCCGGCGGGCCGGCGGGCCGCTGGTCTGGGTGACGGGCGGTCAGTCCGCGATGGTGACGCCCTTGCCGACGACGGTGACGCCGGCCTCGCTGACCTGGTAGCCGCGGGCCCGGTCGTGCTCCTTGTCGACACCCACCGTCGCCCCCGGCGGCACCACGACGTTCTTGTCGAGGATGGCGTCCCGGACGACGGCCCGCCGCCCGACCACCGTGTTTTCCATGACGACCGCGTTCTCCACCGTCGCCCAGGAGTTGATCCGCACGCCGGGCGACAGCACGGAGCGCCGTACCGTCCCGCCGGACACGATCACCCCGTTGCTGACGATGCTGTCGATGGCGGTGCCCACCCGGCCGGGCGTGTCGTGAACGAACTTCGCCGGCGGGACGGACGGAGGAACGTTCGTGTAGATCGGCCAGTCCCGGTTGTACAGGTTGAAGACGGGGTCGAGGGCGCAGAGATCCATGTGCGCCTCGTAGTAGGAGTCGAGGGTGCCGACGTCCCGCCAGTACCCGCGGTCCCGTTCGAGCGCCCCGGGCACCTCGTTGCCGCCGAAGTCGTAGACGGCGGCCATGCCCCGCTCCACCAGCATCNGGACGATGTTGCCGCCCATGTCGTGCAGGCTGTCGCGGCTCGCGGCGTCCGCGCGCAGCACGTCGATGAGGACGTCGGTCGTGAACACGTAGTTGCCCATGGAGGCGAAGATCTCGTCCGGGTTGTCGGGCAGCCCGGGCGGATCGGCCGGCTTCTCCAGGAACTCGGTGATCGAGAGTCCGTCCGCGGCGGTACTGATCACGCCGAACGCACTGCCCTCGGACCGCGGGATGCGCAGACCCGCGACGGTGACCCCGGCCCCGGTCTCCAGATGCTGGGCGACCATCTGACGGGGATCCATCCGGTACACGTGGTCGGCGCCGAACACGACCACGACATCGGGTGCCTCGTCGTGGACGAGGTTGAGGGACTGGTGAATGGCGTCGGCGCTGCCGGCGAACCACTGCGGACCGAGGCGCTGCTGTGCCGGCACCGGCGTCACGTAGTTACCCAGCAGATTGCTCATCCGCCAGGTGGTGGTGATGTGCCGGTCCAGGCTGTGGCTCTTGTACTGGGTGAGCACGGCGATGCGCAGATACCCGGCGTTGACCAGGTTCGACAGCACGAAGTCGACCAGGCGGTAGATGCCGCCGAACGGCACCGCGGGCTTCGCGCGGTCCGCGGTCAGCGGTGCCAGGCGCTTACCCGCGCCACCCGCCAAGACAAGACCCAGCACCCGCGGGCTGCGCATTCTTCGGCCCGGTTTCCCCTCGTACGCCCGGATCCGGGACGGATTCGCCCCGGCAGGGACCGGCCGTTCGGCAACCTGGCCATGTACCGGACATGTACCCAGTTACCCCGAATTCCGGTCATCCCGGAGCCTACAAGGGAGCCGAGCCGCCAGTGGCTGCGCGTCAGAAGAGTTAACCGATCCAGCCGCCCCGCGACACGCGCGGGGCGGCTGGCGAGGATCAGATCAGACGTTGAAACCGAGAGCGCGCAGCTGCTCCCGCCCGTCATCGGTGATCTTGTCCGGGCCCCACGGCGGCATCCAGACCCAGTTGATCCGCACGTCGTTGACGAGGTTGTCCGGGCCGTCGACCAGCGCGGACCGGGTCTGGTCCTCGATGACGTCGGTCAGCGGGCAGGCCGCCGAGGTCAGCGTCATGTCGAGGGTGACCGTGTTGTCGTCGGCGATGTTGATGCCGTAGACGAGACCGAGATCAACGACGTTGATCCCGAGCTCGGGGTCGACCACGTCGCGCATGGCCTCCTCGACGTCGTCGAACGAGGCCTTCTCCACGACGACCGCACGCTCGGTGATCCGGTCGTCGGGAGCCGCGGAGTCGGCGGCGGCCGCACGATCGGTGGCCTCCGTCGCGGCCGCCCGCTCCCCGGCACCGGACGCGCCGGACGCACCGGACGCGCCCGACGCACCGGTCACCTCGTCCGCCGGCGCCGGGCCCGCGGTCTCGTCGGTGGCAACAGCATCACTCATGATCAAATCTCCTGCTCCGGGACGGCGGCCTGGACGGCGCCGGTGGCCTGCGCGGTGGCATCTTTCCAGGCCATCCAGGACAGCAGTGCGCACTTCACCCGCGCCGGGTACTTGGAGACACCGGCGAACGCCACGGCGTCCTCCAGGATCTCCTCGTCGCCCTCCTGGGTGCCGCGCGACTGCATGAGCGCCAGGAACTCACGTTCGAGCTCCAGCGCCGCCGCCACCGGCTTTCCGATCACCAGGTCGGCCATCACGCTGGCCGACGCCTGGCTGATCGAACAGCCCTCGCTCTCGTAGGACACGTCCGCCACGACACCGTCGGCCACGCGGACCCGCAGGGTCACCTCGTCGCCACAGGTCGGGTTGACGTGGTGCACCTCGGCATCGAACGGGTCGCGCAGGCCGCGGTGGTGCGGGTTGCGATAGTGATCCAGGATGATCTCCTGGTACATGGAGTCGAGCTTCACCTCAGGAAGAACCTCCTGACCTGCCCGAGACCTTCCACCAGCGCGTCGATCTCACCGGTCGTCGTGTACAGGTGGAACGACGCCNGGGTCGTCGCCGGCACGCCGTAGCGCAGGCAGACCGGGCGGGCGCAGTGGTGGCCGACCCGCACCGCGATGCCCTGCTCGTCGAGGATCTGGCCGACGTCGTGCGGGTGCAGCGGCCGGTCGTCGGAGTCCCGCAGGACGAACGAGATCGCCCCGCCCCGGTCCTGCGCCGTCGGCGGGCCGATGATCCGCAGCCCCGGGACGGTCGAGAACGCGTCGAGCGCGTAGGCGGTGACCTCGTGCTCGTGCGCGGCGATGGCCTCCATGCCCAGGCCGGTCAGGTAGTCGACCGCCGCGCCGAGCCCGACCGCCTGGGAGATCATCGGCGTGCCGGCCTCGAAGCGGTGCGGCGGGGCCGCGTAGGTCGACCCCTCCATGGTGACGACCTCGATCATCTCGCCGCCACCGAGGAACGGAGGCATGACCTCCAGCAGCTCGTGCCGGCCCCACAGCACACCGATGCCGGTGGGCCCGCACATCTTGTGGCCGGTGAAGGCGAGGAAGTCCACGCCGAGGGCGACGACGTCGATCGGCATGTGCGGCACCGACTGCGAGCCGTCGAGCACGGTGAGCGCGCCGACCTCGCGAGCCCGGGCGACGATCGTCTCGACCGGGTTGACCGTGCCCAGGATGTTCGACTGGTGCACGAACGAGACGACCTTCGCCCGGTCGGTGATGACCTCGTCGAGGTGGGCCAGGTCGAGCCGGCCGTCCTCGGTCAGCCCGATCCAGCGCAGGGTCGCGCCGGTGCGGGCGCACAGCATCTGCCAGGGCACCAGGTTGGAGTGGTGCTCCATCTCGGTGACGACGACCTCGTCGCCCGGCCCGAGCCGGAACCGCTCCGCCTCCGCCCCACCGGCGACCGCGTTGCTCATCGCGTAGGCGACCAGGTTCAGCGCCTCGGACGAGTTCTTGGTGAACACGATCTCGCGCCGGTCGGGCGCGCCGACGAATGCCGCGATCCTGTCCCGGGCGCTCTCGTAGAGGGCGGTGGCCTCCTCCGCGAGCACGTGGATGCCGCGGTGCACGTTGGCGTTGTGCCGCTCGTAGTAGGTCCGCTCGGCGTCGAGGACGGCCAGCGGCTTCTGCGACGTCGCGGCGCTGTCGAGATAGACCAGCGGCAGGCCGTCGTGCACCGTGCGGGCGAGGATCGGGAAGTCCCGGCGGACCCGCTCGACGTCGAACCCGGGCGTGGGCGCCGTGACGGCTCCATGCTGGCGGGTCTCGATGATCGTCATGAGATCGCCGCCGGCTCCGTGGCCTTGACGTACCGGTCGTAGCCGGACTCCTCCAGCGTCGCCGCGAGCTCGGGGCCACCCGCGTCGACGATGCGCCCGCCCGCCATGACGTGCACGAACTCGGGCTTCACGTAACGCAGGATGCGGGTGTAGTGGGTGATGAGCAGGATGCCCGTCTCCCCCTTGGCCCGCACGGCCTCGATGCCGGCCGAGACGATGCGCAGCGCGTCGACGTCCAGGCCGGAGTCGGTCTCGTCGAGGATCGCGATCTTCGGGGCGAGCAGCGCCATCTGCAGGATCTCGTGGCGCTTCTTCTCACCGCCGGAGAAGCCCTCGTTGACGCTGCGCTCGGCGAAGGCCGGGTCCATCTCCAGGCCGGCCATCGCCTCCTTGACCTCCTTGACCCAGGTGCGCAGCTTCGGCGCCTCGCCGCGCACCGCCGTCGCCGACGAGCGCAGGAAGTTCGACACCGAGACTCCGGGCACCTCGACCGGGTACTGCATCGCCAGGAAGATCCCGGCGCGCGCCCGCGCGTCGACGGACATCGCCAGGACGTCCTCGCCGTCGAGGGTCACGGTGCCCTCGGTGACCTTGTACTTCGGGTGGCCGGCGATCGAGTAGGACAGGGTGGACTTGCCGGAGCCGTTCGGCCCCATGATCGCGTGGGTCTCACCCTTGCGGACGGTGAGGTCGACGCCGCGCAGAATCTCGCGCGGGCCATCCGTGTCGGTGTCGACCGACACGTGCAGGTTGCGGATCTCGAGAACAGACACCGCTGTCGTCACCNTCGCTTCGGGTTCGTGTGAAGGTCGACGAGGATGTCGTCGCCGTCGATGGTCACTGGGTAGGTGGGCACCGGGTCGATCGCCGGCAGGCTCGTCGGCCGGCCCGTGGCCAGGTCGAACTGGGAACCGTGCAGCCAGCACTCGATGAGGCCGTTCTCGACCTCGCCCTCGGAGAGCATGACGTCGGCGTGCGAGCACTCGTCCCGCACCGCGTAGTACCGGCCGCCCGACCGGACGACGCACACCGGCTCGCCGTCGATCTCCACGCCGAGCGCGGACTCGTCCGCCAGGTCGGAGACGGCGCACGCCCGCCGCAGGCCCGAGGTTGCTGTGCCAGCGTTGTTGGACGTGGTCATACGCCCACCGCCGCCAGCTCCTCCTCGACCCGCGCCATGATCCGCTCACGCAGCTCGGGGACGTCGATCCGGTCCACGATCTCGGCGAAGAAGCCGCGGACGACAAGCCGGCGCGCCTCATCCGAGGGGATGCCCCTCGACATCAGGTAGAACAGCGCCTCGTCATCGAACCGGCCGGTGGCGCTGGCGTGCCCCGCGCCGACGACCTCGCCGGTGAGGATCTCCAGGTTCGGCACCGAGTCGGCGCGCGCGCCGTCGGTGAGCACCAGGTTGCGGTTCAGCTCGTAGGTGTCCGTACCGACCGCGTCGGCACCGATCAGCACGTCGCCGATCCACACCGCGTGCGCCCCGTCGCCCTGCAGCGCGCCCTTGTAGACGACGCGGCTGCGGCACGACCGCGCCTGGTGCTCGACGAGCAGGCGGTGCTCCTGGTGCTGGCCGGCCTCGGTGAAGAACAGGCCGTAGAGCTCGGCGTCCCNGCCGGGCCCGCGGTACTCCACCGTCGGGTTGAGCCGGACCAGGTCGCCGCCGAGGGTGACGGTGAACGAGCGCAGGCGCGCGTCCCGCCCCACCGAGTAGGCGTGCGCACCCAGGTGGACGGACTCGTCCGCCCAGTCCTGCACGGTGACGAACGTCAGCGCGGCGCCGTGGCCGATGTACACCTCGACGTTGCCGGCGAAGGTCGCGCTGCCGGTGTGGTCGAGCACGACCGTCGCGGTGGCGAACGGGCCCAGCTCGACGAGCACGTGCTCGTAGCAGACCCCGCCGTCGCCGCGCAGCCGGATGACGACCGGCTCGGTCAGCGCCGCCTCGGCCGGAACGGTGACGGACAGGCCGCCGTCCGAACGGGCCATGGCGAACGCGGCCGCGCGGTCGGCCGGGGTGAGCACGCGGCCGATCCGGGAGTCGGTCGGGGCGAGGCGCTCGATCTCGACACCGTCCGGCGCGGACACCTGGACGTCGATCTTCGTGTCGCTCGGCGGGCCGTTCAGCAGGCCGCGCAGGCGACGCAGCGGGGTGAACCGCCACGCCTCCTCGCGACCGCCGGGTACCGCGTGGTCCTCGGGGTCACGGGACCGAACGGGACGCGGGACCGCGCCGGACTGGGCCGGCGGGCGTCCCGTGGCATCAATGACGGCCATCAGCCGACTGCGCCTTCCATCTGGAGCTCGATGAGCCGGTTGAGTTCGAGGGCGTACTCCATNGGCAGCTCGCGCGCGATCGGCTCGATGAAGCCGCGCACGACCATCGCCATGGCCTCCTCCTCGGACAGGCCGCGGCTCATCAGGTAGAAGAGCTGGTCCTCGCCGACCTTGGAGACGCTGGCCTCGTGCCCGATGGAGGCGTCGTCCTCGCGGACGTCGACATAGGGGTAGGTGTCGGAGCGGCTGACCGTGTCGACCAGCAGCGCGTCACACTTCACCGTCGACCGCGCGGAGTGCGAGCCCTCGTTGATCTGGACCAGGCCACGGTACGAGGTCCGGCCGCCGCCGCGGGCCACGGACTTCGACACGATCGTGGACGACGTGCGCGGCGCGGCGTGCACCATCTTCGCACCGGCGTCCTGGTGCTGCCCCTCACCTGCGAAGGCGACCGAGAGCACCTCGCCGTGGGCCTGCTCACCGAGCATCCACACGGCCGGGTACTTCATCGTCACCTTGGAGCCGATGTTGCCGTCGATCCACTCCATGGTGGCGCCCTCGTGGCAGGCGGNCCGCTTCGTGACCAGGTTGTAGACGTTGTTCGACCAGTTCTGGATGGTCGTGTAGCGGCAGCGCGCGTTCTTCTTCNCGACGATCTCGACGACCGCCGAGTGCAGCGAGTCGGACGAGTAGACCGGCGCGGTGCAGCCCTCGACGTAGTGGACGTAGGCACCCTCGTCGACGATGATCAGCGTCCGCTCGANCTGGCCCATGTTCTCGGTGTTGATCCGGAAGTAGGCCTGCAGCGGGATCTCGACCTGCACGCCCGGCGGGACGTAGATGAACGAGCCACCCGACCACACCGAGGTGTTCAGCGCGGCGAACTTGTTGTCGCCGACCGGGATCACCGAGCCGAAGTACTCCTGGAAGATCTCCGGGTGCTCGCGCAGCCCCGAGTCGGTGTCCAGGAAGATGACGCCCTGCTCCTCAAGATCCTCACGGATCTTGTGGTAGACCACCTCGGACTCGTACTGGGCCGCGACACCGGAGATCAGCCGCTGCTTCTCCGCCTCGGGGATGCCCAGCCGGTCGTAGGTGGCCCGGATGTCGTCGGGCNGGTCCGCCCACTCCTCGGCCTGCTTCTCCGTCGACCGGACGAAGTACTTGATGTTGTCGAAGTCGATGCCGGAAAGATCCGCGCCCCACGTCGGCATGGGCTTGCGCTCGAAGAGCTTCAGCCCCTTGAGCCGCAGGTCGGTCATCCAGGACGGCTCGCTCTTCTTCGCCGAGATGCTTCGTACGACTGCTTCGGAGAGGCCGCGTTCCACGTCGACGGCGTAGGCGTCCGCGTCTGCCCAGCCGAACCGGTAGGAGCCAAGGCCCTCAAGGGCGGTCTCGGCAGAGGTGGTCATAGAGAACCTTCCGAAAAATTGGATGGTTGTGATGTCTGCCCGGACGCCGCCGGGTCGGGCTGTGCACCCGACACCGACGCGGGCCCGGCCGGTGTGGATCCCGCCGCCACGGCGCTCCCCGCTGCGGGGAACACCGTGATCGCCTCCACGGGGATCACCGGAATGTGCGTGGTGCAGACGCCGTCGCCGTGGGCGATGGTGGCCAGCCGCTGCACATGCGTGTCGAGAAGCCTCGCGAGCATCGCCGTCTCGGCCTCGCACAGCGCCGGGAAACGCTCGGCGACATGCTGGACAGGGCAGTGATGCTGGCAGATCTGGGTACCCGTCGGCAGCTCGGAGACGCTGGCGGTGTACCCGGCCTGGGTCATGGCCGCGGCGATCGCCTCCGGGCGCTCCGCCGGCGGAACCGCGACGACCTCGTCGCGGATCTGGCGTTCCAGGTCGACTCCGCGGGCCCGGGCGAACTCGGCGATCGCGTCCGGGCCGCAGGCGTCCGCGAGGAAGCTCAGGGCGCCGGCCGCGAGATCGGAGTAGGCCGTGGGGCCCGCCTGGTGCCCGGCCTCGGTCAGCGTGTAGCGCCGGGCCGGGCGGCCCCGCCCACGCGGGCCACGGACGACCGTCGATGTGGTCGTGATGGTGCCGTCCGAGGTCATCGCGTCCAGGTGCCGACGGACGGCCGCGGGCGACAGCCCGAGCTCATGCGACAGATCGGCGGCCGTCGATGGACCGCGCTCAAGCAGGAGGCGCACGACACGGTCCCGGGTGCGACCGTCGGTCGCGCCCGCGGGTGCCGCACCCGAAGGAACCTCCTGCCCGCTTTTCACAACACCAGTGTGCCCTATTTCCAGGACGCGGTCGAACCGAGGAGCCGCAGATCACCCGGCCGACCCGTGATCTCCTTCATAGGGTCGGATCGCCGACAGTCAATGCGTTACCGGGATCCGCCGGGTGCCGGCCGGCCGGCACCCGCACGGGACGGACGTCTGTGGAGGTGGGACACTTCGCCCGGTATGTGACGACAGGTGACGGCACGGGAGGCTGCGCGGCGATGCGAACCGTTCGCACCATCGACTCCGATGGCACTCCCGTGGGCATCGTCCGACGCACCGCCAGGCTTGCTGTCCGGCGCACCGCCGGGCGCGTCATCGCCGCCGCCGCGGTCGTGTCCACGGCCCTGGCGCTCGCCGCCTGCGGCGGCCCGGACACGAACGGCCTGGAGGACGCCGCCCCGGCCGAGGTCGGGACGAGGTCGGTGGCGGCCCTGCGCGCCGCGCACAGCGTGCGCGTGGCCGGGGTCGTGCAGGACCCGTCCACCGAGGAGCAGTCCGCCTACGACCTGGTCCTGAGCGGGCCGTCGGCCCGCGGCACCCTCACCTCCGGAGCGACGGTCACCGAGTTCGTGAAGGTCGCGGACGACGTCTACACCCGGGGCGGGCGGGACTACTACGAGTCGATCGGTGAGGGCGACGCCGCCGATCTGCTGGCCGGCCGCTGGGTGCGGCTCTCCGCGGAGGCCGCCGCCATGTACCAGTACTTCACCATCGAGGGGTTCGTCCTGTCGATCAGCGAGTNCGTGGCCGCCCTGGACGGCAAGGTCACCACCGAGGACGTCGCGGGCCAGCGGGCGGTCGTGGCGGGCAGTCCGGAGGGGACCCGGCTGTGGGCGGCCAACACCGGGGACCCCGTCCCGCTGCGCCTGGAGATGCTGGCCGGCGAGCAGGGGCGGATGGAGTTCTCCGAATACGGTGCCCAGGTCGCCATCGGTGCCCCCGCCGACGCCGTCGACCTCTCCGCGTTGGCCTGACCTCCGCTCGCCGGCCACTACCGTGGTCGGACCGTCCGCGACGGTGACCGGCGACCGGCGGAACCATCGGGCGGAACCATCGGAGGGACGCGACGATGCTGGTGGCCGCAGTCGACCAGGGCACCACCGGGACGACGGTCTGCCTGCTGGACGACGAGGCCGCCGTCGTGGGCCGCGGCTACCGTCCGGTCGGGACGTCGTTCCCCCGCCCCGGCTGGGTCGAGCAGGACCCCGAGGAGCTGCTCGGCAGTGTGGTCACCGCGGTCGCGGACGCGCTGGCCGACGCGGGGCGGCGCCCGTCCGACCTCGCGGCGGTGGGGATCACCAACCAGCGCGAGACCACCGTGCTCTGGGAGCGCCGGACCAGCCGCCCGCTTTACCCGGCGATCGTCTGGCAGGACCGGCGCACGGCCGCCCACTGCGAGCGCCTCGCCGAGGCCGGCCACGCCGGGCTCGTCCAGGAGCTCACCGGCCTGGTGCTCGACCCGTACTTCTCCGGGACGAAGGCCGCCTGGGTGCTCGACCACGTCCCCGGTGCCCGGCGGGAGGCCGCCGCCGGGCGGATCGCGTTCGGCACGGTCGACTCCTGGCTGGTCTGGCGGCTCACCGGCGGGCGCACCCACATCACCGATGTCACGAACGCATCCCGCACGATGCTGTTCGACCTGGCCCGGGGTGCCTGGTCACCGCCGATGCTGGAGCTGCTCGGCCTGCCCGCCGAGCCGCTGCCGGAGGTGGTGCCCAGCTCCCGGGTCTACGCCCGCACCGATCCGGCGGTCTTCCTCGGCGTCGAGGTGCCGATCGCGGCCGTGGTCGGTGACCAGCAGGCCGCGCTGTTCGCCCAGGGATGTTTCGAGCCCGGCCAGGCCAAGAACACCTACGGCACCGGGTCGTTCGTGCTCGTCAACACCGGCACGGCACCGCCCGCGCCCCAGCCGTCGCTGCTGCGCACGATCGCGTTCGGGCTGGACGGCGAGCCGCTGACCTACGCCNTGGAGGGGGCGATCCTCTCGACCGGCTCGGCCGTCCAGTGGCTGCGGGACGGCCTCGGGGTGATCTCCGACAGCGCCCAGACCGCCGCGCTGGCCGCGTCGCTGGACGGCAACGACGGGGTCTACTTCGTCCCGGCCCTCGCCGGGCTCGGCGCGCCGCACTGGGACCCGCGGGCGCGCGGGATGATCATCGGGCTCACCCGGGCCACCGGCCGGGCGCACCTGGCCCGGGCCGTGCTGGAGGCGGTGGCGTACCGCACCCGGGACGTCGTCGAGGAGATGGCTCGCGGCGCCGGGGNGACCGTGACCGAGCTGCGGGCCGACGGCGGCGCGGCGCGCAACCCGTGGCTGATGCAGTTCCAGGCCGACATCCTCGGGGTCGAGGTGGACGTCCCGGAGAACACCGAGACCACCGCGCTCGGTTCGGGCTACCTCGCCGGCCTCGCGATCGGGATGTACTCGGGGCGCGGCGAACTCGACGCGCTGCGGCGCACCGCCGTCCGGTACCGGCCGTCGATGGGCGCCGACCAGCGGGCGGAGCTGTACGGCCGGTGGCTGCGCGCCGTCGAGCGATCCCGGGGCTGGGAGCAGGACCGATAGGAGCACACCGGGCGGCTCGGACCGGCTCCGTCCCGACCGACCGGCCGTTCGCCACAACCGGACAACGACGCGGGACCACGGGAAGACAACACAAGCTCGCGCCTGATCGGGAAAAGTGACTGTCGGGCGCCGTGATTCCTGCCAACCTGTATCGGGGGGCGGTTGGCGTCTCCTGCCATGCACCTCACCCCCGGACGGAGACCGTGACCGACGCGGACTACGCCCTGGAACTCGGCCGCCGTCTTCGGGCAGCACGCAACCGACGCGGCCTCTCACTCCTCGACGTCCAGGAACGCACGGACGGGCGGTGGACCGCCGGGACCCTCGGCGCCTACGAACGCGGCAGCCGCACACTGCGGGTGCACCGCCTGGTCGAGCTCGCGGAGCTGTACGACGTCCCGGCGACGCTGCTGCTCCCGCCACCGGTCGAGCGACGGGAGACCGACGACCTGCCGCCGCTGGTGATCGACCTGCGCCGGCTGCGGAAGCTGCCGCCGACCCGGACCGGACCGCTGCGCAGGTGGATCGCGATCGTGCAGGTGCTGCGCTCGGACAGCTCGCGGGACGTGCTCCGGCTGCGGCGCTCGGACCTGCAGTCGCTGTCCCGCCTGTACAGCACCACCCCGGCTGTCCTCTACGAACGCCTCAGCGCCTGGGGGACGCTCGTCGAGGCGGACGAGGCGCCGCCCGGCACCCGGCGGCGGCGATCGCCGGTGGTCCGTCCGCCACAGGCCCCGTCGCGGCGGTGACGCGCCGGCGCGGCCGCCCCGCTGCCGGCGCCGTCCGGTCGCGGCCCTTCCCGGCGATGCGCCCCGCCGCACGAAGGGGATGATCGGGTCGTCCTGCGACCCTCGCTCGGTCCGTAGGATCGGCGGCGTGACCGAGGTCCTGGCAGTCGAGGTGACCGAGCTGGTCAAGACCTACCGGCGCGCGCCGGGGGCGGGGCCGGCGCGGCCCCGGTACCTCCGGGCGGGGATGCCGGAACCGCCGACCGGCCCGACCGGCCCGGCCACCCCGAGACGCCCGGCCACCCCGAGACGCCGAGGCGGATCCCGAGCGCGGGAGCACGCACCCGACCAGGCCGCCAAGCGGGACGCCGACCTTCGCGACGCCACCGAGATACGCGCGGTCGACGGACTGTCACTGAGTGTATCCGTTGGGTCGGTGACGGCGGTCCTCGGGCCGAACGGCGCCGGCAAGACCACCACGATCGAGATCTGCGAGGGCTTCCGGGTCGCGGACGGCGGCGAGGTGCGCGTACTCGGGCTCGACCCGGTCCGGGACGCGGCAGCCCTGCGCCCCCGGGTCGGCGTCATGCTGCAGGCCGGCGGCATGTACCCCGGTGCCCGCGCCGGCGAGATGCTGCGGCTGATCGCCGCCCACCACGCCCACCCGCTCGACACCGGGGTGCTGATGGAACGCCTCGGGCTGGCGGAGGTCGCCGGGACGCCGTTCCGCCGGCTGTCCGGCGGCCAGCAGCAGCGCCTCTCCCTCGCGATGGCCGTCGTCGGCCGGCCCGAGCTGCTCTTCCTCGACGAGCCCACCGCCGGCCTCGACGTCCAGGGCCGCCGGGACACCTGGGAGCTCGTCGAGGAGCTGAAGCTCTCCGGGGTCACGGTGGTGCTCACCACCCACGCGATGGACGAGGCCGAGCGGCTCTCCGACCAGGTGGTGATCGTCAACCGGGGCCAGGTCGTGGCCGCCGGCTCACCCGCCGAGCTCACCCGCGGCGGGGCCGAGGGGCAGCTGCGCTTCCGCGCGCCCACCGGCCTCGACGTCGCGCGTCTGCTGCTCGCACTGCCGGACGGCACCACCGGCTGGGAGGGCCCGCCCGGCCACTACCTGGTGCAGGGCACCGTCGACCCGCAACTGCTCGCCGCGGTCACCGCCTGGTGCGCCGGCAACGGTGTACTCGCCGAGGACCTGCGGGTCGAGCAGCGCACCCTCGAAGACGTGTTCCTCGACCTGACCGGGACGGAGCTGGAGCCGTGAGCACCGCCGACACCACGGGCCCAGGCTGGTCAGCCGGGTCAGCCGGGGCCGCTCCCCTTCTGGATCTGCGCCCGGCTCCCGGGGCCGCCCCCCGCCTGCGGATGCTGGCGGCCCAGACCCGCCTGGAGCTCACCCTCACCCTGCGCCGCGGCGAGTCCGTCCTGCTGACTCTGATCATCCCGATCGGCCTGCTGGTCTTCTTCGCCGCGGTGGACGTCCTGCCGACCTCCCAGGCGGCGCAGCGCTCGGTGGACTTCCTCGTCCCCGGCGTGCTGGCGCTCGCGGTGATGTCGACCGCGTTCACCGGGCAGGCGATCGCCACCGGCTTCGAGCGCTCGTACGGGGTCCTCAAACGGCTCGGTGCCTCTCCCCTGCCCCGGTCGATCCTGCTCGCGGGCAAGACGCTGGCCGTGCTCGCGGTGGAGATCGTCCAGCTGGTGCTGCTGGTCGCCGTCGGCTTCGCCGTCGGCTGGGAGCCGCACGGCTCGGCTGCCAGCGCGGGCTGGGTCGTCCTGCTAGTCCTGCTCGGCACGGCCGCCTTCTCCGGCCTGGGCCTGCTGATGGCCGGCACGCTGCGCGCCGAGGCCACCCTGGCCGCCGCCAACGGCGTCTACCTGCTGCTGCTCCTGATCGGCGGGGTCGTGTTCCCGCTTGAGGAGCTGCCCGGGTGGATGCGGGCGGTCGCCGAGGCCCTGCCGACCGCGGCCCTTTCCGACGGCCTGCGCGCGGTACTCGCCGAGGGCGCCGGGCCGGGTGTGGGCAGTCTGGTCGTGCTCGCGGCGTGGTCCGTCGGTGCCCTGGGTCTGGCCGCCCGCCTGTTCCGCTGGGAGTAGACCCGGCACCCCCGGAGTGGCAACGCACACCCCGTCCAGCGAGGAGCGGCGGATTACTATGGCCGCGATGCCATCTTCTACCACCCGTCGGAGTAAGACCCGTACCGGCGGCGACACCGCTCCCGCCGGCACCGACCGGGCCCGCGGTGACGCCCGCCGGCTGCCGGTGATCGGGCTGCGCACGTTCCGGCGCCTCACGCTGGCGAGCGTCGTGCTGCTCGCGGCGATCGTCGTGACCGGTGGCGCCGTGCGGCTCACCGGCTCCGGGCTGGGCTGCCCCACCTGGCCGCAGTGTGGCGATGGCTCGTTCACCCCCCACACGGCCTACGCGCTCAACGGCGCGATCGAGTTCGGGAACCGGCTCATCAGCATCGTGGTCGGCCTCGTCGTGCTGGCGCTGCCGATCGCGGCGCGCCTGCTCCGGGAGAAGCGGCGCGACCTGCTGTTGCTCTCCCTCGGGCTGTGGCTCGGCTTCCTCGGCCAGGCGGTGCTCGGCGGCATCACGGTGCTGGTCCACCTGCACCCCGCGACGGTGGCCGCGCACTTCCTGCTGTCGATGGTCCTGCTGTTCAACGCCATCGCCCTGCACCGCCGGGCCCGGCAGGCGGGTGGGCCCACTCCGCTGGCGGTCCGCTCCGAGCTCGCCTGGCTCGCGCGGGTCCTCGTGGTGGTCGCCGCCGGCGTCCTCACTCTCGGCACGGTCGTGACCGGCACCGGCCCGCACAGCGGCGACAGCGAGGATACGAAGCGGTTCGGGTTCGACATCGTCAATGTCGCCCAGCTGCACGCGGACGGCGCGATGGTGCTGACCGGGCTGACGCTGGCGATGATCTTCGCCGTCCGGCTCACCCCCGTGCCCGCCGAGGCCCGGCGCAGCGCAAACGCGCTGCTGCTGGCCGTCGTCGGCCAGGCCGCGATCGGGTTCACGCAGTACTTCGCCGGCATCCCGGCGCTGCTGGTCGCCCTGCACATGGCCGGCGCCACCATCATGTGGATCGTCACCGTCCAGCTGTGGCTGGCGATGGGCGAACGGGCCCCGGCCACCGAGGCCGCCTGGGCCGGCTCCCCCGCCCGCGCCCCGGCACCCGCGCCCGCCACCGCCTGACCGCGCCCCGCGCTCCTTCCGGGCGGGGCGAGGTCAGCCAGCGCCGAAGGGCAGCGAACGCACCCGCGACCGGTCCCGCGGGTCAGGCGTCAGATCATTCAGACGCTCCCTCGGACGGGGGATGCGGTTGGCCCGCAAGAGGGAACCGGGACCGCACCGCGGCGGGCGAAAGTCGTGACCATGACCAGCAACGCGACGCCGGCACCCGCCGGGCACCCGCCTTCCGACCGCCGGCCGGAGCGGCACCCATGATCACCGTGGAAGGGGTGACCTTCGCCGCGGGCCCGGCCGGCTCGCAGTGGCACCTCGACGCGACACTGCCGATCCGATGAGCCCGGGCCCGCGACCGCGATGACCATCCGCATCCTTCTGGTGGACGACCAGCTGCGTACCCGACATCGCGGCGATGGACATCCGGATGCCCCTCATCGACGGCATTCAGGCGACGCGCACCATCCTGCGCGCGGGTGCCGACGGGTTCCTGCCGAAGCGCACCCGCCCGGAGCGGCTTGTCGAGGCGATCCGGCTGATCGCCGCGGGAGACGCGCTGCTCTTCCCGGCGGCCCTCCGGACCCTGATCGCCCGACATGCTGCGCCGCCCGGGCCAGCGCCGTGGCGCAAGCGGCTCAGCGGCCGCGAACAGCAGGTGCTCGCCCTGATGGCTCGTGGGTTGTCGAACACCGAGATCGCCGCCGAGCTCGTCCTGAGCCCGGAGACGGTCAAGACCCACGTCCGTGGCTGCTCGCCAAGATGGAAATCCGGGACCGCACCCAGGCGGTCATCGCGGCCTATGAAGCCGGGGTCGTGCGACCCCGCGGCTGCCCCGACGGGCCGGCGGCAGGACGCCGACGGCCCGTCGAGGTGAGCGGTCAGACCAGGGCCGCGGCGGCCACGGCCGCGAAGAGCAGGGTGAGGTACGTGATCGACATGTGGAACAGGCGCATCGGCCTGATCTCCTCGCCGCGCCGCGCGCGACCGGCCATCCGGTGTGCCTCGGCGACGAACCAGGCACCGAGGATCACCGCCGGCACCGTGTAGACCAGGCCGATGTCGGAGACCGGGCCGACGGCGAGCGAGACCGCGACCATCACATAGGAGTAGATCAGGATGCGCCGGGTGACGACCTCGGTGGTGGCCACCACGGGCAGCATCGGCACCCCGGCCGCGGCGTAGTCGTCCTTGAACCGGATCGCCAGCGCCCAGAAATGCGGCGGCGTCCAGAAGAAGATGACCGCGAAGAGGAGCACCGCCGGCCAGCCGACGTTTCCGGTGACCGCCGACCAGCCGATCAGCGCCGGGAAGCAGCCGGCCGCGCCACCGATGACGATGTTCGACGGTGAGCGGCGCTTGAGGCCCAGGGTGTAGACGAAGACATAGAAAGCGATCGCGCCGACCGAGAGCGCGGCCGAGACCCAGTTGACCAGCAGCCCGAACAGCAGGGTCGAGATGATGCCGAGCACGATGCCGAAGCGCAGGGCCTGCGCCGGCTCGACGGTCTCGCGGACCAGCGGGCGCCGGTTGGTGCGGCCCATGAGCTGGTCGATGTCCCGGTCGACATAGCAGTTGATGGTGTTGGCGCTGCCCGCGGACAGCGTGCCGGCGATGAGGGTGACCACGATGAGCCACCAGGAGGGCATGCCCCGCTCGGCGAGCAGCATGACCGGAACCGTGGAGACGAGCAGGAGCTCGACCACCCGCAGCTTCATCAACGCGATGTAGGAGCGGGCCCGGCCGGTGGCCCGAGCCCATCGGCCACGGGCTGCGGCCAGGGTGATGTCAGCGGGCTCCGCCTGGACGGCCGGCGCCACACCGGCGGCGGAGAGCCCGGCCACGGCAGGCGCGGGGACGGCGGCGGAGGCCACGGCGGCGCTCGACGGCTGGACCGCGCCCGGCGCGGGGACGCGCGGGACGGATCCCGTCGGGGCCGGACGGCCACCGCTCGACGTCACCGGACGGCGGCGCAGGCCCTGCCGGTGGCGAACAACGGCCTCGGGAGACAGAACGACCTCGCGATCGGCGCGGTCATCCAGCGAACCGCGCGGGACGGTGCCCTGAAGAAGGGCGTGATTGGTGTTCTACGACGTGTCGGAGTCTAGCTGCCGGGAGGCGGCCAGTGCGCGTGGGCTGTGTCCCGACGGTGGTGCGCACCCGCCTGTGGGCGACGTCCGCCGGGGGTCCCGGGCTGGCGGTGCGTCCACGCTGTGGAGCCGGCCACGCTGCGCGATGGTGGGCGCGTGACGTCGGCAGCCGGCTCACCCCGGCCGGAAGTCCAGTGTTGTTCGGCACGTTTCCGCCGTGCCACCCGGCCACGGACACTGGGGTGAGGATCACGCAGCTGGGTAGGGCGCAGGACAGGTACATCTGGCACGGTCGCCGTAAGCAGTAGGAAAGGCAGCGCGAGGGCGGTGACGAGTTCGACCGGAACGCCCCGCGCCCGTCGCGCCCGCCGCGTCGGGCGTGTCAGGCCGCACGGACCCCGCCCGGCGAAATGCGATCATTATTGGGTACGGACCTTCACCACCNGGCCGCGCCACGGCGCGTCGACCCACCGACACGACCTGGCCACAGCGACGACAGCACCGTGACGGGTCCCGCAGGACCACACCGTCACGAGGTCACAGCGACGGAGGACGTCCGATGAGCAAGCCACTGTCCGATCTGTCAGCCGCGGGTGTGGCGGTGTGGCTGGACGACATCAGCCGCGAGCGCATCCGTACCGGCAATCTCGCCGAGCTGGCCCGCAACCGCAGTGTCGTCGGGGTCACCAGCAACCCGACGATCTTCCAGAAGGCGATCGGCGGCGGCGAGACGTACGACGAGCAGCTGCGTGATCTCGCCGTGCGCGGGGTCGACGTGGGCGAGGCCGTCCGCGCGATCACGGCGTTCGACATCCGGGCCGCCTGCGACATCCTGCGCCCCGCCTACGACGCCAGCGGCGGCGTGGACGGGCGGGTCTCGCTGGAGGTCGACCCACGGCTCGCCCACGAGACCGAGCGCACCGTCGCCGAGGCCCGGGCGCTGTGGTGGTCGGTCGACCGGCCCAACCTGTTCATCAAGATCCCGGCCACGCTCGGCGGCCTGCCGGCCATCACCGCGACGCTGGCGGAGGGCATCAGCGTGAACGTCACGCTGATCTTCGCGCTCGACCGGTACGAGGCGGTCATGGACGCGTTCATGACCGGCCTGGAGCAGGCGCTGGCGGCCGGCCGTGACATCTCGGACGTGGCCTCTGTCGCGTCCTTCTTCGTCAGCAGGGTCGACAGCGAGGTGGACCGGCGGCTGGAGAAGATCGGCACGCCGCGGGCCGAGGCGCTGCGCTCGAAGGCCGCCATCGCGAACGCCCGGCTCGCCTACGAGCTGCACCAGAAGGTGTTCGGCACCCCGCGCTGGGAACGGCTCGCCGCGGCCGGCGCGAAGCCGCAGCGGCCGCTGTGGGCGTCGACGTCGACGAAGGACCCGGGGCTTCCGGACACCCTCTACGTGACCGAGCTGATCGCCCCGGGCACGGTCAACACGATGCCGGAGGCGACACTGGAGGCGTTCGCCGACCACGGGACCGTCCCCGGCGACACGATCACACCGAACCTCGCCTCGGCCCACGCGGTCATGTCCGAGCTTCGTGAGCTGGGGGTGGACATGGCCGAGGTGGTGGAGGTGCTGGAGACCGACGGTGTCCGCAAGTTCGAGGACTCCTGGAACCAGTTGCTCGNCACCATCCGCGACCAGCTCGGCGCCGCCACCTCCTGACCGCCGTCTCCGCCGCCAGCCGCCGCCCCCCGCCGCCCCTCCGCACCGCCCGCCCGACGGGCGGGCGCATCCCGCGGCCGGGCGGCAGTATCTGGCAGGCGGGCGGCGGTACCTGGCGGGCGGGCGGCGGTACCTGGCGGGCGGCGGTAGCCGACCGGCGCGGCACCTGACAGGCGGACCTCGCTAGAGCACCACGAACTGTGAAGGGGGAACGGGTGGCGTCCACCGCTGGTGGCAACCCACTGCGGGATCCACGGGATCGGAGGCTGCCACGGCTGCCGGACAACAGTGCTCTGGTGGTCTTCGGCGCGACCGGTGACCTGGCCCGCAAGAAACTCATTCCGGCCGTCTACGACCTGGCCAACCGCGGCCTGCTGCCACCGGGCTTCGTCCTGGTCGGGTTCGCCCGCCGGGACTGGAGCGACGAGCAGTTCGCCGCCTTCGCCCGGGAGGCCGCGGAACGCGGAGCCCGCACCCCGTTCCNGGAGGACACCTGGGAGCGGCTCGCGGGCTCGGTGCGGTTCCGGTCCGGTTCGTTCTCCGACGACGCGGCGTTCGACGGTCTCGTCAAACTGCTCGCCGAGCTGGAACACAGTCACGGCGTGCCGGGGAACGCGGCCTTCTACCTCTCGATCCCGCCGACGGCCTTCCCGGTCGTCCTCAAGCAGATGCAGCGGACGGGCCTGGCCTCGAACGAGTCCGCGGGCGGCTGGCGTCGGGTCGTGATCGAGAAGCCGTTCGGCAACGACCTGGAATCGGCGCGTGAGCTCAACTCGCTCGTCGACGACGTCTTCACCCCGGGCGACGTGTTCCGCATCGACCACTACCTGGGCAAGGAGACGGTTCAGAACCTCTTCGCGCTGCGCTTCGCCAACACGCTGTTCGAGCCGATCTGGAACTCGCACTTCGTCGACTCGGTACAGATCACGATGGCGGAGGATGTCGGCATCGGCACCCGCGCCGGCTTCTACGACGAGACGGGCGCGGCCCGGGACGTCCTGCAGAACCACCTTCTGCAGCTGCTGGCGCTCACCGCCATGGAGGAGCCGGTCAGCTTCAGCGCCGAGACGATCCGGACGGAGAAGCTGAAGGTCCTGCGGGCGGTGTCGCTGCCCGACGACTTCTCGACCTTCGCCGTCCGCGGGCAGTACTCCCAGGGCTGGCTCGCCGGTGAGCGGGTGCGCGGCTACCTGGAGGAGGCCGACATCCCGGCGACGTCGACCACCGAGACCTTCGTCGCGGTGAAGCTCGGCGTCGAGACGCGGCGCTGGGCCGGCGTGCCGTTCTACCTGCGCACGGGCAAGCGCCTGCCCCGGCGGGTGACCGAGATCTCGATCACCTTCACCAAGGCACCGCACCTGCCGTTCGACAAGACGGACACGTCCGAGCTGGGCAACAACCAGCTGGTGATCCGGGTGCAGCCGGACGAGGGGGTCACGCTGCGCTTCGCCTCCAAGGTGCCCGGCTCGTCGATGGAGGTCCGGGACGTTGCCATGGACTTCCTGTTCGGCGAGGCGTTCACCGAGGCGCTGCCCGAGGCCTACGAGCGTCTGATCCTGGACGTCCTGCTCGGCGACGCGACGCTGTTCCCGAACAACGCAGAGGTCGAGGAGTCCTGGCGGATCATCGACCCGCTGGAGGACTTCTGGCGGGGAACGGCACCGCACACCTACCGGGCGGGCAGCTGGGGGCCGTCGGCCGCCGACGACATGCTCAGCCGGGACGGCCGCCGGTGGCGCCGGCCATGACCCGCCACCGCCACCGCCACCCTCATGTCACGGTCCGTGAGAATGCCGCCATGATCCGAACCAGCCGCGCGGCGGCCGCCTCGAAGGAGGGAACCCCGGCATGACCACGCTGTGGGACACCACCGGATCCGCGGTGGTCAAGGCGCTCTCCGCCGAGCGGCGGGCCGCCGGCGCACTGGCGTTCGGCCTGGCGCTGACGCTCGTCGTGGTCGTCGACGAGCAGCATGTCAGCCAGGCCGAGAGCGCGGCGACGGCGGCGTCCGCGGCACATCCCTGCCGGTTGCTGATCGTCGTGCGCCGGCAGATCGACGCGCCGAACCCGCGCCTGGACGCCGAGGTGTCCATCGGCGGGCGGCTGGGGCCCGGCGAGGCGGTGGTGATGCGGATGTCCGGCCGCCTCGCGCTGCACGCCGAGTCCGTCGTCCTCCCGCTGCTGGCACCGGACGCACCAGTGGTCACCTGGTGGTACGACGCACCGCCGGAGAAGATCGCCTACGACCCGCTCGGGGTCTTCGCCGACCGCCGGGTCACCGGCACCTACGCGGCGCCCGACCCGATCGCCGCGCTGACCCAGCGGGCCGAGGACTTCGTCCCCGGCGACACCGACCTGGCCTGGACCCGCATCTC
Source organism: Frankia sp. EI5c (assembly GCF_001636565.1). Lineage (GTDB taxonomy): Bacteria > Actinomycetota > Actinomycetes > Frankiales > Frankiaceae > Parafrankia. The sequence continues at coordinate 65,497 of NZ_LRTK01000006.1, forward strand.
CGGCTGGCGAACCCTGCTGGCCGCCGCCTTCGACCAGGTCAGTGAGCCGGCCGGCCCGGCGACGATCGTCAGCGAGCCGGGCAATCCCAGCGCCCGGCTGTTCGCCGGCTGGTTGCAGGCGAGGCTGGGAGTCCCGGTCACGATCACCGACGCCCCCGGGCGCAAGGGGATCCAGAGCGTGCGGGTGGCGGTCGGCGAGGGCGAGATCGTGCTGGCCCGGACGGACAACCGGTCGGCCGGCATCACCCGCACGGGCTACGCGACCCGGGTGCTGCCCCTGCCGGAACGGGGCCTGGGCGACCTGCTCGCCGAGGAGCTCCGCCGCCTGGACGAGGACCCGGTGTACGCGGAGGCGCTCTCCGCCTGGAGCGGCGTCCCGGACCTGGACCTCCGGCCGCGGCACCGCGAGCACATCTGGCGCGACCCGGCGTTGGAGCGCGCCGCCGCGCCGCCGCCCTCGACCGCTGTGACACCGCCCTCGACCTCGCCGGCCGCATCGTGACCGGGCGGGAGTCCGGGCCGGGCAGCGGACCGGCGGCGGGCAGCGGACCGGCGGCGGCGCCACCCACGGTGATCGTTCATCCCGACGCCGGGGTGCTCGCCCGCGCGGCGGCGGCCCGGCTGATCACCGCCCTGGTGGACGCGCAGGCCGCGCGCGGGAGCGCCTCCCTCGTCCTCACCGGGGGTGGCATCGGCGTGGCGCTCCTGCGCGCGATGCGGGGGAATCCTGCGTTGGACGCCGTCGACTGGTCCCGGGTGGACGTGTGGTGGGGTGACGAGCGCTTCGTCCCGGCCGGCTCCCCCGACCGCAACGACAGCCAGGCGTGGGAGGCGCTGCTGGAGCACATCCCACTGGACCCGGCCAGGGTCTTCCCGATGGGCCATCCCGCCCTGGCCCGGGCGGGCGGTGACGTCGAGACCGCCAACCCGCTGACCGTGACGGACGGTGCCGGCCGGCTGGCGACGATCCGGCCGATCGGGGTCGAGGAGCCCGAGACCGCCGCCGCCCAGTACGCCGCCGAACTGGCCGCGCGCGCGGACGCCGGGTCGGCGGTCCCGGCCTTCGATGTACTGCTGCTCGGGCTCGGGCCGGAGACGCATGTCGCGTCGATCTTCCCCGACTCCCCGGCCGCCGTGGCGACCGAGCCGGTGACCGCGGTCCGCGACTGCCCCAAACCGCCACCGACCCGGGTGACGCTGACCATGCCCACCCTGCGGTCGGCCCGTGAGGTGTGGGTGGTGGTCGCCGGCGAGGAGAAGGCGGACGCGGTCGCGGCCGCGCTGGCTCCGGGTGCGGATCCGGTGCGGTGGCCGGCGGCCGGGGCGGCCGGCCGCGAGCGCACTCTGTGGCTCGTCGACCGGGCCGCCGCGCTACGTCTCCAACCGCGTGCTGGTTCCCCCGAACCCCGCGGCACCCGACCAGGTGGTGCCCGACCAGGTAGCGCCGCCGGCTGACGGCGCGGGCGGGCGGGCTCAGACCGGCACCCGCGGGCGGAGGAGCCGAGGCCAGGCACCCGCGGGCCGGTCTCTCAGGCCAGGATCTTCGTCTTCTCCCGTTCGAACTCGTTCTCGCTGATCACTCCGTGGTCCCGGAGGTCGGCGAGGCGGCTGAGCTCGTCCGCCGTGCTTGGCCGGCCAGCCGCCGAGCGGACCTCGGCGCGCCACAGATCGGCGGCGGACGCGGCCTGCCGGGCCTGCCGTTCGTGCATCGAGGTACCCCGGATGATCAGATACGCGAGTACACCGACCAGCGGAAGAACCAGGATCAGGGCTGTCCAGCCGGCCTTCGCCCAGCCGGAGAGATCATGGCTGCGGAAGACATCGGTCACCACCGCGAACAGCAGAAAAAGCCACAGCACAAAGCAGAAGAACCACAGCATGTAGAGGAACACGCTGAGGAGCGGGAAGTCGGAATCCACCTTGCCTCCTCTCACCGTCACCAACCGGTAGGACCGCTTCATACCCACGACGCGGCACCAGACGAGGCGGCAGCCTCACCTCATCCGGGTGAAGTCCGTGCCAGCAGGCCGTTTCCCACCGAATTCACCGCTGTCGCGGCGAAGGTGTAGGCGAGCCGGCCGTCGGGACGCAGCGTCAGCACCAACCGGTCGGCGCCCTTACACAGAACTCCGCGTTCGACCAGCCGTTCCTGGACGGTGATGGTGGTCCCCTCGGCAGTCAGCAGGCGCAGGTCCGCGGCGCACCCGTCAGTCGGATAGTCGCTGTGGCCGACGGTCTGGCCCAGGCCACCCGCGCGCAGCTCGAGCTCGACCTCGAACTCCAGCGGGCCCTGGCGCACGGTTCCGGTCCAGAGACCGGCCATCCCGGCCGGCAGGAGATCCCCACCACCTGCTGGCGACGGGCCGCTACGGGCGATCCACAGCAGGCCGGTGACCAGCAGGACCAGCGCCAGCCCGGCGCTCCCGCCGGCGAGCAGCGCACGTTGCCGGAACCTCCCGATACCACGCGGCGGCGGAACCGGCGGCACCGCCACCGGCAGCACCGGCAGTGCCGCCCCGGTCGGATCCGGTCGCGCCGCTCGCGCCGGAGCGGTGACCGACGGCCGCCCGGCAACCGGGGGCACAGCAACCGGGGGTACGGCCGCGGCCGCGACGGGGGGGCGCAGCACCCGCAGGAGCAGCGCCTGCGCTGCCTCCGCGCCCAGCCGGGCATCCGGGTTCTTGATCAGGAGGCCGCCGATGACCGGCCACAGCATGTCCGCCCGGGCGAGCGGCGGCGGATCCACGTGCAGCACCGCGCCGATGGTCAGCGGGATCGTCTCGCGGGCGAACGGCGGGCTGCCGTCGAGCGCGAAGTACAGGGTGGCGCCGAGCGAGAACAGATCCGCCGCCAGCGAGGCCGGGCGCCTGGTGATGCGCTCCGGTGCGAGGTAGGCCGGTGTTCCCGCGCTGCCGTCCGGCCCGGGAGCCGTCGTGTCGGCGACGTTGGTCGCGATGCCGAAGTCGGTGAGCAGGACCCGGCCGTCGTCGGCGAGCAGGATGTTCGAGGGCTTGATGTCCCGGTGCAGCAGGCCGATCCGCGCACCGGCGATCAGGGCGTCCAGGACGGCCAGACCCACCTGGGCGGCACGGGTGGTTGTCAGCGGCCCATCCGCGCGCACCGCCGCGTCCAGCGAGGTCGCGGCCACCAGCTCCATGATGATCCAAGGGAGGCCGCCGTCCTCGACGACGTCGTTCACCGAGACGACGTGCGGGTTGTCCCGGAGCTGGGCGGCGTTGCGGGCCTCACGCACGGCCGCGGCGGTCCGCCCGCGGTCCGCGCCGCCGAGCGCGGCCGGTCCGCCCGGGCCGGCGTGGTCGCCCGTACCCGGGCGACCACCGACCCAGATGGCCTTCACCGCCACGTCCACCCGCAGCAGCAGGTCCCTGGCCCGCCACACGACGCCCATCGAGCCGGCGCCGACGCACTCCAGCAGGCGGTACCGGCCGGCCACGACCTGGCCGGCCTCGATGCTGCGCACAGCTGGCGGGTGCCCGCGCGGGTTCAGTTCACCGGCGCGCCCCGCAGCTTCGCCAGCGCCTCGGCCAGGATCGCCTCGCCGTCCTTCTCGTTGCGCCGCTCCCGTACGTACGCGAGGTGCGTCTTGTACGGCTCTGTCTTCGGCGGCGCGGGGGTGTTCTCACGGTCCCTGCCCGCCGGGAACCCACAGCTGGGACAGTCCCACGTGTCCGGTATGGACGCGTCAGCCGCGAAGGCCGGCTTCGTCTCGTGCTCGTTGGCGCACCAGAAGGAGATCCGCTGCCGAGGAGCTGTCTCGCCCCGCTCAGCCTCCCCCATCGGTCCTGCCCCGACCCGGCTCCCCCGGATGGCGTTGCCACCTGCCACGGCCCGCGTGCTCCTTCGTCTCGTCCCATGGGTGGTAGCTCGGCGGTCGGCCCCCCGCGGTCGGACCNCCCACGCCCGCACCGCCACCGTTGACGTGCCGGCATCATCCGAAAGGCCTGCCGAGCGCGTCTGTCCGGAGTGTAGGACGGGAGGTCCACCACGGGTTGCACCGACCACCCCCACCGGGGCTTCCATACCCGGATGAGGGCCCGTTGGGGCACTCTCACGGATGTGCGGATACTCGCCCCGAGAGGGGACGAGCACTCAGGGTGACAGCGACACGGCGGTGGGATCCGCGGTCCCCAGCGAGGGGACGATCGTGAACGCCTGTACGGCGGCGCTGTGCAGGCGGGCCGTGTAGGTAACCGCGAGGGGCAGCACCGCGGCGTCGCTCAGCACTGTCCGTTCCAACGCCGCCCAGCTCTCGGCGGCGGTGTCCTCGGTACCCGCGGTCACCGCCGTGTCGAGACGGGTCAGCAGGTCCGGGCGCCGGTAGCCACCGTCCGCGGGCCGCGGCCCCAGCCAGGTCTCGTCCAGCAGCGGCTGGTAGGCGGTGCGGCCGGCGTCGCCGAACCAGTCGNGGCGCACGGTCGTCAGCGCCAGGTCCCAGAACTGGGACTGCGGGTCGGACACCGCCTGCTGGTACTGCTCCCCACCGCGGACGCGGACGTCCAGGCGGATGTCGGCCCGCGCGAAGGCGGCCCGCAACGCCTCGGCGACCGCCGCGTCGGCGGTGCTGTCCGTCGTCAGCAGGGACAGCGCCGTCACCCGACCGCCCGGGTTGTTCGCCAGGCCCTCCGTGCAGCGTTGCGGGTCACCGGTGCCCTCGCCGGCGGGATAGGGGTCGTACTGCTCGTAGCCGGTCATCGGCTCCTGCAGGAGCTGGCCGGTGGCCGCGGCAAGTGCCGGCCCCCCCAGCGCGCCCACGACCGCGACTCGGTCGACGCAGTACGCCAGGGCCGTGCGCACCTGCTGCTCGCGCAGCGCCGCCGCGGAGGGCCCGTTGAGGCCCACGACGAGCGCGACCACCGGGCCGGTCGACGACACCGCGAGCCGGTCGTCGTCGCCGCCCGCCAGATGTTCCAGTTCCCCGAGGGGCGCCTCGCCGTCGAGGGCCATGTCGCCGTCACCGGCCTCGATGCGCGCGGTGATCGTCTCGGCGTCCAGGCCGTCGGTGACAGTGATGTGGTCGGGCAGCGCCCGCCGGATCCCGTCCGACGACCCGCTCCACGAGGGGTTCCGGGACAGCCGGTAGGTGCCGCCGTCGGGATCGGACACGAAGCGGTACGGACCGGTCGAGATCAGGTTGTCGAGGTACTCCGGTGAGTCCGGCGGGTAGGCGAGGGCCTCGAGCGGCACCGGGGAACTGGCGGGCAGCGCCAGCACGTCGACGAAGTCGTTCACCGGCCGCAGCAGGTGGAACTCGATCGTGTCATCCCCCACGACCTGGACGCCGGAGATCGATCCGCTCTCGATCAGCGCCGGCGCGTCGGTGACCGCCGAGGCCGCGAGCTGCGCGCAGTACTCGGCGAACCCACGGATCGTCGCGGCGTAGTACCCGCGCAGCGGCGAGGGCACCGGCGGCGAGCACATCCGCTTGAGGCCCCGGGCGACGTCGGTGGCGGTGATCCGGCGCTGGCTCGGGGTGTTCCACCGGGCGGCCGAGCGCAGGCGCACCGTGTAGACGGTGCCGCTCATCGTCACCGTCGGCGCCCCGGCGGCCAGGTCCGGCCGCGGGATCGTCGAACGCGACGGGTCGGTGTCCGTGGGATAGCTGTAGAGCTGCCGGGTGACGAGCCGGGCGAAGGCCCGCTCACCCGGCTCGTCCGCCCACCCCGGGTCACCGCTGGGCATCCGCCCGGTGAGCAGTCGCAGCGTGCCGCCGGGCTTGTCGGCCGCGGCGGTGGTCGTGGGCGGGCTGGTCGGGCTCGCCGCCATCGGCCCCGGTGTCGGGTCGGAGTCGCCGCTGCACCCCGCGACCCCGACCGCCGCGAGCACCGCGACGACGACAAGAGCGACGATCTCCCGGACGGTGCCGGGCCGCCTCGCGGAGGAGGTGCTCAACTCTTCAGCAGCAGACCGAGGCCGATGATGCAGGTGACCCACAGCAGGGCCACGGCTACGGTGAGCCGGTCCAGGTTCTTCTCCACGACGGAGGAGCCGCCCAGCGACGAGGAGACCCCGCCGCCGAACAGGGTGGACAGGCCCCCGCCCTTCGCCCGGTGCAACAGCACCAGCATGACGAGCAGCACGCTCGTGGCGATCAGCGCGATCGACAGACCGACCGTCATCCAGACCAGCTCCCGCGTCGTGTTGGCACCCACCGCCGCACCCGGTCAGGCCCGACGATCGTGCAAACGTACATGACGCCGCCCTGGTGGCTGAGGAGGTGCTTCTCAGGCTGTTGGCGCACCGCGAACGATCCCGACGAACTCCTCCGCGACGAGGCTCGCGCCGCCCACGAGGCCACCGTCGACGTCGGGCATGGTGAACAGCTCGGCGGCGTTCCCGGCCTTCACCGAGCCGCCGTAGAGGACCCTGATCGCGGCCGCCACGGGCTCACCGAACAGCTTCGCGAGCTGCCCGCGCACCGCGGAGCACATGTCCTGGGCATCCTGGGCGGACGCCGTCCGACCGGTGCCGATCGCCCAGACCGGCTCGTAGGCGACGACGAGGGTGCCCGCCTGCTCGGCGGTCACGCCGGCCAGCGACCCCTCGAGCTGGGCGAGCACATGCTCCACCTGGTTGCCCGCCGCGCGGACGTCCTCGTGCTCGCCCACGCACAGGATCGGCGTGATCCCGTGCGTGTAGGCCGCGCGGACCTTCGCGGCGACCAGGGCGTCGTCCTCATGGTGGTAGGTGCGCCGCTCGGAGTGCCCGACGACCACGTACGAGCAGCCGAGCCGCGAAAGCATCGGGCCGCTGATGTCACCGGTGTAGGCGCCGGAGCTGTGCGGCGAGAGATCCTGACCGCCGTAGCCGACGGCGAGCCGGTCGCCGTCGACCAGGGTCTGGACGCTGCGCAGGTCGGTGAACGGCGGCAGGAAGACGACCTCCACCTTCTCCAGCTCCGGCGGCTTCAGGTCGAAGGCGATCTTCTGTACCAGCGCGATGGCCTCAAGGTGGTTGAGGTTCATCTTCCAGTTGCCGGCGACCAGCGTCCGCCGGCCGGACCCGCCCGGTTGCCGGGCGGGTGCCCCCTTCGCCACGTCCCTGCTTCCCTTCGTCCTGTGTCGGATGGTCCTGCCCCCCGGGGACCTGGGCCCGGGGGGGTCGCTCAGACGTCGAGAGCGGCGAGCCCGGGAAGGGTTTTGCCCTCCAGGTACTCCAGGCTGGCGCCACCCCCGGTGGAGATGTGGCTGAAGTCGCCCTCCGGGATGCCCAGGGTCCGCACCGCGGCGGCCGAGTCCCCGCCGCCCACGACGGAGAAGCCACTGCCCGCGGCTACGGCCTCGGCGACCCCCCTCGTCCCCGCCGCGAACGGCGGGAACTCGAACACGCCCATCGGGCCGTTCCAGAAGACGGTGGCCGCGCCGCCGACCACACCGGCGAACGCCGCGGTCGACGCCGGGCCGATGTCGAGGCCCAGCCAGCCGTCCGGAATGGCGTCGGCGGCGACGACCTCGGTCGCGGCGTCCGCGGCGAACCGGTCCGCGACCACGACGTCCGTGGGCAGGACGAGCCGGTCACCCGCGTCGGCCAGCAGGCCCTTGCAGGTGTCGATCATCTCGCTCTCCAGGAGCGAGGCACCGACCGGGTGCCCGAGCGCGGCCAGGAAGGTGAAGCACATGCCGCCACCGACCAGGAGCGAGTCGACCTTCGGCAGCAGCGCCCGGATGACACCGAGCTTGTCCGACACCTTCGAGCCGCCGAGCACCACCGCGTACGGCCTGGCCGGAGCGGAGGTGAGCGCGCGCAGCACCTCCAGCTCCGTCAGCACCAGCCGGCCGGCCGCGTGCGGCAGCCGCTTCGGGACCTCGGAGACACTGGCGTGGGCGCGGTGCACCGCGCCGAACGCGTCGCCCACGTAGAACTCGGCGAGCGCCGAGAGCTCGTCGGCGAACGCGGCCCGGACGGCGGCGTCCTTGCTGGTCTCCCCGGGGTTGAAGCGGAGGTTCTCCAGCAGGGCCACCTGGCCCTCGCCGAGCCCGCCCACCACCTCGCGGGCCCGGTCGCCGGCGATGTCGCCGCCACCGCCCCCCGCGAAGGCGACCGGCACGCCCAGCAGCTCGGACAGCCGCTCGGCGACCGGTGCCAGCGAGTACTTCTCCTCCGGAACCCCCTTGGGGCGGCCGAGGTGCGAGCAGACCACCACCTTCGCCCGCCGCTCCAGCAGCGCCTGGATGGTCGGCAGGCTGGCCTTGACCCGGCCGTCGTCGGTGATACGCGGCGCCCCCGCGGAATGGTCCAGGGGCACGTTGAGATCACTACGGACAAGTACACGGTGACCGGTGACCTGCAGGTCGTCGATCGTCCTCACGCTGGCTGCTCCGGTGTGGGCGAAGGTCCGGTGGACGGGGCGTTGCTCGCGCCGGCTACAGCCGGGCGGCGACGAGGCCGGTCAGGTCGACGAGACGGTTGGAGTAGCCCCACTCGTTGTCGTACCAGCCGACGACCTTCACCTGGGTGCCGCTGGACATCGTCAGCTGCGAGTCGAAGGTGCAGGAGGCAGGGGTACCCACGATGTCGGACGAAACGATCGGGTCCTCGGTGTAGACGAGGTAACCCTTCAGTGGTCCTTCAGCCGCCGCCTTGTAGGCCGCGTTGATCTCGTCCTTCGTCGCCGCGCGGGCGAGATTCACGACAAGGTCGGTCACGGAACCGTCAAGTACCGGAACGCGCATCGCGATCCCGTCGAGCTTGCCCTTCAGATGCGGAAGAACAAGCGCCGTCGCCTTCGCCGCGCCGGTGGTGGTGGGAATGATGTTCTGTGCCGCCGCGCGGGCCCGGCGCAGGTCCGAATGCGGGAAGTCGAGGATGACCTGGTCATTGGTGTACGCGTGGATCGTGGTCATCAGGCCCTGCTCGATACCGAACGCCTCGTCCAGAACCTTCGCCAATGGCGCGACGCAGTTCGTCGTGCAGGAGGCGTTCGACAGGATATGGTGCTTCGCCGGGTCGTACACGTCGTCGTTCACACCCATGACGACCGTCAGGTCCTCACCCTTGGCCGGAGCCGAGATGATGACCTTCTTGGCGCCCGCGGCGAGGTGCTTGCCGGCGGTCTCGGCCGTGGTGAAACGGCCCGTCGACTCGATCACGACGTCGACGCCCAGGTCAGCCCAGGGCAGTGCGGCCGGGTCGCGCTCGGCGAGCACCTTGATCGTGGTGTCGCCGACCCGGATCCCGTCCTCGGCGACGGAGACCGGGTCGGTCAGCGTCCCGAGGGTGGTGTCGTACTTCAGCAGGTGCGCCAGCGTCTTGTTGTCGGTCAGGTCGTTCACGGCGACGATCTCCAGATCGCTCCGCCGGCTGGCCGCAAGCGCCCGCCAGAAGTTACGACCGATTCGCCNGAAGCCGTTGACACCCACCCGCGTAGCCACGTCCAGGACTCCCTATGCTCGTGTGCCGTCGTGTGCCAGGAGCCTAGCGAGTCCGGACATCATCGGCGGGAATCCGAACCGATCCATGTCGGTCTCCTCACATCGGGGGACCCGGCACCCTCAGCAATTGGTTGAATGCAGCGCCTTTCGACAAACACCCTATCCCATCACCCCGTACCGACACGGTGCGTGCCCACGCACCTGCAGTGCCCCGTTGAGTGCCCTGATTGCGTGCTCAGGCGTTCTCAAAGAGTTCCGGCGAGACACTGGCCTCGGTGTTCGGGATACCCAGCGCGTTGGCACGTTTGTCCGCCAGCGCGAGCAGACGACGGATTCGTCCGGCGACCGCGTCCTTGGTGAGCGGCGGGTCGGCGAGCGCGCCGAGCTCCTCCAGCGACGCCTGGGCATGCTCCAGCCGCAGCCGTCCGGCTGCCAGCAGGTGCTCCGGCGCGTCATCCCCGAGGATGCGCATCGCCGCCTGCACCCGTGCCCCCGCCGCCACCGCGGCCCGCGCCGACCGCCGCAGGTTGGCGTCGTCGAAGTTCGCCAGCCGGTTCGCCGTGGCCCGGACCTCGCGGCGCATCCGCCGCTCCTCCCAGGCCATCAGGCTGTCGTGCGCACCGATCCTGGTCAGCAGGGCGCCGATCGCGTCGCCGTCGCGCACCACCACCCGGTCCACACCGCGGACATCCCTGCTCTTGGCCTGCACGCCCATGCGCCGGGCGGCCCCGACGAGCGCGAGGGCGGCCTCGGGGCCCGGTGAGGTGACCTCCATCGAGCAGGAGCGGCCGGGCTCGGTGAGCGAGCCGTGGGCCAGGAACGCCCCCCGCCACGCCGCGGCCGCGTCGCAGGCCGAGCCGGTCACCACCTGCGGCGGCAGGCCGCGGACCGGTCGGCCGCGCTGGTCGAGCAGCCCGGTCGACCGGGCCAGCTGCTCGCCGTCCCGCTCGACGCGGACGATGTAGCGCACCGACCGCCGCAGCCCGCCGGCAGCCAGTACCGCCACCGAGGACGGGAAACCGAAGACCTCGGCGATCTCCCGGCGCAATCGTCGCGCGGTGGCGCCCGTGTCGAGCTCGGCCTCCACCACGATCCGCCCGCCGACGATGTGCAGGCCGCCGGCGAACCGCAGGAGCGCCGCCATCTCAGCCCGCCGGCAGCAGGGCTTGGCCACTCGCAGCCTGCTCAGTTCGTCCTTGACGGTGGCCGTCATCGCCGCCACACCGATCACTCCTTGCATTCACCGGAGGGGATCCGGTGGCCGTGGCCACCGGAGGTTGAGCACCCGACGCCCGAGGGATCGGCGCAGGCAGCACCCGGCTGCCGGTCCGGCCAGGGACGCCCGTCCGCGGGCAGGGGGGGTGTCGGGACCGCCGCCCAGCCGGACTCGGGCCTGCCTGTCCCCGGCTGAGGCGTCCCGGGCTGGGACGGCCCGAGCCGCGACGGCCCGGGCTGGGCGGTTTCGGGTCGGCCGGTGTACGACCGGCCGTTGTGCGCGAACACGGCGTCGAACGCCGCCGCCAGAAGCTCGGAATCGTGCAGTGCGGGCTCGCCGGCGGCCCGGACCGGCGCCAGGTGAACCCGGGCGCCCAGCTCCGCCGCCGCCGCCGCCAGCGGTTCCGGGTCACCCACCGCCGCCGGGTCCGCGACCACGACGTCCAGCCGGAGACCGGGGGCATGGGTGGCCAGCGCGTACAGATGCGCCTCGGGCGTGTACCCGGCCGTCTCACCGGGCTGCGCCACCAGGTTGAGCACCATCACGCGGCGGGCCCGGGAACCGCTGATCGCCGCGCGCATGTCCGGGACGAGCAGGTGCGGCAGCACGCTGGTGTAGAGCGATCCCGGGCCCAGGACGATCCAGTCGGCGGCCTCGGCGGCGGCCAGCGCCGCTCCGCACGCGGCGGGCGCCGCGGGTACCAGCCGAACACCGGCGACCCGGCCCGGTGTCGTGGCGACCGCGGCCTGGCCGCGGACCTCCACCGGCACCCCCGGCGCCGCGTCGTCGAGGCCCGTCACGTCGGCGACGATGTCGATGCCGTCGCACGACAGCGGCAGGACGCGGCCGGCCACCCCGAGCAGCGACGCGGCGAGGTCGAGCGCGGCCACCGGGGAACCGGCGCGTTCCGCGAGCGCGGTCAGGACCAGGTTGCCGACGGCGTGACCGGCGAGCGCCCCCTCGCCGCCGAACCGGTGCTGGAAGAGGTCCGCCCAGGTCCGAGACCATCCGTCGGCTCCGGCGAGGGCCGCCAGCGCCATTCGCAGGTCGCCCATCGGCAGCGCGCCGAGCTCGGCCCGCAGCCGGCCCGACGATCCGCCGTCATCGCCGACGGTGACGACCGCGGTCAGCCGTGGGGTGATCCGCCGCAGCGCCGCCAACGACGCGGCGAGGCCGTGCCCGCCGCCGAACGCGGTGATCGCGGGAGCGTCGCCGGTCACTCGCGGCCCAGATCCCGGTGCACCACGCGCACGCCGATCCCGTCGGCGGCCAGCCGCGCGCCGAGCTGCTCGGCCACGGCGACGCTGCGGTGCTTGCCACCGGTNCAGCCGACGGCGAGCGTCAGATACCGCTTGCCCTCCCGCACATATCCCTCGCCGACGAGGTGCAGCAGCGATGTGTACTGGTCGACGAACTCGGTGGCGCCCGGCTGGGCGAGCACGTAGTCGCGCACCTGCGGGTCCCGCCCGGTGTAGGGGCGCAGCGACTCGACCCAGTGCGGATTCGGAAGGAAGCGGCAGTCCGCGACGAAGTCGGCGTCGAGCGGCAGACCGTACTTGTAGCCGAACGAGACGACGGTCGCGTTCAACCGGTTCGTCCGCGGCTGCCCGAAGGCCACGTCGATCTTCGCCCGCAGCTCATGCACGTTGAGGTCGGTCGTGTCCAGGACCAGGTCGGCCTCGCCGCGCAGCTCCGCGAGCAGCGCCCGCTCCCGGTTGATCCCGTCGACCACGCGTTCGTCGCCCTGGAGCGGATGCGGCCGCCGGACATGGTCGAACCGGCGTACCAGGGCATCGTCGGAAGCCTCCAGGAACAGCATCCGCGGATGCATGCCCCGCGAGTCCAACGCCTCCACTGCTGCCCGCAGATCGGAGAAGAAGGCGCGGCCGCGGACGTCGACGACCACCGCGATCCGGCTCACCGCACCGCCGGACCGGTGGCCGAGCTCGGCCATCGTCGACAGCAGCGCCGGCGGCAGGTTGTCGACGACGAACCAGCCGAGATCCTCCAGGCATTTCGCGGCCGTACTGCGGCCGGCACCGGACAGCCCGGTGATGATGGCGAGATCAAGCGTAGCGGTGGTCATCCTGCCGCCCCCCGAAGAGCATCCTGTGCGCCCGCCCCGCCGTCCTCGCCGATCGGCCCCACGGAAACGGAATCGGACGTCGCGCCGGAGCCTATGATCTCGCCGGTCAGCGGGTTGACCGCCGGCGGGGGCGCCTCCTTCCCACCGGGCGCCGACCGGGCCAGCGCGGTCACGATCGCCTCCGCCGTCCGCGGCCCGATGCCCGGGACCTGGGCGATCTCCTCGGCGCTGGCCGCGCGAACCTTCGCCACCGAGCCGAACTGCCGCAGCAGCGCCTTGCGCCGGGTCTCCCCGAGCCCCGGAACACCGTCCAGCGCCGAGGCGACCATGGCCGTCGAACGCTTCTGCCGGTGATAGGTGATCGCGAACCGGTGTGCCTCGTCCCGCACCCGCTGCAGCAGGTAGAGGGCCTCACTGGTCCGCGGCAGGATCACCGGCTCGTCCTGGCCCGGCAGCCAGATCTCCTCCAGCCGCTTGGCGAGCCCGCAGAGGGCCACCCCGCCCGGCCCGGAGTCGACACCGAGCTCGTCGAGCGCCCGCGCGGCGGCGGCCACCTGGGGCGGCCCGCCGTCGACCACGACGAGGTTGGGCGGGTAGGCGAACTTCCGGGGCTGCCCGACCCGCGGCTCCCCGCCGGGCGCCCCTTCCCCGGGCAGCCCAGCAGGCAGTCCGTCAGCAGGCAGTCCGTCAGCAGGCAGTCCTTCGGCGCGCGTCACGGCCGTGGCGCCACTCCCGCCCGCCCCGGCCGCGGCCCCGGCGTCCATACCGTCGGTGAGCGGGTCTCCGAGCAGCTCACCCGTCCGCGCGCGTTCGGCCAGGTAGCGGGAGAACCTGCGGTACACGGTCTCGTGCATGCTCGCCACGTCGTCCTGGCCGTCGACGCCGCGGATGGCGAACCGGCGGTACTCCGACCGGCGCGGCAGCCCGTCCTCGAACACCACCATGCTGGCCACGACATTCGTGCCCTGCGTGTTCGACACGTCGAAGCACTCGATGCGCAGCGGTGCGTCCGCAAGTTCCAGCGCCTCCTGCAGATCGGCCAGCGCCCGGCTGCGGGCGGTCAGGTCCCCGGCTCGCTTCGTCCGGTGCAGAGCGAAGGCCTGCTTGGCGTTGCGCTCCACCGTCTCCATCAGGGTGCGCTTGTCTCCCCGGCGGGGAACACGCAGGTCAACCCGCGCGCCACGGGCCCGGCTGAGCAGCTCCGTGACGGCCTCGGAGTCCGGCGGCAGCTCGGGCACGAGGATCTCCCGCGGGATCTCGCCCGCGTATCCGGAGCCCGGATCCACCACGACGGGGGCGGCCGCTCCGGCGGGGGCGGCGGCTCCGGCGGGCCCCGCGGAACCGTCCGTCCGGGCCCCATCGAGATATTCCTGGGTGAGGAACTGCTCGACGAGGTCCGCCGTGGTGACGTCGTCGAGCTTGTCCACGACCCAGCCGCGCTGGCCGCGTACCCGGCCGCCACGGACGTAGAAGATCTGGACCGCGGCCTCCAGCTCGTCCTGGGCGAAGGCGATCACGTCGGCGTCGGTCCCGTCGGAGAGGACGACGGCCTGCTTCTCGACCGCGCGGCGCAGGGCCCCGATGTCGTCGCGCAGCCGGGCGGCTCGCTCGTACTCCTGCGCCTCGGCCGCGGCCGCCATCTCGCCCTCGAGACGACGCAGGTAGCGGCCGGTCTGCCCCGACATGAAGTCGCAGAAGTCATCGACGATCTCCCGGTGCGCCGCCGCGTCGACCCGGCCCACGCAGGGCGCGGAGCAGCGGTCGATGTACCCGAGCAGGCAGGGCCGCCCCACCTGGCCGGCCCGCTTGAACACGCCCGTGCTGCACGTGCGGGCCGGGAAGACCCGCAGCAACAGGTCCAGGGTCTCCCTGATCGCCCAGGCGTGCGCGTACGGGCCGAAGTAGCGCACCCCGCGACGCCTGGGCCCGCGCATCACCTGCAGCCGCGGGAACTCCTCGTACAACGTCACCGCGAGACTCGGATAGCTCTTGTCGTCCCGGTAGCGGACGTTGAAACGCGGGTCGAACTCCTTGATCCAGGTGTACTCGAGCTGAAGCGCCTCGACCTCCGTGGACACCACCGTCCACTCNACGGAGCAGGCCGTGGTGACCATGTGCTGTGTGCGCGGATGCAGGGTGTGGAGGTCGGCGAAGTAGTTGGCGAGCCGGGCGCGCAGGCTCTTGGCCTTACCCACGTAGATGACCCGGCCGTGCTCGTCGCGGAAGCGGTATACGCCAGGGGTCTCGGGGATCGAGCCCGGCGGGGGCCGGTAGGTCGCCGGATCAGCCATGAACCGAGCCTACGGCCGTCGTCCTCCGACCTGAGCGGTGCCTGCACGTATCCATTTCATCACGCTGAGCATCCAAGATGTCGAGGGCCCCCGAACCTCACCCCGGCGAGCCGCCCCGGGCGCAACGCGAGGCGGCCCGCAAACTACTGGTAAATGACTCGCTTACACTCCGTGACGTGAAGCGGGCGATCCTGACGTGATGACAACGTGGCCTTCCCCTCGCACCCACGCGACCCGGCCTCGCCGGCCCACCAGGAGACACCCCGAGGGCGCTCGCGGACCACATCCGGACACGGGAATCCCCTGAGCAGCAGTGTGCTCCCGCGGGGGCGCCTCACCTTCCGGTCGTCCTGTCGCGAATACGATCTCCCATCCGCCCTCGGTGGCCGCCCGGTCGCCGTATGCTGAATCGGGTCCGGTCGGTGGCATCAGAGCCGGACTGCTGCGACGGTGGACACCAGCCGCAAGGCGGGCCGGCGGCGCGGCGAGGCCGGCGACGCGGCAGGGCCAGCCAGGTGGCGTGGCCGGTGGACGCGAACCAAGGGGGCCGACGCGTGCAGGTGGAGGACGTCACGACGGAGTTCGTCGTCGACGACGCACCGGGGCGCGGGAGGATCACCGTCCTTCAGGTCATCTGGCGCAGCTGCGACCCGCTCGCGGTCGCCCTGGTACTGGTCTCCCGCCCTGATCACCCCGCGTTGCCCCAGGGTCACTGGGTGGCTCCCCGCGACGCGCTGCGGGCCGGGCTCGAGGGCCCGGCGCCGGTGGGCGACGGCGACGTGCGCATCACCCCCGACCCGAGCCGCGGCGGCATCCGGCTGGAGCTGGCCAACGGCGAGCGGCGCTCGGTGGTCGTCCTCGACGCGGCGCCGGTCCGCAGCTTTCTGGACCGCACCGAGCGAGTCGTGCCCGCCGGTGAGGAACACACGGAGGTAGCGCTGGACGCCGTCCTCGACGATCTGCTGCAGACCTGAGCGCCGCGGCACGTTCGAGCGCCGCCGCGGACCTGACGGGCTGCGCGGCCCGCGCGCCGCGGGACCTGGCGGAGTGACCTGGCCCGGGCGCCCGGCGGGGCCTCGGGGCGCCACCACGGGGCCGCCGGCCCGTCAGCCTGCCTGCGCGGAACCCACCAGGCTGCCGTGGCCGGCCGCGGCAGCGGCCGCCCCCCGCCCCGCGAGGATCTCGCGCAGGAACGCCCCGGTGTGGCTCGCGGCCACCGTCGACACGCTCTCGGGCGTGCCCTCGGCGACCACCCGGCCGCCGCCGGTCCCGCCCTCCGGGCCCATGTCGACGATCCAGTCGGCGGTCTTGATCACATCGAGGTTGTGCTCGATCACGATCACGGTGTTGCCCGCGTCGACCAGCCTGCCGAGCACGGCCAGCAGCTTGCGGATGTCCTCGAAGTGCAGGCCGGTGGTGGGCTCGTCCAGCACGTACACGGTGCGGCCGGTCGAGCGGCGCTGGAGCTCCGAGGCGAGCTTCACCCGCTGCGCCTCGCCACCGGAGAGGGTGGGCGCCGGCTGGCCGAGCCGCACGTACCCCAGCCCGACATCGTTGAGGGTGCGCAGGTGGCGGGCGATCGCCGGCACGGCCGCGAAGAACTCGGCCCCCTCCTCGATCGGCATGTCCAGCACCTCGGCGATGTTCTTGCCCTTGTAGTGGACCTCAAGGGTCTCCCGGTTGTACCGAGCGCCCCCGCAGACCTCGCACGGCACGTACACGTCCGGCAGGAAGTTCATTTCGATCTTGATCGTGCCGTCACCGGAGCAGGCCTCGCAGCGGCCGCCCTTGACGTTGAACGAGAACCGGCCCGGCAGGTAGCCACGGACCTTCGCCTCGGTCGTCTCGGCGAACAGCCGCCGGACGTGGTCGAACACGCCGGTGTAGGTGGCCGGGTTGGAACGCGGCGTCCGGCCGATCGGCGACTGGTCGACCCGCACGGCCTTGTCGAGGTGGTCGAGCCCGCTCACCGTGCGGTGCCGGCCCGGCACCTCGCGGGCGCCGTTGAGGTGGTTGGCGAGCACGCTGGCGAGGATGTCGTTGACCAGCGTCGACTTTCCCGACCCCGAGACCCCGGTCACCGCCACGAAGCAGCTGAGCGGGAAGGACACCGTGACGTCACGCAGGTTGTGCTCACGGGCGCCGTGGACGGTCAGTGCCCGGCCCTTGACCGGGGTCCGGCGGACGGCCGGGACCGGTATCTCGCGCCGCCCGGAGAGGTAGGCGCCGGTGAGCGACTCCTCGCTGCCCAGCAGGTCCCCGACCGAGCCGGAGACGACCACGCGGCCGCCGTGCTCCCCCGCGCCCGGCCCGATGTCGACCACCCAGTCGGCGGCGCGGATCGTGTCCTCGTCGTGTTCCACCACGATCAGGGTGTTGCCCAGGTCGCGCAGCCGGACGAGGGTCTGGATGAGCCGCCGGTTGTCNCGCTGGTGCAGGCCGATCGACGGCTCGTCGAGCACGTAGAGCACACCNACCAGCCCGGAGCCGATCTGGGTGGCGAGCCGGATGCGCTGTGCCTCGCCACCGGCGAGCGTGCCGGCGGCGCGGTTCAGCGACAGGTAGTCGAGCCCCACATCCAGCAGGAAGGCCAGCCGGGCGTCGATCTCCTTCAGCACCCGCCCGGCGATGGTCCGCTCCCGTTCGCTGAGCTCCACCTCACGCAGGAAGTCGGCGCACTCCCGGATCGACATCGCCGAGACCTCGGCGATGGAGCGCCCGGCGAGGGTCACCGCCAGCGACTCCGGCTTCAGGCGGGCGCCCCGGCAGGCCGGGCAGGGCACGTCACGCATGTAGCCCTCGTAGCGCTCACGGCTGCTCTCGGACTCCGCGTCGGCGTGCCGCCGCCGCAGGAAGGCCAGCACCCCCTCGAACGAGGTGTAGTAGGAACGCTTGCGGCCGTAGCGGTTGGTGTAGCCGACGTGGATCTCGGTCTCGCCGCTGCCGTGCAGGATGGCCTTGCGCGCGCGCTCCGGCAGCCCCTCCCAGGGGGTGTCCATCCGGAAGCTGAGGTCCTCCGCCAGGGCGCTCAGCAGCCGCTGGAAGTACTCCTTGTTGTGCCCGCCCGACCAGGGCTGGATGGCCCCCTCCGCCAGCGAGAGCGTCGGGTCGGGCACGACCAGGTCGGGGTCGACCTCCTTGCGCGTCCCCAGGCCGGTGCACTCCGGGCAGGCGCCGAACGGCGAGTTGAACGAGAACGACCTCGGTTCCATCTCCTCGAAGGACAGGTCGTCGTACATGCAGGCCAGGTGCTCGGAGTACATGCGCTCGCGGTCGGGGTCGGCCGCGTCCCGGTCGACGAAGTCGAGCAGCACCAGGCCGTTCCCCAGCCGCAGGGCGGTCTCGATCGAGTCGGTGAGGCGGCGCTTGGCCGACTCCTTCACCGCGAGCCGGTCGACCACGACCTCGATCGTGTGCTTCCGCTGCTTCTCCAGCTTCGGCCGCTCGGTGAGCGGCACGACGGTGCCGTCGACCCGCACCCNGGCGAACCCGGAACTCTGCAGCTCGGCGAACAGGTCCGCGTACTCGCCCTTGCGGCCGCGCACGACCGGGGCCAGCACCTGGAAGCGGGTGCCCTCCGGAAGCTCGAGCAGCCGGTCGACGATCTGCTGCGGAGTCTGCCGGGAGATCGGGCGCCCGCACTTCGGGCAGTGCGGGTGACCGACCCGCGCGTACAGCAGTCGCAGGTAGTCGTAGACCTCGGTGATCGTGCCCACCGTCGAGCGCGGATTGCGCGACGTCGACTTCTGGTCGATCGAGACGGCCGGCGACAGGCCCTCGATGAAGTCGACGTCGGGCTTGTCCATCTGGCCCAGGAACTGGCGCGCGTAGGCGGAGAGGGACTCGACGTACCGGCGCTGCCCCTCGGCGAAGATCGTGTCGAAGGCGAGGCTGGACTTACCCGAACCGGACAGCCCCGTGAAGACCACAAGAGCGTCTCTGGGCAGGTCGAGATCGACGTCACGGAGATTGTGCTCACGTGCTCCGCGCACGACAAGACGGTCGGCCATCCTCAGGTCCCTCGTCGTCCTCGGTCGGGTGCCGGCCGCAGGTGAGCCGCCGGACCCGTCCGGCTGGCCGCCCACCGCGCCCAAACGCGCGTTCGAACACAGCCGACGCTACACGCCCCGGACGAACTGCCCGCAACAGCCGTGCCGCCGGAGCCGGGAGGCAACCACGAGGCCCACATCCCCTGCGGCGCCACGCCCACGGCTCCGCCGAGACGCACCGGGGAGTCACCTCCGCCGAACGACGATTCCGGCAGCACCGGCTGTGTGACCTGGCTCTCTCCGACCCGGCGCCCGCTCCGGCCGCCTTCCTCCGGGCGGGGAGACCACACCGAGCAGCGGCCTCGGGACGAGGACACCGCACCGAGACACCGATGAGAATGAGGACGGCCCTCGGGTCGTCAGGCCCGGCCCGTCGCGACCGTGGGGGCTCGGGGCGGCGATCTGCCGGCACAGGTGGTCCACGGACAGATCGAGGAGAACCCTGATGAACATCGGCGCCGGCTACACAGGCGACGTCACCGTCGGCGGGCCCGCGGACATCCGCGAGCTGCCGGACCTCACGATCACCAAGGTTGCGGTCGGCCCGTTCGACAACAACTGCTATCTGCTGCGCTGCGCCGCCACCGGTGAGCAGCTCCTCATCGACGCGGCGAACGAGACGGGCACCCTGCTGCGCCTCGTCGGTGACGCCGGGCTGAGCACCGTGGTGACGACGCACCGGCACGGCGACCACGTCCAGGCCCTCGAGGAGGTCGTGGCCGCGACCGGCGCCCGCACCGTNGCGCACCCGCTGGATGTGCCGGCCATCCCCGTGCCCACCACCGACCCGGTCGGGGACGGCGACGAGGTACGCGTCGGCGAGGTCACGCTGCGGGTCGTGCACCTGGTGGGGCACACGCCCGGATCGGTCGCCCTGCTCTACGACCAGGACGGTGGCGCTCCGCACCTGTTCACCGGCGACTGCCTCTTCCCCGGCGGTCCCGGGAACACCTTCGGCGACGCGGCCGCGTTCAGAACACTGATGGACGACCTGGAGGCGAAGGTCTTCGGTCCCCTGCCCGACAACACGTGGATCTACCCGGGCCACGGAAAGGACACGACCATCGGCGCCGAGCGCCCGCACCTGGCGGAGTGGCGCGCCCGCGGCTGGTAGCCGACGGACGATGCCGGGCCGGCGTCCGCGGGCCAACGGGTCGGCTGCCCCGCGGGTCGGTGGGTGACTGGCCCGCGGGTCGGTGCGTCAGCGGTCGGCCGTCGCCCAGGACGAGGACCGCACCGTCGACCGGGGCGGCGGAACCAGCCCGGTGGCGTCGGTGCCCAGCATGGACTGATCGACGCGCCCGAGGTCACGTCGCCGGGCGGACGGCACCGCGCTCCAGCGCGACCGGGTGGCGGGCTCCCGGTGCGGTTGGGCCAGACCGGCGACGAGACCGGCCAGGATACGCGCGCCGCGCCGGGCGTCGTGGGTCCGGCCGGCGGCAAGCTTGCGCGCCGTGAGCACGACGAGCTGCGCCGCGTGCACTGCGAGCCAGCCCCGCCCCACCTCGTCACGGTGCCGCTGCGCGTAGATGACCGCGGATCGGCCGAGCTCGGCATACAGCAGCGCGGCTCGGCCCACCGTCCCGCCGCCCACGTGGGTGACCCGGCAGCGGTCATCGGCCCAGTGGATGACGCCGCCGTCCGCGCGCAGCCGCGCGAACAGATCGGTCTCCTCGTAGTACATCCAGTAGGACGGGTCGAATCCGCCCAGCCGGAGAAAGGCGTCGGTCCGGATGCCGAAGAAGGCCCCGACCGGGTAGCGGAGCTCGGGCCAGCGGGCCACCGCCGCGGCCTCGCCGCGCACCGCGGTGTACGCGCTGGTGCGGACGTNCGGCAGGACGGCCGTGCCCCTGCCCGCTAGGCCGCTCTCGGCCCGCAGTGGGAATCCCACCGCGTCTGCCCCGGCGGGTACGGAGCCCAGCAGGTCGGGCAGCAGGGCGCACGTCTCGGCGGAGATGGTCACGTCACTGTTCACCACGAGAATCCACCCGGGAACCTCGCTGGTCGGCGGGCGGCGGTCCCGCTCGGCGGCGAGGGACTTCCGCACGGCTATGTTCACCGCTGTCCCGTATCCGACGTTCCCGTGCCCTTCGTGCACTTCCACCCCGGCTGGCAGGTCCTCGTGCATCGCGTCGCTCCGGTTCTCCACCAGCGTCACCCGACCGCCGGCGATCCCGGACAATGCAGTCAGAAGGCTCCGTAGTTGGGGCGATCCACCGTAGGAAACAACGACTGCCAGGAAGGTCTGCATAGTCCGCCTTGGAGGAGGAGGTCGCGGATTGGGGCTTCTCGGAAGATCCCGGAGATGCCGAAACACTAACGTGCGCGCGCCGCTGTCGCACAGAAGACAATCGGCGCGTCGCCCAGTCATTAGTTCCTATCAATCATTGCGAGGGATCGCGGCGGTCGATCAGCGGCCGCGGTGGCCGGCACCGGACGACCCGCCCGTTCTGGACGCGCCGCCGCTGTCAGCCGCCGCGCCGCTGTCAGCCCGGTCACCGCCGTCAGCCCGGTCACCGCCGTCAGCCCGGTCACCGCCGTCAGCCCGGTCACCGCCGTCAGCCGCGCTCACGGGCGGCGCCGTCGTCAGGGACCAGATGACCGAGACGGCCAGCACCACCGCGATCACCGACAGGGACAGCCAGACAGACATGTGCCAGACGTCGGTCAGCAGCATCTTGACACCGATGAACGCGAGGATGACGGCCAGTCCGCTCGCGAGGTGGTGGAACTTCTCCAGCAGCCNGGAGAGCAGGAAGAACAGCGACCGGAGTCCCAGAATGGCCAGGGCGTTGGCGGAGTAGACGATGAAGGTCTCGTTGGTCACGCCGAGCGCGGCGGGCACCGAGTCGAACGCGAACAACACGTCGGCGGTCTCGATCGCGACCAGGACCGCGAGCAGCGGCGTGGCCANCAGGACCCCCGAGCGCCGCAGCAGGAAGTGCTGCCCCTCGTAGGTGTCCGTCACCGGAATCACCTTGCGCAGCAGCCGGACCGCCCGGCTGTTGCCCGGATCCATGTCCACACCACCGCCCTGCACCATCTTGAAGGCGGTGTACAGCAGGAAGGCACCGAAGATGTAGATGACGAAGCTGAACTGCTCCAGCAGGGCGATGCCGGCGGCGATGAACAGGAACCGCAGGACAAGTGCTCCCAGAACCCCGTAGAACAGCACTCTGTGCTGATATTCGCGCGGGACCTTGAAGTACGAGAAGATCAGCGCGAAGACGAAGAGGTTGTCAACCGAGAGACTTTTCTCCAGCAGGTACGCCGAGGTGTACTCGCCAGCGGCGACCGGGCCCTGCCAGGCCCAGATGACGAAGGCGAAGGCGATTCCGAGCGAGACCCACCCGACACTCCACCACGCGGCTTCACGGAAGCCGATTACGTGCGCCCGGCGATGCGCCAGGAGGTCGATCGCCAAAAGCAGGAGCAGACCGCCGACGAAGGCGGCCCAGGCCCAGATTGGTACATGCACGAAATTTCCTCCGAATGTCTTCCGGACTCAGTTTCAGTAAAGGTGGGCAGTTCCCGCGCACGGCCGATCGCACGGCAGGGCTGATCCGCAGGATGATGTGTGCTCTGACCGGCCGGGCTCCGTTGCCATCAGCCGGCCAGAGCGGGTACGGGGATGGACCAAGGTCAGCGGTTCCGGCCGAAGCCGGCCGGGAAGACGACCCGGCCGCGCAGGGGTGACGTCTCGAGAGCTCGGGTGATCTCCCCGGGGCCCACCGTGCCGACCATTTCCGGCACACCGTCCGGGCCGTCCCGCAGGACCACGATCACCCCGGCCGCCGGCCGCTGCGCCAGCCGCGAGGTCACGCTCGCCAGCGGCTCGTCCGGCCGGGCGACGGCGACCCGCTCCAGCGGGATGGCGACCCTGGTGACGCGAGCCAGGCCCCGGTCGTCCGCGGGAACCGCCGCGAGGTCACGCAGCAGTGCCACCCCGACCAGCGGCCCCGCGAAGTCCCGCACCGCGAAGACCGAGCGGCCGGACGGGAGCGCGACCTCGTCCAGCGCGTCGGAGATCGTCTGCCAGGCCGGCAGCGGCGGCGGCGCGGGGACCATCACGTCCCGCACGAAGACACCGCTCAGTGCGGTACTGGCCTTCTGCTGCGCCTGAGCGAGCCGCGAACTGCCCAGCGCGAGCCAGCCGAGCAGCACGGCCCACAGGCCGACCAGGCCGATCAGGAACGACGCCACGATCCCGACGACGATCAGAGTCCACCCGGTGATGACACCCGCGCGGGCCACGGCGGCCGCGGCCGCGTCCTCGTCCCCGGTTCGCCGCGCCACCCTCGCCGCGAGCATCCGCCCGCCCGCGCTGCGCGGGGCGGGCAGCAGGTCGACGATCGTGATGAGCAGGGCGAAGGTGCCGACCCACAGTGCGACCTCACCCAACAGCTCCAGGGTGCCGCCGGGAGCGAGTGCGCCGGCGGCGACGAGGACGGCCCCCGCCAGTGCGGTGACCACGAGCCCCGCTCGGGCGATGGCTCCGTCGGCGGCCGTGTCACCCGAGGCCGGGGTCAGCGGGTCACGCGCGGTGGACGCGGTGGACGCGGAACGGCGCCCCGTCCCGGCCGGCGCCTGATCCCGCGGGTCGAGGTGCCACGGCTGGTCACCGCCCGGCGTCGGTCCGATACCGGTGCCGCCGCCACCGGTGCCGCCGCGCCTCGCCGCGGGCGCCAGGGCGAGCCGGCTGCCGAAGGCGCCGATCGTGATCATGGTGACGGTGATCCCCGACCGGCGAGCCGCCGCGGCCCGCGCGAGGTCAGCCGCCAGCAGGATCGCGACCAGCAGGCCGGCCCCGATCAGACCACCGCTGAAGTAGGCGAAACCCGGCCGGTCCGGGACCATGGCGGGCAGGGTGAGTGCGGCCAACACCACGGTGACGACCGCTACGGACACGAAAAGACCCGGGCGCACCACGATCGGTGGATGCGCGGAACGGCGCGGGCCGGTCTTCGTGAACATGTCGCGGGTGGATCCTTTCCCTTTCACAGCTGTCACTTCCGTCCGGGCTGACTCGCCTGCGAGAGATCTCCGAGCCGGTACCCGAGGCGGCGGGGCACGCCCACGGCCGCCCGGGAACGGAACGGCTCCGGGCCGGGCCCGGCCGCGTTCCGCAGCCACCCGTCGCGGGTGCGCCGAACGCTCTCACCAGGCTTAACGTTCAGCCTGCCCTTCGCCGTCCCGGCAGACACCGTCCGGAGTCCGCGACTTTGTCTACGATTTCCTTGCCGATACTCGGCAGCCGAACGGGGGTGGCAGCCAGTCGTGACAAGCGCCGACCGACGTCCTGGATGGCCCGTGCAGGACCACGACCAGCCGGCCGGGCTGCCGGGCACGAGCCTCACCCGGCTCCCGCGGGCCGCCGTGCTGGCAGCGGCCGACGCCCGCCTGCACGCCGGTCTCCTCGGGGACTACCTGGACGTCCTCGCCTCCGCCGCGGACAGCGGCCGGCGCCTGTCCCGAGCCGAGCTCGACACCTTCCGCGCACTCGGCCAGGCCGCGGCCGAGTCCGGCGCCTCGCTGCCCGCGCTCGTCGATCTCTATCTCTCGGCCACCTGGCGGATCTGGCCGTCGCTGCCGACGGTCCGGCAGGCCGACCGGACCGCCCGCGACCTCGACCGCGTCACCCGCGGCCTGGACCGGACGGCGAGCGACCCACAACCACGCGACCCACAGCCACGCGACCCGAGTGGCGCGCCGACCGCGGGTGCCGTCGCACGCACCCGGGCGGCCGCGTCCGCGGTCCTGCGGGCCAGTGACGACGCGGTCGCGGCGGTGTGCGAGGGCTACGAGCGGGCCAGGACGGCCCGGGCGCGCTCGGAGGAGGCGCTGCGTCGCGAGCTGGTGGACGACCTGCTGACCGGCACCTCGGAACTGGGGCCGCTGCTGGAACGGTCAGCCGCCTTCGGCCTGCGGCTGGAGGCCGGGCATGTGGTCCTCGTGGCGGCCGGGAACAGGCGCTTCCTCGATGGCCGCGCCGTGGTCCGCTCGGTCGAGGAGGCGCTGCGCGAGCACTGCCCGACGGAACCGCTCGTCGCGACCAAGGACGGCCTGCTGGTCTGTGTCGTACCGCAGGAGAC
This sequence comes from Frankia sp. EI5c, assembly GCF_001636565.1. GTDB lineage: Bacteria > Actinomycetota > Actinomycetes > Frankiales > Frankiaceae > Parafrankia. Next base: position 90,620 of record NZ_LRTK01000006.1, read on the forward strand.
CGACCTGACCCTGCCCATCGCCCCGCTCCCGGCGATCGGTCCGGGCTCGCCGGACCGGCCCGGCGGCCCAAACCCGTTCGACAGCCCGGACTTGTCCGACGGAGGAGTCGCGTCCGAGGTGCCGGACGAGACCACCCTGCCGGACGAGACCACCGCGACGGACGAGGACGGCGGAACGGACGGGGTGGTCCGCTCGGGGGTGGTCACGGCGAAGACTCTTCCGGGGCGGACACCCGCCGCCCACACCCGTGCGGACGGAGGTTCCGGTCACCCCCGGATCGACCGTTCCGCACCGGACCGGGCGGCCTCGCGGCCCACGCCCCCCAGAGGGCGGCGGCGGATGGACCAGCACGGCCCTGACGGCATCGGCTTCACCCCGCTCCCCGCGTTCGCAGCCTCCGGTTCGCTGCCGTCCGCGGCGATCCGGGCCATCACCGGGCGGCTGGCGACCGAACCGGAACTGGTCTGGCGGCTGGGGGTCAGCCGGGCCCGCAGCGGCGTCGCCGGCGTGCGCATCGGCTACGACGAGGCCCGCAACGCCGTCGAGCTCGCCGGGCGGATGCGCCTGGACGGCCAGGTGGTGCACACCGACGATCTCCTGATCTACAAGGTTCTGCTGCGTGACCGGGAACCGCTGGAGGAGCTCGTCGACACGGTGCTCAGCCCGCTCCGGGCGGCACGGGGAGGCGCGCGGCCGCTGATCGAGACGCTCGACGCCTACTTCGCCACCGGCGGCGTGGCGCTCGCGGCCGCCCGGCGACTGCACCTGTCCGTGCGGGCGCTCACCTACCGGCTGGACCGGATCCATGTGCTGACCAGGCATGACCCGACCTCCCCGACCGACCGTTACGTGCTGCAGACCGCCGTGCTCGGGGCGCGGCTGCTCGGCTGGGAGTAGGGCCGGAGCCGACTCCCGGAGCCGACTCCNGGGGCCGACTAACGGGGCCGCGTCCGAGTGCCCGAGCCGGGGGTGGCAGGCGGCCGTCGGGAAACTGTCGGAGGCGTGTGGTGTTCTGGGACTCGTGAGCACAACGTTCGAACGCCCCACGACGGACATCCAGCGCTCGGCGGCACCGTTCCGGGTCGTCTCGGAGTTCGAGCCTGCCGGTGACCAGCCGGCGGCGATCGACGAGCTGGCCCGGCGGGTGCAGGCCGGCGAGAAGGACGTCGTGCTCCTCGGCGCGACGGGTACCGGCAAGTCGGCGACGACGGCCTGGCTGGTGGAACGCCTCCAGCGCCCCACGCTCGTCATGGCGCCGAACAAGACCCTCGCCGCCCAGCTGGCGAACGAGTTCCGCGAGCTGCTCCCGCACAACGCCGTCGAGTACTTCGTGTCGTACTACGACTACTACCAGCCCGAGGCGTACATCGCGCAGACGGACACCTACATCGAGAAGGACTCCTCCATCAACGAGGAGGTCGAGCGGCTGCGCCACTCGGCGACGATGAGCCTGCTGACCCGGCGGGATGTGATCGTCGTCGCCAGCGTGAGCTGCATCTACGGGCTGGGGACGCCGCAGGAGTACATCGACCGGATGGTGAAGCTGCGGGTGGGTGACGAGTACGGGCACGAACGGCTGCTGCGCCGGCTGGTGGACGTCCAGTACGGCCGCAACGACGTCGCCTTCACCCGCGGGACGTTCCGGGTGCGCGGCGACACCGTCGAGGTGTTCCCGGTCTACGAGGAGCTCGCGGTCCGGGTCGAGATGTTCGGCGACGAGATCGAGCGCCTCTCCTATCTGCATCCGCTCACCGGGGACGTCGTGCGCGAGGTCGAGGAGATCTTCGTGTTCCCCGCGACGCACTACGTCGCCGGGCCTGAGCGCATGGAGCGGGCGATCACCGGCATCGAGGCCGAGCTCGCCGAGCGGCTCGCCGAGCTGGAGGGCCAGGGCAAGCTGCTGGAAGCGCAGCGGCTGCGCATGCGGACCACCTACGACATCGAGATGATGCGCCAAGTCGGCTTCTGCTCCGGCATCGAGAACTACTCCCGGCACGTCGACGGCCGGGCCGCCGGCACTCCGCCGCACACCCTGCTGGACTACTTCCCGGACGATTTCCTGCTGGTCNTCGACGAGTCGCACAACACCGTCCCGCAGATCGGCGGGATGTACGAGGGCGACATGTCCCGCAAGCGGAACCTGGTGGACCACGGCTTCCGGCTGCCGAGCGCCGTCGACAACCGCCCGTTGCGCTGGGAGGAGTTCCTGGAGCGGATCGGGCAGACGGTCTACCTCTCGGCGACTCCCGGCCCGTACGAGCTCGGCCGCGCCGCCGGCGTCGTGGAACAGATCATCCGGCCGACCGGCCTGCTCGACCCGGAGATCGTCCTCAAGCCCACGAAGGGCCAGATCGACGACCTCGTGCACGAGATCCGCCAGCGCGCCGAGCGCGACGAACGGATCCTCGTCACCACGCTGACCAAGAAGATGGCCGAGGATCTCACCGACTACCTGCTGGACCTCGGCATCCGGGTGCGGTACCTGCACAGCGAGGTCGACACGCTGCGCCGGGTCGAGCTGCTCACCGACCTGCGCCGCGGCCAGTTCGACGTCCTGGTCGGCATCAACCTGCTGCGCGAGGGCCTCGACCTGCCCGAGGTGTCGCTCGTCGCGATCCTCGACGCGGACAAGGAGGGCTTCCTGCGCTCGAGCAAGTCACTGATCCAGACCATCGGGCGGGCCGCCCGCAACGTCTCCGGCCAGGTCCACATGTACGCGGACACCATCACCCCGTCGATGCGCCAGGCGATCGAGGAGACCAACCGGCGCCGCGAGAAGCAGATCGCCTACAACACCGAACGCGGCCTCGACCCGCAGCCGCTGCGCAAGAAGGTGGTGGACATTCTCGACGACATGGTGCGCGAGTCCGCGGCCGGGGAGATGATCGGCGGTGGCGGGCGGGCTCAGTCCCGGGGCAAGGCCCCGGTTCCCGGCATGAAGTCGAAGGGCGGCGGCGCGGTCGGCCGGTACGCCGCCGAGCTCGCCGGGATGCCGCGCCACGAGCTGGCCCAGCTCATCCGCCAGCTCGACGACCAGATGCACGAGGCGGCCAAGGAGCTGCAGTTCGAGCTGGCGGCCCGGCTTCGCGACGAGGTCAACGAGCTGAAGAAGGAGCTTCGCGGCATGGAGGCCGCGGGGATCAACTGACCGGCCCCGGGTCGGTCAGTGCGGTTCGGTTCGGTCTGCCCGCCCGGGTTCGATCCGCCCACCCGGCATCAGTCCGCCCGCCGGGCGCCGGCCTCCAGCCGGACGTAGTCGATCACCGGCGCCGGCAGGCGCCGGGCCACCTCGTCGACGAACGCGGCCCGCTCGTCGGCGCCCAGCCGGCCCAGGTGCGCGCCGAGCACGACCGTCTCCAGGTAGGAGTGCAGGGCGGAGGGCTCGGCGAAACGCGCGGTGTCGGGGCGCAGCGCCACCTCCACGTCGACGAAGCCGGCGGCCTCCAGCCGTCGCCCCGTCTCGGCCGGCGTGGCGAAGTTCCACGCCCTCGGCGGTTCTCCGAGCACGTCCGCCAGCGCCTTTTCCACGGCGGCGATGTTGCCGTGTCCGCCGAACTCCAGCGACAGCCTGCCGCCGGGCCGCAGCACGGCCGCGAGATTGTCGAACACCCGCTGATGGTCGTCGATCCAGTGCAGGACGGCCACGCTCAGCACGGCATCCACCGGGCCGGGAACGGGGAGCGGTTCCCGCAGGTCGGCGGCGAGGACGGTGAGCCGCTCCCCCGCGTCGGGCAGGCGTGCGCGCAGCTGGTCGAGCATGGTGGCCGACGCGTCGACGGCGAGCACCCGCCCCCGGGGCAGCGCCGCCAGAAGCGCGGCTGTATCCCGGCCGGTGCCGCACCCGGCGTCGAGCACCGTCTCGCCGCCGTCCAGTGCCAGGCGAGCGAGGGCGCGGCGGCCCCACAGCTCGTGCGGGAGCACCAGGCTGTCGTAGCTGACCGCGTCCCATTCCCAGGCCACGGTCAGGCTCCGGCCGCCGCGTCCCGCCGCTGGAGGAGCTCCAGCCAGACCTCCGCCACCCGCGCGCGCAGATCATCGAGCGACCCGCTGTTGTCGATGAGGATGTCGGCCACCGCACGCCGTTGCTCGTCGCTCGCCTGGGCCGCCATCCGGGCCTCCGCCTGCTCACGCGGCAGGCCACGCCGGGCCAGCCGTTCCAGCCGGAGCTCCCGCGGCGCCTCCACCACCACGATCAGGTCGTAGCCGGGACGTGGTCCGGACTCGACGAGCAGCGGGATGTCGTGGATCACGACACCGTCGGCGGGAGCCGCGGCGATCCGCCGGGCCATCTCCGCCCGGATCAGCGGGTGGGTGATCGACTCCAGTTGGCGGCGGCTGTCGACGTCCGCGAAGACGATCCGGCCCAGCGCCTCGCGGTCGAGGGCTCCGTCCGGCCCCAGCACCGTCGGGCCGAAGGCCGCCGCGACCGCGGCCAGCCCCGGGCTGCCCGGCTCGACGACCTCCCGGGCGATCCGGTCGGCGTCGACCAGCCAGGCGCCGTGCGCCACCAGGCATTCCGACACCGCGCTTTTCCCCGAGCCGATTCCGCCCGTCAGACCCACCGTCAGCACGAGGCGAGTCTGCCAGGAACGCACCGGCGGGGCGTCGGGCGCGTGCCGGGTAAGACTGGACAAGTGGAGCCGACCGAGACCGAGGCCGAGGCCGAGGCAGCCGTGCCCGGCGTTCCGACCGGGCCACGACGCCAGCTCCGCACGCGGCTGTGGCCGACGCTGCTGACCGGTACGTTGCTGGGGGCCGGCGGCCTGGGCCTCGCCTTCCTGCCCGCTCTGGCGGGCTCCGCGCCGCTGCTGCTCGTGGCGCTGCGGCCGACGCTGTCGGTTCTCCTGCTCGTCGGCGGTGAGGTCGCGTTCGTTCCCGCTCTGCTGATCGCGACAGTGTTCCGGGCGTTGCTCGACATCGGCTACTTCGGCCTGGCCCGCAACAACGTCCGGTCGCTGCTGTTGCGCCGCGTCGGCACCAGCCGCCTGGTGGTCGCACTGTCGCGGCGGTGGGCGCAGCGGGGCCTGCTGTGGTTCTGCCTCGTGCACACAAATCTGGCGATCGACGCGGCGCTGGGCACGGGCTCCGTGCCGATGCGGCGGTTCCTGCGGTTCATCATCCCGGGGTCGGCGATCTCGTCCGCGCTCTACCTTTCGGCGGGCGGTGCGCTCTCCCCGTGGACTCTCGGCCTCGTCCGCTGGATGGACGACCACGCCGGCATGCTCATCCTCGGCGGGGTCGCGCTCGCCGTTGGCCAGGCCGCGGTACTCCTCATCATCCGTCGGGCGCGCGCCGCCCGACAGGCTGCCGCCGCCCGCCAGGCCGCCGCCGCCCGCCAGGCCGCCGCCGCTCGCCAGGCCGTTGTTCGTGGATCAAGGTCGGGTGGTTCGGGGCAGCAGGCCGGGGGCTGACCCGAGGCCGGGGTGAGGCGAGAGTGAGGGTGAGGGTGGCCAGCCCGAGGCCGCGGTGACAAACCTGTCTGATCGGCAGGCCACCTGAGTGCCGAACCGGCCCCGAGGCCGGACGGATGACCACCCCGGGCCGGTACCGGGACACCACCGCCCCGTCCCCTCCGACGTCCAGCACCCCGCCCGCGGACACTTCGGCCCGCGGCCACCCGGCCGAACGCTGTTACATCAGGCACCACTCCTGCGCGCGCGGAGGACGAAGCGCCCGCCGAGCATGCCGGCAAGGCATGCGCCATCTCCTTCGCGGGCCGGACCACCAGCCCGGACGTATTCGGTTGTGAACGTCCGTGCACTCCGCCGCCACCGCGCGCCGGACCGGGAAAGGTGGCCCGCCCTGGTGTTCCCGAAGCGCTCTTTCGGTACGACGCTCGTCACTGTCGTGGGTGTGATCGCGGTGCTGGTCGGTGCCTGCGGGGCGAAGGGCTCCGCCCGCGGCGGAACGGCCGCCGGCGTCTGCTCCCCCGGGGTCACTGACCGCCAGGTCAGGGTGGGTGTTCTCTACCCGGACAGCGGCCCGGCGGCCGCCCCTTACCGCGGTTTCCGGGCCGGGGTCGAGGCGCGGGTCGCGAAGGAGAACGCGGCTGGCGGCGTCGCCGGACGCCGGATCACGACCGTGTGGCGCGACGACGCCTCCAGCGCCAGCGTCAACCTGAGCGCCGCGAAGAACCTCGCGGCCGAGGGTGCCTTCGCGATCCTGGAGCACACGGCGTTCTCGGAACAGTCCGCGCCCTGGCTCGACGAACAGGGCATTCCGGTGCTGGGCGTCGCCGACCAGCCGTTGTGGGGCGACCACGCCAACATGTTCGCCTACAGCGCGGTCAGTGACGATGTCGAGACGACGGCCACGTTGGGCCNGTTCGTCACCTCCCGCGGTGGCTCCCGCGCGGCGCTGCTGGTCGACCCCGCCTCACCCGCCTCGCGGAGCTACGTCGCGGGGGCCCGGCGGAGCCTGGAGGCGGCCGGTGTCCAGGTGGTCTACGAGGAGACCGTCGAGCGGAACACCATGAACAGGGTGGTCCAGCGGATTCTCCAGGCCCGGGCGGACACGTTGGTCGCGGCGACATCCCTGGAGATCTACACCGGCCTGCTCATCGCGGCCGCCGAACTCGGCCGGCCGCTGGATGTCGCGGTGTCGCCCGCCGGCTACGACATGACCACGCTCGCACCGGGGTTCAGGCAGGCTCTGGTCGGCAGCTACGCTCCGCTGCCCTTCGCCGCGCTCGAACGTGGCCTGCCCGCCCAGCAGGCATATCTGGCCGCCATGGCCCGCTACGCCCCCGAGCTCCAGCAGCCGGGCCTGCCCAGCGCGGTCAACGGCTGGATCAGCGCCGACCTCTTCCTCCGCGGCCTGCGGGCCGTGGACGGCTGCCCGACCCGGGCTTCCTTCATCCGCGGGCTCGCCGCCGTCAACGACTACGACGCCGACGGTCTGCTCATGCAGAAGGTGGACTTCAGCACCGGGCGCGGCCGGCCGGACAGCTGCGCCGACTTCGTCCGGGTCTCGGCGGCCGGTCTGGGCTTCGAGGTGGTCGAACCGTGGCCGCGGTGCGCGGACAACGGCCACCTGCCGTGATGCCGCTCGGCGCGGAGGCGGCCCTCAGACCACCGAGCGCATCGGGAAGCGTCTCGTCCCGGCCTCACGGGCCGCGACCATCGCCAGTAGCTGGTTCTCCGCGTCGATGAGCGCGCTGGTCAGCGGCTCATGGCTTCCCGTCACGCCGATCCCGACGGCGAACGGCGCGGTGGACTCCCGCCCCCAGCAGCGGCGGAGCTCGTCGACGGCCGTCTCGGCCCGCTCCCGGCCGCCGGTCGGGACGGCCAGCGCGAACTGCCGCTCCGACCAGCGGGCGAGATAACGCGGGTCACCGGCAACGGTCCGCAGGTCGCGGATGAAGCGGGCCAGCCGCTGGTCCGGGCAGTAGCCGGCCCCTGCCGGACCCCTGCCAGCACCGTTTGCGACCCTGCCAGCACCGTTGTCACCGGCTGGTCCGGTGCCGCCGGCAGCACCGCCCGCACCGGAACCGCCTGCGGCACCGGCGGCACCAGGCACACCGTTGTCAGCAGCGGCGACACCGGCACCACCGTTGGCAGCGGCGACACCGTAGGCGCCTTCCCCGGGCAGCTCGAAGAGGCAGACGGCCGTGCCGACCGGCAGCTCCCCGAGTGCGGTCAGGAAGGCCGATCGGTTGGCCAGACCGGTCATGGTGTCCGTCTCCGACGCACGCTCCCGGGCCCGAGCGGTCAGCATGCGCCCGAGCCCGTGCCCGGCTTGGCCCGCCAGCAGGGAGAAGATCTTTTCCAGTGCTGGATCGATGGCTAGGAGGGGCTTCGACCAGCGCAGGCAGACAACACCGACCACCCCGCCGGAGCCCGGCAGGGGAAGGATGAACGCCGAGGCCACCGGAAGGGTGCGGACGAGGTCGGAGTGGAAACCGGAGTAGGAGGGCGCGTCGGCGACGAACAGCGGCCGGCGCGTTCGCAGTGCCTCCCCCACCGAGGTCGCCTCGTCCCGGAGGAACCGCTGACCCCGGGGGATGACCGGCTTGTGCCCGGGCGCGGCGGACGACTCGACGGCGGTGAACCCGGCGGATCCGGGCCCGTCCGCCACCAGGACCGTCGCGACATCCGCACCGGCAAGGTGCCGCGCGGTGTCGGCGAGCAGGGACGCCGCCGCGGGCACGTCACCCCGGTCGCCGAGCTGGTCGAGCGCGTGGGTGGTGTCTGTCACGACCTCCAGCAGGACGCACTCCCGCCGGGTGTCCATCATGATCATGGCATGCCGGGCCAGGCTCTCCAGGGCTTCTCGCTGCCCCGGACTGAGCCGTCTCGGGATGCGGTCACTGATCGTGATCGCGCCGATGGAGTGACCGTCGATCGTGCGCAGCGGCACCCCGGCGATGAACCGCACGGACCGATGGCGATAGGCCCGGGTCCCGTGCGCGAACCGGGTGTCAAGGGTGGCGTCGGGAACCTCCAGCAGCTCCCCGGCAGCAACAGCGTGTGACGCGATGCCGACCCTGGCCGGCACATCCTGCATCTCATGGCCGAAGCGGCCGAGGTAGACCTCCGAGCGGGCGCCGACGAGGACCACCGAGGCCACGTCACAGCCGGTCAGCGTGCCCGCGAGAGCCGCGACGTCGTTCAGGCGGTAGGTGTGCGGCTGAAACGCGATCTCGTAGCGACGGACAGCCGCCATCCGCGCGGCATCCTGCCCGGCGAGCGGCGCGGGGATGCCGTACCGCTTCGTCTGCGCCGCGGTGAAGGGGACATCCGAACCAGCGACCTCGCCCGTGCCCTCGGCCGCCGCCGCCCCGCCGGACTCCGCCGCCACGCCGCTCCCGGCCTCGCCGGCCCCGCTCCCGGCCTCGCCGGCCCCGGCAGATGCCCCGGCCCCGGCCCCGGCTCCGGCGGCGGTCCCGGGACCGCCGTTCGCCACGCCTGCCGGCACCGCGCCTCCAGTCACCGCGCCCCCCGGCGGGGGGTCCGCCGGCGCGGCATCCGCCAGGGCCGCACCTCCCCGCACGGGCACCGGCCGGGCGCTCCTTTCGTCCATTTTCGTCGCCTTGGCCGCGAGCAGGTCACTCAGATGATCAGGTGCGCGCGGCCGCGAGATCACTTCGCCCTGCAGGATGTCGCAGCCGAGCTCCGTCATCATGCGCAGGGTCCGCTCGTCCTCGACGCCCTCACCGACCACCCGCAGGCCCAGCCGGTGCCCCAGGTCGAGCACCGAACGGACGATCGCGGCGTCCTGCAGGCTGCCCCGGACATCCGCGACGAAACCCCGGTCGATCTTGACCTCGTCGAACGGGAGGGCCTTGAGGATCTCCATCGAGCTGTAGCCGGTGCCGAAGTCGTCCAGCGACAGCTTCACCCCCTTGCTGCGCAGCTCCCGCATCATCGCCGCCGCCCGGCCGGGCTGGGTCACCAGCGCGCTCTCCGTCATCTCCAGGGTCAGCAGGTCGGGCGGCAGGCCGTGCCGGGCAAGCGTCGAGGTGACCAGGTCGGGCAGGTCGTCCCGGACGAGCATGCGGGCGGAGAGGTTGACCGACACCGGCACGTACAGTCCCTGCTCGCACCAGGCGGCGCACTGGCGCAACGCCTCGTTCAGCACCCAGCGGGTCATGTCACCGATCAGCGCCGAGCGCTCGGCGATGGGCAGGAAGGCACCGGGCGGAAGCAGGCCGCGGGTCGGGTGACGCCACCGCACGAGGGCCTCGGCCCCCACGATCTGCCCGGTCGCCGCGGCCTGCAGCGGCTGGTAGAAGACGATGAGCTCGTCCCTGGCGATCGCCGTGCGCAGCTCCGCGTACAGGGAGATCTCCCAGGCGCGCACACCGGCGATGCCCACGTCCCACAGCCCGACCCGCTCGCCCTGGCGCTTCGCCCGGCTCAACGCCACGTCGGCGCACGGGAGCAGCGCGGCGGTTGTCTCACCGTCCCGCGGCGAGACCGCCAGCCCAGCGCTCGCCTCGATACCGACTTTGATGCCGTGGACCTCGAACGGGCCTTCGAGCTGGCCCAGCACCGAGCTACCGAGGTCCCGCAGGAGGCGGTCCCGACTCGGCGGCTGCGAGTCGCCTTCTCCGGGGTTTCCGGGTTCACCGGGTTCACCGGGTTCACCGGGTTCACCCGCGGCGGCGCCTGCTTGCGCGCCCTCCGGCGGGCACTCGATGACCAGCGCGAACTCGTCGCTGCCCAGCCGGCCGACAAACGACGGGTGCGGCGTCACCGCGGACAGCGCGCGGGCGAACTGGCGCAGCAGCTCGTCCCCGCCTTCGTGCCCGAGCGCGTCGTTGACCTCACGGAACCGGTTGATGTCGATCAGCAGGAAGACGACGTCCCGGCCCCGATCCCGGGCCCGGGCGATGACCGGGTCGGCGATGAGGGACAGGCCGCTGCGCGCGACGAGCGAGGTCAGCGGATCAGCGAGGGCCTGCCGATGGCGCCACTGGAACAGGCCGGACACCACCACGCAGCCGCCCACCGAACTGAGCAGCGCCATCAGCAGCAGCGCCGGCGATCTGGTCAGGTCGCTGTTGGCCCAGGCCGCGAGGGACGTCATGAGCACGAGCCAGCAGGCCAGGGCCACGGTGCGGCCGAGCCGGAGCACCGCGGAGTAGGTCGCGAGCCACGGGAACCAGAGGAGGAACAGCTCGCCCCCGCTGCCGGGTATCGCGTCCGCCGCCGTCAGACAGAGCCCGACCGCCATGGACGCCGCGGAGATCAGCGGAAGCCACGACCTCGGATCCTCGTGGGTGATGAGCGGACGGAGCATGGCGATGTTCGCCAGCGCGATGCCGAGCCCAGCCCACGATCCGAGCCGCAGATAGCCCGGCGAGGCCGGAATCACGGCGATGAGCAGGAAGAATCCCGCGATCCCGGCGACCAGAACCGTGAGCAGGCGGCGGCGGTCGACGACGATGGGACCGCTGGACACGGCTCAGTTCCCTCCCCCCGCCCTGGCGGACCGCAGGTCCACGACGGACTAGGTCCGCCCCCGCCGGGCGCCTTCCAGCGCACCGCCGATGCCGGGCCGCGCAGGCGGCGCCGTGGGCATGGACAGCCGGAGAATTCCCGCGACCGGAGTAGGTGACACGCCCCTGGTCTGCGCAATCCGTCGCCGCACGCCCCGACTCGTCCCCGGAAAGGCGGATATGGGGGAAGGATTCGCCGGAACTTTCAGTGGCCCGCCTCGTCCCAGGTCCGCCCGGCGCCGACGCTGACCTCCAGCGGGACGGACATCTGGTAGGCCGCGGCCATCTCGGCGCGCACCAGCGCCTCGACCTCCGCCCGCTCACCGGGCGCGACCTCCAGGACGAGCTCGTCGTGGACCTGGAGCAGCAGGCGGGAGCGCAGGTCACGCGAACGCAGGGCGCGGTCCACACCCAGCATCGCGATCTTGATGATGTCCGCGGCCGAGCCCTGGATCGGGGCGTTCAGCGCCATCCGCTCGGCCATCTGCCGGCGCTGGGTGTTGTCACTCGTCAGATCGGGCAGATAGCGACGGCGGCCCATGATGGTCTCGGTGTAGCCGTCCCGCCTGGCCTGGTCGACCACGCCGCGCAGGAAGTCCCGGACGCCCCCGAACCGGGCGAAGTAGGCGTCCATGTGCTCGCGGGCCTCGTCCGGGGCGATGCCGAGCTGGCCGGCCAGGCCGAAGGCGGACAGCCCGTAGGCCAGCCCGTAGGACATCGCCTTGATCCGCCGGCGCAGCTCGGGGTCGACCTCCGACACCGGCAGCCCGAACGCCTGGGCGGCGACGAAGGTGTGCAGGTCCTCCCCCGAGGCGAACGCCTCGATGAGCCCGGCGTCGCCGGACAGGTGCGCCATCAGCCGCATCTCGATCTGCGAGTAGTCCGCGGTCAGCAGCGTCTCGAAACCCGCTCCGACGACGAACGCCTGCCGGATCTGCCGGCCCTGCGGGGTGCGGATGGGGATGTTCTGCAGGTTCGGGTCGGTGGAGGACAGCCGGCCGGTGGCGGCGATCATCTGGTTGAAGGTCGTGTGGATGCGCCCGGCATCGTCGATCATCGGGATGAGCGAGTCGACCACCGTCTTCAGCCGGGCGACGTCCCGATGGTGCAGCAGCACCGGGATCAGCGGGTGGTCGGACTGCGTCGCCAGCCAGGCCAGCGCATCCGCGTCGGTGGTGTAGCCCGTCTTGATCCGCTTGGTCTTGGGCAGGGCCAGCTCGTCGAAGAGGATCTGCTGGAGCTGCTTGGGCGAGCCCAGGTTGAACGAACGCCCGACGATGCCGTGCGCCTGGGCCGCGACGTCCTGGACCTCGGCGCTGTAGTGCTTCTGCAGCTCCAGCAGGTGATCCTCGTCGGCCGCGATGCCGGCGCGCTCCATCCGGGCCAGCACCTCCACCAGGGGCAGCTCCATCTCCCGCAGCAGGCGGGCCGCGGACCTGCGCTCCAGGTCGGCGTCGAGCGCCTCGGCCAGTTCGAGCGCCGCGCGGGCGCGGATGGCGTCGGCCTCGGCCTCGTCGGCCTCACCGGAACCGTCGAGGGTGAGCTGGCCACCCGCGGCGGTCTCCGCCTTCAGCTCCCGGTTCAGGTAGCGCAGCGTCAGGTCACCGAGGTCGAAGGAGCGCTGGCCGGGCAGCGCCAGGTAGGCCGCGAGCGCGGTGTCGCTGGTCACCCCGGCGAGCGTGAACCCGGCCTCCGCCAGCGCCAGCATCGGACCCTTGAGATCATGGCCCGCCTTCGCGCGGTCCGGGTCCGCGAGCCAGGCGCCCAGGGCGGACGAGTCGCCGGCGGTGAGCTTGGCCGGGTCGATCCAGGCCGCCGCGCCGTCGGCGGCCGCCAACGACAGCGACACGAGCACTCCGGTACCGCGCCCCCAGGTGCCGCGCAGATGCAGGCCCGTCCGCCCGGCGCCGGCGGCATGCTCGGCCAGCCAGGAGGCGACCTCGTCCGGGCCGAGCATCGCGAGGTCGATCTCGAAGCCCTCGTCGGCGGCCGGCGGCGCGACCGCCAGCGCGGCGTACAGCCGCTCCCGCAGCACCCGGAACTGGAGCGTGTCGAAAAGCTGGTGGACGGCCTCGCGGTCCCACGGGTGCAGGCGCAGCTCGGCCGGCGACACCTCCAGCGGCACCTCACGGGCGAGCTCGGTCAGCGAGCGGTTGCGGATGACGTTGGCCAGGTGCGCGCGCAGCGAGGCACCGGTCTTGCCGCCGATCTCGTCGGCCCGGTCCACCAGGTCGGCCAGCGAGCCGAACTGCTGGATCCACTTGGTCGCGGTCTTCTCCCCCACTCCCGGCACCGAGGGCAGGTTGTCGGACGGGTCCCCGCGCAGCGCGGCGAAGTCGGGGTACTGCACCGGCGACAGGCCGTACTTCGCCTGCACCTCGTCGGGGGTGAAGCGGGTCATGTCGCTGATGCCCTTGCGGGTCATCAGCACCGTCACCCGTTCGTCGACCAGCTGCAGCGCGTCCCGGTCGCCGGTCACGACCAGGACGTCCATCCCCTCGCGGGCGGCCTGGGTGGCGAGGGTGGCGATCACGTCGTCGGCCTCGTAGCCGGGCGCGCTCACTCCGGGCACCGCCAGCGCCTCGCAGACCTGGTGGATCAGCGCGACCTGCCCGGCGAAGTCCGCCGGGGTCTCGGCCCGGCCGGCCTTGTACTCCGCGTACTGGGTGTGCCGGAACGTCGGCGTCGGCAGGTCCCACGCGACCGCGACATGGGTGGGCTTCTCGTCGCGCAGCGCGTTGATCAGCATCGAGGTGAAGCCGTAGACGGCGTTCGTCGGCTGACCGGTCGTGGTCGAGAAGTTCTCCACCGGCAGCGCGTAGAAGGCCCGGTAGGCCAGCGAGTGCCCGTCCAGCAGCAGCAGGCGGGGACGGTCCGCAGCGGGAGCCGAGGAACCGCCGGAGGGGGACGAAGTAGTCGCAGGCACGCGGCGAGTCTAGGACGTCGGTACGACAGGTCCGATGTCGCCGGCCACCGTACTAGTGTTCTGGTCGTGCCCCCTTCGGTGACGGATCCGGACGCGCTGCTCGCCGAGCTCAACGCCCACCGCGGCGAACTCGCCGAACGCATGGGAATCATGCTCACGGAGGCCAGCGCGCACCGCGTGGTCGCCACCATGCCGGTCGCCGGCAACCGCCAGCCGTACGGCCTGCTGCACGGCGGCGCGTCGGTGGTGCTCGCGGAGACGGTGGGCTCGTACGCCTCGATGCTGGCGGCGCAGCCCGACCGCGCCGCCGTCGGCATCGAGATCAGCGCCACGCATCACCGCGCGGCCACCGACGGGATCGTCACCGCGGTCGCGACGCAGGTCCACGCGGGATCGACGCTGGCCACCTACGACATCCGGATCACTGACGAGGCCGGCCGGCCGGTGTGCACCTGCCGGCTGACCTGCATGCTGCGCGACCGCCCGCCGGCGGGCGGGCAGACCCCGGGCGGGCGCACCCAGGGCGGGCGCACCCAGGGCGGCCCGGCCCCCGCGTAGAACACCCAGGCCACCTCGGCACATAACCGCCGAACCACGCGCCCGGGCGTCCTGCTACCTTCGTCCCAGGTGGACGCCCGGGGCGGCCGAGTAGAAAACGCCGGGCACGGGGAAGGTTCGGACGGCACCAAAGACCATCCCGGGCATCCGCCAAGAGCCGGCCGGCGGCACCGCTCGGCCGGCGACACCGTTCAGCTGGCGATGCCGTTCAACTGGCGATGCCGTCCGGCCGGCGCTCCTGACGGGCCGCTCCCCGGCAAACGTCCGTCCCCGGAGCCGCCGCCGGGCAGCCGCTAGGAAGCGACCGGATCGGCGTCGTGGGCCCCGCCCAGGTAGGCGTCCCGCACCCGGGCGTCGCGCGCGAGATCGTCGGCCGTGCCCTCCAGGACGATCCGGCCGGTGTCGAGCACATAGCCCCGATGGGCTATCCGCAGCGCGGCGGCCGCGTTCTGCTCGACCAGCAGAACGGTCGCCCCGTCGGCGTTGATCTCCCTGATCACGGCGAAGATCGTCGCCACCAGCTTCGGTGCCAGGCCGAGGGACGGCTCGTCCAGCAGGATGAGGCGGGGCCGCGCCATGAGCGCCCGCCCGATCGCCAGCATCTGCTGCTCCCCGCCCGACAGGGTCCCCGCGGGCTGCCCGGAACGCTCCGCGAGACGGGGGAAGAGCTCGTGCACCCGCTCCAGCTCCCGGCGGGCCCCGCCGCGCGCACGCCCAGGCCCATGGCGCCCTCGCCCGCCGCCACGCCCGCCGCCACGCCCGCGTCCACGGTCGAGGAACGCTCCCATCGCGAGGTTCTCCGCGNCCGTCATCGCCGGGAAGATCCGCCGGCCCTCCGGCACATGGCTGATGCCGAGTGCCGCGATCTGGTGTACGGCCAACCCCGGCGCCTCGCCCAGCTGGCCCGGCCGCTCCCCCGACCTCCGCGGAGCCCGCAGACTCGCCGATTTCCCCGACTTGTCGGACTTCTCGAACTTCTCGGACTCCTCCGGCCTCTCCGGCCTCTCCGGCTCGGCGGGCGCCGGCTGCGCGCCCGCGAGGCGGACACCGCCGAACCACACCGACCCGCGGACGGGCGCCAGCAGTCCGGAGATCATCCGCAGGGTGGTGGTCTTCCCGGCTCCGTTCGCGCCCAGCAGCGCCACCACCTCGCCGGCGTCGACCCGCAGTGAGATGCCGCGGACGGCGGTGACCGCCCCGTACGCCACCTCGGCGTCCCGAACCTCCAGCAGCGGACCGGCCGGCGGGCTCACGACCCACTCCGTTCGTCCTCGGTGTCGCCCCGTGCGTCGTCGGTGTCGCCGAGGTATGCCTCGATGACCGCGGGGTCGGACCGGACCTGGTCCGGAGGCCCGGTGGCGATGACCCGCCCGAAGTTCAGCACGACGATCGAACGGGCCACCGCGGCGACCAGCCGGATGTCGTGCTCGATGAGCAACACCGAGACACCCTGCGCGGCGATGGCCCGGATGAGCGCCACGAGATCCCGCCGCTCGGCGGCGGTGGCCCCGGCGGCGGGCTCGTCCAGCAGCAGCAGGGACGGCCGCGTGCCCAGCGCCCGGGCGATCTCCAGCCGCCGCTGCTCCCCGTAGGGCAGGCTCCCCGCCGGCCAGCCGGCCCGCTCCCGAAGCCCGACGAAATCCAGCAGGTGGTGGCAGCGGTCGACGACCTCGCGTTCCTCCCGGCGCACGGCCCGGGTCGGGACGAGCCCGCGCAGCGCGCCCGCCCGGGCCCGCATCTCGACGCCGACCTGCACGTTCTCCAGCGCGGACATATCCGGGAAGAGACGGATGTTCTGGAACGTCCGGGCGATCCCGAGCCGGGCGACCCGATGCGGGGAACGGCCCACGAGCTCGACACCGGTGTCGCCCGGGCGGAAGCGGGCACTGCCCCGCTGCGGCCGGTAGGCGCCGGTGAGGCAGTTGAACAGCGACGTCTTGCCGGCACCGTTCGGGCCGATCACCGCGAGCACGCTCCCCCGCTCCTGCCGCAACGACACCGCGTCCAGGCTGGTGAGCCCACCGAAGCGCAGGGTCACCTCACGCACGTCGAGAATCGGGTCGTCCGCGCCCGGCGGTCGCGGGCCGGGGATGAGCTCAGCACCGGAGAGGGCGCTCATGACACCGGCTCCGGCCCCGGTACGGGGGAGGTTCCGCCAGGCGCTGTCCCGGCCGGCGCTGCTCCCGCGGGCGAGGCTGCCCCGGGCGCCGTGTCGTGGCCGTCCGGGCGGGTCGGCGGCACGGCCGTGGAAAGTCGCGCCCGGTGGGCACGTGGCGGCAACAGCCCACGAGGCCGGAAGATCATCATCAGGACCACGACGGCCCCGAAGTAGATGAAGCGATCGGCGGGCGGCACGGTGTCGCGCAGCAGAAACGCCGTCCCCTGCAGGACCAGCGCGCCGAGCACCACCCCGATCCGCGAGCCCATCCCACCGAAGATCACGATGGTCAGCACCAGCAACGAGGCCTGTAGCCCGAAGGACTGCGGATTGAAGAACTGCTTGGTCGCCAGCACGACGCCCGCGAACCCCGAGACGGAAGCGCCGACAGCGAAGGCCAGCAGCTTCATGCGTGTGGTGGCCACCCCGGTGGCCTCGGCCGCCACCTCGTCCTGGCGGATCGCCGTCCACGCCCGCCCCGTCCGCGAGCGCTCCCAGCGACCGAACACCACCATCGCCAGCACGATCAGCGCGACGAGCAGGTAGTAGTAGGGCAGCGGGTCCAGGCCCCAGGCGAAGTGGGCCCCCGGCAGGTCAACGGACAGCGGCGGCAGGCCGAAGACCCCACGCGGCCCGCCGGTGACACCGTCGGCGTTGTTCGCCAGCAGCTGGACGATCTCCCCGAATCCCAGGGTGACGATCGCCAGGTAGTCGCCACGCAGCCGCAGCGTCGGGCCGCCGAGGACGACGCCGGCGGCAGCCGCCACCACCAGCGCGACNGGTAGCGCGAAGAACNGGTTGACCTGCCAGGGCGCGTGCCAGGGCATCGCGTCCGCGGAGGTCACGTAGGCCGTCGTGTAGGCCCCGATCGCGAAGAACGCGATGTACCCGAGGTCGAGCAGGCCGGCGTACCCGACCACCACGTTGAGACCGAGTGCGAGCAGCGCGTAGATACCGATCTCGCTCACCAGGGCCTGCTGGGCGGCGGTCGACAGCAGCGGTGGCACCACCAGCGCCGCGACGAGGAACCCCGTCTGGCCGAGCAGCGCCCCGGGCCGTCCGGAAAGCATCTCGACGGCCCGCGGCAGCACCCCGGAGCCGGCGGCGGGAGCCGAGACCGGACCAGCGGCCGAACCGGAGGCGGAGATCGAACCGGAGGCGGAGGCCGAACCGGCCCGCAGCCGCGTGCCGGCGGCCGCCCGGACCACTCGCGCGCGGGCGGCCAGCCGGTCGCTGCCGAGCAGCACCACCCACAGGCCCAGCGCGCCGGCGGCGAAGATGAGCACCCGCGGCAGCGCGAAGGACCCGGTGATCCCCGCCAGCGGATGGTCGGCGTCGCCGGACGGACCGGTCATCACCGCCGCCAGCGCGGACAGCCCGCAGGCGATGCCCAGGCACCGCGGCCCGCGCGACCCGGCCAACCGGTTCCAGCGAGAGCTCACCCGCCGGCGGACGTTCCCGGTCCGGCGGGCGCCCTCGATCCGGTGGGCACTCAAGCGGGCCGCCCCAGACGCGTCCCGAGCAGGCCGGACGGCCGCACCAGCAGCACCGCGACGAGCACCGTGAACGCGATGACATTCTTGTAAGAGGCGTCGAACAGATACCCGCCGAAGCTCTCGACCAGGCCGAGCAGCAGGCCGCCGACGACCGCTCCACGCACGTTGCCGATCCCGCCCAGCACCGCCGCGGTGAACGCCTTGATCCCNGGGACGAATCCCATCGTGTAGGAGGCGTTGAACGTCATGGCGTACAGGAAGCCGCCCGCACCGGCGAGGAGCCCGCCGAGGACGAAGGTCACGACGATGACCTTCTGGACGTCCACCCCCATCAGCCCGGCGCACTCGGAGTCCTGCGCCACGGCGCGGATCGACTGCCCGAGGCGGGTCCCGGCGACCAGGTGGTCGACGGCGAGCAGCATCAGCAGCGCCGTGGCGGCGATCACCAGCGACTGGGTGGAGATCTCGGCGCCGAGGACCGTCACCACCGTCCGGTTGGCGAACAGGTCGGGCACCGGGACGCTCTGCCGGCCGAACTCCTTGCCCGCCAGGTTGAAGGCGAACAGCGAGGCCCCGATCGCGCTGATCAGATAGGCCAGCCGCGGGGCACCGCGCCGGCGCAGCGGCCGGTAGGCGCACCGCTCCAGCAGGTAGGCCGACGTCCCGCCGGCGAGCGCGCCGGCGGCGAGCCCGACCAGCACCAACCCGAGCGAGGCCAGCCCGGACGGGGTGGCACCGCCCTCCCCGACCAGCGCCCGGCAGGCGAACAGGCCGCCGAAGGCGCCGAGCATGAAGACCTCGCTGTGCGCGAAGTTGATGAGCTGGAGGACGCCGTAGACCAGCGTGTAGCCGAGGGCGATCACCGCGTAGAGCGACCCGATCATGAGCCCGTCGATCGTGAGCTGACTGATCTGTTCAGCCGAGCCCACGCCGAACTCCTTCGCGCCGGACTCCCCGCGGCCGGGCTCCCCGCGGCCGGACTCCCCGCGGCCGGACTCCGTGGGCTCCGGTTCCCTCGGGCCGAACTCCTGCGCGCCGGGCCTTCCGGCTCACGGCTTGACGAGCGAGCTGACCGGCCCGAGCATGATCCGCTTACCGTCCCGCACCTGGTACACGTAGACGGTCGAGCCCATCACGTCGCCGTTGCGCTCGAACTTGATCCGCTTCGTGACGCCCTGCAGGTCGACGGAGCCGAACGCGGCGAGCACCGAATCGCGGCGCGCGCCGGTGCCGAGACCGCGCAGGACGGAGATGACGGCGTTGGTGGCGTCGAAAGCCTCCCCGGAGTAGGTGCCCGGCTTCAGCCCGCTGTTCACCCGCTTGTACTCCGAGACGAAGCTCGCCGCCGCCNGGTCGGTGTTCGCGTCCGAGCAGGGGCAGGTGATGAGGGTGCCTTCGGCGTTCGCCGCCCCGGCCTGGCGGATGAACTGGTCGTCGTTCGACCCGTCCCCGCTGAGGATCACGCCGTCGTACCCCTTGCCCCGCAGCGCCTTGGTCAGGAGCGCGAAGTCCGCGTAGTACCCGGAGTAGTAGACGGCGTCAGCGCCATCAGCCATGATCTTGGTCGCCTGGGAGGTGTAGTCCTTGGTCGGGTTGATCCCGTCATGCGTGAACGGGACCTTCGCCTGCTCCAGCCCCCGCTCGATGGCGGCCGACAGGCCCGTGCCGTACTCGCTGCGGTCGTCCAGGGAGTACACCCGCTTCGCCTTGACGGCCTTGGCCAGGTACTCGGCGGCGCCGGCGCCNTGCACGGTGTCCGGGGCGATCACCCGGTAGAAGCTGCTGAAGCCGAGGTCGGTGAGCGTCGGGTTGGTCGCCGACGGGCTCACCGACAGCAGCCCGGCCTGGCTGTAGAGCGGCTCGCTGGACTTCGTCGGCGCGGAGAACACCGGACCGACGACGGCCATCAGATCGGGGTTGTCGATCAGTTTCTGGGCGGCGGTGGGGCCCTGCTCGGGCAGCCCCTGGTCGTCGGAGGCGACGATGCGCACCGTGAAGGGCAGGGATTCGTCCTGGTTGGCCAGCTCGACGGCGGTCAGCACACCGTTGTAGGCGTTGATGCCCAGCTGCTGATTCTCGCCCGACAGCGGCCCCTGGAACCCGATGAGGTATTCCTTCTTCCCGCCGTTGTCCGAGTCGCTCCCGCACGCGGCCAGCACCGCGCCGACCAGCGCGAGGCCCGCGACCATGGCGGCGGCCGGACGCAGCACCGCAGTCCGCCTCGGGGTGGTTCGAAGGGGCCGTGGGGTGGCCGTCATGCAACGTCCTTCCGCTGCTTCCACCGGCGCGCGGGCGCGCTCCGCGGAGCGGAAACTAGTCGCTCCTCCCCAGCTATGAAAGCTCAAAGTGAGCGTGTCACGACTTCCCGTGGCACTTGAGTGCTTCGCGAAACGTCCGACCCCGGATCGTCAGCGTGCGGACTCGTTACGCAACGGGACGAAACGCTCGCCCACCACCGAGTACAGAGCGATCCGGGGACCGCGCAGGTCGCCCCGGTCGTCGAAGGCGACCTGACCGGTGACGCCGGCGAACTCGCCGCCGCCGACCTCACGGACCACGGCCGCGCGCACCGCCCCACTCACCGCGATCCGCCCTGGCAGCACGGCCGCGGCAGCCCTGATCAGCGCCCGGGCGGCATCGTAGGCGGCGGCCGCCACCGGCGGGATCGCATCCGCCCGCAGCTCGGCGAGCTGGGCGTCGCGCGTCCGCTGGATCTCCCGCTCCCGCTCCGCGTCCTCGGCCGAGCCCGTCGCGGTGCCGTCGCCGCGGCCCTCGGCACCGACGGAACCGGCCCCGCCGTCACGCTCCGTGGCACCCCCGTCCGGGTTCACCGCCTCGGTCGACGCCGCACCCGTGGTCGACGGCTCGCCGCTGCCGCCGCTGCCGCCGTCCGGCAGCAGATCGCCGAGGCCCTCCGGCTCGCCGAACCGCTCCGTGTAGGCCGCCACGAAGGCACCGGCGGAAGACAGCTGGGACAACGGGACGGACAGGTCGGTGATCACATCGCCGTCGGCGAGCGACCCGGCCCGCTCGACATAGTCGTGGTCAAGCAGCCCGTCCGCGCCGAGCACCTGCACAGACGCACCCTCGTCGGCGAGCTCCGCGCGCAGCTCCCCGGCGAAGGCCGCACCCGTGGCCAGGTAGACCAGGTCCGGCGCCTCGTCCCGGATCGCCCGCGCCGTGCGCTCGACCTGCTCGTCGTCGGCCGACCGGCCGTCAACCCGGTGCACCGTGGGGACGATCGCGCCCTCGTCGCGCACGTCGCGGGCGAACCGCTCGGCGAGCGTGATCATGCCGTAGTCCGGGCCGCCGTCGACGACACTGATCCGCGACCGGCCCAGCGCGTGGACGGCGTAGTCGGCCGCGGCCCGCGCCAGCTGGGCGTCCGTACCGCTCAGCCGAAAATAGGTGGGGAACGGACGCGCGTCGGGACTGTCCGGCCGCTCGGTCAGCGTCGGCTCCGCGTTGGCCGGCGAGATGACCGGAACGCCCGCGTCGCTGAGCCGTTCCAGCGACACCATCGCCACGCTGGAGCTCACCGGGCCGACGACCCCGAGCGTCCGCTCGTCCCCGGCGAACAGGTCCGCGCCCGCCGCGCCGCCGTCCGGCCGGGACAGGTCGTCGTGCGCCACGACCTCCAGCCGCCAGCCGGGGACGGCGCCCTGCTCGTTCGCCTCCTCCACCGCCAGGGTCACCGCGTTGCGCACGCTCACCCCGGCATCGGCCGACGCCCCCGACAGCGGTGCCATCACGCCGATCGTGGCGACCCGCTGCCCGGCCCCACCGTCCGCGCCACCCGCCGCGGACACCAGCAGGAACCCGGCCAGCGCCGGGAACGCGAGGGCCACCACCGTGAGCAGGGCGAGCAGCCCCCGGCCACGGGGCGTGCGGGCCGAGCGGAGCACCCAGCCCCGGAACCGGTGCGCGCCCTCCTCCACGGCTCGCGCCGCGACGCGGACCCGCCCGGAGAGCGCGTCCCGGGTCACGAGCCCGGCAGCGCCTCACCTGACAGCACGGCCTCGGCGACCGCGCGCATCGTCCGGCGCTGGTTCATCGACGTCCGCTGGATCCAGCGGAACGCGTCCGGCTCCGTCATCGAGTGCTCCGTCTGCAGGACGCCCTTCGCCCGCTCGATGATCTTCCTGGCCTCCAGGCGGCCCTGCAGGTCCTCGACCTCGGCCTCAAGGCTGACGATCTCGGTGAACCGGCTCATCGCCATCTCGATGGTCGGCAGCAGGTCCTTCTTCTGGAACGGCTTGACCACGTAGGCCATCGCGCCCGCCTCGCGCGCCCGCTCGACGAGCTCCCGCTGGCTGAACGCGGTGAGGATCACCACCGGGGCGATGCGCTCCTTCGCGATCTTCGCTCCCGCGTCGATACCGTCCATCTTCGGCATCTTGACGTCGAGGATCACCAGATCCGGACGCAGCTTGCCCGCCAGGGCGACCGCCGTCTCGCCGTCGCCGGCCTCGCCGACGACCTCGTAGCCCTCCTCCTGGAGCATCTCCCGAAGGTCCAGCCGGATCAACGCTTCGTCCTCAGCGATCAACACCCGACGCGGCGTCGAGGAAGGCTGGCTCATCGAGTCGAACTCCCGGGCTCTGCGGTTGTCTGGGTTCCGCCGTGGTCACGATCGGGCGGCGGACGCGGGCTACGCCCCGCCGCCCCGTAATCTGACCGGGTCGGGCGGTCGAATCGCACCCTACCCGGCTAGAGTCGTCCACGAGAGGTTCGACCGCGGATACCGCGGCGCGGACCTCCGGGCCGGCCCCGGTACTCCAACGGCAGAGAGACGGTGCTCAAACCACCGACAGTGTGGGTTCGAATCCCACCCGGGGTACCATTGCGATGTCTCGGGACATCGGAGTCAGCCGAACCTACGATTCGTGGGTTCGGCTGTTGTGCGTTCGGGGGCGGGTCCGCGGGGTCGGCCGATGGGCTGGTAGTCGCGGGTCGGGTCGATGGTGACTTCGCGGAGGAGTCGCCGGCGGCGGCGATGACGCGGACGTGCAGGTCCTGGACGAGGAGCAGGACGTGGGTTCGGGCGTGGGTTTGTCCCTACGCCAACGTCACACCGCTCTGGCGGCAGGAGGCATGACCGCGCTCCCGATCAGACCCGTCCACATGGCCGGGTTCACGGCTTCCGATATCCGCGATTCCTTCATGCGCCCGCGGAGTCCTCGGGCTACCAGCGCAGCAGGCCGCCCGGCTGGCAGTTGAGCACCTCGCAGAGCGCGGCGAGGGTCGCGAAGCGCACCGCCTTGGCGCGGCCGTTCCTGAGGACCGCCAGGTTGGCGGGAGTGATCCCCACACGGTCCGCGAGTTCGCCCACGGACATCTTCCGCCTGGCCAGCATCACGTCGATGTCGACGGCGATCGGCATCAGATCACCTCGTCCAGCTCGGCCTGCAGCTGCGACGCCTCGACATCGCGAGCGACGGCCTGGGCGAGCAGCATCCGCAGCACGAGCACAATGAGCGCGACCCCCAGGACGGCCAGGCCGACCCCGCCCATGATGACGGTGACGCCCGGGTCGTCCCGCTGGCCCGGCGCAGTGACACACCGAGCACGCGGGCCAGAACGGTTGAGTCGTCTCCGGAAGGAGAACCGACAGCTCCGCGAGGAACGCGACATCCTCCTCAATGCCTCCCTGACCGGTAGGGCGACGCTGACTGTCGGCGTCCCGTCGTTGTCTGTCACCGAGCCGAGCCGTCAGCTCGGGTCGGCGAGCCGCGCCAGCCACGCCTTGAAGGTCATGGAGTGTGGCGGGTTGGCCTGCGCGGCGACGGCGAGTGCCTCCCATCGGCCGATCTTGTCGCCACACACTTCGATGATTCTCGCCGCGATCTGTTCGGCCCGATCGGCGTAGCCGAGCACATGACGGGCGGGAAGGAGTTCCAAAAGCTCGGGTGTGGTGTAGCGGCTACGGAGCAAGCCCTCGGAGGTGAGGTCACGCTGCGCGGCTGGACCACGCAGATACCGCACGTGATCATGAAGTACCGCCAGCGGGTCAGCGTTCCCGGCCAACTCGTCGTCTCCCGGAACGGGGATATATCTGGGCCGGCGGGCCGCGGTCTGCGCGTGGAGTCGGTCCAGCTGGGCGCGGCATGCCCGCGCGAGGTCCTCGTCGGCCAGTTCCAACAGCCGCTGCAACGGTTGTTCGTCCAATGTCGACAGAAGAGAATCAAGATCGACACGGGGCGTCGCCGGATTGACTACCAGCGCCACGATCGCGTCGCTGCGCTGAGTGTGCTCGTCAGGCACGTCGGGGTAGTAGCGGGTGATCGACGACGGGGGCCGCGCCGGCTCGGCGGCGGCCACCGCAGCCGCAGCCGCAGCCAGCAGAACGGGATCATCCGTCAGCGTGGCGAGGTCCCTGATGCCCGACCAGTCTGGCCCGAGGTGCCTGCACTGCGGCGTCCAGCCCTCATCGACAGCGTCTTTTGCGATCTGCCGCATCGCATCCGCCGCTATCACGCGGAGCCGGGGCCGGCGGCGGACATGCCTCGCGGCGACCGACATCCGCACCTCACCGTCCAGCCGGGCACGCACATCGTCGAGGGTCACCCGAGGAAGACAGGCGACCAGCACCTCATCGGAAAGCTCATCCGGATACTTCAGAAGGACCGACTGGACGATCTTCACATGCTTGCTGTCCCNGGCGAGGCCAGCCCACAGGTGCGGCACAGGTTCGAGCAAAGCCCAGACCGCCTGCGCGCGACGCTCCTCTTCCGCCTCGATCCGTTTCAAGGCACTGTCTCGTTCACGTTGGGTCATCTCTGCCAACTTGGCTCGACGCTCGCCTGGCACCATCAGCGCATCGAGCAGAGCCAAGCGAACGTCTTCTGGAATCGGGACACCGATCCGGCCCTCCCACAGGTGAGGAACCGAACGAACGTCATCGGGCCGCAGCCTGGTCGCCATCTCGCGCGCCATGACCAGCCAGCCCTGAGCGGCGCAGTACACCACCAACGACGGCTCAGCCCCATGCACCGCCTCCGCTGTCTCGACGAGCCCCACGTCAGCAGGCCAACGCTCCAGCATCGGGACGACCTCATGCCGCCGGACGGCACGGACAAGATCCGCCCGAGTGCCCGAGTCCAGATCGGAACGATCCGCCACGTCCCGCAGACGATCCGGAGACATCGCGGCGACAGCGGTCACCAACCCCCGAAGGCTGCCAACTCCCAGGCTCCGGCTCCGGATGAGAGCGTCCACCACTGACGTATCCATACGTCACCTCCGACACCTGCCGCACGGCCAACATCTTCATTGTCCAAGCGCGCCGAACTCGTAGGCGTTCCCACTGTCGCCGCGCCGCCGCAGCGTCATGGTCGCTGCAGGGCGCCCCGGGCCGAGGCACGCCGCCTGACTACCGGCCGCGAAACGCGACGCAGACCGTCCACATCGAAGCGGAACGGCCGGGCCGCCCGGCCTTCCGCGGGCGGCGCTATATAGAGCATGCTGACGACTCTTGGGAGGCGTTGGGGGCCGGCTGGTTCCATCCCCTCGTGCGTAGCCCCGCTGGGCGCCGGTAATGGTGCAGCGAAAACCGGGCATCCGAGCCGTCGGAGGCGTGCCCAGCAGAAATGGCTTCCCTATTCCAGCAATGGAAACGCCTCGCGCCGGCCGGGCGGCGGCCTGTTCGACGAGCGGGTTACCCACCCGCCGCATCAATCGGCGGCGCCCAAAGAACGGCACGAGCGCCGGCCCGACCGTCCAGCGGGGGCGCAGACCGGCCCCACTCGAAATCCAAAGGTCCGGGTCCGNACCCGGACCGACCCGGTCAGCAACCAGACCCAGCCGCCCTCTGAGCGGACATCAACCCGACCGCGGCCCACACGCGACCGGCGGAGCCGGCGGAGTCTTCTGGTAGTCCTTCCAGGGTTACCTTGCTTGAAGGCCAATCTCCGAATAGCGGCCTGCGATACGATTCGGCGCCGATCGATTCGGCTTATTCCTGGGGGGGCAGGGCAGTGAGATTTCATGTGGGGAAGCGCCGGGTAGGGCTACTCGGCTGGTTCCGACGGGGGGCCGCGCTCGTGGCCGTCGCGACCGCGGCGGTGCTGGCGGCCGGTGGCGTCGCCAACGCGGCGGCACCGGCCCGGCCCGGGGCGCTCGTGCTTCTCACGAAGACAGCCGCGACGGGGACCCAGGGCGCCACGTTCGCCTGGGGTTACGTCGCCCCGCTGGTGGGAGCGGTTGCCGGCACGATCAACATCAAGGTGCCGGCGGGGTTCTCGACGCCTCAGACCACCACGCCCGCGGGGCGCGGCTACATGAGTACCACGACCACCTGCGCGAGGTTCCAGATCACCGGAACCACCGCCCAGGCCGACGGCTCGACCTCGGTCACCGTCGCCACCAACTGCACCCCGCTGCGAGCGGCGCTGCTCACCTACAAGAACGTCACCGCGCCGAGTGTGCCGGGTGACTACGCGTTCACCTCCACCTTCACGCCGAGCGGAGGGGCGCCGATCCCGTTCGCCGCCGCCGACACGATCAGGATCAAGGTCGGCCCGCTGGCCGGCCTGGCGGTCAGCCCGGCGTCGGCCACGATCGCTCCGGGTGGGAGCCAGGAGTACTCCGTCGCCGGTTTCGACGCGTTCGGTAACGCGCTCCCGTCGCCGCCCGCGGGTACCACCTTCACGATTACCCCGGACGGGACGTGCACCGGGGCCGTCTGCACGGCCACCGAGCCGGGTGCGCACATCGTCACCGCCACCGCCAAGAAGATCAGCGCGACGGCGACGCTGACCGTCAGCGAGCCGGCGCCGGCCAGCGTGGATCTGGCCGTGACGCAGACCGTCTCCACGGCCACCCCGACCTACTACACGGACGTCTCGTTCACGACCACGGTGACGAACACCAGCGCCGCCTCCGCGGCGACGGGTGTCGTGGTGAAGGCGGCGGTTCCGGCTGGGCTGGTGTCGCCGGTCGTGACCCCGTCGGGTTCCACCACCTACACCCAGTCGAGCGGTACCTGGACGGTCGGCGGTCTCGCCCCCGGCGCCAGCGCAACCCTGACGATCAGCGGGTTCGCGGGTGACATCGCGCTGGGCGCGCAGGCCGTCAACGCCACTGTCACCTCGACCACGGCCGACCCGAACCCGGCCAACAACACGGCCGCGGCGAGCGCGACCAGCGAACCGGCGCCGATCGCCGTCACGATCACCCCGGACCCGGGCAACCCAGCCTTCATCGAGATAAGCACGCCCGGTGCCGTGAGCTGGATCGCGTCGGTCGCCCACGCGACCGAACCGTCCGCTCCCACGCCGACCGGAACGATCTTCTGGACCTGTGACACGCACAGTCAGAATCCGTGCCCGTTTGTCCCCGCCCTCCTCGCGAGCGCGAACACGCCGGTCCTGACGTTCGAGCGGAGCGAATTCGGCGTTGACGGCTACAACCTGACCGCTACCTTCGTCCCGTCCCAAACCGGCAGCGGCGCCAACTACATCCAGGAGGCCGCGTTCACGTGGCTCACCTTCACCACGGTGAGCAGCGGGGGCTGACCGAGGGCGGTCGGCATGTGCCCGGCGGGCGTCGGCGAAATAGGGCGAGGTAGCCGGCGCCGGTGGGACAGGATGCTCCGGGCGGTTCATCGTGCCGTCCGCGGGGGGACGCTCCGCACGCTGACGCTGCCTCGTCCCGTTCGTTTCGCGCGGTACATCGCGTCGTCGGCGGTCCGCAGCAGGTCCTGGGGGTCGGGGTCGGGATCGTCGGCGATGGCGACGCCGATGGTGGCGCTGAGGCCGACGAGGCCGTCGTCGTGCCTGAACGGGGCGGCCACAGCCTCGTGGAGGCGGTGCGCCACGGCTGTGGCCTGATCTCGGTCGACTTCGCCGAGGACCACGACGAACTCGTCACCGCCGAGCCGGTAGACGACGTCGCCTGGCCGGCAGGCCCGGGAGAGCCGGCGGGCGACGGTGCTCAGGACGGCGTCACCCACCTGGTGGCCGAAGGCATCATTGATCTGCTTGAGGTGGTCCAGGTCGACGAACACGAGCCCGGTGGTGCCCGCCCCGGGCTGTAGCGCCTCCAGCAGGGCGCTGCGGTTGGGCAGGCTCGTCAGCGGGTCGTAGCGCGCCTGCCGGACCAGTTGTTCCTGTAGGTGTCTGCGGTCGGTCACGTCGTGGACGGTCAGCAGGGTCCCGCCGATGTGCGGATGCGAGGACTGGTCGGAGACACGGAGGTCGAACCACCGGTACACCCCGTCGGCACCGCGGAGCCGCACGTCGGACACCGTCGTGGCGGTGTCGACCGGCGCCGTGCCGACCGGCGCTGTGCCGACCAGCGCGGAAAGTACTCGGGCGGTGTCCTCGGGATGCACGATCGCCGTCTGCCGCTGCGTGAACCTCTCGGTTTCATATCCGAGAAGCCGGGTGACAGCCGAGCTGACGAAGGTGATCTTCTGCCGGCGGTCGGTCACGACCACGATGTCGTGGACGTTGTGCAGAAGGGCCGAAAGCTGCTCGTTCGTCCGCCGGTCGGCCTTTTCCAGCAGGCGCGTCGTCAGCGCGAGCGCGAAGACCGTCGCCGCCACCGCCGCCAGGAGCAGCAGATTCCGGCCCAGCTGGTCGGGGCGCAGCCCGGACAGCGCGACCGAGGTCGGCAGCTCCAGCAGGACGTACCCGCCGTCGACCAGCGCGTGGTCACGGGCGGCGAACGCGATGGAGTCCGGCTCGGACGTCGCTGTCGCCGGCAGGCGCACCACTCCTGCGCTGGGCAGTGCGGCGAGAACGGCGGGATCGGCGAGTCGCTGGCCGATGAGGCCGCGGTCCCAGGAGAACCTGGCCCGGCCATTGATGTCGAGACTCGACAGCCCGCCCTGGGTTCCCAGGCCGACCGATCCCAGTGCCTCGTATCCCAGCTGCTCCGGCGAGGTGTCCGCTCGCGTTCCGAGCACGAACACCCCGAACGGCTCGTTGTTCCGCAGTACGGGAAACAGTGAGTAGTTCCAGTAGACACCGTCGACGAGGCGTACCGGCTCGTTACCGACCCGCCCGCTCAGCGCGGTGGCGAACGCCGGGTCGCCCGCCCGTACCGGGATGGCGGCGTCCGGGGGCGTCGCGTCGATGACGCGGCCGTCCTTGCCGGTCAGCGCCAGCACCACGCCCGAGGACAGGGCCGCGAACTGCCCCAGCACAGCCTGGTTGGCCGCGGAGGAGGTCGGTGTCCACGCTACGGCGGAGAGGTCGGCGCCCAGGCGCGCGAGCCGGTCCGAGGCATCGCTGTACCGCACCGACGCTTCCGTCAGATCGGTGAGCTCCTCCAGCCTGGCCTGCACGGCGCGTCGCTGGGCCGCCTTCTCGAACCACAGGGCGACGCCGGCCACCACGGTCAGCAGAGCGACCGCGAGGAGCAGCGGCCCCCAGGTTCGGGCCCAGGGCGCGCCACGCCGGGCGGTGCCGCGGAACCGGCGACCGACCGGCGGCGCCGCCGCCTTCGCCCCGCGCCGTGTCCCGGTCCGCTGACCGGCGCCGTCAGCGGTTGCGGCCCTGCTGGCGGTGACGTCCGCGGCCGGGGTCACGTCCTGGCTGGCCGGTCCCGGGGCGGCGGCCGCTGCCTCGGCGGATGCGGTGGGATCCGGGCCGACCCCGTCCGGATCCGCCGGCGCGGGCTCGTCGTCGACTGCCCAGCGGTTGCCGCCGCTTCGCTTCGCGCGGTACATGGCCAGGTCGGCCTTCCGCAGCAGCTGCTCAGGGCTGATGCCCCCGGCGGGCTGACCGGCGGTGCCGGGCGTGGCGGTGCTGATGCCGACGCTGGCGCCCACCCGCAACCGACGACCATCGACCATCACGGGGTCGGTGAGGAGGTCGATGATGCGGGCGGCTGTCCGGACGGCCTCCGCCCGGTCGGCGCTGTGCAGGAGAACGGTGAACTCATCCCCGCTCAGGCGTCCGACGACGTCGTCGCGCGGCGACCCGCCGACCCGGTCGCACCCGGTGCGGACCGCCTCGATGAGACGCTGGGCGACGACCCGGAGCAGGTCGTCACCCACCTGGTGACCGTGGGTGTCGTTGACCGCCTTGAAGCCGTCGAGGTCGACGACCAGCAGGGAGACCGCCGCGTCGGTGGCCGCCACCGCCGAGAGGGCGCCGTCGATCGCGGCCGTCACCGCCGCCCGGTTGGCCAGGCCGGTCAGGACGTCCTTGTGGGCCTGGTCGGCCAGCCGGTCGGCGAGCTCCTTGCGCGCCCCGATCTCATGGCAGGTGACCAGAATCCCGCCCACGGCGGGATTGGCGGTGAGGTCCACGGCCTCGACGTCGAACCACATCCATTCGGGGCCCGGCGGACCTGCCCGCGGCGGGTCCGCCGGACCGGTGCGGAACCGCACCCCGAGCTCCGGGGGCCGGCCGGGGTCGTCGACCAGTGCCTGGAGGCGAGGCACGTCCTCGGGGTGGACCAGGTCCGTCAACGGCCGGCCGAGGTCCGCCTGCGGTCGGCGGCCGAGCAGGTCACGGCCGGCCGCGCCGACGAAGATCAGCCGGTGGTCGGCGTCCACGACGAGAATGAGATCCAGCGTTCCGGCCAGCAGTGCGTCGGTACGGTTCCGGGTGCGCCGCGCGGTGTGCGTGCGGAACAGTCCGAAGGTCGTCAGACCGGCGACACAGGCGACGAGCACCATCGCGAGGGTCAGCTTGCGCTGCCGGTGCTGGCTCCACAGATCCGCGTAAAGCTCGGATTCGCGCAGTTGCAGGCCGATGTAGTAGCCGGTGCTCGCGATGCGATGCGCGAGCTGGACAGTTCGGTCGTCGGCGCGCCCGGTCAGCCATCTCCTGGTCGTGTCATTTCCTACCTCGGCGAGGTCGGCCGGGTCGACGAACCGTGTTCCGACAAGATTCTGATCCCAGGCGTTCACGACCACTCCGGCACGGTCGGTCTTGAACATGCCCTTGCCGGGGAAGACGCTGGCGAATGCCTGGACCTGCGCGTTGTCGGTCGCGGTGACCAGTACCGCCCACGGGTGCGGCCCGCCGACCGGCACCGCCGCGGCAATCAGCAGTCGCCCGGCGACCTCGAACAGATCCGACACGGCCGCTTTGCCTGCCAGCGCGCTCGACCAGGCCACGCCCAGATCGGCGACGCTCGGCAGGGGCTCCGCCGGATAGAGACTGGCCGTGACCGTCCCGTCCGGCGCATACAGCGCGGCGACCTGGTTCGGCACGAATGTCGGCGAGTCCGTGAACGCCCCCAGCAGCGTCCTGTTCCGTTCCGAGTCACCGCGCGCGAAGGGAACGGCGGCCGCCTGGTCCGCGAGCAGCTGCGNGTTCTCGGCGACACTGGACGTTTCGGCGAGCTGGGCCACCAGGCGCTCCCGGTCCGCGAGCCGCCGGTTTTCCTCCGCGTCCAGCCGGGCCTCCCCGAGCATGGCCATGCCGACGCCGAGCAGAACGAGCAGGCAGACCACCCCCAGCACCAGCAGCCGCACGCCTCGGCTCTGGTCGTGGACGCCCAGCGGACGCACCGGGGGTACGTGATCGCTCCGGGGCGTCACCCCGGTCCGCCTGGCGGACACGGGACGTCCACTGCGCAGAGTCCNGGTGAGACAGCCACGTCCAGAGGGTTCCCGGGTTCACCGGATCTCCAACTGGCTACGGAAAGTGGTCAACCACGAACAGGCAATCACGTTCCGGTCGGCGGAAGGCCACGAGGTCGACGACGGTCGTCACCTGCCGGCGGACCAGCGGACCGGGCCGCTGACCGGGCGTTCGTCAAGCTGGTGTTCCCCGGTGCCGTCGNGGTTCATCGCCCAGGCCGTTCCGGTGGTGGCGTAGAAGCTGCCCGCGGCGGCGTCCCGGACGAGGACCAACGCGCCCTGCGGTGACCAGGTCGGATGCCAGCAGCCGGTGTCACACACCTGCCGCAGCCCGCTGCCGTCCGAGTTCGCGAGGTAGATGCCACCGCTCGACAGCCCGAAGGCGATCCTGGTTCCGTCCGGCGACCAGGACGGTTCCACGGCCGCCGCGCCCCGCACCGGCGAGCGGGCCACCAGCCGCGTCTCGCCGCTGGCCACCGACAGGATGTGGACGGCCTGGTCGGAGCCGCGCCGGAGCAGGATCTCGCCGGCTCGGGGCCAGGAGAGGTCGTAGGCGTCCGACAGGTCCGCCAGCTGGCGGCGGCCGGTGCCGTCGGCGTTGACCGTGAAAACGCCGCCGATGTTCCGGGTGTAGGCGACGTA
The DNA here is from genome assembly GCF_001636565.1 of Frankia sp. EI5c. Classification (GTDB taxonomy): domain Bacteria; phylum Actinomycetota; class Actinomycetes; order Frankiales; family Frankiaceae; genus Parafrankia. The sequence continues at coordinate 122,886 of NZ_LRTK01000006.1, forward strand.
GGTGCCGTCGGGCGAGAACACCGGGTTGTCCGCCGACCCGTCCGGTTCGTCGGTGAGCCGCAGGAAGTCCGACCCGTCCGGACGGACGCTGGCGATCTCGCCGTCCGCCCCGGCGTAGACGACGCGGTCCGCGGCCGGCGACAGCGCCGGGTTGTCACCCGTGCCGACCTGCCGCTCGTTGCCTTCGGGATCCACGGCGATGATCGGGCTGTCGTTGACCGGGCTCGACCCGGTGTACCGCTTGAAGACCCGCCAGCCGCGCGCCACGGGCTCCGAGCCGCCGCCCGGGTGGTCGGCCGGCGTGGTGGGCTCGACCACCGCCGCGGACGGGCCGGTAGGGCCGGCGGTGGGGCCGGCGGTGGGGCCGGTACCCGTCGCGGAGGCGGTGTCGGTGCCCCGCCCACGCAGGTCGAACGGACCGACCAGCACCGTCGTGGCGACCACGACGGCCAGCAGCGCCAGCGAACCGAGCGCCACGGCCAGTCGCACCGGCAGCCGGCGCGACCAGGAGGGCGGGCCCACGACCGTGCCGGCGACCGGCACCGGGGGCGCCACCCTGGCGGTGACGTCCGACTCCTGCCCGGCCTCCCCCGGCAGCGCGGGCCGGGCTGGCCCGCCGGGCGGACCTGGGCCCTCGGCCAGTCGCAGGAGCAGGGCCGCCGCGGTGGGCCGGGCCTGCGGATCCTTGCTCATCGCCTGCCGGACCAGCTCCAGCAGCGGGGGATCCAGACCGGTGAGATCCGGTTCTTCGTGCACCGCCCGGAAGAGGATCACCGGCGTGGCGGCCTCCCCGTAGGGCATCCGCCCGGTCGCGGCGAAGAGGATCACGCCGCCCCAGGCATAGATGTCGGCGGCCGGGGTGAGCGGGTGGCCCAGCGCCTGCTCGGGTGACATGAACGCCGGGGTGCCCAGGACACCCCCCGCGGCTGTGTGCACGGACGGGGTCTCCAGCGCACGGGCGATACCGAAGTCGATCACTCGGGCGCCGGAGGAGGACAGCAGAATGTTGCCCGGTTTCAGATCCCGGTGTATCAGCCCCGCGCTGTGGATCGCCGTGAGCGCGCTCGCCACCGCCACCGCCAGCCGCTCCAGCTCGGACGGCGGCAGCGGGCCGTTGCCGTGGACGAAGTGCGCCAGCGTGGGGCCGTCGATGAACTCGGTGACCAGATAGGGCTCGGCCCCGTCGGTGTCGACGTCGAGCACCTCGGCGGTGCAGAAGCGCGCGACCCGGCGCGCCGCCTCGGCCTCGCGCCGGAACCGTGCTCGGAACCGCGGGTCCTGGGCGAACTCCCGCCGGATCGCCTTGACCGCGACGAGTCGCCCGTCACCCGCCCGACCCAGGTAGACCGTGCCCATTCCGCCGGTGCCGAGCCGACCGGTGAGTGCGTAGGGCCCGATCCGGGACGGGTCCGTGCCCTCCAGCGGCGCCACTCGGGGCGGAACGTCCGCCATCAGCGCTCCCGCCTCGTCCGCCAGGCCCCGGATCCGGGGCTGTTGCCCGCCGCACCCCCATTATGGCGTTGCGCCGCCGCTTCGTCGGGCCCGAGTGAGATCGATCGACGCCACCGTCACCCGTTCTCGGACCGCCGGGAACCGGTGGCGCTCAGGCGGCGGTGGCGGGCGAGGCGGCGGACCCCGTCCGGGGCAGGGCGGTCCGGGCAGGGTTGGAGTGCCTCCTCCAGCCGGGACCGGACAGCCGACTGGTCGAGACCCATGCCGATCGCGACCAGCCCGCTCGGGCCCTCGGCCGCCGACCTGGTCGCGATGTGGATCTGCCGCCCGACCAGGTTGACCACGTGGCCGCGCAGACTCCGTCCGGTGTTCACCGTCACCGTTCCCTTGAGGCGGTAGACGCCGGCCGGCGGGTCCTCGATCAGGTCCACCAGCCGGCCGGGGTCGACCGGCCCCGCGGCGGGCACGGTCACCGCGTCGGCCCGTGGATGGGGCGCGGTGCCGTGGCCGGCGTGGTCTTGGTCGTGGTCGCGGTCGTGCTCCTGGTCGGCTCGGGCGAGGGCGGCGAGCGGAAGCTCACCGACCGGGTCGTGCGGGCTGGCCGCGTCGAACACGAGCCGTGGGTCGACGCGGCCGAGCGTGGTGTCGACGATGTGCACCTGCGGATTGCTCTCGCGCACCCGGGCGGCGATGCGTGCCAGCGTCTCGGCGCGCGTCGCCGCCGGCACCCGGTCGGTCTTGTTGATCACAACCAGGGAGGCGGACGCGAACCGGGCCGGCGGCAGGCCGCCCGGATCGACCGTGTCGAAGTAGGCGGCCGCGTCCACGACGTCGACGAGACCACCGGGGCGCACCCGGTTGACGCCGCTGAACCGGATGAGCCTGGCCAGCGCCGGCGGGTCGGCCACGCCGCTGGCCTCCACGATCACCGCGTCCAGCCGCAGCCGCGGATGGCTCAGCTTCTCCAGCGCGGTGTCCAGGCCGTCGGTATCCGGCAGGCAGCACAGGCAGCCGCCCGCGATCGAGGCCGGTTGGTCCACCTGCCCGCTGACCAGCGCGGCGTCGACGTTGATCGCGCCGAAGTCGTTGACCACCACCCCGAGGCGCGCGCCCGGCGCCCGGAGCAGGTTGTTGAGCACGGTCGTCTTGCCCGCGCCCAGGTACCCGGTGAGCGCGATCACCGGAACCCGCACCGCCATCCCAACCCACCTCGTCCTCTCCGCTGTGCGGCCGTGTCAACGGACCGCGTCGTCCTCCCGGTCGGGCCGGCTGGGAAGGCGGTAGGTGATGCCGGTGAGGCGCTCGGACTCCTCCCACAGCCGACGCTGCTGGCCACTGTCACGCGAACGGGCGCTGGAGCGGGCGACGACCGGCGGCCCGGTGCTGCGGAACAGCCCGGACGGCCCGTAGTAGGTGCCACCCAGGGCCGCCGGGTCGGTAGCGGCCCGCACCGTGGCGAGCGCCCCCATCTGCGGGCTCTGGACCAGCCAGGACATCACCGGCGCGGCGCGCTCGCCCAGGAACACCGCCGCCGGGGCGGCGAGGTTGCGGGTGAGCCCGGTCCGGGCGATGCCCGGGTGGGCGGCCAGCGCGCTGGTCGGGGCGCCGGCGGCGACCAGTCGCCGCTGCAGCTCGTAGGTGAACATCAGGTTCGCGAGCTTGGAGCGCGGATAGTGCAGCCGCGGCCTGGGCAGCCGCCCGCCTCCCTGGCCCGCGCGACCGTTTCGCGGGCCGCCGCGACCGCTTCCCGGGCCAGCCTCCGGGGCGATTTCCGCGGACACGCGCGGGGCGGGCAGCCGGCTCAGCCCCTCGACGTCGATCCGCCCGACGAGGTGAACCAGGCTGCTCACGGTGACGATCCGCGACCGCGGCGTGGCCAGTAGCCGGTCGAGCAGCAGGCCGGTGAACGCGAAGTGCCCGAGGTGGTTGACCCCCAGCGTGGCCTCGACACCTTCGACACCTTCGACGCCATCGGCCGGCTCGGCCCGGTCGGCATCCACGGCCCGGTCGGCGTCGACCCGGTCGGTGCGCCCCGGTGTCCCGGCGCCGGAACACGGCGGGGGCAGCATCACGCCGGCGTTGTTGATGAGCAGGTCGATCCGCGGGTGGTCCGCCAGAATGCGCTCGGCCGCGGTGCGCACCGAGGTGAGGGAGAGCAGGTCCAACAGCTCGACCTGGACGTCCGCGCCCGGCGTCTCGGCCCTGATCCGGGCCGCCGCCTCCCCGGCTTTCGCGAGGTCACGGCAGGCCAGCACGATCGCGGCGCCCCGCCCGGCGAGGGCCCGCGCCGTCTCGAAGCCGAGCCCGCTGTTGCCACCGGTGATGACGGCCGTGCGCCCGCTCTGGTCGGGCACGTCGGCCAGACCCCAGCCGGTGCCGGCCCTCGCGCCGCCACCGGCCGCGGCGCCGTTCACGGGCGGCATCAGCGCGGCTCGACCAGGACCAGCGGGATGACCCGCTTCGACTTCGCCTGGTAGCCCTCGTACCAGCGGTTGTCGGCGACGACCCGCGGCCAGAGCCGCTCACGTTCCGCCGGGGTGGCGACGCGGGCCCGCATCGGTCGCCACGAACCGCCCTTCTCCCGGATGTCGACGTCGGGATGGGCGCAGATGTTGAGGTACCAGTCGGGATGCCGGTCGTCGCCGCCCCGGGAGGCCACGAGCACGATCGCACCACCGTCGCGCAGCGGCGAGGTGAGCATGATCGTGTGCCGGTTCCCGCTGCGGCGCCCGGTCGTGGTGATCTCCAGGACGGGCATGCCGCCGGCCCGCCAGCCCAGCCGGCCGCGGGTCGTCCTCATCAGGATCCGGTGCGCCCTGTTCAGGGCCTTGAACCCGCGCCCGCCCGTCATGTGCCGCCTTTCGTTCCCGGCCGCCGACGCTGGTGGGCCATGCCCGCCCGCCGCGGCGCAGCCAGCCTACGGCGCCGGGGGTACCCGTCGGCGGGGCCGTGCCCGCCGTCGACGCCTGCGGAGGGTGATCCGGCGAAGCCACCCACAGCGATGACTACTCTTCGAAACATAGGGAAGACACTCCGTGCTCACCGCTGCCCCTGTCGCGCCGACAACCCCGGCCGACCAGAGCTGATTCGCCCTCGTTCGCCGCCGATCAGGGATCACCGATCACCGATCGCGCGGCACACGACGTCCACCCACACGACGTCCACCCAATGGTCCGGTCCCGCTCGGGGCCTCGGAGGGGGGAACCCATGAGCTGGTCACGAACATCCCAGCGCTGTGCGTCCCGTGCGTTCGTCCTGACCGCCACACTGACCGCGGCCCTGGCCACCCCGGCGCTGCTCGCGCCCGGTGCCGACGCGCTGCCGACGAGTCCGGCGACGCAGACCGGCACGCCGTCACCCAACGGCACCACGAGCCCATCACCCACCGGCACAGCGAGCCCTTCTCCCACCGGGACGGCAAGTCCGTCGCCCGGCGGCGCAGCCGGCGACTGCCCCGCGCTTCCGGAGGTCGCCGGGCCGCTGAAGAACTGGGACAGCGTCGCCGACCTGCCCACCGGGCGCACGCACCTCGCGACGACCACGGGCTGCGACGGGCGGATCTTCGCCATCGGCGGCGAGACGACCGCCGCGGGCGGCGGCGGGGCCGGGACCACCGGCACGCCCACGACTGCCCCGGGCACCACGACTGCCCCGGGCACCACGACCTCGCCAGCCACCACACCCACCACGAGCCCGCCCGGGACCAGCCCCGGCGGCGGCTCGGAGACGACCCCCGGGGTGACCCTCACGCCGGCCGCCTACAACGGCGGCACGCCGACCGACCCGAGTGACGACCTCCCCGGCACCACGACAACGACTACTTCTTCGCCGGCGACGTCGACCACGACCTCGACGCCGACCTCGACGCCGACCACGACGACCACCACCACGCCCGCGAGCCCGACGGCCTCCCCGACCACGGCCTCACCGGGCGCGGGTGGCGCCGGGGCGGCCGGGGCACCGGTGGACACCGTCCAGGTGTTCGACCCGAAGAGCGGCTCCTGGTCCGACGGGCCGGCGCTGCCCACCGCGCGCAGCCACCTGGCCGCCGCGACCGACACTGACGGCCACATCTACGCGATCGGTGGCCGCACCGGCGGCAACGGCAGCGGCGCCGCGACCGACAAGGTGGAGGTGTACACACCGTCCAGCGGCGGCTGGACCGCGGCTCCCTCGCTGCCGAAGCCGATGGGCGACCCGAGCGCGACCCGCGGCTCCGACGGAAAGATCTACGTCCTGGACGCCTCGACGCTGGCCATCTACGACCCGGACAGCCAGTCCTGGTCCACCGCCCCGGCCCCGCCGTCGGCCAACGCGGCCCCCGTTCTGACGGGCCTGCCGGACGGCCGGATCCTCGCCGCGGGCGGCCTGGAGTCCACCAGCGGCAAGGCCGCGTCGTCTGACGTCTACGCCTACACCCCCGGCTCGGGTTCCGCGGCGTCCGGCTCGTGGGCGCAGGTCGCCGACCTGCCGACCGGTGTCGCCAGTGCCGCGGGCGCCACCGGACCCGACGGTCGGGTCTACGTGATCGGCGGCCGCGACAGCAGCGGCGACGTCGTCGGCGACACGCAGGTGTTCACGCCGGACGACGACAAGTGGTCCGCCGGCTCGGGCAGTGCGCTGGCGACCCGGGCCGGCCACGGCGCCGCCACCGGCGGTGACGGTCACATCTACGTGGTCGGGGGCACCTCGGGCGCCGGCACGGCGCTGGATTCCACCGCCTCCCTGAGTGGGTGACCGAACTGGCTGAGACCTTCCTGAAATAAGATCATCTGTCGGCGCTGTTTCCCTTGGACACCAGGGGAGACAGCGCCGACGCCTGCTGCGGCGCGCCGGCGCGCGAGGGGACCGGTGGGCCGATGTGCTTCGCACCCGAGGCGGATGTGGTGGCGGCCGCGGTGATCGGCGCGGTGGGCGTCGACGCCCTGCGCCATGCCCACGGCCGGGCCAGTTGGCCGCTCGCCGCCCTTCCGGCCCTGTTCGCCGTGCACACCCTCGTCGAGGCCTTCGTCTGGTGGGGCGTCCGCGGCGATCTCGGCGACGCCGGCACGAGTTCGGCGGTACGTACCGGCGCGACCGCCGTCTACCTGGCGTTCGCCTTCGTGATCCTGCCGATCTACGTCCCGGTGATGATGCTCACGCAGGAACGGGTGCCGGCCCGGCGGCGGGCGGGCGCCGTGACCCTGGCGGCGGGCGTGGTGTGTGCCTGCTGGCTGGCGGCGGCGCTGGTGGCCGGCCCGGTGCGGGCGCGCGCCGACCGCCACCACATCACCTACTCCGTCGACCTGTGGGCGGGCGCCGTCCCGATCGCGTTGTACCTGGTGAGCACCTGTGGCGTGCTCCTGCTTTCCGGCCGGCGGTTCCTGCGCCGGTTCGGCGCGGCGAACCTGGTGGCCCTCGCCGGGCTGGCCTGGGTCTCGACCGAGGCCGTCATCTCGCTGTGGTGTGTCTGGGCGGCGGCCACCAGCGTGGCCATCGCCTGGCACCTGCGCCGGCGGGAAGCGACCCGGAGGATCCCGAACTATTCGGATGGGTGACCCCGTCGCGCCATAAACCGCCTTCAAGGTGACATTCTGGTCGGTCATGCAGGGACAGGCTCAGGCACAGGCCGGGTACCCCCGGTGACGACAGAGCACCGTACCCACCAGCACGAGGACGCCCCGCAGGCAGCGGGCACCGTTCGCGTCGAATTCGTCTACCGCACCGGGGTCGGCCGGCCGATCGCGCACGACGCGCTGCTCGTCGGGAGCTGGGACGGGGCCGGCCGCCCCGCCGCGGACTGGTCCGTGGCCCCGATGGAGCGCTTCACGGCCGACGACGGCTGCGCCGCCTTCCGGGCCTCGGTCACGCTGGACGCGAGCCACCCGTGGACGGCCGACTGGGGCGTCCGGCTGGTCCGTCCGGACGGGGCTCAGGTGTGGGCGATCCCCGGTGAGCTCGCCGACCCGCAGGCCACCGCACAGGTCCGCCAGGTCGTGATCCGCCCGGGCGACGGTCCGGTGACGCGGGCGGAGTTCCGGCTCTCCAGCCACCGGCACAACGGCGCGCGGCGGCTGGCGCCGAGCGCCGACGCCGATAGCGATGCGGACGCCGACGCCGACGCCGGGGAACGGATCCGGTTCCGGGTCTGGGCGCCGCACGCGCGGGCTGTGGAGGTCGCCTTCGCCGGGCCGAGCGGCTACATCGCCGACGACGGTCACGGCGAGGACGGGCTGCTCACCCGGCTGCCGATGCGCCCGGTCCCCGGCGGCTGGTGGGAGGCCGCGGCTCCCGGCTTCGCGGACTGGGTCGGGCGCCGCTACGCCTACCGAGTGGTGCGCGACGACGGCTCGGTCGCGTGGCGTTCCGACCCCTACTCGGTGCGCCAGTGCGGCACCGGCGACACGGACCCCTGCGGCGCGCACTACGACGGCCCGGCGGCGGACCTCGACGGCGCGGTCAGCTGCTCGATGGTCGTCGACACCCGCGAGGACGGGCGGTTCTGGGCCGAGGAGTTCGACCCGGCGCGGCCCGTCCCCCGCCGGGTCGAGGATCTCGTGATCTACGAGCTGCACGTGGGCGCGCTGGGCTTCGGGCACACCGGCGCCGGCACGTTCGCCGACGCGCTGGCGCTGCTGGACTATCTGACCGACCTGGGTGTCAACGCCGTCGAGCTGCTGCCGATGGCCGAGTTCAGCGGGACCCGGTCCTGGGGCTACGGCAGCTCGCACTTCCTGGCGGTCAAACAGAGCGCCGGCGGGCGCGAGGGGCTGCGCGCGTTCGTGCGGGCCTGTCACCGGCGCGGCCTCGCCGTGCTGATGGACGTCGTCTACAACCACTACAGCCCGAACGCCGCGCGTTCCGTCTGGCAGTACGACAGCCGGGTGCCCAGCCGCAACAGCTACTACTGGTATGAGGGCACCGAGAGTGACCATCCGCATCCGGAGGGCGGGTATCTCGACAACGTCTCCTCCGGCTGGGCGCCGCGCTACCACGACGAGAACGTGCGCGCGCTGTTCATCGCCAGCGCGGTGGCGCTGATCGACGACTTCCACATCGACGGGCTGCGGGTGGACCAGACCACCTCGATCCACGCCTACAACAGCCTGCACGCCGACGGGAGCCCGGTCGCCGCCGCGAACATCGCCGGGCGCAAGTTCCTGCGTGAGCTGTGCCAGACGCTGCGCCTGGTGGATCCGGGGGTGATGCTGATCGCCGAGGACCACTCCGGCTGGGCCGAGGTCACCAGACCGGCCGAACAGGGCGGCCTGGGGTTCGACGCGCGCTGGTACGTGGACTTCTACCACCACCTGATCGGTGACAAGGACGAGGGCCCCGAGTACGCCCGGCTGCTCCACACCGCGGGCCGCGACCAGACGGGCCCGCTGGCGATGGGCCTGTTCGCCACCGCGCTCACCGCGGCGGCGGACCGGGCCGTGGTCTACACCGAGAGCCATGACGAGGCGGGCAACTCGCGGCACTCGGCACGCAACATCCTCGTCGCCGTCGACCACGCACCGCTGGCCGGCGAGACTGCCTGGTACGCGCTCGCGCGCCTGCGGTGCGTCGCGGCCCTCACCCTGCTCTCCCCCGGGACGCCGCTGTTCCTGATGGGCGACGAGGTGGGCGCCGCGCGGCCCTACCTGCACGACACGTTCGCCGAGGCCAAGGAAGATCTCGCCGGTCTGCGAGCCGGCCGTGGCGCCGGCCTGTTCGCCTGCTACCGGGTGCTCGTCGGCCTCCGGCTGGGGAGCCCGGCGCTGCGCTCCGGCGGCGTCGAGGTGGTGGCGACGGATGACGTGGGCCGGGTCCTGGCGTTCCGGCGCTGGGCCGGCGACGAGGAGTTCCTGGTCGTCGCCAGCCTGCGCGACGAGCCCACCGCGGGATACGTGCTGACCCATCCGGCGCTGGCCGGCCGGCGCTGGCGGCCGGTCCTCGACACCGACGCGGCACCCTTCGGCGGGCGCGCCCGGCCCCCGGCGCGGGCGGTGTCGCCGCGCGGGGAGACCGTGCGCCTCGACCTGCCCACCGCCGCCGTGCGGGTGTACCGCCGCCGCCGGCGCGGTCAGGGCACGGCTGCCCGGCCGCCGGCCGGAGCGGGGCGCCTGGGTCGGCTACGCCTGCCCCGCCGGCACTGACCAGTCGGCACTGGCCCGCCGGCACTGACCCGCCGGCACTGACCCGCCGGAGCGCACCATTCAGCGTTGACGCCGCAATCACCCGCTCGGCGCCCGCGGCGACCGTCCGTGGGAGCAAGCTGGGACGGTGGAACGCTTTGTGCTCTGCTCACGCGGCTGCCAGCACTGGGGCGCTCTCGGCGCGGCGGGGGTGCTCCTGCGCGCGGCCGACCTCGGCGAGCCCAGATACCTGCTCGTCCTGCGCCACCCCCGGTCGCACCAGGGCGGTACCTGGGCGGTGCCCGGCGGCGCGCTGCTGCCGGGCGAGTCGCCCCTGGACGGGGCACTGCGGGAGGCCGAGGAGGAGCTCGGCCCCCTGCCCGCGCACGTCCCCCGCGGGCCCGTCCCCGCCCACGAGTACGTCGACGATCACGGCAGCTGGGCCTACACGACGCTGGTCCTGAACGTGGCGACCGTGTTCGAGCCCACCGCGACCAACTGGGAGACGGCCGACTGGACGTGGGTCTCGGCGAGCCAGGCGCTGTCGCTCCCCCTGCTCCCGCCGCTGCGCGCCGCCTGGCCGGCCCTCACCCTCGGCAGCTGACGGGCGTGGCCGGCCCGCACAGCCCGCTCAGCCCGCTCCGGTCGACGCGGCGCCGCGCACCGGCTCCCCGCACAGCGGGCCCGCGCCGACGGGCTCGAAGGCGTCACCGTCGGGCGCGACGCGGATGAAGTCGGTGCACACGTCCACCAGCCGCTCGGCGGCCGAGAAGTCGATCTTCTGGTTGAGCAGCCCGGCGCCGTCGTAGTCGGTCACCCCGCGCAGCCCCTGGATGAACCCCGCGCGAGTCGGGCAGCCGTCCTGCGTCTGCAGCCCGCGCAGGAACATGTCGGCGGCGATGTAGCCGTAGATGGAGCTGAGCTGGGTCGCGGGCTGCATCTGGGGCGCGTAGGTGGTCATGGCCGTCAGGTATGCCTGCTGCGCCGCCTGGTTCCGCTCGATCACCTGGAAGCCCACCGGCGAGTAGGTGCCGGCCAGCGCCCGGGCGGTCTCGGTGTTGAGCAGGTTCGCGTCGTAGGTCAGCGGTGAGATGGCGACCGTGTACGGCCGCCCGACCCTGGACGCCTCGGCCAGGATCGCCGTGTAGAAGTCGGCCGGGACCAGCGAGACCAGCGAGTCCGCTCCGCTCCGGATGATCCGCTCGACGGACTCGGGGCTGTACGCCTCGGCGTTGGCGTCCTGGTAGACGATCCGGATTCCGGCGGCCGACAGGCTCTTGCGCGCCCCCTCGGCGTACAGCCGCGCCGAGGCGGTGATCGGCGTGGAGACGATGGCCGCGGTGGTGCCGCCCTGCGCCCGGATGAAGGCACCCAGGGTGGTCGTCGCGTCGTTGTCGTCGAGCTGGTAGGCCAGCGGGAACATGTTGTCGTTCGCCGCCCAGGTCCCGCTGTCCGCGACGCCCAGGACGGGAACCCCCTCGTCGTGCAGCAGCGTGGCGGACCTCTCCGAGAAGGCCGTGTACTCCAGGATCGCGAACACGTCCTCGCGGAGCAGGTCCTGCGTCGCCTCCAGGTTGCCGAGCTCCGTGAACCGGTCGTCCCGCCACACCGTGGTGATCTTCCGCCCGTCGACGCCGCCCTCGGCGTTGGCCGCCGCCAGGCGCGCCTCGATCCCGAAGCGGTAGCCGGTGAACTGGGGCGAGAGAAGGCCGGTGTCCGGGAACAGGATGCCCACCGTGATCTCGTCGTCGGTGACGCCCGTCGAGCAGCTCTGCGCCGTCGCCTCCACCGCGCTGGTGGCCCCCCCGGAGCCGCAGGCTGTCGCCACGGCCGCCACGGCCGCCGTCATCGCCGCCGTCACCAGCGCCGCGCGGGACGACCGCGTCCGCCCTCGCATCTTCCGCACCAGCACAGGTCCACCTTCCAGAGTCCTCGACAGCCAGGAGAGCGGATCACGGCACCCACAGCCAGGCCCGGTCCACACAAACGCCTCGGCAGACGGTCGATCCGGACGGAACTCCCGTCCAGGACTCAGGGACATAGCCGCAGGCAGAACGAACATACCGACTCCAAGTTGGACGCCAGTCAGCCAGACCCGCCCTGCCGACCGGCCGGATGGGACGTCGACTCCGCGGCGGAGATCGGCCCGCCTCACCCACCAGCCGAACCACGCGCAAGACACCCGAAGGGCTATGGGCGGAAAACTGCCGCCCCACGTTGGCGCGTTGACGCCAGCCAGCGGGGCCCGTCCCGGCGGTGGGCACGGATGTCGGGGCTCGAACACAGCATGATCGCGAGCCGTCACGGCCCGCAAAGATGGGACACACGTCACCATCGGCGCCGCACCGCCACCGGCCGGGCACCGAGCGGGCGGCCGGCGACACGCGACACTCCCGCGGTGCCGGACGGGAAGGCACTCCCTACCAGCGGTGTTGACTCGATGCATGTCGTTGACTGGTGAATACGAACCAAGCCCGAACGAATGGGTGCGCGCCCAGGTCGAGGAGTACGAGAGCTCCGGGGGCACCCGCGGCACGACGCAGCGCGGCGCCCCGGTGGTCATCCTGAGCACGGTCGGGGCGAAGTCGGGCAAGATCCGCAAGACGCCGCTGATGCGCGTCGAGCACGAGGGCCGCTACGCCGTGGTCGCCTCGCTCGGTGGCGCCCCCAGCCACCCGGTGTGGTTCCACAACATCGTCGCCCATCCCCGGGTGGAGCTACAGGACGGCCCGGTCCGCCAGGAGATGGTCTCCCGTGAGGTCTCCGGGGAGGAGAAGGCGTTCTGGTGGGAACGCGCCGTCGCCGCCTGGCCCGACTACGCGGAATACCAGAAGAAGACGAACCGCGAGATTCCCGTCTTCGTCCTCGAACCCGTTGACTGACCGCGTTGGTCCGAGGGGATCCGGTCAGGAACTCCAGGCGGGACCGGTCGGATATCTGCGACCAACGGCGGAGCCCGACCGTTACATTCTGACCCATTGATCGTCCAGCTTTCCGGCGCGTTCTGAAGTAACGTTCGCGTCGCCCGCCGCGGAGCTACTTCGGCGAGTGCTCAGGAAATCAAAAAGGAGATCAGAATGGACCAGCAGCAGCGTCAGCAGATCGAGCAGCAGCTGCGGCAGAACTGGCGGCAGATCCGTTACCGCATTCTTGACCAGTTCGGCCAGGTCAGCACCGCCGACCTCGACGCCGCCATCAGCGTCAACGACCTCGTCGCCCGGATCGCGGACAAGACGCACCACAGCGAGCGGTACGTCCAGAACCGCCTCCAGGAGCTCGCCGGGGTCGGCGCGGGCCAGGGCCCCCTCGTCGGTGACCGCTTCGGCGCCGGTCAGGGTGTTCCGGGCGGACAGCTGGGACAGCCGTTCGGCTCCCGGTAGTCAGCCGGTCGGGCGGTCAGCCCGAGCATTCGATCAACTACTTGGCGCGCGTGCGGTTCACACCGCGCCAAGTAGTGCTCGGATCTCCAGGAGACCATCGATCAGCTCGAGCGTCTTGGCGTCCCGCGGCAACCGGCGCAGCTCATCCAGCATCGCGTCGGTCTGCTCCACGGTCGGGACGCCGTCAATCGACGCCGCCAGCTCCACAATTGCGGCCATGATCCCACCATCTTCCGGGTCGCGGAGCGCTCGGCGCGTCCGAAATTCCCCACTCGGCATGATGCCGGACCAGAATCTCATCCGGACCGACCTGAGGTGTCATGTCCGTTATCAGCCGGCCGGCTGACCTCGCTGTCGGCGATCCGTCCAGATCAGCTCCCCCCGCACGCACCGTCAACGACCGGGCCGGCTGAGCACCGCCGGTACCGTCCGGGTGACCTTCCTTCCGCGCTGACCGGCCCTGACGCGATCGACACCGCCCTGGATACCCGAAGCCGGACGTGGCCAAGCTCACGGGCCGGGCTGGGCTGCCCGGCGCCCGGCGGCCCGCTTTCCCCGCAACCAGCGCCAGGGGTTGGCCCGGGAACGCCGGCCGTGTACGGATCGTCGTTCAGGCAGCGAGTGTCGTCAGGGAGCGGGGACTGCCCATGCCGTACTTCGACCTGGGGGTCGAGACAAGGCTGTTCTTCACCGACGACCCCGCGCCGGGCCCGGCCGCCGGGGGGCCGCCGCTGCTGCTGATCCACGGCTGGTGCTGCGACTCGCACGACTGGAACCTGCAGATCCCGGCCTTCCTCGACCGGCACCGGGTGATCTCGCCGGACCTGCGGGGGCACGGGCGCTCGGCCGGCTCGAAGGGGCTCCGACCGCGGGTGCTCGCCGCGGACGCCGCCGCGCTCCTGCGCCACGTGGGGGTCACGGCCGCCACCGGCGGCGTGATCGCCGTCGGGCACTCCCTGGGCGCGATGGTCGCCAGCGCGCTGGCCGTCGAGCAGCCCGGCCTCGTCCGCGCCGTCGTCGCCGTCGAGCCCGCCTACGGGCTCACCGACGCCGAGGCGGACCGGACCGCGCGGACCCTGGGCGACCTCGGCGCGCCGGGCTCCGAGCGGCGGCTGCTGCGGTACCTGGAAGCGCTCGCCGGCCCGGAGGCGCCCCGGCACCTCACCACGTGGCATCGACGCCGGGCCCTCGGCACCCCGACCGACGTGGCCCGCTCGGCCCTCGCCGGCATGTGGCTGGACGACGACCAGTTCGGGCGGCGGAGCCAGAGCACCGACTACCTGCGTCGGCGCGGCTGCCCGGTGCTGGCGGTCCACTCCGAGCGGCAGGCCGGGCGGGCCGAGTGGGAACGGGGCGTGGCCACCGGGCCCGCCGACGCCGTCCACATCCTCCCCGGCGGCCACTGGCTGCACCAGGAGCACCCGGCGGCGTTCAACGGGCTCGTCCTCGACTGGATCGCCCGGCTGGGGCTGGCCGATCAGTCGTCCCGGCCCCGGCCCGGTGTTAGCTTCCTGTGACGTGGAGCCCGTGAATTCCGACCCGGCGTCGGCACATGAACCAGCCTTAACGCGGCAGCCGTGCGGCTATCAGGCCCGGGCCTGGTGGGGTGACACCCTGGTGGCCGATTCGACGTCCGCGGTGCGGGTGCAGGAGGCGGGCCAGGTTCCCGTGCTCTACTTCCCCCGCGCGGACGTGCGCGCCGAGGCCCTCACCGACGCCGGGAACACGGTGGACTGCCCGGTGAAGGGCGGGGCCCGGCTCTGGACGCTGGAGGGAAAGGTCCCGGCCGCGGCCTCCCACTGGTACGGCTCCACCGGCGAGGAGACCGTCGACGGCCAGGACGCCGCGTGGGCCTTCACCTCGCCGGCGCCGGGCCTCGACTGGCTCACCGACCTCGTGGCCTTCGACCACGACCGCGTCCGCGTGGAGGTGGTCGACGCCGCCGCCGGTGACGCGGACCGCGACATCACGATCAAGCGGTTCCCCACCTGGGGGGACGCGGCGGATCTGATCGACATCATGAACATCCGGCCCGCCGGTGAGCGCCGCTACGTCAGCACGGCGCTGGCGGACGTCCGGCGGCCGGTCGTCGAGGGCAGCCAGATGCTCGGGCAGGCGGTCGTCGCGGCCGGCCGGCACGCGCCCGAGCGGCGGGTCGTGTCGGCGCACATGGTCTTCTACCGGGCGGCCGACGCCCGCGAGCCGCTGGAGTTCGAGGTCGAGGAGCTCAGCACCGGCCGCAGCTTCTCCACCCTGGCGGTGCACGTGTCGCAGGGCGGGCGGCGGCGCGCGAGCGGCACCCTGCTCCTCGACAGCACCGCACCGGACGTCGTCCGCCACGCGGCCCCGCCCGAGCCGGCCGCCGGGCCGTACGACAGCGAGCCCTACGACATGTCGGTCACCGGCCGGGACATCAGGATGGTCGACTCGGCGTACACGGACGACCCGGACGCCCCGGTGGGGCCACCGGTCATCGACACCTGGGTCAGGTTCCGCGAGGTTCCCGACGACCCGCATCTGCACGCCGGGCTGCTGGCCCAGTTCACCGGGCACATCTCCATCGCCGCGGCGCTGCGCCCGCACGCCGGTGTCGGTCAGAGCCAGGCCCACCGCACACTGTCGATGGGAATCAACGCCATCGCCATCTCCTTCCACTCCACGGTCCGCGCCGACCGGTGGCTGCGTTACCACCATCATTCGACCTTCGCCGGTGACGGAATGACCCATTCGGAATGCCGGGTCCGCGACGAGTCCGGCGGGCTGATCGCGTCCTTCACCGTGGACGCCATGCTCCGCGGTTTCACCCAGCGGGCGCACGCCGCGGACGACCGGGTCGCCCTGTGAGCCTCACCACCGGACGGGGCCCGCATTCCGCCCGCCCGGCCGGCCGCTTCAGCTCCCCCGTGCCGAGCCCGGTCACCTACGTCGAACCGTTCCAGCGCCGGGTGCGCGCCCGCGCCGGCGGTTCGGTGGTGGTCGACAGCGAGCGGGTGCTGCTCGTGCACGTACCGGGGCAGCCACCGGCCTACGCGTTTCCCGCCGCGGACGTCCGGCTGCCGGGCGGTGAGCCCGAGCCGGCCGCGCCGGGGCATGTCCGGGTCCCGTGGGACGCGGTGGACGAATGGTACGAGGAGGAGGAGCGGATGCTCGGCCATCCGCGCAACCCCTACCACCGGATCGACTGCCTGCGCTCGACCCGCCGGCTGCACGTCAGCGTCGCCGGCAGGGTGCTGGTGGACACCTCCGACACGGTGGCCCTCTACGAGACCGCGCTGGCACCGCGGCTGTACGTCCACCCGGACCAGGTCGACCGGACAATTCTCCGCCCGAGCCCGACCACGACCTACTGCCCCTACAAGGGGACGGCCTCCTACTGGACCGCGGTCGTCGACGGGGTCGTCGTCGAGGACGTGGCCTGGTCCTACGAGGACCCGCTGCCCGAGAGCAGCCAGATCGCCGGCCTGCTCGGCTTCGACGAGGGCCGCGCCACCGTCGAAGCCGAGCTGCCCGCACCGTCCCGGGCGCTCGACGGCGGCCTCAGCGGTGACCTCAGCGGCGACGAGGAGCCGTCGAGCGGCTGACCGGGCCTGCCGAGCAGCGCTGCCGAGCAGCGCTGCCGAGCAGCGCTGCCGAGCGCGCGGTCGGCGCCGGACCGCGGTTCTACTGCGGCGGCGAGAGCGGCGGGAGGTCCGGGTACTCCGGGGTCCGCCGCTCCACCCGCGCCTGGATCGACTCCATGACGTCGCCGGCCTGCAGGGCACCGGCCTGCCAGGTCGCCAGGTAGTTAAGCCCGTCGGAGACGCTGTGGTCCCGTGCGTACAGCAGCATCTCCTTGCTGCCCCACACGGCCAGCGGGCTGTTCGCGGCGATCTCCGCGGCGATCTCCCCGACACCGCGGAGCATCGCCTCCTGATCCGGGAAGACCTCGTTCACCAGGCCGACGGAAAGTGCGCGCTGCGCCGGCATCCGGCGGCCGGTGTAGACCAGCTCCCGGGCGACCCCATCCGGAATGATCTTGGGAAGGCGCTGTAGCGTCCCGAGGTCCGCGGCGAGCCCGACCTTCGTCTCCTGAACCGCGAAGAACGCGTCGGCGGTCGCGTATCGCATGTCGCAGGCGGTCACCAGGTCGACGCCGCCACCGATACATCCGCCCTGCACCGCCGCGAGGACGGGGACGCGGATTCTTTCCAGCACCGTGAGCGCGTCCTGCATCCTGCGGACCAGCAGCCGGCGGGCGAGGTTCACCCGCGCCGGCTCACCGTCCGAGAAAAGGTCACCGCTGCCGAAAGCGGCCAGGTCCAGACCGGCGGTGAAATGCCGCCCGGTCGACGAGATGACGAGCGCGCGGACACCGCCGTCCGCCGCCAGCTCGGTGACGGCCCGCGGGAACTCCTGCCAGAAGTCCTGGCGGAGGGTGTTGAGTTCGTCCGGCCTGGACAACACCAGCCAGGCGACCTTGTCGACCACGTCTGTCTCGAAGTTTCGGCTACCCACGAAGAACTCCCCNGGAAGGTGCGGACGACCAGAACCACTCTCCTGCGGTCGGCGGCGTCACGCCAACCGCGCGGAAGTCGGCCCGGGCATGACGGCGACGAGCCCCGGCACGCCGGCCAGCGACCGGAGGGTGTCGTTGAGATGGGTGCAGGTGCTCGTTCCCCGCAGCGATTCCCGCACCACGTCGCGCACGTCGGCGACGGCGACCCCGGTCAGCCTGGCGGCGCTCGCGGCCGCCAGCGGGCACTCCACCCAGGGCAGCACGCGCGGCACCGAGGCGATCTCGGTGAAGGTCATCGTGGCGAGGTCCAGGCGGGCGGCCACCGTGTACTCGTGAATCACGGTCTCCGGCCCGCCGTCCGACTGGTAGCTGTCCCGGAACAGGACGTCGAGGTCACAGGTGCCCCGGGTCGGCCCCGGCAGGACGTCCAGGCGGCGGAGCCGGCGCATGCCGTGCGGCGGGAGCGGAGGCGCCTCGTGCCAGCCCAGGGGGTCCTCCGGGTTGTGCACCGACGGCGCCGTCGGCCCGGTGACGGTGGGCGGCAGGCCGTCCCGCTCGATGGCCTCGACGATGGTCGCGCCCCGCGCCCAGCCGGCGCACTGGTCCGCCAGGGCCAGCATGAACCGCCCGTTCGGCTGGGCGGCCCCCATTCGGCCCAGCGCGTACCCGGAGACGAGCGAGCTCACCGGGACGTCGTCCAGCAGGCTCTCCAGCAGCGGGTGTGCGGCGCCCAGATCCGGCGCGAGCTCCACGAGCCGGCGGCGGAAGCCGGTGACGGTGCTCGTGCCGACCAGCGGCCGGAGCGCGGGCACCGCCGGTTCGCTCTCGACGCCGAGCACCTCGCGCGGGCCCGCCGGCGCGATCTCGAACCGGACGGATGCCTCTGCCGCCACCTCCGCGGCGGCGTCCGCGCCGGTGACCAGGTCTCGCCCCCGGCCGACCAGCCGCAGGCTGCCGCCGGCACCGTCCGGGCGCAGTGCGTCGATCGTGATCGTGCGCCGCACCGACCCGGGACGGCGGGCCGGGCTCCCCGCGGTCGGGTCGTGGATGCCGCGCCGCGGGTGCAGCGGCAGGTTCGCGGGCGGAGCACTCATCTACCCACCGGTTCCTCCACCTGCCCGCCTCGACCGGGTCAGCTCGCCGCGTCGATGACGGCGGGCCAGTGCGCGCGGTTCGAGCCGCCGGAGTCGTAGAGCGACGCGCGGGAGTAGAGACCACCGATCCGGTCGTTGAGACCCCGCCCGACCTCCTCGGGTGATCCGATGACGGAGAACTCCGCCATCATCTCGTCGGTGATCAGGCCAGCCATGTCGTCCCAGCGGCCCTGCTTGGACAGCGCGGTCAGCTCCGGCTGCACGTCGCCCCAGCCGTGCGTCTCCAGGACGGCGCGGTAGGCGGGAGTCGAGCCGTAGAACGCGATCTGCTTCTTGGTCGCCGCGATCGCGCGGCTCATCTCCTCCTCCGTACGGCCGATCGTGACGAAGGAGGGGCCGCAGATGGTGAAGCCGTCCAGGTCCTGGTGGCCCGCCTTGGCCCGGCCACGCAGCAACGCCGGGATCGTCACCTCCTCGATGTACCGCATCGTGCTGAACGGGTGCACGAAGAATCCGTCGGCCACCTCGCCGGCGGCCTCCGTCATCCCCGGCCCCACGCCGGCGAGGTAGATCGGGGGCGGGCCGAAGGCGTGCGGCTTCGGGGTGAAGAAGGGCGTCATGAGGCTGTGGGTGTAGAAGTCACCCCGAAAGTCGAGTTTCGTGCCGTTCTGCCAGCAGTCCCAGATCGCCCGGATGGCGAGGATGAGCTCGCGCATCCGCGCCGCGGGGTGCGACCACGGCATGGAGAAGCGCCGTTCGATGTGCGGCTTGATCTGCGAGCCGAGGCCCAGGACGAACCGGCCCTCGCTGTACTGGGCCAGGTCGTAGCCCAGGTTCGCGAGGGTCATCGGCGTGCGCGCGAAGGCGATCGCGATCGAGGTGCCGACGGTGATCGAGCTGGTCACGCTCGAGGCCTGCAGGCACTGCATGAAGGGGTCGTGCCGGGTCTCTCCGACCCAGGCGCCGGCGTAGCCCTCCTTCTCGACCTGAACCGCGTCGGTCGAGGTCGAGGTGATGTCATCGGACAACTGGAAATCGATCTTCACGCCGTCTCCTCGCCGCGGCCGCTGGCTGACCACCGGTCATCAGGTTGGCGGCAGTCGGCCGACACGGGCAACCGATCCCCGCGGGAGCGCGCGAGACACCCCTTGCCGCAACCGTAGGGATTGATCTCACTACGTACGGTACGGAACCCCGGACTGAGGGCAGGTGAGAGGGAGGACGAGTCGCACAACCACCACTCCGCGGGAGGGATGACTTCATGGCTGCATCAGGCAACACAGGAGGTCCGAAGGACGACCGGCGCGGTGTGCGCACCAGCGCCCGACAACCGGGCGCGTCAGCCGGGGGCCAGCCGGGCGGCGGGTTGTCGGGAACCGGGCTGCCGGGAACCGGACCGTCGGGAACCGCGTCCTCCGGGACCGGGTTGCCGGGCGTGCCGGCAGGCGGGCGAGCGGAAGCCGCGCCGGCCCACGAGCACGGTCAGGGCCACAACGGTCAGGGACAGCAGGGACAGCGGGGTCGCGGGTACCCGGGTCAGGCGGTCCAGGGCCGCGAGCGCGGCCAGGACGGCGCGGGCGGTTCCGCCATGGCGGCGAAGCTCGGCCCGGTACTGCTCGCGCTGGGAGTCTGCTGGGCCCTCTTCGCCCTGGCCATCCCGATGTTCGGGCTGACGACCGGCAAGTCGCTCGCGATCCTGCTCGGGATCACGCTGCTGCTCGGCGCCCTGGGCGAGGTCGTCACGATGATGGCGTCCGGCCGGGACTGGAAGCCGACCCACGCCGCCCTCGCGGTGGCGATGGTCGCCGTGGGAATCGTGGCGCTCGCCTGGCCCGGACCGACGCTGGTCGTGGTCGCCCGCATCACGGCATGGGCCCTGCTGGCGGTGGGGATCCACGCTCTGCTCACGGCGTTCTCGCAGCGGCACGCGGTTCACGAGGGGACCTGGTGGGTCCCGCTGTCGGTCGGGGCCATGTCGCTCGGTGTCGCCTTCTGGGCGGCGGCGCACCACCATCCGACCTACTCCTTCGCCATCCTGTGGGTCGCCCTGACCGCCCTCATGATCGGTCTGACGAAGTTCGCCGCGACCCTGCGGTCCGTCGGCGGCGAGGAGCCCCGGCTGGAGGCACTGAGTGGCTACACGGGACGTGCCGCCGGAGCCGCCCGATCCACCGCGGGGCGCCGGGACACCGCCACGCTGACCCGCGGCGGGGTCTGACTCCGGGCCGCGGGTGGTTCGCTGTTCCCGGGCCGCGGGTGATCGCGCGCGCCGCCCACCGCGCTCCGTCACATGTCCGGGCACCGGAGGAGGACGATCTCCTAGGCTGCGGGTGACTGTTGACGCACGCGGCGCGCGGGACGCGGTGGGACGCGGTGGTTCCCGCGGTTCCGGCGGAGCGCGCGGGGCGCGGCGGTTCCCGCGGATGACATGAAGCGGATGACATGAAGACGGAGGCGGAGAGCGTGACGACAGAGGCCGATGAGAGCGAGATCCTGACCGAGATCCTCGATGGCGTCTGTGTCATCACCTTCAACCGCCCGAAGGCGCGCAACGCGATCACCGCGACCATGGCGCTCGCCTACGCGGAGGCGCTGCGGGGAGCGGATGACGACCCGCGGGTCCGCGCGATCGTCGTGACCGGCGCGGGGCCGGGCTTCTGCTCGGGCGCCGACCTGGAGGTGCTGCGCGGCGGCGCCGAGACGATCAAGAAGTTCGTGCCCGCCCGGGAGGACCTGCCCTCGCTGGCGCTGAGCCTGCGCAAGCCGGTGATCGTCGGCGTCAACGGCGCCGCGGTGGGCATCGGCTTCGCCTACATGCTGGGCAGCGACATCCGCATCGCCGCCGAGTCGGCGAAGCTCGCGACCGCGTTCTCCCGCCTCGGACTCGCGGCCGAGTACGGCGTCTCGTGGCTGCTGCCGCGGGTGATCGGCCTNCAGCCCGCGATGGATCTGCTGCTCACCGGACGCACCGTCGACGCCCAGGAAGCCGCCCGGATCGGTCTCGTGCACAAGGTGGTGCCCNACGGCACGGTCCGGGAGGCCGCGATCGCCTACGCGCGGGACCTGGTGGAGAACTGCTCCCCGTTCTCGCTGGCGACCATCAAGAAGCAGGTCTACCAGGACCTCGANCGNTCCCAGGACGACGCGCTCACTGACACGCTGCGGCAGATGGACATCGCCTTCGAAGGGCCTGGTCTGGCCGAGGCGCTGACTGCCCGCACGGAGAAGCGGTCCGCGGTGTTCGACGCGCTTCCCCCGCGGGACGCCTGAACGGGCGCGGGACGCGGGGCGACGGGCGCTGGGCGGGCGCGGGGCGGACGGCGCGGGCTGGTTCTCAGCGGATGCGCGGACGGCGCGGGCTGGCGCACGGCGGAGGCGCCTGCGGGTTCTCGGCGGGTGCATTCGGTGATCTGACGGTGGTGGTCAGCGTTTCGGGCGCGGGCGCGGGAGTGCCGATCGCGCGCCTGAAGGGCTTCTTGTGTCTCCTACCAAGACGTCTTGACGACCACGGTGACGCAGGGGCCGCAACCCCTGCGAGCGAAGGACACACAAAGCCCTTCAGTCGCTGTCGGCGAATCCTCGCGGAACCACGCCCCACGGGTGGGCGACGGCTGCCGCGGGGCCTACCGGCGCGCTGAAAGCCCAGGTAGCCCCGTTACCGCGGCGGCCTGCGGGATGCCGGCGGCCCGGTCGCCGCACCGCGGCGGGATCGTCACCAGCCAAGGCGCCCGCACGCGGGATCGTGGACGTCGAACAGCCGGTACGGCGCGGTCCCGGTACCGGCCCGGAGCCGCCGCCCGCCAGGCCCCGCGGCCGCCCCAACGGCCGCGATATCCCGCTGATCAGACAGCCGTGTCACCCAAGGCGCTCGGCGTCACCCGAAGCCCGGCCCGGCCCGGCACCCGCAACGGCCCGGCACCCGCAGCGGCCTGGCCTGGCCCTGCGCGCTGGCCCGGCTCGGCACCCGACCGGCACGGGACGGTCAAGGGCCAGATGTCCGGGAGGGCCGGGCCGGACCGCAGCCATGCCGGGCACGGTCGTCACGGCCGGAGCGGGCGGTTCGGGATTTAGCCTTGCCTTGCGTGACCATCTTCCTTCTCAGCGTCCATGTACTCGTCGCGATCATTGCAGTAGGCCCGGTGACCATCGCCGCGAGCATGTTCGCCCCCGCGGTCCGCTCGGCGCTGCGCGAACCCGGCTCGGCGGGTGTGGTCACCACCCTGCACCGCATCTGCAACGTCTACGCGGCGATCGGCCTCGCGGTGCCGGTCCTGGGGATCGCGACGGCGATGAGCATGAACGTCCTCGGCGACCCGTGGCTGGTCGTCTCCGTCGTGCTCACCGGCGTGGCGGCGGTCGTCCTCGCGGTCGCGGTGCTCCCCGGCCAGCAGCGGCTGCTGGAGCAGCTCACCTCACCCGCCGGGCTCGGCACCGGGCAGGAGCCCGCCATCAGAGGCCTCGCGATCAGCACCGGCCTGTTCAGCCTGCTGTGGACGGTGGTCACCGTGCTGATGATCGCGCGCCCGGGCTCGACAACCGGCGCCTAGCGCCAGGTCGACGCGGGGGCGAGACCGGGGCAGTGCCCGGACCGAATCAGGGCTCCTGGTGCCCGAAGGGCGGGGCGGTGTCCAGCCGGTCGAGGATCTGACCGCAGATGGCCCCGAGCTGATCGAGCTGGTCGCGGGAGAGCGCCTCCACCACGAGATCGCGCACCGTCTCGACGTGACCCGGGGCGGATGCGGCGAGCTTCTCGAAGCCGAGGTCGGTGAGCGTGGCGTTGGTGACCCGCCCGTCCGCGGGGCATGGGGTGCGGCGCACCCAGCCCCGGCCCTCCAGGCGCTTGACGGCGTGCGAGAGCCGGGAGAGCGAGCCGCAGGTGAACTCCGCCAGCCGGGCCATCGCGAGGGTTCGGTTCGGAGCCTCGGAGAGACCGACGAGTACCGAGTACTCGAAGTGGCTGAGGCCCGCGTCCCGGCGGAGCTGCGCGTCAAGCGCGGCGGGCAGGCGGGTCATGACGCCGATGAGACCACGCCAGGCGGTCCGTTCGCTCTCCCGGAGCCAACGCGGCTCACCCGGGGACACCCTGCCGCCATCCATGCGTGTCAGCCTATGATTCACGTTGGCCTTCCATCGATTTGCCGGTGCCTTTCGCTCCTTTCGTGCCCTGCGCACCTTTCGGCGGACGAGAGGAGACACGGTGGCGGACGCGGAGGTCGGCCCGGATCACCCGGCCCACCAGGTGACCGATGCCGTGCTGGCCGACGGTGCGCCGGTGCAGCTGCGCCCTGCCGTCGCGGCCGATGTCGCGCAGCTTCGCTCCCTCTACGCCGAGCTGTCGCCGGCGGAGGCCGCGGAGTTGCCCCTCCGCCTGGTCGATGGCGCCGTGCCCGAGGTGCCCGCGACACAGCTCGCGAACCCCGAACCCGCACCCGGCCCCGCTCACCGGCTCACCGTCGTGGCCGTCCTGCGGGGCCGCCTGGTCGGGGCCGCCGGCTACGAGCGGGAAGGGCGGGACGGGCGGGAAGGGCGGGACGAGCGGGACGAGCGGGACGAGCGGGACGGGCAGGCCCGGGTCGGCCTCGTCGTGGTTCGGGAGCACCGGCGGCGGGGCCTGGGACCGCTACTGCTGGAACACCTGGCGGCCGCCGCCCGTGACCAGGGACTCGGCCGGCTCGTCGCCGAGCTGCCGGTGACCGACACCCCGACGCAGCGGGTGTTCCAGGCAGCCGGGTTCATCCCCCACACCGAGGGCGGCGTCGTCCGGATGACGTTCTCGACCGCCTGGGCTCCGCACGCTCGTGGCCTGTCACGTGCCCTCGAGCAGCGGGCGGAGGCCCGCAGCATCGCGCGGCTGCTGGCCCCGCGGACGGTCGCGGTCGTCGGCGCCAGCCGGCAGCCGGGCAGTGCCGGCCACGAGGTGTTCCGCCGGTTGCTGTCCAGCGACTTCCACGGCCCGGCCTACCCCGTCAACCCCGCGGCCCGCCAGGTCGCGTCGGTCTACGCCTACCCCGATGTCCGGGAGGTCCCCGGTGTGGTCGACCTCGCGGTGATCGCGGTGCCGGCCCCGGACGTCGCCGCGGCGGTCCGCGCCTGCGCGGAGAAGGACGTCCACGGGCTGATCGTGGTGTCGGCCGGGTTCGCCGAGGCGGGCCCGGAGGGGCGGGAACGGCTGGCCGAGGTGACCCGGCTGGCCCGCGAGTCGGGCATGCGGCTGATCGGGCCGAACGCGATGGGCGTGATCAACACCGACCCGGCGGTGCGCCTCCACGCCACGTTCGCGGCCGGCGAGCCGCCGGCGGGGCGGGTCGGCGCCTTCACCCAGTCCGGCGCGCTGGCCGGGACGTTCCTCGCCGAGGCCGCGCGGCGCGGGGTCGGGCTGTCCACGTTCGTCTCGACCGGCGACCGCTCGGACGTCTCGGGCAACGACCTGCTGCAGTTCTGGCAGTCGGACGTGCGCACCGAGGTCGTCCTGCTGCACCTGCAGAGCTTCGGCAACCCCCGCAAGTTCGCCCGGATCGCCCGCCGGCTCGGGCGGCGCAAGCCGGTCATCGCGCTGAAGAGCGGCGGGAGCTCGGCCGACCCGGCACTGGACGCCCTGTTCACCAGCGCCGGGGTGATCCGGGTCGGCACCCTGGGGCAGCTGTTCGACCTGGCCGCGCTGCTGGTGTCGCAGCCGCTGCCCGCCGGCCGGCGGGTCGGCATCGTCGGCACGTCCAGCGCGCTGGCCGCCCTGGCGGTCGACGCCTGCCGCACCGCCGGCCTGGACGTCGTGCCCTTCTCCCCCACCACCGCCGCCGCGCTGCGGGACGTCCTCGGCGGCCACGAGCCGGCCAACCCGGTGGACCTCGGCGCGATGGCCGCCCCGGAGCGGTTCGCGGCGGCGCTGCGGACGGTCGCCGGCTCCGGGGACGTCGACGCCGTACTCGCCCTGGTCACGCCGCACCCGGCGGTCGACGAGCTGGCCGGAGCCATCCGCGGGGTCGCGGCCGTGGGCCGGGTGCCGGTGGTCGCCTCGTTCCTCGGCCATGACGGAATCCCGGCCGCGCTGACCGTCGGGCGTGATCCCAACGCAGCGGCCGGAGCCGGCACGCCGACCGGAACCGGCACGCCGGGACGGGGCTCGGTGCCGTCCTTCGCCTCGCCGGAGTCGGCGGCGTGGGCGATCGCCCGGGCGGCGGACCACGCGGCCTGGCGCGACCGGGAGCAGGGCACCGTCCCCACCCTCGACCGCCTCGATCCGGGCCGGACCCGCCGGGCGCTGGAGGGCGCGGCGGTGGACGGCAGCTGGCTGGAACCGGACCTGGTCACGGAGATCCTCGCCGGGGTGGGCCTGACCGTCTGGCCGAGCGAACGGGTGGCCTCCGAGCCCGCCGCCCTGGCCGCCGCGGAGCGGATCGGCTGGCCGGTCGCCCTCAAGATCGCGGACGAGCGGTTCCGCGGCCGGCTCGACGTCGGGGCGGTGCGCCTCGGGCTGACGGGGCCGGGCGCGCTGGCCGAGGCCTGGCGCACGATCCGGGACGCGGTCGGGCCCGGCGACATGCTCATTCAGCCGATGGCCCCGGCCGGTGTCTCCACCGTGGTCCGGATGACGCAGGATCCGGCGATCGGCCCGCTGCTGTCGCTGCGGCTCGGCGGGGCCGTGGCGGACCTGCTCGTCGACCCGCTGGCCCGGGCCCTCCCGCTGACCGACCGGGACGCGGCCGAGCTGGTGCGCGGCATCCGCGGAGCCGTCCTGCTGGTCGGCGAGGGCGGGAGCCCCCCGGCGGACCTGGCGGCACTGGAGAACGTGCTGCACCGACTCGCCCGGCTCGCCGAGGAGACACCCGCCGTGGCCGAGGTGCGGCTCGACCCGGTACTCGTCGGCCGGTCCGGCGTGGTGCTGCTGCACGCCGGCGTCCGCCTGCTGCCACCGGAGACCGACCCCGAATCCCAACCCCGCCGCATGACGGCGTCAGGCATCGACTATTTCGGGTAGGGAGTTTCCCGCCCCGTCCCGCGGACGGGGCGGGGCGGGGCGCGCCGGCAAGGTCACCGGGCGGGTGTGCGCCGGGCCTTCGGTCTCCGGCGTTCAACGCTCCGGTGTTCGGCGTGATTGACATGGGCGTGTTCCCGGCCTGTTGACTGTGACGGCCGTTCTTCGGGAGAGTCGTGTTTCGGCATTCCGCGGTGGCGGCGGCGAGACGGGTGGACTGGGATGCTCAGCGTGGAGCGGGTACGGCCCGCCTACGTCCAGGTTGCGGCACAGCTGCAGGACCTGATCGTCCGGGGTGACCTGACCGCCGGCCAGCGGCTGCCCGTCGAAGCCGAGCTGTCGACGATGTTCGGGGTCAGCCGCAGCACGGTCCGGGAGGCGCTGCGGCTGCTGTCCTCCCGGCATCTGGTCGAGACGAGGCGGGGCGTACGGGGCGGCACGTTCGTCGCGGCACCGGACGCCGGGCTCCTCGGCGGCTTCCTGGAGACGAGCCTCGGGCTGCTGTCGGGCGCCGGCGTGATCAGCACGCGGCAGCTGATCGAGGCGAACGAAGTTCTGGAGATTGCGGCCGCCCGCTTCGCCGCATTACGCCGTAGCCCGGAGCAACTCGCCGCCATTCGTCGGGCAGTGTTTGTCGCCCACCGGACCGACGATCCGGTCGAACGGTACGAGGGTGGCGGCGGATTTCACGCCGAGATTCTCGCCGCCTGCGGCAATCCACTGCTCGGGCTGGTCGCCGCGCCGGTCCGCGCCGTTCTTCGGCGGCGTTTCCAGCCCTCCTGCGTCACCGCCGAGTTCTGGGAGCGCGGCACGCGCCGCCACGAGGAGATCTACGAGGCGCTGGAACTCGGCGACCCGGAGCGCTCCGGCGACCTGATGCGCGCGCATCTGGCGGAGCTACAGGCGCTGACCTCCCAGCCCGCCGACCCCGATGCCGACGCCCCCGGTCAGGCCCCCACCGACACCGACACCGAGGCGGCGGCGGGCGCGGCGCCGGTGACCAAGCGGGCGACCGGGGTCACCATCGACACCAGCCCGGCCGCCTGAGCCGCTGGGCGGACCGAAGGCACGACCGGACCGAAGGCACGACCGGACCGAAGGCACGGCGGGACGGAGGCGCGGCGGGACGGCGAAGCCGGACGCGCCCTGCGCCAGGCGGGCCGACCACCCGAACGCCGTGCCAAGCTCGTCCCGTCAGAGGGTTCGGGGACGATCCGGCGAAGTCGGGGGTCTGGGGTGTGCGGGGGCTCCGGGGTGCTCGGGCGCTCCAGAGCGATCGGGGCTCCAGGGCGATCGGACCGAGCCAGCCGGACCAGACGGGACCGGGTCGGGCCGTGGACGACGGAGGGCGTATGGATTTCGAACTGGCGGGCAGGGTCGTGCTGGTCACCGGCGGCTCCGAGGGCCTGGGCGCGGCCCTGGTCCGCACGCTGGCGGCGGAGGGCGCCCGGGTGGCGTTCTGCGCCCGCCGGCACGAGGGTCTCGACCACCTCGCGGAGGAGCTCGTCAAGGCCGGCGCCAGCGAGGCCGATGTACTCCCCGTGCCGGCCGACGTCACTCAGCCGGCCGATCTGGAGCGTTTCACGGATCTGGCCGTCAGCCGCTGGGGCCGGGTCGACGGGCTGGTGAACAATGCCGGGCGCAGCGCGGCCGGGTCGTTCGAGACACAGTCCGACGAGGTGTGGGCAGCGGATGTCGATCTCAAGCTTCACAGCGCCGTCCGGCTGACCCGGCTGGTGCTGCCGCACCTGCGCGCCGCGGGCGGCGGCAGCGTCGTCAACACGCTCGCCATCGCCGCGAAGGCGCCGGGTGCGGGCACGACCCCGACCTCGGTCTCGCGGGCGGCCGGGCTCGCCCTGACCAAGGCGCTCTCCAAGGAGCTGGGGCCGGCGGGCATCCGGGTGAACGCGGTGCTCATCGGCCTGGTGGAAAGCCGGCAGTGGGAGCGGCGCGCCGCCGAGCTCGGCGTGGGGGTGGACGAGCTCTACGCCGACCTCGGTGCGCACTCGGGCATCCCGCTGGGGCGGGTCGGCCGGGCCGCGGAGTTCGCCGACCTGGCGGCCTTCCTGCTCTCCCCGCGTTCCGCCTACGTCACCGGCACCGCCATCAACCTGGACGGCGGGCTCTCCNCGGTGCACTGACCCGCGCGGGCGGGGCCGGCCGAGCGATTCGCGGATTCGCGGAACTCACATGCTTAACACTCATCCACCCGGGAAGCAGGAGATCGAGCCACCCGATCACACCACCGAGCGGAGGAAACCGTGAGCCTGATCAACAGCCTGCTCGAGGGCCTGGACACGAGCGACCGGGAGCGGACCGTCGGCCTGATCAACCAGAGCATCGCTGCCGATCTGGAGAACGTCGCCACCGGCGCCGGGCCCGCCCGGCAGGTCGACGTGGGCACCCGCTCCCGGGCCCGGCGTTCCGGCTCCAACCGCTCCAGCTCCCGCTCGGGACGCTGACCAGACCACAACCGATCACAACGAGACAACACCAGTTGGACGCCGTACCAACAATCGAACCTGAACACGCCGGCAGTACGCCTCCGTTCGGCGTGGACAGTTCGAGATGCCCGTTTGGGGTACTAGGTTCTGGACGTTCGGCCTTCGCCTCGGCGCAGGGCCGTCCGCGGCTCGCGCCCCGGTGCGGGCCGCGCCACCCGCCCGGAACCGCGCATCATCCGCTGCGCGGGGACGCCCCGACGCCAGAGGGAAGATGCGTCTCGTTCACGCCGCCGACATCCACCTCGACAGCCCGCTGCGCGGGCTGACCCGGCTCGGTGACAGCGACCTCGCCCAGCTGCTCCGCCAGGCGACCCGGCGGGCCCTGAGCAACCTGGTCGACCTCACCGTCGCCCGGCAGGCGGATGCCCTTCTGCTGGCGGGGGACATCTACGACGGCACCTGGCGGGACTACGCGACCGGCCGGTACTTCGTCGAGCAGATGGGGCGGCTGCGGGACAGCGGCGTCCGGGTGTTCATGATCTCCGGCAATCACGACGCCGAGAGCGAGATCACCCGGACGCTCACGCTCCCGCCGAACGTCACGGTCTTCGGGGCCGACCAGCCCGGCACGCACGAGGACCCCGATCTGGGCCTGGCCGTGCACGGGCAGAGCTACGCCACCGCCGCCGTCCACGACAACCTGGTGCGGCGCTATCCGGACGCCCTGCCGGGCCTGGTCAACGTCGGGCTGCTGCACACCGCGGCGGACGGCGCCGAGGGGCATGACAACTACGCTCCGTGCTCGCCGGCGGATCTCGCCCGGGCCGGGTACGACTACTTCGCGCTCGGCCACGTCCACACCCACCGCGTGGTGGCGGGTGGGGAGCACGTCGCCGCCTTCAGCGGGAACCTGCAGGGGCGCATGCCGCGGGAAGGCGGCCCGAAGGGCGCCCTCGTCGTCGAGATCACCCGGGACGCGCCGCCCCGCCTCGAGCATGTGCCATGTGACGTGGCCCGTTGGGCCATGATCACGGTCGACACCACCGGCGCCGACAGCGTCGAGGACGTCCTGGAACGGCTGGCGCGCGAGCTGCGGGCGGCCCGGGAGTCCGCCGGGGACC
Organism: Frankia sp. EI5c; assembly: GCF_001636565.1. Classification (GTDB taxonomy): domain Bacteria; phylum Actinomycetota; class Actinomycetes; order Frankiales; family Frankiaceae; genus Parafrankia. The sequence goes on from NZ_LRTK01000006.1 coordinate 152,940, forward strand.
GCCCCGTCGTCGCCCGGGTGGTGCTCACCGGCGCCTCCCGGGCGGCCGCGGACCTCGCCGACGCCGAGCGGCTGCGCGAGGAGCTGCGGAGCGTCGCCGACGGCATGCGGGTCTGCCTGGAGAAGGTGGTCTCCCGGGTCGCCGACCCGGCGGCGGCCGGCGGCGTCGACCCGGAGCTGGTCGCCTCGGTGCGGGCGGCCTGCGAGTCCCTCGGCGCTCGCCCCGATCAGCTCGCCCCCTGGATCAGGCCGCTAGAGCGGGAGGTCGGGCGGCTGCTGCGCGGCGCCGGCCTGCTCGATCTCAACGACCCGGCCACCCTCGCCGACCTCGCCGGCCGGGCCGGCAGCGGGTTGCTGGCCAGGCTCACCGAGGGCGAGGGCTGATGCGGATCCGGGCGCTGGGGCTGGAGCGCTACGGCGCCTTCGAGAACCGCCGGGTCGAGTTCGGGCCCGGTCTCACCCTGGTGGTCGGGGCGAACGAGGCCGGCAAGTCGACCACCCTGGACGCGCTGGCCGACCTGCTCTGGGCCTTCCGGGGCACCCGCCAGAGCTTCCACTTCGGGCTCGGCGCGCTGAGCCTGACAGCCGAGCTGGAACTGCCCGGGAGGCCGGGCGGGCCCGACGCCGGGCGGGTCGAGGTGCGGCGCCGCAACACCGGCCTACAGACCGTCGCGGACGGCGCGGTGTTCACCCCGCCGTGGGGGCCGGGCGGTGCCGAGGAGCGCCGCCGCTGGTCCCGGGCGTTCGGGCTGTCCCACTCCGAGCTCCGCGAGGGCGGCGCCGCCGTCTTCGCGGGCAGCGGCGACCTGGCCGAGCTCGTCTTCACCGCGCGCAGCGGGCGGGCGGTCCGGGGCTTACTCGAAGCCCTCACCGCCGAGATGGACGGCCTGTACAAGGCACATCGCAACAGCAGGACGTCGAAGCTGCGCACCGCGCTGGCCGACTACGAGCGGCGCGCCGAGCAGGCGGCGTCCTCCATGACCCGGGCGGCCCACGTCGACGACGCGCGGCGGGAGCTGGCGCTGCGCCGCGCCGCCGCCGAGACGACGGCCGGCACGCTGCGCGCCGCCGCCCAGCACCGTGACCGGCTGGAGCAGCGGGTGCGGGCCGCCGGGCACGTCCGGGATCTCGTGGTGCTCCGGGAACGCCGGGCCGCGCTGCTCGCCGCGGGCACCGCTCTCACCGCCGAACAGGCGGCGGTCTTCGACACGAACACCGGCCAGATCACGACCGCCGAGGCCGAGCTCTCCCGGCTGGGTGCCGACCTGCTCGACCGCCGCGCCGCCCGGGAGACGCTGACCGTGGACGAGGCGGTGCTCGCCGACGGCGCCGCGATCACCCGGCTGGACCGGGCCTGCGTGGCCCGGCTCGACGACGACCGGCGGGCCCGCGAGCTGGCCGCCGAGTCGGCGCGGCAGTCGGAGCTGGCCCGGACGCTGCTGCTGGACCTCGTCGGGCCGAACGACGGACGGGACGCCGCCGGGCTGCTCGACCACCTGCACGTGCCGCGGGATCTCGCGGCCCAGCTCGACGCGCTGGCCGCCGCCCTCACCGACCTGCGCGACGAGCTGCGCCGCGCCGAGGATTCGCTGGCGGCCGCCCGGCGGCGCCACGAGGACGCGACCGAGCTCTCACCCGGCGCCGACCCGCTGGCGATCAGCCGGCTCAAGGCGGTGGTGGACGCGGTCAGCAGCGACGGGTCGGCCACCGCGCTGGCCAGGGATGCGATCGCGGCGGCGGCGGAGGCGACGCGGGAGCGGCGGGCGGCCCAACGCCGGGCCGGCGCCCTCGACCCGGACGGCCCGCCGCCGGCGATACCGGGCCGCGGTGAGGTCCGGCTGGCCCGCGAGCGCCTGGAGGACGCGGAGGCGGTTCTTGCCCGCCGGGAGGAGGAGCTGGTCGGCGCGACCCGGGACCTCGACCTCGCCGAGGGCCGGCTCGCCGAGGCCGACGAACGGGACGTGCCGGACCAGGCGGCGCTGGAGCAGGCCCGCGCCACCCGCACGGAGCTGTGGAACCTGCTGGTGACCGCGACCGCCACCGGCCCGGCGGCGCCGGGGTTGACGGGCGAGCGGGCCCGGGAGCTGCTCCCGGTTCTGGCCGCCGGCATCGCCCGCGCCGACGAGGTCGCCGACCAGCTCATCCGGCACGCGGACCTCGCCGCCCGGCGCGGCCAGCTCCGCCGGGAGGCCGCCACCGCCCAGGACCGGGTGAAGGCCGCCCTCGCCACGACCGCGGCGGCGGCGGGCACGGCCGACCAGGCCCGCGCCGCCTGGGAGACACTGTGGCGGCAGGCCGGCCTCGCCGTCCCCGCCCGGGAGGACGCGGACGACGTCCAGCAGGCCGTCGAGGAGGCGCACCGCGCCCACGAGGAGCTGCTCGCGGCACAGGCGCGGCTGCGGGGGCTGGATGCGCAGGCGCAGGCGCAGCGGACCGCGCTGGCCGAGGCGCTGGCCCTGGTCGGCGCCGCGCCCGGGCAGGCCGACCCGGACAGTCTGCTCGGGGCCGCTCGCGGTGTGCTGGAGGAGGACGATCGGGCGCGGGAGCAGCGGGTCGCCGCGCTGCACCTCGGGCGGGCCGTCGAGGACGCCGAACGTGACCGGGACAAGCGGCGCAGCGAGCTGGATGGCGCCGAGCGGGAGTGGCGGGAGCTCGTCCACCAGGCCGGGCTGACGTCCGCCACCGATCCGCGGGGATGGGCCGAGCGCCGGGCCGTGCTCACCGAGGCCACGGCACTGCACGAGCAGGCGCTGCGGGCCGGGCGGGACGCCGCCGAGGCGGCCGGGCGCTTCCATGCCTTCGCCGTGGAGGTGAGTGCCCTCGCCAGCCGGCACGGTCTGCTCGGGCCGGCCCCGGCCGCCGACGCCGCGACACCGGCGGAGAGCACCGCACTCGCGGAGAGCGAGGCATTGGCCGACCTGGTCGAGCAGCTCAGCGCCCGGTACCGGGCCAGCAGCCAGGGCAGGGCCCGGGCCACCGAGATCGACCACGCGATCGCGGGCCTCACCGGCCGCATCACGGAGACGACCCGGCTGCGCGACGTCGCCGCGGCCCAGCTCGACGAGCTGCGCGCCGGGCTGGAGCTGGCACCGGGCCAGACCCTCGCCGACGCGGCCGCCCGCCACCGCGACCTCGCCCACGTCACCGCGGAGCTCGCGGCCGTCGAGGTCCTCCTGCGCGCCACCGCGCCGGCGGAGGAGACCGAGGTGCTCGTCAGCGAGCTGGCCGGGCGCACCGACGACGATCTCCAGGCCGACCTCGCCCGCGCCCGCGAGGACCACGACCGGCACGCCACCGCCCACTCCGACGCCTGGACGTCCGTCGGAACGGTCGAGCGGCACCTGCGGGATCTGGAGAGCGGCGCGAGCGCGGGCGAGCTGCACGCCCGGGCGCAGGAGTCGCTGGCGCTGGTGGCGGAGACAGCCGAGCGTTACGTCATCGCCCGCATCCAGCACGAGACGCTCAGCAACGAGCTGGCAGCCTACGAGCGCCGGCATGCCTCCCCGCTGCTCGCCGACGCGGGGCAGCTCCTCGAACGCCTCACCGAGGGCCGGTACGTGGCGCTGCGGGCCGTCGACCGCGGTGACGGTGCCCGGACCCTGCGGGTCGTGCGCTCGGACGAGCACGAGCTCGGGCCCAAGGAACTGTCCGAGGGCACCTGCGACCAGGTGTACCTCGCGCTGCGCCTGGCGGCCATCGCCCAGCTCCAGCGCGAGCGGGCCGACCGCGGCGAGCCCACCCTGCCGGTCGTCCTCGACGACGTCCTGATGACCTTCGACGACGAGCGGGCGACGGCCGCGCTGCGCGTGCTGGCCGAGTTCGCGCCGGAGTGGCAGATCATCCTGCTCACCCATCACGAGCACCTGACCGACCTGGCCCGGGCGGCCTGCGGCGGCCCGCGGGCCGGGGAGAACGCGCCCGACGGCGAGTGCCCGCCCGGCGGAGAGAGCACGACAGGCGGAGAGAGCACGCTGACCGCGGCCGGCGAGAACCTCGTGACGATCACCTATCTGCCGGGCGCGAACGCCCTGGCTGCGACCCGCCGGCCGGATCACATCCGGGCCGTGGCGGGGATCCCGGCGCCGGCCGAGCCCGGTGACTCCGCGCTCACCCCGGTCGTGGTCGCCGGGGGCGGCGCGTCCCCCGGCACCGGAGGTAACGGAACCGCCGGCCGCGACCCCGGGCGGATCCGCGGCTGGGCCCGGCGGAACGGCTTCGACGTCGGCGACCGCGGCCGCATCCCCCGCGAGATCGTCGAGGCCTTCGAGGCGGCTCACGCCGGCTGACCGCGGCCCCGACTACCCCCGGCCAGATCCCCCGGCCCGGCCACCGCCCGGCGGCCCGGCCACCGCCCGGCCACAGTCCGGCCACAGCCTGCCCAGGCGGTGCCCCGCCCGCGAGCCGGTACCGTCAAACGCGGGGCTCCCGGTGGCGGAGCGCACGGGGACCGACCAGGCAGGGCACGGCCAGGCAGGGCACGGCCAGGCGAGATGGACCGGAGGCAGGAACCGTCGATGAGCGGGCGTCAGAAGATCGCATACCAGGGCGAGCCGGGGGCCAACTCCCACATCGCCTGCCGCGACGTCTACCCCGATTTCGAGGCGGTGCCTTTCCAGACCTTCGAGGAGTGCTTCACCGCGCTGGAGGACGGAACGGTCGGCCTGGCGATGATCCCGGTGGAGAACTCGACCGCCGGGCGGGTGGCGGACATCCACCACCTGCTGCCGAACTCCTCGGTGCACATCATCGGCGAGTACTTCCTGCCGGTGCGCCACCAGCTCCTCGGCCTGCCGAGGGCGACCATGGACGACCTCAAGTCCGTGTACAGCCACCCGCAGGCCCTCGCCCAGTGCCGTAACGCGATCCGCGCGCTGGGGCTCACCCCGGTTCCCGCCGGCGACACCGCCGGCAGCGCGCGCGAGGTCGCCGAGTGGGGTGACGTGACCCGGGCGGCGGTCGCCTCCCGGCTGGCGGCCGAGGAGTACGGCCTGCGGGTACTGCGCGCCGATCTGGAGGACGAGGAACACAACACGACCCGGTTCCTGATCCTCTCCAACGAGCGCCTGCGCGCCGCGTCCGGGGTCGGGCCGATCGTCACCACCTTTGTTTTCAAGGTCCGTAACATGCCGGCGGCGCTCTACAAGGCGCTCGGCGGGTTCGCCACGAACGGCGTCAACATGACGAAGCTGGAGAGCTGCATGGTCTCCGGCGAGTTCGTGGCCACGCAGTTCCTCGCCGATATCGAGGGCAGCCCGGAGGATCCGGCGGTGGAGCGGGCGTTCTCCGAGCTCGGGTTCTTCGCCGACTACCGGATTCTCGGCGTCTACCGGGCAAGTCGGTACCGCGAGCGGTACGGCCCGGCGGCGCAGGGCTCCTGACGGCCGCCGAAGGACTCCCGGACATGCGACGCGCGTTCCGCCAGGTCGACGTCTTCACCGCCCAGCCCTGCCTCGGGAATCCGCTGGCGGTCGTCCTCGACGCCGACGGACTCTCCGCGGCCACGATGCGGCGGTTCGCGGCCTGGACGAACCTTTCCGAGACGACCTTCGTCCTGCCGCCCACGACACCCGTCGCCGACTACCGGGTCCGGATCTTCACGCCGACGGGCGAGCTGCCGTTCGCGGGCCATCCGACCCTGGGGACCTGCCACGCCTGGCTGGACGCCGGTGGGCTGCCCCACGACAGTGACCGCGTCGTCCAGGAGTGTGACGCCGGGCTGATCACCGTCCGGCGGGGCGAGCAGGCGGGGCTGGCCTTCGCCGCCCCGCCCCTGCTGCGCTACGAACCGGCGGACGCCGAGCTGCTGCTGCATCTCGCCGAGGTCCTGCGCCTCGCGCCCACGGACATCGTCGCCGCCCAGTGGGTGGACAACGGCCCCGGCTGGGTTGCCGTCCTGCTGGGGTCGGCCGAGGCTGTGCTGGCCGTCCGCCCGGGGGGTGTCGACCTCAGTGTCGGCGTCATCGGGCCCCACCCCGCGGGCGGGCCGGCCGACTTCGAGGTCCGGGCGTTCAGCCCGTTGATCACCACGGTCGAGGACCCGGTGACGGGCAGCCTCAACGCCTCGCTCGCGACCTGGTTGTTCGACACCGGCGTGGTCAGCTCGCCGTACACCGTCCGCCAGGGCACCGCGCTCGGCCGGGACGGGCGGGTCCGGCTCTCGCTCGGCGGTGACGGGATCGTCTGGGTGGGCGGCGACGTGGTCACCTGCGTCCGCGGCGACGTCGAACTCTGAGCCACCGGCTCGCCGGCCCACCCGTCTCCGGTCCCGCCTCGCCTGGCGACCTACTGTGGAGGCATGTGTCGCAACATCACCGAGCTGCGTGGACTCCAGCCGCCGGCGACCGGGGAGGAGGTCGAGGCGGCCGCGCGGCAGTTCGTCCGCAAGGTCAGCGGCCTGCGTCAGCCGCCGCCGGCCGCGGCCGAGGCATTCGAGGCCGCGGTCGACGATATCGCCGAGGTCGTGCGCCGGCTGCTCGCCGAACTGCCCGCGCGCCGCACGCCACCGGCGACCGTGCCGCCACTGCGCCGGCCTGAGGTGCAGGCCCGCCTCGCCCGCTGACAGCCGCGCCGCGCCGCCCGCGACCGGCTGACCTCCCGGCTGCCCGGGGTAGGCCCTCCTCATGACGTGGGATGAGCACGGCCACACTGTCGAGGTCTGTGTCGTGGGCGGCGGCCCGGCCGGGATCATGCTCGGCCTGCTGCTGGCCCGCGCCGGTGTGCGCACCTGCGTGCTGGAGAAGCACCAGGACTTCCTGCGGGACTTCCGCGGCGACACGGTGCACCNGTCCACGCTCACCCTGCTGGACCGGATCGGGCTCGGCCAGTTCACCCGGGCGCTGCCGGGACGGCGGGTGACCAGCCTGCGGTTCACCTTCGCCGACGGCACCTTCCAGGTCGCCGACTTCGCCCGGCTGCACGGCGATCATCCCTATCTGTACTTCGTCCCCCAGTGGGACCTGCTGGAGATGCTCGCCCGCGCCGCCGCCGAGCTCCCGGCCTTCACCCTGCTGCGGGGCCGCGAGGTGACCGGCCTGATCCGCGACGGCGACCGGGTCGTCGGCGTCCGGGCCGAGGGGCCGTACGGGCCGGAGACGGTCCGTGCCCGGCTGACCGTCGGCGCCGACGGGCGCGGCTCGGTCGTCCGCACCGAGCTCGGCCTGCCGATGCGCCGGTTCGGCGCGCCGATGGACGTGCTCTGGTTCCGGCTCCCCCGCCGGGCGGACGACGGGACGGGCCTGGGCGGCACCGCCGGCCCGGGCCAGCTGCTCATCCGGATCGACCGCGGGGAGTACTGGCAGGTCGCCTACCTGATCCGCAAGGGTGGCTACGACGCGGTCCGGGCCCGCGGGCTCGACTCGCTGCGCCAGAACGTCGCGACGGTCGCGCCCGCCCTCGCCGACCGCGTCGGCGAGATCGGAAGCTGGGACGACGTCCGCCTGCTGACGGTGCAGATCGACCGGGCGCGGCGCTGGCACGCGCCCGGGGCCCTCGTTCTCGGCGACGCGGCGCACGCGATGTCGCCCATCGGCGGCGTCGGGATCAATCTGGCGATCCAGGACGCGGTGGCCGCGGCGCGCATCCTCGCCGGTCCGCTGCTGGCCGGCCGGGAGTCGGCGGCGACACCCACGGCGCGGCAGCTGGCCGCCGTGCAGCGGCGCCGCCTACCGCCGACCGTCCTCACCCAGCTGCTGCAGCGAGGGGCGCAGCGCGCCTTCCTCCGCCCCACCCTGGACGCGACCGAAGTGCTCGCGGCACCCGCGGCCATCAGGTGGATCGCCCGGTTCCCGGCCGCGCAGGGCGCCGTCGCCCGCATCACGGGCGTCGGTTTCCGGCCCGAGCTGCCATGACGCCCGTCGGCCCGTGGCGACCCCTACCGGCGGGTGGGCGGCGGTGGATCACCGGCGGCCAGGCGCGCCAGGACCGCGGCGGCGATGGCGTCCAGTGCCTCGACCTGGTCGCCGGTCAGGACGTCGAACACGTGCTCGCGGACGAACGTGACGTGCGCGGGTGCGGCCCGCTCGATCGCCGCCCGGCCAACCGCCGTCAGGACGACGAGTGCGCCGCGGCCGTCCTCGGCGCACTCCTCGCGGGTGACCAGGCCACGCCGCTGCATGCGGGCCACATGGTGTGAGAGCCGGCTCTGCTCCCAGGACAGCTCCTGGGCGAGCCGGCTCGCCCGCAGCCGGCCGCCCGGTGCGTCGGTGAGGTGGACGAGGACGTCGTAGTCGGCCAGCGAGATCCCCGCGTCCGCGGTGAGCTCGCGGCCCATCCGCGCGGCGAGCTGGCTGGCCATGAGCAGGTAGCGGCGCCAGGCCCGCTGCTCGCGGGAGTCCAGCCAGCGCACGTCGCCCGCGGGGCGCTGGTCCGCCGGGGGGTGGAATGCCCCGCCCTCGAATCTCGTTGACACCACACGTAACTTAATGACACGTCATGTAAATGGGAAGGGGTCATGATGACCGGCGTGGCACCGAGGCCGCAGGTCGACATCCGCCGGGCGAGCGACCGGGGGAAGACGCGGATCAGCTGGCTCGACTCGAAGCACTCGTTCTCGTTCGGCCGCCACTACGACCCGGCCAACACCCACCACGGGCTCCTGCTGGTCAACAACGACGACATCGTGCGCCCCGGCACGGGCTTCGAGACCCATCCGCACACCGACATGGAGATCGTCACCTGGGTCCTGCGGGGGTCACTCGTCCACCAGGACTCGACCGGCAACGCGGGTGTGATCTACCCGGGGCTCGCCCAGCGGATGAGCGCCGGGCGGGGCATCCTGCACTCCGAGAAGAACGACGCCTGGCGCCTGGCCGGCGGCGAACCCCACGACGAGGAGGTGCACTTCATCCAGATGTGGGTTGTTCCGGACGAGCATGGGCTCGACCCGGGCTACGAGCAGCTGGAGATCGACGACGAGCTGCTCCGGGGTGGTCTCGTCACCGTCGCCTCCGGCATGGACCGGCATGACGGGGCGTCGGCCATCCGGATCCGCAACCGGTACGCGGCCCTGCACGTGGCGCGGCTCGCGCCCGGGCAGAGCGTCGAGCTGCCCGACGCGCCCTACCTGCACCTGTTCACCGCCCGCGGCGCGGTCGCCCTGGAGGGGTCCGGTCCGCTGGGCGAGGGAGACGCGGCGCGGTTCACCGGCGCGGGCGGCCAGCGGGTGACCGCCGAGGAGCCGGCCGAGGTCCTGGTCTGGGAGATGCACGCCAGCCTGGCCGCCTGATGCCCGACCAGGTCACCCGGGCCTGGCGATGACGGCGGTCCCGGCGATGACGGCGGGCCGGCGGGTTGCGCCGATCGGCCCGCCGGCCCACCGGCTCTGTTCGGCGGCCTCCGACTGGGATCGGAATGGTAACGTTTTCCCATGGAAGCTGTCGTGGATCAGGCGGGCCGGATCGTGCTGCCCAAGGCCATCCGCGACGCGCTGGGCCTACACCCGGGCACGAGAGTGGATATCTCGGCTTACGGGGCTGGTGTGCAGGTCGTACCGGCCGGCAGAACCGCTCGCCTGGTCGAGGAGAACGGCGTGCTCGTGTCAGCCGGCGACACACCTGTGGACGACGACGTGCTGTTCGGCCTCATCGACGCGGGACGCAGGTGACCGTCGCCGTCGACACCAGCGTCGCCGTCCCGCTGCTCGTCCGCTCACATCTACGGCACGCGGACGTGACGCGGTGGTGGAACGGACAGCGACTCACACTGAGTGGGCACGCCCTGGCGGAGACCTACTCGGTACTGACCAGGTTGCCGGGCGAGGCCCGGCTTTCGGGGCCGGACGCCGCGCGCCTGCTCGATGCGAGGTTCGCGGCGCCGTTGGCGCTGACCGGCCCACCCGCCCGGGAGATCCACACGACCCTGAGCCAGCTCGGCATCGCGGGGGGCGCCGTATATGACGGGCTGGTGGCGCTCGCGGCCAAAGAACACGGCCTGGCCCTCGCGACGCGGGACGCACGCGCGCGCGGAACCTACGACGCGGTCGGGGTCAGGGTGATTCTGGTCGGGTGAGGCCGCAATACGCCTGGCGGGCCGGTCCCTGATCCGCCCGTCCGGCGGGGGCCGGCGGCGTGGAGCATTGCCCGCGGTCGCGGCGGGCCGCAGACTGCCGTCGCATCTCCCGAGGCTCCGTGCGCGCGGAGTCGGCCGACCAGCCGCCCCTGACCTGCGGTGGCCCGCCGACACAGTGCGGCGGAGCACCGAAAGGACGCGAACGTGCGGGCTGTCCTGACCTCCGCGATGCTGGCCTCCGCGATGACGTCGCTGCTGGCCGCGCCGGCCGCGGCCGGCGGCTCCCCCGGACACGCGCCGGGTGCACCGGGCGACACGGGCGTCGTCACGCTCGGGGCCGAGGACCTCATCGGCGACATCGAGATTCACGTGGACCTTGATCCCGCCCCGGAGCCCGGCCTCTTCGGCATCGGCGGCACCGACCTCCCGATCATCAGACTGCCCGGCGAGGCCGCAGATACCGCGGCCGCGGACGGCGCGCGGAAGGTGCCCGCCGTCCCCGCCGTCCCCGCCACGCCCGCCGTCCCCGCCACGCCCGCCGTCCCCTCCCCGACCGTCGTCCCCTCCCCGGCCGCGGGGCCCGCCGCACGGGGCGCACCCGCGGGGCCCGCACCCAGCGGGTCGGCGGCCCGGGGCCGGGGTGGGGCCGGTGGTTCCGCACCCCGCGCGGCGGACGCCCGGCCAGCACCCAACCCGCGGCTACCTGGCTCCCCGCAGGCCGGGGAATCCAGCCCATCCGAGCCGGCCGGCTACCGGCCGGTGCTGGGATTCCGGACGGGCAGTCCGGAGAACGACCTCGGCGGCAGGCAGCCCGCCGGGAACGGCCTGCCCACGGCGGGCCCAGGAAAAGGCGCCGAGAGCGCGGCCGCGCGGACCGCCGGGCCGACCGCGGCCGTGCGCTCCGGCCCGGCCGGTGGGCGCGGCACGGCGGTGAGATCCCCCGCGGAACGGGCCCTGCTCGCCGGGACGACCACCCTTGGCATGGCTCTCGCGGGGCTCGGGCTGGCCGTCGCGCCCGTCTCCCGCGGGCTGGTCCGGCGGGCGGCCCGCGGCCAGCATCGCCGCTGACCGCCGGTCAGGCGATGGCGATCTCCAACATCAGGTGATCTCCAGGATCTCGTCGACGCCGCGGCGGGGTGTGGCGGGCAACGGCGGCAGGGCGGGATCGGGCCGGCCAAGCCGCAGCAGCATCTGGACGTGCCCGCTGGAGCCGATCACGGAACGGAGCTGCTCCCGGCTCGCGTCGAGGTCGATCACCTGGCCCAGCGGCGACGCGGCCAGACCGCGTACCGTCGCGGCCAGCATCACCAGCCCGGTCGCCCCACCGGCGAGCAGCCAGTCGACCGGCCGATCCGCGTCGGTACCGATGGCGACGACGGTCGGTCGTTCCACCTGCCTGGCGGCTCCCTCGGCTCCCGCGGCGGCGCCGTCCCCCACGCCGTTCCCAGGCACGGCGAAGTCGCGCAGCACGAACTCCGACTGGCGGTCCGCGGGAGCGACCTCGACCGCGCTGGGGGGAATGCCGTCGGCCGCCGCGGACGAGTCGCGGCGCCAGCTCCGCAGCTCCTCCGCGTAGGCGGGGTCGCGGGACTCGTGCCAGTCGGCCCGCGAGAGCAGCACCGAGGTCGCGATCCGGGAGTCGGTGTCGTCCACGAACCAGGCCCAGGCGGAGCTGGCCTCGGCGGCGCGGCGCAACGCGGTCACGTCATCGGGGCCGAGCCGGCCACGCTCCCCCGCGATGAACGGGCGCCGGTCGGTGTGCCGGCTGGACATCGCGGCGACCAGGTCGGCCTCGGCGGGGTCGGCCGGCCGCCGGCCGGTCACCCGGAGCAAGGCGAGCGGTTCGTCCGCGGGCGGCGGGCAGGTGGTCTCGTCGAGGTCGCTGAGCACCACCTCCACGGCGAGACCCCGCGACCGCGCGGCAAGGCGCGCGAAGGTGAGCGTGGCACCGCAGCTGAGCAGAAGCTGCCGCCCCTCGGGGTCGACGACCGGCAGCAGCCGGGCGGGGTCGGCGAACAGGTGCAGGCCCGTGGCGTCCAGCTGCCACCGCCAGGGCTGGGTGTTGTGAATCGACGGCGCGAGGGCGGCCAGCCCGACGATCGCGCGGGCGTCGTCCTCCGTCAGACGCATGGCGGTGCCGACCATGACCCACTCCCGTCCGTCGACCCTGGCGCCGACCCTGGCATTGTCGACCCTCCAACCGGAGCATGCCCCGCCTGCCCGCCCGAGGTCCGTCGTACCCAGGATGTCGCCCCTCAGACGGCGGCCTGGATGAAGCGGTGCCCGGAGGGACGCGGCGCCCAGATGCGGCACTCAGACGATGCCGCACTCAGACGATGCAGCGCTCGGCGGCGTGGAACGCCTCCCCCTCGGGAACCGCCGTCTGGATCACCCTGGCGGTCGGCCAGGGCTCGGCCCACGCGCTCATCGCCCGGTGCACGACCGACGTGGTGCCGGCGGTGTCGGCGGTGGCCCGCAGGCCCTCCCCCGGGGACACTCCCCGCTCGGCGGCGTCCCGGCGGGCCAGTCGCGCCGCGGCCACCTCGGGCGAGGTGACACAGCGCAGCTCGATCAGCTCCGACGAGGTGTCCCGCGCCAGCCGCGCGGCCGCGGCCCGGTGCCTACCGTCGGACCAGGAGGCGTCAATGATCACGGTGTCGCCGCGTTCCAGGCCGGCGCGCGCCCGGGCCAGCAGCTCCGTGTACGTCCGCGCGGTGGTCTCCGACGCGAGCGGCCACACGTAGGAGTTGTCGCTGCCCGGGACATCCACGGTGAACTTCGCCCGCACCAGGTCGGACCGGATCAGCACCCGGCCGTCGTCGCCGGCGGCGAGCCGGCCCGCCAGCGTCGACTTGCCGGTGCCCGGAAGGCCGCCCACCAGCACCAGCCGCACCCGCGCGCGGCGCAGCCGCCGGTAGGAGATGTCGGCGAGCCGCCGGGCCTGTTCCCCGGCCCGCCGGGCCGACTCCGGCCCGGCCGTGCCCGCCACCGCGGCGCCGGCCGCGGCGACCGCGTCGACCAGTGCCTGGTAGGCGATATGCAGGTGCTCCAGGGAGCGCGGATGACCGCCGGCAACGCACGCCCGGTATTCGCGCACGAGGCTTTCGGCGTCCTCGGGTACGCCGAGCCGCTCAAGGTCCACCGCGAGCAGCGCGATGTCCCCGAGGACGTCGCCGTGCCACCCGTCGCCGCCGAGCCGGCCCAGGATGCGCGGGCCGTCGTCCAGGCAGTAGATCCCCTCGGCCCGCAGAGCTCCGTGACCGCCCCGGATCCAGCCGTCCCGCGCGCGCGTCGCCAGCAGGCCGCCGCGACCGGCGAGATACGCCCGGGCGAGCCGGCCGATCTCGCCCACCACCTCGGTGTCCAGCACCGTCCCGCGGAACGGCTCGGCAGCGGCGAGCACCGCGTCCCACCGCCGCGCGGTCAGCTCCGGACCGTCCCCGCCGCCGTCGGCACACCGGCTGGACGGACCGAGTTCCGCGTGGAAGGCCGCGACCGCGCGGGCGATGGCGCGCAGCGGCGCCTCCAGCCGGTCGCCCCGCCGGACCAGGACCGCGAGCTGCCGGCCGGCGGGCAGGCGCCGCATGACGACGGCATGGTCGCGCGGGGCGCCGCTGTCGTCGACGACGTCCGCCACGCCCAGGTAGACCCCCGGGGCGAGCGGCCTGTTGCGCCGCACCTCGGCCCGGCAGGCGGCCAGGCGCGACAGCCGGCCGTGGAACCCCGGATCGTCCGGGTCCACCGGCCGGCGCCGTTTGAGCACGCGGTCGCCGGAGAGGTACAGCAGCGCGGCGTCGGTCTCGACGACCTGCCCGCCGCCGGCTGTCGGCCCACCGCACGTGACGTGCCCACCGCCGGCGGCCTGCCCACCGCCGGCCGGCCGGGCCCAGACCTCCGCCGGAACGGTCATCGCGGCCACCTGCTCGACCGGCATCGCACCTCCCGAGCCCCCGCTGCCCGCCAGGTAACCATCGTGGCGGGCGCGGGCCCGGTCGAAGACCCGCGAGGGACCCCGGTACGCGGGCCTTTCGTACCGGCCCGCCCAGTCGTCGGTCCCGGCGGGAGACCGGTCGCCCGCGGCCGGCCTGACGGCCGGTGGGCGGGCTCAGGGCAGCGGGACCGACCAGCGCAGGCAGGTTCCGCCGGTCGGACCGGCGGCGACGTCGAAGGTGCCGCCCAGCTCCTCGGCGCGGCTGCGCAGGTTGTGCAGGCCGCTGCGCCGGCCGGTGCCGCCCAGGCCCACCCCGTCATCGGTGACCTCGGCGCGCAGCCATCCCTGGCTGACCGACACCACCAGCTCGACCCGGCTGGCGCGCGCGTGCCGGACGACGTTCGACAGGCTCTCCCGCACGACGGCCAGGAGGTGGTCGACCACCACCCCCTCCACCACGCTGTCCAGCGGGCCGTCGACGCGCAGCCGCGGGCTGAAGCCGAGTGCCTCGCCGATCTCCTCGACTATCTCGACCAGCCGGGCGCGGGCCCCCGGGCCGCCGGTGGAACGCCGGCCGCGCAGCTCGAACACCGTCGAGCGGATCTCCCGGATGGTCGCGTCGAGGTCGTCGACATAGGTGCTGAGGCGACCGGCCGGCTGCGGGCGCTCCTCGGCCGCGGCCATGCCCTGCAGGCCGAGCGCCACCGCGTAGAGCCGCTGCATGACGTGATCATGCAGGTCGCGGGCGATGCGGTCGCGATCTTCCAGGACGAGCAGCCGGTCCCGGGTCGCCCGGGAGGTGGCCAGGTTCAGGGCCACCTGGACGTGCCCGGCGAAGGTGGCCGCCATGTCGAGGTCACTGTCCGCGAACGGCCGGCCGGCCGGCCGGCGGGCGAGCACCACGGCGCCCGCCCGGGTCTGCGCGCCGACCAACGGGATGACCATGAGGGGGCCGACCTCGACCGCGCCGATGCCGGAACCACCCGGCTCGGCGGCCGCGTCGTCCACGAGCAGCGGTCGGCCGGCCGCGACGGACCTCCCGGCGAGGGTGCCCGCGGCCGCCGCGGCCCGGCCCGCCAGGGCGTCCGCGCCGGGCCCGTCGGCCGCGTCGACCAGCAGCTCCCCGGTGGCCTCGTCGGCGAGCAGGACGCAGGCCAGGTCGGCGGCGGCGACCTCGCGGGCGCGGCCGACGATCAGGTCGAGCGGATCGGAGCCGTCCGCCAGCAGGTGGCGCATGATGTCCGCGGACGCCTGCAGCCACTGCTGGCGGCGCTGGGCGGCGCCGAACAGGCGCGCGTTCTCGATCGCGACCCCGGCACTGGCGGCCAGCGCCAGGACCATCTCCTCGTCCTGCGCGGTGAAGCGCCGCCCACCGCGTTTGTCGGTCAGGTAGAGGTTTCCGAACACCTCGCTGCGGACCTTGATCGGAACCCCGAGGAAGGTGCGCATCGGCGGGTGGCCGGGCGGGAAGCCGACCGCGTGCCGGTGCGCCGAGATGTCGTCGAGGCGCACCGGCCGGGGCTCGGCGGTCAGCAGGCCGAGCACACCGTCGCCACGCGGTAGGTGACCGATGCTGCTGACCAGGTCGGCGTCCATGCCGACGTGGATGAACTGCTCCAGCCGCCCGTCGCGGGCGATCACGCCGAGGGCTCCGTAGCTGGCGTCGACGAGCTCGCAGGCCGCTTCGGCGATCCGCCGCAGGACGACCTCCAGGCTCAGGTCGGCCGCCACCGCGCGATGGGCCCGCAGCAGGCCACGCAGCCGTCCCTGGGTGGTCATCACCTCCTGGGCGCGCTCGACCAGCTGTGCCATCAGCTCGTCCAGCTCAAGACGCCCGGGGCCGGGCGGCGTGATCTCCCCGAACGAGTCCGGGACGTCCAGGAGCTTCTCGCTGTCGATCATCTCCCAGTCCTCTCGGCCGTCCAGAAGCTCGCGGACTCGTCGGGTTCCCCCGACCTCCGACGGCTCCACCGGCCCGCGCGGCGCCGCGCCGGGCCCGAGGCCACCGCCGGTGCCGCCGTCAGAGCGGGGTTGCGCACCGGCGCCCTCAGGCCACGGGTCCATGGTTCACAGACGCTATCGAACATCGGGGAACCACCGCCTCCACATCGGGCGACCTCGTCGCCCTGCGTGACCGCCACGCCGCCCCGGCAGCCGGCCGGGAGGCGGGTGCGCGGCCGGATGCGCTGGTCATCACAGCCGGCCGCGGCCGGCGAGACGGGTGCCACAGGTACCGGCCGGATCGGGCCTTCCGGCACCCCCGGGGCCGGCTGCGCCGTCAGCACCCCCACCGGTGGGCGTTGCGGTCAATCCGCGCACTTCCCTTGCAGCAACACGTCCGGGCCCGGATGATCTGTGCGCAGGCTGGTGCCGTGGCTGTGCCTGATCACCCGTGGAGGCAGTGTTGATCCCTGACCAGCCGCCGGCGCGCTCCGGGCCGCGCCCCGCCCCACCGGCGGGCGACGGGCGGACTCGGACCCGGCAGGTGGTCGGGCGGCTCGCCGTGGTCGCTCCAGGGGTGGGCCGGTCCGCGGTGGGCCGGTCCGCGGTGGGCCGGTCCGGCGCTCCCGGGTAGGCGGCCTTGTACGCCTCGCGAACGCTGTGTCTGCCCGTCGATCTGCGGCTGATCATCAGCATGACTGACACCGTGCTGCTGACGACGTCCGACGCTCCGGCCGGGCGCCGACGGACCGCCGGCGGTGGCGGTGGCGGTGGCAGTGGCGGCTGCGCCACCCCGCCGGCCGGCGCCTGGCGACTGCCCGGCGGCGCGCTGCGGCTGGGGGAACCAGCCCGGGAGACCGCGCTCCGGCTGGCCGCGGAGGCCGTCGGCTCCGAGATCACCGAACCTCAGCTCAGCCTGGTCCACACGGCTCATCACCGGCTCGGCGGCGAGGAGCGGGTGTCGCTGTACTTCGCGCTCCACCGCGACGCCGCGCTCTCGGGGGCCCGTCCGGGCCGGCCGGGGCCCGAGACCACCTGGCAGCCGCTGGCCGGCCTGCCCGCGGGGCTGGAGCCACTCGACCGTGCGGTCCTCGCCTCCTGGCGCCGCGCGGAGCCCTACTCCGAACCCGGTTGGCACCCCGTCCGGCCGCCGTCGCCGAGCAGCCTCTCGCCGCTGGAGACACTGCGCTCCCACTGACCCCGCAAACAGCCGGGCCGGCGGGCGCCGGCGCAGCGGGCGGGCTCCGGGGGCCGCCGAAGGGAGTCCGCGCGCCACACTGGGCCGCCGGGGAGGCCGGATTCCCTCATCCGGCCCCCCGTATGGTGGACCGGCCCGGAAAATCGTTACGGTCGATGCCGCATATGTGGTCCGGACCCGTGGGCAGGCGTAAACAATTGGCCCGACGGCGCCCGACCGTCCGGAGCTCGGATTCGTCCGCAAACCACGAAGGGGGACGGCTCTTGCCCGGCCGCGACATCGACTATGACCGGCCGACGCTCATCGGATGCGGTCGCTGCGATGTGCGTTGGACGGCGCTGACCGCGGCGCACTGCCCGACCTGCCACGAGACCTTCGTCGGCTGCGAGGGCTTCGACGCCCACCGGGAGAGCGGGCACTGCCTGCCCCCCGGGGACGCCGGTCTGCAGGCCGACGGCGGCTACTGGCGCCGCGAGGGCGAGCGGGCACCGGGCCGCCTGCTCACCGTCCCGCGCCGGATCGCCACCACCCCGGTTGTGCGTCAGGCCGACCGCCGGCGGGCCGGCCGCCTTCCCGGAGGCAATGCTCCGAGTTCGGAGGGCACCTCCGCGCAGGGGGATACTCCGGGCATCTCACCGGGCTCGCCTTCGTACCCCCGCACCGCCTGACACCTCGATTGCGAACAGCCCGCACGGGGGCATCTCCATCTATCCCCGGCCCGGACGGGCCGATTCCCCGGCGGATTCGCGGGCCGGGCCGGCAAATCCCCGGCTTCTCCCGAACCTCGCCGGCCTCCCGCCCGGGGGCGGCTTTCCGGGCTCACCCGTTCAGGGCCGCCGTCGTCCGGGCCGAGTCGGCGAGATCTCTGCGCAGCGATTCCGGGGCGAGCACGCGGACGTTCGGTCCCAGCGCCCACAGCTGCGAGTGGGCCACCTCCGGGTCCTCGAACCACACTTCGAGCTTCCGCCACCCGTCGGCATCCGGCTCACCGGCGGTGGCGAGCGCCCGCCGCACCGCTAGCGGATCCAGTTCCCGGGCGAGGATCCGGACCCCCAGCGGTGAGAGCGCCAGCCGCGCCGGCCAGCGGTGCAGGGTCCGGGCGAACTCCTCGTTGGCCGCCGCCCACCAGCTGGCCAGCTGGAAGTCGCCGGGCCGGGTGAAACCGTCCGCCGGGGCCGGCACGACGCTCGCCGCGATGATCCGGCTCACCCGGTAGCTGCGGAGCTCCTCCTCGTGGCGGGCCACCAGGTACCAGACACCCGCCTTGAGAACCAGGCCCAGCGGATCGACCCGTCGTCGGACCGCCCGACCGGGCCGCCCGTAGCGGAGGTCGAGCCGGCGCCCCGACCACACCGCCGCGGCGACGGTCTCCAGACAGGGCACCGGTTCGGCGGCGGCGAACCACCCGGGTGCGTCGAGGTGGAACCGCTCCCGGACCAGCCCCGCCCGCGCGCGCAGCTCCGGTGGCAGGGTCGCCAGCACCTTGTGCTGGGCCGCCGTCGCGACCGCGTCCAGCCCGAGACCGGCGAGCGCCTCCCCGCCGGCGCCGGCGAGCAACAGTGCCGAGGCCTCGTCACCGGTGAGCCCGTCCAGCCGGGTGCGCCAGCCTTCGACCAGCCGGATCCCGCCGCGTGGCCCCGGTTCGGACCAGACGGGCACGCCGGCCTGGGCCAGCGCGGCGACGTCCCGCCGCACCGTGCGTACCGAGACCTCGAAGCGGGCGGCGAGATCGGCGGCCGTCGCGCCGCCGTGGGCCTGCAGGTGCAGGAGGAGGGCCATCAGCCGGCTGGAGCGCACCCGGCGAAAGTAGCCCCGATCCCTGACAGGAGATGTCAGGGATCGGGGCGAGGCTGAGGCCATGACAAGCACACCGAGCACCTCTTCGAGCGGATCGCGAGGCGGCCGGGAGGCCGGGCCGGGAACGCCGGTGGCGAGCTGGCGCGAGTTCGAGTCCGCCGAGCCCGACTTCGGCCGGTACGCGCGGGAACGCTTCGCCAGCTTCCGCCATCACGTCCTGGCGACGGTGCGCGCCGACGGCTCGCCGCGGGTGAGCGGTATCGAGACCAGCTTCTGCCTGGACGAGCTGTGGCTCGGCGGCATGCCCGGCGCGCGCAAGTCGGCCGACCTGCAGCGCGACCCGCGGTTCGCGCTGCACGCCAATCCCGGGCCGGGTACCGACCTGGACGGGGGTGACATACGTGTCGCCGGCCGGGCCGTGTGCGTCGACGATCCGGTGATCCGGCGCCACTTCGTGGAGGAGATCTCGCCGCCGGTTCCGTTCGACCTGTTCCGGGTGGAGATCACCCAGGTGGTGCGCATCCGGGTCGCGGGCGAGGAACTGGTGATCGAGACCTGGCGCCCCGGTGGCCATGGCCTGCGCGTGCTGCGCCGCGGCAACGACGCCGCCGCCGACCCGGCGGACGAAGAAGCAGTGACACACAACACACCGTGACAGAGGACACGCCGGGCCCACACCGGCAGAGTCACCGGAAAAAGCGAAAAAACCCTGCGCCCGGGCGTAAGAGGGCGCCGCTGGTATTTGTTGACCGTAACGAGCGGCCCCTCATACGTTCGTTGCTGAGCGTAGCGCTGACGCCCGGTTACGGCGGTGCCGCGGCGCCGCGAAGGTTCATGCCGGCGTCCGGTTGGGGAGTGCCATGGAAAACGCGGTCATCGTCGACATCGTCCGCACTGCGTCCGGCCGGGGGAAGCCCGGTGGTGCGCTGTCCGAGACGCACCCGGTCGAGCTCCTCGCGGCCACGCTGAAGGCCCTGGTCAGCCGCAACGACTTCGACCCGGCCCTGGTCGACGACGTCATCGCCGGGTGTGTCAGCCAGGCGGGTGAGCAGACGGCGAACATCGCCCGCAACGCCGTGCTCTCCGCCGGCTTCCCGGAGTCCGTGCCGGGGACCACCGTCGACCGGCAGTGCGGCTCCAGCCAGCAGGCCATGCACTTCGCCGCCCAGGGCGTCATCGCCGGCGCCTACGACGTCGCGATCGCCTGCGGCGTCGAGTCGATGAGCCGCGTCCCGATGCGCTTCGCCTCGGTGGGCCGGGACCCGTCCGGGCCGGGCATGCGCGCCCGCTACTCCGAGGGCCTGGCCAACCAGGGCGTGGGTGCCGAGCTGATCGCGGCCAAGTGGAAGCTCAGCCGCGAGGAGCTCGACGAGTTCTCCGCCCGGTCCCATCAGCGCGCGGCGGCGACCGCCGCGGCGGGCGGCTTCGACAACGAGATCATCCCGTTCGAGGCCGTCGCGCCGGACGGCAGCACCTTCACCCACACCACCGACGAGACGGTCCGCCCGGCCACCACGGCCGAGGGCCTCGCCGGGCTGAAGCCGTCCTTCTACACCGAGCAGTACGCGCAGCGGTTCCCGCAGATCGGGTGGCACATCACCCCGGGCAACTCCTCGCCGCTGAGCGACGGCGCGTCCGCCGCGCTGATCATGAGCGAGACGAAGGCGGCCGAGCTCGGGCTGCGGCCGCGGGCGCGCTTCCACTCCTTCGCCCTGGCCGGTGACGACCCGCTCTACATGCTCACCGCCCCGCTGCCGGCCACCCACAAGATCCTCAAGCGCTCCGGGCTGAGCCTGGACGACATCGACGCCTACGAGGTCAACGAGGCGTTCGCGTCCGTCCCCCTGTTCTGGGCCAAGGAGCTCGGCGCCGACCCGGCGAAGCTCAACCCGCGCGGCGGGGCGATCGCGCTCGGCCACCCGCTGGGCGGCTCCGGGGTGAAGCTGATGGCGACGATGATCAATTACCTGGAGGCCACCGGCGGGCGCTACGGTCTGCAGACGATGTGCGAGGGCGGCGGCATGGCCAACGCCACGATCATCGAGCGTCTCTGACCCGGCGGGCCGGCACCGCCGGCCCGGCCACGGACACCGTCCGCCCCAGGTGCCTCCAGGAGGAAGTGTGACCGGTCCGCTCAGCGGGCTGCGGGTCGTCGAGCTCGCAGGTATCGGCCCCGGCCCGCACGGCACGATGATCCTCGCCGACCTGGGCGCGGACGTCGTCCGGATCCAGCGGCCGGAGCTGGGCGACGGCCCCGAGGACTGGCTGCTGCGCGGCCGGCGCCTGCTGCGCGTCGACCTGCGCAGCCCCGACGGGCTGGCGCAGACGCTGGATCTCGTCGAGCGGGCCGACGTCCTCATCGAGGGATACCGGCCGGGGGTGGCCGAGCGGCTCGGGCTCGGGCCGGAGCAGTGCCTGGCCCGCAACCCCCGGCTGGTCTACGCCCGGATGACCGGGTGGGGCCAGACCGGCCCGCTCGCCCACCGCGCCGGGCATGACATCAACTACATCTCGCTCACCGGCGCGCTGCACGCCATGGGCCCGGCCGACGAGCGGCCGCCGGTGCCGCTGAACCTCGTCGGCGACTACGGCGGCGGCTCGATGTTCCTGCTGGTGGGGATCCTCTCCGCGCTGCTGGAGCGGGAGCGGTCCGGCGCCGGGCAGGTGGTCGACGCGGCGATCGTGGACGGCACCAGCGTGCTGCTGCAGATGATGTGGGCCTGGCGGGCCATGGGCGACTGGCACGGCTTCGGGCCCTGGTCCGACGAGCGCGGCACCAACCTGCTGGACGGCAGCCGCCCCTTCTATGACACCTACACCTGCGCGGACGGCCGGCACGTCGCCGTCGGACCGCTGGAGCCGCAGTTCTACGCCCAGCTGTTGAAAGGGCTCGGCCTCGACGAGGCGGGCCTGCCCGGCCAGTTCGACCCGGCCGGCTGGCCGGAACTGCGGAAGGCGTTCACGGCCGCCTTCGCCACGCGCACCCGGGACGAGTGGGCGGCGCACTTCGCCGAGACGGACGCCTGCGTCTCGCCCGTCCTGAGCCTGGGCGAGGTCGCCGACAACCCGCACATGTCGACCCGCGGCGCCGTCGTCGACGCCGACGGCGTGACCCAGGCGGCTCCGGCGCCGCGGTTCTCCCGCAGCGACACCCCGCTGCCCGGTCGCGCCGCCTTCAGCGACCCGGGCACGATCCTGGCCGAATGGTCCGGCGCGCCGAAGGCAGGCGCACCACCGGCGGAGTGACCCGTGTTCCTCCCCGCCCGGCCGGGCCGGTGACCGACTGACCGCGGTCGACGCCCTGCTGCTGGCCGGGGCCGGGATCCTCGCGGGCATCACCAGCACGGTCGCCGGCCTGGCGTCACTGGTCTCCTATCCGGCCCTGCTGGCGGTCGGCCTGGAGCCACGGACCGCGAACACGACGAACACCGCGGCGCTGCTGTTCGTCGCGCTCGGCGCGGCGGCGGGCTCCCGCCCGGAGCTCGCCGGGCAGGGCGGGCGGGTGGCCCGCTTCGGGCTGGCCACGCTGTGCGGCGGGGCGACGGGGGCGGTGCTGCTGCTGACCACACCGGCGCGGGCCTTCGAACTGGTCGTGCCGTGGCTGATCGCCGGCGCGGCGGTGCTCCTGCTGCTCTCGCCGCGGATCGTGGCCGCGCGCGGAGCGGCCCCCCGGCGAGGGCCGGCGCTGCCGCTGTCGGTGTTCGGTGTCGCGGTGTACACCGGCTACTTCGGCGCCGGCGCGGGGGTTGCCCTGTTGGCGATCATGGCGGTGATGATCCCGGAGCCACTGGCCAGGGTCAACGCCGTGAAGAACGTGGCCTCGGGCTTCTCCAACGCGGTCGCCGCGTTGCTGTTCACCGCCCTGGGCTTCGTGGCCTGGGAGGCCGCCGCGCCACTCGCCGCCGGGCTGCTCGCCGGCGGAGCGCTCGGGCCGAGGATCGTGCGGGTCCTGCCGGCCGGGCTGATGCGCTGGATCGTCGCGGCCGCCGCGCTCGGACTCGCCGCCTCGCTCGCCGTCGACGCCTACCGCTGACCTCGCCGGGCCGATCCGGAGCCTCGGGAAGATTAGCACCGCCGCATCGGGGTATTCGCCGAGCCAGCGGATATTCCCCTCTTAACCGAAGGAGCGACCGATGGTAGCCCGGGTCAGGACTCGGACGTACGGCAGTGTCAGCCTCGGATTTCTTCTCTACCTGGCCATCGGACTCATCATCACCATCAGCCAGGACTACTGGAATGTCACCGACTGGGATGACGCCACGCTGCGCCACTTCTTCACCGCGGTGGTGGCGACGCTGGGCTGGCCGCTCGCCATCTTCTACACCTTCGGCCTGGCGCCCCGGTAGTTCCGAGCGGCCGGAACGGGCAGCCGGTGGGCCGATCAACAGGTGTCCCGCCCGGTGCCTCCCGGTGACGGGGCCGCCCGAGCTCCCCGGCGGCGGGAACCACCGGGGAGGGGCGGCCGGGGCTGGTAACGGACGGTCAGGGCGGCTGGGGGTCGGGGCCGGGCGCCGGGGCTGGGTGGCGCGGACCGGCTGAGCCGTCAGATCGCCGGGTTCAGATCGCCGGGTAGAGCGCCGTGACCCGCAGCTCGGCCAGCGCCGGCTCCGGGCAGCCGGCCCCGGCGGAAACTGCCCCGGCGTCCAGCGGCAGCAGGGCGGCGAGGCCGTCCACCGTGAGCGCCTCACCGCCGCCGGGCGGGATGACCCGCAGGCCCGCGGGCGGCACCGCGGAGCCGTCCGCGCCGCAGGCGGGGAACAGCCCCGCCGCGCTCACGGTGAGCCCCGCCTCGGCCCGCTCACCGGCCGCGAGCAGCACCGCCGCGCCGGCCGGCCCCTCGGCCGCGGCCGGCTGCCCACGCCTGGTGCCGGCCTCGTCCACCTGGAACACCACCGGCCGACCGCCCACCTCGCAGGCCTGCCCACCGGTGTTGACCAGTGCCAGCGTGGCGTGTGTCTGGCCCGCACCGTGCTGTGCGTCCACGAGCTCCGCGCGCAGCTCACTCGGTGCGCAGAGCGGCACCGCGGTCGGCCCTGTCGAGGCCGGCGCCGCGGCGAGGGCCTGAGCCTGGCCCCGGGCACCCGCGCCCGCGCCGGCTTCCGGAGAAGTGGCCGCCGAGCCTTCACGGAAAGTGACCGTTCGAGGAGCAGCCGGCCGGGGGATGTCTGGTCGGGCGGCGGCAGCGACGGCGGGCGCCGCACCCGCCGCGGTGTCACCCGCTCCAGCCCGCCCGACACCGGGGACACCGGCCGCGGCGACACCGAGCACGGCGAAAGCCGCGAGAACAGCGAAAGCCGCGAGAACAGCGAACACAGCGAGCCCGCCGAAAACAGCGGGCATGGCGGACCGGGCAACCGCGGACCTCGCCGCGGGCGCCCGGCCCGGCCATTCCGGTGGCCTGTTCCGACGGCTGGTCACAGGGAATTCAAGGGCACGCGGAGAATGACGCATGACGCCCTCCCGGCTCCCCCGATCTGGGCTCCGTTCCTGCGTTCTCGGGCGCTGATCGCGCCCGGTCTCGATCACCTTCCCAGCCCGGGTGGACGCCACACCTGGAATTCCGGGCCAGATCCGCGGGCCGACCGGGCTGGCCACAACGGGTGGAGCCCGGCCGGCGGGGCCGACGGCGAGGGCGCGGGCGCGGCGCGGTACAGCGCGCCATGCCACGCCGTCGCCCTCTGGACCGACGCACCTCCCACAGGCCATCGTGAAACGGTCCGTCTCCGACGTGCGTTGAACCAGCGTGACCGGGGGTAGACAGCATGACCGGGGGTAGCCAGACACCTGGGCGACAGTCGGACCCGACAGTCGTCCCACCCGACGGAAGGGATCATGATCAGTTCCGACGATGCCGGATGTAGTTCCGGCCGGCCCACGCGTGAAGAAGCGCCCGCGGGGGCCGATCAGTGACCGAGGCGCTTCTGTTGCTCCTGAGTCTCGCCCTCGTCGCCGCCTGCGGCGTCTTCGTCGCCGCGGAGTTCGCGTTCGTGACGGTGGACCGGCCCACCGTGGAACGCGCGGCCGAGGGCGGGGACCGCTCCGCCGCGGGTGTCCTGACCGGCCTGCGAAGCCTGTCCACCCAGCTCTCCGGAGCGCAGCTCGGCATCACCATCACCAATCTCGCCATCGGTTTCCTGGCCGAACCCGCGATCGCCACCCTCGTCGAAGGCCCGGTCACCGACCTCGGCGCGTCGCGGGGTGTGGCCCGGGGGGTGTCCGTCGCACTCGCGCTGGTGATCGCGACCGCCTTCACGATGCTCTACGGGGAGCTCGTTCCCAAGAACCTCGCGATCGCGAAGCCGCTGGGGACGGCGCGGGCCGTGCAGCGCCCGCAGCGGGCGTTCACCCGGATCGCCCGTCCTGTGATCAGCTCGCTGAACCGGACGGCGAACGCGCTGCTGCGGCGGGTCAACATCGAGCCCCGGGAGGAACTGGCGTCCGCCCGTTCCCCGCAGGAGCTGTTCTCGCTGCTCGGGCGGTCAGCCGAGCACGGCACACTGCCGCGGGAGACCGCGACGCTCATGCAGCGCTCGCTCACGTTCGGCGACCGGGTCGCCGAGGACGTCATGACGCCCCGGATGCGCATGCAGTCCATCGAGGCCGACGCACCCGTCGCCGAGGTGATCAGCGCCGTCCGGCGGACGGGCCACGCCCGCTTCCCGGTCACCGGGGAGGGCAGCGACGACGTGGTCGGCCTCGTGCACGTCAAGCACGCGGTGAGCGTGCCCGAGGAGCTCCGCGACACCACCCCGGTGCGGGATGTGATGGTTCCCGCGGCGACCGTGCCGTCGTCGATGCCGCTCGATCCGCTGTTGGAGACCCTGCGCTCGGGCGGCCTGCAGATGGCCATCGTCGTCGACGAGTTCGGCGGGACGGACGGCCTGGTGACGGCGGAGGACCTCATCGAGGAGATCGTCGGTGACGTCATCGACGAACACGACCGGGTCAGCCCGCGGGCACTGCGCCGCCGGGACGGCAGCTGGCTGCTCTCCGGCCTGCTGCGTCCCGAGGAGGCCAGTGAGGTCACCGGCCTGCCGGTGCCGGCCGACGACTCCTACCAGACGCTGGGCGGCCTGATCGCGCGGGCCCTGGGCCGCATCCCACAGACCGGTGACACGGCTCTGGTGGACGGCATCCACTACGAGGTGGAGCGGATGGACGGCCGGCGGGTCGACCGCATCCGCCTCGATTCGCGGGACGGCTCCGGGCACGGGCCGGACGAGGCCACCGGAGACGGGCCGGACGAGGCCACCGGAGAGGCGGGTGGCACCGCCGCCGACGGGACGGCCACTGCCACCGGCACCGGCTCCGACGCCGCGGGCGGAAACGGGACCACGGGCGGAAACGGGACCACGGGCGGAGGCGGAGCCACGGGCGGAGGCGGAGCCACGGGCGGAGGCGGAGCCACGGGCGGAGGCGGAGCCACGGGCGGAGGCGGAGCCGCGGGCGGAAACGGGACCACGGGCGGAAACGGGACCACGGGCGGAGGCGGAGCCACGGGCGGAGGCGGAGCCACGGGCGGAGGCGGAGCCACGGGCGGAGGCGGAGCCGCGGGCGGAGGCGGAGCCGCGGGCGGAGGCGGAGCCGCGGGCGGAGGCGGAGCCGCGATGTCGGCCGGAGCCCGCGGGGCCGGCCGGTGAACGACGTCGTCGCCCTCGCCGTGACCGTGCTGCTGCTGGCCTGCAACGCGTACTTCGTCGGCGCCGAGTTCGCGCTCATCTCCGCGCGCCGGGACACCATCGAGCCGCGAGCGGCCGCCGGTTCCCGCGCCGCGAAGGTCACGCTGCGCGCCATGGAGAACGTGTCGCTGATGCTGGCCGGAGCACAGCTCGGGATCACCGTCTGCACCCTCGGCCTCGGCGCGTTGAGCGAACCCGCCATCGCGCACCTGCTGGTGGGCCCGTTCGAGGCGATCGGCCTGCCGTCCTCGATGCGGCACCCGGTCGCGTTCGCCATCGCGCTCACGCTGGTGACATACCTGCATGTCGTGGTCGGCGAGATGGTGCCCAAGAACCTGGCCCTCGCCCTGCCGGACCGGGCGGTCCTGCTGCTCACGCCGCCGCTGGTCGGGGTCGTGCGGGTGGCCAGGCCGGTGATCTCCGTCCTCAACCGCATCGCGAACCTCTCCCTGCGGGCCGTGCGGGTCCAGCCGAAGGACGAGGTCACCAACGTCTACACCCGGGACGAGGTGGCCGGGCTCATCGAGGAGTCGCACCGCGAGGGCCTGCTGGCGGAGGACGAGCACGACCTGCTCACCGGCGCGCTGTCGTTCGACGAGCGCACCGCCCGCAGCGTGCTGCTGCACCCGGAGGGGCTGGTCACGGTGCCGCCCACGATCACACCTCGGGAGGTGGAACAGCTCGCCGCCGACACCGGGTACACCCGTTTCCCCGTCCGCGGCGAGGACGACGACCTCGTCGGCTACCTGCACCTCAAGGACGTCCTGGAGAACCGTGAGGACCGCCGGTCCGCGCCCGTGGCCGCCAAGTGGATCCGGCCGCTGGTCCGGGTGGGGGCGGAGGACAGCCTGCGGACGGCCCTGGCGACCATGCAGCGCTCCGGTTCGCACCTGGCCCGGCTCTCCGACCCCGCCGGCCGCATCCTCGGTCTGGTGGCCCTGGAGGACATCCTGGAGGAGCTGGTCGGCGAGATCCGGGACGAGGCGACCCGGCACGACGCCTGAGCCAGCACGACCTGAGACGGAGGCCGGGCCGGGCCGGGCTGACGTCAGCCGAGGGTGTCCCCGCACAGCGCCATCGGCATCTGCACCTGGAACGCGTCCGCCGCCTGCGAGACCCGGACCACGCTCACGCAGGCGCGCGGCGCGTTCTTCGCGGCGAGATCGACGGGGGCGGGCAGCAGCCCGTCCGCGTCGTAGTTCCGGATCTCGCGCAGCGCGGCGATGTAGCCCGCGCGGGTCGGGCACTGGCCGGCCTCGGTCAGACCACGCAGGAAGAGATCCGCCGTCATCCAGCCGACCAGGCCGGTCGTCTGCTCCGGCCGCTCGATCTGCGGCGCGTACCGGGCCATCGCGTCGAGATAGCGCCGGTGCGCCGGTGTCGCCGCCTCGAAGGGCACGAAGTCGACGAGGAAGAAGGAGCCGGCGAGCCCGGGCTTGCGGCGGTCGAGCAGGACGGGGTCGTAGCCGACCGGCTGCATCGCCACCTTCACCGGGACGCCCGCCGCCCGGGTCGCGGCGAGCACGTCCGCGAACGCCTGCACGGGCACGACTCCGGTGATCATGTCGGCGCCGGCCGCCCGCACCCGCTCGGCGGCGGCCGCCGGGTCGAAGCCGGCGGGCGTCCAGTCGACGGTGTCGACGACCTCGACCGCGCCGGCGCGCAGGCTGCGGGCCAGGCGCTCGCCGATGTGCCCCGAGGTCGGGATCACCTCCGCCCGCAGGATGACCGCCCGGGTGGCGCCGTGGGAGCGCGCGAACGCTCCGAAGACCGAGGTGCCGAGGTCGCCGCCCAGCATGTTGGAGTAGCCGAAGGTGTTCTCGCCGGCCGCGGTGAGGTCCTGGCCGATGGCCGGGACGCCCTGCTCCGCGAGATAGCTCGCCGCCTCGGCGCCGATGCCGCTGGTTCCGACGACGGCGAAGGCTCCGGAGCGGTCCACCAGGTGGCGCGCGGCGCGCAGCGAGCCGTCCGACGTCGACTCGTCGTCCCGCCAGTCGTAGTGGACCTGCCGCCCGTGGACGCCGCCGGCGGCGTTCACCGCCCCCAGCCGCGCGTCGATGCCGGCCCGGAAGGCACGGGAGAGCTGTGAACCGGAGCCGGTGTCCGGGTAGAGAACGCCGAAGCGGATCTCCTCGGGGGTGACGCCCGCCTCGGCGGCGCAGGCCGCGCCGGGTGACGGTGCCGACTCATCGGTGGAGCCCCCGAAACATCCGGCCAGCAGGACCGGCAGTACTGTCGCCAGCGCCACTCCGGCCGCGGCCATCCGCCGCCGACCACCGGCCGATCCGGTTCTCATCGGTTTCTCCTGACGTCCCAGCGTCACAGCGCCAGCGGTGACGAACCTCCTGCCGACCGGTCCCCACCCAGCGCCGCCCCGAGCATCTCCAAAACGGCTCTTTCCGCTCATTTCCGGATGATCGGGGCAACCGGCCCGGCAACGGTACAACATCACGGACACGGAGCCCAGCGACCCGGAACCCGACGGACCCGGCGGAAGGATCAGCGCCGAGGATCAGCGCCGAGGACCGGCGGCCACGATCACCGCCATGGACGGCGCCCACCAGTAGCTGCAGTCGGCCGGAGGACGCAGACCGTCCACCACGCGCACCGAGAACGTCTCGAAATGGCGCAGCAGGGCGCGCTGGTGCCGGCGGGAGACCGAGTCGATCTCGTTCGAGTAGTAGGTGAACGATCCGTCGTCGGTCAGGTGCTCGGCGGCATGCCCGAAGAAATGCTCGGCGAAGGTGGCGTCCCGCACCACGTAGTCGTCGACCTCCCGCTCGTCCAGCGGATAGGTGTCGAACAGGATGCCGTCGAAGCGGCCGAGGCCGGGCAGAACGTCCTGCCACCGACCGGGCACGATCTCGACCCCGGGCCCGCCGCCGCCCGCCGCCGCCCAGGCGCGCGCGGCGGCGGCGACGTCCGGGTTCGCCTCGATGATCGTGTGCCTGGCCGGCCCCAGCTCCCGCACGAACCCGGCCGAGATGCCGAGGCCGAAGCCCACCTCGCACACCGAGCTCCCGGGACGGGTGACGGCCCGCGCGAGCGCCCGCATCAGCGGCCGCTCCCAGGTCTGCATCACCTCCTGGCCGGAGACGAGCAGGGTCCCGTCGGTGACCGCCGGCGTGGCCTCGTCGACCGCGACCTCGATCTTCGGCCGGGAGGCGCCCGGCACCATGTGCGGCGCCGCCTCGTCGAGGGCGCTGAGGTCGGCCACGAACTCGTCGAGCGCGCGGTCGAGCAGCCACTGGCGGGGCTCCTCGGCCACCGGTGCCAGCAGGGAATCCGACGTCGGGGTGAGACTGACCTCGAACTTCGCCGCGCGGCGCAGCACGTGACCTCCCGGATTCGGTGCGCGCGGAGAGGCGCGCGGAGACTCGAACGGAGCGGACCGGAAGCCCGGGCGGAACCGAGGACCGGTCGGGATGCACGGTATATGGGCGCACGCCGCCGACCAGACCGGTTCCGGAATCCGCGCCGCCCGGGCCTGGCCCGGCAATACCCCGCGTCCCGCGGAGGCGGTACCAGCAGGAGAATGAGCCGAACGACGGTACCGTGGAGTCAGGTCGCGGTCGTCGACCTCGGTAATCTGAGGGCAGTTATGACGAACGCAGGAGTGGGGCCGCGTGACCGGGTATTCGCAATCACCGGCGTCCGGTAATTCCGCACGGCCGCTGCGTGCGGACGATCCCGTCCAGCTCGGCAACTACCGGGTGATCGGCCGGCTCGGCCAGGGCGGGATGGGCGCGGTCTTCCTTGGCCAGGCGCCGGACGGCACCGCCGTCGCGATCAAGGTCATCCGCCCGGAGCTGGCATCCCGGCCGGAGTTCCGGGCTCGCTTCGCCCGCGAGGCCGAGAGCGCCCGCCGGGTCCGCCGGTTCACGACGGCGGCCGTCCTCGACGCGGACCCGGAGGGACCGCAGCCGTACCTGGTGACGGAGTTCGTCGAGGGCCCGACGCTGTCGCGGCACGTCACGGCGCGCGGGCCGATGCGCCCGGCCGATCTCGAACAGCTTGCGGTCAGCGTGGCGACCGCGCTGTCGGCGATCCACGCCGCCGGCATCGTGCACCGCGACCTCACCCCGGCGAACGTGCTGCTCTCCCCGGTCGGCCCGAAGGTGATCGACTTCGGGCTGGCGCGGGAGTACGACACCGTGAGCGACCTTTCTCGCAACGTGAAGCAGGCGATCGGCACACCCGGCTACATGTCGCCGGAGCAGATTCTCGATCTGCCGATCACCTCCGCGGTCGACATCTTCGCCTGGGGCGCGATCATGATCTTCGCCGCCACCGGGCAGCCGCCGTTCGGGCCGGGGCGGGTCGAGGCGGTCCTCTACCGCATCGTGAACGAGTCGCCCCGGCTGAACGACGTGACCGGCGAGCTGCGCGAGCTGGTCGAGCTCGCGATGCGCAAGGACCCGGCGACCCGCCCGAGCGCCGAGGAACTGCGCCTCGCGCTGACGGCCGGGGTGGCCATCCCGGAGCGGACCGCCCCGGCCGCGGGCGCCGAGGCCGACCGCGGCCGGGGCGGGAAGGACGACGGCGCGGCCCGGGGCCGACGATGGTCCCGGGCCGGGCGGCGGGCCGGCGCGGGGTCACCTCCGCCCGCCGCGGCCGGCGGCCGGGGCCCGGCGGACACCGTCATATCGCCGGGCACCCCACCGCCGCCGGTGCCGACGGCAGCCCCCCAGCCCGGCCCACCCGGGCAGAGTTCGCAACCGGGCTCCTCACAGCCGCCGGTCTCACCCGTTCCGTGGTCGGCCCAGCCCCTTTCGCAGCCGCTCACGCCGCCCCGTTCGCAGGGGCCGCAGTACCCCGCGGCACCGCCGTACTCCCCGGCTCCGCACCGCTCGCACGCACCTCAGCACTCCCCCGCACCTCAGCACTCCCCCGCACCGCACTCCCCCGCACCGCAGCACTCCCCCGCACCGCAGCACCTGTCGGCGCCGCAGCCCGCGGCCGCGGACGCTGCGCGGGCCGCCGGGCAGGGCGCGGCCGGGCAGGGCGCGGCTCCCGCGCCCGCGGGCACCGGCGCGGAGACGAACCGCCGGAAACTCGGTCGGCCGGTCATGGTGGTGGGCGTCGCGGCGTTGCTGGCCGCCGCCGTCGCCATTCCGCTGGCGACGCTGGGCGGTGACGACGACTCCGCCTCCACCGCGGACCGCGAGGCCATCGCGACCCAGCTCGCCGCCGACGCCGCCGCCAGCCGCGCCAACGACCCGGCCCTGGCCAGGCGCCTCAGCCTCGCCGCCTACCGGATCGCTCCCGTCGGTCCCGCCGCCGACGCCCTGATCGCGTCGTTCGGCGAGCGCACCGCGGTGCGGCCCCCGGCGTCCGGCAGCCCGGGCCGGGACGTCGCGTTCAGCCCGTCGGGCTCCGTCCTCGCCCTGGCCGAGGCCGACGGCACCCTACGGCTTTACCAGCTGACCGACGGCGGCGAGCCGACGCAGCTCAGCGAGCGGCGGACGGAGGACCCGGCCTCGGCCGTCATGTTCGGCCACAACGGCGACCGCCTGGCGCTCAGCGGCACCCAGGCCCCGGCGCGGCTGTGGGACGTCACCGACCCGGCCGACCCGCGGCCGCTGGCCGAGATGACCGGCCTGAGCAGTCCCGTCCAGGTGGCCCTGTCCGAGGACGGGTCGCTGCTCGCCGCCGCGACCGAGGACGGCACCTTCGCGCTGTGGCGGCTGACCGACCCGTCCGCGCCCGAGCCGCCCCGCCTGCAACGGTCCCCCGTGGCCCAGGACATGGCGCTCAACCCGGCCGGCGACCTGCTGGCGATGGCGGGCATCGGCGGTGACATCCAGCTCTGGGACATCACCGATCCGGCGAACCCGGTACGGGCCGCCGTGCTCAGCGGCGCGGCGGGCGCGGTCAACACGGTGGCCTTCAGCCAGGACGGGAAGCGTCTGGCCGCCGGCGGGGATGATCGGACCGTGCGGGTCTGGGACGTGACCGCGCCGGCCGAGGGCCGGGTCACTGACGAACTGACCGGGCACGCGGCCGCCGTCACCACCGTCGCGTTCGGGCCCGACGGGCAGGTCGTGAGCGGTGACCAGGCGGGCGTCGTGGAGTACTGGGGCGGCTCCAACCCGGCGGCGCCGGTACGGATCGGCGACCTGAGGAGCCCCGTGCTGTCGCTCGCCGTCGATCAGGCCGGCGAGCGGCTCGCGCTCGCCACCGAGGACGGCCAGACCATGGTCTGGTCGGTGGATCCCGACCGGCTCACCGCGGTCGCCTGCGCGGACCCGACGGCGCGGATCAGCCAGGCCGAGTGGAGCAGGTTCGTACCGGATCTCCCCTACGCCGACCCCTGCGGGATCTGACCGCCGGAGCCCCGTGGCGGGAGACAACCCGTCACGGGGCCACGAGCTCAGACGTCCAGGCGCTCAGGCGTTCACCGGTGGGACGCCCTGCGTCAGCTCGCCGACGCGGGTGACGTTCTCCTTGATCGTGTTCCCGTCCCGCGGCACGTAGTGCGCGTCGAAGGCGATCTGCCGGCCGTTCTCCAGGTAGTAGCGCATGTAGGCGGCGGTGGCGGGCTCGCGCAGCGCGTCCTTGCGGGCGTAGACGAACACCGGCTTGCAAAGCGGCAGGTAGAAGCCCGTCCCGGCGGTGACCGCGTTCGGCTCGACACACCCCTCGCCGTTGTCGATCTCCAGGCCGCGCAGCCGGGAACCGAACGTCTCGAAGGTCGGGAAGTCCAGGAAGCCCATCGCGAGCCGGTCACCGGAGACCGCGGTCGCCACCCCGCTGAGATCGGTCTCCTGGTACTGGCGGGACCGGTCGCTGGCGTCGTTCACGGTCGTGTTGAAGACCTGGGCCTGCACGCTGTCCCGCGCCGGTCCCACGAACGCGATCGGCTCGTTCGGGAAGGAGCTGTCGATCTCGCTCCAACGGTTGATCTTCGACCCGGCGTCCCAGATCTTGCGCACCTGGTCGAGGGTCAGGCAGCGGGCCCAGGTGTTCTGTGGGTTCACCACGATGGGCAGGGTGTGGTGCGCCACCTCGAAACCGACGATCTGGTCCGCGCAGCCGGCGTTGTTCGAGAAGCTGGGATCGAACTCGAACGAGGCGCCGGCCACGTCGATCTCGCCGGCGCACAGTTTCGCGAAACCGTCCTCCGTGGTCGACGAGGCCACGTTCACCGTCACGTTCGGCTGGACCTTGCGGAAGCCGGCGTAGGCGGTCTCGCTGATCGGCGCGACCTCGGCGGAACCGGCGACCAGCACCATGTTCGGCCCGGCGGTCTCCGGGGCCGGGGCCACGCTCGCCGGCGGCGACGTCGGCCCCCCGGCGATCGGCAGGACGCTGGTCGGCGAGTCATCGTCACCGCCGCGGGTCACGACGAGCCCGAGGGCCGCGGCCCCGACGATGAAGACGATCGCGGCGACGGCGGCCGCGATGGTCGTCCGCGGCCAGCCACCGGACGAGCCGCCGTGGGAGCCCCGCCGGCCGGGCCCACCGCCGCCGGCCCGGTGAGCCGCGGGCGGCGCCGCTCCGCCACCACCGGCACCGCCACCACCGCCGGCCGGGTAGCCTCCGCCCGGCCCGCCGGCGTTGGGCTCGACGACCTCCATGCCGCCGAGAACCGTGGCGGCGCTCGCGTCATAGCCGGTGGTGGACGTCCCGGCGAAGTCGGGTGCGGTCTGCGGGGCCGCCGGGACGCCCCCGCCGACGCCCGGGTCCCGCGGCGACGCGCCCGGGTTCCCGATCACGGTGGCGTCCGGGTCCGCCTGGGACGGCCCCGCCCCCGGCCCCGAGGCGGCACCGACCGGCGGGAACGACGCGGCCGGCGGGAACGACGCGGCCGGCGGCACGGAGGTCAGCGGCGGAACCGAGCCCCCCGGCGGGTAGGAGCCCGGCTGCGAGAGCCCGCCCCACGGCGGCACGGATGCGGTGGGGGCGACGTCCGGCGGCCGGATGATGGACGTCACGTCCTCACCCGGGGAGCGTTCGGCGAGCCCCGCGGCGATCAGCGCGGCACCGACGGCGATGTCCTCGTCCGAGCCGTACTGCCAGCGGCCGACCGCGGGCAGTGCCGCGCGCATCTGTGCCGCGACCAGCGGCATCCGGGCGGTGCCGCCGAAGAGCAGCACGGTGGAGAGGTCCGCGGGGTCCGCCTGGCCGCTGCGCAGCGCCTGCCGGAACGCCCGCACCGTGTCGTCGACCGCCGGCGTGACCAGCGCGTCGAGGTCGGCGCGGCGCAGGGTGACCGCGGCCGGCTCCCGACCGGGGAGCGCGAGCGGGACCTCGATCTCCTCTTCCTCGGCCAGGTACTCCTTGGCCTGCGCGCACTCGTCACGCAGCCGGGCGAGGGCGACCGCCACCGCCGTGTCGGTGGTGTCGAGCTGGTCACGGCTGGTACCGGCGTGTGCCAGCACCCTGTCCACCAGCAGCTCGTCGATGTGCTCGCCGCCCGTGCGGCTGATGCCGGCCGGCGAGCCGAGCCGCTCGAGCCCGAACGGGCTGAAGGACAGCACCGCCGCGTCGAAGTGCCCCGCGCCGAAGTCGTAGAAGCCGACCAGGTCGACGGTGCGCGCGGCGCGGCGGCTGATCAGCAGCCGTCCGATCGCGTCGGCGGATGCGCACGTCGTGACGGGAGCGGAGACGTCCGAAAGCTGGCTGACGGCGCTGGCGAAGGCCTCGCGGCGGTGCTCGGGCCAGAACGCCGGATGAGCGACGACGATCTGTTCCGGCGCCTCCCCCCGGGACGCGGTGACCTGCTCGACGAGATGGCCGATCAGCCGGGCGAGCAGACCCTCCGGGCTGTAGGCGGCGCCGCCGACGAGGATGTGGCCGGGCTCGCCGATCCGGTGCAGGAACCCGCGCGCCGCGCGGTCGGGAGCGGCGGTGGCCCGCCGCAGTGCCGACCGACCGGCGAGCACACCCCCCGCCGGGGGCATGAAGAGAACGGACGGCACCGCCCGCGCGCCACCCAGGGTGATCACCGCGGGCCAGCCTCCGTCGGAGACCGCGAGAACCGTGGTCGCCGAACCGACGTCGATGCCAAGTTGGTAGCCCACTGGATCCTCCGGATGTCTTCGCTCGTTCTCCGCCGTCACCGCCGCGAACGGGCGCAGCGTGGCCCCCCGGCTCCCGCTCAGTGCGCCTACGCCGCGACACCGAGACCATCGGCTACCGACGGGGTACTTCACACGACAACGAAAGACCTGGCGGCCCACATCGTAGGCCGCCAGACCAGGACCGCCCTATCCGGTAGCGGACATCGATATCAGAAGGCGGACACCCACAGAAGGCCGAGCGCATCCGGAACGCCCATTCCGCCGGAACACGTCCGGCGCGGGCCCAGGAGAAACACCGGGTTCATCCGGTGAAACGCGGCTGACCTCATTTCAGGGCGCGCAGCTCCGCCGCGGCCTGCGCGATGCATTCCGCGAGGTCGGGCGGCCGCTCGGCCGAGGCCCAGCGCGCCCAGGCGACCTTGAAGACCGCCACCGCGCTGTGCGCGGCGAGGCTGGCCGCGGGCTCGGCGACGCCGCGCGCCCGCAGCGCCTCGCGGAGCGGCCGGCTACATCGGGGACGGCTCGACCCGCTGGTCGGCCGTGCACCGGGCCGACGCCGCCCACCTGGTCGGGCTCGCGCTGGAGAAGGCGCCGGCGGGCACGCGGCTGCATGTGGTGGCCGAGAGCGGGATCGCCTCCCGCGACATCGCCGCCGCGATCGGCGACCACCTGGGCGTGCCCACGGTGTCGGTCGCGCCCTCGGACGCCCCGGACCACTTCGGCTGGATCGCGGGCTTCTTCGGCCTGGACCTCGCGGCGTCCAGCGCCCGCACCCGGGAGCTGCTGGGCTGGACGCCGACCGGCCCGACGCTGCTGGCGGACATCGCCGCCGGCGCCTACGCGCTGCCCGGTTGACGCCGGGGTGACGGCCGGGGACGGCCGGATGACCGCCGGCCCTACGAGTCGAACGCCTCCAGGATGGCGTCGGCGGCGAGGCTGGGAGTCAGCGCGCCGTCGCGCACCCGGCGCTCGATGTCGGCGGTCACCGCCCGGACCCCGGGGTGGTCGTGCAGGCGGGACAGGACGCGGTCCTGGACCATCGCCCACATCCAGTCGACCTGCTGGCGGCGGCGGTGCTCGGCGAGCTCACCCGAGGCGTCGAGGGTGTCCTGGTGTTTGAGTACCTGTGCCCAGACCGTGTCCAGGCCGGTCTTCTCGGCGGCGCTGCAGGTCAGCACCGGGGTCTGCCACTCGCGGGCGGAACCCTGAAGTAACCGGATCGCGCCGGCCAGCTCCCGGGCGGCCCGGCGGGCCTCCAGCTCGTGCGGGCCGTCCGCCTTGTTGACCGCGATGACGTCCGCCAGTTCCAGGACGCCCTTCTTGAT
Organism: Frankia sp. EI5c; assembly: GCF_001636565.1. GTDB lineage: Bacteria > Actinomycetota > Actinomycetes > Frankiales > Frankiaceae > Parafrankia. The sequence goes on from NZ_LRTK01000006.1 coordinate 189,841, forward strand.
GCCCTGCAGCTGGTCCCCCGTGCGGGCCAGGGTCAGGAAAAGGAAGGTGTCCACCATGTCGGCGACCGTGGTCTCGGACTGGCCGACCCCGACGGTCTCGACGAGCACCACGTCGTAGCCGGCCGCCTCCATGATCACCATGGCCTCGCGGGTGGCCTTGGCGACGCCGCCGAGCGTGCCCGCGGTCGGCGACGGGCGGATGAACGCCGCGGGATCGGCCGACAGCGCCGCCATCCGGGTCTTGTCCCCGAGGATGCTGCCGCCGGTACGGGTGGACGACGGGTCGACCGCCAGTACCGCCACCTGGTGGCCCTTGCCGGTCAGCATCGTGCCGAGCGCGTCGATGAACGTCGACTTGCCCACGCCGGGCACGCCGGTGATACCCACCCGGCGTGCCTTGCCGGCGTGCGGCAGCAGGGCCACCAACAGCCGCTGGGCGGCCTCGCGATGGTCGGCCCTGGTCGACTCGACCAGGGTGACGGCCCGTGCGATCCACACCCTGGACGACGCGAGCACACCGTCGGCGTACTCGGCGACGTCGACGGGCCTGCGCGCCACCACGGTCAGGACGCCCCCGCGGCAGCGTCGTGGCCGAGCTGCTCGGACAGGGTCGCCAGCAGCTCGATCGCCGCGTCCGCGATGACCGTCCCGGGCGGGAAGATCGCGGCGGCGCCGGCGGCCCGCAGCGCGTCGAAGTCCTGCGGCGGGATGACCCCGCCGACGACGACGAGGATGTCCTCGCGCCCGGCCGCCGCCAGCTCCTCCTTCAACGCCGGCACCAACGTCAGATGCCCGGCCGCCAGCGAGGAGACGCCGATGATCTGGACGTCCGCCTCGACGGCCTGCCGAGCCACCTCGGCCGGCGTCTGGAACAGCGGGCCGACGTCCACGTCGAAGCCGATGTCGGCGAAGGCCGTGGCGATCACCTTCTGGCCGCGGTCGTGCCCGTCCTGCCCCATCTTGGCGACGAGGATGCGCGGGCGGCGGCCCTCGGCCCGCTCGAAGGCAGCGGCCGCCTCGCGGGCGGCGGCGATGTTCCCGGCCGGCCCGGCCTCGTCCCGGTACACACCGGAAATCGTACGGATCTGGCCGGAGTGCCGCCCGTACACCTTCTCCAGCGCGTCGGAGATCTCGCCCACCGTGGCCTTGGCCCGGGCGGCGTCGACGGCCAGCGACAGCAGATTGTGCGACAGGTCCGACGGGCGGGAGCCGTCCCGGGCGGCGTCCGCCGCGGCGGTGAGGGCGTGCAGGGCGGCCTCGACGGCGGCGCCGTCCCGCTCCTCGCGCAGCCGGCGCAGCTTCTCGATCTGGCCGACCCGGACGGCGGAGTTGTCGACCTTGAGAACCTCGATGGCCTCGTCCGCGTCCACCCGGTACTTGTTGACGCCGACCAGCGGCTGGCGACCGGCGTCGATGCGGGCCTGCGTACGGGCCGCGGCCTCCTCGATGCGCATCTTGGGGATGCCGGCGTCGATGGCCTGCGCCATTCCGCCGGTGGACTCGACCTCGCTGATGTGGCCCCAGGCCTTGCGGGCGAGATCGTAGGTGAGCCGTTCGACGTAGTAGCTGCCGCCCCACGGGTCGATCACCCGGGTGGTGCCGGACTCCTGCTGCAGCAGCAGCTGGGTGTTGCGGGCGATGCGGGCGGAGAAGTCGGTGGGCAGCGCCAGCGCCTCGTCGAGGGCGTTGGTGTGCAGCGACTGGGTGTGCCCCTGGGTCGCCGCCATCGCCTCGACGCAGGTGCGCACCACGTTGTTGAAGACGTCCTGCGCGGTCAGCGACCAGCCGGAGGTCTGCGAGTGGGTGCGCAGCGACGTCGACCGCGGGTTCTTCGGCTCGAACTGGTTGACCAGCCGGGCCCACAGCAGCCGGGCGGCACGCATCTTGGCGACTTCCATGAAGAAGTTCATGCCGATCGCCCAGAAGAACGACAGCCGTGGCGCGAACGCGTCGATCGCGAGCCCGGCGTTCAGACCGGCCCGGATGTACTCCACGCCGTCGGCGAGCGTGTAGGCCAGCTCCAGGTCGGCGGTCGCGCCCGCCTCCTGCATGTGGTAGCCGGAGATGGAAATCGAGTTGAACTTCGGCATCCGCTGCGACGTGTACGCGAAGATGTCCGAAATGATCTGCATCGACGGCTGCGGCGGGTAGATGTAGGTGTTGCGGACCATGAACTCTTTGAGGATGTCGTTCTGGATGGTGCCGGCGAGCTGCTCCGGCGCCACCCCCTGCTCCTCGGCCGCCACGATGTAGAGCGCCAGCACCGGCAGCACGGCGCCGTTCATGGTCATCGAGACGCTCATGCGGTCCAGCGGGATGCCCTCGAACAGCTGGCGCATGTCGTAGATGGAGTCGATGGCGACCCCGGCCATACCCACGTCACCGGTGACCCGCGGGTGGTCGCTGTCGTACCCGCGGTGCGTCGGCAGGTCGAAGGCGACCGACAGGCCCTTCTGGCCCGCCGCCAGGTTCCGCCGGTAGAACGCGTTCGACTCGGCCGCGGTGGAGAAGCCGGCGTACTGGCGGATCGTCCACGGCTGGGTCACGTACATCGCCGGGTAGGGGCCGCGCAGGTACGGCGCGACACCGGGATACGTGCCGAGGAAGTCCAGGCCGGCGGTGTCGGCCGCGGTGTAGAGCGGCTTGACCGCGATGCCCTCCGGGGTGTCCCAGGTCAGGGCGTCGACGTTCTTGCCGGTGGCGTTCTCCAGCGCCTCCCGCCACTGTGCCTCGCCGGCGTCCGTGCCGCCCGGCGCACCCAGCGCGATCTCGGAGAAGTCGGGGATCGAAGACATCAGGCCACTCCCGCCTCTGCCAGGGTCGTGCGCAGCACCTCGACGGCGTTGCAGCCGGCGAAGACGTACCCGGTCACGCCCGCGGCGGCGTCGGTCGCCGCCCGGGTGCCGGCCTTGCCCGCGAGCCACACCGTGCCGGCGCCCGCCGCCCGCAGTGCCTCGGCCACCGGGGCCGCCCACTCGGCGTACACCTTGTCCGCCGAGCACAGGCAGGCGACCTTCGCGCCGGACGCGGTGAAGGCCGCGGCGATCGCGGCCGGGTCCGTGCCCGGCCCCGAGTCGGGGGTGGCCAGACCGCCGGCCTGGAACAGGTTCGCGGCGAAGGTCGACCGGGCGGTGAAGGCCGCCACGCTGCCGATCGTCGCCAGGAAGACCGCCGGGCGAGCCCCCGTCGACGCGGTGTGGGTGTCCGACCGGGCGCGCAGTTCCTCGTAGTCCTGGTCGTAGGTGATGACCGGCAGACCGGCGCCGGTCCCGGTGCCCGCGGCGCTTCCGGTGCCCGCGGCCGGCTCCGCCGGGGCGGCCGGGCGCTCGGGCAGCTTCTCGGTCAGGTTCGGGAACTCGCTCACCCCGGTCAGCGGGTCACGCCGGTGCGCGAGCGCGTCCGCCCGGGCGGCCCAGGTGGCGTCGAGCCGGGCCCGCAGCGATCCGTCGGCCAGCGTCGCGGCGAGACCGCCGGCCCGCTCGATCTCGGTGAACACCGCCCATGCCGCCGCGGCGAGGGAGTCGGTCAGGGACTCCACGTACCAGGAGCCACCCGCCGGGTCGACCACCCGGATGAGGCTCGACTCCTCCTGCAGCAGGGTCTGCGTGTTGCGCGCGATCCGGCGGGAGAAGTCATCCGGCAGTCCCAGCCGGACATCGAAGGGCAGCACCGTCACCACGTCCGCGCCGCCGACGCCGGCCGCGAAGCAGGCGACGGTCGTGCGCAGCATGTTCACCCAGGGATCCCGGCGGGTCATCATCGCGGACGAGGTGACCGCGTGCTGCCGCTGGGCCCACAGCTGCGGCGCCGCGCCGCAGACCTCCGCGACCCGCGCCCACAGCCGGCGGGCGGCCCGCAGCTTGGCGATCGTGAGGAACTGGTCGGCGGTCGCCGCGTAGCGGAACTCCAGCTGGCCGAGCGCGTCGGCCACGCTCATCCCGGCGCCGGTCAGCTCGCGCAGGTAGGCGACCCCGGTGGCGATCGACGCGCCGAGCTCCTGCGCGTCGCTGCCGCCGGCGTCGTGGTAGGCCCGGGCGTCCACGACCAGCGTGCGCAGCCGCGGGTACTCGGCGGCCACCCGGGGAGCGAGGGCGCGGACCCCGGCGAAGTCGGGGGCCGCGCCCGTCCGGGCCGCGAGGCCGAGCGGGTCCGCCCCGAGCACCCCGCTGACCTGGGAGGCCGGCACGCCGCGCTCGTCCACGAGAGCCAGGAAGGCGGCCGCGGCCTCGCCCGTGAGCGGGCCGGCGTCCAGGGCGACGGGCGCCAATTCCAGGTAGACCTCGCGCAGCACCTCGGCCAGCCCGTCCAGCGGGAGCCCGGCCGGCCCCAGCCGCAGCCACAGCGAGGTCACACCGTTCTCCAGGTCGGCGAGCGCCGCCTGGGCACCGACCTTGGGGTCGGGATGGCTGTGCAGGGCGCGGACGTCCCAGCCGTCGGTGTTGGCGCCCTGCGGGCGCCCACCGCGCACGAACGGCGCGAGTCCCGGCAGGCCCGTCGGCGCCAGCCCGGCGCCGTCGGCCGCGTCGTACAGCGGCCTGATGTGGATCCCCTCGTAGGTCGAGGACGCGATCAGGTCCTCGACCTCGCCGGGCCCGGCATCCTCACCCGCGACCCCGGACTTGCGCAGGACGCCCAGGACGAGGCGCCGCCACTCGTCCCTCGTCGCGCCCGGAAAATCGGCGGCCAACTCCAGCTCCACCGGTGGAACGGTCATGGGTCGGATCGTAGGGGCCCGAGGCCCCAGGGGCCCGGAATGTTCTTCCCGTCACAACCCGTCGGGCCCGGTCAGAAGCCTGCCGTCGACTGTCGGCACCCGGTCGCGGCTCCTCAGCCGCCGCCACCGCCACCGCCACCACCGCCAGCGGCCTCAGCCGCGCACCTCAGCCGCGGATGAGCAGTACCGCGGCGACGACGACGCCCAGGATTACGACCGCGCCCCGCAGTACCGGGGCGGGAAGGAGCCGGGCGACCCGGGCACCGAGCACGCCCCCGCACGCGGACGTCACCACCAGGATTCCGGCGAAAGCCCAGGCGACCTGCGCGGTCACCAGGAAGACCACGACGCCGATCGCGTTCACCCCGAACGACAGCAGCGTCTTGAGCGCGTTCGTCCGCTGCAGCTCGTCGACCAGCAGAATGCCCAGCACTCCCAGCAGGAGCACGCCGAGACCGGCCCCGAAGTAGGAGCCGTAGGCGCCGGCGACGAACACACCGATCCGCGTGGGCCAGGTGATCCCGCCNGCGGAATCCGGCGGTCCGGCGGAATCCGGCGAGCCCGGGAGGGCCGGCGCTCCCGCTACCGGCGAAACCTCCGACGCCTCCGAAACGTCCGACGCCTTCGAAACCACCGACGCACCCGGAGCCGACGTGGCCACCGAGGCCGCGCGCCGCCGGGCTACCAGCGCGGCCAGCCTCGACTGCACCGCCAACAGCAGGCAGGCGGCCAGCACCAGGAAGGGCACCGCCGTCTTGAAGCCGTCGGAGGGCGTCAGCAGCAGGACGACGGCGCCGACCAGCCCACCGAGCATCGCCGCGGGGCCGAGGGCCTTCAGCCGGTACGCCTGGCCGCGCAGTTCCCGACGGTAACCGAGCGCACCCCCGGCGTACCCGGTGACCAGGCCGACGGAGGAGGTGATGTTGGCGGTGAGCGCCGGCATCCCGGTGGCGAGCAGCGCGGGAAAGGCGATCAGGGTCCCGCCGCCGGCGATGGCGTTGACCGCCCCTGCCAGCAGGCCACCCCCGGCGACGAGAGCCGCGTCCGCTGGTCCCACAGGTCCTCCGTACGGTCGTGGCGAGCCGCCCCGGACTCGTCACAGCCCGCGGCGACGCGGCACCCGTCGGGAGGGCCCCGCCGGCCTCACCCTGGTCCGCCCCAACTACGCATGCCAGGCATTGCGGTCCAGGTCACGACGTTTCCGGCCGAAAATGACCGAGACGGCCGACCGCCCGACAGCGGGTGGCGGCGGTGGGCGGAAGCCAGCGGATCGCCGCCGCGGTCAGAGGTCGAACTCCTCCGGGTTGATGCCCACCGCAAAGCACGCCTCGCGGACGATCGCCTGCTCCGTCTTGTCGAAGTTGCCGTCGGCGCCACCGATGACGATCCCGATCTGGATCACCGCGCGGGCCTCGGTCGGCTTCTTCTTGACCTTGCCGATCTCCTGGAGCACCGAGACCTTGCCGAAGTCGAAGTCGGCCTGCNGCTTCCCGAGGTAGTCGTTGAACCGGCGCTGCAGGTCGTCCGCGGGGAAGTTGGACAGCACGTCATTGCTGACGATCAACGAGGCGACCCGCTGCCGCTCGGCCGGGTCGATGCTCCCGTCAGCGGCGGCGACGAGAGCACACATCGCCATGCTCGCATCGCGGAAGGCACCGCTCTTGAGGTCGTTCTTCTTCGCGTTGAGCTGGTTCTGCATGCCCTGCGCGGACTGACGTAGCTGATTCCAGATCGGCACCTTTGCTCCTTTGCCGGTGGCGTGTCCGGTGTCCCGGCGATCGCGGCGTTGCGGTCAGGAAGACCAGGGGGGTCGACGCCGCCCCTGGCCAGTCAAGCGTCCCACGAGGGTGAACGCGCGGACTGCGGGCAACGCTCCCGCCGTTCCCGCGAAGAGCGTTGGTCTCATGAGATCCCGTTCAGGCGGGTGACCGCCAGCGCGGCGTCGCCGATGTTGACGAAATCCACCGCGACGAAGGTCGGACGCCGGCCCTGCTCCTCCTCACAGCCGCGCGCGCGGTCGAGGATCAGGTCGGCGTTGTTCACGGCCAGGGCCGCCCGGCGGCTGGGGGCCGCGTCGGTCACCCAGTGGTTCAGCAGCAGCAGCGACGACTCCGCCGGTCCCCGGTTGCGTGGGCAGCCGACGAGCTTCTCCACCGCGTCGACGGAGAAGGGAGTGTCGGACGCGTAGCGGAAGAAGCTACGGAGAAAGGACCCGGGCAGGTCCTGACTTTCGGTGAAGACCACCAGCCGCCGCCCGCTCTCGACCATCTCGCGCAGCAGGGGCCACCGGTCGCCGTCGGCCGGCGGCGTGACGACGAGCGACGACAGGCCCGCCTGGGCCACCGCGCCGGTGATCTCGGCGGCNGGCACCTCGTCCTGGATGATGAGGGTGACGACCTCGCTGGGGTTGCGCGCCATCCACTCCCCGACCTTGCCTAGCTCGGCGGTCAGCTCCAGCGCGCCCAACTGGCACAGGTTGTGGCACAGCCACAGGCCGGGCCGGGCCGACCTGGCGTTGCGGGTCAGCGGCTCGACGGCCGCCCGGGTCGACGGCGGCAGCGTCGCGAGGACCTGGTCGACCTGTTCGGGCGTGGTCCAGTGGTGCACGTCGATCAGCAGCGCGCGCACGCCGAGGTCGAGCTGGTGTACCAGGGAGGGGTCCTGCGTCGGGCCGAGGAAGCGCTCCTCGCTGGTCGCCATTGCGTTGTGGGTGGCGAGGTAGGTGACCTCGTCGTATCTGCGGTCGCAGAGCTGGGTCTGGCTGTTGCACAGCTCGCGGGCGTTGGCCGCGGCGCCGGGGAACGCGACCCAGGTCAGGGTCATCATCACCGGCACGGCAACCGCGATGCCGGCGACGAGCCGGCGGCGGCGGCCGGTCCGGCTCCACCGCACCGACATCGCGGCGAACAGGGCGGCACCGAGGACCACCAGGCCCACGGCCAGGGTCCAGGCGACGATCCGCAGGTAGTCAGCCTCGATGTCGCCGTAGGCGTGCCGGGAGAAGTCGGCGAGCACGGCCCCGGCGCCCGGTGGCAGCGGCCCGCCGGGCTTCTCCAGTACCAGCAACGGATTGGGCAGCAGGATCCGCAACACGATTCCGAGCACGCCGGCCGCGACCCCCGCCGTGATCACCGCCGTGGCCAGCGCGCGCACCCGGGAACAGCCCCGCGCGGCGGCCAGCAGCACGATCGCGACCCCGATCAGCCCGACCAGCCCGAGCAGCGCCACCGTCATCCCGTCGAGGGCCGCCGCCACGTCGTGCAGCCGGGAGACGGCGCTGATCGCCGGCTCGTCACGCAGGTCCGACAGCCGGACCCCCAGGTCGAGCACGGCGCCGTCGGTCAGGTGCGCCCGCATCTGGTCGACGGCCTGCTCGTCGCCCTGGAACAGCAGCGGCCCGACCAGGGCCAGCGCGCCGGCGACATCCCCCGAACGCAGGTCGGCGCGCAGCGGGCCCGCCACCGCGTCGCGGTCGGCCGGTGCCAGCCGGGCGAGCACGGTCTCCACGACGCGGTCGGTGTCCTGCGCCGACAGTTCCATCACCGGCAGGTCGGCCGGTGGCCGCCCAGCCATGATCTCGTCGAGGGCGGACAGGACCGCGCGGGTGAACTCGGTGACCGAGCCGACCTCGTAGCTGCTGCCCGAGCCGAGCTCGCCGGCGATGTACCGGTTGGCCAGGCCGGAGATGTTGCCGAAGATCGGGGTCAGGTCGACGGTGAAGGCCAGGTCGTCCTGCCNGGCGCGCAGGTAGTCGACGATCCGCCGGATCTGCTCGTCGGTCATCTCCTCCACGGTCGACGGCGGCAGGACGGTGCGCAGGTTCGCCGTGACCAGGGAGGAGTCCACGGGCAGGCCGGAGAGCAGGGAGTCCACCGCCGGGTCGGGCAGCACCTCGGTGTAGAGCCGGTCGTAGGCTTTCGCCTCGGTGAGCGACTGCGAGTAGAAGTCGGCGCTCAGCACCGTCGAGCGTGCGGTGGTGAGCACGACGAACGGCAGCCAGACGAGGGCCAGCAGCAGCGCGAGCGCCCACTGCGCGGCCCTGAGCCGCCCGCTGTCGCCGCGGGGGGAGGCCACGGAGGCCGCGGAGCCCTCGCCGCCCGGCCCGGGCCCCGCGGCCCGCGGCTCCGGAACCGTGGGCACGGCACCTCGCCTGCGAACACGTCCACGGAGCCCAGAAACCATACGGTCATCCCCGACCTGTCACCGCACGCCGTCACTGCCGGTTTCCAACTTATCCCGGACGTTCCGCCTGGAGATCACTACCCGCCGGCGAGACACCGGGAGAGACGTCTCAGGGCCGGCTGGCCCGCACCTGTGGGCGCGGCACGGCCGCGAGGACCTCCTCGACGCGGGCCCAGACCCCGTCCGGCGGGCCGGATCCGTCGACCGTCCGCAGGAGGCCCTGCCCGGCGTAGTGGCTGCGCAGCGGCGCCGTCTCCGCCGCGAAGACCTTCAGCCGCCGCCGGGCCGTCTCGGCGCCGTCGTCCAGGCGGCCCTCGGACAGCGCGCGCCGGCTGATCCGCTCCAGGACTTCGGACTCGCCGACCTCGAGATCCAGGACGGCGTCCAGCGGGCCACAGGAGACGGTGAGCATGCGGTCGAGTGCCTCGGCCTGGGCGAGTGTGCGCGGGAAACCGTCCAGCAGGAAGCCCGCCCCGCAGTCGGCGCTCTCGGCGAGCCGCTCGGCGACCATGTCCAGCACGATTTCGTCGGGTACCAGCTCACCGGCCCGGACGTAGCGCTCCGCCCGCCGGCCCAGCGGCGTGCCGGCGGAGATCTGGCGGTCGAAGAGCTGGCCCGTGGAGATCGCGGGGATCCCGTGGCGCGCGCTGATGCGCACCGCCTGGGTCCCCTTGCCAGCGCCGGGCGGACCGAGCAGCACGAGCCTCATGGCCTGCACGCTACCGGCAGCCGGGCGGCCGGCAGCCGCACGAAAAGGGCAAAGCGGCACGACACCGGATGCGATGGAAGCGAGCTCACCTCGGCCCAACCGGTGCCTGGCCGTTGACCACCGGAGCTCCGCCGGGCAGGGCAGCGCCCCGCCGACCGCCAGGAAGCGCGGGGGTGCCCTGACCGGCCGGCGAGCGGACGGCCAGGGGTACCCGTCAGGGCCTGCGGGTGGGGAGGATCGGAGCCGGCAGGTCGGTCGCCCCGGTCAGGTACCGGTCGACGGCCGCCGCGGCCGAGCGTCCCTCCGCGATCGCCCAGACGATCAGTGACTGCCCGCGGCCCATGTCGCCGGCCACGAACACGCCGGGAACCGAGGTCGACCAGCCCTGGTCACGGGCGACGTTGCCGCGCGCGTCCAGCTCCACGCCAAGCTGCTCGAGCAGTCCGGCGCGCTCCGGCCCGACGAAGCCCATGGCCAGCAGCACCAGGTCACACGGCAGCTCGGTGTCGGTTCCCTCGATCTTCCGCGGCCGGCCGTCGACCATCTCGACCTCGTGCATGCGCAGCGCCCGCACGTTCCCCTCGTCGTCGCCGAGGAACTTCTCGGTGGACACGGCGAAAACCCGCTCGCCGCCCTCCTCGTGCGCGCTGGAGACCCGGTAGACGATCGGGAAGGACGGCCACGGGTTCGCCGGCGGGCGAACCGCCGGCGGCCGGGGCATGATCTCAAGCTGGTGGACGGAGACGGCGCCCTGGCGGTGCGAGGTCCCGAGGCAGTCCGCCCCGGTGTCACCACCACCGATGATCACGACCCGCTTCCCGGCGGCGGAGATCGTCGTCTCCGCCAGGTCTCCCTGCTGGACCTTGTTCGCGGGGACCAGGAACTCCATCGCCAGGTGAATGCCCTTGAGCTCACGGCCGGGCACGGGCAGGTCGCGGCCCACCGTCGACCCGCCGGCGAGGATCACCGCGTCGTAGGAGGAGCGCAGCTCCTCCGCGGTGACATCGACGCCGACGTTGCACGAGGTCACGAAGGAGGTTCCCTCGGCCTCCATCTGCGCGAGCCGCCGGTCGAGGACCTGCTTCTCCATCTTGAACTCGGGGATGCCGTAGCGGAGCAGGCCACCGACGCGATCCGCGCGCTCGTAGACGACCACCTCGTGGCCGGCCCGGGTGAGCTGCTGGGCCGCGGCCAGGCCCGCCGGGCCGGAGCCGACGACCGCGACCCGCCGCCCGGTGCGCGTCGACGGCGGAACCGGCACCATCCCACCGTCCGCGATGGCGCGGTCGATGATGGTGACCTCGATCTGCTTGATCGTCACCGGGTCATCGGAGATGCCGAGCACGCAGGCCGCCTCGCACGGCGCCGGGCACAGCCGCCCGGTGAACTCCGGGAAGTTGTTCGTCGCGTGCAGGCGTTCGATCGCCTCGGTCCAGTCCCCCCGCCGGGCGAGATCGTTCCACTCCGGAATGATGTTCCCCAGCGGACAGCCGTTGTGGCAGAAGGGAATGCCGCAGTCCATGCACCGGCTGGCCTGGTCACGCAGCGCGGGCTCGGGAAACGGCTCGTACACCTCACGCCAGTCGGTGAGGCGCACATCCACCGGCCGGCGTGTGGGCNGGTCCCGGCGATGCTTGAGAAAGCCAGTCGGGTCAGCCATGCCGCTCCTGTCGGTTCCATGTGGCCGCTGTGACGTGTCTGCCCCGCGAGCCCCGGTGTGGCACCGGACGCCGGCATTGCGTGGTCGGCCGATCAGTCGGTCGTGGTTCGGTGTCGATGCTGCGTTCGTGTCGATGCTGCCCCGCGGGCCCGCGTCTGACGCGGGCCCGCCGTCAGACGCGGGCCGAGGCCATGATCTCCTCGTCGGCCGGGAGTCCCTGCTCCTCGGCGCGCCGCATGGCCGCCAGCACCCGCTTGTAATCCCGCGGCATGACCTTGACGAAGTGGCCCTGCTCGTCGGCCCACCGGGCGATGAGCCGGGCGGCGACGGCGGAGCCGGTCTCCCGGTAGTGCTTCTCGATCACCCCGCGCAGCGCGGCCCGGTCCTCGTCGTCCAGCGGGTCGACATCGACCATCTCGGTGTTGATCCGCTGCAGCACCGGCTTGTAGAGGTAGGCCACGCCACCGCTCATCCCGGCCGCGAAGTTGCGCCCGATCGAGCCCAGGACGACCACGACGCCACCGGTCATGTACTCGCACCCGTGGTCGCCGACTCCCTCGACCACGGCGACGGCGCCGGAGTTGCGCACGCAGAACCGCTCACCCACGATGCCGCGGAAGAATGCCTCGCCGGCGGTGGCGCCGTAGAGCAGCACGTTGCCGGCGACGGTGTTCTCCTCCGCCCGCAGCGGTGCCTCCTTGGGCGGGAAGACGATGATCCGCCCGCCGGAGAGCCCCTTGCCCGCGTAGTCGTTGACGTCGCCTTCCAGCGTGAGGGTCATCCCGCGGGGAACGAAGGCGCCGAAGCTCTGCCCGGCGGAACCGGTGAAACGCAGCGAGATCGTGTCGTCGGGCAGCCCGGCCGCGCCGTACCGCTTCGTCACCTCGTAGCCGAGCATCGTGCCGACCGTCCGGTTGACGTTGCGGATCGGCATCTCCAGCCAGACCGGCCGGCCGTCCTCGATCGCGCCCTCACAGAGCTGGATCAGCGAGTTGTCCAGCGCCTTGTCCAGCCCGTGGTCCTGGCTGGCGGTGCAGTGCAGCGAGCCGCCGAACGGCCGTTCCGGGATGTGCAGCAGCGGGGTGATGTCGAGCCCGGAGGCCTTCCAGTGGTCGATGGCGGGGCGGGTGTCGAGCAGGTCGACCCGGCCCACCGCCTCGGCGATGCTGCGCAGCCCCAGGGAGGCCAGGTACTCGCGCACCTCCTCGGCGATGAACGTGAAGAACGCCTCCACGAACTCGGGGCGGCCGGTGAACCGCCTGCGCAGTTCCGGGTTCTGCGTCGCCACCCCGACCGGGCAGGTGTCCAGGTGGCAGACCCGCATCATCACGCAGCCGGCGACGACGAGCGGCGCCGTGGCGAAACCGAACTCCTCGGCGCCGAGCAGCGCGCCGATGAGCACGTCACGCCCGGTCTTCATCTGGCCGTCGACCTGCACGACGATGCGATCCCGCAGGCCGTTGAGCAGCAGCGTCTGCTGCGTCTCGGCGAGACCCAGCTCCCACGGCGCACCGGCGTGCTTGAGCGAGGTCAGCGGGGACGCGCCGGTTCCGCCGTCATGGCCGGAGATGAGCACGACGTCGGCATGCGCCTTGGAGACACCGGCGGCCACGGTGCCGACCCCGACCTCGGCGACGAGCTTGACGTGCACCCGCGCCTTGGGGTTGGCGTTCTTCAGGTCGTGGATGAGCTGGGCGAGGTCCTCGATCGAGTAGATGTCGTGGTGCGGGGGCGGCGAGATCAGGCCGACTCCGGGGGTGGAGTGACGGGTCTTCGCGATCCACGGGTAGACCTTGTGCCCGGGAAGCTGGCCGCCCTCACCCGGCTTCGCGCCCTGCGCCATCTTGATCTGGATGTCGTCGGCGTTCGCCAGGTACTCGCTGGTGACCCCGAACCGCCCACTGGCCACCTGCTTGACCGCCGACCGCCGCAGGTCACCGTTCTCGTCCGGGGTGAACCGGCGGGCGTCCTCACCGCCCTCGCCGGTGTTCGACTTGCCACCGAGGCGGTTCATCGCGATGGCCAGCGTCTCGTGGGCCTCGGCGCTGATCGAGCCGTAGGACATGGCGCCGGTCGCGAACCGCTTCACGATCTCCGACACCGGCTCGACCTGGTCGATCGGGATCGGGCCCCGCCCGGTCGGCCGCAGCTCGAACAGACCCCGCAGGGTGGCGTTCTGCCGGGCGAGATCGTCGATCTTCCCGGTGTACTCGCGGAACAGGTCGTACTGCCGGCTGCGGGTGGCGTGCTGCAGGAGGAAGACCGTCTCCGGGTTGAACAGGTGGATCTCGCCCTCACGCCGCCACTGGTACTCGCCGCCGGTCTCCAGGTTGCGGTGCGCCAGCTCGGACGGCACCGGCGGGTACGCGCGCCGGTGCCGGGCCGCGACCTCCTCGGCGATGACGTCGATGCCGACCCCGTCCAACCGGCTCGGGGTTCCGACGAAGTACTGGTCGACCAGCTCCTGGGAAAGCCCGATCGCCTCGAAGACCTGGGCGCCGGTGTAGCTGGCCACCGTCGAGATGCCCATCTTGGACATCACCTTGAGCAGGCCCTTGCCGAGGGCCTTGATCATGTTCTTCTCGGCCTGCTCGCGGCCGATGCCGGTGAGCTCACCGCGGGCGAGCAGGTCGTCGATCGACTCGAAGGCCAGGTAGGGGTTGACCGCCGCCGCCCCGTACCCGGTGAGCAGGGCGATGTGGTGCACCTCGCGGGCGTCGCCGCACTCGACGATGAGGCCGACCTTCGTCCGGGTCTTCTCCCGGATCAGATGGTGGTGTACCGCGGCGGTGAGCAGCAGGGAGGGGATCGGTGCCTTGCGCTCGTCGGAGTCGCGATCGGAAAGGACCACGATGCGGGCACCGTCGGCGATGGCCTCACTGACACCGGCACAGATCTCGTCCAGCCGGGCCGCCAGCGCCGCACCACCGCCGGCCACGTCGTAGAGGCCGCGCACCGTCACCGACGCGAAACCGGGCATGTCCCCGTCGTCGTTGATGCCGATGATGCGCGCCAGCTGGGTGTTGCTGATCACCGGGAACGGCAGATGCACCATCCGCGCCGAGGCCGGCGAGGGCGCCAGCAGGTTGCCCTCCGGACCGAGCGTCCGCGCGAGACTGGTGACCAGCTCCTCCCGGATCGCGTCCAGCGGCGGGTTGGTGACCTGGGCGAACAGCTGGGTGAAGTAGTCGAACAGCAGCCGCGGCCGGTCGGAGAGCACGGCGACCGGCGTGTCGGTGCCCATCGAACCGATCGGCTCCAGCCCGGTACGGGCCATCGGGCCGACGATGATCCGCAGCTCCTCCTCGGAGTAGCCGAAGACCNGCTGGCGGCGCATGACCGACGAGTGCCCGTACAGCACGTGCTCGCGCTCCGGGAGATCATCGAGGGAGATGACGCCGGCGTGCAGCCACTCCTCGTAGGGCGCGGCGTGCGCGAGCTCCGACTTGATCTCGTCGTCGCTGACGATCCGGCCCTTGGCGGTGTCGATGAGGAACATCCGCCCCGGCTGCAGGCGCCCCTTGCGCACCACCCGGTGCGGCGGGATGTCCAGCACACCGACCTCGGAGGCCATGACGACCAGGCCGTCGTCGGTCACCCAGTAGCGGGACGGGCGCAGGCCGTTGCGGTCCAGCACCGCGCCGATGACCGTGCCGTCGGTGAACGCGATCGACGCCGGGCCGTCCCAGGGCTCCATGAGCGCGGCGTGGAACTCGTAGAAGGCCCGGCGGGCCGGGTCCATCTCCTCGTGGTTCTCCCACGCCTCCGGAATCATCATCAGCACCGCGTGCGGGAGGGAACGCCCGCCCATGTGCAGCAGTTCGAGGACCTCGTCGAAACTGGCCGAGTCGCTGGCGCCGTCCTCGCAGATCGGGAACAGGCGGGACAGGTCACCCGGGATGAGGTCGCTGGCCAGCAACGCCTCCCGCGCCCGCATCCAGTTCCGGTTCCNGCGCACGGTGTTGATCTCGCCGTTGTGGGCGATCAGCCGGTACGGATGCGCCAGCGGCCAGCTCGGGAACGTGTTGGTGGAGAACCGGCTGTGGACCAGCGCTATCGCGCTGGAGAAGCGCGGGTCGTCCAGGTCCGGGAAGTAGGCGGAGAGCTGATGCGTCGTCAGCATCCCCTTGTAGACGATGGTGCGGGCCGAGAGCGACGGCATGTACACGCCGGTCTCGCGCCGCACCCGCTTGCGCACGCAGTACGCGCGACGCTCCAGCTCCATCACGTCGAAACCGTCGTCGTCGGCGGTCTCTCCGGCAGCCGACGCGACTTCGGCGGACGACACGGCCCCGTCCGTCGCCGCCTCCGCGGCCGCCCCGGTGCCGGTCGCGACCACCGGGACGCCCGGCAGCGTGAGGAAGATCTGCCGCATCCACGGCTCGACCTCGCGGGCCGCATGGCCGACGAGGTGCCCGACGGTCGGAACCTCCCGCCAGCCCAGGATCCGCAGCCCCTCCTGCCGGACGATCCGACTGATGGTCCGGACGGCGTCGTCACGCTCGCCGGCGATCTGGGAGAGGAAGAGGGTGCCGACGGCGTACCGGCCGGGCGCCGGGAGCGGGAACTCCACCACGTCACGGAAGAAGCCGTCCGGCACCTGCACGAGGATGCCCGCGCCGTCACCCGTGTCCGGGTCACTGCCGGAGGCACCGCGGTGATCGAGGTTGCGCAGGACGGTCAACCCCTGGTCGACCAGCTCATGGCTGCGTCGGCCATGCACATCGACAACGAAACCGACGCCGCAGGCGTCGTGCTCGAAGGTGGGGTCGTAGAGACCTTGCGCAGTCGACATCCGGAGGTGTCCTGTCCATCTTCAGGGGCCGATGGGAGCGGACGACGCTGTCCGGAGGGTGGCGCGACGGCATGACGGGCTGCTCATCAGCTCCGCGCCTCTACCGAGTGTGCCATGTGCAAGCCGCATCCGCCGTGATCGCTCATGTCCGTCAGGTCACAGCAAGATGACGGCAGATTTCGCAGACGATCAACGAACTTGGGGTAAAAGCCCTCCGCACCGAAACATGTTACGGGAACGTAACGCCGTCGTCACAGAGCGCGCCGCCGAGGGGCAGGGCCGCGCGCACCGGGCGGGCAGGGTGAGGATCTCCTGCCAATCCGCAGTGTACGGACCCAGTTTGTCGCGAATCGGCGTGAGACGCACGCGATCTCCCGTTCGCCGCACTCGGGATGCCCCGCCGACGGCTTGGGACGCCGCGGCTATCGCCCGTCGTGACCGGCCGGCCCCGCGGGAGCCACCGGGTTCACCTCCGGGGTCCCGGCGCCCACCGCGGGCACCCCCGCTCCCGACGTTCCCCCGGCCGACGTTCCCGCGCTCGGGGTTCCTGATGCCGGCGCGCCGGATTTCAGCAGGCTGCGCTTCGGGCCGTCGGCGGCGGAGGCGGCATCCGCACCCGTTCCAGGCCCGGCCGGCTCGGTGACCCGGTCGGCCGGATCGGTCTGGCCATCGGTCCCCGCGGTGGTGGGGTCGACGGCCTGATCGCCGGAAGACGCGCCGGCTCCACCCGCGGCCTCCACCGCAACGGCGGAATCTCCGTCGCCCCGAGCGCCGCGGGCGTCACCGTCGTCGTTTCCGCCGGTCACCGGAGCGGGCCAACCGACGTTCGGATCGACCGGGCGCCGGACCAGCGCCAGCGCCAGCAGTGCGAGCAGGAAGACCCCGATCGACACCCAGATGTTGACCCGGAGCCCGAGGACCTTCTCCGCTGTGTCGATCCGCAGCGCCTCGATCCACAACCTGCCGATCGTGTAAAGCGCCACGTAGAGGAAGAACAGCCGCCCCCGGCCGAGCCGCCAGCGCCTGTCCACCAACAGGAGCAGACCCGCGACCAGCAGGTTCCACAGGAACTCGTAAAGGAAGGTGNGGTGATATGTCGCGACACCCGGGATCATCTGGTGGGCCGGGTCGATCCGGATGGCCCAGGGCAGGTCGGTCGCCCGCCCGTACAGCTCCTGGTTGAACCAGTTGCCCCACCTGCCGATCGCCTGCGCGAGCGCCAGACCGGGCGCCGCCGCGTCCGCGAACAGGCCGAACGGGACGTCCATCCGCCGGCAGGCGATCCAGGCACCGAGGGCGCCTCCGGCCACCGCACCCCAGATCGCCAGGCCGCCGTTCCAGACCTTGAAGACCGCGAGGAGGTCGCCGTCCGCACCGAAATACGCGGCGGGGCTGCTGACCACGTGATACAGCCGCGCGCCGATGATGCCGAAGGGGACCGCCCAGTACGCGACCTCGCTGGCGACCACCGGATCCACCCCGCGCGCCCGCAGGCGCCTGGCGGTCAGGACGACGGCCACGATGATCCCGACAACGATCATCAGAGCATAGGCGCGCAACGGGACGGGTCCCAGATGCACGACCCCTCGGGATGGGCTGGGTATAGCGGCGAGCACCACGAGCGTCAGGCTATCCGTTGCGTGGTGACGACTCGCAGGTGCTTGTCACTCACGCCCCGTTCTCTTCGAAACGGCCTTTCGGGCCCGACCCCGCGCTGCGGTGCTCTGTGGTGCTCGGCTGCCCCGCCCACCGTCAGGAGGCACCGGAGCGGACACCCGCGGCGAGCTCGGCCGCCAGCCGGGCGACCGCGGCGGTGCCCGGGTCGGCTGTCCCGCCCGCCCCGGCAGCGGCGACGTCCGCGGCGAGTGCGCGGACGAGTGCCGAGCCGACGATGACCCCGTCGGCGAACCCGGCCACCTCGGCGGCCTGTGCCCCGTTGCTCACGCCCAGCCCGACCGCGACCGGCAGGCTGGTCACCTCCCGGACGCGGGCGACCAGATCGCCGGCCTTGACGCCCACGGCCTCCCGGGCACCGGTCACGCCCATGGTCGACGCCGCGTAGACGAAGCCGCGGCTGTGCTCGGTGACGAGGCGCAGCCGCCCGGGCGTCGAGCTCGGCGCAACCAGGAAGACCGGGTCGAGCCCATGCGTCGCGCAGGCTTCCAACCAGGGATTCGCCTCCTCCGGGGGGAGGTCCGGCGTGATCGCCCCGGCTCCGCCGGCGGCGCCCAGGTCGGCCGCGAACGCCTGCAGGCCGTACCGCTCCACCGGATTCCAGTAGGTCATGACCAGGGTCGGCGCGCCGGTAGCCGCGACGGCCTCCACGGTGCGCAGCACGTCCCGGGTCGTGACGCCACCCCGCAGGGCCGCCTCGGCGGCCTCCTGGATGACCGGCCCGTCCATGGTCGGGTCCGAGTAGGGCAGGCCGACCTCGACCACGTCCACCCCCGCCGCGACCATGGCCTTCATCGCGGCGATGCCTCGTTCCACCGTGGGGAAGCCCGCGGGCAGGTAACCGACGAGAACGGCGCGGCCCTCCTCCCGGGCCCTGGCGAAGACCTCGTCCAGCGGGCTGGTCCGCTCTGTTCCCGCGTCTCGCGCGACACTCTCCTGCTCGCGGGCCGACTCGTCCTGTGCCAACTGACTCCGCACCGTGGTTCCGTTTCCTTGTCGTGGTGGTCAGGCGGACGGCGAGGTGCCCGCGGCGGGACTGCCACCGGCGGACTCGGCGTCCTCGTCCAACAGGTTGAACCAGCGGGCGGCGGTGTCGACGTCCTTGTCGCCACGGCCTGAGCAGTTGACCAGTACGACGCCGTCAGGGCCGAGCTCCCGGGCGACCTCGAAGGCGCCGGCGAAGGCGTGTGCGCTCTCGATCGCGACGAGGATGCCCTCCGTGCGCGCCACCAGCGCCAGCGCCTCCATCGCCGCCGTGTCGTCGACCACCCGGTAGGTCGCCCGGCGGGTCTCGTGCAGCAGGGCGTGCTCGGGGCCGATGCCGGGGTAGTCGAGCCCGGCGGAGATGGAGTGGGAGACCTGGGTCTGACCGTCCGCGTCCTGAAGCAGGAAGGTGCGCATCCCGTGCAGGACTCCCGGCGCGCCGCCGGCTATCGCCGCCGCGTGCCGCCCCGTGGCCACTCCGTCGCCACCGGCCTCGCAGCCGATCAGGGCGACCTGCGCATCCGGGATGAAGCGGTGGAAGACGCCCATCGCGTTGGACCCGCCGCCGACACACGCGACGACCGCGTCCGGAAGGCGGCCAAGCAGGTCCAGCGTCTGCTGGCGGGCCTCCACACCGATGATCCGCTGGAAGTCGCGCACCATCATCGGGAACGGATGGGGGCCCATGACCGACCCGATGCAGTAGTGGGTCGTGTCGACCGTGGCCACCCAGTCGCGCATGGCCTCGTTGATGGCGTCCTTCAGGGTGCGGCTGCCGGAGGCGACCGCGACCACCTCCGCGCCGAGCAGGCGCATCCGCGCCACGTTGAGCGCCTGCCGGCGGGTGTCCTCCTCGCCCATGTAGACGACGCACTCCAGCCCCAGCAGGGCACAGGCGGTCGCGGTGGCCACACCGTGCTGGCCCGCGCCGGTCTCGGCGATCACCCGCGTCTTACCCATCCGCCGGGTGAGCAGGCACTGCCCGAGCACATTGTTGATCTTGTGTGATCCGGTGTGGGCGAGATCCTCCCGCTTGAGGAGGATGCGCGCTCCGCCGATCCGCTCGGTCAACCGGTCCGCGGAGGTCAGCGGCGTCGGCCGGCCGGCGTAGGTCGACAGCAGGCGGTCGAGCTCATCGGTGAAGGCCGGATCGAGGCGGGCCTCGTCGTACGCGGCGGACAGCTGGTCGAGCGCGGCGAACAGGGCCTCCGGAACGAAGCGCCCGCCGAAACGGCCGTAGTGACCTGACGCGTCCGGCACCGCCTGCCAGCCTGCCGCCGCCTGGGCCGACGACCACTGCTCGGCCGCGGCCTGGCCTTCCTGGCTGGCCGTGTCGGTGGGGGCTGGGGAACCGGCGAGCGATCCGGTGGATCGAGCTGTCACGGCCCTGACTGTACCGGCGTCCGCCCCCACCGAGGTGCCTCGCGGCGGTCGGCCGGCAGGCAGGAAACGGTCCGGACACAGCGCGACCCGACGCGCGACGGGCTCGAAGGCTGCGTACACACCCCGCCCGGGCCGGGCCGGCACCCGACCGGCCCGGGGCACCGGGCGGACGAACCTCGCAGCCCGTTCGAACCGGCACTCCTGAGCCCCGCCGTGACCTGATCAGCAACCCCGCCGACCGGCTCAGCGCCCGCCGACCGGCTCAGTGCGGGATGCGCGTCGCCGGATGGGTGCCGGCGGTCACCAGGTCGGCGACGAACTGCCGGGGGTCACCGCCGGTCACGGCGGCCTCCCCCACCAGCACCGCGTCGGCCCCCGCGCCGGCGTACTGGAGCAGGTCGTGGGGACCCCGCACCCCGGACTCGGCGACCTTCAGGACTCCCTGGGGAACCATCGGCGCCAGCCGCGCGAACGTGTCCCGGTCCACCTCGAGCGTGCGCAGGTTCCGGGCATTGATCCCGATCAGCCGGGCGCCCGCGTCTAGCGCCCGGAGCATCTCGGTCTCGTCATGCACCTCGATCAGGGCTGTCATGCCAAGCGACTCGATGCGTTCCAGGAGTCCGATCAGTCGGGGCTGGTCAAGCGCCGCCACGATCAGCAGGACCAGGTCCGCGCCGTGCGCCCGGGCCTCCAGCACCTGGTAGGGCGAGACCACGAAGTCCTTGCGCAGGACCGGGATGTCCACGGCGACCCGGACGGCGTCCAGATCGGCGAGAGAACCACCGAACCGGCGCCGCTCGGTGAGGACGCTCACCGCCGCCGCGCCGGCCTGCTCGTAGAGCGAGGCCAGCCCGGCCGGGTCGGTGATCGCCGCCAGCGCGCCCTTCGACGGTGAGCGCCGCTTGATCTCCGCGATCACCGAAACCCTTGGTGCCCGCAGCACCGCCAGCGCGTCCCGGGCATCCGGTACGCGTTCCACTCGTTGTTTGAGAGCTGCAAGGGACGTCACCCGCTCGCGTTCGGCCAGATCTGCTCTGACCCCGTCGAGGATCTCGTCGAGAGCGTTCATCGCCCCGCGCTCGCGCCAGTCGCGGCCATGCCGCCGATGGTAGGGCAGGCACCGCGCGCCGGCCCGCCGCCCCCACCCGCGAAGCGGTCCGATCACAGGCTGTCGTTGTTTCTGGATTGACGATTCGGACCTGTGCCGCCCTGACATCGACGTCGAGGCCAGACGAAGCAGAGGGATCCCCCGCCGGGTGACCGAAGCGACCGGCTGCGTAGTGGTGCCCCTGTTGCTACGGGCACCGGGCGCACCCGGCCGAACACGCCGTGACACCCGGCTCCGGCGGGAGCGACACGCCCACAGCCAGGCGCCTTTGACGGTCCGCGACAGCCCCGTATCATCGAACACACGTTCGATTCGAGCTGAGTCCAGGAGGCGTGATGACGGATCAGGCAGGGGCGACGCGGAGTGTGCCGCCGAAGATCGGCGACCCCGTCGAGGCGGCACCGGGGTCAGATCCGGTCGGGTTCGAGACCCGCCGGATCAGCGCGGAATGGCCCGTTTCGGCCTGGACGGCCGCGGCCACACGGCCCGCGCGACAGGCCGCGAGCACCCGTGCGGGCCAATGTGACCAACCNGTTCCGGGCGGGCCGGAAGGTGACGTCGACGAGAGGAGTGACCGGAATGCGCGATCATCGATCCGACCGTCCGGCGAGCCGGAGCGGCCCGCGCCCGGCGGCACACACCCGGAGCCGGCCGGCCGCGCGGCTGCCAGCCCCGCGAGCCCGCCAGCGGCCCGCTCAGCGGGCGCCGAGGGCACCGTCCCGCCCGTGCCCGTCCGTGTGCCCGCGTCCGTCCAACGGCGGCCACCGGGCGGGAGCTTTCTCGACACCCACACGGAGCGCCTGGTGCTGCTCGCCCAGATCCGGGAGCTCGACCGGCGCATCTGCCGGATGGATGTCCTCATCCGCCTGCTCGAGGCGGATGTCGAGAGGAATCGGCTGACACTCCGAGCGCTGGGCGAACAGCGGGTGCGGCGCCCACTCCCCCGGCAGCCACCGATCCGCGACGGCGGGCCGGGCGGAGGTCCTCCGCCGCACTCCCCGGGCGAGGGCGGAGGTACCTGGTGATCAGGTGGGGTCCTGGCCCCGCTCGATGGCGTCCCAGGCGTCAACGGGTGCGGCTACGCGGGCCTGGTAACGGCCGGACATGGCCGGCCAGGTCCCGGCGCGGGCGACGACGGCAGCGCCCGTGACCGCGAGCACCAGGCCGCCGATCGAGGCAAGCCACGGTCCGGCCGTGCGGGAGAGCCCGGTGATCGCCGGCTCGCCCGCGGGTACGACGGCGCGGACCTCGTCCGTTCCGCGCACAGCTCCCATCGGATCGAGGGCGATCCCACCGGCGGTAAGGAGAATCGCGATGCCCGCGAGCGCCACCAGCACTCCCACCAGGGTTCTCCCCAGACGTCGGGTGGCGATGATCGCGACTGTGCCGGCGAGGCCCAGCAGAGCCAGGGCGGTGACGGCCGGCGCGAGGGAGCCGCCGGACCAGTCCACCGCCAGTGGCGCCGCCACCTGTTCCCCCCGGCCCGAGCCGGACTGCACGCGGGCGGACACCCAGGTGGAACTGACGCTGAAGAGGACGACCGCGGCACCGACGAGACAGGCCAGCACGGCCGCCGTCCGCTCCCGGCGCGTGCGGTCGCCTCCCGGCGGGGCCGGTGCGGCGGCCGGACCGTGTGGCGGCCGGCCGGGGGTCGGCGTCATACCGGCGGGCGGCGTCATACCGGCGGGCGGAGCGACTCCGCCACCTCGATCGCGCGGAGCACCGCCGCGGCCTTGGTCCGGCTTTCAAGATCCTCGCTCGCCGGGACGGAGTCCGCGACAATGCCCGCGCCCGCCTGCACGTATGCCACGCCGGACCGCAGGATCGCGGTACGGATGGCGATCGCGGTATCGAGATCACCGCCGAAGTCGAGATATCCGACCACGCCGCCGTAGAGGCCACGACGGGTCGGTTCGAGCTCGTCGATGATCTCCATGGCACGGACCTTCGGTGCCCCGGACAGGGTGCCCGCCGGGAAGGTCGCGGCGAGCACATCCACGGCGCTCCGCTCGGGCGCCACCTGACCGATCACGGTGGAGACGATGTGCATGATGTGCGAGAACCGCTCGACGGCCGCGAACTCGACCACCCGCACCGAACCGGGCACACAGACCCGCCCGAGGTCGTNGCGGACGAGGTCGACGAGCATGACGTGTTCGGATCTTTCCTTCGGATCGGCCAGCAGCTGGGCGGCCAGCTCGGCGTCGTGCTCCGGCGTCTCCCCCCGCGGGCGGCTGCCGGCGATCGGGTGCAGCAGCGCGCGGCGGCCCGTGACCTTGACGTGCGCCTCGGGCNAGGATCCGACCACGTCGTGATCGGCGAACCGGAGCAGGTACATGTAGGGGCTGGGGTTGGATGCCCGCAGCACCCGGTAGACGTCCAGCGCGTCGGCGGTCGTGGGGCGCTCGAAGCGCTGGGAGACCACGATCTGGAAGCACTCGCCGGCGCGGATCTCCTCGATGGACCGCTCGATGGCGGCCTGGTAGCCCCCGGGCTCCGTGGCGGAGACGAAGTCGCGCACACCGGTGTGCGCCCCGGTGGTCGTCGCCACCGTCGGTTCGCTCCACTTGCCGAGGTCTGCCGTCATCACCTCGATGCGGTGCACCGCGTCGTCGTACGCCGCGTCCAGCTCGGCCCGCGGGGCGGATGGCGTGTCGCCNCGCGCCGAAGGCGGACCGGCGGCACCGTCTCCACCGGATACCCCGGTGAAGACGTTCGCGACGAGCTGGCACGACCCGTCCGTGTGGTCGAGGACAGCGAGATCGGTCGTGAGCAGCATCCGCAGCTCGGGGATGCCGAGATCGTTGACGGAGTTCGCGGGCAGCCGCTCGATACGCCGCACTATGTCGTAGGACAGGTACCCCACGAGCCCCCCGAGCAGCGGCGGCGTGCCATCCGGCCGCGGCGAGCAGAGCTGCCGCTCCACGGCCCGCAGCACGTCGAGCGGGTCGCCGCCGGACGGAACGCCGGGCGGCGGCGACCCGTCGACCCAGACGGCCTCGCCGTCACGCTCGGTAAGGGTCGCGGCGGCGCGTACGCCGATGAACGAGTACCGCGACCACACACCGCCATGCTCGGCGGACTCAAGGAGAAACGTGCCGGGCCCGCCGGCCAGCTTGCGGTACACGCCGACCGGTGTCTCGCCGTCGGCGAGGAGGCGCCGGGAGACCGCCACGACCGGCTGGCGCGCCGCCAGCTCGTGGAACTCCTCCCGGGTCGGGGTGATCTCACCGGTGGTCATCGAGCCGCTCCCATCGTCGGCGCCGCGGGGGGCACCTGGTCCACAGTCGGCGAGCCNTCGGGCGAGCCCGCGGCGAGCGGGAGATCCCGGCCGGTGAAGCAGGTGCGCTCCCCGGTGTGGCAGGCCGGCCCGATCTGGTCCACCCGAACCAGCACCGTGTCGCCGTCGCAGTCGAGCGCGACCGAGCGAACCCACTGCACATGGCCGCTGGTGTCCCCCTTGACCCAGTACTCGCGGCGGCTGCGGCTCCAGTAGGTCGCGCGCCCGGTCGTGAGAGTCCGATGCAGGGCCTCATCGTCCATCCAACCGACCATGAGTACCTCGCCCGTGTCGTGCTGCTGCGCGACAGCCGGGAACAGGCCGGCATCGTCCCGCTTCAGCCGGCGGGCGATCGCGGGGTCGAGATCGGAGGCTCGTGCGGTCACCCGACCTATTCTGCCTGCCGGCCGAGGCTCGACCGCGGGCCAGCCCGGAGCGGATGAAGCCGTCTTCCCACGGTCGAGGCTCAG
This sequence comes from Frankia sp. EI5c, assembly GCF_001636565.1. Classification (GTDB taxonomy): domain Bacteria; phylum Actinomycetota; class Actinomycetes; order Frankiales; family Frankiaceae; genus Parafrankia. Next base: position 214,800 of record NZ_LRTK01000006.1, read on the forward strand.
CCGGCGGCGACCCCGGCGGCCCAGGAGTCGTGGAGGCGGCGGTACACGCCGGGAACCGCCACCAGGTCGGCGTGCGGGCCGCGCTGGACCACCCGGCCAGCGTCGACCACGATCACGTCATCGGCCGCCTCCGCGGTCGAGAGCCGGTGGGCGATCGTGACCGAGGTCCGGTCCCGGGTCAGCGCGAGCAGGGCCGCGGCGATCCGCACCTCGGTGGCGGGGTCCACCGCGGAGGTCGCCTCGTCAAGCACAAGCAGGTCGGGGTCGGCGAGCTGCGCCCGCGCGAGCGCGACGAGCTGCCGTTCGCCGGCGGAGAGCAGTTCACCGCGCTCCCCCACCGGTGTGGCGATGCCCTCGGGCAGGCCGGCCAGCCAGTCCCCGAGCCCCAGCACCTCGAACGCCGCCACGATCTGCGCATCGGTGGCTTCGGGACGGCCGTAGCGGACGTTGCCGGCGATCGAGAGATCGAACAGGAAGCCGTCCTGCGGCACCATGACCACCCGGCGCCGCAGCGAGTCGAAGCGGACCTCGTCCAACGGCGCGCCGCCTACCAGCACCACGCCCGCCGTCGGATCCATGAGCCTCGTCAGCAGCTTCGCCATGGTGGTCTTGCCGGAGCCCGTCTCGCCCACGATGGCCACCCTGGCCCGCGGCGCGATGTCGAGGGTCACATCGTGCAGCACCGGACGTCCGCCGGGATAGGCGAACTCGACGTGGTCGAACCGGACGCCCAGCGGCCCGGCCGGCAGCACGCGTCCCCCGCCACCCTCGCCGGGATCCCGGATGTCGGTCGGGGTGTCGAGCACGTCCAGGACACGCCGAAGCCCCGCGATGGCGTTGGAGCCCTCGTTCAGGACCTCGGTCAGGGACTGGATCGGCATGACGAACAGCGTCAGCAGGAAAAGGAAGGCCACCAGCTGACCGGTCGTCAGCGAGTCGTCGACGCCGAGCGCCACCCCCACCACCACCACCGAGGCCGTGGTCAGCGCGGCCACGATCTCCACGCCGGCGAACACTCCGGCCACCAGTGTCTGCGCGCGGGTCTGCGCGACCCGGTAGTTCTCCACCGTGGTCCCGATGCGCTCGACCGTGCGCCCCTGCGCTCCATAGGCGCGCAGGACCTGAGCGCCGACGACCGACTCCGCGATCGCGCCGAGCATCTCGCCGACCCGCTCCCGGACGAGGCCGTACCGGCGCGCCAGCCGCCGCTGGAAGCGGCGGGTGGCCAGGACCAGCGGGACGAAGAACGCGTAGACCAGCAGCGCCAGTTGCCAGGAGTAGACGAACATCAGGATCGTGGCGATCAGCATCTGTCCGGACGAGACGATCAGCATCACCCCGCCGAACTGCAGGAACTGCGACATCGTGTCGATGTCGCTGGTCACCCGCGAGGTCAGCGAGCCACGCCGCTGCTCGGACTGGCTCAGCATCGACAGGTCGTGCACATGGCGGAACGCCCTGACCCGCAGGGTCGCGAGGGCGCTTTCGGAGACGCGGTAGAGCCGGAGGTTCATCCGGAAGGCCGCTACGGCGGTGACCAGAATCACGGCGGCCGCGACGCCGGCGTAGGTCCCGATGAGCCCCATGTCGGCGCCCCCGTCCCAGACACCGCGGTCCAGAGACTGCTGGATGACCACTGGAACCGCGACCTTGCCCACCGTGGCGACCACCGCCAGCAGCAGGGTGACAAGGAGGCCACCGGTCAGTTCCGGCACGAGGCGGCGGAGCCGGGCAGCCGTCCCCCACAGACCGTCGCTTCCTGCGCGACCGTCGCTTCCTGCGCGACCGCCACTCACTGCGCAACCTCCTGGTCGGACACCGGCTGCCGATCGACAGGCACCTCGGGCGCGGCGGGCACGCCGACGGGGGCCGGCACATCGACCGGGGCAGCCGGGGCGGGAACCTCAGTCGGGGCNGGAACCTCAGTCGGGGCTGGCGGGGGGTCCACGGCCTCGGCGTAGGCGGTGAGCAGCGCGGCGTAGCCGGGTGAGCGAGCGAGCAGTTCCCGGTGGGTCCCCTGCGCCGTGACCTGGCCGTTCTCCAGGAAGACGACCTCGTCCGCGAGCTCGACCGTGGACCTGCGGTAGGCCACGATCACGACGGTGGAGGCTCCGGCCCGCGCGCGCAGGTCGGCGAGGATGGAAGCCTCGATCCGGGGGTCGACGCTGGACGTCGCGTCGTCGAGGACCAGCATCCGTGGGTGGCGTACCAGCGCGCGGGCGAGGCCGATCCGCTGGCGCTGACCGCCGGACAGCGTGGTTCCCCGCTCTCCGACGAGAGTGTCCAGGCCGGCCGGCAGCGCGCTGACGAAACGGTCCGCCTGGGCGCGGCGCAACGCCTCCCAGACCTCCTCGTCGGGGACGTCGAGCCCCAATGCGACGTTCGCCCGCACGGTGTCGTCGAACAGGAACGTCTGCTGGGGAACCAGCGCGACCGCGCCGGTCACCTCGCCCAGGGCCAGGTCGGGCAGGTCCACGCCGTCGAGCCAGATCGTGCCCTCGTCCGGATCGACGAGTCGGACGAGCAGGTTCACCAGGGTCGACTTACCCGCTCCGGTGCGGCCTGTCAGCGCCACGACCCGTCCGGGCGCGACCTCGAAGGTGACCCCGGACAGCGCCCGCTGGGCCGGGAGCTCCTCCCGCCGACCCTCCTCGCCAGTGGCCGTCGCAGTGGTCGCAGTGGTCGCAGCGGCAGCGGGGGGAGGTTCGACTGAGGCGGCACCCAGGCCCGCGGGCCCGCCCGCGCCGGGCGGCGCCGGGTAGCGGTAGCCGGCGCCGGACACCCGCAGCGTGGCGGGACCGGTCCCGGTCAACGCGGTGGTGCCGTGGGCCAGCCCGCCGCTCGCCGCAAGCACCGCGGAGACCCGCTCGTAGCCGACGACCGACCGTGGGAGCTCGCCGAACACCCACCCGATCGCTCTGATCGGGAAGGCGAGCAGGGTGAAGAGGTAGGCGACCCGCACCAGCTCCCCGACGGTGAGCGAGCCGGCGTCGATCCGCGCCGCGCCGACCACGATCACTGTCAGCACACCCAGGTTGGGCAGCGCCTCCATGACCGGGTCGAACATGCCCCGGATCCGGCCGGCGCGGATCATCGCGTCGCGAAGTTCATGGGCCTTGGCCGCGAAGCGGGTGGTCTCGTCGACTTCCCGGCCGAGGGTCTTGACGACGAGCGCCCCGTCGAACGACTCATGCGCCACGCCGCTGACCTCGCCGCGCAGCTGCTGCACCCGGCCGTACAGCGGCGACACCCAGCGGCCGTAGACGATGTTGACCACGCCGAAGGCCGGGAAGACCACACAGCCGATCAGCGCGAGCAGTGGGTCGGTCAGGATCAGCAGAACCAGGGCGGCGGCCAGCATCACCAGCACGCCCGCCGCGAAGGGCAGCGGGGCGATGGGCGCCCAGGCCGCCTCGACGTCAGCGTTCGCGTTCGACAGCAGCGAGCCGGTCGAGTGCCGCTGATGCCAGGCCAGTGGCAGCCGGAGGTACTGGCGGGTGACCCGGCGTCGGTAGGTGGCCTGCAGCCGGTACTGCATCATTCCCGAGACCAGGCGGCGGAGGAACAGCCCGCAGGCACGCGCGAACCCGATCCCGACCATGAGCGCGCCGGCGGCGGCGACGGTGCCCCAGTCCGCACGGCCGTCCCGGATGCTCGGAACGACCACCCGCTCGGTGATCTCACCGAGCGCCAGCGAGGTCCCCACCGTGGCGAGGGCGTAGAGCGCGCTTCCGACGAAGGCCACAGCGAAGATCCGCGGCTCCTGCCGCACCGCGATCGCCAGAACGGCCAGCCCGCGTCTGATCACCCCGGGCGGGCTGCCCGCCGCCGCGCCACCGACCGCCGCCGCGCCACCGGCCGCCGGCGAGGGCCCCGCCGCGGGACGGGGCGGCGACGCGCGGACGGCCGTCGTGGCGCTCGCCCGTTCCCGCGTGCTGGACGCGACGCTGGGCGCGAGGTCACCGGGCACCGAAATCCTCCGTTTCGCGATCGCTGTCCGACCGCCGTTCACCAGCTCCGGCCACACGTCCCTCAACACGGCATTCCGGACGGGAAGTCCCGGCCAGCGTCGCAGAGTGCCAGGTAGTCCGGCTGGGACGGGCCGACGGGCCCTCGGGGGACACCGTCGGAGACGCCCACGGGACGGATCAGGGCGGACCGGTCGCGCCGCCATCCTGGCCCGCCCGAGGTGGGTGGGAGAACCCGGTCGGCGACCCGACCGCCGCCGGACAGCCGCCGTTCCGCCAACGTTCGCGGGGTGCTCCCCACCCGGGTCCACGGGGAAGCCGTACGGACCGGCCGCGGGCGCGCCGAGGCGGAACCGCGACCCGCCTGCGCTGCGGCTCAAGTGCACCGGCGCAGGCACGCTCCAGCGGAGGCGCACAGCACAGGCGCGGCAACGCGTGCGGCGCGGCAGACGAAGCGAGGCGACACCGCGTCGCGGGACGGGACGGGACTGGACGGCCCCGGTCAGCGCACCGGGATGGCGGCGTCGCGCAGCTCCTTCTTCACCTCGGAGATCCGCATCCGGCCGAAGTGGAAGACGCTGGCGGCCAGTACGGCGTCGGCGCCGGCACCGACGGCGGGTGCGAAGTGCTCCAGCCGCCCCGCTCCACCACTGGCGATCACCGGTACGTCCACCGCCGCCCGGACCAGGCTGATCATCTCGAGGTCGTAGCCGTCCTGCGTGCCGTCGGCGTCCATCGAGTTCAGCAGGATCTCGCCCGCGCCCAGCTCGGCCGCGCGCGCGGCCCAGGCCACCGCGTCGATGCCGGTGCCGCGGCGACCGCCGTGCGTGGTCACCTCGAACAGCGGCCCGCCCGGCTCGCGGGAACGCCGGGCATCGACCGACAGGACGATGCACTGGTTGCCGAACCGCAGCGCGCATTCGCGGACCAGTTCCGGCCGGGCCACGGCGGCGGTGTTGATGCCGACCTTGTCGGCACCGGCGCGCAGCAGCCGGTCGACATCCTCGACCGCCCGCACCCCACCGCCGACGGTGAGCGGTATGAACACCTGCTCGGCAGTGCGCCGGACGATGTCGTAGGTGGTCTCCCGGTTGCCGCTGGAGGCGGTGATGTCCAGGAAGGTCAGCTCGTCCGCGCCCTCGGCGTCGTACAGGCGGGCCNTTTCCACCGGGTCCCCAGCGTCACGCAGGTCGGTGAAGTTCACCCCTTTGACGACCCGACCACCGTCGACGTCAAGGCAGGGGATGACCCGGACGGCGACGCTCACGGCGAGCCCGGCGCCGCGGACTCCCGCCCCGCGGCGGCCCCGGCGACGGACTGCCCGGCCGCCACGGCGAGTGCCTCGGGCAGGGTGAAGGCGCCGGCATAGAGCGCCTTCCCGATGATCGCGCCCTCGACCCCGGGGACCGCCGCGATCGCGCGCAGGTCGTCCAGGCTGGAGACCCCGCCGCTGGCGACCACGGGCCGCGTCGTCACCGCCGTCACGGCCCGGAGCAGCTCGACGTTGGGGCCGGTGAGGGTACCGTCCCGGCGGACGTCGGTGAGCACGTAGCGGGCGCAGCCGTCCGCGTCGAGGCGGGTCAGCACCTCGTAGAGCTCGCCGCCCTCACGGGTCCAGCCGCGGGCCGCGAGTGTGGTGCCGCGCACGTCCAAGCCCACCGCGATCCGGTCGCCGACGCGGTCGATCGCCGCACGGACCCAGTCGGGGTTCTCCAGCGCCGCGGTACCGATGTTCACCCGGGCGGCCCCGGTGGCCAGCGCGGCGTCGAGGGAGTCGTCGTCCCGGATGCCCCCGGAGAGCTCCACGGCGACGTCGACGGAACGCACGACCTCGGCGATCAGCTCGCGGTTGGACCCGCGGCCGAACGCCGCGTCGAGGTCGACCAGATGGATCCACTCGGCGCCATCGCGCTGCCAGGTCAGCGCCGCCTCACGGGGGTCTCCGTAGGAGGTCTCGGACCCGGCCTCGCCCTGGACCAGGCGGACGGCCTGGCCGTCGGCCACGTCCACCGCAGGTAGCAGCGTCAACGTCACCCGCCCACCCTACGGCGCCCGGCTCGCGGTGCGTGGCCCGACCTGGACGGACCACACGGGTTGACATGTATCGCCCATGCTCGCCGGACCGAGGTTCTAGGTTGGCGGTGATGATCCCAGAGCACGCGGATTCCCCGCCGGTCTCCGCGTCGCCGCCCGGCGACGACGGCGTGCTGGTGATCGCCGGGCAGCGGGCGCCCCGGCCGGGCGGGGCCACGCCGCCCCCGGACCGAACGGCCGGGTCCGGGGCCGGGACCGGGAGCACCACCGGGACCGGGAGCACCACCGGGGCCGGAACCGCCGAGCGGGCGCTGGCGTCCGCGCGGATGTGGATCGCGATCACGTCCGCCGCGGCGCGCCGGATGTGCCGGTACCGGGCGGCGATCGCGGCATCCATCGTCTCGAACATCGTGCTGACGGTGCTGCGGGGGCACCTCGCCCTCGCGGTCTGGGCGCAGCGCCCGGACCTCGCCGGCTACGACGCCACCGCCGCGGTCACCTTCACCGTGCTCGGGCAGTCCCTGGTGACGACCTTCGCGGTCTTCGGCGGCATGATCGAGATGCCGTGGCGGATCCGTCACGGCACCATCGAGACCGATCTCGTCCGGCCGGTGGGCTTCCAGCGCTGGTGGCTCGGGCTGGAGGTCGGCCGGGCGGCGGTCTACCTCGCCACCCGCGCGCTGCCGGCGGGCCTCGTGGGCGCGCTGCTGTTCGACCTGCGGCTCCCCGGCTCCGCGGGCGCGGGCGCGGCGTTCGCGGTGAGCCTCGGGCTCGCCCTCCTGGTGAGCTTCGGTATCCGTTACCTCGTCGGTCTCAGCGCGTTCTGGCTGACCGACGCGCGCGGCGTCCAGGCGGTCTCGGCGCTGGTCCTGATGTTCTTCTCCGGGGCCGTGCTGCCGCTCGTCCTCTTCCCCGGCGCCCTCGGCACGATCGCCGGCCTGCTGCCCTTCGGGGCCATCATCCAGACCCCGATGGATCTCTACCTCGGCACCGCCCCGGGCGGGGCGCTCCGCGCGCTCGCCATCCAGGCGTTCTGGGCCGCGGCGCTGCTGCTGACCGGCCGCGCCCTGACCGACGCGGGACTGCGTCGCCTCGTGGTGCAGGGCGGGTGAGGCATCGCGCCGGCGAGCGGCTCCGCCTGCTCCGCGAGGAAGTCGGCCTCTACCTGGTCCTGGTGAACGCGGCGTTCCGCTCCGCGGCCCAGTACCGCGTCTCACTCCTGATGTACACCCTGGTGGAGATGGCGGGGGCGATGATCGATCTGGCCGCCATCAGCATCATCTTCGCCCACCTGCCCGATCTGAAGGGGTTCTCGCTCGCCGAGGTCGGGTTCCTCTACGGGACGTCGGCCCTGGCCTTCGCACTCGCCGAGATGATGGTCGGGCCGCTGGACCTGCTCGGGTGGCACGTCAAGGAGGGCCGGCTGGACCCGGTCCTCATCCGCCCCGTCAGCGTGCTCGTGCAGGCGGCCACGATGGACTTCTCCCCGCAGCGGCTCGGCCGGCTGGTGCAGCCCGTCGCCGTTCTCGCCGTCAGCCTCGCCGCGCTCGACGTGTCCTGGAGCCCGGTGCGCGTCCTGCTGCTGCCGATCATGGTCGGTTCCGGGACGCTGATCGCCCTCGGTCTCGCGGTGGCGGTCGCGGCCGTGCTGTTCGTGGCACCCGACTCGAGTGTCGCCGTGGCCGCCATCCGCCAGGGCTCGGCGCTGGCCACGCAGTACCCCCTCACGGTCTTCGGGCGACGGCCCGCGCTCCTGATGACGGTGGTCCTCCCGATCGCCTTCGTGAACTGGCAGCCGGCCCTGTTCATCCTCGCCCGGCCCGACCCGCTCGGCCTGCCGGAAGCCACCCGCTTCCTGTCACCGGCCATGGCCGTGCTCAGCTGCGCCGTCGCGGCGGCGGCGTGGCGGTCGGGCGTCCGCCACTACCGCAGCGAGGGGGGCTGATGCCCGAGTCCGCCGTACCCGGTGACCGCGCCGTCATCGATGTCCAGGGCGTGAGCAGGACGTTCGTGCTGCGACGGCGGACGGGTTGGATGCGGCGCGAACGATCCGACATCCACGCGGTCGCGGACCTGTCGTTCGCCGTGCGCGCCGGGGAGATGGTGGGCTACCTCGGTCCCAACGGAGCGGGGAAGAGCACCACCATCAAGATGCTGGTCGGCATCCTCACGCCCTCCGGCGGGCGGCTTCGGGTCGCCGGGCTGGACCCGTCCCGACAGCGGCTGCAGCTCGCCCGGCGCATCGGCGTCGTCTTCGGCCAGCGCTCGGCGCTGTGGCCCGATCTCCCGCTGCGGGACAGCTTCGAGCTGGTCCACCGGATCTACCGGATCCCGCCGCGGCGGTACCGCCAGAACCTCGACGCGTTCATCGACCTGCTGGCCATGGCGCCCTTCCTCGACACGCCGGTGCGCCAGCTCTCCCTCGGGCAGCGGATGCGCGGCGGCATCGCCGCGGCCTTCCTGCCCGACCCCGAGATCGTCTACCTGGACGAACCCACGATCGGGCTCGACGTGGTCTCGAAGGCGGCGGTCCGGTCCTTCCTGGAACGGACCAACCGCGAGCAGGGGACGACGGTTCTGCTCACGACCCATGACATGAGCGACGTCGAGCAACTGTGCCGCCGGGTGATGGTCATCGACCACGGACGGCTCGGCTTCGACGGTGATCTGGAGGAGCTGCGGACCCGCCTCGGCGGCGTGCGGACGCTGCGCGTCGACCTCGCCGAGGCGCTCCCGGAGATGAGCGTCGACGGCGCCCGCGTCGTGCGGGTGGAGGGGGCCCGGCAGTGGCTGGAGTTCCCGACCGGAGCGAGCGCCGCGCCACTGATCAGCGAGATCGCGGCGCGCTATCCCCTGGTGGACCTGACCGTCGGTGAACCGGCGATCGAACAGATCATCGCGCGCCTGTACACGACCGACCGCCTGCCGCTGCCCGCCGGCGGTGACGTCACCACCGGCGGAGACGTCACCACCGGCGGAGAGGTCACCGCCGGCGGGTGAGAATGCTCCGCGCCGACGGCCGCCGCTCAGTTCAGCGTGCGCAACCAGTTCTCCAGGACGTGCGCGCCGGCGTCCCCGGACTTCTCCGGGTGGAACTGGGTGGCCATCAGCGCACCCCGCTCGACCGCGGCGGCGAACGGCTCGCCGTGCTCGGCCACGGTGTCGCCCGGCTGCGGCCGGGCGGCGTAGGAGTGCACGAAGTAGAAACGCGTGTCCGCGTCGACCCCCGCGAACAGCACCGAACCGGCCGGCGGGGCGACCAGGTTCCAGCCCATGTGCGGCAGCACCGGCGCCGACAGCCGGTCCACGCTGCCGGCGAGCACGCCGAGGCCCTTCGTCCGCACCCCGTGCTCGTCACCGACCTCGTAGAGGATCTGCATGCCGACGCAGATCCCGAGTACCGGGCGCCCCGCCGCGACCCGCTCGTGCACCACGGCCCCGCCGCCAACGGCGTCCAGACCAGCCATGCAGGCCGCGTAGGCGCCCACCCCGGGCACCACCAGCCCGTCCGCCGCCCGCGCCGCGTCAAGATCATCCGTCACGGTGACCTCGGCGCCGACCCGGGCGACCGCCCGCTCCGCCGAGCGCAGGTTGCCCGAGCCGTAGTCGAGGACGACGACGTTCGGCCGGCCGCCGCTCACAGCACGCCCTTCGTGGACGGGACGCCCGCCACCCGCGCGTCCAGCGCGACGGCGTCCCGCATCGCCCGCGCGACGGACTTGAACTGCGCCTCGACGACATGGTGCGCGTTGCGCCCCGAAAGCACGCGCACGTGCAGCGCGATCCGCGCCGCGGCGGTGATCGACTCGAAGACGTGGCGGGTGAGCGTCGTGTCGTAGGTGCCGATCAGCCCGACCAGCTCCGGCTCGACGTGCACGCAGTAGGGCCGGCCGGAAAGGTCGACGGCCGACTGCACCAGCGCCTCGTCGAGCGGAACCGTGGCGTCGCCGAAGCGGCGGATGCCCGCCTTGTCGCCGAGCGCCTCCCGCAGCGCCGAGCCGAAGGCGATGGACGTGTCCTCGACGGTGTGGTGCGCGTCGATGTGCAGGTCGCCCTCGGTGCGCACGGTCAGGTCGAAACCGCCGTGCTTGCCGAGCTGCTCCATCATGTGATCGAAGAAGGGGACGCCGGTCTCGGACGACGCCGCGCCCGTCCCGTCGAGGTCAAGCTCGATCAGGACGTGCGACTCCTTGGTCTTGCGCTCGATCCGGGCGGTGCGTGCCATGCGTATCCCTTGGGGGTTCTGGACGTCTCGGTGTCGGCCGTACAGCGGTGCGGCCGGGTCGGGCGGATCGGCCCGTGCGGCGGGTCGGCGGTGTGGCGGTGTGGCGGGGTCGGCGGTGTGGAGGCCGTGGGCGCGGTTCAGCCGGCAGCCAGATCGTGCGGCCCGCCGCTCGGAGCTGGTACACCCGAGGACCCCGGCGGACCAGCCGGCCCGGAGTTCAGCAACGCCGGCCGGGCAGCGAGCACCGCGCGCAACGCGCCGAGGAAGGCGTCCGTCTCGGCGGGCAGCCCCGCCGTCACCCGCAGCCAGCCGTCCAGGCCGAGGTCCCGGACGAGCACACCGGCGTCGAGCAGGCCCTGCCACACGGCTCGCTGGTCGGTGAACCGCCCGAACAGCACGAAGTTCGCGTCGCTCGGCGCGACCTCGCAGCCCAGCTCCGGCAGGGATCGCACGAGCAGGTCGCGCTGGGCCTTGACCGCGTCGACCGTGCCGAGCAGCTCGTCGGCATGCGCCAGCGCGGTGCGCGCCACCGCCTGGGTGAACGACGAGAGGTGGTACGGCAGGCGGACGAGCGCCATGGCGTCCACGACGGCGGGATGCGCGGCGAGGTAACCGACCCGCGCGCCCGCCAGCGCGAACGCCTTGCTCATGGTCCGGGTCACGACCAGGCGGGGCTGCTCCGGCAGCAGCGTCAGCGCGCTGGGCACGCCCGCCCGGCGGAACTCGGCATAGGCCTCGTCCACCACGACGACCCCCGAACCGACCTCGTCCATGACCTCGCAGGCGGCGGCGATGACATCCATGCCCAGCGCGGTGGCGGTGGGGTTGTTCGGCGAGCACAGGAACAGCAGCGCCGGGCGGTGCCGCCGGATCGCGCTGGTCACCCGCTCGGCGTCGAGGGTGAAGTCCGCCGCCCGCTGCTCCCCGGCCCAGCCCGTCGCGGTGGCCTGTGCGATCAGCCGGTGCATCGAGTAGGACGGCTCGAAGCCGACCGCCAGCCGCCCCGGGCCGCCGAACGCCTGGCACAACTGCTGGATGACCTCGTTCGACCCGTTCGCCGCCCACACCTGGGCGGTGTGCACCCCGAACCCGGCGTCCGGGGTCAGGTAGTAGGCGAGGTCGGCGCGCAGCGCCTCGGCCTCGCGGTCCGGGTAGCGGTTGGCCTCGGTCGCGGCCAGCGTCGCCGCCTTGCCCAGCGCGTCGACGAGCCCGGCCGACGGCGCGTGCGGGTTCTCGTTCGTGTTCAGCCGGACCGGGACGTCGATCTGCGGCGCGCCGTACGGCGACAGGCCCCGCAGATCGTCACGCAGCGGCAGGTCGTCCAGCCCGACGACGCGGCGCGCGGCCCGGCCACCGGCGGAGGCGGCGGGAACGGCGGGGACGGCGGGAACGGCGGGAACGGCGGGAACGGCGGCGGAACCGGAGCCGGGGCCCGACGCCGACGGCGGCACCGGTGGGCCCAGGGGGGCCGGAGCCGCGACGGCTGCCGGATCCGGAGCCGCTGCCGGATCCGGAGCAGCGGCCGGATCCGCGGCGGTCGCCGGATCGACCGGGACGGCGCTGATCACTTCCATGGGAACACTGATCACTTCCGTGGGCGTACCGCCGCCTTCGGCGGCGTCCTCCACCGCGTCGATGTCGTTGGTCATCGCGCCCGAACCTCCACCGCGTCGACGTGCCCGATCAGGTCCTCCGCCCCGCCGAGCGCGGCGATGCGGGGAGCGATGTCGGCGAGTGCGTCCGCGTCACAGGTGACGACATGGACCTGACGCTGGAAGGCGGACACCGCGAGACCACCGGAATGCCGTGCCGTGCCCCCCGTCGGCAGCACATGGTTGGAGCCGGCCAGATAGTCACCGAGCGGGACGGGTGCGTACGGCCCGACGAAGACCGCGCCGGCGTTGCGTACCCGGGCGGCGACACCCGCGGCGTCCACGGTCTGGATCTCCAGGTGCTCCGCCGCCCAGGCGTTCACGACGGCCAGCCCGGCGTCGATGTCCGCGACGAGCGCCACCCCGCCCTGCGCGCCCAGCGCCTCGGCCACCCGGTCGCGGTGCCGGGTGACGGGGACCTGCTTGTCGAGCTCCACATCGACGGCGTCCGCCAGCTCCGCCGAGGTCGTGACCAGCAGGCAGGCCGCCATCGGATCGTGCTCGGCCTGGGCGATGAGGTCGGCGGCGACGAAGTCGGCGCGCGCCGAGCTGTCGGCGAGGATCGCGACCTCCGTCGGCCCCGCCTCGGCGTCGACCCCGACCACTCCGCGCAACAGGCGCTTCGCCGCGGTGACGTAGACGTTCCCGGGGCCGGTGACCACGTCGACGGGCGGGCAGCTCTCGGTGCCGTGGGCGAACATGGCGACGGCCTGTGCGCCGCCGGCGGCGTAGACCTCGTCGACGCCGAGCAGCGCGCACGCGGCCAGCACCACCGGGTGCGGCAGCCCGCGGTTGTCGACCTGCGGCGGCGAGGCCACCGCCAGCGACCCGACGCCGGCCTCCTGCGCGGGGACCACGTTCATCACGACGCTGCTCGGGTAGGCGACCCGGCCGCCGGGCACGTACAGCCCGACCCGCTCCACCGGGATCCACCGCTCGGTGACCGTGGTGCCGGGCGCGACCTCGACGGCCACCGGCTCCCGCAGCTGAGCACGATGCACCAGCCGCGCCCGCCGGATCGCCTCGGTCAGCGCGTCGCGCACCGCCGGGTCAAGCCCCGCCAGCGCGGCCGCGAGGGCGTCGGCCGGCACCCGCAGGGCGGCCGGGCGGACCCGGTCGAACCGCTCCGCGGCATCCAGGACGGCGGCGTCACCGCGGTCGCGGACGTCGTCACAGACCGGGCGAACCGCCTCGATCGCGACGTCGACGTCGACGTCCGCCCGCGGGAACAACCGGCGGACGTCCGAGGCGGTGGGAGTTGCGGAACGCAGATCGAGCCTTCTGAGCACGCCTCCGAGAGTATCGGCCCGGCCCATGATCCGAGCGGTGGAATTCTTCGGGAATACCCACCAGGACACGGCAAAGAGTCCCATCGGCATGCTTTTCACCAGAGGCGACAGGATGGCGGCACCGCGTGTCGATCTCCGCCGGCCGCGAGCCGAACCCAGGGGACGGGACATCGGATAGCCTTGGCCCGTGAGCTCCAGCGCGGACGTCACGCCCCCCGCCGGGCGGGCCTACACCGGCAAGTCCGGGTTCCTGGCCCCGTCGCTGCACCAGTACCTGGTCACCCACGGTTCCCCGGCCGACGACATCCTGCTCGACCTCGCCGCCGAGACGGCGGCCCTCGGTGACGTGTCGGTCATGCAGATTCCCGCGGAGCAGGGCTCGCTGCNGACGATCCTCACCGCCGCGCTCGCCCCGTCCCAGGCCATCGAGATCGGCACCTTCACCGGCTACTCCTCGCTGTGCGTGGCCCGCGGGCTGCCGCCCGGTGGCCNCCTGCTGTGCCTCGACGTCAGCGAGCGGTGGACGTCCGTCGCGCGCAGGTACTGGGAGCGCGCCGGGGTGAGCGACCGGGTCGAGCTCCGGCTCGGGCCCGCCGCGGAGACGCTGGCGAGCCTGCCCGAGGAGCCCACCTTCGGCCTCGCGTTCATCGACGCCGACAAGGAGTCGTACCCGACCTACTTCGAGCTCCTGCTGCCCCGCATGCGGCCCGACGCACTGATCGTCGTGGACAACGTCCTGCAGTCCGGCCAGGTGCTGGACGAGCGGGCCACCAGCCCCAACGCCGTCGCGGTGCGCGGGTTCAACGAGGCGCTCGCCCGCGACCCGCGGGTCCAGGTCGTCATGCTCCCCGTCGCGGACGGGCTGACCATCGCCCGCAAGCTGCCCCGCTGACGTGACCGCGGGCCACCCGGCCGGAGTCGGGGCGCCCCGGCTGGCCCGATGGCGGGGCACCGGTCTCGCGCCCGCTCCACTCCTGGTACCGGGGTGATCACTCCAGGAAACGGGTGTCCCACAGTGTGAGTGCGAGCTGGCTCGCGTTGCCGTCGTAGGAGTCGACATGCACCGCCGCCACCCGCGTACTTTCACGCGCGACCACGCACAACCAGATTCCCTCGCGATTGACGACCGCGTCGTCCGGCATCGTGCGCAGCGCCTCGACACAGTCCCGCGCCGTCGGCTTGCCGGGGCCCAGCCCACCTGGCGAGCCTGCTCCCGGCCCTCACCGGCCGGTCCCAGGTCGCCACCGCGCACCCGCTCGGGTGGCATGAAGGCGGGTGTGCCGAACAGCGCTTTCGCATGCGTTCGCGAGGTCGCGGTGGCCTCGACGGCCCGCGAGATTCCGAAGTCAATCACCCGGGGACCGTCCGCGGCCAGAATGAGGTTTCCGGGTTTGAGGTCGCGATGTATCACGCCCGCGCCGTGAATGGACTGCAGCGCCTCGGCCACACCGGCTACGAGCACCAGCACGCCCTCGGCGGGCCGCGGGCCGTGGCGGGCGACGGCGACCGCCAGCGAGGGTGCCGCGACGTAGACCGTGGCCAGCCAGGGCGGGTCGGCACCCGCGTCCGCGTCCACGACCGGCGCGGTGAATACTCCCTGCACCTTGGCGGCGATGGCGACCTCGCGGGCGAAGCGCCGCCGGAACTCCCGGTCGGCGGCGAATTCGGGGCGCGCCCGCTTGAGCGCCACGGGACGTCCGCCGGGTGTGTAGGACAGATACACCGTGCCCATACCGCCCGCGCCGATGCGGGCGCGTAAGAGGTAGCCACCGATCTCGCGCGGATCCCCCGGTTCCCGGGGGAGCAGGACGGCCTCCCAGGGCGGTGGTTCCGGGCCGTCGCGCGCGTCCGACGGGGAGCTGGTCATCGTCGCCCTCCGGGGCTGTGCGTAACCGACTTCGCAGAAACCAACTACTGAGGTTTCGGTCGGAGCGCCCCGACTTTCGCCGGCATCCGTCAGGGAACGACCGGAGGCCGCCGTGGGCCGGTCACGCCCCCATGACCAGACAGGTGCTGCTCGCGGTGGCCACCACACGACCCTCGACATCGCGGACGTCGCCTTCGGCGAACGCCGCCCGGCGACCGGGCCGGGTAACCCATCCGTGCGCGGTCAGCGTGTTCGCGCGGCCCGGAACGACCTGCACCGGCCGCACATAACTCACCTTGATCTCAAGGGAGGTGTAGGCCACTCCCGCGGCGAGGGTCGTGTGCACCGCACAGGCCGTCACGGTGTCGAGCAGTGTGCAGACGACCCCGCCGTGGACGACGCCGATCGGGTTGTACGCGGACTCGTCCGGCTCGCAGGAGAACACCACGTCGCCGACCTCGACCGACACCGGACGGAAGTCGAACACCTGGGAGATCGGCGGCGGCGGAACGACCCCGGCCGCCATCCCCCGCAGGAACTCCAGGCCGGACATGGTCAGGCCGAGCTTCGCCGTCTCGGCAGGGTCGTGCCAGGCGATGGTTTTCCTGCGCGGCTCGCCCCAATTCTGCTCCGCGCCGTCACCGGTGGTCTCCGGCTGGATTGGTGGCATGTTCCGGAGCCTATTACCGAGCCGGCGGACAATCGGCCTGATCACGATCAGCGTGATCGACAGCGGCGGTCAGCCGGGCCGTCCGGGCCGACACGTGCGCGGTGAAGCGCCCGGCCCAGTCCCCGGTCAGGCTGGCGGCCGCGACCAGCGCTGACAGGGCGACATCGAGCAGCTCGTCCACCAGTTCCTCTTCGGACGACCGGCCCTTGCGCGGGTTCTGGCCGCGCAGACCGATCAGCGCCGCGCTCGCCTCCCCGCACTCCTCGGCCACCTTGGCCACCCGCAGCGCCAGCCCTTCCCGCGGGCCGATCCCCACCCGCCGGTCGTTGGCATCGAGCGCGCGGACAGCGGCGGCGATCGCGGCAGCGGGCAGCGCCGGCTCGGGCGACCCCGGCGGATTCGGTGCGGCCGGCGGATTCGGTGAGGCTTCCACCAGCTCGAAACTACCGCCCCGGCCAGGACACCCCGAGGACACGAGAAGGCACCCCGAAGGCACGAGAAGGCACCCCGAAGGCACCGAGAGGGCACTGCGGCGAACGCGCGGTGACGTCCGAGCGGATCACGAACATCCGAAGCCGCCTCCTCCGAGCCGGGCGGAGCTAAGGTTGTGACCAGGAGCAGGGAGAGACCGCCTCGTCACGTGCGAGTCGGTCCAGGGACCGCGCACCGCGTCCGGCCGCCCGCCGGTCGACGCAGCGCGGTCTATCAGGCGGCCCGCCCCGACCCGATGCGGCCACGGCCGCATACCGCCCCAGTGCTCCGTGCGCAGGCACCGGTCGTGCCCGCGAACGAGAACGGACATGCCTTGGCTCGGACCACGGACGCGTCACGCGCCGACACAACCCGCGCGCGGCTTCTCGCCGCGGCGCTGAGCGCGTTCGCGGCGAAGGGATTCCACGGCACCACCACCCGCGACATCGCGGCCGCGGCGGGTATGAGTTCGGCGGCGCTCTACGTCCATCACAAATCGAAGGAAGAGCTGCTCTACCTCATCTCCCTGACCGGGCACCAGCGGACGCTGGCGCGCCTGCGTAGCGCGCTGGCCAGCTCCGACGACCCGGTCGAGCAGCTGCGTGACGCCTCCTGGAAGTTCGCGGAGTCCCACGCGCNGGACCACACCACCGCCCGGGTGGTCAACTACGAGATCGCCGCGCTCAGCCCGGAGCACCTCGTCGAGATCCATGCCATCCGGCGGGAGATCTCTGCCGTGGTCCGTGGAATCGTCGAGCGCGGGGTTGCCGCGGGCGTGTTCGTCGCGCCCGACCCGGCGATGACGGCGACCGCGCTGGTCTCGCTCGCCATCGACGTGGGGCGCTGGTACCGGGAGGACGGTTCCTGGACGCCGGCCCAGATCGGTCACCGGTACGCCGAGCTCTCCCTGCGCATGGTCGGGGCCGTACCAGGGCCCTGAAATCCGCCTGGCCGCGGGGTTCGAAGCAAGATCACCAGGCCGCTGGCGCAAACCCTTGCACCCGACTGACTAATCGCTTGCTTAGTTGCCGCGACGTCCCCTAGCGTGCGTCACCGTGGCGGACGCCACACTCACCCTCCGGCCAACGCACCGCCTGTCGCTGCCGAGGGTGCGTCCCGTCCGACCCGGACCGACGACCGCGGAGGACAGTCAATTGAGCCTGACGATCGATTCTCCGGCCAGTCACCGGAGGCCGACTCCCACGGGCATCAGTCGGCTCTGGTCGCGCCAGCTCGCGCACTATCCCGCGAACGGACCGCGCAGCCTCTATCTCGCGATCACGGTCTTCGTGGCGATCTTCCTCTACTACGCGCTCTACACCCAGGGCGCGGTCGCGACACAGATCATCGAGCATTACCGTTTCTCGTTCACCGCCTTCGTGTTCGTCAGCGTCATCGGCAACGCGGTCGGCGCCTTCGCGTCGCTCTTCGCCGGGCTGGCCGACCGCTGGGGCCGGGCGAACCTCGTGGTGGTCGGCGTGCTCGCGGTGGCGGTCATCGCCCTGGTGGGCCTGCCGAACGCACCGGGCAAGACCGGCTTCACCGTGCTGTACGCGGTGCTCTGCTTCGTCGAGGGAATCGTGCTGGTGGCCACTCCGGCACTGGTCCGCGACTTCTCACCGCAGGTCGGCCGAGGCCTGGCCATGGGCTTCTGGACCCTCGGCCCGGTACTGGGCAGCCTCACCGTGACCAGCGTGTCCAGCAACACCCTCGACGCCCACCCCGACTGGCGCTTCCAGTTCCACGTGTGCGGTGCGGTCGGCCTCGTCATCTTCGTGATCGCCGTGATCGGGCTGCGGGAACTCTCCCCCGGGCTGCGCGACCAGCTCATGGTCAGCACGCGCGACCGGGCCCTGGTCGAGGCCCGGGCCGCGGGGATCGACGCCGACGCCGACGCCCGGCAGTCGTGGCGGCGGGTGCTGCGCTTCGACGTCATCGGCTCCGCCTTCGCGATCAGCGCCTTCCTCCTGCTCTACTACATCCTCGTCGGATTCGCCGTCGTCTACTTCGCGACCGTCTACGGGTACTCCGAGGCACGCGCGAACGCGGTGGCGAACTGGTACTGGATCTCGAACGCGATCGCCCTGGTCGTCGCCGGCGCGGTGTCGGACCACTTCCGGGTGCGCAAACCGTTCATGGTCATCGGAATGATCATCAGCGTGGTGGGGAACGTCCTCTTCGCGCTGTCGGCGACCGATCCCGACACCGGCTACTACACGATCGCGTTCTACTTCGTGCTGAGCGCGGCGGGCAGCGGCATCGCCTACGTGGCCTGGATGGCCGCCTTCACCGAGACCGTCGAGCGGCACAGCCCGGCGGCGACCGCCACCGGCCTGGCCCTCTGGGGCTGGACACTGCGCCTCGTCGTCAGCGTGGCACTGATCCTCTTCACCTTCATGCTCCCCGCGACCTCCGTCCTGGTCGACAAGGGGACGCGCGTCGAGCACATCGTCGCGGCGCACCCCNGGGAGGTCGCCGTCCTCTCCGCGATCGACCCGCGGACCTCGTCCGCCCTGGCCAGCAACCCCGCGGACGGCGGCGCACTCGCCACGGCACTCGGCCAGATCGCCGCGCAGCAGGGCGCGAGCCCCGCCGAGGCGGCCGAGGTGTCCACGACGGTGCAGGAGCGATCGCAGGAGGTCGCGACCGCGCAGGCCATCCAGCCCGCCACCTTGGCGGCCCTGCAGAAGGACCCGCCGGACCCCACCGCCGTCGGCGCGGCCATCGCCGACATCGTCACGGTGCTGGGTGTCCCGCAGCCGACGGCCGTCCAGCTGCTCACCCAGCTCGGCGAACCCGAGGTGAAGGCCGATCTGGCCCTGGTGCAGAAGTACGGCGACATCCTGAAGAGCGCGCAGGCCGCGATCCCGCCGGACGACCTCGCCTTTCTGAGTGCCCACGGCGCGGAGGTCGTGGAGGCGCGGGAGGACAACCCGGGCGAGTGGCAGAACTGGTGGTGGATCTGCGTCGCCGGTCAGATCATCTTCCTCCCGTTCATCTTCCTGCTGACCGGGCGGTGGAGCCCGCGCCGGGCGCGCGAGGACGAGCGGGTGCACGAGGCGATGGTCGAGCGCGAGCTGGAGATCCTGCGCCGGGGCGGCCAGACCGCCAGTCGGCCTGATGCCGCCCGCCCGGCCGCGCGCGTCCGAGACGACACCCGGGCGTACTAGGGCCGGGTACTCCCTCCCCCCGAACTGAAGCTGACGAAGCCGTCCCCGTCGGCCCCCCCAGGTGGCGGCTTCGTCAGCTTCTTCATTCCGAGTACGCGGGCCCACTCCCCCGTGCCCCGTGCCGTGCCCGAAGGGAAGCACATGTATCACGGCAGTGGTGCCCGACCGGGACGTGGGGACATCCCGGCGCGACGGCGCCGACCGGCACTGATCGCGCTGACGGCCCTGTCGGTCGTCTCGTCCCTGGCCGCACTGCTGCTGGTCACCGCGCCGTCCGTGCAGGCGGCCACCCTGTTCGCCGACGACTTCGCCGACGGCGACAGCGTCGGCTGGTCGAAGTCCGGCGGCAACTGGTCGGTGCTCAACGACGGCACGTCCGCGTACCGGCAGAACAACCTGAACAGCGAACTCGCCCGCGCGTTCGCCGGCTCCACCGGCTGGACCGACTACAGCCTGCAGGCCAGGGTCAGGCCCCTCGCCTTCGACGGAACGGCACGGTATGTGGGCATCGGCGCCCGCACCGCCGGCAGCACGGAGTTCTACCGACTGGCCCTGCTCAACACCAATCAGGTGCAGTTGCAGGCGGTCAGCGGCAGCCTGATCACGGTCATCGGCAGCGCCGCGCGAACCGTGAACACCGGCACCTGGTACACCCTGCGCATCGACGTGGCCGGCAGCAGGATCAGCGGATATCTCGACGGCGCGCTCGTCGGCTCGGGCGACGACCGCTCGATCGCCGCCGGCCGGATCTCCCTGCAGACCTTCCACGCCACCGCGACCTTCGACGACGTCCTGGTGAGCGACACCGTCCCCACCCCGCCGACGACCGCCGGCCCGTCGACCACAGCGCCTTCGACCACGGCACCGACCTCAACTCTCCCGCCGGTCCCACCGGGCTCGGGCGCGAAACAGATGGAGAAGCTCAACCGGGGCCTGGTCTCCGTCCGCTCAGGCAGCGGCAACTTCGTGTCCTGGCGGCTGCTTGGCACTGACCCCGCCGGCGTCGGGTTCAACCTGTACCGGGGCGGCACGAAGGTGAATCCGTCGGTCATCACCGGGGCGACGAACTTCTTCGACTCCGGCGCGGCAGCCGGATCGACATACACGGTTCGGCCGGTGCTGGGCGGTGTCGAGTACGCGGCGACGGAGAGCGCCCTGCAGCTCCCCGCCGGCTATCTGGACGTGCCGTTGCAGATCCCGCCCGGGGGAACGACGCCTGACGGCGTCGCGTACACCTACTCCGCCAACGACGCCTCGGTGGGCGACGTGGACGGCGACGGCCAGTACGAGATCTTCGTGAAGTGGGACCCGTCCAACTCCAAGGACAACTCGCAGTCCGGATACACCGGGAACGTCTACGTGGACGCCTACCGGCTGAACGGCACCCGACTGTGGCGCATCGACCTCGGCAGCAACATCCGGGCCGGCGCACATTACACCCAGTTCCAGGTGTACGACTACTCCGGCGACGGCCGAGCCGAAATCGCCATGAAAACCGCCGACGGGACCGTTTCCGGCACCGGTCAGGTGATCGGGTCCGCCACGGCGGATCACCGCAACTCCGCCGGCTATGTTCTCGCCGGCGCCGAGTACCTGACCATGTTCAACGGGCTGACCGGAGCGGCGCTTTCCACGGTGAACTACGTTCCGGCTCGCGGGACGGTCTCGTCCTGGGGCGACTCCTACGGCAACCGGGTCGACCGTTTCCTGGCCGGAACCGCCTATCTGGACGGCACCCGCCCGTCGTTGATCATGGCGCGGGGCTATTACACCCGCAGCGTCGTCACGGCCTGGGACTTCCGCAACGGCAGCCTGACCCAGCGGTGGGTCTTCGACTCGAACGTGTCGGGATCCCAGTACACCGGCCAGGGCGCACACAGCCTTTCCGTCGCCGACGTGGATTCCGACGGCCGGCAGGAAATCATCTACGGAGCCATGGCGATCGACGACAACGGCTCCCCGCTCTGGACGACCGGCCTCGGCCACGGCGACGCGCTGCACGTGGGCGACTTCAACACCGGCCGCGCGGGGCTGGAGGTGTACATGCCCTCGGAGAACACCTCCGGGCCCGACTCGTGGATGGCCGACGCCCGCACCGGCCAGGTCCTGTGGTCGAAGGCCAACTGTGCCTGCGACAACGGCCGCGGAGTGGCCGGTGACATCTACGCCGGCAGTGCCGGCGCGGAGGCATGGTCCTCGGCTGACCCGACATTGTTCTCCGCCACCGGTGGCGCGCTGGGCCGCAGGCCCGGCTCCACCAACTTCCTGCTCTGGTGGGACGGCGACCCGCTCCGCGAACTGCTCGACGGTACGCACGTCGACAAGTACGGCACCAGCGCGGACACCCGGCTGCTGACCGGGTCGGGAGTGGCGTCCAACAACGGCACCAAGGCCACCCCGGCGCTGGCCGGCGACATTCTCGGGGACTGGCGCGAGGAGGTCGTCTGGCGGACGTCGGACAGTTCCGCGCTGCGCATCTACAGCACCTCCGCGACCACCACGACGCGGATCCACACGCTGGCCCACGACCCGCAGTACCGGGTGGCGCTGGCCTGGCAGAACACCGCCTACAACCAGCCGCCGCACCCGAGCTTCCCCATCGGCGACGGGATGAGCACCCCACCCGTCCCGAACGTCTACACACCCTGACTCCTGTACGTGGCTGCCGGTCTGCCGCCGGTCCGCGCCCGGTTCAGGGTGCGGCCGGCAGCGGGACGACGAGGCCTCGCTCGAGGACCGCTTCGAGGGCCAGGGTTCGGTAGCCGACCTCGTCGAAAAGGACGGTGAACCGGTCGCCGTCCGCGCTGACGACCTGGCCCTCACCCCAGCGCTGGTGGCGCACCCGGGTGCCAGCCGCGAACGGGTCGCGCGCCGGCACCTCGGCTGGCCCGGTCGTGGACGTCTTCGATGCTTCCCGCGTCTCTTTCGCGTCCTGTGCGTCCTGTGCGCGCTGCGCGTCCGGGGCTTCGCCGCGACGGGCCGGCGTGTCGCAGGTGTCGCAGTTGCCGCAGCCGACGCCGTCGAAGCGGTCGGCCGGCTCGCCGAAGTAGGAGAGCAGGAACCTGCGCCGGCAGCCCCTGGTCTCGGCATAGCCGCGGATCATGTCGACCCGCGACTGCTCGAACGTCCGCCGGGCCGCCGCCCGCTCGCCCGCCCGCGCCGCGGCGACCTCGGGCGGCGGGGCGTCCGGGCGGGCCTGCACGGCCCCGTCGTCGCGCACCGTCAGCGCGTCCGCCTGCACGAGCAGGTCGACCAGGCGGATCAGCGCCGAGTCACGCAGCTTCGCCTCGGCAGCGAGCCGGGAGACCGGGATCGCCCCGCCGGCGTGCGCCATCAGCACGGCGACCCGCTGTAGCTCCACCGGGTCGGGAGCCGCGGCGACGAAGAACCGGCGCAGCCCCAGATCCTGCGGGCGGAAGAACAGACAGGCCCGGGCCGGCTCACCGTCCCGCCCGGCACGGCCGATCTCCTGGTAGTAGGCGTCCAGCGAGTCGGCCACATCCGCGTGCGCGACGAAGCGGACGTCGGGCTTGTCGATCCCCATCCCGAACGCGGTCGTCGCGACGACGACGTCGCAGTTCCCACTCAGGAAGGCGGCCTCCGTCTCGCGCCGCCGCCCGCCGGCGAGACCAGCGTGGTATGGCAGCACGGTGAGGCCCAGCTCCGCGAGCTCGGCGGCGATCTCCTCGGTTGCCCGCCGGGTCGCCGCGTAGACGAGGCCGGGCTTCACCTCCGCGGCGACGTACTCCACCAGCGCCGCCCGCTTCGCCGCGTCCTCGGTGAAGGTACGGACCTCAAGGTGGATGTTGGGCCGGTCGAACCCCTGCACGATCTCGGCCGGCGCGCGCATCCGCAGCCGCTCGGCGATCTCCCGGCGCACCGGCGGCGCCGCGGTCGCCGTCAACGCGATCACGGTCGGATGCCCGAGCTCCTCGACGACCTCACCCAGCCGCAGGTAGTCCGGGCGGAAATCATGCCCCCAGGACGAGATGCAGTGCGCCTCGTCCACGACGAACAGCGACGGCGCGGCATCCCGAAGCAACGCCCGGACGTCCGGTTTGGCGAGCTGCTCAGGCGCGAGGAACAGGAACTCGGCTCCGCCGTGCCGGATGGCTCCGAACGCCTCGGCGAACCCGCGGGCCCCGCTCTGCGAGTTCGCCGCCACCGCCGGACCAGCCGACCCCGCCCAGCCGGAACCCGAACTCGCCCGCGCGGAGCCCGAATCCGCCGGCGCGGAGCCCGAATCCGCCGGCGCGGAGCCCGTTTCGGCCTGGGCTCGGCCGAGCCGCTCGGTCAGCCCTCGAACCTGGTCCCGCTGCAGGGCGATCAACGGGGAGACGACCACCGTCGGACCGTCGACCAACAACGCCGGGATCTGGTAGACGGCGGACTTGCCGGCGCCCGTGGGCAGCACGCACAGGGTGTCGCGCCCGGCGAGCACCGACCGCATCGCCGCACGCTGCCCGGGGCGCAGCCGGTCGAACCCGAACGCGGCCGACGCGACGGCGTCGAGAAGGCCGTCGACTTCCTGCTCCGCGACGTGGTCGCCCTGGCCATCGGCCCGGTCCGGCTCTGCCGCCGGGGCCTGCGCCGCATGAACTGGCGGTGGCGGCGGTGGCGGTGGGGTCTGATCGACGGTTCGATGCGACCGACGTGGCCACCAACGCCGCCACCGGTCACCTGTCATCACGCGCCGGCCTCCCGTCCGTACTCCCAGCATTCTCCCATCGACGCCGGCTTTACCCACCTTTGCTGGGTTCATCCGCAGGGCGCCCNGGCGCGCGACGTCCAGGTACGGGAGCCGATCAGCGCTCGACGGCCAGCCCGCCCATATGAAGATCATCTGTATATGATGGCGAGGTGGGTATCGAGGAGATACGGGAACCGACCTTTCTGGTGCTCGCGGCGCTCGCCGACGGCACCAAGCACGGGTATGCGTTGATCCGCGAGGTCAGCGTCATCTCGGCGGGCCGGGTGACCCTACGGGCGGGCACCCTGTACGCCGCCCTCGGCCGGCTCGCCGACCAGGGGCTGGTGCGGCAGTGCGGCGAGGAGGTGGTCGAAGGCCGGCTGCGGCGCTACTACGACCTCACCGACGCCGGCGCCGAGGTTCTCGCCACGCAGGCCGACCGCCTGCGGGCGCACGCCGCCGAGGCCGACCGCCGGCTGCGCTCACGGGCTCGGGTCGGGACGGTGCCGGCATGACGGCCCCGCGGCTCGAGGTTGCCTACCGTCGCCTGTTGAGGGCCTATCCGCGCAGGTGGCGGCAGGAGAACGGCGACGAGGTCGTCGCCACCCTGCTGGACATGGCGGATGCCGCCGGCCGCACCAGGCCGAGCCCCGGCGACATCGCCGACCTGATCGCGCACGGCCTCGCCGCGCGGCTGAACGTGTCGCTCGGGCTGGTGCCGGCGCAGGTGCGGCACCGCCTCGCCGCCATGGCACTCGCCTCCGCCGCCATGCTGTCGCTGGCCCTGTTCCTCGTGGCGGAGGTGCTGCCGGAGCCGTATCCGGCGCTCCCCGCCCACCCGTCAGTCCCCAACCTGGCGTTCGGCCCGTTCGTCACGCTCGGCGCCGTGGTCTACCCGTTCCCGGTGCTCGCGTTCGTCGCCGCGGCGGCCGGCTACCGGCGCCTCACCCGCACACTGCTCGGTCTCACCGGCGTCGCCCTGTGCGTCGCCGTGCTGGCCGCCTCTCGGGGGGTCGCCGAACGGCCGCAGATGTACCTGCTCGTGGTCCTGGGTCTGCTGGTCGTCATGGCCGCGGGCGGTCTGCCGACGGCGGTCCGCCGCCGCGACCTGTTCGGCGCGGCGGCGGTGTTCGGCCTGTTCCTCACGGTCGCGACCGCGGCCAGTATCTGGCTGCACCGGCGGACCTACTGGAGCGATTCGCCGTTCGCCACCCGCTGGAACCGTCCGCTGGTTGCCTACCGGGGGTCCACCGGCCTCCTCGACACCATCGAAATGGCGACGCCGGCCGCCGTCGTCCTCGGGATCCTCATCGCGGCGGTGGTCAGCCGACGGCACCCCGGCTGGGTCATCGCGACCTTCGCCGTCGGCGGGACGTGGTTGCTGATGCCGATCGCCNACTCTCTTCGCTACAGCCGTTGGGGGTGGGAGGACAACTACGCCGGCTTCGGATTCGTGCTTGCCGGCGGACTCGTCACGCTGGCGGCCTTGGTCGACCTCTTCCACGCCGCCGGGCTGAGAATCGTCAGGATCTCGGACCCGCCCGCCCGCGCTCTGGACACCCCGAATCCGCCGTTTGACGGTCTGGATGACACCGACTCCGAATAGGTCCGCGACTCGGGCCGCGGCCCGCAGTTCCCACCCGGGCCGGTCGGCACAACCGCCCGCCGATAAGGTGCGGAACGTCCTTTTTCGACCTGCCGCGGCCAATCAGAACCGCCGGCCGCAGGATGAGAGACGCGCGTGCGGCGACTGGCGTCGGTGGCGGTCACGATGGCGGCGATCGGCTGCCTCGTAGCCTGCGGAAACGGTGGAAAGGACGGCGCCGGCGGAAGCGGCGGGGTCCGCACGTTGGACGGACCGGTCACCAGCGCCGACCTGAGCCAGATCTGCGATGGGGAAACCGCCCTCGCCGCCGCGCCTCCCTACGCCGGGCCTGCGCCGCATCCGGTGATGGTGCTCAGCCAGCGGCAGGGGAACGATCCGACCGGTCCGACTCTCGTCTTCCACCCCTTGGACCGCCTGGGCGAGGAAGAACACGACGCTTTCCTGACACCCGTGGCGCGGATCCAGCTCGTCGCCTGCGCTGAGCGGGCCGACCGGGCACCGACGGACGTCGTCTGCCGGTTCGACCTCGGGGTCGAGAAAAGCGTGCCGTTCTTCCGTACCTCCTATCGGATAACGGTGCGCGAGGCGCACACCGGGAAGGTCGTCGGCACCGTCCCGGTGAACCCGGCCGCGGCGGGGTGTCCGACCGCCGCGCGGGTCTCGTGGGGCGGCGCCGAGGTGTTCAGCGCACCAACCGACCCCCAGTTCGTGTCCGCACTGCGCGCGTTCGCCTACTGGGACGGCACGGGAACTCCACCACAGCTCGCCGAACCGGCGGACATTCCGGCGCCGGCCGGCGCACCGGTGGTCGCTGGCTCCGTGCACCTGACGACCGCGCCGGGCGTGGACCCGACCAGCCCGGTCGTTCGGGACCATCTGGCGTTCTGGGCCGCGTTCGCCGGAGCCCAGGAAGCCGACAGCCCGGACTTCACCGCCTTGAGCGCCCGGACCGACGGATCCTTTTTCCTCGCGTTGACGAGGATCGTCGACCAGCTCCGCGGCAAGCCCGGCCGGTCCAACCGCGGCCCGCTGCACCTCCTGGTGACAGGTGTCTCACAGCAGGCCGGGGTGGTGGCGGTGGACAGCTGCGTGGACGAGACCGAGCGGCAGGAGTTCGAGCTGTCCGAGCCCACCGGCGACATCGGCCTGCGGTATCAGATAAGGGTCAACCTCGAACCAGGTGACGGTGGATACCTGGCCACGGGTTTCGCGGATCCGCAACCGGCCGGCTGCCCGCCGCCAGCCGGCCGGGTCGGCTGACGACCGGGAGCACCGACGACGTCTCTCCCTGTACTGAGGACCGAATTCGTCCGCAATGGTTCATAGCGTGCGGGACATGACAACATCACAGGACGTCCAGTCCTTCCGTATCGATATCCCGCAGAGCGATCTCGACGACCTCGCCGCACGACTGGCCGCCACCCGCTGGCCGGACGAGGTTGCCGGCGCCGGCACCGACTACGGCATGCCGCTCGGCGCCGTCCAGCGACTGGCCGAAAGCTGGCGCACCGCCTACGACTGGCGCGCGCACGAGGCCCGGCTCAATGAGCTCCCGCAGTACACCACGTCCATCGACGGGCAGAACATTCACTTCCTGCNCGTCCGGTCGGGCGAGCCGGATGCCGTCCCCCTGCTGCTCCTGCACGGTTGGCCGGGTTCGGTGCTCGAGTTCCTGAAAGTGATCGAACCGCTCACCAACCCGCGTGCGCACGGCGGCGACCCCTCCCGGGCGTTCCACATCGTGGCACCGTCCCTGCCCGGGTACGGCTTCTCCGGCCCCACCACCGAACCCGGCTNGGACAGCGCCCGGATGGCGAGGGCATTCGCCTCCCTGATGTCCCGGCTGGAGTATGAACGGTGGGGTGCGGCCGGCGGTGACACCGGCGCCCTGGTCGGTCGGGAACTCGGCATTCTCGCGCCGGACGGACTGATCGGCGTGCACCTCCTGCAGATCTTCGCGTTCCCGTCCGGTGACCCGGCGGAAATGGGCCGGCTGTCCGCTGCCGATCGGGAGAGCCTCTCCGGCACAAGCGCGGACTTCGAGAGCAAGGCGGGATACCAGAAGATCCATCAGAGCCGGCCGCAGACCCTGGGTTACGGGCTGACCGACTCGCCCGCCGGCCAGCTGGCGTGGAACGCCGAGCTGTGGACCGGCTGGGGCGACTACGCCGACTACCTGGACGTCGACACCTACCTGACGCACCTGAGCATCTACTGGTTCACCCGGACGGGCTCCTCCAGTGCCAGGCATTACTACGAGGACGCGCGCAGCGGCGCCGGGTACCGCGAGATGCCCAACAAGGTACCGACAGCGGTCGCGGTCTTCCCCCAGGACTTCCGGACGGTCCGGGCTTTCGCCGAGCGGGCCAACAACATCGTCCGGTACACCGAGTTCGACCGAGGTGGCCATTTCTCCTACACCACCGACCCGGAGCTGGTGGTCGAGGACCTGCGGGAGTTCTTCGCCAGCCTGGTCTGAAAGACCTGTTCCTGAGTCGTCCCCTGGCCATGGCCGGAGGAAGGGGCCAGGAGACCGGCGGAACAGCGGTCAGCGGAACGGCAGTCGGCGGAACGGCAGTCGGCGGACGCGGCGGGCAAGGCCCGGACTCTCGGCGCGGTGGACGGCGGGTTGACGGCGCGCCCGGCGCATACCATCGATCAGTGGACAGTGTGGAGTTCCGGCTGGAAACCGAGCCGCTCCCGAGCGGAAAAGCGCTGGCGGTCTGCCCATATGTGAACGGCGTCGACCTCCGAGAACTCGTCCGGGCGGTCGAGCTGCCGTTCGCCGAGGCCGACCGCCAGCCCGATCTCGCCGGCAGCTACGCCGGCCTTCACGACCCGGGCGTCCGCTGGCCCAGCCGGCACTTCCTGGGTGAGCCGGCCGTGACCTGGTTCGGAGACGGCGATACCGCCCTGCTGGGCTGCGTCTGCGGTGATGCCGGCTGCTGGCCGTTGACGGCACGCGTCGACATCACCGTAAACACCGTCATCTGGCGCCACTTCCGTACCGGCCACCGCAGCTGGGACCTCGGCGGCCTCGGCCCGTTCCACTTCGACGCGCTCGACTACCGGACCGCTCTCCGCCAGACCGGATCCGCTTCAGGCTGAAGGCCGACGATCTCCAGAAGGTTGGCTGCCCGATCCGGACCCATCCAGTCCGGGTCGCCTCGCGCAGCGCCGCGACCCGGCGGGCAGGAGTCAGACATCAAGCCACTCGTATCGCGGAACCTTACGGTGGTCGCGGACCACGGCCAGATCTTCGTCTTCGGCGCCACCTTCGACGACGGCGACGCTCTGGACACGGCCGAAGAAGTCGCCGATCCCTACACAGCCGCACTCCACGACGCCATCGACTCGGGTCGGTTCGTCGGCACCTGTGGCGCCCTCACGACTATCGTCACCCCCGGACAGTTCAATTCAGCGAGCCCCATGCTCGTCGAGGTCTGGGCCAGCCGACCTCCCGATGACTCCGCCGCCTGGGACCACGAGGTGGAGGTCGACCTCGATGCGGCCGAGGGTCGCCTCACCTTCGAATACGTCGGCGGCGTCGGCGACTCGGTGCACATTCCGGCGGCCCGATACCGGGCGCGCGTTTCCGGACGCGGTTTCGGCGCACTCGGTACCGCCGGGGCCAACGGCCGCGACAACTACCGCCTCCGACTGTTTCCCCGCCGCAGGTCGGCGTCTCCACGGCTCCGCAAGTCATGGCCAGGCCGGGATGCCTACCACTAGCTTCGTCGAGGACGATCTTCGGTCAGCCTACGGCGGGGCGACCACGGCCCGCACCCACGTTCTCAACCTCTGCCCACGCCACCGCCTTTCGGAGAACACCGGGCAGCCGACCAGCTGAGCCGCGCGGACTCGCCGCGGCCGGGTAAGGTCTTCCCCGAGAACCTCGCCTCGACGGCAGCGCCCCATTGACTGAAGGGCCTCATTCATGAGCGACGACGTCGACCCGGACGAAGAAGCCCTCGTTTTCGAGATCGTGGAATACAGCGACGCCCATGATGCAATCAGATCCTACCGGCAAAACGGCGTCGTAATCGTCGACTGTCNGGCGGCGGATCAGAGCACCCGGCGCCGGGTCGGCGACCTGTGTACCGGGGCCGGCCTGGCCGCTGGATTTTCTCCGTTCGCGCTCGCGGAATCGGTCCTTTTTCTCACGACCGGCAGGTTTCCGACAAGGGCCGAGAGGATGCGGTTCAAGGACTGACGCCGGCCACGAGGCGCTGGAGCTTGCGGGATGGCGCGTCAGGCGCGCTGGCCGCGGCGCTGCTCACGGCGGGCCCGGGCACCCGTCGGAGTCGGCGGAACCTCGTCGACCCTGGACGTCAGGTGCTTGTGGCGGTACCCGCGCTCGTCCAGCCACGCCCGCGCGCGAGATTCGGCCTGCTCAGCGGCTGCCTGCGCGTCGGCATCGGCGGCAATGNGGAACCGGAAGGCGAAGAACGACCGAGCCTCGATCTCATAGGTGAGCGTGCCTTCGGACGTGAACGCGGCCCGCAGCGGATCATGCTCCCCAGCCCGGCGGGCAAGCTCGGCCCGCTGGTCCTCGGTGAGCTCGTCGAAGGCGCCACGCACGATGACGCGGAAGTTTCGGAGATCCACCGACCCACCAAACCACCGTGCCTCCGCCCAGGACCTGCCACTGCCCTGGCAGCCGTTGCTACAAACGGCCCGATTTCCCGGCCCCAGAGGCGCCGCAGGCGCCCCGTCGGGGGTTTCGGGGGGGTCACCCCCCGGCCAGCATTGCGGCTGTGCCGCAGGCGATCCGAAGGATCGACAAGCATGCGGAACCAGCGCGTGGGCGCGGCAGGGATCGAACCTGCGACCACTCGCTTGTAAGCAGTCCCGGGACTACCGATGTGCGAAACCCCTTGTGTCCCTGGGGTTCCGCATGATCGCTTAACCCGACGGGGCCGAAGTAGTGCGCTGACTAAACGATCTCCACAGGGAGATCATCTAATCCAGCTATGACCCTGAGTCATAGATCACGCCCCCGGGCGCGTCGAGTCCTTCGGCCTCGGGAGACCCGCGGGACCCCGCCCGCGGCGAAGTCTCCGACGTCGAGCCGCGGCGGCCTCGGGAGTCGGCCCGTCAGGACTCGCCACGCCAACCAGGACGCTGCCGGTCGGCCCACGTCTCGACTTCGGCCCGCCACCACAGGCGGATGCGCGGCCTGGTGAACGCGGGGTCAGGGAACCCCTTCGTCCGGGAGATGGCGTCCGCCCGGGACCGTGAGACACCGATCATCGAAGCAAGATCGGAAATGTCTACAAGATCGGTGTCGGGGTTCATGTCCGTGACGCTAAGTGAGCGTACGTAGCCGCGCGTATAACTACAGTGTCGCGCCTACCGCATCGCTAGGCGTACGTACCCATAGCGGGTTAGCCTTGCCTCCCGGTCAACTTCCGGCCGGAACAGGTCGGGCCGTCCAGGTGAACCACCACCCGAACGGCCCTAGGCGATCACCCCACGGGAGGGCTCACGCCATGCAGCACAGTCAATCAGCCACCGAGGCGCCCCCGCGCGTCTACCCGCTGGACCCACCCGCCGAAGATCCCCGCTTCACGCTCGGCCTGACGTTCGACGTCGCCCGGCTTCTGGAGAGCCACGGCTACCCCGCGATCACGTCCGGCGCTGACCTCTTGGAACTTCAGATGGCCCTGTTCCGCTACCTCTACGCCGAGACACCCCGGGGTGACTCATGAGGCCCACGGAACCGGCGCCTCGGCCCGACGTCGAGACCAGGACGTACACCGCCAGCGACGGCGCCACCCGCTACACGATCACAGTGGAACCGGGCGCCCATCCGGCGACGCTGGCCGCTGAACTGCGCAAGCTGCCCGTCGGGGCGGAGCTTGCCGACGCCCACGCCCACCATGACGGCGGAAACCTCATGTCCCCCGCGTGGCTGGACGGAGTGGAGCTGATCTACCGGGTACCGGCCCCGGACACCAGGGACTGACCTCCCGACCGGCGCACGGACGCCCCTCACCCGCGAGAGTGAGGGGCGTTCGGCATTCCTGGCCTACGCCATGAACCACCGAGGCGGCCTACGCCATGACTCACCCACCGTGACCGGGAACGGCTCACCCACCGTGACGAGTGACCGTGGCGCATGGGCCACGGTCCCCCGAGGCGCGATAACACCCGGGCGTGCGCCAGGAACCCGGGTAGGTGCCACCGTGGGTCACGATGGCGTAGGCCATGCTCGACGTGGCGTAGGCCAGAAAGCCTTATGGCACAGGGGCATCCGTGCCGGCAACGGGAGACCTCCCCTGCCGACGCGCACCGTCTGTGACGATTCGTGGCGTCCGCCCTGGCACGCGGCTAACGCCCGATAATCTTCACTTCTCGTGCGTCAGGACCGAAACGCTAGGATCGTCCTAGACGGTTACATAGACACACGGGGGAACGTCTGTGCGTAGCTACGGTCCGCGCATGTCCATCGGTCTCGGCGGAATCAACTTTTCCGGTCCCGGACTGTCCTTCGGCGGATCGTCCCGCCGTAGCGGCCCCAACCCGATCGGGCAAGCAATCATCGGCTTGTTGGTCCTGGCCTGGAAGTTCTTCGTCTGGTACATGCTGCTGACGCTGTTGCTGTCCGTGTGGGTCGTGCAGTATCTCGGCTACGTTCCGGTCGTTGCCGGCATTCGTCGCTACCAGGGACAGCAACCGCTCTTGCTCCCACACCACACAAGGCCGTGGTTCGTCCGTCGACACGGCGCCCGGTAAGTCGTCGGCCGTCCAGCTCGACACCGGGGACAGCCCCTCCCCCTCTTCACTCCCCCACCCGAAGACGTGGGGGGTGTAGACCCTCCCGAGGCGGCCTCGGTCGTCCAGCTCGACAGCGTGAAGTCGTCCAGCGCGGGGCCCGGCGTTCGTCTCGTGACGGTCGCCTCGGGAGCGTCCAGGTGGACGACGTCGAGTGAGAGGCAGGAACGGCGAACGCCCCCGGTCAGAGAGGCGGGACCGGGGGCGTGAGACTCGCCGTGGCGGGGGGCCAGGAAGGCGGAGCCTTCCTGAGGCTACCGATCATCGCAAGCTGAGACAAACCCGTGACAGGCAGTCAAGGCCCCTGAATGGGTGTCTCACCCGAGACTGACGGAGACAGGTAAGGGCGTCGGGCCCGCGGAGACCGGCCTGTACCCTGTGCGACCAGCGCAAAGGGGGGCGTTCGTGAACGGTAGGGACAGGTCAGGCCGCGCCATGGGAGCGGCCGTCGGAGTTCTCATGCTTGTCATGGCCCTGATTGGCGGATGTGGCTCGGCTTCTGACGGGGCCGTCGAGGCCGCCAGCAGCCCGACCGCGGGTTCCGGTCAGGTCCAGGTCCCCGATGTGCTCGGCCTTGACCTCAACGAGGCCAAGGACCGGCTCGGGCCCGACCTCGACGCAAAATCCGTAGACGCCACTGGCCGTGACCGCATGCAGATCATCGACAGCAACTGGCAGGTGGTCCAGCAGGACCCCACCGGGGGATCGGCGGTTCCGAAGGGCACGACCGTCACGCTGCACGTGGTCAAGGAGGGTGAGTCGGTATCGCCGACGGCCAGCCCGACGGCCACGGCGACTCCGAGCGGGGCTCCGCCTGTGCCACAGGTGGCGGACAGTCAGCCCCCGCCCGCACCCGCACCCGCACCAACGACGCGTCCGGCCGATCCTCTGCCCCCGGCTGACAATCCACCGCCCGCGAACGACAACCCGCCGGCCGACCCCTACTACGCGAACTGTGACGCGGTGCGTGCGGCGGGGGCGGCTCCGCTCCATAGGGGTGAGCCTGGCTACCGCAGCCGCCTGGACCGTGACGGAGACGGGACCGCCTGCGACACCTGAGGTATCCGCCCACGCTTCGGGTATGAGCGGACGGCGCCTCGGAAATCTTCTGGCCCACCCGGTGGCGTAAGCCATCATGACCGGCGACCNGATGGCACACCACGAATGGCAGGCCACGAACCTCAGATGGCACGCCACGGGCCTTGATGGCCCATGGGCCACGAACTCCCAATGGCACGGCCCCATGGCCCGATGGCACGCCATCCTGGCATAGGCCATGGGATAGGCCATCCTGGGTAGGGGTGGCGTGTCCGGCGCCCTGGACGTCGTCGCTGTCGTCCAGGGCGCCCACCCGCGTTAGACCCGCGTGGCAGGGTCCGGACCCTGATTCGGGTGCTCCGACTCCCAGCGCGCGGATTTGATCGCCGCACGCAGCTTGCTAGTCATGCTGTCCGGATCGGCCAACGGCCCGTCTTTCTTCGTGGCCCACGTCTGCCGCGTCGACGTAGCCAGTTCGGCGATATCCGCCCCGTGGGTGCCGAGCACGTGATCCGTGACCTGCGTCCGGGCCCGGCGGACGTAGACCGGATCGGGGCTATCCCCGCGATCGGCCGCCGCGACGCTACGCCGTTCCAGCAGGGCGGCCAGATCGGAGACCATCGCGTCGAAGGTCTCGCGAACGTGCGCCTCGGCAAGCTCAACCGGGGTGAGGCGCGATTCGCCATTGACGAACCGGAGAGCGTCCGACCGGTCTCCGGGGAGCATGGGGTGGTCGCGTTCGGCCTGCCGAAGATCCCGGACGGCCCGGCGGAACGTGTCGGTGTCGATGAAGAGAGCAATGCCCTTCACGGTGATGTCCTCTCGTGTGCGTGGATGTGCCGGCAGGCCCCGGGGCCCCTCACCCCGGGGTGCCGTTCTCGTGGCCGTACGGGGCGCCTCAGGGCTCCGTCGGGTAGTCCCCGGGGACGCTGAACGCCTCCGGAGGCACACCGACGATGTGATCCGTATGTGGAACGCCCTTCATGATCGACGTGAGCAGCGTTCCGCCGTCACCGTCGGACTTGATGAAGCACCCGATCCATTCGTCACCCNAACAGCGGTCACCGTGCCGGGACGGCGTTACGGGACGCCTCATCGCCTCCCAGAACGCGGCGCCGGTCGGATTCTCAGCGGTCATGGCCGGACTCCCGCTGTGCCCGGTCGATCTCCTCAAGGACCATGTCCCGGATCGTCGGGTCGTCCAGGTCCAGGCCGAGGCGCGCGGCCATGCGGATCATCACGGTAGAGATCGCCTGCCCCTGCTCTTCGGCAATCCTGGCCAAACGCTCGTCAATGTTCAGCCGAGCAAAGACGCCCAGCACGGTTACCGTTCGGTCAAGTGCGCGTTCAAACAGGGCGACTTCAGATCGGAGCTGTTCGGCACCCTGCCCCTGATACCGCCATGCGTTCTCGCCTAGATTGGCGAGACGCTCACGGAACAGGTCCTTTACTGCGANGATTTCGCCAGCGACTTTCGCCAACTCCTCAAGCGGATTCTCCACTCTAGGCGCATCCGCCGTAGCCAGTAGTTTTGCGTAGGCAATTTCCGCCTCCTGCTGCAAGATCCTCTCCTTAGCTTTGCGTCTCACTTGTTTTGCCGCGCCACCGTGGGCAACGCATACCGAGGCGCCTCGGACGGCCCACGCTCGACACGGCGTGCCGTTCGTCCGTCGGGCGGAGCACTTGACCGCCATAGGTCAACCTCCTGTCTCGCTAGTCATGGGTCGGGCGGGTCCAGGCCCTGACCCCTGAAACTGAATTGATCTTGCCTACGGCCGTCAGGCGGCTTCCTCGGTCCAGCTCTGGACGACGGGCAGGACCTTCTGAAGCTTCCGGCGGATCACGCCTCGGACACAGTTTTCTCTGTGCGTGACCAACTGAAGGTGCGAGAGGCGTACGCAATCGCGACGTCGACACCCGCGCGACCAAACGTGGTCCAGCTCGAATCCGTCAGGGATCGGGCCGTACGCCTGTTCCCACACCCAGCGGTGAGCGAGCACTCTTCGACCGTCAACATGGAACGTTCCGTATCCATCGCTGTTCACGGTGCCCGTCCAAACCCAGCAACCGCCAGGAATTCGGGACACTTTCGCGGCGAATCTCTGCCAGTCGTTCATGTGCGCTCCTTTTCCGGGCCGATGCCCGATAACGATCACGTGGGATAGGTAGAGAGACCGAAGATTCGCAACTCTTGGTGACCACGACCGGGAGCCGCGGCCCTTCGTTTCGATGTGACCAAACACTCACGAAACGTGCTGTGGATCTCTTTGGGTGTCAGCACGACGGTGTCAGCAGTCCGGTGTCAGCAGCAGTGTCAGCACACGGTCTCGCTGACACCGTCCGACGTGATCGACACGAAGGATCACCTTTATTTACAGGCATCACGCTACTTCCTGATCTTGTCTTCCTGACTGTCTAGGGTCGGTGTCAGCACTGCTGACACCGCCTCTAGCTCCCTACGAAGAGGGGCCCGGGGGGAGGCACCGAGGGTGGTAGATCACCTGAGTCTTGGTCCCCCCACGCTCGGGAGTCTCGTCACACACCGTATTTTTCCCGTAAAGCGCCTTGTATTCGGTGAGCACTTCATTCAGGTCACCGGCCGTACGGNTGCCACATGCAGCAGCACGCAGAATCGCGCGCCGCGTGACCTTGCCACCTTTCGACGCGATCCAATCGGCCAGAGAATCTGCCGTGCGCTTCTTGACTGTCGATGCGGTTGACGTCGAATACGTCCCGGATGATCCACCGAGCACACCCCAAACGGCGATCACGTATTCAATCAGCTCGATTGCACCGTCAAGACATTCCGGCGGNATCGCGCCTCCGCCCTGATCAGGCGAGTAGAGTTCAGCCAGCACGAGAGCGACCCGCAAAACCTGACGGTCGGCTTTCGATGCCGCACCCTCAACGGCAAGCGGAGTTTCCGGGTCTCTTTCTAGCTCTTTCCAGCGCGCTTGCGCATCGCGGTACGTCTTGTACGTGGCGTCATCCAGCCACCAAGCGCGGTTCTCCTTGCGCGTGGCTGTCTTTTCAACCCACGTATTCCATTCATCTGAAATTTCGGTCGGGGTAGCCGTCACGGTTTCCGGCGAATAATGCGGAAGCCAACGCGCGCGGGAGCCGTCTTCATCCTCTCCCAACAACCCCACGTACTTCGGCTGTAGTCCTCCGACGATGGACNCCACCNGGCGAGAAATTCGGATCGACACGCCGTCACTCACCCGATCGAACGACACCGACTGTCCGTCCCACATCGACAGCCAACGTGCGTAGTCCCCGGAATCCTTGCCGCCTCGGTAGCGGGTCATTCCGGAGAGGAGAGTTCGGAGTTCATCCACAACCGCGCTGATCATGCCGTCGGACGTGTCCATGATCCGCATGAACGCCTCGGTGGTGACGTCGTCCACCGTCAGACGCACGCGGGCCGGACGCGGCCCCTGACGCTGCTTCGGTGGGGTCTGCTCCCACTCGTCTCGGCGAGGCTTCCACTCCTCGTAGGCCCGGTCCTCCAGAGCTTCCAGGGGGGCACGGGCGATGCTCAGCGCAGGAGACTTCCCGCCGGACCGAGGCGCCAGCAACGGCACCCACACCGAGGACCGTTCGATCTGAGTCATCCGGTCCCTGACCGGCTGGATAGTGGACCGTCGGGCCGCGACGGCGGCCACCCCGAGGGCCGCCCCGCCTACCAGTGCGGGAGGAAGGCCGGTCGCGGTGCCCTTGGCCAGAAGATCACCGAGGGCGCCCATGGTCAGCATGGTGGTCAGCGGGTACTCGGGGAGCGGCCTCACCATCGGTGCGTCGTCTACAGGCTCACGTGCTGACGCTGACGCCGGCCCCGAGGCCGCGTCCGGGGTGGTCTCATCCGCACCCGCGGCGCCTCGGCTGCTTTCACCACCCACGTTCCCGGTGCCCGCTTGCGGCGCCCCAGCGCCTTCCTGAGAGGCGTTTCCGGGACCGTGGGGTGATGGAAAGGGCCTCAGATCGTCCAGGCCGTATCCGGCGTCCAGGTGATCGGAGACGTCCACGCCCTTCGTGTCGAGCGCGGGAAGCCACGCTGACACTGAGCTGACAGCGCCGGTCAGGGCGTCTCTGACCTTCTCGGCGAACGCGATCCCGNGGGCGTCGTTGTCCGCAATGATCTTGACGTCTGCGGCCCCGGACAAGGCATTGGTGTATTCCGGCAACCAGGGCGCGTTGGCACCGTTCGCGATGCAGGTAGCGGCCTTCCCGAGGCGTGCGAGACGGTCAGCGTCCTTCTCACCCTCGACGAAGTAGATCGTCTCGCCGGTCTCGACAGCGTTGATCACTTCGGAGAGGCGGTAAAGGACCCGCCGGACGCCCTTAAGGTTCCACTCGCCGGACGGCTGCTGAGGCCGGAACGTCTTGGGGGCGAACCGGTGGATGAGGTAAAGGGCCGTGCCCTGTTCGTCGGTGTACGGGTAGGTGGCGACGATCCGACCCAACCCACGTGAGGTGACGAACAGGTCTGTGTCGTCCAGGTCGACAGCTTCGGCCACCTGGTCATAGGTGCAGCCGGCGTGGCACGTCAGCAGTAGCCGCCCATCCCTGCCGACCCCGACGGACAGGGAGGCGTTCTTGTCCTCATGGGCGGGGCACTGGACGTACTGCTGTGGCTTGCTGGGGTCCACGGAGGTCTTGAAGCCGTGGCGGTNGTACACACCCGAGAAACGATCAAGAGGCTGTGTGGTGCTTCGGTGCGTCTCAGGTCCGGCATCAGGGGGTGGCGTCGAGCTGGACGCGGCGCGTTCGGCCACGTCGTGGGGCAGGAAAGCCATGATCTGTACCCGTTTCGTGTTGATCAACACGACGGAGCACGTGACCGGCAGGCAAGCCACGGGTACACTTGTGACCCGATGGGCGTCCCGGTCCGGGGCAGCAACCCCAGGACGTGTCCTTCGTGTTGGTAAAGGCCCCGATTCCGCGATTTCCCGATCGCAACCGGAATCGGGGCCAACCCATTTTCAGACTAAATCGTGTTACGCCGCATCTACGCTCGCCTTCTTTTCCAGCTCCTTCCGAAGCTCCTTCATTGCGGCTTCTTTTGCCTCACGCTTCCAAGCGGCCTTCTTCTGGCGAGCGATTGACGCACTGAGAGATAGTCGCGTCATGTGCTCACGGTGCCGGTGGTAGGCACGCCGATTGACTTCGTCGGCGGGAAGCTCCGGATTTTCGGCCGCTACCCGGTCACGCCAGTAATCGATGCTGGCAGGCGAGCGACGGCGTGCGGGAGCTGTGATTTCTCGCGAGTCGTGGCGCGCGTGCATCGCGTGCGCGGCCAATTTCTTAGCCATTCTCTGTTGCTCGGGAGTGCGCGCCAAAATAAGCCTCACAAGGCATGAAGAACCACCGGCTTTACCGGTGTGCGACCATTGATGGGCACCGTAGCGCGCGGTTTCCCGAGACGTCAAACGCCGCAATAAATTCTGACCGGCTGCATTTATGAATGTGGCCTGCCGGTAGGAACACCCCAACCCGGACCGGACAGGGCCTCAGCGTCGAGCTGAGGGCTCAGAGACGGTCCCCGAGGCGCAGACGACGATGGGCCTCACGAGCACGCTCATCCGCGACCGAGGCCCCGTACCGGCGGACCATCGCGGACGACTTCCACCCCATGTTGCGCATCAGGTCCGATTCACCACCCCCCGCGTTCAACCAGGTGTGCGCGGCGGTGTGGCGGAACTGGTGAGGGTGCAGCCGCTCGATACCGACGGCTTCGCCTCGGCGCCACAGCATCTGCCGTATGCCGTCCGCAGAGAGGGCACCACGGCCCTTCTCCGACAGCCACAGGGCCGGCAAGGCGGCCTGCCGGTCCTTCCCCCTGAGCCTCACGTACCGGTCCAACGCGGTTCCGGTCCTGGCCCCGAACGGCACGGCTCGGGAACGCCTGCCCTTGCCGATCACGTGGATCACGTCGGCCCCGAAGTCGACATCCGCCAGCGTGAGACCTGCGATCTCCGCGCGTCGACAGCCGGTGTCGAGGAACAGGCGGATGATCGCCGTATCGCGTCGGGAGACAAGATCACGCCCGGACGCCCCTCTCAGCAACGCCTTAAGTTGATCATCGGTCAGGACGGGTACCGGCTTGTCCGGGACAGCAGGCGGTTTCATCTTCGCCATGGCGGACGCCGGTAGATCCTCTTCGTCCGCGATCCACCGGCAGAACTGCTGCAACGCCCGGTAGGTCATGCTCACCGTGGACGGGGCATGGTCGGTCGCGTAGACCGCGAGGAACTCCGCGACGGCGGCACGGTCCAGTTCGACAGGGTCATCGGGCCCGTCGGTGGCGCAGTGTCGGGCGAGAGCCTCAGCAGCGCCGGTGTAGATCGCCAGCGTCCGGGCCGACNTGTTCTCTGCGGTGAGGGTCCGGCGCCATGATCGGATCATCGCGGCCCATGCCGGGGCGACGCTGGCAGGCGGTGTGAGGGGTGAGGGCATGTCCGAAATAGTGCGCTGTCTCACCGATGTGCGTCGGTGCGTCGCGGCTCACAGGGCCCGAAAACGCCTGCAAATGAAGGGGTTGTGGGCGCGGAGGGACTCGAACCCCCGACCACTCGCTTGTAAGGCGAGCGCTCTCCCGCTGAGCTACGCGCCCGGGATGGTGCCAGCCTACGCAACCCGAGGCAACGCCGGTGGCATTCGTCCGGTCGCACGGCGCCCCCAATGTCGAGGGTCGACCGTGCCAGTCGCAACGTTAGCCGATGATCGCCGACTGTGGGTCAGGAGATCGGACGTGGTCTTCCGAACATGCGGGCGAGGGCCGCGTCGACATCGGCGGCGAGATCGCTTCGCCGGTCGGGAGAACTCGTGGGCGGGACAGCGCGGGGCTGGTCCTCGGAGGCGGTTCCTGCGCCGCTCTCCGTGCCGCTCTCCGTGGCCGCTGGCCTGCCTCCGGCCGGGGGCTCGGTGTGGGGAGCCGACCGGGGCTCCTGGAGCGGCTCCGGAGACTTCCTCGGGACATCCGACGGATCCGGCGATCGGTCCGCCGCTTGCCGCTCGGGCTCATTGCGGGCACCGCAGTCGCGGCAGAACACGGTGCCGAGCGCCTTCGCCAGCCGGGTCGAGGCGCACCTGTCGCACCGGTCGAGGACGGTGTTNCATTCCGGGGAGGGGCGGCACGCCGGGCAGACCAGGACCTGCTCGCCGCCGACCACCACCCGGTGCCAGGGGCTCGATCCCCGCACCGGGTCAGTCTGGCGCGCACTGCAACGAAAACACGGCATCGTTCACCGCCCTCGCGGTCCGGCGGAGCACGTCGACCACACCGCGCGCCATGTCGGGCTCCCACCCGGGGGCTCCCGGCTCGCCAGGCCGCCCTGGGTGGGAGCCCGACAGGGCAGGGTAACCCTGCCCGGCGGCTCCCCGGGACTACAGCGCGGCGAGCGCCTTGAGGTACTCGGCCTGGTCACGTGCGTCCGGAATGTTGTTCACGACCTTCCAGCGCACCTTGCCCTCCTTGTCGATGATGAAGGTCCCGCGCAGGGAGATGCCCTTCTCCTCGTTGAAGACGCCGTAGGCCTTGGCCACCTCGCCGTGCGGCCAGAAGTCCGCGAGCAGGGGGAACTCGTAGCCCTGCTGGTCCGCCCACACCTTGTGGGCGAAGGAGGAGTCGACGGAGATGGCCAGTACCTGCACGTCGTCGTTCTGGAAGGAGCCCAGGTCGTCCCGGACGGAGCACAGCTCGCCCTGGCAGACGCCGGTGAAGGTCAGCGGGTAGAACAGGAGCACGACGTTACGGCGGCCCCTGAAGTCGGACAGGGTGACAACCTCGTTGTTCTGGTCCTTCAACGAGAAGTCGGGGGCGACGGCTCCGACGTCGACGGTCACGAGCTGTTCCTCTCGATTGCGGTTGGTTTCGCGTACCGGGGGCTGTTCGACCTCTCGGTCTTCGCGACCTGTCAGTCCTCTCCGCCAGCATGCCACCGCCGACGGCGGCCATGGCGTCCGGCCGCTGCCGGTGTGCCGGATCCGGGGGGTGGCCGGGCGCCCCGCCGGCCGGCCCGCCGCCACCTGTGATCTACGGCGCGCGAGGTGGGGCGGGTTCGTGGTCGGACCGCCGCCCGCGGGCGCCCGCGGCTCCTGAGACCACAGTCGCGACCACGTCGACCCGACACGCACCGGCGGTACACCCGCCTGCGCCGGCGTGCACCCGCCCGTACCCGCCTGTACGGCTTGACCTCGGCTGATGCCGTCCGGGTGGGATCCAGGGCAGGCGGCCCAGAACAGCGGCGGCCGAGCGACCCAACCGATTCCGGGGAGTGTCGACCCCGATACGGAAAGCACATTTCCGGTCAACGATCCCACAGAAAGGCGCGGGAACGGGTTTCTGAGACTCGGGTGCCCTAGTCTGACCGGTCGACGGCCACGATGAACAATCGCGCCGGACAACAGAAGGCTACTGGCGCGAGACGCGCTTCCAGCCGGTGTCACAGTGGCGCATCGGGCGCCCGCGGGACCGACAGCAGGGAGGTCGTGACCACCTTGACCGATCAGATGCCGCCGTCCAGCCCGCCCGGCTGGGGAACAGGTAGCCATGGAGGCCCCGGGGGCCCGCCGCAGGGGCCAGGCGGCCCCTACGGGCCCGTCCCCGGTGCCGCGCAGGGACACCCCGGAGCACCCGGGCAGCAGAACGCTCCCGGGGCGTACGGGGCGAACCCGTACCCGCCGCAGCCGTACCCGGGCAACCAGACCTATCCCGTCCCGCCGGGGTACGGCCCGCCGCCCGCCGGTGCGCCGCCGGTCGGCGCCGGAATTCTCGGCAAGCGCCGCAACCCGTTCGCGGTGTGGCTGGGTCTGCCGATCATCACCCTGGGCATCTACAGCTTTGTCTGGGTGTACAAGACCAACAAGGAACTCTCCGGCTACAACCCGCGGATCAAGGTCAATCCGACGTTGTCGGTGCTGGCCTTTCTGGTCGGCTGGGTACTGATCGTTCCGCCGTTCGTGGCGACCTGGCGGCTGGGGACCCGCACCCGCGACGCCCAGCGCGCCGCCGGGCTTCCGGAACTCAGCCCGGGACTCGCCTTCGTGCTGTGGCTCGTCGGCGGCGGGGCCCTCTACCTCCAGTTCGAGATCAACAAGATCTGGAGTCGCTACCCGGGAGCGGTCGAAGGTCAGCAGGTCCCGCTGAGCTTCTGAGCGGTTGCTTCGATTCTGAGCGGTTGCTTCCGAGCGCCGTTGCTCCCGAGCCGTTCGGCCGGGACTTCGGCGCTTCGGGGGCTCCCGGCCTGAGCGCTTCGCGGCCTGCTTCCCTGCCTTCAGCGCACTTCGAGGCATTCAGCGCACTTCGAGGCCTTCAGTGCATCGGGATCTTCCCGAAGCACCGAAGGCCACCGGCCGCGCGCCAGCGACCGCCCGAACGGCCAGCAGCCGCCCGCCGCACTTCATCCGGGGACGAGGCGGGGACGGCTGTTCCCCGCGGGCACAAGTCGCCAGGTGCGGACGACACCCAGCCGGGCGGCCTGAAACCACCGCCGGCCGGGCTGCGCCCGCCCCGGAGGATCTGCCGCAGGCGAGGGCTGGCGACGCGGTGGCCGCCAACCCGGCTCACGCCTGGGCAGGGATTGGTCAGCGGTGGCGGACCCGCTGGGACTTGGGCGCCGCCAGCCGCATCCCGGCCCATTCGGCCGCGACGCTGACGGTGCTGGTCTGGACGAGGCCCGCTGTCGGCACGGCGTCGAGGACGTCGCTGGGCTCCACGTGGCCTTCGCGGCCCGCCTTGGGGGTGAGCAGCCAGATCACGCCCTCCTCGGACAACTGCCTGCGCGCGTCGATGAGGGCGTTGGCGAGATCGCCGTCGTCCTCACGCCACCACAGGAGGACGACGTCGACCACGTCGTCGGAGTCCTCCGGCACGAGCTCGGTGCCACTCGCCGTGGTGACTGCGTCAAGCAGGTCCTGGGCGATGTCGTCGTCCTCGTTGAGCGAC
The DNA here is from genome assembly GCF_001636565.1 of Frankia sp. EI5c. Classification (GTDB taxonomy): domain Bacteria; phylum Actinomycetota; class Actinomycetes; order Frankiales; family Frankiaceae; genus Parafrankia. The sequence continues at coordinate 258,203 of NZ_LRTK01000006.1, forward strand.
TGGACCAATGTGCCGGCCGCGACTCCCAGACGTTCCGCACGGCGCTGACCCTCGGCGTTCGCCGCGGTCGGACTCACCCTCCGATACCTCCTGCTCGTGTAACACGACGCTCCGCTGTGGCGAGGCGCCCCGGTCGTGGGCGGACCGGTCGGCGACGATTCGCTCGCGCGACCCGCCGTGGGCCTAGTCCACCGGACCATCCGGTGGCTGCGCAAGTGCCACGCCGGGGGTTGTGGACAAGCAGGGGGATGCCGGCCGTTCCACAACGATCTCCGCTGACACAATCTCGCTACCCTTCGGCCGCCGCGTCAACCCGTCGCGGCAAACGAACCGACGAGATGTCACCGTCGTCCCAACCTGCGGGTATGTGATGTGTGACGTCTCGTGTGGTCGGAATGGTTCCCGCCCCGGCGGCCCGGCGGCGGACGGCGCCGGGCCGGCCGTGGCCGGAGGCGGTCAGCCTGGGAGGAAGGAGAACCGGACAGTCCGGTCGGGGTTGTCCACATTCAGGTCGACGAGCGCGACGGACTGCCAGGTGCCCAGCGCGAGCCGGCCGTCGAGGACGGGAACTGTCAGTGACGGTGGAACGATGGCGGGCATCACGTGTGAGCGGCCGTGGCCGCGGGAGCCGTGGGCGTGCCGCCAGCGGTCGTCCGCCGGCAGCAGGGCCGCCAGCGCGGTGAGCAGGTCCTCGTCGCTGCCGGAGCCGAGCTCCAGAATCGCCACCCCGGCCGTCGCGTGCGGAACGAAGACGGACAGCAGCCCGTCACCCCGGCCGGCGACGAATTCCGCCGCCCGGTCGGTGAGGTCGACGACCCGCTCCTGACGGCCGGTGTGCACCGTCATTGTTCTCGTCTCCACCGCGAACGCCCCTCTTCTCCCCGCCGGCCACTTCGTACTGTCCGTTCCCCGCGGCCGCCTGCCCGCACCCACGCCCCGTGCCGCCGCCCAGGACGGCCCTCCAGGCCCTGTCACGCGGCCGCCAGGCGTCCGCCCTTACCCGCCCCGCGCCGAGGCGGGCCGAGGCGGGCCAACGGCAAGCCACGGAACTTCCAGTGTCCCGGTAGACGGGTGTTCGGCCGCACCGCCAGGACGTGATCCGGTCAGTGGTCCGACCGGTTGGATCTGTCACGCCGTCCCGCGCTTCCCGCACGATCTTCCATCCGCCGCCGGCGCCGCTGCCGTGCGCGGCGCACCGGGTGCGCGACCGGAGATCCGCCCGCCACTTCGCCCCCGCGACCATGGTCGACCTTCCCTATACCAACCAACACAAGCGGTCGTCGACCATTGACAGATGGTCATAAGGCCAAGACCGGTCAGGTGTAATCGGGGCTCGCCGATCCAGTTTTGTTACCGCTCGGTAGGCAGGGCGTGCGTGACGGCCGTGTCGAGACGGAGCACGATAGTGAGAGGGCATCGGCACAGGAGCTACGGAGAGCAGGAGTTGGGCGTGGCGCAGGACACAACACGGAAGTTCTCGGTGATCACCGACGGGCTCCCGAGCCAGTTGCCGGACATCGATCCGTCCGAAACCAGCGAATGGCTCGAGTCACTCGATGCCGTCATCGAGGAGTCCGGGCGGGGCCGAGCACGGTTCCTCATGCTCAAACTCCTCGAACGAGCGCGGGAGAAGGCCGTAGGCGTACCAGGCCTGACCAGTACGGACTTCATCAACACCATCCCGCCCGAGCGGGAGCCCTGGTTCCCGGGCAACGAGCACGTGGAACGGCGGATCCGCGCCTACATCCGGTGGAACGCCGCCATCATGGTGAGCCGCGCCAACCGCCCCGAGTACAATGTCGGCGGGCATATCGCGACATATGCGTCGAGCGCCAGCCTCTACGAGGTCGGGTTCAACCACTTCTTCCGCGGCAAGGACCATCTGACGTCCTCCCCCGGCAGCGACTCCGGCGACCAGATCTTCATCCAGGGCCATGCCTCCCCCGGCATCTACGCGCGCGCTTTCCTGGAGGGCCGCCTCACCGAGGCGCAGCTGGACGCGTTCCGCCGGGAAGGTGAGCCGGGTGGGCTTTCCTCCTACCCACACCCGCGCCTGATGCCGGAATTCTGGGAGTTTCCGACGGTCTCGATGGGCCTCGGCCCGATCGACGCCATCTACCAGGCCCGGTTCAACCGGTACCTGCTGAACCGCCAGATCAAGGACACGTCCCGCAGCAAGGTGTGGGCATTCCTCGGTGACGGCGAGATGGACGAGCCCGAGTCGATCGGCGCACTCGGTGTCGCCGCCCGCGAGGAGCTCGACAACCTCNTCTTCGTCGTGAACTGCAACCTGCAGCGCCTCGACGGCCCGGTGCGCGGCAACGGGAAGATCATGCAGGAGCTGGAGTCGCTGTTCCGCGGCGCCGGCTGGAACGTCATCAAGGTCGTCTGGGGCCGTGACTGGGACCCGCTGCTCGCCCAGGACACCGACGGCGTCCTCGTGCACCGGATGAACACGACGCCCGACGGCCAGTTCCAGACGTACTCGACGTCGGCAGGAGACTACATCCGGGAGCACTTCTTCGGCGCGGACGCCAGGCTCCGCCGAATGGTCGCCGGCCATTCCGACGACGACCTGCGCAAGCTCTCCCGCGGCGGCCACGACTACCGCAAGCTCTACGCGGCCTACAAGGCGGCCACCGAGCACACCGGCCAGCCCACCGTGATCCTCGCCCACACGATCAAGGGCTGGACCCTGGGCAAGGACTTCGAGGGCCGCAACGCCACACACCAGATGAAGAAGCTCTCCAAGTCGGAGCTGAAGGAGCTGCGCGACCGGCTCTACCTGGAGATCCCGGACTCGGCTCTCGACGGGCACCTGCCGCCGTACTACCGCCCGAGCGCGGACTCCGAGGAGATCCAGTACATGCGGGAGCGCCGGGCGGCGCTCGGCGGGTCGATTCCCCGCCGGGTCGTGCGCGCCCACCCGCTCCCGCAGCCGCCCAAGTCGATCTTCGACGAGCTGCGGCGCGGTTCGGGCAAGCAGCCGGTGGCGACGACGATGGCCTTCGTCCGGTTGCTCAAGGACCTGATCAAGACGAAGGAGATGGGCGCCCGCTTCGTGCCCGTCATCCCGGACGAGGCGCGCACGTTCGGGATGGACGCGATGTTCCCCACCGCGAAGATCTACTCGCCGCACGGGCAGCGCTACGAGGCTGTCGACCGCGAGCTGCTGCTGTCCTACCGGGAGTCCGAGAGCGNCCAGATGCTGCACGAGGGCATCAGCGAGGCCGGGTCCATGGGCTCGGTGATCGCCGCGGCGACCGCCTACGCGACTCACGGCCAGCACATGATCCCGGTCTATGTCTTCTACTCGATGTTCGGGTTCCAGCGAACCGGTGACCAGATGTGGGCCCTGGGCGACCAGCTGGGCCGGGGCTTCCTGCTCGGCGCCACCGCGGGCCGCACCACCCTCAACGGAGAGGGTCTGNAGCACCAGGACGGGCACTCCNTGCTGCTGGCCTCCACCAACCCGGCCTGCGTCTCCTACGACCCGGCGTTCGCGTTCGAGATCTCGCACATCGTCCGGGACGCACTGGACCGGATGTACGGCGAGCGGAACGAGAGCGTCTTCTACTACCTGACCGTCTACAACGAGCCCGTTCCGCAGCCCGCGGAGCCGACCGGGCTCGACCCGGCGCAGGTGCTCGCCGGGATGTACCGCTTCCGCACCGCCGACGACCTCACCGGCGGCGACGGGGCCACGGAGGCGCCCGGCAGCTCCGCAACGCCGCGGGCGCAGATCCTCGCCAGCGGAACCGGCATGCGGTGGGCGCTGGCCGCCCAGGAGATGCTGGCCGCCGACTACGGCGTCGCGGCCGACGTCTGGTCGGTCACGTCGTGGAACGAGCTTCGCCGGGAGGCGCTCGTGTGCGAGCGGCACAACCTGCTCCACCCGGAGAAGCCCACCGCCGTGCCATATGTCACTCAGATCCTCGACGGGGCACCCGGCCCGGCCGTCGCGGTGTCCGACTGGATGCGTGCGGTGCCCGACCAGATCTCGCGGTGGGTCCCGCAGCCCTACACCTCGTTGGGCACCGACGGGTTCGGCCGTTCCGACACCCGGGCCGCGCTGCGTCGTCACTTCAACGTGGACGCCGAGTCGGTGGTCGTCGCGACACTCGAGGCACTCGCCCGGACCGGCGAGGTCGAGCAGGCCACCGTGGACGACGCCATTCGCCGGTATGGGCTACGCAAGGACGGCGTGGGTGAGGTCACTCTCGGCGCGGCCGTCGAGGCGGACGAGCCCGCCGTCTCCGGCTGACGGCACCGAACACCGCCCACCCGGCAGCCCTCGGCGGCGCCGGGTGGGCGTTCCGGATGACATCCGGGAGCAACCGCCCGGCACCGGTTCGCACACACCCCCGGCTCACCGGCCCGGCAACCCGGGATCCGTGAACCGGGGGTGGCGAGCCGAGCCTCCTACGACACTGCGTGACGACACAGGTCACACCAGAAGCCACGCAGTGTAATCAAACGCAGTCGCAACTCTCCGCGTTCACCGTGCTCCAGCCGCGCACCGGTTAGCATCTGTGCTCCACCGATGCCACCAGCCCAACGCTCCTCGTGACAAACAGTCACCGTCAATCGGTTCCTGATCGTCACCGGCGACACTATTGTCTCGGGAGTGACATCTACGGCCAACGGCCACGCGCGNCAGTCACGCGCGGGCCGGCGGACCGCGATCCGCCGCGGGGAGCTCCCCGCGACGCCTGGCCCGTCGCACCGGGGCCCCGGCCCCCAGTGCCCGGGTGACCGGCCGGCGTGCGGTGCCCCCACGTCCCGCGCACCGCGCGGCCTGACCCGAGGTGGGGCACGTCGCGGCCCGCTGGCCACGAGATCGAGGAGGAGCACGTGACGCGTGTCCCGAGGACCACCGGTCCGGCCGCCCAACAGGCGGCCACCCGCCAGCCGGGCCGGCAGGCATGATCCTCCGGGCTCGCCGCATCGACCGGCTGGAGGAGCACCCGAACCTCCGCGGGATTCTCGGCATACTGGCGCAGCTTGTGCACACGACCGACAGCGAGCTGGTCTCGCTGGCCGCGTTGTGGCGGAACTCCGGGCAGCTCGCCTCCGCGCGCGACAAGGCACTCGCGCCCGAGTCCCCGCTGATCGTCGAGGTTCTCGCCGCCTTCGACGCGCTCTCCGCCATCTATGCGGACGATCTCACCGGCGCGGACTTCGTCACCCTGGATCCGGCGATCACCGCCACCGCGCTGCGGGCGATGCGGGACGCCCTCGCGGGCGCCTACGCCAAGCCGATCCTGAGCCGCTCCGAGTACACGGCGCTGCTTCGCCCGTGGCGCTCCGTCTACCCGAGGGTCCGTTCCCACGAGCCGGACCTCGGGCCGGCCGCCGCCGACGTGAAACGGGTGCTCGCGACCCTGCCGAGACTGGCCCGCCGCTGCCACGACCCGGCCAGCCTCGAGGTCTTCGACGGCCTGCTGACCACGGTGCTGACCCGGGACGACGACGCCCACNAGGTCGCGATGGAGCGGGCGTTCGACAGCGCCGTGCTGACCGGGCGGCGGCGGGTGTGGACGTTGGTCCGCCGCAGCGCCGCCGAGGGGTTCTGGCGGCTCTGCCCGGCCTGCCGCCGCCTCGCCACCGCGCCCGACTCGTCCGACGAGCGGGTGATGGAACTGTGCGCCGACCTGGCCTGCGCGCTGCTCGTCGAGGACCTCCTGGAGCCCCAGACCTTCGAGACGCTCACCACACCGCTGCGGGCACTGATCCCGCTGCAGAGCGCGGCGGGCGGCTGATCCCGCCCGGCTTCCCGGGGAGCGGCGCGCGGACGGCCGCTCCCCCAAACCGCCCGTCGGACGGCCAGCCGCCGGCCGGACCGCCAGGCGTCAGGCGGGACGGTAGACGACCAGGCGGGCGCCGCTGGTGGTGATCGCGATCCGCCGGACCCCCTCGCTCACCTCGCCGTCGCTGGCGAACGGCAACGGCGCCGACTGCCTGGACGAGATCCGCACCCGCTCCACCGTGCGCTGCTCGTAGACCCGGGAGCGACCGAGGCGTCCGGTCAGCACGGCACCGACCAGTCTCAGCCGGGCCAGCGGCGCGGACGCGTCGACGACCCGCAGGTCGAGCAGACTCTCGTCCAGCCGCGTCCGGTAGGTCGGCGCGAAGCCGTCGGGCAGGTAGCGACCGTTGCCGACGAAGATCAACCACACCCGGCGGTTCTCGCCGTCGACCTCCACCTCGAACGGTGGCTCGTTCCACAGCACCCAGCTCAGCGCGAGCAGCATCGCCGGCCACTTGCCGATGCGGCGCTCGAAACGCTCCCGGACACGGACCATGTCGGGGTAGCCGCCGAGACTGGCCGTGTTCAGGAAGATCCGGCCGAACCGGGTTCCGGCCGCGCCGGTACCGTCCACCTGGCCGACATCCACCGCCACGGCCGATCCGTCCCGCAACGCTTTGATCGTGTCTCCTGGCCCGCTCAGGCCGACGTCCGCGGCGAAGTGGTTCAGGGTGCCGGCGGGGAAGACCGCGAGCGGGAGGCCCCGCGCGAGCGCCGCCGCGGCCGCGGTGTTCACCGTTCCGTCACCACCCGCGATGCCGAGTACTCGGCTGTGCTGGGCCATGCGGTCGATGGCCGCGCCGAGGTCCTGCTCCGGCTCGACCTCGACGATCCGCGCACCCGGCAGGTGAGCCCGCAGGGCACCGACCAGATCCGCGTGGTGGCCGGCGCCGGCGCGGGCGTTGACCACCACGCCGAGGCCGGTCCCGTCCGGCAGCGCCGGCGCCCAGGCGGATGCGGGGCGGGCGCGGGCCGGCGTCCAGGGCCGCCGCGGCATCACCTTCGTGGTCAGCAACCCCGCGCCGACACCCAGCGCGACACCCGCCAGCACGTCGCCGGGGTAGTGGGCGCCGACGTAGACCCGGGAGAAGGCGACCGCCGAGGCCAGTACCGCGACGGGCACCGCGGCGCCCGGCGCGTCAAGAGCCACGCCGGTCGCGAACGCCGCGGCGGATGCCGAGTGCCCGGACGGAAAGGAGAAGGTCGTCAGATCACGGCTGAGTCGGCGCAGCGGCGGGATGCCGTGGGTAGGTGGGCGGTCACGGCGGAACAGCAGCTTCGCGGGACCGTTGGCGGCCGCGCTGGCCACCCCCAGTGCCAGCAGACCGCGCAGTGCCGCGGGGCGGCGGCGGCCCTTGGTCGCGCCGAGCGCGCCCGCCACACCCCACCAGAGCATCCCGTGGTCGGCGGCGTGCGACAGCCGCGGCAGCAGCGGGTCGACCAGCGGCCGGGCGCCGGCGATCGAGGAGAACAGCGCCCGGTCGAGCGCCGTACCGGTCCGCAGGAGGCGCCGGCCGATCGCGACGTCGTGCCGCACCAGCAGGCGCGCCAGTTCGGCACGGCCGCCGAACGCGGACGCACGCCTCCCGGACGCACGACTCCCCGAAGCGCGGCCCCCGGAGAGTGGGCCGCCGCCGCGTTGGTCCCGGTCACGAGGGCGAGGTCGCGGAGTTCGCCGCGTGGACGTCACGCCGGAACCGTACCCGTTCGCCCCATACGAACCGCGGTAAGCGGCTCATCCGGGGCGAACGAGCCCAGGCGGGTCAGACCGGGGTCGGCGCGGCGTTCGCCGCGCGGCGCGGCATCGGCGGACGGGGAACGCAGCCCGCTCTGGGGAGCGGACGGCGCGGCTCCACCGTGCGGCCGGTGGGGAGGATCTCCCCGGTGTCCTCGAAGAGGATCACCCCGTTGCACAGCAGACTCCAGCCCTGGTCGCAGTGCCGGCTGGTGACAACCGCCGCGTCGTGGTCGGCGCTGTCCGCGGCGGGGCACGGCGGATTGTGGGGGCACCGGCGCCCGATGACAGCAGACGGGGCGGGTGCGGAGGAGGGATCGCCGGACGGTTCACCGTCCGGCGCTGGCGCCGGCGTCGCCGAGGCCTGGTCGAAAACACTTCCTTGGTGCACGAGCACCAGAGGTTACGCCTCTCCGTTAGGCACGTCACACGGGGGCGCCTGTGCGCCCACCGGCGTGTCACGTCGTACACGCACACCCGGGTCCCGCTGGGGTCCCCTGGTGCACCAGGGTGTATCTCCGCGTGGCCGCCTCTCCCGGTGATCGCTCAGCAGGCCTGCAAATCGGTAGATTGCAGCCCGACGCCAAGCGCTGGGCGCCCCGGGCTCCGAGGATTGGTCCGTGCGGCCGTCCAGCGCCACGCCAGCCGAACGCCGTCTCCGCCGAAAGGGCCTCCTGCTCCCGCCAGCCGCCACGGTCGATCGCGTGACCCGGTGCGGCCGGCTCGCCGCGGTCGGTCCGCTCGACGGGCGGGCCAGCAGGTCCAGCCGGCGCCACGTTTGCTCCAGGCCTGTGGGGGGTCACGCATGGTGAACAACTCGCGTACCACCGGAGGTTCGTCACCCGGAGCGGCCCGCCCGTTCCTCCTGCCGGGCCTGGCGGCGGAGACAGGCCCGGCAACACAGACAGGCCCAGCAACACAGGCAGGCCCAGCGACGCAGACAGGCCCAGCAACACAGGCAGGCCCAGCGACGCAGGCAGCCGACCTGGGCAGGCCGGAACGCGACTCTGCCGACGGTCCCGAGGTGTCGGTCGTCATGCCCTGCCTCAACGAGGCGGAGTCCGTCGGTGTCTGCGTCCGCAAGGCACTCGAGGGCCTCGCGGCGGCCGGCGTCGACGGCGAGGTCGTGGTGGTCGACAACGGTTCGACCGACGGGTCCGCGACGGTGGCCACCGCGGCCGGTGCGCGCGTCGTCGCCGAGGCGCGGCGTGGCTACGGCAACGCCTACCTCGCGGGATTCGCGGCCGCGAGGGGTCGCTTCCTCGTCATGGGCGACGCGGACGACACCTATGACTTCGCCGATCTCGGTGCCCTGCTCGCCCCGCTGCGCGCCGGCCGGGCCGACTACGTGCTCGGCTCGCGGTTCGCCGGGGAGATCCTGCCCGGGGCGATGCCGTGGCTGCACCGGTACGTCGGCAATCCGGTCCTCACCGGCATCCTCAACCGCCTGTTCGACGTCCGCTCCTCAGACGCCCACTCCGGGATGCGGGCGTTCACCAAGGACGCGTACCGGCGCATGCGACTGCGCTGCGAGGGCATGGAGCTGGCCTCCGAGCTGGTCATCGCGGCCGGGCGGGCGGAGCTGCGCATGGAGGAGGTGCCGATCACCTACCACCCCCGGGTCGGCGCCTCCAAGCTCCACTCGCTCCGCGACGGCTGGCGCCACCTGCGGTTCATGCTCCTGCTCGCCCCACGCCACCTCTTCGTGCTGCCGGGGCTCGTGCTGCTGGGGCTGGGCACGGTGGGGCAGCTGGCGCTGCTGCCCGGTGCCCTCGACCTCGGATTCCACCGGCTGGACCTGCACTTCTCCGTCCTGTTCGCGTTGTTCACCATCCTCGGCTGGCAACTTGTGCTGCTCGGTGTCTTCGCCGACGTGCACAACCACGCGGCCGGGTGGCATGAGCGCCGCCGCTGGCCGCTGACGTCGATCCACCGGCACTTCACCCTCGAACGCGGCCTGGCGGCCGGCGGGGTCCTCTTCGCGGCCGGCCTCGCGATCGACGGCGTCGTTCTCGCCCGGTGGCTGGCGAACTCGATGGGTCCACTCAACGAGCTGCGACCAGCCCTGCTGGCGATGTCCCTGATGGTCCTCGGGGCGCAGACCGCCTTCGGCTCGTTCTTCCTGCGGCTGGTGACCGCCGGGCCGAGTGGCGGCCACGGCCGTGCCGGGTGGGCCTCCCCCACGGTGGCCGCGACGTCCCCACCGGAGCCGGGTGAGCTGGCGGTAGCCGCCGGGCCGTCCTCCGCCGGCGGCCCGGCGGACACCCCCCGGCCGGGGGCGGCGGCGGTGCCAGACCCGCCGGTTCGGGACGAGGGCCTCGGTGGCCGGGGCCCGGATCCGGGTCGGGATCCGGCGGCGGCAGCCAGCCCGCCCGGCGCCCACGCGGGAATTCCCGCCCGGCAGTACTGACAACTCGGATCGAGATAACTGTGATCCACCCACACAATCGGGGGCCCAAAGGGGACCATTCAGACAAATTCTCGGATCGATCGTGGACCATGGTTGCTGTGAAGGCACCAGGACAGGCCGAGGCCCCCGGCTCACTCGACGCCCCGGAGGCTTCCGGTGGCTACGGGGCGCGGGGCGACCGGCGGGGCGGCCATGCGAACGTCGTCCCCGTGAGCCTCGCCAGCGCGCGCCAGCCCGGACCCGAACGGGACCTCGAACCGGTCCTGCTCCGCCCAGAGCCATCCAGGCCGAGCACGACCCGTCCGGGCGCGGCCGACCCGGGCACCGCGGAGCGGGGCGCACCGGACGGGGGCGCGGCGGAGCCGGGGGCCTCCCGGACCGGGGCGGCGCCAAGCCCGCACCCGACCGGGCAGTCGGGCCGGGCCGGAGCGCGGCAGCAGCCCGACGCCCGCTCCGGAGGCGGATTGTCGTCCTTCCTGCGGCGACATTCCGTGTTCGGAATCCTCCTTCTCACCGGCGTCGTGCTGCGCCTCGGCGCGGTCATCGGCTACCGGCCCGCGTTCGAGTTCAACGGCGACTCGTATGCCTACATCCGGCTGTCCCGGCTGTCAGAACCCGACCCGATGCGGCCCGCGGGCTACCCGGCCTTCCTGCGGGTCCTGGTGGAAACCGGCGCCGATCTGTGGATCGTCCCCACGGTCCAGCACGTGCTGGGGGTCGGGCTGGCGATCGCCCTGTACGCGTTCCTCGTCCACCGCGGGGTCGCCGCGCCGCTCGCCGCGCTCGCCGCGGCCNCGCTGCTGCTCGACGCCTACCAGGTGGTCATCGAGCACTTCGTGATGGCCGAGACGCTTTTCGCGGTCCTGCTCGTCACCGCCGTCATCGCTCTCATGTGGTCGCACCGCCCGTCCGTGTGGGCACTCGCGGCCGCCGGCCTGCTGCTGGGCGCGTCCGGCCTCGTGCGCACGATCGGCGTGGCGATCGGCCTGCTGGCTCTGGGCTACGTCCTGCTGCGGCGCCTCGGCCCGCTGCGGGTGGTGGTCTTCGGCGTCTTTCTCGCCGCGCCGCTGATCGCATATGCCTCCTGGTTCGGCACGGCGCACGGGAAGTTCGGTCTGACCGGTGGGGACGCGGCCTGGATGTACGGGCGGGTGGCACCGATCGCCGACTGCGGCCGGCTCGATCTGAAACCCGAGCAGCTCTCGCTGTGCTCGCCGCACCCCGTCGGCGAACGCCCCGACCCGAGCTACTACGTCTGGGACCGCAACAGCCCCGCCAACACGCTGGACGTCCCTGCCGACGAGCGGGACGAGCTGCTCAAGGACTTCACCCGGCAGGTGATGATCAAGCAGCCCGCCGACTACCTGCGCGCCGTGGGCACGGACATCGCGCACTACTTCCGGCCGGGACGCACCGTCGGACCGCAGGACTGGCCCGATGCCACCTGGCGGTTCCCGACCAGCGACGAACCCCGCTACCTGCACACCGGCGAACCGCTCCTCGGGCTGCACGGCGAGAGCGACCATCCGGCCCGGACGGTCGTCGAGCCCTGGGCCGGGTACCTGCGCTCCTACCAGACCCGCGGCTTCACGCCCGGGCCGGCGCTCGCCGTCGCAGCGGGCCTGGGCCTGCTGGCCTGCCTGGCGGCCCTGCCCCGGGTCGTGCCCGCGGGGCTGCGCGGCGGCGACGGGCGGACCCGCTGGCACGAGCTGACCGCCGAGCGCCGCCGCACCGGCCTGGACTGCCTGTTCCTCGTCGCCGCGGGTGCCGCCGTGATCATCGTGCCGGCCGCCACCGTCTGCTTCGACTACCGCTACATGCTGCCGATGTTGTTCCTGCTGCCACCGGCGGCAGCGCTGGCGACACGGCAGGGACAACTGCTGGTGGTCGCGTGGCGCGAACGCCGGGCGGCGGCCGGGACGTCCTGGCGTACCTCGCCGGGCAGCCCCGACCCGTCCGCCGAGGTGGCGGATACCGCCGCACCGACTGGTCCCGCCAGCGGGCCGGGTAACCCCGGTGGCGCTGATCCGTTCAGGACTGTCGACACCTCCCTGGAGGCGTTCAGCGCCGCCGATCCTGACCTGCCGACGATCCCCCGGGAGGTGCTGGGGAACGAAACCGCCACCTCGGCACCCGCCCCCCTGCCGAAACGGGCGCCCGGTGTCACTTTCGAGGCGAGAGAGCGGCGCCGGCGTCCCGAGGGGGAGGCCGGCGCGCGTGAGACGCCGACCCGGGCGAATCCCAGGCCGGCCCGGCCACCGGTGATCCTCGGCCCGGGTGCTCGTATGCCGACGCCCGGCAACCGGCCCGGGGTGGCCGGCCCGGGGGGCCAGGCTCGCGACGGCGCCATCGCCAGCAGCCCGGCCACAGCCGGACCTGCGCCGAGCGGCACAGCGCCGAGCAGGGCGCCGCAACGTGGCACCGCGCCAGGCCGCCGGCCGCCCGGCGGCAGGACGGCAGCGGGCGGCACGGGGGGCTCGGGCCCGGCATCCCGGAGCGCGCGGGTGGCCGCCACCAAACCGGCCGGACGGACATTCCCGGACAGGGGCGGACCGAACGGCGACCAGCCGAACGGCGACCAGCCAAACGGGGGCCCGTCGAACGTGGACCCCGCCTGGGATCCGCCCACGATGCCACCCGGGCCGGCGTCATCCGGCTCAGCAGTGCCACCGGGCCCGGCCGGCGGATCCGGCGGGTGACGGTCGCCGTCCCACAGCTGACCGCCCGCAGCCGACGGCGCCGACCGGCGGGGGCCGGCCGCCTCAGTGCCAGCCGAGGAGTCGCGGGCCCTCGATCCGGGGGCAGGCGTCCACGACGACGTTCAGTCCGGCGTCGCGGGCCCGGGACTGCGCGGCCTCGTCGATCACACCGAGCTGGGTCCACACCGCGCCCGCACCGATCTTCACCGCCTCGTCGATGACCGGGCCCACCAGGTCGGACCGTACGAACAGATCGACCACGTCCACCGGGAACGGGATGTCACTCAGCGTCGGGTAGCCCTGCTCGCCGTCGATCACCGGTGCCGACGGGTGGACCGGCACCGTCCGCTTGCCGTGCCGGCGCAGGTAGGCCGCGACGCCATAGGCCGCGCGCGCGGTGTTCTCGGACAGCCCGACGACCGCCCAGACCTCCGTGTCGGTGAGGACCGTGCGGATGACCGCGTCCGTGTTCTCCGTCATACGGGATTCCAACCCGCTGGCCCGCCCGGGCAATCCCGGCGGGTGGCCGGCTGGGCGCGCCGTTCGGTGCCGGACCTGTCGTCAACCGCGCCGGGGGCGGGAGCGGTGGGCGGCCAGTACGACGTCCGGTGTCAGGTCAGCGACCCGGGCGACCCGGGCCGAGGCCAGGTCGAGCGCGTCCGCGCCCGGGGGGAAGTGCTCGTTCGGCACGGCGACAACCGCGAGACCGGCCGCGGCAGCGGCTCGCAGCCCGTTGGCGGAGTCCTCGACCGCGACCGCTGAGGCGACCGGAACACCCAGCCGGCGCACAGCCTCCAGGTAGACATCGGGCGCCGGCTTGCCTCGAGCCACCTCCTCGGAGGAGACGGTCTGCCGGAACCGCGCGGCGAGCCCCGACCGCTCCAGCACCAGGTCGATGAGCAGGCGGGGCGAGGAACTCGCCAGGCCGAGCGGCCAGCGAGCCGCAAGCGCCCGCACCGCCTCCGTGGCCCCGGGCAGCAGCGGCGGCGCGTCACCGTAGCGAGCCGCGACCCGGCTCCGCACCTCGGCCGCGATCTCCTCGGCGCTGTCGCCGGCACCCAGCTCGACCAGGTAGGCGGACCATTCGGCGGTCGACATCCCCATCATGCGGGCGGTGCTGTCCACTTCCCAGCGTCCCTGCCGCTCAGCCACGAACGCCCGGCGTACCTCGTCCCACACCTGCTCGGAGTCGATCAGCACACCGTCCAGATCGAAGATCACGGCCTGGACGGGGGTGGGTTCGGGAGCTGACCGTACGGGTAGTGCCATTCCCCCATCCTTCCTGGCGCTGGCATCGCAGGCAGCACGTCTCCCGAGAACCGCCTACCTGCCCCGGCCGCCCCGCCCCGCCCCGCCATGGGCACGGGCACGGGCACGGGCACGGGCACGGGCACGGGCACGGGCACGGGCACGGGGGATATGATCAAGGGATGCACAACGCGTGCCGCGTCCCCGCGTCGGCCTCCGTTCGGCGGTGCACCCCCGCCGGCCCCCACTGCCAGCTCGCCCGCGGCTGCCAGCAGTGAGTGACAAGCACGAGGTGACGCTGTCCACCTCCGCGGAGCGGGACATGGCGAAGCTGCCGGAGTTGCTCGGCGCCGAGGTGCGCCGTTTCCTGGACGGCCCGCTGCGCAACGACCCCCGCAAGGCGGGCACACCGCTGGCCGGCGAGCAGCAGGTCGGCATGTTCGAGGCGGCGGCGCGAGGCTGGCGGATGCTCTACCGGGTGGACGCGAACACCCGCACCGTCCGGGTGATGGTCGTCGGCCGGCGGAACAGCCCCTCCCGCCTTCCCTTCCGGAGCGGCGGCCCCCCGAGTCGGTGACGGTGGACCGTTGGTCCGCGCGGAGTCGATCGTCCAGGACGCCCGACCTCCGCGGCCCGTGCCTACCGGCGCCGCCTTCTCCGGTTGTTGTCAGGGCCGGCAGGTCAGTCGCGCGCCTTCCGGCGCCCTGCGCAGCCGTGACCCGATGGCCATTTCAGGACGTGACCTCAACTGCCCGCCGGTCGCGGGCCATGCTGCGTCATCGCCGCGGCCAGCCGCGCGCGGTGCTTGTCCGCATAGGTCTTCTGATCGTTGAGCCGGGGAAACTCCTCCGCGGGCACCGGCACACCGAGGAAGTCACACAGCGGGCCCCACCCCTGGGCCACGTCGAAAACAAGAAGCCGGTCAGCCGAAATCTCCCGGCGCACGGCCTCGTTGTGTTGGGTGAACACCNGCAGGGCGTGGTCCCGGTCGTCGAACCTGCCCTTGAAGACGCCGTCCCACACAATCAGATCCATCATCTTCAGGACCGGCATCGTCGGGTTCACACCGGGCGGGCGGGTCGAGACCGCCTTGTACAGCGTGTTGGCGACGCTTTCGTACCACTTCTCGGGGTCGCGCACCGTGAGAATCACCCGAGAGGATGGGTAGCTGGTGGCAAGTTGCTGCCAGAAAAACGCGCCGGGCCAGTCCACCGTCGACCGGTACCCGCGGTAGAGCGCGTCCCAGTCGGCGGTGCCGTTCTCGGCGGCGTCGATCCAGTCACCGACCGTCTCCCGATGCGACAGCACCTCGTCCATGTGGTGACACGGGCCATACCCGAGGCGTTCGAGGGCGGCCCGGAGCGAGAGCGTTCCGGTTCGACCGAAGCCCACACCAAGGATATCGATCAAAACTTCCTCCTTAAATGACCCCCGCGCAACCGTAGCGACGATTCCGCCATTGGTCCAACGCACACCAACGAAGGAGGGGGGAATCATTTAGGAGCCATTCAATTACCCGAATTCCGGCCGACAATCTGGAATTCGGGGTAACACTGGACCAGCAGACGGATCGATACCCACCCCAGCCTGCGGCCGGAATAAACAGTACACGGATCAAGACATCATGGAGGGGCCAGGAGAAGGCAGGAAGGGGTCAGGGCGTCGAACCCGCGCCTGTTCTTTTCACCCGGCCGGCGACCCTGCCGGGATCCCTCGGATCCGACCGGCGGGCGGGGCCGGGTGAGACGGCCGGCGCGTGCCTCGCGAGACGAACACCGCCGGGGCCGGCGAAGGGCCAGCCACACCACGATCGACTTCCACCGCTCCATCGGTGCGCGACCGACGGCCTCGGCGCCGCTCGCGCGCAGGCAACGGCGGCCTGGGCGAGACCCTGGCGGGGGACATCCCGTTCACGGACATCCAGCCCGCGGAGACCCTGCCCGCGGAGACCCTGCCCGCAGCGGCGCACCGCCGTGCCGGCGCGCTCACCCGGGGGACGCCCGAGCCGGTGGCAGCTGCGCCGGCGAAGCCGTCAGGCCACGTTCACACCGAAATCGAGAGCGATGCCACGCAGACCGGACGCGTACCCCTGCCCCACCGCGCGGAACTTCCACTCGGCGCCGTAACGGTACAGCTCACCGAAGATCATGGCGGTCTCGGTCGACGCGTCCTCGGTGAGGTCGTAGCGGGCGACCTCGGCGCCGGTCGTCGCATCCGCGACCCGGATGAAGGCGTTGCGGACCTGACCAAAGGTCTGCCGACGCACCTCGGCGTCATAGATGGACACCGCGAAGACAACCTTGGATGCCTGGGGAGCCAGGATCCGCAGGTCGACGTTGATCTGTTCGTCGTCCCCGCCGCCACCGCCGACGAGGTTGTCGCCCAGGTGTGTGACGGCCCCGTCCGGGCTGACCAGGTTGTTGAAGAAGACGAAGTGGCTGTCCGACAGCACTCGGCCTGTGTCACCCACCACAATGGCGGAGGCGTCGAGGTCGTACGGAGCACCCGTCGTCTGTCGCACCTGCCAACCAAGCCCAATGGTCACGGCCGTCAGGTTCGGCGCGACCTTGGTGAGCGAAACATTGGCGCCTTTTGAAAGTGACACCGAGTTCATGGACGAAAGCCTAGCCTGGCCCGCCCAGGTCACGCAGGCAGCCCGGTCCCTTCCGCCCGACCAGGCGGACAGCCGGCCAGCCCGCGGCAGGACCACACCGGCCCGCACGGAGGGCGACCGGCGCCGGCTAGGGTGCCAGAAGTGGAGATCCGCCAGCTACCGGCCCGGACGGCCGCCGCAGCGACCGCCCGACGACGGGCCCATCGGTGACCACCAGCACCGCAGGGCTCGCGGACAGCGGGATGGTCCGGCGCCGAAAGGCGCTCGCGCTCACCCAGCCACTGCATGATCTCGACGCGCGCAAGTCCTACCTGGAGGGCGGCGACTTCGGCGTCTACGCGATGGCCGAGCTCGCGCTGCATGCCATCGACCTGGTCACCGTGGCCATGGACTTCGACCGTGGTGCCGACCAGGAACAGGTGCTGCGCCGGCTGCTCCCGCTCGTCGCCGCGCAGGCGCCCGATCGGCCGCGCTCAGAGCACGAGCGGGTGGCTCGCTGGGTTCTCAGCAATCTGATCAACGTCGGCAGCGTGGACCGCGGCTTCGACGTCGTCTACGGCAGTTACCACGCCGACGGCCGCTATGTGCGGCGGCGGTTCGACTTCAAACTGCTCGTCGAACTGACGGACGGCGGGGGTGAGCTGTACCTGCGCGCCACCGACGAGGCGGTGACCGTGCTGATCGGCGCGCTGGACACCGACGTGACCTCGGCGCAGATCGCGGCGGAGGTGACGCTGGACAACCTGATCCGCCGGGGTCGGCTGGCCGACGCCCGAACGGCGGCGGAGGCCGCGCGGTACCGCACCGTCCAGTACGCGGAGCAGCTTCGCCGCCAGCTCGACGCGACCCGGCGCAACGTGCTGGCCGTCGACTGGCTGCGCGCCGTGCCGGCGCTGCTCGACGAGGCGCTCGGCCACGTCGAACAGCGGTACCGCCACGAGAACGCGATCCTCACCCACATCCGCCGCTACCGGGATGCGGCCGACGACGCCGACCACAAGCGGCAGGCGGCCGAGCTGGTCGCCATCGTCACCGACTGCGTACGCCGGCACACACAGCTCCAGGCACGGCTGCTGGAGGCGGGGGCGGTCTTCCGCGCCGAGCAGGACCGCCAGCAGTTCGCGGACGTCCCGGCGCGAGACGGAGTCGACCTCTACACCCAGATCCTGATGCCGGTCCTGACCCTGCCTGGGAAGGTGGCCTCAGCACCGGCCGACGCCTTCTTTCCCGGAGCCGTCGGTGTGCGCACACCGCGCTCGCTGCGTCTTGTCGATCTGGTCGACGGCCTGCTGACCCCGCCGACCGAGCAGGAGGTCCTCGGACCGGTCGTCGTCGAGGCCGAGCTGGTCCCGCTGCGGGATCACGAGAGGTTCGACGACGAGGCGTGGGCCCGCGCGAGCGCGGTGCTGGAGCTCGCACCCGGATCACCGCGCCGGCTGTCGGAACTGCTGCGACGGGCCAGGGCCACCGCAGGCCCGGAGGCCGCGGACCTGGTGGCGCTGCTCGCCACACACGCCCTGAGCCCGCAGATCTCCGCCGCCGCGCGCCAGGGCGATGCCCTGGTAACCGTGGCCTGCGACGACGGCACGGAACTCGACGACCCCTGGTTCGGCGGCGCCGACCTCCTGGTCGGCCGGGTGCAACTGCGCCACCCCGGCCCTGCCGACGATGGCGACGATGGCGACGTCAGCCCCGCTGACGATCGCACCCCTGGCCCCGCCGACCACGAGGCCACTCCCCCGCAACCACTGCCGACTCTGATCCGGACTGCGCCTTGACCACCCTTGACCAGCTTCCCTCCGCTCGCGGTCCGGGAGACCACCCCGCCGCCCCCGACAGTGACGTCGACGACCGTGCCGATCCCGCTGCCGATCCCGCTGCCGACGACGCAGCCGATCGCGATGTTGACGGCCGCTCCGGCCCGGGGAGCCGCCGCCCGCAGGCCGATGCCTTCGACGCGGGCAGACTGATCGCCTACGGGCTGCGACCGAAACTGGTGCCCGCCCGGGACAGCCGGTACGCCGAACTCGTCCGGCGGTACCTGCGGGACCAGGAGTTCGCCGCGCTGACCCAGGCGACCGCCGCCGGGCTCGGGCTGGTCGTGCTGGATGTGGTGGAGCGGGCCGGACTGGTCGTCGGCGGAGCCGAGGACTCCGCCTTCGCGGTGCGGATGAGTGACTACGCGCGGCGCGCCGGTGGCGAGCAGCGCTCCGCCGAACGCCTGCTGCACGCGATCGCGCAGCTCGCGGTCGCGGCCCTCGCGTTCCCACGGCCGGCTGACCTGCTGGACGACTCGTACGTCGGGCGGGTCAGTGTCGAGGGCGTGGACGCCTTCGTCCGCGAGGCCTGCCGACTGCTGGAGCGCCGGGTCACCGCGGATCCGGCCGCGGAGGCCGACGAGCTCGGCGCGGGCCGGACTCTCGAGGCGGCCTGGCGGCTGTACTCCCGCCGCCCGGCGGCCGGGACGACCAGGGACTCCCGCCGCCTCGCCGGGTCGACCACGGGCATCGTCGCCAGGGCGATGGGCTTCCTCAGCGACTCCGGATGCCTGGTGCCGGTCAGCGAGCATGCGGGCGGCACCTTCCGAACGACGGCGCGCTATCAGATCCAGGTCCGGGAGCTCGCCGCCGACGCGGCACTCGAGGAGCTGCTCGCGCTCGGCGTCGTCACCGTCGCGGACGGCTCGGGCGGGGTGCGGGTTCTCTCCACCGCCCCCGTGCTGCCCGGCACGGACACTCCAGGAGGCCACCCGCGGGCGCTCGGCGAAACGGAGCGCGAGTACCCGCGCGAGTACCCGTCGGACGAGGGCTCCGCCCTGGGCGGGGGTCGGGGTGATGGCGATGTTTGAGCTGGCCAAGGTTCGTCTCCATGCGATCGGGCCGCCGGGTGCGCGGTTCGGCGACGTCCTGCTCGACTTCTCCGGGGTCGGGGCTCCCGTCACGGGTCACCGTCAGGATGGGCTCTTCGGGGGCGGGGCAACCCCGGACAGCGCGGACAGCGACGTTCAGGACACAGCCTGGCGGCAGGACGACAACGCCCGGCCCGGACCCACGAGCAACGGCAACGGCAACGGCAACGGCGGTCTCTCCGGCCCGGATCACCCGCCCCGGCCGGACCGCGCCGACCGCTCGAGCCGACCGCTCCGGCCATCCCCCGCGTCGGTGCTGTTCCTGGAGAACGGGGGCGGCAAGAGCGTCCTGATGAAGTTGATCTTCTCGGTTGTGCTGCCGGGTCGGCGGCAGGTTGTCGGCACCTCCAACGGACGGGTGCTCGACAATTTCGTGCTGTCCAGGGACTGCGGCCATGTGGTCTGCGAGTGGCAGCACGCCGT
This sequence comes from Frankia sp. EI5c, assembly GCF_001636565.1. GTDB lineage: Bacteria > Actinomycetota > Actinomycetes > Frankiales > Frankiaceae > Parafrankia. The sequence goes on from NZ_LRTK01000006.1 coordinate 278,049, forward strand.
CACCGGCGAGCGCGTGGTCACCGGGAAGGTCAGCGAGAGGCGCGGCCGGAGCACCGGAGACCCGTCCAGGCTCGCCGAGGCCTGGTACTCGTTCCGGCCCGGGCCGGGGCTCGACATCACGACTCTGCCGGTTGTTCGGGACGGACGGCTGGTCACCTTCGCCGGTTTCCGGACCCGGCTCACCGAGGCGGACGCGGCGGATCCCCGCCTCGCCCTCGTCTGGGAGACCAGCCAGGGGGCCTGGAGCGAGCACCTCGACGCGCTGGGACTTGATCCTGAGTTGTTCCGCTACCAGCGGGCGATGAACGCCGGGGAGGGCGAGGCCGCCGAGGCATTCGCCTTCAACAGCGACGAACAGTTCGTCGACTTCCTGCTCCGGGCCGTGACACCGCCGGAGGACCCGGCCGGTGTGGCGGAGGTCGTCGACGGCTACGCGGCGAAGCTCGCCGAACGGGCCGTGCTGGAGGCCGAGCGGGAGTTCGTCGCCGGGGCGCTGGACCGGCTCGAACCCCTGACCCGCACGGTGCGGGCGTGGGACGAGGCGGGCGGCCGGCTGCGGGAACTGCTCACGACGGTGCGGGACGCCGCGGCCTCCGTCGGTGCGAAGGTCGCACTGGCGGACGCGGGGACGCTGGCACAGGGCGGCGAGGGCGATCGCGCCCGGGCCGCCGTCGAGGAGGCCGAGCTCGCCCAGTCACGCGCCGCGGACGCCGAGCTCGCCGCCCGGCTGCGGCTGGCCGAGCTGCGGCTGGCCGAGGCGGAGGCGACCCGGGACGAGCTCGTGGCGCGGCACGCCGACCGCACCGAGGAACTGGACGCCTGGCGCGCGGCCGAGGATGTGCTGCGGCTCGCGGCGGCGTCCGACGAGGCCGAACGGCTCACCCGGCTCGTGGCCGACGCCGAGTTGCGCTCCGCACCGGTGCTCGCCGAGCGGGACGCCGCGGCCCGTGCCCTGGTGGCCGGCCTGACCCGGCTCGCGGCGGCATCCCGGGCCGAGGAGGCGCGGGCCCGGGCGGCCGCCGCCGCCCACGATCTCGCCGCCGAGTCGGCGGCGGCCGCGGACCGCACGGCCTCGGACGCGGCAGCCACCGCCCGGGCCGATGCGGCGGGGCTGCGCGCACAACGCGACCGGGCCGCGGGGCTGCTGGCCGAGGCCGTCCGCGACGGGCTGCTGGCATCGAGTGCGTATGACCCCGGCCAGGCCGCGGCGGAGGCCACGGAAAAGGCCCGAGAGGCGCGGACCGCCGTCCAGGAGGCGCTGGCCACCGCAACCCGCTCCACCGGGCTGCGGCAGTCCCGGGACGCCGAGCGGGATGCCGAGCGTGCCCTTGACGCCGCGAACGCCGAGCTTGCCCGGCTCACCGCCGAACTGGGCGGGGCGCTGACCGCTGCCCGGGCACTGACCACCGACGGCCGGGTCGCCGCCCTGCTCGGGCTGGGCAGCCCCCAACCTCCGCGGACCGATTCCTCCCACACCGAGGCTTCCCACACCGAGTCCTCCCCGGCCGAGTCCTCCCAGGGCGAGTCCTCCGAGGCCAGGGCGCCGTCACCCGGCGTGGTTGATCTGGACGTCGATGCCGACGGAGCGCTGGCGGCGCTGGGTGCCGCCGTCCGGGCGGCCGAGGAACGCCTGGTCGCCCTGTCCGTCGACACCGAGGCCGATCTGCGCGTCCTCAACGCTCTCGGCGGCGGCGACGCGGAGGAGGAAGGCGACGAGGAAGGCCACCGCGCCAGCGGGAGCGGCGGCGGCGGTGGCGGTCACGGCGACCTGCGCCCGGCGCGGGCCGCCGTCGGTGACGTGGTGGCGGCGCTGGAACGCGCCGGGATCCCGGCCGTCTCCGGCTGGCACCACCTGGCCCACCAGGTCGACGAGGAGGCCCGCGAGCGGGTGCTGCGGGCACAGCCCGGGCTTGTGGACGGTGTGGTCATCCCGCCGGGCTGGGACCTCGACCTCGCCCGGGCTGCGCTGGCTCGGGCGCGGCTGCTGCCCGACTGCGCGGTCGTGGTCGGAGCCGCCCGGCTGCTCGATCCGGCCGCGGCTGCCGGGGACCCCGACGGGATGTTCGTCGTCCCGCCGAACCCGGCGCTGTATGACAGTGCGGCCGCCGCCGCCGAGCGGGCCTCGATCCGCCACCGGTACGAGCAGCGGCGCGCCGAGGCCGCCGAGCTGCGTGAGCGTGCCCGCGGGGACCGTGAGCTGGCGGCGGCCATCGCCGGCTGGCGCCGGGCGAATCCGCCGGGACGAGTGGCCGGGCTACGGGACGCGACCCGCTCCGCCCGGGACGCGGTGGACCTCGCCGCCCAATCACTGGCGGCGGCGCGCGCCCAGGTCACCACGGCGATGAGCACCGCAGAGCGCGCGGTGGCGGAGGTCGAACAGCTGCGGGTGGCCGAGCAGGAGTGCTCGGCCCGGGCGGCCGCGCTGGACCATCTGGTCCGGGTCGTCGGCGAGTCCGCGGGGCTCGACGGGCGGATCGCCCGGCTGGAGGCCGCGGCTGCCGAGCGTTCGGCCGCGGCCGAACGGCATCGGGCGGACTGTGCGGCCTCCCGGCTCGCCGCGCAGGAGGCGCTGCGCCGGGCCGACGACGCGGCGCGCAACACCGTGGCGACGTTGGCGGAGTCCGCGTTGGTCGTCGGCGCGGGTGAGCTCACGGCCGGTGAGCCGCACCCCGGAGCGGACGAGAACGCGGGCGGCAACGCGCAGGACAGTGGTCTCGGCTCCGCCGGCGAGTGCCCGGACCAGGAGCGGGACCCCACCGACCCGCCCCGGGCGGCAGCCGCCGAGCCGCCGGTGCAGGTCCCCGTGCTGCGGGCCGCCTACGAGGCCGCCGAACGCGCCTACGCGCAGGTCGAGGTCGGTGCGGACCTGCGTGGCGACCTCGATCGCGCCCGCCGGGAGCAGGCGGCCGCGCGGGTGGCTGTCGAAGGGCTGCCCGCGGCCGTCCGCGGCCGGTGCGAGGTGCTGCTCGCCGGGCCCAGCGGCGGGGACGCGGCCGCCCGGGCCACCGCCGCGGCCACCGCGCGGCGAGCGGCCGGTGAGCTCGGCCGGGAGCTGGACGCCGCGCGCGAGCAGCTCGGCGGACTCCGTCAGGAGCTGGCGCACACGGCGGCCAGGGTCCGTTCCGCCGGTGCGTCCCCGCTCGGGCCGGACGAGGGCCCGACGAACCTGGACGAGGCGCTGGAATGGCTGCGGACGACGTCAGCCGCCCGCGGCGCGGCCCAGGAGGCCGTGCGGGAGGCGCAGGACGCACTGGACCGCCAGCGGCGCGACGCCGCCGAACATGAGCGCGAGCGCGACGCGTTCCGACTGGTCGCCGGCACGCTGGCGGATCTGCTCGCGGACGCCGAGTCGGTCGCGGGTGACGTGCCGTCCGCGGGTGACGTGCCGTCCGCGGGTGACGTGCCGTCCGCGGGTGACGTGCCGTCCGCGGGTGTCGTGCCGTTCGCGGGTGACGCGGCCGCGGCCGAGACGATGACCCGCGAGCTGCGCTCGGCCTGGCGGCAGGGGGTCGCCGCGCACGCCGAGGCGGCCGGCCGGGTCCGGGTGGCGGCGGACGCCGTGGCCGCCTGGGCCGCCACCGGCCGGTTCGAGTCGGTGCGCTCGCCGGCCCGCCGGCAGATGGTGCGGGCCGGTCGGGACGCGGTGGCCGCGAACGCCGGGGACTGGGCCGCCGCGCTGGCGCCCAGGCTGCGCAGCCTGGATGACGACCTCGCCCACATCGGCCGCAACCGGGCCGCGATCGTCGCCCGGCTGGAGGGGATGGTCCGGGCCTCCCTCGGCACACTGCGGTCGGCGCAGCGCCTGTCCCGCCTCCCCGACGAGCTCGGCGACTGGTCCGGGCAGGAGTTCCTGCGCATCACCTTCACCGAACCCGATCCCCTCGCGCTCACCACGGCACTCGGCGAGGTGGTGGACGCGGCGGCCGGCGCGGGCGCCACGGCCGCGGGAACCCCCGGTTCCGCCGGGCCCGCCGCCGGCACCGGTCGCCGGGACGGCATGACGCTGCTGCTGCGCGGCGTTCGCGCGGCACTGCCCGGCGGGGTGCGGGTGGAGATCCTCAAACCGGACGCGGTGCTGCGGACCGAGCGGGTGCGGGTCTCCCAGCTCGGTGACGTGTTCTCCGGCGGCCAGCAGCTGACCGCGGCGATCATCCTGTACTGCACGATGGCCGCGCTGCGCGCGAACGACCGCGGCCGCCTGCGCGCCCGCCACGCCGGAGTGCTCTTCCTCGACAATCCGATCGGGCGGGCCAGCGCGTCCTACCTGCTGGATCTGCAGCTCGCGGTGGCGGACCGGCTCGGCGTGCAGCTGATCTACACCACCGGCCTGTTCGACACCACGGCACTGAGCGCGTTCCGGCTGGTGATCCGGCTGCGCAACGATGCCGACCTGCGGGCCGGCATGAAGTACCTGCGGGTGGCCGAGCTGCTGCGCCCGGGACTGACCCCGCCGCAGCTGCCGGACGGAACCGCCACCGGGATGATCACCGCCTCCCGGGTGTTCCGCCGCCCGCGCACCGCCCCCGCGGCGGCTGCCCGAACGGCCGCCGGGACGACCGCGCCGGTGGACTGAGCTTCTCCTGGTCGAGCGCGCGGCTGACCCGGCAGCCGCCGGGGTCAGCCGCGCGGGCAGGGGCGGACCTCGATCGAGCCGCCGACCTCGGATCGCCGCCCGTCGAGGTCGGTCGCCACCACGGTGTAGTCCATGGTTCCCGTCACCGGCCCGGGACCGATCGGACCGGACCAGGTCGACCGGTCACCGTCAGCCGTGACCAGCCCCAGCGGGACGGTTGCCGGCGTGCCGTCCGCGGCCCGGGTCCGCACCTCCACGCCGAAGACCCCGGTCGGGTCGATGACGGTGGCGCTCACCGTCGACTGGGTGGGTCCCGCGCCGTCCGCGCAGGTGGCGGCGACGATCTCGGCCGGGGCGGCGGAAGCGGTGAGCCCCGGTGCGCCCGAGACGGTCGCGGTGATCCGCAGATCACCACCGCCGGAACCGCCGACCGCGGCGACCGGGACCGCCAGGGTGACCGGGCCCGGCGGGGCGGTTGCGCGGTCCAGGGTGACCACGAGCGGCACCCGGGCACCGGGGGCGACGACCTCCGCCCGCGGGACGACGCTCAACCAGGCGGGCGTGCCGCCCACCCGGACCTGCGCGGGCTGCGTGCCCACACCCACCAGGTCGACGCTGATGGTCGACTCCGCCTCGCCGAAGTCGACGGCACTGCTGCTCAGGTCGATCGCGGGACCGGTCGGGCGGTTCCCGGGCGTGCCGCCGGCGCCCGGGCTGCCGGCAGGGCGGGGAGCGGCCGGTTGGCCACCGGCAGTCGGTGACGACCCGGCGTCCGGTGGAACGGAGCGGCCGCCGGCCGCCCCCGACGGCCCGGCGAGCACCTCGGTGGCCGGCCTCCCGGCCGCGGGCGCCGCCGAGGAGGATGCCGTCGGCGGTGCCGAGGTCGGCGCGCCCGCAGCCGCCTCGCCCGCCGCCGGCGTGACGGTCGTGGCGGCCCCGACCGGGTCGGCGGCCGCCGGTGGCCGGCCCGTTCCGGACCCGTGCACCAGGACGAGCCCCGTCACCAGCACCGCGACGGCGACCAGAGCCGCGATGACCCGCCCCCAGCGGATCGGGAGGATGCGGTTGGAGCCGCCCCAGGGCGACCGGTGGCGCCCCACCGGCTCGTCCAGTCCCGCCGTCCGTTGTTCCATTGAGTCAGAGCGTAGGCCCATAGGTGGATCTGGACGCCGGATTCACTCGTTTCCGTGACGAACCCCCCACCAAACCCACCAGGCGAGTGTCTGGGTGACCAGAGCGAACCCGAAGAGCAGGTCCTCGACGGGTGCGAACGCGATCCGCGGGCCGGCGATGGCAGCCGGGTCGTAGCGGACGATGTCGAACCCGGTCAGGACGCCGTTCGTGACGAGCTGGAAGAACAGGATGATCGCGTAGGCCGTCCAGAAGACCCTGCGGGTGACCAGCCGGGTCCGCAGGATCCACAGGTCGAGCACCAGCGTCAGGACGACCCCGGCGGCGGCCAGGGCCGTGTAGCTCATCGCCGGCGCCTCGTCGGCCCGGCCGCCGGCTCGTCACCGGCCGGGGGCTCGTCACCGGCTCGCCAGCCGGTCACCGCGCGCACCGCCTCCAGCGCGAGCACCGCGCACACCGGCACCACCAGGAAGAAGAGGAGCTCCTCCAGCGGAATGCCGCCCGGCAGCACGACACCCGTGGTGGAGCGCCGGTCGAAGTCCCAGTGGCCGCGCGCGATCGCGTGGAGATCCCAGGCGACGAAGAGAACCAGGACCGGCAGGACCGCCAGCGCGAGCCGGCGCGGCCGGGCGTACACCCTGGTCCGCAGCAGGATCTCCAGCGGCGCCGTCGCGGCCAGGCAGGCCAGCAGCACCGCGAGATAGCTCAGGTGGCGCACCGTGGCCCGCCTCGGCGGTCAGGCGGCGCGCAGGCGGCCGGCGAGTGCGGCCGCCGCGGCTCCCGGATCCGCCGCCTGGGTGATCCCGCGCACCACCACGACCCGCCGGGCACCGGTCTCCAGGATGGCGTCCAGGGTCTCCCCGTCCACGCCGCCGGTGACGAACCAGGGCTTGGCGCCGGCCTCGAACGGTGGCGCGAGCCGGGCGGCGAGCCGTGGAAGCTCCAGGCCGACCGGTGCGCGGCCCTCCTTGGTCGGGGTGGCGTGGACCGGCCCGACACACACGTAGTCGACGTCCGGGTCGGCGAGCGCGGCCTGTAGCTGGTCGGGGTCGTGGGTGGACTGCCCGATCAGCACGTCCGGACCCAGCAGCCGCCGCGCCAGTCGAGGCGGGATGTCGTCCTGCCCGACATGCAGGATGTCGACCCCGGCGAACAGGGCGACGTCCGCCCGGTCGTTGGCGCTGACCAGCGCACCGACCCGCCCGGCCGCCGCCGCCATCCGGGCCAGCCCGGCCAGCTCGTCCCGCCACTCCAGCCCTTTCTCCCGGAGCTGGATGAGATCCACCCCCGGCGCCTGCGGGGATCCGAGCACGTCCTCGTAGAAGGTGGTGCCGCCGGCGTCGCGCCTGGCCGTGCACAGGTACAGCCGGGCGTCGAGCAGGCGGGCGACCCGCCGGGCACGGGCGTCGGGCACGGGCTCAGCCTCCAGCGACGGCACGAACGATCTCCAGGATGTCTCCGTCGGCCAGGCGGGCCGCGGGCATTTCGGAGGGGGTCAGCGCGGTGCCCCGCAGCTCGACGACCACCGAGCCGGGTCGCAGACCGAGCTGGGCGAGCAGATCAGGCAGCGCCAGCCCGGCCGGTACCTCCCGCGGCTGCCCGTTGACCACGATGCGCGCGAGCCCCGCGGCACCGGAGGGACCCGCGGAACCGGCGAGCCCCGCGGCACCGGCCGGTGCCGGCGCCGGCGCCGGTGGAGCGGGGGCGGAGATGTGGTCCGCGGGCAGTGCGGGATCACCGCCGGCTGCTGGGGAGCCCGGGGTGGGGTCGGAGCCCACCCCGGTCGGACGAACGGACATACCACCGACCCTACGGGAGCCGCCGCCTGCGGCTGGGCCACTCCGACACGGCGGCCCACGACGGCCCGCCGCGGCCCACGGCTCCCACCGCCGCCCACGGCGGGAACCCCGCCGGGGGTGGCCTCAGAACGCGAGTGCCTGCGCGCGCCGCCGCACCTCCTTGCCCCGGTTCTCAGCCATGGCGGTGAGCGGCGTCCCCGGCAGGCTCGGATCGTCACGCAGAAGCCAGTCGAGCGCCTCGTCATCGCTGNAGCCGGCGTCAGCGAGCACGGTGAGCAACCCGGGCAGGCCCTTGAGTACCTGGCCGTCCTGGACGAACAGTGCGGGCACCTTCAGCACGCCGTCGAACCGCCTGGCCACGAAGGTGTGGTCGCGGATCATCTGGCGCACCCGGGTGACGGGCACGCCCAGTGCCTCGGCCACATCGGGCAAGGTCAGCCATTCCATGGTCAAGAGTAAACACCCCTGGGTGCTCGTAGTCAGGCGGGCGCCACCTGGGCGCCCCCGGCCGCCGCCGATCTGCGCGCGGCATCCAGCACCGAGACCAGCAGGCGGGTGCGTTCCGCCCGGCGGTTCGCGAGCGGCCAGCCGGAGACCAGATGGTCCGCGAGCTCGCGGTGGAACCGGGCGGGATCCGCGGGATCGGTCGGCAACGTGGTCCGCCGACCGTCGTGGGCTACGAGCAACGGCTGGCCGTCGGGCAGGAAGGGCGGATCGTCGGCCGGGACGGACGAGGCGCCGGCTGGCAGCCGCGGGCGGTCCGACCGCAGGAGCGTGCCCTCCGTGCCCACAAGCTGGCTGCCGGACCGCAGCCCCGCGGCCACGTCCGAGATCGTCACCTGCGCCTCGCAGCCACCGGCGAAGCGCAGCAGCACCCGGGCGTGGTCGGCGTTCGAGACGTGGTGCCACACCCGCTTGTGCCCGGCGGCACTGACCCACTCGACCTGGTCGTCGACGAGGTCGAGCACCTGCTCCAGCAGCGCCGTGCCGCGGTCGGACAGCAGGCCGCCGCTGATGCGCTCGTCGTCGTGCCAGGTGCCCGCCGGCCGGCGCAGACCGCCGGCGAAGACCTCGACCCACATCAGCCCGCCGATGTCGCCGCGCCGCACCGCCGCCCGCATCGCCTGGTGAGCCGGGTCCACGAGCCCCTCGGGGTAGGCGGCGAGCAGCCGCGACCGGCTCGCGGCGAGCTGGGTGAGCTCATCCAGCTCCGGGGTGCTCAGGCAGATCGGCGGATGCACGACGACCTGTTTGCCGGCCTCCAGCGCGCGACGGGCCCACTCGACGTGGGTGTGGGTGGGGGTCGCCACGACGATCAGCCCGAGTTCGGGATCGTTGACCAGGTCATCCGGATCGTCGACCCGCCGGGCCAGCCGGTCGACGTCCGTCCCGGGGGCGGCCATCCCGCCGTCGCAGAGCGCGGCCAGGTCGAGGCCCTCGACGGCACCCAGCGCGGCGATGTGGACGCCGAAGACGTCCGGCGCGCCGACGAGGCCGACCTTGACCGGCGGGGCGTCCGAGGCGCCGAGCGCGTGCCGCAGCCACCGCCCGACCAGCCGCTGGTAGCGGGGGTCGGCCACGATGTCCTGGCCGTTGCCGAGCGTGAACACGCCGAGGCCGGTGGCTGGCCGCCAGGTGCAGATCGGATGCTCGCCCATCTCGTGCCGGACCATGAGCAGCCGTTCCACGTCCTCGGCCACCTTGTCCGGGATGATCCACGAGTCGCGCGGCGCGAAGGAGCCCAGCCGGGCGGCGAGGCCCGCGCCGTCCGGGCCGGCGAGCAGGCGCAGCTCGTAGGCGGGTGTCACCCGGCCCGGGGTGAGACCCGACGCCTCGATGAGCGGGCTGTCCGGTGACAGCGACCGGACCGTCGGGCCCGCGAGCAGCACGGGCACCGACTGCCGGGCCCGGTCGAGCAGATCCTGCTCCACATGGTCGAGCGGACGGTCGATGAGGACGAGCAGCGCGTCGGCCGACCGCGCCGAGGTCGGGCCGAGGCCGGCCGCGCGCAGATGATCACCGAGCGCATTCACGCCGGGGAGGTTCGACACCAGGTGAATGCGTGGCACGCAGGCACTTTAGTAGAGCCGACCCGCTTCGGAACAACTGGTTCACATCGGGACACGGACTTCTCCGTGCCGGGGCCCGGGCCGGGGCGGACCCCGACTCCCGGCCCTGACCCCAGCCCTCCGGTCGCCGTCAGGCCGGCTGCGCGGCCAGTTCCTTCAGCGGGACGTCGGGGTCGGCGAACCTCGCGACGTCCGGCGACACGTCGCTGAGCAGCATCCGGCGGCCGGCGACCATGTCCAGCGGCCGGGCGACCGTGACCAGGGCGACCAGCCGGCCGTCCGGCGCGAACCAGCCCGCCGACCAGCCGGGAGCCCGCTTGGCGCCCGCCGGCGCGACAGCGGTGGGGTCGCCGCGCAGCACCAGCGTGCTGTCCGGCCCCGGCAGCCCGGCGAACTGGATCATGCGCCCGAACTGCTGCGACCAGAAGTACGGCACCGGGTTGTAGACGTCCGCGGACTCCGCCGCCGGCTCGCCACCGGCCAGTGAACGCAGCAGGGTGGCGGCGGCGACCCGCGGGGACTCCTGGGCGCACTCCCAGTGCTCGACCCGCATGCGGCGCTCGTAACGCCGCGACCACCACGCCGCGCAGTCGCCCACCGCGACCACGGAGCCGGGCCGGTAGCCGGTGCCGCCGGAGCCGGCCGGACCCGCACCCGGAACCGCCGAGAGCCACTCGTCGACGATGACGCCACGGTCCAGCGACAGCCCGGAGGACTCCAGCCAGGCGACGTCCGGCCGGACCCCGACCCCGACGACGACGGCGTCCGCGGGCAGGAACTCGCCGCCCGCCAGCTCCAGTCCGTCCGCCCTGATCTCCGCGACGGCGGTGCCGAGCCGCAGGTCGATGCCTGCCTGCGCGTACCAGGGCACCGTGTGCCCGCCGATCTCGGCGCCGAGCGCGGCGAGCAGCGGGCTGGCACCGGCCTCGACCACGGTCACGGCCACGCCGTGGGCGGCCGCGTGCGTGGCGACCTCGGCCCCGATCCAGCCCGCGCCGACCACCGCCAGCCGCGCGCCCGGCCGAAGCGTCTCCCGCAGCGCCCGCGCGTCGTCGATGGTGCGCAGGGCGCGCTGACCGTCGAAGCCGGGCAGTCGCACGGGAGCCGCGCCGGTGGCGAGCACCAGCCCGTCGTACTCGAGCGGCCCGCCGTCGGTCTCCAGCACGCCCGGGCGCAGCCCGGTTGCCCGGCGGCCCAGCAGCAGCTCGGCGCTGTCGAGCTCCAGCGGGAGAGTCGTGTCGTCCGTGCGCCCCGAGAGCACCGCCTTGGACAGCGGCGGCCGATCGTACGGCCGGTGCGGCTCGGCACCGACCAATGTGATCATGCCGGTGAATCCCTGCTCGCGCAGCTCGACGACGGCCCGCCCCCCGGCAAGCCCGCCACCGACGACAACTATGCGGTCCATCAGCCCACCCGATCCATGCGGTCAGAGGCTACTGGGACGGCCGTTCACGCGTCGCGCACTAGTCGTCCTGACCACAACGGCGGGCGGTCCGCGGCACCAGGACGGAAGATCGTTGGCCCGGTCGCCCGGTCGCCCGGTCACCTGGTCACCCGGTCCGCCCGGTCGCGGTTGCCTNCCCCGCCGCGTCGACCAGCGGGAACGCGTCCTTCCAGACGGGTTCGTAGCCGGCGGCGACCAGCATCGCCGCGATCTCCGCCGGTGAGCGCTCGTCGGAGATCGAGAACTGCTCCTGCGCGGTGCCTGGCCGGGCATAGCCGCCGGGCTCGGTGGACGAGCCGGCGCTCATGGTGGTCACCGCGATCCGGGCGAGCCCGTCGCGCAGTGCCGCCGGCTCCCGGGTCGACAGCGAGATCGCCAGGTCGGGCTCGAACAGCCGCAGCGCGGCATGGGCCTGGACGAACTCGGCGTCGCCCACCACGACGGTCGGAGGGAAGCCACTCGCGCTCGGCTTGATTCGGGGCAACGCCGCCGAGACCTCCGTCCGCCAGAACCGGCGGCCGAGGAAGGCGGCGTGCGCGGCGAGCGCCAGGACGTCGGCACGCCAGTCCGGCGCCAGCCCGAGAAGGACGCCCAGGCCGAGGCGGCGGACCCCGGCGCCGGCGGCCCGCTCGAAGGACGACAGCCGACGGTCGTAGTCGCGTTTCCACCCGGCGACGTGGACCTGCGCGTAACGATCCCGGTCGTAGGTCTCCTGGTAGTGGACGGCCCCTTCGAGCCCGGCCGCGACCAGCCGGGAGTAGGTGTCGTCGGACCAGGTCTGGGTCTCGATGCTGATCGACGGGACGAAGGCGCGGAGCCGTTCGACGATGTCGACCAGGTAGTCGGCGGAGACCTCGACGCGGTGTTCCCCGGAGACCAGCAGGAGGTGCCGGAAGCCCCGGTCGACCAGCAGTCGTGCCTCGGCCGTGGCCTCCTCGGCCGTCAGGGTGCGGCGGACGACGGCCAGCCCCTTGGCGAAGCCGCAGTAGGTGCACGACGACAGGCAGGCGTTCGACACGTAGAGCGGGGCGAACAGCCTGACCGCGCGCCCGAAACGCCGCAGGGTGGTCGCCTGGGCGAGCTGGGCCAGCTCCTCCAGCCGGCCGGTGGCCGCCGGCGAGAGCAGCGCGGCGAGGTCGGCGAGGCCGAGCCGCCCGCCGGCGTCGCCCCGGGCCGCGTCGCCCCGCCCGGCGGCGGCCGCCCGGCGCAGCACGGCATCCACCTCGGCCGGGCCGGTCTCGACCGAGAACCGGGCCAGCCCCGGAATGTCCAGCGCGGCGAGCTCGCGGGCGAACAGGCCTGGTGGGCTGGCCACCTCAGGCGCCCGCGCCGGGAAGCGCGCCGAGGAAGCCGGTGAGCGGTGAGGAGGCCGCCGCCTCCGTCGCGCCGCCGGCCCGCCCGCGGCCGGCGAGGTGCCCGAGCCGCCCGGCGACGGTCGCCAGCGCGAACGCCCGGGCCATTGTGACCGGGTCGGCGCTGACCGCGATGGCGGTGTTGACCAGGACCGCGTCCGCCCCGATCTCCATCGCCTCCGCCGCGTCCGAAGGCGCGCCGAGGCCGGCGTCGACCACGACCGGCACCCCCGCCGTCTCGACGATCGCCTCGATCGCGTCGCGGGTGCGCAGACCCCGGTTGGAGCCGATCCAGCTGCCCAGCGGCATCACCGTCGCGCAGCCGGCCTCCTCCAGCCGGCGGGCCAGCACCGGGTCGGCCGAGCAGTACGGGAGCACCGTGAAGCCGTCGGCGACCATGAGCTCCGCGGCGCGCAGGGTCTCGATCGGGTCCGGCGCCAGTGTGCGCGGGTCCGGCGTGACCTCCAGCTTCACCAGCCCGGTGCCGGTGGCCGCCCGGCCGAGACGGGCCAGCCGCAGGGCCTCGGCCGCGTCCAGCGCGCCGGAGGTGTTCGGCAGCAGCGTCATCCCGGCCGGCACGAAGTCGAGGACGTCACCCTCCCCCACCCGGGACAGGTCGACCCGGCGCAGGGCGACGGTGACGATGTCCGCCCCCGAGGCGACGAGGCTGGCCCGCATGATCTCGTGGCTCGCGAACTTGCCGGTGCCCACGAGCAGCCTGCTGGCGTATGCGGTGCCGGCGATGAGCAGCGGATCGTCACCAGCGGTACGCGGAACGCCGCCACCGGCCGAGGCCGAGCCGAGATCTCCCCCGGCGCTGCCGGGCCGGCTGGACGGCTCCACTTCCTGCCGCCGCGCCGGCGTGGTCTGTCGGGTCATCAGAAGGGTCCTCCCCACGCGCGCATGACCGCGATCGGGTCTGCGGGTCGCCGGCGGCATGCTGGCCGGCCTCTCAGCCCACGTCCGCGGGCTCCCCGGTCGGTCACAGTCTAGGCGCACGNGACGAAAGGACCAGTGGGCCCCNGCAAAGTCGCAGGTGACGGACATGTCACCGGCCGCGGCCCGCGGAATTCGTGACCAAGGTCCCGCCCGCTTGGCGGTGACTCGCAACGGTCCGCGGAGTTAGACCACTGTCCGACGGTCAGAACGGCCAATCGTAAACTGTCCCCGTGGATGCCACGGTGGCCGACCCTGTCATCGGTCGTCTTCTCGACGGCCGGTACACCGCCCAGGAGCGGCTCGCCGTCGGCGGGATGGCGACGGTGTACGTCGCGCACGACAACCGGCTCGACCGCTTCGTCGCGCTCAAGATCATGCACCCGAACCTCAGCCACGACCCGGAGTTCGTGGCCCGCTTCCACCGCGAGGCGAACGCCGTCGCCCGCCTGAGTACGCCCCGGGTCGTCTCCATCCTCGACCAGGGGTCGGACCGGACATCGGCGGGCGTCCTGCACTACCTGGTCATGGAGCTGGTGCGCGGGCGGTCGCTGCGCCAGTACCTGGGCGCCCGCGGGCGGCTGTCCATGGCCGAGGTCGTCGAGATCTTCGAACCGGTCGTCGAGGCGCTCGCCGCCGCGCACGCGGCTGGGATCATCCACCGCGACATCAAGCCGGAGAACATCCTGCTCGGTGACGACGGCCAGGTGAAGGTGGCCGACTTCGGGCTCGCCCGGCCCGTAACCCAGCCGACCCAGGCCATGACCGGCGGCGTGGTGCTGGGAACCGTCGGCTACCTGGCGCCCGAGCAGGTCACCNACGGCACCGCGGGGATGCGCAGCGACGTCTACGCCGCGGGCGTCATGCTCTTCGAAATGATCACCGGCCATCTGCCGCACACCGGCGAGACGCCGATGTCGGTGGCCTACCAGTCGGTCCACGGTGACGTGCCGGCGCCATCCTCGGAGGTCCCCGAGGTCCCGCCCGAGCTGGACGCGCTGACTCTGCGGGCGACCGCCCGCGACCCGAACCTCCGGCCGGCCGACGGCATCGCGCTGCTCGCCGAGCTGCGCGCGATCCTCCCCTACCTGCCCGCACCGGGCGACGACGAGGAGTACCACTCGGGCTTCACCGGCCCGATGCCGGCCTCGCCGGCGGCCGCCAACCCGCGGCCGGCGCCGCCGCGGCCGCCGATCACCCCGACCAGCATGATCAACATGGGCGGCGGTCAGGGGCGCCGCCGCCGGCCGCGCGGCGGGCTGGGCTCCGGCCGGCTGCCCGCAGGCCCGGCGGCCATCGCGGTTGTGGTCGTGCTGTGCCTCGTCCTCGGAGTGCTCATGCTGCGCGCGATCGTGGGCAGCCCGGGGCCCGAGGTCCCGCTGCTCGTCGGGCTGGCCAAGGAGGCGGCCGAGGAGGACCTGCGTGCGGCCGGCCTGACCTTCCGCTACGGTCCCGAGCTCGCCAGCAGCACCGTCGACAAGGGCGAGGTCGCCGAGCAGGACCCGGCGAGCGGCACCAAGGTCGGGAAGAACACCGTCGTGACGCTGCGGCTGAGCTCCGGCCCACCGAAGACCACCGTGCCGAACCTGGTCGGGCAGACCGCCGACCAGGCACGGACCAGCCTGACCACGGCGAAGTTGTCGGTCGGCGGGCTGAGCACCACGGTGAGCGACACGGTGGCGGCCGGGCAGGTCGTCAGCAGCGATCCGCCGGCTGACACGGTGATCGACCCGGGCACGCCGGTGAACCTGGTCCTGAGCAGCGGGCCGGCCTCGGCCGAGATCCCCGCGGACCTCGTCGGGCTGACCTTCGCGGAGGCCAAGGCCCGCCTCGAGGCGCTCAACCTCGGTCTAACCGTAAACCAGCAACTGGTCAGCGATGACGACGTGGACCCGGGCCAGGTCGCACGCACCTCCCCCGACCCGGGCCAGCGGGTGAACGCCGGCGGCACGGTGACTCTCTTCGTCGCCAAGGAGGAGACGGCAACCGACGACGAGGGCGGCGACGGCAGCGGGGTGATGGTCACCGTGCCGAACGTCGTGGGCAAGACCTGGAACGACGCCGAGAAGGCGCTGAAGCGGGTGGGGCTCAAGGCAGGCCGGACGTTCTCCATCGGCAATCGGGTCGGTTCGCAGAGCCCGAAGGCCGGCAGCAAGATCGAGCGGGGCAGCACCGTACGGCTGACGATGAAACTGCTGAACGACTGAACGACGAACGGCTGAACATCTGACCGCAGGCCCCGCAGGCCCCGCAGGCCCGCCGTGAACAGCGGGATCTCCGTGTCACCGATCCGGTGACACGGGTCGGCGTCACCGATGCCGCCGCCCCGATCGGGTACATTCGATCTTCAACCTGGCCGCGTAGGGCGGCTGTGAGAGGTGTACCGGAGCCAGAGCGCGGGGGGACGGCGTGGCGGCAGATGGTGGACCGCGTCGGCGTGGCCGGCGGGCGAGCAGCGCGGCGGCACTGTTCGAGAGCCAGCGCCCGCCCCGCGACGAATCGGAGCGGCAACTGGCGCGCACTGTCGCCGCGCTGCGAGCGCTGCCGGTGCCGGCGATGTCCCCCGCCGCCCGCGCCGAGACCCGCGCCCGGCTCCTCGCCCTGCCTGTCACCGGGCCACCGCATGTCACCGAGCCACCGACCCTCACCGAACCACCGACCCTCACCGAGCCACCGCACGGTCCCCGTCGGCGCATCGGCCAGCGAGAATCCGACCGGCGAACCGTGGGGTTCCCTCCGCTGGCGGCCGGCCCGATCCGCGACGCCGAGAAGATCGGGGCAGCCGTCGGGCTCGGGAACGCCACGATCGTCACCCGCCCGGGCGGGACGGGCCTGCGGCCGGTGCTGCGATCGGCCCGGCCCGCGCTGGTCGGAGCGCTGGCGGCCACCGTCACCACGGTCAGCGTCGCGGTGAGTGCCGGGCAGGCCATGCCCGGCGAACTCCTGTACGGAGTGAAACGCCAGGTGGAGCAGATCCAGATCAGCCTGGCGGCCAACCGGGTCGACCGTGCGAAGGTCCAGCTCGCGGTCGCGCGGACCAGAATGACCGAGCTCACGGCTGTCGCGGGCCCCCGTCCCGACAGCGCGGGCCGGGCCGGCACGCCGTCCGCGCCGGCCCGGGCGGGCGCGGAGCCGACCACCGGCCCGCCCGTCCCGTCGGGCGCTCCCTGGCCGGCGGCTCCGCCGGCCCACCCGCACGAGGCGGATCAGCCAGCCGGGCCGGCCGGTGACGCATCCCCGCGGGCACCCGAGATGGGCACCGCGACGGCCCTGCTCCGCGACTGGTGCGCGGATGCCGCCGCGGCCAGCCAGGTCCTGATCGACGAGGTACGAGCAGGCAACGCCGAGGCCTGGCGGATGCTGAACGACTTCGCCGCGGACCAGTCGACCCGCATCGAGGCCCTGCTCGACTCGTTCGGAGACAGCTCCCCGCCCGAGGTCGCCGAGGCCCGCCGGATCATCCGGGAGGTCAGCTCGGTACTGAGCTTCACCGCCGCGCGTCCCGGCACACCGGCTCCGGGCCCCTCGCCAGTCGGGGAGGCCCAGCACGCGGCCGCCCCCACCGCGGACGGCGGCCCCCGGCCCACCACGACGACGCCGGCGGCTGGTCCCGGCGGAGCGACGGACGGGGAGCCGCCCCCTCGCCCGTCGACCACGCCGGCTCCGACCAGCCCACCGGCGATCGGCGACGCCGGCGGGATCGTGCCGAGCCTGCCGCTCCCCGCACATCCCCCCCGATCCACCGACGCGGCGGATTCAGCGGACTCAGCGGGGGCTCCGTCGCGGAGCCCGGTGACCCCCGAAGCACCCGCCGGTGCCGCGGAGCCGCCGGTCGCCAGCCAGCCGGCCGACGAGCCGGCTCAGCGGTCGGCGACGCCCCCGGAAGCGGGCGAGGATCCGGAGGCGGGTGCCGGAGCCGTGCCGCACACCGGCACCGCCGTGGCAGCGGACACAGACTCGACCGCCTGGTCGGTGCTCGATGCGCTGGAACCCACCGACGATGCGCCCACGTCACCGACGAGCCCCGCGGGCACTCCGACCGGCTCGACCGCGCGGCACGCGCCGGAGACGCCCGGCGCACCGGGCACGCCGGAGTCGACGGATGCGCGGGACTCGCCGGAGTCACTCGAGCCGCCGGACGCGCGGGACGCGCTGGAGTCGGCGGATACGCCGGGCACACCGGAGCCGCTGGATACGCCGGGCCCGAGTGCCGTGCCGAGCGGAGGTGCGGCACCGAGCACGCGCGAAGAGCCGAGCCCGCGCGAAGAGCCGAGCCCGCTGGAGGCCGACCGCACACCGGCGGCACCGCCCGCGCCGCGGGCGTCGGCCACGCCGTCGAACTGACAGGAGCCAGCCGAGGGTGACGCCAGCCAGGCGGCGTCACCCCTCGGTCCGAAGTGATCCGGACCGGGCGGTCCGCTCAGCGGCTGTGGGCGTGCCGATCCGCGCGGGTCTGCTGCAGCATCTCCGCGACCAGGAAGGCCAGCTCGAGCGCCTGGCCGGTGTTCAGCCGCGGGTCGCAGGCGGTCTCGTAGCGACCGCCCAGGTCGGCCTCGCCGATCTGCTCGGCGCCGCCGAGACACTCGGTCACGTTCTCCCCGGTCAGCTCGATGTGCAGCCCACCGGGATGGGTACCGAGCCCCTGGTGCACCTGGAAGAACCCGAAGACCTCGTCAAGGACGTCGTCGAAGTGCCGGGTCTTGACCCCGCCGACGTCACGGGTGTTGCCGTGCATCGGGTCGCACGACCAGACCACGGGATGCCCGGCCGCGTTCACCTTGTCGATGATCGGCGGCAGGACGTCCCGCACGCGCTTGGCACCCATCCGCGCGATCAGCGTGAGGCGGCCGGGGATGTGCTCGGGGNTGAGCCGCTCGGTGAGCGCGAGGACCTGGTCCGGTGTCGCGGACGGCCCGACCTTGCAGCCGATCGGGTTGCCGACCCGGGACAGGAAGTCGACGTGCGCGCCGTCGAGCTCACGGGTGCGCTCGCCGATCCAGATCATGTGCGCCGAGAGATCGTAGACCTTGCCGGTCGACTCCTCGGTGCGGGTGAGCGCCCGCTCGTACTCCATGAGCAGACCCTCGTGGCTGGTGAACATCTCCACGCCGGTCAACGCCGCCGTCCGGTCGAGATCGATGCCGCAGGCGGCCATGAAGGCCAGGGCACGCTCGATGTCGACGGCCATCAACTCGTAGCGGCGCCCCGCCGCCGAGTCGCGCACGAACGCCTTGTTCCACTCGTGGACCTTGGAGAGGTCGGCGAACCCGCCGGTCGCGAAGGCGCGCACCAGGTTCAGCGCGGCGGCGCTCTGGTGGTAGGCGGCGACCATCCGCTTCGGGTCGGGCCGGCGGGCCTCCGGGGTCGGTGCGATGTCGTTCACCGCGTCGCCCCGGTAGGACGGCAGCCCGGTCGAGGTCTCGATGTCGGCCGACCGCGGCTTGGCGTACTGCCCCGCGATGCGGGCCACCTTGACCACAGGTGTGCTGGCGCCGTACGTCAGCGCCACCGCCATCTGCAGCAGCGTCTTGACCTTGTCGCGGATCTTGTCGGCCGTGTTGGCCGCGAAGGTCTCCGCGCAGTCCCCACCCTGGAGCAGGAACGCCTCCCCCCGGGCGACCATCGCGAGACGCTCGGTGAGTGACCGCACCTCGGGCGCGGTCACCAGCGGGGGCAGGCCCGACAGCTCGGCGAACGCCGCCGCCAGTTCCTCCTGGTCAGGCCAGGAGGGCTGCTGCCTGGCAGGAAGGGTCCGCCAGATGTCCAGCTCGTTGCTCACGAGTCACCAGGGTACGGCTCCGCCGGCAATATCTCCGCCCCTTTTATTCTCCGCACCCGCGACAGCCCGGTGGCCTGCCCGCCGACGAGCCCGCCAGCCGCCCGCCGACCCGTCGGCGCCCGGGCCACCGGCCGGCGCCCGGGCCGCCAGCCGGCCGGCGGCTCGCTCGTGGTTGCCTCAGCCGAAGAAGACCTCCGCCTCCGCGTACAGGTGCTCGGGAACGGTCTTGAGCTCACCGGTGGCCGCCGCGAGCGGGACCCGCTCCACCCTGGTCCCGTGCAGCGCGACCATCTTTCCGAAGTCGCCGTCGTGCACCGCGTCCACGGCGTGCAGCCCGAACCTGGTTGCCAGCCAGCGATCGAAGGCCGTCGGCGTCCCGCCCCGCTGGACGTGTCCCAGCACCGTCGCCCGGGTCTCCCGCCCCGTCCGCCCCCGGATCTCGGTCTCCAGCAGCGCGGAGATCCCCTGCAGGCGCACGTGACCGAAGGCGTCCAGCTCGCCNTCCTTCACCATCGCGGTGCCGGCGATCGGCGTCGCGCCCTCGGCGACGACGATGATCGGCGCGTACCGGGTGGCGAACCGCTGTTCGACGAAGGCGCAGACCTTGTCGATGTCGAAGGGCCGCTCCGGGATGAGGATGACGTTCGCTCCCGCGGCCATGCCGCTGTGCAGAGCGATCCAGCCGGCATGCCGGCCCATGACCTCGACCACCAGCACGCGGTGGTGACTCTCGGCCGTCGTGTGCAGCCGGTCGATCGCCTCCGTGGCGATGTTCACGGCCGTGTCGAAACCGAACGTGTAGTCGGTCGCGGACAGGTCGTTGTCGATCGTCTTGGGTACCCCGACCACCGGGACGCCCTCGGCGTGCAGGCGCGCCGCCGCGCCGAGCGTGTCCTCGCCGCCGATGGCGATCAGGGCGTCGACGCCGGTGCGCTCCAGCGTCTCCCGCACCCGGGCCGGTCCGTCGGCCGTGGCGAACGGATTCGTCCGGCTGGACCCGAGGATCGTCCCGCCGCGGGGCAGGATGCCGCGCACCGCACCGACGTCCAACGGGATGGTGTCGTTGTCCAGCGGCCCTCGCCAACCGTCCCGGAATCCGACGAAGCTGTGCCCGTAGACACCGACCCCCTTGCGCACGACGCCGCGGATCACCGCGTTCAGGCCGGGGCAGTCGCCACCCCCGGTCAGTACACCGATCTTCACGCCAGGGCCTCTCTTCCCGAGTCGCCCCCGATCTCCCGCACTCCGGCGGCAGCCTAAATGCGTGACGATCCGATGACGATGCGTGGCGAAAGCTCGGCGTGGCGCGCGGCGGATCACCACCGCCGGGCAGCGGCGCGGATCAGCCCGGGCCGGACGACGGGACCGCGGCGAACGTCCGCTGGCGCAGCGGTGCGAGCACCTGCCAGCGGGCGAGGTTGTGCCGGGCGTCGGCGAGCGCGTCGTGCGCGTCGGGCGGCGGCGGTGGGAGCGGCGGGCTGCCCAGGTCCTCCCAGAGCTGCCGCAGGTCGCGGGTGAACCGCGGCAGGCGGCGCGGCAACGCCGGCATCTTCCCGAAGAGCTGGCACAGGACGACGTGGTCGTAGGCGGCGTACCAGGCCCACAGCTCCGGGGAGCCGTCCGCGGTGAGGAAGCGGGCCACCTCGTCCCGAATGCGCTCCCTGGACATCCAGGCGGGACTCGCCGGCGAAGGCAGCCTGTCCAGGACGTTGCGGCGCACCCACGGCACGGCGTGGGACGGGTCGAACTCCGTCGACACCGCGTAGAACTCCCGCGCCCCGTCCTCGCTGACGATCCCGATGCTCACCAGGTCAAGCCAGTGATGGCCGGCGTCGTCGCGCTCGATGAACTCGGTGTCATAGAAGTATCGGCCGCCCACCCGTCCAGTGTGCCCCGTGAGCCCGAGGCCGTGGCAGGAGGCTGCCATCAGCGACCGTCAGTCGCCGTCAGCGGCGACGCAGCCGCCGGAAGACGGGCCCCAGCACGGCGGCCGCCAGCGCGGCGCCCAGCAGCGGGAGCACCAGCAACAGCAGCGGGGAGGGGGATTCGCTGTCGGCCTCCCCGGCCGCGCGCTCGCCACCGTCCCGCGCTCCGGGTTCCTCCGCCACCGGCGCGGAGCTGCCCGCCCCCGGCGCGGAGGTGGCCGCCGGGCAGTTCCCCGCACCGGCACGGGCGGGAGCGACGGGAGCGGCGCCGCTGGCCGGCGCCACCTCGACCGTCACCTGGGATGCCCCGGCGGCGGCCACCACGCACAGCACCCCCGCACCCGGCGCGGATGTGACCTGGCCACCGGTCACCCGCACCTGGTAGCCCGAAGAGAAGCTCCACCCGGGCAGGACGATCGCGGTGGCGGTACCGGCCGGGAAGGCACCACCGGCTGCCCGTGCCGGCTGGTAGGCGAGCCGGAACACCCCCGCCGCGTCACTCCCGTAGGACCTGGGCGTGCCCGCCACCGCGGCCGGGTACGGCCGGACGATCTGCGCCGGAGGTGTGGCGAGTGCCCGCACCTGGCCCGCCCCGATCCCGGTTGAGGGTCGGCCGGTGGCGGGCGCGTCGTAGAACCAGCCGAGGTTGAACGCGTCCGCGGCGTCCGCCAGCGCACCGGCGGTGGCCGCCGAGCCGTCAGCCCAGCCGGTGATGTACCCGGCGCCGGCGTTGGCGGCCACCCGGGCCGCCGGCGCGAACGGTGCCGGCTGCGCGGCCCACAACGTGTGGTGCGCGTCACCGGACCGCAGCCCGGCGCTGAGCTCGTCAAGCGCGTTCGAGGTCGGCACCTCGAAGCCGACCAGCCCGCCGGTGGCACTGAAACGACTGGCCAGGCGCCGCAGGCCGGCCACCAGATCGGACGTCGAGGGCGGGTAACCGGCCGCACCGGGGACGATACCGATCACCACCAGGAAGCCCCGGTCGGTCAGCTCCCGGACGAGGGCGCCCGCCTGCTCGAGCCCGCCCTGCTCCTGGTCCCCGGCCGGCGGCTGCGCGCCGTGGGGCGGGAACCGCCCGCCGGCGGTCATCGGGATCTCCAGGCGGACGGCCGTGAAGCCGTATTCGAGCCAGCGCCGCAGGTCGTCGGCGGTGGGGACCGTTCCCGCCGGCACGGTGACCCCGCGTGGCAGCACGACCCGGCCGCTGGGATCGGTGAGGAAGTTCGCCGTCCGGGACACCGTTGCCGCCGGTACCTGCGCGGCCGGGGCGGTACCCGGCGCGGTGGCGGCCGCGGCCCGCGCGGCCAGGCCGGCGCCGGCGTGGGCGCCGGGGACCACGGGAAGTAACACCAGAAGGGCGGTCAGCATCGCGGCCGACCAGCCGGCCCGGCGGCCGGATCCGTTTCGCGAACCACCATTCATGCCGCGCACCGTGCAATCTTGCCGTGCGCTCCCGGAACGGCTCAGACCGGCCTAGGAACCGGCGGCGGCAGCCGACCCCGGACCCGTTCCAGCCGGCTGCTGCGCGGTGGGCTGTACCTGCGGCGTTTCCCTCTTCTGCGGTGCGGCCGAGGTCTGCGGTGTGGTCTGTTGCGGCGCCACCGAGGCATGCGGGGCGGTCGTGGGCCCGGATTCGGCGCCGGGCCTGGGCTGCGCGCCGTTGCGGGTCTCGGCCGCGGGCTGCGCCCGGCCGTCGGCGTCCGCCCCGGCCTGGGCCTCGCGGGCCTGTGCCTCGCGCGCCGCCGCGAGCTCCTCCTTCCGCCGCTGCGCGTACATGTCGACGTACTCCTGGCCGGACAGCGACATCAACTCGTACATGATCTCGTCGGTCATCGACCGGAGCACGAAGCGGTCATCGGCCATTCCGGCGTACCTCGAGAAGTCGAGCGGACGCCCGATCCGGATGCCCACCCGGCGGATCCGGGGAACGAGCTTGCCCAGCGGCTGGACCTCGAACGTCCCGATCATCGCGACCGGGATCACGGGCACACCGGCCTCCAGGGCCATCCGCGCGACACCGATCTTGCCGCGGTAGAGCCGCCCGTCAGGTGAGCGGGTGCCCTCCGGGTAGATGCCGAGCAGCTCACCCGAGCCGAGCACCCGCACCCCGGTGCGCAGCGCGCCCTCGCTGGCCCGGCCGCCACTGCGGTCGATCGGCACCTGGCCGACGCCCTTGAAGAACTTGCGTTTGCTCCACCCCTTGAAGCCCGCCCCGGTGAAGTAGTCGCTCTTCGCGAGGAAGGTGATCCGCCGGGGCACCACCAGCGGCAGGAAGAAGGAGTCCAGGAAGCTCAGGTGGTTGCTCGCCAGAATCGCCGGCCCCCGGGCGGGCACCTGGTCGAGGCCCTCGACCCACGGCCGCCAGAACACCCTCAGCACCGGTGTCAGGATGGCCTTGACGACCCAGTACAACACGCAAGCTCCCCGCTTCGTCNCACCGCCGCCTGTGGACGGCGTTCCCGGTCAACCGGGCCCGAACCCCCCGCACCCGACGAAACGAGGAACGGACCGGACGGGTTGCCCGGGGTGACCATATGGACCCCTCACGACATCGTCCACCAGCCGGGCGGCGACGTCGGAGTGTCATTCTCCGTTGTCGCACCGCCGCGGCGGCCCCGGGCCGGCCCGACTCGTCGATAACCACCAGGCAGCCCCCTGCGGACGAGGCGGTCGTGCGGGACACGCCCGGTCGCGCCGGGAAGCTCCGAAGGACACCAGGAGAGCACAACCCCCAGCGCCGGCCGGTTCGTCCGGGATGATGGATAAGCACACGACCATGGCCAGTCGCGCCCCGGCATGCGAGCATGCGATTGTCGGTGTGGGTTCCCTCGCGACGAGGGGCGCACCGGGCCACCCCCGAACCGACCCCGCCGGGGACGACCGACAGTCACGTCGGGCACTTCCCGGCCGGCCGGTCGGTTCACGGGCGGCCCGCCAACTGCACACGCACCGTCACCAGGAGTGCCCGCGCCATGAGCCGCGGCGGGAGAGTCACGGGCACTCGACGCGGAGGGAGCGGATGACCATGGCGGGAGTCCCGGAGCCGGCGGTCCTGCCCGGCGCCGAGCCCTTCGACCTGCGTGGCGGTGGCGACGGCAGCACCGGCGTGCTGCTCGTCCACGGTTTCACCGGCTCGCCGCACAGCATGCGGCCCTGGGGTGACTACCTCGCCGCCGCGGGGCTGCGCGTGAGCTGCCCGCTGCTTCCCGGCCACGGCACCCGGTGGCAGGACATGGCGGCTACCACCTGGCATGACTGGTACGGAGCCGCCGACGCGGCGTTCGGCGAGCTGAGCCGCTCCTGCGAGCGGGTCTTCGTCATGGGCCTGTCGATGGGCGGCACGCTGACACTGCGCCTCGCGGAGGAGCACGGGCCGCGGGTCGCCGGAGCGGTGACCGTCAACGCCAGCCTCGGGACGGACCGGCGGATCGCCGCGCTGGCGCCGCTGCTGTGGCGGGTGATGCCGACGTTCCCCGGTGTCGCGGGTGACATTCGTGCGCCCGGGGTGCGCGAGGTCGGCTACTCACGGGTGCCGACCCGGGCGTTCGTGTCCCTGCGTGAGCTGTGGGCGCTCACCCGCGCGGATCTCGGGCGGATCACGTGTCCGGTGGTGGCCTACCGCAGTACCACCGACCATGTGGTCGAGCCGACATCCGGCCGGTTGCTGCTGGCCGGCATCACCTCCGCCCCGGTCGAGGAGCGGCTGCTCCACGACAGCTACCACGTGGCCACGCTCGACAACGACCGCGAGACGATCTTCAAGGGGAGTGTGGATTTCGTCACCACACACTCCCCCGCAGGGGCGCCGGGGCGGGACGAGCCGCGGCCGGACGAGCCGAGGCGTGGTCACGATGGCTGAGAACCCCGCGGGTTCCGGGCGGCGGGACGCCGATTCCGACGGCACCGGCGAGCCCGCGGGCGGCCCGGAGCCCGGCACCACGGGATCCGGCGGCGCGGGGTCCGGCGGCGCGGAGTCCGGCACCACCGGCACGGAGTCCCGCAGCGCGGGGTCCGGCAGCGCTGGATCCGGATCACCGGCGGGTGGCGCGAGGGACAGCGACCCGCTGCCGGCCGGGGGCTCGGACACCCCGCCGCCGCCGGCCGGTCCGGCGGACCCGCGCCGCCCGGCTGCCGCCGCGGAGGGCCCCGCGGGAACACCACGCGATCCGGCCGACGACGAGGCCGCGTTCCTCGACCTGGTGGCGCGTTTCGACAGGGAACCAGCCCAGGGCGAGCGGCTGTGGCCGGCCGCCGAGGACCTCGACGGCCCCCGGCGCCCGTCGATCATCATCATCCGGCCGACCGGCCGGCGGCCCGACGGCCTGCCCCCGGACGGTCGCCACCTGGCCGGGGACGACCCCGGCGAGCCGACCCTGCCGCCGGCCGCACCCGGCGAAGCCGACAGCGGCGGCGAACCGGGCGGGCTTCGACCCACCGGCTCGCCGGAAGCGGGCGCGGGCGCCTCCGCGGACGGCGCCGCCCCGTCGGCGGGCAGCCCACCGGCAGGCACCGCGCCCGGTCGAAGGTCCGCCGGCCCCGGCAGTCCCGACGGCGCCGGCTGGACCGTGTTCGGAGCGGACGGCGCCACCCCGGCCGGCGACCAGGACGACCACTACATCCCGCCGCCGGCGCCGCCGATACCGAAGCTGCGGCCGGTCACCCGCTGGGCGCTCGGCTCCATCGCGCTCGGCGTGGCGATCCTGGTCGTGCCGTCACTGATCGGGATGGCCCAGGCGCGTTCCCGGGATGTCGCGGGTGTTCTGCTCATTCTCGGCGGCGTCGGCACGCTGGTCGCTCGCATGGGCGACCGGCTCCCGACGGACTTCGACGGACCGGACGACGGCGCGGTCGTCTGATCACAGCGACAACACCGATGCGCCGGGCGAGCCGAGGGGCCCGTCCGGCACATCGGCATTGCGCAACCAGCGCGGGCTGCCGCGGTGGTTGTACGGGACCACGGCGACAGGCGAACTCGCGACTGGCGAGACAGCGGAAGGGCGGCGGCGTGCGTTTCCACGAGCAGGTCGAGGTGCACGGACACCTCATGGACACCGGTGTGCTGGCGCGGGTGCTGGACGATGTCCTGGCCTACGGCGGGGACTACCGGGTCGACAAGATCGATCTTGGTCGGACCCACGACGACGAGTCCCACGCTGTCATCACCGTCGGCGCGGACTCGGAGTCGACGCTGGCCCGCATTCTGATGCGCGTCCAGGTCCACGGGGTGAACAAACTCGTTCCCGGCGAGGCGGTGACCCGGCCCGCCGACGCGGACGGGGTGTTCCCGGAGGACTTCTACTCGACGACGAACCTCGAGACGGTCGTGCACCTCGACGGCCAGTGGGTCCCCGTCGAGCACCCCGAGATGGACTGCGGGCTCGTCGTCTCCGGCGGCCGGGTGCGCACCGTTCCCGTGGCTGACGTGCGGGTCGGCGACCAGATCGTCTGCGGGGTCGACGGCGTCAAGGTCGTCCTGCCCGTCTCGGACCACTCGTCGCGGCTGCACGGCGAGTTCGCGTCGATGTCCTTCAGCTCCAGCGCGGACCGGCCGCAGGCCGTGCTCGTACGGACCGTGGCCCGGCAGATCCGCGAGGTCAAGGCGGAGGGCTACCAGGTCCTTTGGGTGGCCGGGCGGGCCGTGGTCAGCACCGGCGCCTCCCGTGCGCTGACGGCGCTGGTGGAGGCCGGCTACGTCGACGTGCTGTTCGCGGGGAACGCGCTGGCCACCCTGGACCTCGAACGTGCCGTCTTCGGCAGCTCGTTCGGCCTCGGAACGCCGCACAGCCGGCGGGTGCAACGCGGCAACGAGCAGCACATCCGCACGGTGAACACGATCCGCCGGGCCGGGTCGATCCGGGCCGCGGTCGAATCCGGGCTGGTGACGCAGGGGATCATGCACGCGATGGTGAAGGCCGGCAAGCCGTTCGTGCTCGTCGGCTCCGTCCGCGACGACGGCCCGCTGCCCGATGTGTACACCGACGTGATCGCCGGCCAGCGGGCGATGCGGGCCGCGTTGCCCGGCGTCGGTTTCACCGTCATGGTGGCGACCACGCTGCACTCGGTCGCCACCGGCAACATCCTGCCCGCGTCGGTCCCGGTGGCCTGCGTCGACATGAACCCGTCCACGGTGGCCGGGCTGACCGACCGGACCTCGGCGCAGGCCCTCGGCGTCGTCGCCGACGCCGGGCTGTTCCTCGAACAGCTCGCGACCGAGCTCGTCGCCGACTACCAGGCCTGACCGGGCACGGCGGCACGGAGCACCGGCTGTCGGCGGCTCAGAGGCGGGCGAGATCGGCGGCCCCGACGATGCCCGCGGCCGAGCCCAGCGTGGCCACCACCACGTCGGCCTCCGGCCGGTGGCCACGGCCCGACAGCGACGCGCGGAACCTGGCACGAGCCGGGCCGACGAGCAGCTCACCCGCGTCCGAGACTCCGCCGCCGACGACGAAGCGGCCCGGGTCGAGGATCGCGGCCAGGCTCGCCAGGCCCTGACCGAGCCAGCCACCGACGTCCTCCAGGCAGGCCAGCGCCGCGGGGTCGCCGTCCTGTGCCGCCGCCGTGACGTCGGGGCCGCTCAGCTCGTCGGCCGGGCGCCCGCGCAGCATCCGCAGCGCGGCCTCGGGCGACTCCACGGCGATCGCGCGGGCCGCCCGCACGAGAGCCCGCCCGCTGGCGTACTGCTCCCAGCAGCCGTTGTTCCCACAACCACAGCCATAGCCGTCGGGCACGATCTGCATGTGACCCATCTCGGCGCCGATCCCGAAGGCGCCCCGGTGCAGCCGGCCGTCCAGCACGATGCCGCCGCCGATACCCGTCCCGACCGTGACGCAGACCAGGTCGTTGTGGCCCCGGCCAGCGCCGAAGCGATACTCGGCCCAGGCCATGGCGTTGGCGTCGTTCTCGACGACCACCGGCAGGCCGACCCGGCTCGCCAGCACGTCCCGCAGCGGTTCGTCCCGCCAGGCGAGGTTCGGCGCGAAAAGCACGGTCGAGCGGTCGTTGTCGATCCAGCCCGCGGCGCCGACGCCGACCGCGTGGACGGTGAACCGCTGCCGCAGCTCGGCGACAAGCGCGGCGATGGCGTCGGCGACCTCGGCCGGATCGTGGCTCGGGGTGGGTCGCCGCGCGGAGGCCAGCACGGTTCCCTGGGCGTCGACGACACCGGCGGCGACCTTGGTCCCGCCGACATCGACTCCGATCGCCAGGTCTCCGTCCCCCGCGGGGACGGTCGCTGACCCGGTGGTCACTGGGCTCTCACCTCACATTGATCTTCTGTATGCGGGGCCGGGAGGGCCCCGCGGACGACGTCTGCGACGGGGCGCCGGACGATGGCCGGGCATCTTCCGGCGCCCGGCGGCGGGGGTCCGTGGCCCACGCCCCCCAGGCGGCCCGGAAGGCGGCGCCGAGCGACGTCGCGGCATCGATGAGATGACCCGCGACCTCCGCGTGCTCACCGCGCAGGCTGCCGAGGACCCGGCACACCGGGCAGGCGCAACACGGCCACTCGTGCCCGGCCTGGGCCGAGGCCCGCCCGGCACCGGACTCGCCGGGATCACTCTCGCCGGCATCACTCTCGCCGGGATCACTCTCGCCGCCGTGGGGGGCACCGTTCGCGGCCATCCACTCCTGCACGGCGGCCGCCAGCAGCGCGGCCTCCCGCGCCAGCGAGCCTACGACCTCGCGCTCCGGCGGGCCCTCACCACGGCCGCCGGTGTGCCGACCGTTCCCCCGGCCAGGGCCGGGCGCACCCTCCCCGGTGGGGCCCGGCCCGGCGGCACCCGGCCCGGACGCACCCGGTTCCGCGGAGCCGGTCACGCGCGCACCCACTGGGCGGGGTCCGGCACGAACGAGACCAGGAGCCGATCCTCGGCGAGGTGGGCGTCAAGCACGTCGCATCGGCGCAGGGCCGCCGGCAGCGGGACGTGCCGCCGATCCGCCCCGACGCTGACGACCAGGTCGTCCCCGACGCGGGCGAGATCCACCTCCGAGCGGTCGACGAACGGGAGCCCGAACGACATGACGTAGCCGGCCTCGGTGCGCTCCACTCGCGGGGCGGCCCCCTCACCGCCGTGGTGGTCGCTGAGCACCGCGGCGGGATCGCGCGGGCCGTACGCCGCGGCCCCGAAGGCGGCGAGCTCCTCCAGGCCGAGCGGTTCGCCGGCCCGGTAGGCCGCGGCCAGGACCGGCAACGGGGCCACCAGGGCCGCGATCTCGACGAGCTGGTCGCGGTGCGCCGCCGCCCAGCCCGCGCGCCAGGCGTCGCCGCCGTCATGACCGATCACCCGGTTCACGATCACGGCGTCCACCCCGATGCCGTGCAGCGAGAGGCCGCTCAGCGTTCGTCGGGCCTGGGCCAGCGCGGACGTCTCGGGGGTCAGTACCAGCCGCACGCTGGTGATCGCCGGATCAGCGAGCAGCGCCCGCATCTCGTGGGCGAGCGCCGCCATTTCGGAGACAGCCTGGTAGGCCGGGCCGGCCATGGCGGCGAGGCGCCCGACGAGCCGGCCGGACAGCGACAGCGGCGGCCGCATCCAGCGGGCGAGCGCGCCGTCCGGCGGGCCGAGCCGGCGGCAGCCCCAGGCGAGGGTCTCCGGGCTGGCCAGCAGGCGCAGGGCGGAGCCGGCCGGCCCCGCGTCGACGACCACCACGTCATAGCGGTCAGCCCGCACCAGGTCACGCAGCTCCAGCAGGGTGAGCGCCGGCAGGGCGCCGGGCAGCCGCAGAAGCTCCTCGACCTCCAGGAGGTCCAGATCGGAGTCGGGCGCCCAGCTGGCGATCATCTCCCGGACCCGCGGCCACCGCTCGGCGAAGGCATGCCGAAGGTCGGTCTGGATGGCGAAGAGCCCAGGTTCGAGCTCGACCTCGGTCGGCCCGAGCGGATGATCCAGGACGCCGGCGAGACCGGCGGCCGGATCCACCGAGACCACGAGGGTCCGATGGCCACGCTGGGCCGCGAGGGTGGCGGTCGCCGCCGCGACCGTCGTGGTCCCGCCCCCGCCCTTACCCGTCAGGAACACACACCGCACCGGCAGTCAGCTCTCGGCGAGCTTCTCGACGTGCTTCTTCAGGTCCTTCAGCGCCGCGTCGACGATGCCGCCCTGGATCTTGCGGCGCAGCAGGCCCGGAAGCTTGACCTTCAGCTCGACCGTGAGCTCGTACGTCACCTCGGTGCGACCGTCGCCGAGGTCACGCAGCGTGTAGCCGCCGTCCTGGGCGGACATCGCCTGACCGGAGACGAGGCTCCAGGTGACCTGCTCGTCACCCTTCCAGGTGTACTCGTTGACGAACTCGTCCTTCACCACGACCGCGTTGATCCGGAACCTGGCCTGCCGCGGGCGGCCCTCGGGGCCGACCTCGAGGATCTCGGCCTCCTCGATCTGGCCGACCCAGGTCGGGTAGGCGGCGATATCGGCGATCGTCCCCATCACGACCGCCGGCCGGGCCTCGATGACGATCGACGACTCCGCGTGATCCGCCATAAGCCGTCCGCACCTCCACATCTCATCGCCCGGCCGACCCGAGGGTCCGACGAGCGAGGCCGCCCGCTGACGCCGGCGGTGCCGACCGACCCGTGCCACAGGGCGTAGGACGAATGCCCGATCGATCGTTGAGGCTACCGGAACCCGAGCGCCGCACCGGGTCTCCTACCACTCGAGGACGTATGGCGTGCCTCGTGCGTTGAAGTGGCCCACGTTGACGCAGCGGGTGGCCCCGATCTCCAGCTCCGCGACCAGCGGCTGGTGCACGTGCCCGAACAGCACGTACCGCGGCCGGGTCTCGTGGATTGCCTCCAGCACGGCCTTGCTGCCACGCTCGAACCGCCCGGCGACGGTGTCGTAGACCAGCTCCGGGACGTGCGGGGGAATGTGGCAGCACAGGACGTCCACCGCGCCGACGGCGGCCACCTTGGCGGCGTAGTCCTCGTCGTCGATCTCGAAGGGGGTGTTCATCGGCGTCTTCAGCCCGCCGCCCACGAACCCGAACGTCAGCCCGCCGATCTCCGTGGTCTGCCCGTCGAGCAGATGCACCCCGTCCCGCAGGAAGTCCGGGTAGAGGTCCGGCCGGTCGACGTTCCCGTAGGTGAGGTAGGTCGGCGTGGGGAAGGCCGCGAACATGGCCGCGTACTGGCGCCGGACGGCGGCCTCGACGATGTCCGCGCGGTCGCCGTCGAGGCCGCCCCACAGACTGCGGGACCACTCGCGCGCCTCGTCGAAACGCTGCTCGGTGCGCAGCTGGATCATCCGGCCCACCGCCTCGGCGCCGAAGAGGTCGCCCATGATTCCGCGACTGTGGTCCCGGTAGTCGACGAACAGGATCAGGTCACCGAGACAGATGAAGGCATCCGCGCCTTCGGCGGCGGCCGGGAGCGCGTCCGAACGCCCGTGGACATCGCTCACAACATGCACCCGCACCTGGATGAGCTTAGGGGAGCGACCGTTCCGGGCACCATCCGCGCGCCGCCGGCGGGACCAGACACCAGAGACCACAACGGGCACAACGACGGAGGTGCGCGCAGTGGAGTACTCGCGGTGGCGCGGCTCACAGGCTAACGTCACTTGACCCACTGTCGGCACAAAGACGAAAACCGGGCCCTCGAAGCACCACACGCCCGTCCACCAGCACACCGGCATCAGCGGTCCCCAGCCGGACGGCCTGCCTTCCAAGGAGCTCCCGTGCGCGAGTACACCTCTCCCGCCCAGGTCACCGTGGCGGACGACATGACGCTCACCGACGACGTGTTCGCCAACGCCGAACGCGTCCCGGACAAGGTCATCGTCCGCTACCGGGCGGGCGGCGGGTACACGGACATGACCGCACGCGAGTTCCGTGACCTGGTCGTGCGCACCGCCGCCGGGCTGGTCGCCCTCGGCCTGCGGCCCGGGGACCGGTTCGCGATCATGAGCCGCACCCGGTACGAGTGGACGGTCCTCGACTACGCGGTCTGGGCGGCGGGTGCCGTCACGGTGCCGATCTACGAGACGTCGAGCGCGGACCAGATCGAATGGATCATCTCCGACTCGGGGACGGTGCTCGCCGCCGTCGAGACGGACGCCCACGCGGCGCTGGTCGCCGAGGTCCGCGACCGGCTGCCCGCCCTGCGGGACGTGCTCGTCCTGGACCGCGGCGCGCTGGACACGCTCGGCGAGGCCGNGGCGGCCGCGGGCGTCGACGCGGAGCAGCTCGCCGCCGCCCGCACCGAGGTCGTGGCCGACAGCATCGCCACGATCATCTACACCTCGGGGACGACCGGCCGGCCGAAGGGCTGCGAGCTCTCGCACCGCGCATTGCTGTTCAACGCCATGGCCAGCGCGGTGACCATGCCGAACCACTTCACCGAAGACGCGTCGACACTGATGTTCCTCCCGCTGGCCCACGTGCTCGCGCGGACCATGCAGTGCACCATCATCAACAACGCCCGCTGCATCGCCTACGCGCCGGACATCAACACCCTGTTGGCGGACCTCGCCGAAGTGCAGCCGACCTTCATCCTCGCGGTGCCGAGGGTGTTCGAGAAGGTGTACGCGGGTGCCCGGGCCAAAGCGCACGCCGCGGGCAAGGGCCGGATCTTCGACGCCGCCGAGGCCACCGCGGTCGCCTACAGCAGGGCCCTGGACCAGGGCGGCCCCGGGCCGGTGCTGCGGCTGCGGCACGCACTGTTCAGCCGGCTGGTCTACGGCAAGCTGC
The DNA here is from genome assembly GCF_001636565.1 of Frankia sp. EI5c. Lineage (GTDB taxonomy): Bacteria > Actinomycetota > Actinomycetes > Frankiales > Frankiaceae > Parafrankia. The sequence goes on from NZ_LRTK01000006.1 coordinate 310,742, forward strand.
GGGCCGCGCTGGGTGGGAACATCACCCACGGCATCAGCGGCGGCGCTCCGCTGAGCAACCAGCTCTGCCATTTCTTCCGCGGCATCGGTTTCGTCATTCTCGAGGGCTACGGGCTCACCGAGTCCACCGCCGCGGCGACGGTGAACCGCCCCGAATCCCTGAAGATCGGCACCGTGGGCCTGCCGCTGCCGNGGGTCACGGTCCGCATCGCGGACGACGGCGAGGTCCTCCTGCGCGGCGACCTGGTCCTCAGCGGCTACCGCAACAACGAGACCGCCGCCAAGGAGGCGCTGGACTCGGACGGCTTCCTGCGCACCGGAGACCTCGGCTCGCTCGACGAGACCGGGCATCTGCGCATCACCGGCCGCAAGAAGGAGATCCTGGTGACCGCGGGGGGCAAGAACGTCGCGCCGGCCCCGCTCGAACAGCGGATCGCGCAGCACCCCCTGGTCGGGCAGGCGATGCTGGTCGGCGACCAGCGGCCGTTCATCGGCGCGCTGATCACCCTGGACCCCGACGCGCTCCCCGGGTGGCTGAAGGCGCACGGCCGCCCGGCGGAGACGACCGCCGCCGACCTCGTCGACGACGTCCAGCTCACGGCCGAGATCCAGAGTGCCGTGGACGCGGCCAACGCCACCGTCTCGCATGCCGAGGCAATCAAGAAGTTCGTGATCCTGCCGCGGGACTTCACCATCGCCGACGGCGAGCTCACACCGAGCCTCAAGGTCAAGCGCAACGTGGTGCTGGCGCGCTACGCGGACACGGTGGAGCGCATCTACGCCCCGGCCGGCGCCACCGGCTGACCGTACGGGCGCCGCGGAAGCCGGGCGGCTCGCGGAGGGCTCCCGGAGCGGGGCGCGGAGCCGGGCTCCGGGAGCCCGCCCGGCCCGGCCCGGCTCAGGCGACCAGCAGGTCCCGCAGCTGGGCGGCCAGGACGTCCCAGCGCCAGCGCAGCTCGACCCAGGCCCGCCCGGCCGTGCCCATCGAGCGGGCCCGGTCCGGGTCCGCCAGCAGGTCGCCGACCGCGCGGACGAGGCCGCGCAGGTCCTGGCCATCCACCACCACGCCGGTCCGGTTGTCGAGGACCGCATCGGGGGCTCCCCCGCTGCGGCCCGCGACCACCGGCAGGCCCGTCGCCGAGGCCTCCAGATAGACGATCCCGAGGCCCTCCACCTCCAGCCCGGCCCGCCGGCTGCGGCACGGCATGGCGAACACGTCACCGGCGGCGTAGTGGGCCGGCAGCTCCTCCCAGGGCACCGAGCCGGTCAGCACCACGTGGTCGGCGACGTCGTTCTCCCGAACCAGCCGGGCGAGCTCCTGCCGGTACGGCCCGCCTCCGACCAGCAGGAGCGCGGCCCCCGGTACCCGCCGACGCAGTGCCGGCAGGGCCCTGATCAGCATGTCCTGGCCTTTGCGGGGGACCAGCCGGCTCACGCACACGACCACGGGGCGGCCGTCGAGGCCGTACCGCTTCCGCATCTCGTCCCGCCCCTCACCGGGACGGAACAGGTCCGGGTCGACGCCGCTGGGCAGCCGGGCGAGGTCGGGGCGCGGCCCGAACGCCGGCGCGAGCCGGACCCGCGTGTAGTCCGTCAGATAGGTGACGACGTCGGTGGTCGAACCGATCCGGCGCAGGACTTGGCGTGACCCGGGCAGCGCGGCCCACCCCACCTCGTGGCCGTGGGTGCTGGCCACCACCCGGCGCACGCCGATGTCACGGCGCAGCCTCGCTCCCAGCAGGCCGAGTGGGGCCGCGGCGCCGAACCAGAGGGTGTCGCACCGCTCCGCCCGGGCTATCTCCCGCGCGCGGCGCAGAACATCCGGGGTGGGCAGCATCAGCGACGTGGGATGCCGCACCACCGGGAACGGCGCCGCCGCGTCGAACTCGGCGGCGCCCCGCCAGGCCGGCGCGTAGACGACGACCTCGTCGGACGGCAGCCGAGAGGCGAAGTTGTGGACGTAAGCCTGAATTCCTCCCGGACGGGGCGGAAAATCATTGGTCACAGCGAGCACCCGCACGCGGCCATGCTCCCGCATCACCTCTGCCAGGGCTCGCCTGGGACACACAACGCCAACACGCGACCTCCCGGCGCAGCCACCCACACACAGACCGCTCCGGCCGCGGGCGGCGACAAGCCGCGGCGGCCCCGAAGACGCCGGCCCGAGACCGGCCGAACGCGGGGCGGCACCGCCGCGGCGCCGGTCAGGCCGCCCGGAACCGCCGCGGCATGCGGATCAGACCGCCCTCGGCCAGGGCCGCCAGCGCACGGCGCTCGTCATCGTCCCAGTCCACACCGCCGTTCCAGCCCACCCCGCCGCTCCAGCCCACACCGCCGTCCCAGCCCACACCGCCGCTCGGTGCGGCCAGCAGGAAGGTCACCACACAGTCCTCACAGGCGACGTTCTGGGCCACACATGCGTCGCAGTCGATCAGCATCGTGCTCACCTCTCGCCCCCACCCGCGCGGCCGGCAGGGCGCTCTGGCGAGAGCCTGCCGATCATGGCGGAATCGGACACCAGTTCGACACCGCACACGGTAGAAGGGGGGTCCGACAGTTTTTCGCCCGTGCCGGGCCTCGGCCGGGCCGGGCCGGCCGGCCGGCCGGGAACGGACTAGCGATCCAGCCGCGCCAGCAGGGCGTCCGAGGAGACCGTGCGGGCGCCGAGAGCGGCGCAGTTGTCCGCGACCTCCCGGTCGGAGGTCACCACGGCCACCGGCCGCCCCTGCGGCTCGGCCCGGACGAGACGCTGGATCTCGTCGTCGGCGAGCTCGCCGGCCTGGCTGAACACGACGCGCACGCCACGCGGCATCGCCACGCCGACGGGGCGGGCCAGGACCGCCGTCGCATCGAAGACGACCGTCACCTCCGTGTCCAGCGAGCGGCCGGCCAGCGCACCGACGCCGGCCAGCAGCCGCGCCCGCTGCGCCTGCAGGGTCAGGCTGCCGTAGCCGCGCTTGGTGACGTTGTAGCCGTCGATGATCAGATGCAGGCCCGGGATCACGAGAACGTCGTCGATGAGCGAGGGGTCGTCGTCGGACCGCCCGCGGGCGCCGACGGCGGAGAACGGGTCGAAGCCGCGGCCGTTCTCGGCGCGGCTGAGCAGGTCGGCCGGCCGCGCGACGGTCGTCGGCAGTGAGAGCTCACGGCGCACGCCGTTCGCCGCGGCCATCAGGGTGTCGAGCAGCACCCGCATCCGCGCGTCGTCCTGGCTGCGGGATTCGCGGTTGTCCCGGCGGGTCGCCGAGGCCGCCGCCTCCAGATCACTGATCCGGGCCCGCAGGCGCCGGGCCTCGGCGTCGCTCTCCCGGGCGGCCTGCAACGCCGCGTCCCGCTCCGTCTGGGCGGCGAGGCTGGTCTCCCGGGCGGCCGCCTCGGCCCGCCGGACCCGGTCGGCCGAGGTCCGCAGCCGCCGGCGGAGATCCTCCGCCTCGGCCCGGGCCTGGTCCAGCTGCCCGCGCAGCTGATCCTGCTCGGTGCGGGCCAGCCGCCGCACGGCCTCGAGCTGCTCGTTGAGACGGCTGACCTCCCTGGCCGCCTCGTCGATCCGCGCCGAGGAGACCGCCCGCTCCGACGACCGGGCCGCCTCCTCGACGAGCTCCGCCCAGTCCGCGTGGCGCAGGATGTACGCGATCGCGGCCACCTGGGNGGGCGGCGCGGCGGGCGGCGGACCGTCCGGGGCGGTGATGGCGGCGACCAGGTCCGGGTTCGTCCGGCGCACCCATTCCGCGACCCGGCCGCGGAAGTGGGCGTCGTGCTCCATGGCCGACGCGAGCGGGACGGCCCCGAGGCGAGCCCGGCGGGACGGCTTGAACCGGCGTACCGCGACCAGGCTGGGCGGCACGACCGCCTCCGCGAGGTCGGCCAGGGTGTCCGCGGCGTACGAGACCACCTGTGCGCGTACGTCCGCGGGAAGCGCCTCGTTCATTCGCCCGACCTACACCGGCTGGCGGGCCGCCGCAGCACCGCCGCGGCTGCCCGCGGTGACGAGACGAACACGAAAAAGCACCGGTCCAGGCCGCTGACCGACCGTGGCCGACCGGGCGGTCGATGCAGCACCACGGGCACGGGGACTCCGGAACGGAACGACGACAGCGACAGTCCAGAGTATCGGTCGGTCGACTCGCCTTCCCGGACCCGGCTGGCTGTTCCGACAGCCACGGGCCACTCGCGCGGCTGTCGGGGATCCGACTCCGGCCGCCACCGCCCCGCGGAGCGCGCTATCGCTTACCGAACGCCGCCAGCCGGCGACGGGGGGCGGCGACCTGAAGCCGGTCCGCCCGTGAACGCGGCGATCCAAACGCAAACCGCGACGACCAGCATTGGACGGCGGCCATCGGTGAAATTCACCGCCACACGGCGACGAAGGCAGCTGCCGCCAGCCGATACCGCGCACTCGATCAACGAACCCGATACCGGCGAATGGAGCCCATTGAGCAGCCGAAATCGGACTTATGTAACCTCGCCGTGTTTATTGTGTGCTCTGCCTCGTTGCATGTGCGGCGGCGGCCGTCGAGAGGACCCTCGTGACCGACCAGACCCCACCTGGCCAGCCCTCCCCCGGTCAGGACAACCAGGAGACCTGGAGGGCGCCGAACAGCTCCTGGCAGCCGCCGCCGGACGCGGGCGGCCAGCCGGCCGGCCCGACGGCGACACCACCGCCCGCGCCGATACCCCCGTCGCAGCCGCAGTGGGGCACGGGCGCCCCCGCGGCCGGGCAGGAGGGTGGCTGGCCCGCGACCACCCCCGTCGGCGGCTGGGGCACGCCGCCCGCCGCGGGGCCCACCCCGGAGAGCTCCTGGCCGGGAGCGGGGCAGCCGCAGCAGCAGTGGCCGGCGCAGGGCACCGACACGCCGTGGGGACAGCCCGGGCAGGCCGGCGCCGGGTGGCCCGCGCCAGGCGGGCAGCCGGGACAGCCGGGACAGCCGGGACAGCCGGGCACAGGGTGGCAGCAGCCCACCGGCTACCCGGGCCAGTACCCGCCGGGTGACTACCAGGCCCAGTACCCGCAGGGCTACCAGCAGCCGGGGAACTGGCCTCAGCCGGGCGGGCCCGGCGGCCCGGCCCCGCAGCGCCGCAACCCCGCCCTGATCATCGTCCCGCTGGCGATCGTCGCGGCCGTCGTTCTCGGCCTGGTCATCGTGTTCGCCACCAAGGACGACGACTCCTCGGTCACGGCCGCCCCCACCACCGCCAGCCCGGGTGTCGGCAGCGGGCCGGTCGCCGCTCCCACGCTGCCGGGCGCCGCGCCCCGGCCCACCGGAACCGCGCCCGCCGACGGCGGCGCCGCCGGGCCGCAGCAGCCCAACGCGCCCGAGGGCTGCGTCGCGCTCACCCCGGGCCAGGCCCCCGCGGGGGTGGCAACCATCGGCGGCAGCGCGACGGTCACCGGGAACGCGAGGTCCTCGATCAGCGACTTCGAGGCCAAGGTCACCATCAACTGGGTCTGCACCTCCACCCGCCGGGTCGAGGAGTACGGCGACCCGCCCGTCCAGGGCGCCTACTACGTCGTCAACGCCACCGTGGAGGTCTCCCGCGGAGAGACCTCCGCGGCGCCGACGGACTTCTACGTCCAGACAGCTGACGGCAGCCGCTACGACGGCGAGTTCAGCTCGGTGGAGCCCGAGCTCTACACGAGCGACGTCAAGGCCGGCCAGAAGGTCACCGGTCTGCTGATCATCGACGCGCCCGCCGGCCACCACACACTGAACTGGGAGCCGCTGTTCGCCGTGCAGGCGGCGAAGTTCCAGCTCTGAGCGCGGTGCACCCGCCAGCCAGTCCTGTGCCCTCCCGGTAGTCCGGAAGCCTGGCGGGCCCGCGCGCCCCCCGAAATCCTGCGCCCTACCNGACCGAAGCCCTCCCGCCCACGGAGCGGCCGGCCCGCGGGAGGGCGCGGGATCTCAGGACGCCTTCCGTTCCGGACCGGGACGGGTACCGGGCAGGTCGTCGGGAGGGCCAGCCGGCCGTCCGACGCGCACTCCGACACGCACTCCGACACGCACTCCGGCGGTCAGGGCGCGCCCTTGCCGGCCAGCGCGGCCCGGAGCCGCTCGGCCACGTCGTCCATCATCGCCGGGTCGGGATCCGGGTCGGCGAGCGAGAAGCTCATCTGTGACTCCGAGTCGATCGGGAACAGGTGGACGTGGGTGTGCGGAACCTCCAGCCCCGCGAGCATCGCCGCCACCCGGCGCGGCCTGAAGACCGTGTCGATAGCCCGCCCGACGGTGGCCGCGGCGCTCCAGACCGAGCGCACCACGTCGTCGGGCAGGTCGATCCAGTGGTCGACCTCGAGCCGCGGCACGACGAGGGTGTGGCCGGGACGGACCGGCGCGATCGACAGGAAGGCCACCGAGACCTCGTCCGAGTACACGATGCGGCCCGGCAGCTCGCCGTTGATGATCCGTGTGAAGACACTGGTCATAGCGGGACCCTACCGAGATCACCCCGGTGGCACGCGCGGCTCGACATCCGCCCGGACCGGCCGCCGGACCCGGCGACGGACTCGGGCACCACGGCACCGGAATCCGCTCGACCAGGGCACTACGTTAACCCGCCGTTTTCCTGACTTTGGAACAAAACGGGAAAATCGTGCATTGGGGCCACCAGTCGGACACGCCGGAAGCACACCAGTGCACCAACACGCCGGTTCATACGGAATGATGCTTCGAGTGGCCAGGTTTGAGACGAACGGCATCAGAGTCGGCCGTATCAGTGTCGACTGCTCCGATGTGGGCACAATGATCCGGTTCTGGTCCGCCGCTCTGGGCTATGAGGTGTCCGAGCAGGCCGACGACGCGGCCCTGCTGCGCCACCCCGCCGGAGTCGGGCCCAAGCTCCTGCTGCGGCGGCGGCCCCGGCAGCGCTCCTCGCGGTGGGTGGGACGCCGGCCGGGTCGCCGGGACGACCAGGCGGTGCCGGACGACGAGAACACCAACCGGCTGCACCTGGAGCTGTACGCGGTCGACGCCGAGCGGGTGGTCGGCTGGCTGACGTCGCTGGGCGCGAGCCAGCAGTCCCGGTACGAGGCACATGGGGAGACGGGCTACGTGCTGCGAGACCCCGAGGGCAACGAGTTCCGCCTGATGAGCGCCGGGCCCACGGCGTTCGCCCGCCCCTACGCCTGAGCCGACGCCTGATCCGACGTCCGCAAGGCGCGGGAATGTCGCACCCGCCGCCTAGGGTGTGCCCCGTGTGCCCTGTTCCCGTCCGCTCCGGTGGGATGCCGCGCCAGGCGAGCCTGGCGGAGCTCGGCCGTCCGCTTTCCGACCTCACCTTCGTCGTCGTCGACCTGGAGACCACCGGCGGGTCACCGGCGACCGCCGAGATCACCGAGATCGGCGCGGTGAAGGTGCGCGGCGGCCAGGTCCTCGGCGAGATGTCGACCCTGGTCCGCACCACCAGCCCGGTGCCGGCGGCGATCACCGTGCTCACCGGCATCACCACCGCCATGCTGGTCACCGCGCCCGCCCTCGACGAGGTCATGCCGACCTTCCTGGAGTTCTCCCGCGGGGCCGTGCTCGTCGCCCACAACGCGCCGTTCGACCTCGGTTTCCTGCGCGCCGCGGCGCAGTCCTGCGGCTACCCCGTCCCGTCCTGGGAGCACCTCGACACGGTGCGGATCGCGCGCCGGGTGGTGACCCGGGACGAGTCGCCGGACTGCCGGCTGTCGTCGCTCGCCGCACTGTTCGGCAGCCCGACCCGGCCGAACCACCGGGCGCTCGCCGACGCCCGGGCCACGGTCGACGTCCTGCACGGGCTGTTCGAGCGCCTGGGCAACCTGGGCATCAGCACGATCGAGGATCTGCGGGAGTACAGCGCGCGGGTCTCCCCGGCCCAGCGGCGCAAGCGCCACCTCGCCGACGACCTGCCGACCGGCCCCGGCGTCTACATCTTCCGGGACGGATCGGGCCGGCCGCTGTACGTCGGCACGTCCCGCTCGATGCGCTCCCGGGTGCGCAACTACTTCACCGCGAGCGAGCCGCGGACCCGGATGGCGGAGATGGTCGCCCTCGCCGAGCGGGTGGACGCGATCGGCTGCGCGCACGCCCTGGAGGCGCAGGTACGGGAGCTGCGGTTGATCGCCCAGTACAAACCGCCCTACAACCGCCGCTCCCGCAACCCCGAGCGGGCGGTCTACCTGCGCCTGACCGACGAGCCCTTTCCCCGGCTCTCCCGGGTCCGCTCCCTGGGGGACGGCGTCACCTACCTCGGCCCGTTCACCAGCACCCGGGCGGCCGACGAGGCGCAGGCCGCGCTGCTGGCCGCCCTCCCGGTTCGGCAGTGCACCACCCGGTTGACGCCGCGCCGCCCGACGGCCGCGTGCGTGCTCGCCGAGCTGGGGCGCTGCGGCGCGCCGTGCGACGGCCGGCAGAGCGTGGCGGAGTACGGCGCGGTCATCGACGCCGCCCGCGACGCCATGACCGGCGACCCGGCGCCGGTGCAGGATGCCCTCGGGCGCCAGATCGCCCAGCTGGCGGCACAGCAGCGCTATGAGGAGGCCGGCGAGGTGCGCGACCGGCTGGCCGGCTACCTGCGGGCGGCCGCGCGCCGGCAGCGGCTCGCCGCGCTGACCCGCGTCCCGGAGATAGTCGCCGCGGCACCCACCGCCGACGCCGGCTGGGATCTCTCGGTGATCCGGCACGGTCGTCTCGTCTCCGCCGCCTCGGTGCCGCGCGGCATCGACCCCAGGCCGTGGGTGGACGCGGTCGTGGCGAGCGCCGAGACCGTCCGGCCCGCCCCCGGCCCGACCCCCGCCGCGTCGGTGGAGGAGACCGAGCGGATCGGTCGGTGGCTGGCGGCCCCGGGAGTCCGCCTGGTGCGGCTGGAAGGCGAGTGGAGCTGGCCGGCACACGGCGCGATCCGGGCCGCCCAGCGGTTCGCCCGGCCGGACGACAGCCACGACCCGGTCTGGCCCACATCCTGACGGCAAAGACGAAGGGCCATCCCCGTCGGTGACGGGGATGGCCCTTCGCGAGGCCCCTTCGGCTCTTCGGCTCCTCCAGACGCCGGTGCCGCCCGCGGGGCGCGCGGCACCGCGATGCGCGGCGGCTCAGTGCTTGCCGGGACCACCGCCCACGCCGGAGCCCGTGCCACCGGCGACCGGCTTCTCGGACTCCTCGGTGAAGAAGCCACCGACAGCCGCGCCGGCCCGGCGCGCGAGCCCCTTGCCGTGACCGCCGTCGCCGTTGCCGCTCGGGAGCGGGATCCGGTCGGTCGGCACCTGCGGATAGTCGGACACCGGCGGCGGCTTGGGCCGGTGGTCCTCCACGAACTCGCCGTTGGCGAGCTGGCGGATGATGCCGGTCTCGATGCCGTGCGCCGAGATCTCGTGATCCCGCTCGTTCAGCGCGATGCACAGCTTCTTGGTGACCCAGTACGCGATCGGGGGAACGACGATCAGGCCGATGCGGCCCGCCCAGGTCATCGCGTTCAGCGAGATGCTGAACGTGTGGGCGATGATGTCGTTACCACCGGAGATCCACAGCACCAGGTAGAAGCTGAGGCTCATCACGCCCAGCGCGGTGCGGGTCGGGGTCTCCCGCGGGCGCTGGAGCAGGTTGTGCGACGCCCGGTCCCCGGTGAACTTCGCCTCCAGGAACGGGTAGAGCGCAGCCAGCGTGAACAGCACGCCGGGCAGGATGGCCGTCGGCCAGAGCAGCGCCGGGATGGTGTGCCCGAGGCCGCGGAACTCCCACGGCGGCATGAGCCGGGTGGACCCGTCCAGGAAGCCGATGTACCAGTCGGGCTGGGACGCCGAGCTGACCTTGGCCGGGTCGTACGGGCCGAACGTCCAGATCGGGTTGATCTGGGCGAGGCCGCCGAGCAGGGCGAGCACCGCGAAGGTCAGCATGAAGAAGCCGCCGGACTTCACCGCGAACACCGGGAAGACCCGGTGGCCGACCACGTTGTGCTCGGTCTTGCCCGGGCCGGGGAAGTCGGTGTGCTTCTGGTGCCACAGGATGCCCATGTGCGCACCGATCAGCGCNAGCAGGATGCCCGGCACGAGCAGGATGTGCACCACGTACAGCCGCGGGATGAAGTTCTCGCCCGGGAACTCGCCGTTGAAGACCAGGAACGACGCCCAGGTACCGATGACCGGGATGGACTGGGCGATCGACGCCGCGATCCGCAGGCCGGTGCCGGAGAGCAGGTCGTCCGGCAGCGAGTAGCCGGCGAAACCCTCGACCAGCGCCAGCATCAGCAGGCCGATGCCGATCAGCCAGTTGACCTCACGCGGCTTGCGGAACGCCCCGGTGAAGAACACCCGCATCATGTGGGCGATGATCGACGCGACGAAGATCAGCGCCGCCCAGTGGTGGATCTGGCGGAACACCAGACCGGCCCGGGTGTCGAAGCTGATGTCCAGCGTCGACGCGTAGGCGCGGCTCATCTCGACGCCCTTGAGCGGCACGTACGAGCCGTTGTAGATGATCTCAACGTTCGACGGGTCGAAGAAGAGCGTCAGATAGATGCCGGTGAGCAGCAGCACCACGAAGCTGTAGAGCGCGATCTCACCGATGAGGAAGGACCAGTGGTCCGGGAACACCTTGTTGAAGTTCCGGCGGATCGCCGTCTGGGTCCCGAACCGCTCGTCGATGGCGCGGTTGACCTTGCGCGCCGGCGTCGGCCGCTTCTGGAACTTCGGCACGGGTGCGGATTCGGTGGTCATGAGCGCTCCCAGAACGCGGCGCCGACGGGCTCGGTGTAGTCCCCGTCACGGGCGATGAAGTAGCCCTCGTCATCCACCGCGATGGCGAGCTGCGGCAGGGAGCGGCTCGCCGGCCCGAAGATCGCCCGACACCCGTCAGGCACGTCGAACACCGACTGGTGGCAGGGGCAGAGCAGGTGGTGGGTCTGCTGCTCGTAGAGGCTGACCGGGCAGCCGGCGTGCGTGCAGATCTTCGAGTAGGCGACGTGACCGTCGACGGCCCAGTCCTCGCGGCCCTCGCGCGGCTTGTTCACGCCGGGCTCCAGGCGGATGAGGATCGTGGTGCTGTCCGCCTTGGCGTGCAGGTCGACCTTCGGCTCGTAGGAGATGCTGCCGTCGGCCTCCTTCACCGGGATCGCCGGGAGCACCGTCTCGATGCCACCGATCGCGATGTCGCCGAGCTTGACGTAGCGGCCCTGCAGGTTGACCAGGCGGGCGCCCTTGACCCAGTGGGTGTGGTCGAGCTTCTTGCCCGGCTTGCTGTTGGTCAGGTTGAGCAGCGGCACGACCAGCAGCCCACCGAGCACCGTGCCGGCGGCCAGCAGACTGCGCCGCAGGAGCGGGTACTTGGCGAGGCCGGTGTCGGCGAAGCCGAGAGCGACCTCGTCCTCGGTGAGCGCGATCTCCTCCTGCGAGGAGGTGAACTCGTGCCGCTCCTGCACCGCGTGCTCATGCGGCATCAGGCGCTTGGCCCACAGGACCATGCCGATCCCGAGGCCACCGAGCGCCATGCCGAGCGCGGCGCCCATGCAGGGCGTGTAGTACGCCTCGTGCTTGTCACCGACGAAGTTGGTGATGACGAAGCCCACCGTGCCGGCGACGGAGATGGCGAACCAGAAGGCGATGAGCCGCTCGGCACGCCGCGACGCCCGCCGGTCGTACTCCGCGGTGTGCGGCGCGCGGGGGACCACTCCCCCGCCGCCACCGCTGCCCCGCGCCGTCGCGGTGGCGGCACCACCGGACCGCATGACCGTGGTCTCCGGGCTCTGGGAGGAGTCGGTCTGGTGCGGGGGTGTGCCGAGCACCTCGGGTCCGTCATGTCCCGCGTCGGGGACATCCGGGCCACCGGCTCGGGGGTCGGCGGCGTCCTTGGCGTGCCCGGCGGTGTCGACCGGGTGCTTCGTCCTTTTGAAGATGCTGCTCATCGAGTCCTGGTCTGATTTGTCGGCCGGCTCTCCCTGATAGCCGGCGTAGTGCATGCGGCGCTCGGGGGAATCCGGCGGCTGCTCGTCGCCGGCCGCGGACTCCGGCCCGGTCGGACCCTGGCTGGCGCTCACAGTTNCTGCCTCGCTCCGATCCAGAGGCAGACGCCGAGCAGCGCGCCAAGACCGATGACGATCGCGACCAGGCCCTCGGGAACCGGGCCGTACTTGCCGATCGAGGCACCACCGGGAGCCGGGGCTTCCTGGAGGTGGCGGACGTACGCGGCGACCGCGACGGCCTCCTCATCGGTGATCTGGCCCGGGCCGAACACCGGCATGGACTCCGGTCCGGTCCGCATGGCCTCGATGACCTGGTTGGTGGTGGCCTGGCTGAGCGACGGCGCGAACTTCCCGTAGGTCAGCGGTGCGCCGGCGCCGGCGGCCTGGTGGCACTGGGCGCAGTTCGTCAGGAAGAGCTCTCCGCCCTCGGCGAGGTCGGCGTCGTTGAGCTCGGCTTCCGTGACGTTCGGGACCTCGGGGCCGCCACCCAACGACTGGATGTAGGCCGCGACCTGGTCGATCTGTGTTTCCGAGTAGAGCGGGTCCTTGCGGTCGGCCTGCGCCNCGGGCGCGGCGAGCGGCATGCGGCCCGTGGACATCTGGAAGTCCACCGCGGCCGCGCCGACACCGATCAGGCTCGGAGCCTCGGCGGACCCCTGGGCCTCCAGGCCGTGGCAGCTGGCACACCCCTGCAGGTACAGGGCGCGACCCTGGCGCACGGCCTCGTTCGCGTCCGGAGTCTCCGTCGCGTTGCCCCCGGGAGCGAGCACCGTCCACATCACTCCCGTGGCCAGCAGGCCGAGGAGCAGGACGATGGACGACGACCGTCGACGGCGACGCGCGGAGGTCGACCGGGATCGCCGGGCGATCCTCGCCGGGACGAGCCGGGATCTGCCGGCCTCGCCCGCGGACGAGGACCCCGCGGATTCGGATGCCTTGGATGTGGTCATGTCGCTCACTGGAGGAGGTAGATGGTGGCGAACAGGGCGATCCAGACGACATCGACGAAGTGCCAGTAGTACGACACGACGATCGCCGACGTCGCCTTCTCGGGCGTGAAGCGCCCATAGGTCGACCTGGCCAGCACCAGAACGAAGGCGACCAGCCCACCGATCACGTGCAACCCGTGGAACCCGGTGGTCAGGTAGTACACCGACCCGTAGCCATGCGACGCCAGGGTGAACTCGTTCTCCTTGAAGTACTCCCAGGCCTGACCGCCGACGAAGACGATCCCCATGATCAGCGAGATGAGGTACCAGCGGCGCAGCCCGATGACGTCGCCGCGTTCCGCGGCGAAGACTCCGAGCTGGCAGGTCACGCTGGACAGGACCAGGATCACCGTGAAGAAGAGCGCATACGGGACGTGCAGGTGCACGGGACCGATCTCGGACCCGGCCGGGTCGCCGGTGACCGGCGGCCAGTTACCGCTGTTGACCGAGCGGATCGTGTAGTACATCGCGAACAGTGCCGCGAAGAACATCAGCTCCGACGACAGCCACACCACCGTGCCGACCGAGACCATCGAGGGACGGTTGGCCGCCGGGTGCGCTGGAGGAGCCTTCTCGAGGACAGGGGCTGAGGCCACGACGGTCATTCTGGCATGTGACGCCGCACGCGCCACCGTAGGTTCGACAATCGGTAGGACTACACGGCGTCGACGACGCGCGAAACGCGCGTCCAGAAGATCGAAAATCGCGCGGATCACACCCGAACTGCCTGCTAATACGCAGGTTCTGGTACCCGATGAGGTGTCCGCCACGCCGGGGGACCACTTGGCGGCCCGCCGGTTGTTGTGTCCCTCACCTGTGACGGCGCGCCGTGCTCGCGGTGGCCCGGACGGCTCAGTCCGCGAGTGCGGCGAGCGCGCGGATGCCCTCCGCGGGGAAGGTCAGCCCCTCCTCCGTCCCGGGGTCGACGGCGAGCATGAGGTCCTCGGAGGGCCACATCCGCAGCAGCGCCCCGAGCGGCACCCGGCGGTAGCGGCCGACCCCCGGCAGGGCGTCGGCCAGCCGCCGCTCGGAGGTGAACGTGGGCACGAACTGCCGGCCGTCGGGCTGCTCGGCGACGGGGAGCTTCACCACCCGCGCGTCGCCGTTGTCCCGCCCCGGGTCGCTGAGGTCCGGCACGAGGATGTCCGAGGTGGCGAGCGCACCCAGCGCCGCCGAGTCGTCCTGGTCGCGGGCCAGCCGGTGCAGCGCGTCGCCTGCGCGGGTGGTCCCGCCGGCCGGCTCACCACCGACCAGATCACCACCGACCAGATCACCGTCGGTCAGGTCACCGCGGGTCTGGTGGGGGTACGTGCGGTCCGCGCCGGTCTCCCGGGCACGGTCGAAGTCGTCGCCGTCGCGGCGGGCGTCGTCGTCGGTCACGGGACCGCTCCCCTCGGGCCGGGCATCGAGCCTGTCGCAGGCACGCATACCCGGCCCGGTCCGAGATAACGGCCGAGCCGGCCGGCAGGTCCCACGGATCCCGGAGACGGCGGTCCCGGGAGGTCAGCCCGGCAGCGCGAGGTCGGCGATCAGGCTGCGCCGGGTGGCGCCGACGACGGGTGCGGCGTCGCTGTACGACGGGTGGTCCACCACCAGCTCGACGGGGACCTCGGGATCGCGGAACGCGTCGCGGGTCTCGTCCGTGAGCGGGAAGCGGAACATGTGCACCGACACCGTCTCGCTCGGGGCGTCCGGGTCCTCGTCGATGCCGGGAACCTCGACCGCGGGCACCACGACCCCGCCGATCTCCAGCGAGATGGCGCGCTGGACGCCGTCCAGACGGCGCAGCTCGTCGCGCACCGCGCCGAGCTCGTCGAGCTCGATGAACATCGTGGCGGTGAGCGCGTGGCTGGACGGCAGCAGCCGCGAGTAGACGTCGATCTCGTGGGCGACGTCGTCGGGGGCGGTGAGCCGCTCGGTGAAGACCATCTCCTGCACCTGGTACCGCAGGGTCTCCGCGTTCTCGAACTCGAACAGCAGAATGTCCCCGACCCGGACGCGCCGTTCGGCCCGGATCGGGATCATCCGCGCGCGGGCGGAGCTCCGCCGGGCGGAGTAGGACCGGTGGTCCGTCGTGATGTCGGCGATGGTGAACGCCATCGTGCTACCTCCTGCCTCGTCGCGAGGGGCGCAGGGACCTCCGCGGACCTGCGAGAAGTATCCGGGTGGGCGGGACCTGCCAGGGACCGGACACGGGCCGGCCCGGGTGACCGCGAGATACCGGCGCGGGCCGGGGCGCCCGCCGGAGCGGGTCCACCGGCCCTGGGCCGAAGTCCCGGGCGGGGTGCGGCCGACCGACCCGGGCGGGGGTGGGCACGAGTTCTCCCGCGCCCACCCCCTGGTGCTCCGACGGGCTGTTCGCCCGACCGAGGCGCGGTCGCGATCAGGCGTCCGCGGTCTCCTCGGCGGTCACCGCGTCGAGGGCCTTCTTGAAGCGGCCGGCGTGGGTCTTCTCCGCGCGGGCCAGCGTCGCGAACCAGTCGGCGATCTCGTCGAAGCCCTCTTCGCGGGCGGTCTTCGCGAAGCCCGGGTACATCGCGGTGAACTCGTAGGTCTCGCCGGCAACGGCACTCGCGAGGTTCTTCGCGGTGCTGCCGACCGGCTCGCCCGTCGCCGGGTCGCCGACCTCGGCGAGGAAGTCCATGTGCCCGAACGCGTGGCCCGTCTCGCCCTCGGCGGTGTCACGGAAGAGGGCGGAGGCGTCGGTCAGACCCTCGATGTCCGCCCGGCGGGCGAAGTACAGGTAGCGGCGGTTCGCCTGGCTCTCGCCGGCGAAGGCCTCCTTGAGGTTCTCGTGCGTCTTGGTGCCGTCAAGCTTCGGCATGCGAACTCCTTCAGCTTCCTGGTGAATGTTCTGCCGCGCCCGCCGGCCCGGGCACGTGGCCCGCGCCGGCGGTCTGACACTCCGGGCACAGACCTCGGAACTGCAGGTCGTAACCGGTGATCGTGAAGCCGGACCGCCGCGCGATCTCGGCCACCATCCCGTCCGGGACGGGATGGTCGACATCCGCGGCGCGGCCGCACCGCTCGCACACGGCGTGGTCGTGCCGGCTGGTGTTGGCGTCGTACCTGGCGGCCGAGCCGTCCCCGAGGTTCAGTTCCAGGGCGTGGCCGGTCGCCACCAGCATCGCGAGCGCGCGGTACACCGTGGCGCTGCCGATCCCAGGGGCAGCGATCCGCACGCGCTCGTAGACCTCGGCCGCCGTGGGATGATCGTCGGCGGCCTTCAGCACCCCCAGCACAGCACCGCGCTGGGGAGTGAGACGCAGTTCGGTCCGCTCCGGCATCGATCACGCCCGTCATCGGTTGGCGCCGCCCGCGCCGGGGTCCCGCGGGATCTCGAGCGGCGGGCCGGACGCTGGACAAACTTTGAGAACGAGTATCAGTATCACTGATACTCGCGTCAGATGGCAAACCCCTCCGGTCTGGACCATCCGGCTGGCCGGTCAGGCGGGGCACCGCCCGCGGCCGCGGGCCCGGCTCGATGATGATGTCCCGCGCACGCGGCCATGACCGTACAGGTCGTCACGGAGTGTCGGCGGAGCCGGATGGGCGCGCGACCGCCAGGCCGCGAACAGATAGCCTTCNGGGCGGATACCGGGATGGCGCGACCAGCGACACCACGGCCGGGGCCTCTCGCGGTCATGCCGAGGTCCGGAAGGCCCCAGGTCCCAGACCGCCGGCCGGTGCCCACGCAGTGCCGGTACCGGCAGTCGTTCCCGATCGCCGCCACGGCGGTCGCCCGTTGAAAGGCCCGTGGACGCCATGAGCACCGTCCTCGTCTACGCGACCAAGCCGGACGTCCGAGAGCGCGTCCTGGCCGCCGTCGGGCGCCGTCCCGCGGCCGACCTCGGCGACATCGAGTTCGTCGAGGTGACCGACGCGGCGTCGCTCATCGACGCCGTCGACCACGGCGAGGCCGACCTGTGCATCCTCGACGCCGAGGCCACCCCGTCCGGCGGGATGGGGCTGTCCCGGCAGCTCAAGAACGAGGTCGCCAACTGCCCGCCCACCCTCCTGCTGGTCGCCCGGCGTGACGACCGGTGGCTGGCGACGTGGTCGCAGGCGGACGCGGTGGTCAGCCACCCCGTCGACCCCGGCACACTGACCGACGAGGTCGTCCGGCTGCTGCGCGAGCGGGCCGGCGGCACCGTGGTGCGCCGTCCGGTGGTCAACACCCGCTCGCACTAGCGCCGCGCCCCGCGGCGCCCGCAACACCTGGACGGCCCAGCGCATCTGGACGGCCCAGCAACACCTGGACGACCCCGGCGACCACGTCCTCGCGGGCGCGACGACGTGGTCGCGCCCGACCGCCGGGCCCCACGCACCCCGACGCAGACGGAAGCACACCCATGACGAGCACAGGTTCGGCACCGAGGCCGGCGACGGCCGTGCCGTCCCCCACGACCGCGGCCTCACCCGCTCCCACGAACGCCGCCGGCACCGCCGCGGTGCGCCCGGCCACCGACAACTGGCCGGATCTGATCGGCACGCTGCTCGCCGGCCAGGCCCTCGCCGCCGACCAGACGGCCTGGGCCATGGAGCAGATCATGGGAGGGTTGGCCACTCCGTCCCAGGTCGCGGGATTCGTCATCGCGTTGCGGGCCAAGGGCGAGACCGCCCAGGAGATCGGCGGGCTGGTCCGCACGATGCTGAGCATCGCCGAGCCGCTCACCCTCGCCGACGAGCTGCGAACCGCGGCCGTCGACACCTGCGGCACCGGCGGCGACCGCTCCAACACGGTGAACCTGTCGACCATGGCCGCCATCGTGGCGGCCGGGGCCGGGGTCACCGTCGTCAAGCACGGCAACCGTGCCGCGTCCTCGGCGAGCGGGTCGGCGGACGTCCTGGCCGAACTGGGCGTGGTGATCGACCTGCCGCCGGCCGGTGTCGAGGCCTGCCTGGCGGCGGCGGGCATCGCGTTCTGCTTCGCGCCGGTCTTCCACCCGGCCATGCGGCATGTCGGCAGCACCCGCAAGGAGCTGGGGGTGCCGACCGCCTTCAACATCCTCGGCCCGCTGGCGAACCCCGCCCGGCCAGGTGCCCAGACGATCGGTGTCGCCGACGCCCGGCTCGCCCCGATCGTCGCCGACGTCCTGGCCGACCGGGGTACCCGCGGTCTGGTCTTCCGCGGCGACGACGGGCTGGACGAGCTGACCACCGCCGCGCCGTCCACCGTCTGGGTCGTCACCGCGCCGGGCGGGCCGGCGGGCGGAGCCGGCGTGGCACGGGTGCGCCGGGACCGTTTCGATCCGCGCGACCTCGGCATAGCGCCACCGGACACGACTGCCCTGCGGGGTGCCGACGCGACCTACAACGCGGGCGTGGTGCGCACAATCCTCTCGGGCGAGACCGGGCCGGTGCGGGACGCCGTCCTGCTCGCGACCGCCGCCGCGCTGGTCGCGGCCGTCGGCCCCACGGACGCGCCCGTCACCGAGCAGATCGCGGCCCAGCTCGGGCGGGCCGCCGAGGCCATCGACTCCGGCTCGGCCGCCGACACCCTGCGGCGCTGGGCCGCCGCGAGCCAGAACGCGGCCAGAGCCCGGGGCTGAGCGCGGGGCCCCACACCCCGGCCGGGCCACGCGGCCACGGCTGGCGGCAGACACGACAAGGGCCGCGGTCCCGGGAATCCCCCCGGACCGCGGCCCTTCGCGCGAAACCTGCTGGATCAGTCCTCGGGCAGCGGCGGGTGCCAGAAGTTCTCCATCACCAGGCACACGGCGGCGACGAAGGTCATCACGCCACCCAGGATGGTGAGCCAGATGCCGAAGGCCAGGCCCATCGCGGCCACGGAGGCGCTCGCGGCGAGGAAGAACGGGTAGTAGCTGCCCGGCGTGAAGTGCCCGAGCTCCCCGGCCCCGTCGACGACCTCCGCGTCCGGCAGGTCCTGCGGCCGCATACCGATCCGGCGGCCGGTGAACACCAGGTAGCCGCCGACCAGGAAGCCGAGGCCGGCGCAGAGCGTCAGCGCGGCGGTCCCGGTCGGGTCCTTCGCCCAGAACCAGTAGACCAGCGCGGCCGCACCGGCGAATATCCCGAAGAAGTTGAAGATGAAGCCTTCGACCTTCATCGTGCTGCTCCCTGACCGAGTTCCGGTGTGGCGTGGTAATCCGCCTTTCCGACGACCCCCGGGAAGTGCAGGTCGAAGGCCGGACGCTCGGAGCGGATACGCGGAAGCGACCGGAAGTTGTGCCGAGGCGGCGGGCACGACGTGGCCCACTCCAGTGAGTTGCAGTAACCCCACGGGTCGTCGACCGCGGCGATCGGGCCCTTGCGGTAGGAGTACCACAGGTTGTAAAGCAGCGGCAACGTCGAGAGGCCCATCAGGAACGAACCGGCCGTCGCGACGGTGTTCAGCGTGGTGAAGCCGTCGTCGGGGCCGTAGTCCGCGAACCGCCGGGGCATGCCCTGCGTGCCGAGCCAGTGGAACACCAGGAAGGTCGCGTTGAAGCCCAGGAACAGCGACCAGAAGTGCAGCTTCGCCAGCTTCTCGTCCAGCATCCGGCCGGTGACCTTCGGGAACCAGAAGTAGACGCCCGCGAACGCGGCGAACATGAGGCCGGCCACGACATAGTGGAAGTGCCCGACCACGAAGTAGCTGTCGCTCACGTGGAAGTCGATCGGCGGGCTGGCCAGCAGCACACCGGTGAGACCACCGAACAGGAACGTCACCAGGAAGCCCGTCGCGAACAGCATCGGGGCCTCGAAGCTGAGCTGCCCGCGCCACATGGTGCCGATCCAGTTGAAGAACTTGATCCCGGTGGGCACCGCGATCAGGAACGACAGGAAGGCGAAGAAGGGCAGCAGCACGGCGCCGGTGACGAACATGTGGTGCGCCCACACCGCGACGGACAGGGCGCCGATGCCGACAGTGGCGAACACCAGGCCCTTGTAGCCGAACAGCGGCTTACGGGAGAACACCGGGATGATCTCGCTGATGATCCCGAAGAACGGCAGCGCGATGATGTAGACCTCGGGATGCCCGAAGAACCAGAACAGGTGCTGCCACAGCATCGCGCCGCCGTTCTCGGCGTCGAAGATGTGGGCACCGAACCTTCGGTCCGCGGCCAGCGCCAGCAGCGCGGCGGCCAGCACCGGGAACGCCACCAGCACCAGGATCGAGGTGACCAGCAGGTTCCAGCAGAAGATCGGCATCCGGAACATCGTCATGCCCGGGGCACGCAGGCACAGGATCGTGGTGATGAAGTTGACGGCACCGAGGATGGTGCCGAGACCCTGCACCGTGAGCCCGAGCACCCACAGGTCCGAGCCGACGCCCGGCGAGTACTGCGCGTTGCTCAGCGGCGCGTACGCGAACCAGCCGAACGACGCCGCTCCGCCCGGGGTCAGGAACCCGGCGAAGACGGTGAGGCTGCCGAACAGGAACAGCCAGTAGGACAGCGCGTTCAGCCGCGGGAAGGCGACGTCCGGCGAGCCGATCTGCAGCGGCACGAGGTAGTTGGCGAACGCGAACGCCAGCGGCGTCGCGAACATCAGCAGCATCAGCGTGCCGTGCATGGTGAAGAACTGGTTGTACTGGTCGTTCGAGAAGTGCTGCAGGCCCGGGCGGGCCAGCTCGGCACGGATGAAGATCGCGAGGATGCCGGCGACCACGAAGAACACGAACGACGTCAGGAAGTACATGATCGCGATGTCCTTGTGGGACGTCGTCCGCAGGTAGCCCAGCAGATTCGCGATCGGGGGCTTGTAGTGCGAGTCCGCCGCCTCGTGGGCGTGCCCGGCCGGGCCGGCCGGCGACTCGTGCAGAAGGGTCACTGGACACTCCCGGTGGTGGCGCCGGAGGACGGTGCCGCGCTGATCGCGGCGGTCTCCCGTTCCTCGATGAAGCGGTCGTACTCGGCACCGGGCACGACCTTGACGTAGAACGTCATCCGGTCATGGTCGGTACCGCACAGCTCGGCGCATCGACCGACAAAGGTCCCGGTCTTGGTTGCGGTGAGCTCGAACTCGTTGATCCGCCCGGGGACGACGTCCCGCTTGAACAGGAACTCGGGAACCCAGAACGAGTGGATCACGTCAGGCGACGTGAGCACGAACCGGACCGACCGGCCCTCCGGCAGCACCAGCACCGGCGCCTCGCCGGGACGTCCGGTGACCTCGACCTGGTTGCTGCCCGGCGTCTTGCCGGTGTCGAGGTACTGGAACTGCCAGTTCCACCGGAAACCGATCACGTTCACCGTGACGTCGGGGTTGTCCGAGAGCTTGGTGATCTCGGACTCGTCCCGGGCGGTGTAGTAGAAGAGGCCCGCGACGATCACGACCGGCACGACGGTGTAAAGGATCTCGACGGGAAGGTTGTACCGGACCTGGCGCGGCAGAACATCACTGCGCTTCCGGAACACGACGACCGCGTAGAAGATCAGGGCCCATACGAACACACCGACGGCCAGGGCGGCGATCACCGAGCCCTGCCACATGTTCAAGATCCGCGGGGTGTGGTTGGTCACACCCTCCGGGAATCCAAAATTGGGGACGTCGCAGGCGGTCGCCAGCAGGCCTACGGCAGCCAGCATGGCGCCCATGCGCGCACCCACGCGACGCCGGGCCGGCCGTCGGTGTCCAACCCGACGGCTCGCCAGCTCGTCCGCATCAGCGGTGTCAGCCGGGGCCATCGGCGTGTCCTCGACATCCGCGAGCGACGGCCGGGTCCGACCGAAGGATCTCCTCACCAGGTCCTGCCTCCCACGACTAGCGGGCGCGCGGGCGGGGACGGATCCGAGTTCCGCCACCGCCTCGCGACCGCGTAGAAACGCTTCGCGGGCCGGCCGGTCCAACCGGCCTCGCTGCTTCGTCTTCCGACTGTCTTCGACACGCTGTAGATGGTGCGGCAGCAGCGTATCCCAGCAGCGGTCGAGCTTCTCGCCGCAGGCCCCGTCCGGAGCTGTGAGACACGACCCGCGGGGCATCGTGGACAGGCCGGAGTGCCCTCGATCCGGGCCGACGGTGGGGCCCGTTCGGACCCCCGACGGCCGTATCGGCCATCTGCTTTCTCCACGACACCCCGCAAGGCCTTTCCCCTCCCTGCGCGAATGCCCGTCCCCCGCCGCCGCGGGGGTGCCCGGATGCTCCGCAACGGGCGTAGCGTCACTCTGGTGCCGGCCTATCTCGACCACGCGTCGACCACGCCGCTGCATCCGGTCGCCCGGGAGGCGCTGCTCGCCGCGATCGACGACGGCTGGGCCGACCCCGCGCGGCTGTACCGCGAGGGGCGCCGGGCACGCCTGCTGCTCGACGCCGCCCGGGAGACCGTCGCCGGTGTGATCGGTGCCCGCGCCCCCGAGATCAGTTTCCCGGCGAGCGGCACGGCGGCGGCGCACCTGGCACTTCTCGGTACCGCCGCGGCCCGCCGCCGGGCCGGCGCCGTGGTCCTGGTCAGTGCGGTGGAACACTCCAGCGTCCTGCACGCCGCCCAGCGCCACGAAGGTGCCGGGGGCCAGGTCGTGACGATCGGGGTGGACCGCCACGGGCGGGTTGATCCGGACGCCTTCGCCGCCGCCCTCGACGCCCACCCGGGCACCGCCGTGGCCGCCCTGCAGCACGCCAACCACGAGGTCGGCACCGTCCAGCCGGTGGCCCGGGTCGCGGGGCTGCTGCGGGCACGCGGCGTCCCGCTGTTCACCGACGCGGCGATGACGCTGGGGCGGGTGCCGGTCGATCTGCCCGCGCTGGGTGCGGACCTGCTCACCGCGAGCGCGCACAAGTTCGGCGGCCCACCCGGGGTCGGGATCCTCGTGGTTCGGACCGGCACCCGCTGGGCCGGGCCCGCGCCGACGGACGAGCGTGAGTACGGGCGCGTACCCGGTTACCCGAACGTTCCCGCGATCGTCGCGGCGGCGGCCGCGCTGGCGGTGCGGGCCACCGAGATCGACGAGGAGGCGCGGCGCATCGCCGGCTACGCGGACCTGCTCCGCACCCGACTGCCCGCCCTGGTCGAGGACGTCGAGCTGCTGGGCCCCGGCGGGACCGCGCCGGCGGTCGCGCTGCCGCATGTGGTGGCCTTCTCGTGCCTGTATGTCGAAGGAGAGGCGTTGCTGACC
Source organism: Frankia sp. EI5c (assembly GCF_001636565.1). Taxonomy (GTDB): domain Bacteria; phylum Actinomycetota; class Actinomycetes; order Frankiales; family Frankiaceae; genus Parafrankia. The sequence goes on from NZ_LRTK01000006.1 coordinate 333,698, forward strand.
GAGCTCGACCGCGCCGGCATCGCCGTCAGCTCCGGGTCGAGCTGCACCTCCGACACCCTCACCCCGAGCCACGTGCTGGTGGCGATGGGCGCGCTGACCCACGGCAACCTGCGCGTCTCGTTCGGCCGGGACTCCACCGAGGCGGACGTCCACGCGCTGCTGGCCGCGCTGCCCCCCGCGGTGCGCGCCATCCGGGAGCGCGCCGGAGCGGTGGGCCTGTGACCGGCGGGCCGCCGCCGCCGGCCGGGGGCACTGAACCTGCCCGCGCTGAACCTGCCCGCGCTGAGCCCGCCCGCGCTGTCGTCGACGCGCGCGGCCGGCGTTGTCCAATACCGATCATCGAGCTCGCCCGGCACCTGGGCGACGTCGAGGTGGGCCAGCTCATCGAGCTGCTGGCGGACGACCCCGCGGCGGCGGCCGACGTGGCCGCCTGGTGCCGGATGCGTGGCCACGAACTGGTCGCGGCGCAGCACCCGCCACTCGGCGGTGACTCCTACCTCGTCCGCCGGTGCCGCTGATCGCACCGCCGGGCGGCGCCGCCGCCCGGCGGGCCCCGTGAGCGGGGTCTGCGACGGAGCCCGTGCGCGGGTCAGACCGTCCGCAGTCTTTCGGTGATCTCGGCGGCCGCCGCGGGCCCGTAGGCCTCGGTGAGCCGCTTGGCGACCTCGGCCTGCTCCAGGCTGTACTCCTGGGTACCGATCGTCTCCAGCACCAGGGTCGCCAGCAGCGCGCCGACCTGCGCGGACCGCTCCAGCGAGAGGTCCCAGGAGACACCGGCCAGGAAACCCGCCCGGAACGCGTCACCCACCCCGGTCGGGTCGGGGGTGCTGCGCGCCGGCACGACGGGAACCTTCACCGTCTCGCCCTCGGACGACTCGATGAGGACGCCGTCCTTGCCGAGGGGGTGACCCGCACACCGACCCCGCCGAGGACCTCCGCGTCCGTCAGGCCGGTCTTGGACTCCAGCAGCGCCTTCTCGTACTCGTTGCAGAACAGGTATGCCGCGCCGCTGACGAGGGAGCGGATGCCCTCGCCGTCCATCGTCGCGAGCTGCTGGGAGGGGTCGGCCGCGAACGGGTAGCCGCGCTCCCGGCACTCCTCGGTGTGCCGGAGCATCGCCCGCGGGTCGTTCGGGCTGATGACGACGAGGTCGAGCCCACCGAACCGCTCGGCCACCGGACGAAGCTCGATACTCGCCGCCTCGCTCATCGCTCCGGGGTAGAACGAGGCGATCTGGCAGAGGTCGCTGTCCGTGGTGCACACGAACCGGGCGGTATGGGCGATCTCGCTGACCCAGACGGAGGCGGTGTCCACCCCGTGGCGGTCCAGCCAGGACCGGTAGTCGGCGAAATCCTCGCCGACCGCGCCGACCAGGATCGGGTTCAGGCCGAGGCGCCCGAGGCCGAAGCTGATGTTCGCCGCGACACCGCCGCGACGGATCATGAGTTCGTCCACGAGGAAGGACAACGAGACCCGCTCAAGCTGGTCCGCAAGCAGCTGCTCGGCGAACCGCCCCGGAAAGCGCATGAGGTGGTCGGTGGCAATGGAACCAGTCACGGCGATACGCACGAAGGCGCAGCCTACCGCCCGCCACACGGCCCGCGGGCAACGACGTCTGAGCGCCGCGACGAGGCCGCCGGCTCCGGGAACGACAGAACCCGGTGTGACGAACGCTGTCACACCGGGCTCCGCCTACTGAGAAATCAGACTCCCGTACCGATCGGAACGGGGACTCGGGCCGCCGGGACGGCCCCCGCCCCGCCCGGGTTCGATCAGTGGAAGGAGTCGCCGCACGCGCAGGAGCCCTGCGCGTTCGGGTTGTCGATCGTGAAGCCCTGCTTCTCGATGGTGTCGACGAAGTCGATCGTCGCGCCGCCGAGGTAGGGGAAGCTCATCCGGTCAACGGCGACCTTGACGCCCGAGAAGTCGAGGACGGTGTCGCCGTCAAGCTTCCGCTCGTCGAAGAAGAGCTGGTAGCGCATGCCAGAGCAGCCACCCGGCTGCACGGCGATCCGGAGCTGGAGGTCGTCCCTCCCCTCCTGCTCGAGCAGGGTCTTCACCTTGCCGGCGGCCGTGTCGGTGAGAACGACGCTGCTCGGCCTGGTCTCGGTCTCGGTTGTGTCCTGCACGGTCATAGGGGCTGCTCCCTGCCCTTGTGGACGTGCCTGGTTCACCAGGCTGGCTGGTACCCATGGCTGCTGTACGCGGGAGGCGCCGCCACAACGACCACCCCCCACGGGCGGCACACCTGCCGTGCCGCCGTTCCTGCTCAACACCGCGAGCAGGGATCCGCTTCCCATCGTAGCCAGCGAGTTGGAGCTCGGCCACGACGCGCAAGTGACATCCGCCCCGGGTTGGGTGGGCCGACCGGTCCAAGTTCGCGCAGACCAGGCGATCCAGAGTTAGAGTCTGAACGACCATTAGCGCTCGGAGTCACCCGGGACACTGTCATGGTTGACACACTTTCGCGATTGGCGCGCAGCCTCCTGGCAGGCAGTTCGGCCGGGAGCGCCACCGGCCGCGAGCGCCGCCCCGACCGGGCGGCACCGGCTGTGCGCACGACCGGACCCACCGGCACGGCCAGACCCACGAGAGCACGACCAGCCCACAAGCAGCGAGCGCGGCGGCCCACCCGGACCGGCCCGAAGGAGCGGACATGACCGTCAACCCAGCCCTGGACCGCCTGGGCGTCACCGCGTCGCCGCTCGCTCTGCTCCTGCTCGGGCGCGACGCCGACCCGGCCAGCGAGCGGGGGGTGGAGTGCCCCGGGGACCTGCCGCCGGCCGCCGACCCCGGGCTCGCCGACCGGGCCGCGGCGGCCAAGGCCGCACTGGGCGAGGACGTCTTCGTCCTGGGCCACCACTACCAGCGCGACGACGTGATCGCGTTCGCGGACGTCACCGGGGACTCCTTCAAGCTCGCGCAGCAGGCCGCGGCCCGGCCCNACGCCAGCTCGATCGTGTTCTGCGGCGTGCACTTCATGGCCGAGAGCGCGGACATCCTCACCGCGGACCACCAGCGGGTCATCCTCCCGGACCTCGCCGCGGGCTGTTCGATGGCCGACATGGCCACCGCCGAGCAGGTCGCGCAGGCATGGGACGATCTGCTCGACGCCGGTGTCGCCGCGGACACCGTCCCGGTCAGCTACATGAACTCCTCCGCCGCGATCAAGGCGTTCACCGGCCGTCACGACGGCACGATCTGCACCTCCTCCAACGCCGAGCGGGCGCTGGACTGGGCGTTCGGCGAGCGGGGCGGGCGGCGGGTGATCTTCCTGCCGGACCAGCACCTGGGCCGCAACACCGCCATCGACAAACTGGGCATGTCCGAGGCCGACTGCGTGGTCTACGACCNGCGCCGGCCCGGCGGCGGGCTGACCCGCGCGCAGCTGCGGGACGCCCGGATGATCCTGTGGCGCGGGCACTGCTCGGTGCACGGCCGGTTTACCCGGGAGTGCGTGGACGAGGTGCGCGGGCGCGTCCCGGGGGTACAGGTACTGGTGCACCCCGAGTGCCAGCGCGAGGTGGTCCAGGCCGCTGACCTGGTCGGCTCCACGGAGTACATCATCANGGTGGTGGACGCTGCCCCGCCCGGGGCGGCGTTCGCGGTGGGAACCGAGCTGAACCTGGTACAACGGCTGGCGAACCGCCATCCCGACAAGAAGATCGTCTTTCTCGACCGTACGGTGTGCTTCTGCTCCACGATGAACCGCATCGACATGCCACACCTGGTGTGGACACTCGAGGCGCTCGTCCGTGGGGAGACCGTGAACCGCATCACCGTCGACCCCGAGGTCGCGACATACGCCCGAAAGGCCCTGGACCAGATGTTGGCGCTGCCCTGATGGCTCTGCTGAAGAAGCGCAACACCGAGGCTGGCACGGACCAGCCCGGCGGTGAGGAGCCGTCGGCCGGCGGGTCCGTCAGGCCGACGGCCGGCTCCCCCGCGAGCGCCCGGGCGACCACCGGGAAGGGGCGACCGACCCCGACCCGGGCGCAGGCCCGGGCCGCCCGGCCCCGTGGGAGCGCCGGCTCCGCACGCACCGCGACGAACAGCAAGGACGCCCGCCGGCTGGCGCGGGCCGAGCGGCGGGAGCAGACCCAGCGGTACCGCGCGGCCATGACGTCCGGCAACGTGAAGGACCTCCCGCCCCGCGAACAGGCGCCCGAGCGTGTCCTCGCCCGTGACTTCGTGGACACGAGGATCAACATCGGCCCGGTCTTCCTCGGAGCGGCCGTCGTCTACTTCGTCGGCGGCCTGGTTCCGAACTCGTACGTGCGGACGGCGGCGAGCGTCCTGATGCTGTTCGGGATCATCGCGGTCGTCGTGGACTCGATCGTGCTGGGTCGGCAGGTCAGCCGCAAGGTCGCCGAGAAGTACCCGGACTCCCGGGTGCGGGTGCGGGCCTACGCCGCGCAGCGGGCACTGCTTCCCCGCCGCTGGCGCATGCCCCGGCCCCGGGTTTCCCGGACGGATCGCTGACGCTCCCGCGTCCGCGCCGTCTCCCCGCCGTCTCCCCGCACCGCCCGGCCTGGCCCGGTCTCACCCGGCCCGCTGCCGGCCTGGGGCGGTACCGGGCCGGCGCCGGTGTGAAAGGGTTCCACTGTGAAGCATCGACGCCTCGGACGCAGTGGACTGTCGGTCAGCGAGATTTCCTACGGCAACTGGCTCACGCACGGTGACCAGATCGAAGCCGACGCCGCGACGGCCTGCGTACGCGCGGCCTTCGACTCGGGAATCACCACCTTCGACACCGCGGACGTCTACGCCCAGACCCGGGCCGAGACCGTCCTCGGCCAGGCCCTCACCGGCGTGCGCCGGGAGTCCTACGAGCTGTTCACCAAGGTCTTCTGGCCGACCGGCCCCGGCGAGAACGACAAGGGCCTGGGGCGCAAGCACATCATCGAGTCGGCGCACAACTCGCTGCGCCGGCTGGGCACCGACCACATCGACCTGTACCAGGCCCACCGCTACGACCCGACGGTGCCGCTGGAAGAGACCCTGCGCGCCTTCGACGACCTGGTGCGCGCCGGCAAGGTCCTCTATGTCGGGGTCTCGGAGTGGACGGCTGCGCAGATCGCCGACGCCGTGCGGATCGCCGGCGAGCTGGGCCTGGACCGGATCATCTCCAACCAGCCGCAGTACTCGATGCTGTACCGGACCATCGAGACCGACGTGGTGCCCACATCCCGGAACCTCGGCATCTCGCAGATCGTCTGGTCACCCATCGCGCAGGGCGTGCTCACCGGCAAGTACCTGCCCGGCGCGCCGCCGCCGTCCGGCAGCCGGGCGACGGCCGCGGGCGCCGGCTTCATCGCCCGCTTTCTGACGGACGAGGTCCTCACCGCGGTGCAGAACCTGCGCCCGATCGCGGCCGAGGCCGGCCTGACCATGGCGCAGCTCGCCGTCGCCTGGGTCCTGCAGAACGACAACGTCGCCTCGGCCATCGTCGGCGCGAGTCGGCCCGAGCAGGTCAAGGACAACGTCGGCGCCTCCGGTGTGGTCCTTGAGCCGGAGCTGCTGGCCCGGATCGACGAGGTGCTCGCGAGCGTCGCGATCCTGGAGCCGGAAGGCGGCTGACGGCCCGCGTCCGCCGGGCGGGGGCGGCGGGTGGGGGTGGCCGTGCTCACCGGGCGGTGAAGACCCAGGCCAGCGCCGCCCACGTCCGGGCCAGGTCGGAGCCGGGCACGAAGCGTTCGTCGAGTTCCAGCAGCACGGTGCCGTGCGCCGCCGCCCACAGGGCCTGGGCCAGGTACGGGTCGGCGGTGGCCCGATAGAACGGCTCGCCCGACCAGTCCTCCAGGCCGGGGGTGAGCGCGGCGCGCCCGAGCGGGTTGGCGGCCACCAGCCGGTACAGGTTCGGCCGTTCCCGCGCGAACCGCCGGTACTCGGCCAGCAGCCGGATCACGACGTCGTCGGGGCCGGCGGCGTCCACCACGCGGTGCAGCGCGTCGCCGATCTCCCACAGTGCGGTCTCGGCCAGCGCGTTCTCGACCGCGCCCTTGCCGGGCAGGTGCTTGTACAGCGACGGAGCGCGGATACCGAGCACCTCGCCGAGCCGGCGCATGGTGAGCGCCTCGGCCCCCTCGTCCTCCAGCAGCCGCAGCGCGGCGCCGAGAATCTCGGTGAGCCGCGGCGAGCGGTTCGGCGCCGGTGGCCGCGGCGCGATCCGCGGCAGCGGCACCGCGGCCGCGCCGCGACCGAGACCCGGACCGAGACCCGGACCCGGACCCGGACCGCGATCGGGACCCGGATCGGGGATCGTCACAGCGGGCTGAGCACGAAGACGGGGTGCCGCGGGGCGATCCGCGCCAGCTCCTCGTCCGAGGACTCCGGGCCGGCGCCGTCGAAGAACACTCCCACCTCCGCCTTCCACCGCTCCAGGTAGGCGCGGAGCACCGGAATCCGCTCCGCGCCGGTCAGCTCGACCGCGCGGAAGGCCGTCCGCCGACGGCCCAGGACGAGCGCCAGCTCGCCGTCGGCGGCCCGCACGTTGCGCACCCACTGGCCGTGCCCCCGGGGCGAGACGAGGTACTGCCGCCCGTCCAGCGCCAGCAGGTTCACCGGCGTGCGGCGGATCTCGCCGGAGGATCGGCCGCGGACCTCCAGCACCCGGCTGCCCCACACGCTCACGCCGAGCCTGGTGAACAGCGCCACCGAACGGTTCATGACGTTCCTGGTGAACCAGCCGGGCCGCCGGTAGTGCCGCACCGAGTCACTGACATCAGACATGATCTCCACCTTCGCTCCAGCTTCCGCCAGCGTTGGCTAACGCCGTTAGCCACGGTCTTAGCTAACAGCGTTAGCCCGGTGGATGTCAACCCGTTCGGGCCCGATCGATGTGACTTCCGCGGCCGGGCTCTGCTGCCCGCCGGGCATGGGCCCGCGGGCGGCCCGGCCGCCTGCCCGTCAGGTCACCGGGCGCAGGCTCATCGGCCCGTAGACGCGCTCTCCCGACTCCAGCAGGCTCACCTGCGCGACCCCCAGCTCCAGCAGCTCGCGCCAGCTCTCGCCGATCCAGGTCTCGGCGTCACCCTGGCTGGTGAACGACTCCGACCCGTTCGCTCCCCCCACCGCCACGACCGAGCCGTCCTCTCCCTCGTACCGCCAGGTCCAGCTCACGGTCCACGTCCTTCCCGACGTCCGGCGGCGTCGACCGCCTGGTCGACCGCCTGGCCGGGGCCACCACCGACCCCGGGAAATGCCCATTACCCCATCCAAGCGCGTGCGGGCCGTGGATGCGGGCCGCATCCGCCAGGGGCGTCCGGGACATCCGGATGCACCATCCCGAGCCGATGGCCCCACGGATTCCACCCGCAGGCGGGCATCAGCCGCCCACGGGTCGGTAACGTCGGTTCCGGCCACGCGACCCTCGCGCGGCCCCGGCCCGGCGCCGGCTCCACCGTCCAGTCCACGCGGCGCCAGCGACGGAGCAGTCCAGCGACGGAGCAGTCCAGCGACGGAGCAGTCCGACGACGGAGCAGTCCAGCTCGGAGAGAGGAAGGCAGCAGTGACTCCCGCCTACACCGCCGCGGCGGTACTCGCCGAAACAGCCGAGCACCACGAGGGGGGCATGGTCTGGTGGGCCGCCACCCTCCTCACCTTCGGCGCCATCGCGGCCCTCGCCGTGGTCCTGACGCTGATGACGCTCTGGGAGCGCAAGCGCCACCCGCACTCCCACCACTGATCGCCCCGGCCGCGGGCAGGGGGGTCGTCGCACGGTGCAGCTCACCTTGCTGGGCACGGGTTCGGCCGACGGATGGCCGAACCCGTGGTGCGAGTGCGCCTCCTGCGAGTGGGCCCGCGCGCATGAGCCGCGCGGGCAGACGGCAGTCCTCGTCGACGGCCGGCTGCTCATCGACTTCGGGCCGGACGTGCCCCGGGCCGCCGCCCGGTTCGGGGTGAGCCTCGCCGGGCTGCGCCACGTCCTCGTCGGGCACGCCCATCCGGACCACCTCGGCCCGGAGGCGCTGATGTGGCGGTCCTGGTCGACCGTCGCCGCTGAGCCGCTGGACGTCGTCGCTCCCCCGGCCGCGCTGGACGTCTGCCGCGCCTTCCTGCGCCGCTGGGAGGGCCGGGAACCCGGCGGCGGCGAGTCGCCACTGCGCCTGCTGCCCGCCACCGCCGGCGAGCCGATCGCCCTCGGCGGGCCCGGTGACGGCGAGCCGGGGTACCTGGTGCGCCCGGTCGCCGCCCGGCACGGGGACGCCGGCATCGGGCCGGCGGTGCTCTACGACCTGACGGCCCCGGACGGGGCCCGGCTGCTCTACGGCTGCGACACCGCCGCCCCGCTGCCGGCGCCGACGCTGGCCGCGCTCGCCGGCCGCGCGTTCGACGTCGTGCTGCTGGAGGAGAACAACGGCGACCGCCCCGGGTTCGGCGAGCATCTCGATCTGCCGTCGTTCGCCCGCCTCCTCACCGAACTGCGGGCACTCGGCGCCGTCACGGCGTCGACGACCGTGCTCGCCGTCCACCTCAGCCACCGCAACCCGCCCGGGGACGAGCTGGCGCGACGGCTGCGCGATCTCGGCGCGCAGGCACCGCCGGACGGCACCGTCCTGGACGTCACGCCCGGCGGCCGGACGGAACCCGGCGCGGCCCCGCGGGCGCCTGGGCCCACGCCGCCCGCACCCGCACCGCCGCCCGCGCCACCGCCTCGGCGCACGCTGGTCACGGGCGGCACCCGGTCGGGGAAGTCCGCCCAGGCCGAGCACCGGCTGCTCGCCGAGCCGGACGTCGTCTACGTGGCGACCGGCTACCCCGCGGACGGGTCGGACCCCGACTGGTCCGCCCGGGTCGAGGCCCACCGCGACCGCCGGCCGGCCGGGTGGAGCACCGTCGAAACCCTCGATCTTGAGCCGCTGCTGCGTACCCCCGGCCCGCCGGTGCTCATCGACAGCATCTCGCTGTGGGTCGCGGCCCGGCTCGACGAACCCGACTTCGAGCAATCCGTGCACCGCCTGGTCGAGGCCTGGCGGGGCGCCCGGCGCCGGGTCGTCGCGGTGACGGACGAGGCCGGTTCGGGACCGGTCGCGCCCACGCCGGTGGGCCGCCGGTTCGTCGACCGGCTCGGCGAGGTCAACGCCCGGCTCGCCGCCGAGTCGGACGAGGTGTGGCTGTCCGTGGCCGGCCTGCCCCTGCGGCTGCGCCCGCAGAGCTGAGGCCGCGGCGGCTGACCCGACGCTGGGGTGAGGGCGGCCAGCCCGGGGCCCCCGCCCGCCGCCCGGGGTGACAGACCTGTCTGATCGGACGGGAAACTCCGGGTGCCGAGCCGGGCCGCGGGGCCCGACGAGCGACGGCCCCGGGCAAGTAACGGGACACCGCCGCCCCGCCCCGGCGACGTCCACCGCCCCGCCCGCGGGCACCTCGGCCCGCGGCCAGCCGGCCGAGGCCCCGCCACCGGGCCACCGGGCCCGACCGAACCCGCCGCAACGCCACCACCAGGGCTTTCAGAGCCCGCACAGGCCCCGAAACAGCCCCACCCACCCCCGCGCCGCCCGTCCGCGGGTGTGCGCCGACAGCGACTGAAGACCTCGTTGTGTCTCCGCTCCCGCCGGGGTTGCGCCCCCTCCACCACCGGGGTTGTCAACACCTCTCCCGAAGAGACACAGCGAGCTCTTCAGTCACCGCACCGCCACACCCACGCCGCCACCCGGAACGCTGACCGCCACCGTCAGATCACTCGCCGCACCCACCCGCACCCGCCACCGTCCGCCCGCGTTCACCCGCGTTAACCCGCACCGCCAGCGCCCGCCAGCGCCCGCCCGCCCGCCGAGTCCTTCGACCGGTGCTGCCTAGTCCGGCAGGAACGAATACAGGTAAAGGCCGGACGATCCGGCCACGGCCAGCCCGGTGCCGTCCGGCAGCCAGGCGCAGCCGCGAGCCGCGCCCTCGAACCGCATCATGGCCCGGCAGGCCCAGGTCCGCGGATCCCAGATCCGCACCGACCCGTCGCCGCCCGCGGTGGCGAGCCAGTCGCCGCCCGGTGCGAAGCTCGCGTCCCGCACGGTGTGCGTGTGCCCCTCCAGGACGGTCAGCGGCTGGCCGGTGGCGGCGTCCCAGACCCGCGCGGTGTGGTCCTGACCGGCGGAGACCAGCACCCGGCCGGCCGGGTCCGTGGTGAGCCCGAGGACCGGCCCGCGATGGCCGGTCAGGACCTGCCGCTGCTCAAGGGTCGCCGTGTCCCACACCCGCACCGTCCCGTCGTCGCCGCCGGAGGCGAGCCAACGCCCGTCCGGGCCGGCCGCGCAGGTCAGCACCCGGGCGGTGTGGCCGGTGAACGTGGCCATCCACTCACCGGACTCGGCGTCCCACATCCGCATCGAGGCGTCCTCGCAGCCCCCGGCGACCCAGGTGCCGTCCGCGGCCACGGCGAAGCCGAGGATCGGCACGTTCGCTGTCAGCACCGCCCGCACGGCCCCGGTGGCGGGGTCCCAGAGCCGCAGCGCGTTCGGCTGGGACGGCACGGCGACCCACCGCCCGTCCGGCGCGGCGCGGCACCCGCGGGCGGGGCCGGGCAGGCCCACCATCGCCCCGCCCGGTTCGCCGGTCGCCAGATCCCAGGCGGTCACCGTCCCGTCGTCGCTCGACGACACGACGTACTGCGCACCGCGGCGGTCGGAGCGCACCGCCACCGCGCACCCTCTGGCGCCCTCGTTGCGCCCCCCGTTCGACGTCCGGGCCAGGTCGCTGCCGGTGCTCCAGACCCGGATCGTGCCGTAACGCCCGCCCGAGGCGATCCAGGACCCGTCGGGTGCGACCACGCAGGCCCGGGTGCCGATCGCACCGGTGATCTCGGCCCGCTGGGTGCCGTCCCGGACGTCCCGGACGACGATCACGTCCCCGGCGGGCGCGACCAGGTAGGAGCCGTCCGGTGCCACGGCGCAGGAGCGGACCGGGCGGGCTCCGTCGCTGACCACCCCGATCTGCCGGTCGCTGATCGTGTCCCACCGGCGCAGGGTGCCGTCCTCGCCGGCCGAGGCCAGCCACGACCCGTCCGGGCCGAACGCGAGCGCGAGCACCGGGCCGACGTGGCCCGACAGGCGGCCGCGGCTCTCGCCGGTGCGCAGGTCGACCCGCCAGACGAACCCGTCGTCACCGGCCGCCGCGACGGTCGTCCCGTCCGGGGCGACCGCGCAGCAGCGCAGCGGGCTCACCGCCAACGGCACGACCAGCCCCGGCTTGCCGCTCACGGCGTCCCAGGTCCGCAGCGTGCCGTCGGAGCCGACCGCGATCACCGACGCGCCGTCGAGGCTGACCGCGCAGCCGTTCACCGCACCGTGATGACCCCGCAGGACCAGCCGGGCGGCGGGCTCGACGCCGGGCACGGGCGCGTCCGGTACCGGCCGGTCGCCGGCGGCGGGCCCGTGGAAGTCCCCGGACTCCCGCTCCTCGGCCACGTCCCAGATCCGGACGGTGCCGTCGAGGCCCGCGGAGGCGAGCCAGCCGCTGTCCGGCGCCACTGCGCAGCTGAGCACGTTGCCGGTGTGCCCGGTGAACACCGATCGGGCCGTCCCCGCACCAACCGTCCAGGTGCGGACCGTCCCGTCCATACCCGCCGAGGCGAGCCAGGAGCCGTTCGGCGCGACGGCGAGGGCGTGGATCTGCTGGCTGTGCCCGGCCAGGACCCGCCGCAGCGCGGGATGCGGCTGGTCGGGCAGCGCCCACCGGTTGACGAGCCGGGGACCGCTGAGCCCGCGGGCCAGCGCGGCCCGGGCCGGTTCCAGGACCCGGGCCCCGTCCAGCCGGCTCACCAGCACCGCGCCCAGCGCCCGGGCCGGCACGGTGGGGCCGAGCAGGTGCGCGTTCTGCCCGAGTGCCCGGCGCAGCGCCCGCAGGGCCGCGTCCTCGGGCCGCAGTTCGACGGCGACGTCCAGGTCGGCCTCGACCGCGACCGGCCCGAGGCGGGCCACGGAGAGCTTCCCCACCGTCCAGCGCAGATCACCGAGCAGCGCGGCGAGCTCGTCGTCACGGCCGGCGCCGGCCAGGTGGCGGGCGAGGTGCGCCCACAGATAGCCGGCGTTCTCCGACGCCGTCCACCACGGAACGGCCGCCGGCCCGGTCCCGGTGGTGACCAGCCCGATGTCGGAACCGGCGGACCCCGCCGATCCGGCCGAACCGCCCGAACCGCCCAAACCGCCCAAACCCGCTGAACCAGCCGAACCGCCCGAGCCCGCCGAACCGCCCGAATCCGCTGAACCCGCCGAACCGACCGAACCGGCCGAACCGGCCGAACCGTCGATCATGCGGGCGAGCGCGTCGCACAGGACGCCGTCCAGCTCCCGCAGTCGGGCCGGGCCCACCTGTGCCCGCAGATACGTCCGCAGCACGTCCTGCAGCAACAGCGCGGGCGGCTCGCTGCGGTAGGCCACCACCAGCGACAGGTCGGCGAACTGCTGGCACAGGTCCTCGACCTCGTCGGGATCAAGGTCGCCCGTCGCCCGCCAGTAGGTCTCCAGCACGTCCCGCGGGATCTCCACGTCCTCGCCGAAGACGGCGAGCTCCCGGTAGCGCTCCAGATCTTCGCCGGTCAGCAGGCCCAGGCTCGCCGACAGCGTGGCCTCCACGGCGAGCGCGCGCTCCTCGGGCCGGCTGACATCCAGTGCCGTCGGGCCGCGCAGCTCCAGCCGGCGCAGCACCCGCTCGGCCGCGCGCTGTTCCGGCATCCCGCCGCGGGTCTGGCGGGCGACCGCCCGGTTCACCAGCGACAGCAGCACCGGCCAGCGACCGGTGACGACCAGCAGCCGCCGCAGCAGCGGGTCGGGCAGCTTCCCGGCCAGGTCCCGGGTCAGCAAGCTCACGGCCTCGCTGTCGGCCATGGCGGGCATCTCAAGAAGATCACCGTCAGGCACCAGGATCCGGCTGCGGGTGGTGATGAGGCGGACGCAGCCGGGCCCGCCCTGCAGGAACGGGCGGAGCTGGCCCCGCCGCCACACGTCGTCGACGACCAGCAGCCGCCGCTCCCACCCCAGCAGCTCACCCAGCCGGAAGCCGGCCTGCTCGGGGTCGGAGAGCGTCGGGCGGTCGCCGGACAGGACCTCGCTGAGGTCGTTGATCCGGTCGGCGAGGTGCGCCCCGGCCAGCGACTCACCGATGGTCACCCACAGCACCCCGCCGCTGAAGCGGTCCGCGATCCGCGGGCTGCCACCGGCCGCCGCCGCGAGGGTCGTCTTCCCGATCCCACCCGTGCCCGCCAGCACGACCGGCCGCGGGATGCCGGCCCGCCGGGTCTCCTGGTGACCCGGTCCCGATCCCGGCCCCGCTTCGTCGGCGGCGGTCAGCACCCGGCGCACCACCTCCTCGGTGAGCTCCGGACGTTCCACCAGGCCCGCGATCGGCGTCGGCGGCCGGGGCGTGGGCAGCGGGCGCGGCGCCGTCGCGTCACGCAGCTTGACCAGCGCGTCCAGCACCGCCGTCTCCAGCCGCCCGTCCCGGAAGTCCGCGACGATGACGTCGCTGTCCCGCAGCCGCTGCCGGAATGCGTCCTGCCGGGCCCCGTACTCGACGTCGAGGAACTCGCGGAAGGGCACCTCTGCGAGGTCGTCCAGCAGGAAGACCAGCCGGGGCAGGCCGGCCTCCGTGGCGGCCTGGAACTCCAGCTCGGTGTAGGAGAGGTGCGGCATCTCCGGCACCGGCGACCCGTACCGGAAGCCGATGAGGCCGATGTAGACGTCGCACTGCCTGACCTGGCGCACGCAGAACTCCGCGGGGCTCTGCGACCGGGCGCCGAAGTACTCCATGTCGACCGCGCGGTCGCCGGCGAGGGCGATCGCACGCTCGGCGGCGGCGACGAAGGACCGGTCCCGGGGGAACCGCCGCAGCTCCGCTGTGTGGCTCAGGAAGACGGCTCGGCCGCGAACAGGATCCAACGAGTTTCCTCTCCGACCGCGGAGCGCTGGCCGCTCACCGGGACGCCCCGGTGGCGCCGGACCAGACAGCTACCGCTCCGGTGCAGACACACCCGGCAAATTACCGGATCAACACCCGCCGGTCCCGCCGGCGATCGGGCGATCCCGGTTGATCAGGTAATAAGGACCAGTGGACATCACCCCGGCCGGACCTCCCGCGCCCAAGCCGATGCCGGACGCCGTTCCCGACATCCCGGACCTCGACGGTGCGGCCATGGCCGCGGCGCGCGGCCGCCAGGGCATCCTGACCAAGCCACCGGGTGCGCTCGGCCGGCTTGAGGACCTGTCGATCTGGGTCAGCGGCACCCAGGGCGTCTGCCCGCCCCGGCCGCCGCGCCGGATCCGGGTGATCGTCATCGCCGGCGACCACGGCATCGCGGCCACCGGGGTGTCGGCCTTCCCGGCCGAGGTCACCGCGCAGATGGTGGCGAACTTCGCCGCCGGTGGCGCGGCGGTCAACGCGCTGGCGCGCCAGGTCGGCGCGTCGGTACGGGTGGTGGATGTCTCCGTCGACACCCCCGTGCCCACCGCCCCGGGCGGGGTGGACGGCACCGCCGCCCCCGAGCGGTACCGGGTCCGGCGCGCGAGCGGGCGGATCGACCAGGTCGACGCGCTGACACCGGCCGAGGTCGATCTGGCGTTCGCCGTCGGCCGGCTGATCGCCGACGAGGAGATCGACGCCGGCACCGACCTGATCGTCCCGGGTGAGATGGGCATCGGGAACACCACCGCGGCGGCGGCGGTGGTCGGCGCGCTGCTGGACCGGGAGCCGGTCGAGGTCGTCGGCCGCGGCACCGGCATCGACGACCAGCGCTGGATGCTCAAGGTCGCGGCGATCCGGGACGCGATGCGCCGCGCCCGCCCGTACGCGGGCAACGCCCTGTCGGTGCTGCGGGTGGCCGGCGGTGCCGATCTCGCCGCGCTCGCCGGGCTCCTGGTGCAGGCCGCCGCGCGGCGCACCCCCGTCGTCCTCGACGGCGTGATCGTCTGCGCGGCCGCACTCGCCGCCGAGAAGATCGCGCCGGGCGCGAAGCAGTGGTGGGTCGCCGGCACCCGCTCCCCCGAGCCGGCCCAGCGTTTCGCCCTCGACCATCTCGGCCTGGAGCCGCTGGTGGACGCCGGCCTGCGCCTCGGGGAGGGCACCGGGGCACTGCTCGCCGTGCCGATGCTGCTCGCGGCCCAGAGCACCCTCGCCGAGATGGCGACGTTCGACCAGGCGGGTGTCAGCAGCAAGGAGGCGGACCCCGCCGGAACCGCCACCGGCGACGACGGCGGCGACGGCGACGGCGACGGCGGCCGTCGGGGTGCTGGCGGCCCGACGCCCGTGGCCCCGNGACCGGCCGGTGACCGGGGTGCGCGCGGCCGTCACTCTGTTCACCGTGTTGCCGCTCCGTGGCCCCGAGCGGCTGGACCGCGCCACGGCCGGGCGGGCCATGCTGGCCGCCCCCGCGGTGGGGTTCGGGCTCGGTTTCGTCAGCGCCCTGGTGGTCCTGGGCACCCGCGTGATGACCAAGACGCCGGGCGAGCGTCCGCAGACACTGCTGCCCGCCGTCGTGGGCCTCGCGCTGATCGCCGCCCTCACCCGCGGCCTGCACCTGGACGGTCTGGCGGACGTCGCGGACGGCTTCGGTGTCCGGGGTGGGCGCGAGCGGCGGCTGGCGGTCATGCGGGAGTCGACGATCGGCGCCTTCGGGGCGATCACCCTGCTCTTCGTGGTGCTGCTGCAGGCCTCGGCTCTCAGCGTCGCGATCACCGCGCACCGGGGAACGGTGTCGATCCTGGTCGCGGTGATGACCAGCCGGCTGGCAGCCACCTGGTCATGCGTCGAGGGCATTCCGGCGGCCCGGCCGGACGGCCTCGGGGCGCTGGTCGCCGGCACGGTGCGGCGCCGCCACGCGCTGCTGGCCACCGGCGGTGTGCTGGTGGTGGCGGCGCTGGCCGGGCGGTTCGACTTCCACGGCGGCGACAACGGCCGGGCCGTGCGCGCCGTGGTGGCCGCGGCGGTCGGGCTGGCCGCGGCGGTCGTCGTCCGCCGGTGGCTGGCCCGCCGCCTCGGCGGCATCACCGGCGACACGCTCGGCGCGACGATCGAGATCACGGTCATGGTCACCCTGCTGACCATGGCCATGACGATCCCGACGCCGGTGCTGCGTCTCCTCGACCTCGACTAGCGGCTGCCGGGCGTCAGCGCGGCGAGGAGGAGACGAAGGGCGGGCGCACCACCGTCATCGTCGAGGCGCGGCCGCGGACGTCCACGGTCACGGTGTCGCCCGCCGTCACCGTGCGGTCGAGCAGCGCCAGGCCGATGCCCTGGCGCAGGGTCGGGGAGAACGTGCCGCTGGTGACCTCGCCCACCTCGGTGCCACCCGGACCGGTGACCCGCATGTGTGGCCGCGGGATGCCGCGGTCGTTCGAGCGCAGCCCCCACAGCGAGCGGGCCGGCCCCTCGGCGCGCTCGGCGAGCAGCGCCTCGCGGCCCCAGAAGGCCGGCTTGTCCCAGCCGACGGCCCAGCCGGAGCGGGCCTGCACCGGAGAGATCGACAGCGAGAGGTCCTGGCCGTGCAGCGGGTAGCCCATCTCGGTCCGCAGCGTGTCGCGGGCACCGAGACCGCAGGGCAGGCCACCGAGCCCGGTCACGACCGACAGCACCTCGTCCCAGAGCGCCACCGCGTCCTCCCAGCGGGGCAGGAGCTCGAACCCCGGCTCGCCGGTGTAGCCCGACCGGCAGACGACGATGGGACGGCCCTTCCACTCGGCGTCGGCGAAGCTCATGTAGGACCCGTCGGCCGGCAGCCCGAGCGCACCCAGGACCTGGGGCGCGGCCGGCCCCTGCACGGCGAGGACGGCGAACCCGGTGTGCAGGTCCGTCACCGTCACACCGGCCGGCGCCGCCGCGGCCAGCCGGCGGACGACCTCGGCGGCGTTGGCGGCGTTCGGGATCAGGAACACCTCGTCGGCGGCGTAGTAGTAGGCGATGAGGTCGTCGACGACGCCGCCGCTGTCGTCGCAGCACAGCGTGTACTGCGCCTGGCCGGGGCCGATGCGGCGCAGATCGTTGGTGAGGCAGGAGTTGACGAAGTCGACCGCCCCGGCCCCGCGCACCCGGGCCTTGCCCAGGTGGCTGACGTCGAAGACGCCCACCGCGGAGCGCACGGCCGAGTGCTCCGCGAGAACCCCGCGGCCGGCGTACTCGATCGGCATCTCCCACCCGCCGAACCCGGCCAACTTCGCGCCGAGTTCGACATGCCGCTCGTGCAGCGGGGACCGGCGCGGCTCTGTCGTGGCGGCAGCCTCTGTCATGCCGGCAGCGTAGCGGCCCAAGAGGTCGCGCCGCGGCCCATGGCGACGATCCACACTGCCCACCGCGCCGGTGGGGTGCGCCCGCGGCGGCGCCACCCGCCGTGTCGATGCCACACCGGGGCACCGATCGGCCGTCCCAATACGCTGGGGGAATGACCGTCACCTCTGTCGCCTCCGCCGCCCCCACCGATCTCGACGTCGACGCCGTGGTGATCGGAATGGCCAAGGGTGCGGACGGCCCGGTCCCCCTCGGCGGGTCGGACGCGGTCGACTCCGCCCTCGGTGGCCGGCTCGCCCAGATCCTCGCCGACCTCGGAGCGACCGGCGCGGCCGGCAACACCGTTCGCTTCGCGACGCTGGGCACGATGAAGGCACCCACCGTGCTCGCGGTGGGGGTCGGGGACCACAGCTCGTTCGCGGGCGGCGCGGGCGGCGCGGGCACCGGGCCGGACCACGAGACCCTGCGGCGGGCGGCCGGCGCGGCTGTCCGGGCGCTGACCGGCACCCGCCGGGTCGCCACCACACTGGCCCTCGCCGCCGGCTCGGCGTCGCCGTCGACGCTGCGCGCCGCGGCCGAGGGCTCGTTGCTGGGGGCCTACTCCTTCGACAGCCTGCGGTCCGGGTCGAACGGGCCGGCGCCGGTGCGGGAGATCGTCCTGGTGGTCGCCGACCCGGCCGGGGTTGCACCGGCCGAGACGGCCCTGCACCGGGCAGTGATCGTGAGCGAGTCGGTGGCCCTCGTCCGGGACCTGGTGAACACGCCGCCGAGCCATCTGTCCCCGGCCCGGCTGGCCGAGATCGCGACGGAGCGGGCCGAGGCCGCCGGCGTCGAGGTGACGGTGCTGGACGAGCACGCCCTCGCCGAGGGCGCCTACGGTGGCCTGCTCGGCGTCGGCCAGGGCTCCGCGAACCCGCCGCGCCTGATCCGCCTGCGCTACGCGGGCGCCGGCCAGGTCGAGGGCGACGTCGACGGCGACGGCGCCCCTGACGAGAGCGGCGAGGCGGGCGAGACCGGCCATGCCAGCACGGACCTGGCGCTGGTGGGCAAGGGCATCACGTTCGACTCCGGTGGTCTCTCGCTCAAGCCGCCGGTGTCCATGGAGTGGATGAAGAGCGACATGGCCGGCGCGGCGTCCGTGCTCGCCACGGTCGTCGCCGTCGCCCGGCTGGGCCTGCCGATCAACCTGACCGGCTGGATGCCGTGCGCGGAGAACATGCCCTCCGGCGAGGCCATCCGCCCGTCCGACGTGATCACTCTGCGTGGCGGCAAGCGCGTGGAGGTGCTCAACACCGACGCCGAGGGCCGGCTGGTGCTCGGTGACGCGCTGGCCCGCGCCGCCGAGGACTCCCCCGCCCTCATCGTGGATGTCGCCACCCTCACCGGCGCGCAGATCGTGGCGCTGGGGACCCGCACCGGCGGGGTGATGGGCCGCGGCGACGCGCCGGACGCCGTCGTCAGCGCGGCCGGGCGCGCCGGGGAGACGGTGTGGCCGATGCCGATGCCGGCGGAGCTGCGCAAGAGCCTGGACTCCGTGGTCGCCGACCTGGCGAACGTCGCCCCCGGCGGCAACCGGGACGCGGGCATGCTGCTGGCCGCCCACTTCCTGGCCGCGTTCGTGCCCGAGGACATCCCGTGGGCGCACGTCGACANCGCCGGGCCGTCGTGGAACGGCGGCGAGCCCTACGGATACACCCCCAAGGGTGGCACCGGGGCCATCGTGCGCACGCTCGTGCAGCTGGCCGAGGACCGCGCGGGTTCCTGAACCGGTCATCCCGGCCGCCGCCACCACCTCCTGTCGCGTGATGCGGCACAGTCGGCGCCGGGTAGTCCGGACAGTCCGCCTCCTCGTGAAAGACTGAGGCCAGCCGGAACAGCTGTGGGTGGGGACGTCCGTCCCCTGGCGCACGGTCGTTCCGGCCGGGTTCACCGGCCATGACGACGGCCACGCTCCNGCCGCCGCCAGACCGGGACCCCTACGTCCGCAAGCTGACGAAGAAGGGACCCTCGCGTGGCGGACACTGCGGCCGGTTCCGCCGATCTGGTCGTCCTCGGTGGCGGCAGCGGCGGGTACGCCGCCGCGCTGCGGGCCGCCGAGCTCGGCCTACGGGTCACGCTGGTGGAGAAGGACAAGCTCGGTGGAACCTGCCTGCACCGCGGCTGCATCCCGACCAAGGCGCTGCTGCACGCGGCGGAGGTCGCCGACACCATCGCCGGCAGCGCCGGCTTCGGCATCCAGGCGACCCTGGACGGCATCGACATGGCCGGTGTGGCCAGGTACCGCGACTCGGTCGTCGACGGCCTCCACAAGGGACTGGCCGGCCTGGTGCGCTCCCGCGGCATCGAGGTGGTCGACGGTGTCGGCCAGGTGGTGTCCCCGACCTCGGTGGCCGTCGGGGGCCGCCTGGTCGAGGGCGCGCACGTGCTGCTCGCCACCGGCTCGGCGCCGCGGACCCTGCCCGGTCTCGACATCGATCATCACACGGTGATCGACAGTGACGACGCGCTCACGCTGGGGCGGGTACCCGCCTCGGTGGTCGTCCTCGGTGGTGGCGCGATCGGGTGTGAGTTCGCCTCGGTCTGGCGCTCGTTCGGTGCCGAGGTGACCATCGTCGAGGCCGCGCCGCATCTGGTCCCCGCCGAGGACGAGGCCAGCTCGAAGCTGCTCGAGCGGGCCTTCCGGGGGCGTGGCATCACGCTGCGCCTCGGNGTGCCGTTCGCGGACGCGAAGACCACAGACCTGGGCGTGACGGTCGTCCTGGAGGACGGGACGACGGTCGCCGCCGAGCTGCTCCTCGTGGCCGTCGGGCGGGCGCCGGTCACCGCCGGCCTGGGCCTCGACGGCATCGGTGTCGTCACCGAACGCGGCCACGTCCTCGTCGACCGCCAGCTGCGGACGAACGTCCCCACCGTCTCCGCTCTCGGTGACCTGCGGCCCGGCCCGCAACTGGCCCACGTCGCGTTCGCCGAGGGAATCACGGTCGCGGAGCGGCTCGCCGGGCTCGACCCGGTCCCCGTCGACTACGCGGGCGTCCCCCGGGTCACCTACTCGCATCCCGAGGTGGCATCCGTCGGCCTGACCGTCGACGCCGCCCGGGAACGCTACGGTGAGATCAGTACCGCCACGTACCACCTGGCAGGAAACGGAAAGGCACGGATCCTGCGCACCTCGGGCGCGGTGACCGTGGTCTCGGCGAAGGACGGTCCCGTCCTCGGCGTCCACATGGTGGGCGACCGGGTGGGCGAGCTGATCGCCGAGGCGCAGCTGATCACCAACTGGGAGGCATACCCCGCTGACGTCGCCCAGCTGATCCACCCGCACCCGACACTCTCCGAGGCGCTCGGCGAGGCGCACCTCGCTCTCGCCGGCAAGCCACTGCACGTCCACAGTTAGCCTGCGGTGCCCGCCGTTCGCCCCAGCAGCCCGACCGGGTGCCGGCAACGGACGTCGGGCGCGACGAAGGAGTCGTTGTCAGCATGTCAGTATCCGTCACAATGCCCCGCCTCGGGGAGAGCGTCTCCGAGGGGACGGTCACCCGCTGGCTGAAGAAGGAAGGCGAGCGCGTCGAGGCCGACGAGCCGCTGCTTGAGGTGAGCACGGACAAGGTCGACACCGAGATCCCCGCGCCGGCCTCCGGCATTCTCGGCTCGATCAAGGTCGCCGAGGACGAGACCGTCGAGGTCGGCGTCGAGCTGGCCGTCATCGAGGATGGCGCCGGCGGCGCGGGCGGCGGCGCCGCTCCGGCCGCCCAGCCCGCCCCGGCTCCCGAGCCGCCCCAGGCCGCCGCGCCGCCGCCCGCTCCGGCTCCTGCTCCGGCGCCCGCGCCTGCTCCCGCGCCGACACCGCCGCCGCCGGCCGCCCCCGCCGCGCCGCCGGCTCCGGCTCCGGCTCCGGTCCCGGCGCAGGCCCCCGTCCCCGCGCCGACGGCGGACGCCGGCGCGGACGGGCTCGGCCGTTACGTCACGCCGCTGGTCCGCAAGATGGCCGCGGAGCTGGGTGTCGATCTCGGCTCCGTGACCGGCAGCGGCCCGGGCGGGCGCATCACCAAGCAGGACATCCAGGACGCCGCCAAGGCACAGGCGCCCGCGACCGCGCCGGCGGCACCCGCGGCCACCGCCGCCCCGGCGGCGCCCGCCGCGGCCGTGCCGGCTCGCCCGGCCAGCGCACCGGCGCAGGCTCCCGCCCCCGCGGCGGCCCGCGGCCGCACCGAGAAGCTCAGCCGGCTGCGCTCGCTGGTCGCCCGCCGCATGGTCGAGTCGCTGCAGATCAGCGCGCAGCTCACGACCGTCGTCGAGGCGGACGTCACGCGGATCGCGAAGCTGCGGGACCGGGCCAAGGCGACCTTCCAGGCCCGCGAGGGCGTGAAGCTGTCCTTCCTGCCGTTCTTCGCGGTGGCCGCCTGTGAGGCGCTGCGCGAGCACCCGGTGATCAACTCCAGCATCGACCTGGAGGGTGGGACGGTCACCTACCACGACTCGGAGAACCTGGGCATCGCGGTCGACACCGACCGCGGGCTGGTGGTGCCGGTCATCCACAACGCCAGCGACCTGAACCTGAGCGGCATGGCCCGCAAGATCGACGAGCTGGCCGCCNGCACCCGGGCGAACCAGGTCTCGCCGGACGACCTCGGCGGCGGCAGCTTCACGCTGACCAACACGGGCAGCCGGGGCGCGCTGTTCGACACCCCGATCATCAACCAGCCCCAGGTGGCGATCCTGGGCACCGGTTCGGTCGTGAAGCGCCCGGCGGTCATCACCGACGCGGAGCTCGGCGAGGTCGTGGCGGTGCGGTCCAAGGTCTACCTGTCCCTCACCTACGACCACCGCATCGTCGACGGCGCCGACGCGGCGCGTTTCCTCACCTCGATCGCCGCCCGGCTGGAGGAAGGTGCCTTCGAGGCCGAGCTGGGGCTGTAGCCCGGCCGAGGCCGCGGCCGAGATCAGCGGTGCCGGGTGGCGGCCGGGGGCGGGGCAGGACCCCGCGCCCTGGCCGCCTCCCGGCGGAGGACGAACCAGGAGCCCACACGCATGAAGGTGGCTGTCACCGGGTCGTCCGGGCTGATCGGCTCCGCCCTGTTGCCCGCGCTGCGGGCCGACGGCCACGAGGTGGTGCGGATCGTCCGCCGCCCGCCGCGGGACGCCTCCGAGGTCCACTGGGATCCCCGCGCCGGGGTACTCGACCCGCTCTCCCTGCGGGGCGCCGACGCGGTGGTGAACCTCGCCGGTGCCGGGATCGGTGACCACCGGTGGACCGCGGCCTACCGACAGACCCTGCGCACCAGCCGCATCGAGGGCACGCGCCTCCTCGCCGAGACCCTGGCCGGCCTCACCCCGCCGCCCCGGGTGCTGCTCTCCGGCAGCGCCATCGGCTGGTACGGAACCTCCGCCGGATCCACCGAATCCGCCCTGGACGAATCAGCCGCGGCCGGCACCGGTTTCCTCGCCGATCTCGCCCGCGACTGGGAGGCCGCCACCGCGGCGGCTGACGCGGCCGGCGTCCGGGTCGTGCACCTGCGGACCGGCGTCGTGCTGTCCGGGCGCGGCGGCCTGCTCAGACGACTGCTGCCGATCTTCCGGCTCGGCGCCGGCGGGCGGCTCGGCACCGGGCGCCAGTGGCTGAGCTGGATCACCCTCACCGACACCGTCAGAGCGCTGGCCCTGCTGCTCGGCGAGGCGGAGGGCACCCGGGGACCGGTGAACCTGGTGTCCCCGAACCCGGTGACGAACGCGGAGTTCACCGCCGCGCTGGCTCGTGTTCTGCACCGGCCGGCGCTCGTCCCCGTCCCGCGGGCGGCGCTGCGGCTGGCGCTCGGCGAGTTCGCCGACGAGGGAGCACTCGCCTCCCAGCGGCTCGCGCCGGCCGCGCTGCTGGGCGCGGGCTTCCGGTTCACCCATCCCGAGCTCGCCCCGGCCCTGGCAGACGCCGTGCTCCACGGCACCTGAGCCACCGCGAAGCCGACCGAACCGGTCAGCCGGGTGCGACCTCCTCACTGACGGCGAGCCGCCAGCCCCCTGCCGCCCGCCACAGCGTCAGGTCCTTCGTGCCGGGCGGGCTGCTCGGCTCGCTGGCCACCACAGCGCCCGCGGCGTCGACGAAGTCGTAGGCGGCCACGCTCTCGGTGACCCGCAGGACAGCGCGGTCCGCGCCCTCCTCCCGGATCACCAGGTCGATGATCTCGACCCGCACCGGGGTGGAATGCGCACCGCGCTCCCGCAGCCGGCTGATGATGTTCCGATCGGTGTCGAGGGCGGGGCTTCCGGGCGCGTCCGCGGCCTCCAGCGCGGCCTCGTCGGCGCGTTCGAAGGCTGCGCTACGCGCGGCGTTGAGCTCGTCCAGAACCGCGCGCCAGGCCTGTTCCGGGGTGCGCCCGCTCACCGGTGCCGCGCTCGGCTCCCGCTGGGCCCCTCCGGCCACCGCGGCGGCGGAGCGGGTCTCAGGCTCGGACGCACCGCTCATCAGCACGGCGGCGACGATGACGGCCGCCAGCCCGACACACCCGATGCCCGGCAGCAGCAGCCGGTGCCGCAGCCTTGCCCGCCGGGCCGACCGGCCCCGAGCCCCGCCGCGGCCCGCCCCCGGCGACCGGCCGGAGCGGCGGGCCACGGCTGGCGGCCGCCCGCCGCGCCGGCTGGTTCTCGGCCGGCGTTCGCGGCCGGTGGGACGCAGCGACCCCACCAGCTCGGACGGGTCGGCGGGCGCCGTCCTACCGTCCGCCGGCGGCGGCGCGAGACCGCCGACAGGCTCCGCCGCCGGGCCCCCGCCCGCCTCCGCGGGCTCCGGCTGCCCGGCCCGGTGGGCGTAGCCGGCCGGCTCGTCCCAGGCCGCGTCCGCCCCACCCGCCGGCCACGGTGGTGCGTCGACCACGGCGCCCTCGGCGCCCGCACCGCGCGGGTGGCCCCGCTCGCCCGGCTCGCCGACGTAGTCCGCGTAGGGCTCGTCACCCAGGTAGTCCGCGTCGTTCTCACCCTCGTGGTCCGCGTCGCTCCCGCCGCCGTGCCAGTGCGGGCCGGTAGCCCACGGATCGAGCTCGTCATCGAGATCGCCCGCGGCGGCCGGGGCCGGTTCCGGCGCGCCGCCGGGCAGCTCAGGCCGCGCCTCGGCCTCGCCGCCGCCGGGCGAGACGTCCGCCAGCCGGACGGGCAGCGGGGTGGCGCTGCGGGCCAGCCCGGCGGCGAGCTCGGCCGCCGAGGGCCGGCGCAGCGGCTCGTCGATCAGCGCCATCGCGACCGCGACGGCGACCGCCGCCGCGTCGGGTCCGGTGGCCTGGCGCATCGCTCCGAGCAGCAGGTCGGCCAGGTCCCGGACGTCGTCCGCGGCCGAGGCGGCCGGATCGGTCAGGGCGGCGAGGGCGGTGCCGGTGAGCATCGGCCGGCCGTTCGGCTCCAGCAGGATGTCCAGCGCGGTCAGCTCGCCGTGGACCAGCCCGGCAGCGTGTGCGGCCGCGAGTGCCTGCGCGACCGGCAGCCCGATCGTGACCACCTCGCCCGGGTCCAGCCGCCCCCGGGCGGCGAGCAGCCGGGAGAGGCTGACCGCCCCGTCCACCGGCTCCGCCACCACGGCCAGCCCGTCGGGCGTGCGGACCACGTCGGTCACCGCCACCAGGTGCGGGTGCCGGACCTCGATCAGCCGCAGGATCTCCTCCGCGGCCTCGGCGCGCAGCAGCGGATCGGCCGGCAGCCGGACGTGGCGGACGGTGACGTCCACCCCGAGACGCTCGACACGGCCCGCCCAGACCTCGCCGGCACCGGCGTCATAGCGGCGGTGGCGCAGGGTGATGCCGGGCACCACGGGCTCACCGCCGTGCCGCCCCGGCCGGGGATCGGAATCGTCCGTGAAGGTCACGATCGTCGACGCTAGGCGCAAGCCGGCACCCGCGCAGGACTCTTTCGCCAGCTGTGGATAACTTCGTTCGCAACGGTCGCGGTGATCCGCCGCACCGCGCGGTGTACCACCCCCGGGCCCGCCCGGAACCGCCCGGGCCCACCCGGAGCCGGGTGCCGGGCAGGGGCCGGCCGTCCGGCGAGACGGCTCGGCCACCCAGCTCAGCTCAGCAATCCAGGAGTCAAGCAATCCAGGAGTCATCTGTGCAGATCCTCGCGACGAGCGGCGGCTTCCAGCCCGACGGCAGGTGGGGCGCCCGGGTCGGGCCGCTGCTGGACCACGCGATCCGGCTGGCGGCGCCGGCCGGCCGGCCCCGGCTGTGCCTGCTGCAGACAGCACTCGGCGACGACCAGGCGGCCTACGCCCGCGGCTACGCGGCACTGAACCGCGACCGGCCCGACGTCCTCGTCTCCCATCTCGCGCTGTTCCCGATGCCCAACGTCGCCGACGTGCGGGCGCACCTGCTCGCCCAGGACGTCATCTGGGTCGGCGGCGGCAGCGTGGCGAACCTGCTCGCCGTCTGGCGGGCCCACGGCCTCGACGAGATCCTGCGGGAGGCATGGGAGGCCGGCGTCGTGCTCGGCGGCGTCTCGGCCGGCTCGCTGTGCTGGCACGTCGGCGGAACCACCGACTCCTTCGGCCCCGACCTGCGCCCGGTCACGAACGGCCTGGCGCTGCTGCCGCACAGCAACACCCCCCACTACGACTCCGAGGCCGCCCGCCGCCCGCTCTACCAGCGGCTGGTGGCCGACGGGACGCTGCCCGCCGGCTGGGCCACCGACGACGGGGTGGGCCTGCACTTCCGCGGCACCGAGCTGGTCGAGGCGGTCGCGGACCGGCCGGACGTGTACGCCTGGCGGGTGGAGCCGGGCCTGGACGGCACCGCCGTGGAGACGCGGATCTCACCCCGCCGCCTGCCGGACGCCGGGAGCGACGCGGGCTGACACCAGCAGCGACGCGGGCCGGTTGCCGCTGGCCGGCGAGGGCCCGGCCGGCTTGCCTCGGCCGGCCGCCGGGCGGGCGTACGCTCGGGTTGTGGATGTCCTCCGGTTGGGTGTCGTTCCATACAACGAGGCCTGGGTCATGCAGCGTGCCCTGGCCGAAGAGCGCCGCCACGGGCGCGGCGAGGACACGTTGATCCTCCTCGAACATCCGGAGGTCTTCACCGCCGGCCGGCGCACCGGCCCGGCTGACCGCCCGGTGGACGGGAGCGACGTCGTGGACGTCGACCGCGGCGGCGGCATCACCTGGCACGGGCCCGGGCAGCTCGTCGGGTATCCCATCGTCCGTCTGCCGATGCCGCTGGACGTGGTGGCCTATGTCCGCACGCTGGAGGCGGGCCTGATCGCCGCCTGCGCCGAGTTCGGGCTGCCGACCCGCCGGGTGGAGGGCCGCACCGGCGTCTGGACGTCCGACGGGATGCGCAAGCTCGCCGCGATCGGGGTCCGGGTGAGCTGGAAGGTCACCAACCACGGCTTCGCGCTGAACTGTGACGCCGCACTGTCCGCCTTCGGCCGGATCGTTCCGTGTGGAATCTCCGACGCGGGTGTGACGAGCCTCAGCCTGGAGCTGGGGCGGACGGTGTCGGTGGCCGAGGCCCGCCCGGTGGTCGAACGCCACCTCACGAGCGCCATCACCGACTACCTGGCCGCCGGCCGGGTGGCCGAGGCCCGCCGCCGGCCCCGCCCGGCCCCCCAGGAGAGCGTCGCCTCATGACCGCCGTCGCTCCGGAGGGCCGCCACCTGCTGCGGCTGGAGGTCCGCAACGCCGCGACACCGATCGAGCGCAAGCCGCCGTGGATCCGCACCCGCCTGCGCACCGGCCCCGAGTACACGGACGTGCGCCGGCTCGTCCGCGAGTCGGGCCTGCACACCGTGTGCGAGGAGGCCGGCTGCCCGAACATCTACGAGTGCTGGGAGGACCGCGAGGCCACCTTCCTGATCGGCGGGGACGTCTGCACCCGGCGCTGTGACTTCTGCCAGATCGACACCGGCCGCCCGACCCCGCTGGACGTCGACGAGCCGCGCCGGGTCGCCGAGTCGGTGTCGACCATGGGGCTGCGGTACGCCACGGTGACGGGTGTCGCCCGGGACGACCTGGCGGACGGCGGGGCGTGGCTGTACGCCGAGACCGTCCGGCAGATCCACGCCGGGTCGCCGGGCACCGGTGTCGAGGTGCTGATCCCGGATTTCGGCGGGCGGGCCGACCAGCTTCAGGAGGTCTTCGGGGCCAGGCCGGAGGTGCTCGCGCACAACCTGGAGACCGTTCCGCGGATCTTCCGCCGGATCCGGCCGGGTTTCCGCTACGAGCGCTCGCTGGCCGTCCTCACCCGGGCCCGGGAGGCCGGCCTGGTGACCAAGTCCAACCTGATCCTCGGGCTCGGTGAGACCGACGAGGAGGTCGCCGAGGCGATGGCCGCGCTGCAGGCCGCGGGCTGCGACCTGCTGACCGTCACCCAGTACCTGCGCCCGACCCCCCGCCACCACCCGGTGGAGCGCTGGGTGCGTCCCGAGGAGTTCGTGGAGTGGGAGCGCCGGGCGATCGAGATCGGCTTCGCCGGCGTGATGTCGGGGCCGCTCGTTCGTTCGTCCTACAGGGCCGGTCGACTGTACCAGCAGGCGATCACATTCCGTGATGGAAACGTTGCGAAAGAGCCGGTTACGCCCGAAAGTGTGTCGCACGACTCTCACGCGGGGTGACGACTGCACTGGTGGTGACTACCCGGGGCGACTAGGCTCGGGCTTGCGTAACGTGGCGGTCACCACACGGGGCTCGCCGCGGCGTGGGGGTCGCCGCCACCTGCTGGACATCGCGACGACATCCACGCGCTTCACACTCAGTGCTGTTCAGGCGGGATGCCATCCCGTCCCGGGCGACACGACCGCGTCGGGAGGTCGTCGACACCGTGCTCCACTCACTCCTCAACGCACTCGAGGAACTGACTCTTCTCGTTCTCCCCCACGGTGGCCAGCGCACCGCTCGCCACAACGCCTGGCGCGCCGCCACCGACCTGCACGTCACGACCGGCTACCGCTGGGTGGACCAGATCTCGGTGTCCGCCTTCGGTGTCGGCCTGGCCNCTCGGCCCGCTCCCGGCGCGGCTCCCGCGAACCCGGCTCCCGCGAACCCGGTGACCGCAAAGCCGGTGGCCGCGGGCGCGGTGACCACCCGGACCGCAGCTCCCGCGGCCGACCTGCCGGCCCCCCGGGAAGCCGCGCCACGCCCCGGTGCCGGCCGGGCCCCGGGAGCGCGCCCCGGCGCTCCCCGGGCGGCCAGGGCACGGATCGCACCGACCCGAACCCGCCCCGCGGCCGCACGTTCCTGAGCCGCCGGCACCGACCAGCCGCCAGGCAGGCGCCGCCAGGCCGTAGGCTCGCGGCTATGGCGCTGCGGAGGAAGCCGACCGGTGCCGGCGGGGAGCCGGTGCTCGCGGCCGCGGGTGGGAACGGAACAACGAGTGACGGGTCTTCCCGTCGATCGGGTCGGCCGGGTGCGGCGGGCCGGGCTGGAAGCCGGCCGGCTGGCGGCGACCCGCGCGGTGCGAGCGGGAGCGCGATGGCGTCGCAGGCCGGGGGCACCGGTAACAGCGGTGCCCGGAAGAGCGGCGGGAAGAAGGGCGGCGCCCAGAGCGGCGGTGCCCGGGCCGGCGATCCGAAGGGCGCCGGCGGGGCTGGTCAGCCGGGCCGAGGCAGTCGGCCCGGCGGCGGCGAGCCCGCCGGGGGTTCCGCAGGGAAGCTCGCGCAGCTCCGACTCGTGTACAAGATCACCCGGCAGCGCGATCCGCAGGTGCTCTGGCTGAGCCTGCTGGCGCTCGTCGTGCCGATCGCGGTCGGGGTGGTGCTGGGGATCTTCGTCGGCCCGCTGTACATCTGGCTGCCGATCGCGGTCCTGCTCGGGCTGGTCGTGGCACTCAACGTCTTCAGCCGCCGGGTCCAGAAGACCGCCTACGCCGAGATGGAGGGGAAACCCGGCGCCGCCGCCGGCGTGGTCGAGCGGATGCGCGGGGACTGGCGCCTCACCCCGGCTGTCGGCGTGAACCGGCACCAGGATGTCGTCCATCGTGTGGTCTGCCGCGCCGGAGTGGTCCTCATCGCCGAAGGCCGCGGGCGCGGCCCGCGGGAGCTGCTGGTCGCCGAGAAGCGGCGCATCCGCAAGATCGTCGGCGACGCCCCGCTGCTCGACTACATCGTCGGCAACGGCGAGGGCGAGATTCCCCTCCCGAAACTGCAGAGCACCCTCATGCGGCTGCGCCGTGAACTGCGCAAGCGTGACGTCGACGCCCTGGAGCGCCGGCTGCGGGCCGTGAGCAGCCCGGCGCTGCCGATCCCGAAGGGCCCCATCCCGCGGAACATCCCACGCGGCGGGCGCCTGCGCTGACCCGGGTGCGCGGGCAGCCGCGCACCCGCCCGCACCGCGGAACCCGCACCCGGGCCGGGCGCCCCGCGCCCGGCCCGCTCATGCCTTCGAAGGCACCACCGCATCGCGGACGACGACCGTGCCCGCGGCCCGGTCATGCGTGCCACGCAGGTCGCGGTCCCAGATGAAGGCCGGCACGAGCAGCGCCAGCAGCAGGGTTCGGGCGAGGATCCACACCCAGCCCTGCCGTTCGCCGTCCCGTGCCCGGATGACCCGGATGCCGGCGAGCCGCATACCGATGGTCTGCCCGGCGACCGAGATCAGCACGAACTCCTCCAGCAGGAAGGCTCCGAAGACCGCCAGGCCGCGGATGTCCGCCGCCGCGCTCACGCCGACGACGTAGAGCAGGCCGACCAGCAGGTTGGCCAACACCCCGTCGACGATGAAGGCGATGATCCGGGGGCCGAAGCCCACCACCGAGCCGGGCCCGTCCACCGGAAGCCCGAGCCGGGCTCCGGGTGGTTTGTCCCGAGGCAGTCCGGGCCCTTCCAGCCAACCTCCGAGTGCGCGTCCCACACCGCAAGCCTATGCGGCGCGCCCACGCCATCCAGGCGATGACACATCGTGACAGACGCCGCTACGGTAACATCCCGGAAACAGTGTGGTGATTTCCCCGGTACGCCATGCTGTCACGCAACGCAACCGCTCAGAGCGTACTCTGTCAGTCATTGGAAGCCTGAAGAACGCTGGAGGGTGGATGTTCACGAACGCCGACGACGTACTCCGCTATATCCGGGACGAAAAAGTTCTGTTCATTGATGTACGGTTCTGCGACNTGCCCGGCGTCATGCAGCACTTCACGATCCCGACCGAGGTCTTCTCCGAGTCGGTCTTCAGTGACGGTCTCATGTTCGACGGATCGTCGATCCGGGGTTTCCAGGCGATCCACGAATCGGACATGCTCCTGCTGCCGGACCCGCGGACGGCGTTCATCGACCCCTTCCGCGAGCACTCCACCNTCGCGATGACGTTCTTCATCCACGACCCGATCACCAAGGAACAGTACTCCCGCGACCCCCGCAACATCGCCAAGAAGGCCGAGGAGTACCTGCGCGGCACCGGCATCGCCGACACCGCGTACTTCGGGCCCGAGGCCGAGTTCTACATCTTCGACGACGTCCGGTACGACTACAATCCCTACGGCTCCATGCATGCGGTCGACTCGGTCGAGGCGGCCTGGAACACCGCGCGCAAGGAGGAGGGCGGCAACCTCGGCTACAAGCCCCGCTTCAAGGGGGGCTACTTCCCGGTGCCGCCCACGGACCACTTCACCGACCTGCGCTCGGAGATGAGCCGCGTGCTCTTCGAGGTCGGCATCACCGTCGAGATGCAGCACCACGAGGTCGGGACGGCCGGCCAGGCCGAGATCGACATCAGGTACGACACGCTGCTGAAGACGGCCGACAACCTGATGCTCTACAAGTACGTGATCCGCAACGTCGCGCGCAGCCGGGGCAAGACGGTGACCTTCATGCCCAAGCCGCTGTTCGAGGACAACGGCTCTGGCATGCACACCCACCAGAGCCTGTGGAAGGACGGGGAGCCGCTCTTCTACAGCCCCAACGGGTACGGCGGACTGTCCGACACCGCCCGGCACTACATCGGCGGCCTGCTGCACCACGCCCCGGCGCTGCTCGCGTTCACCAACCCCACCACGAACTCCTACCGGCGGCTGGTACCGGGCTACGAGGCCCCCGTGAACCTCGTCTACTCGGCACGTAACCGCTCGGCGTGCTGCCGGATCCCGCTCGGCGGCGACTCCCCGAAGGCGAAGCGGGTCGAGTTCCGGGTGCCCGACCCGAGCTGCANCCCGTACCTCGCCTTCGCCGCGATGCTGATGGCCGGCCTCGACGGCGTGAAGAACAAGATCGACCCGCCGGACCCGATCGACAAGGACCTCTACGAGCTGCCGCCCGACGAGCTCGCGGCCGTCCCCCAGGTTCCCGGCTCCCTGGAGAAGGTCCTGGACGCGCTGGAGGCCGACAACGACTTCCTCCGTGAGGGAAACGTCTTCACCGGCGACCTCATCGAGACCTGGATCGACTACAAGCGGGTGAACGAGGTCGACGCTATCCGGCTGCGGCCCCACCCCTATGAGTTCAGCCTCTACTACGACATCTAGCCAGCGATTTCCGGCCGATGCGGCGGTGGGGTCACCAATGGGCTCCGCCGGCGCGATCGACCCACCGCTCCCGGGCCCGGCCGCCCGCCTCCGGTATGACCTGTGGGCCGCACCGGTACGGACCAACGACCACCACCGATGACGGCTCCGGGGCGTTAACCGAATGCGGGCGGGGAAGCCCCGGCGGATGGGCCGGGAACGGAAGGCCCGTGTCCATGAACCTGTGGACACGGGCCTTCCGTCGTTACGGCGGTTTTTCCGCTCCGTACCCACCGCGGCTGGCGGCTGATTTCGCTTCCCCGAGGCGACTTCGCCCGCCCGGCAACACCCGAGTGACCGAGAATTAACAACCCGGGAACTGATTGGAAACGGGACCCGACCAAGCTCCGGACGAACCCTCCCGTCAGTTGCGGCCGNGGTCGGCCCTCCCCCGGCCGATCACACAGTCGCTCCGTCACGTGACACGTCAACCACGGGGAGTACGAGTGAGCTATCAGGCCGAGTACATCTGGATCGACGGCACCGAGCCGGAGCCGTTGATGCGGAGCAAGACCCGCATCGTCAAGAGCGGCAGGGAGCCGGAGATCTGGGGCTTCGACGGCTCCAGCACCAACCAGGCCCCGGGTTCGAACTCCGACTGCGTGCTGCAGCCGGTCTTCACCTGTCCGGACCCGCTGCGGGGTGGCGACAACGTCCTCGTCCTGTGCGAGGTGCAGCTGACCGACTTCACCCCGCACCCGACGAACACCCGGGCCGCCGCCCGCACGGTGGCCGAGAAGTACGCCGACATGACGCCGATGTTCGGCATCGAGCAGGAGTACACGTTCTTCCAGAACGGTCGCCCGCTCGGCTGGCCGGCGGTCGGCTTCCCCGAGCCGCAGGGCCCGTACTACTGCGGCGTCGGCGGCGAGAAGATGCCCGGCCGGGACATCGTCGAGAAGCACACCCAGGCGTGCCTCGACGCCGGCCTCGCGATCGAGGGCACCAACGCCGAGGTCATGATGGGCCAGTGGGAGTTCCAGATCGGCGTTCTGCCGACGCCGGCGATCGGCGACCACATCTGGGTCGGGCGCTGGCTGCTGCACCGCATCGCCGAGGACTTCGGCGTGTCGGTGTCCTTCGCCGCCAAGCCGGTCCTCGGTGACTGGAACGGCGCCGGCGCGCACACCAACTTCTCCACGAAGCAGACCATGGAGAGCTGGGACGCGATCGTCACCGTCTGCGAGTCCCTGGGCACCCGCGTCATGGAGCACGTGACCCACTACGGCACCGGCATCCAGGACCGCCTCACCGGCAAGCACGAGACCGCCCCGTGGAACAAGTTCTCCTGGGGTGCCTCGGACCGCGGCGCGTCGATCCGGATCCCGTGGGCCGTCGAGAAGGCCAAGAAGGGCTGGATCGAGGACCGCCGTCCGAACGCGAACATGGACCCGTACGTGGTCTCCGCGCTGATCGTGGACACCTGCTGCAGCGCGCTGGCCGGCGACAAGCCGACCCTGTTCGTCCCGTCGCAGACCGCCGAGACGACCGTCTCGGTCTGACGCACCCGGTAACCCGCTCGGGGCCGCCGGGAACTTCCCGGGCCCACCGGGCACCTCACGAGGTCGTGGGCCCCGACGCGAGAGTGTCGGGGCCCGCCGATCCCACCTCCGGGGGATCTCGTCTCCCGCCGAACCCTCCTGCCCGCCAGTCCCGGGGCACCGCCGGCGGCTCAGACCCGGCGGACTGCTCAGACCCGGCGGGCGGACCGCTCGCGGCCGAGGACCTCGTCCGCCACCGCACGCGCGCGGGCGGCGGTCCGCCGATAGTCGTGCGGCAGGTCCGCCACGTTCTCCGCCGGGTAGCCCAGCGCGCGGGCCACCTGCTCCAGCCCGGGCCGACGGGCCGGCAGCAGATCCCCGGCCTGCCCGGACGTCAGCATGATCCCGTTGCGGATCCGGGAGGCGAGCGTCCAGGCGGCGTCCAACGCCGCGAGCTCCCCCGGGCTGATCAGACCCGCTTCGGCCGCCGAACGCAGCCCCTCCCTGGTCGAGGTGGTGCGCAGCGCCGGCACCCGCCTGGCGTGGCGCAGCTGCAGGATCTGCAGCGTCCACTCGATGTCGGTCAGCGCGCCGGGCCCGAACTTCACGTGCAGGCTCCGGTCGGCCCCACGCGGTATCCGTTCCCGCTCCATCCGGCCGCGCAGCCGCAGCGCCTCCGCGACGGCGTCGTCCGGTAGCACTTCCGGGTAACGCACCGGGTCGACGAGCCGACAGAACCGCTCGCCGAGTCCCAGATCCCCCGCCAGCGGGCACGCGCGCAGCAGCGCCTGCGCCTCCCACCCGGCTGACCAGCGGCCGTAGTAGGCCCTGTAGGCGTCCAGCGTGCGGGAGAGCGGGCCACCGCGGCCCTCCGGGCGCAGCGCCGCGTCCAGCCGCAGGGGCGGATCGGGCCCCGGCAGCGCGAGCAGGCGGTGCAGCTCGCCGATGATCGCGGCAGCGAGCCGGGCCGCCTCCGCCTCACCGACTCCCGGCCCCGCCTCGTGGACGAACAGCACGTCGGCGTCGCTGCCGTAGGACATCTCGGCACCGCCGAGCCGGCCCATCGCGACGACCGCCAGCCGGACGGGACCCTCGTCGGCACCTTCCCCGGTGGTCCCGCCGCTGGTCCCGCTGGTCCCGCCGCTGGTCCCGCCGCTGGTCCCGCTGGCGGTCCCGCCGGTGGCGCGGTGCTCTCCGAGGATCTCCCGGCGCGCCACCAGCAGCGCCGCCTCGATCGTGGCCGCGGCGGCGTCCGACAGTGCCCTGCCCACGGCGCCGACGTCCAGCAGCCCCAGCAGATCGGCGCAGGAGACGCGGACCAGCTCGACCCGGTGCACCGCCCGCGCGCGGCCCACCGCGTCCCGGGTGTCGGGGTTGCGGTGCGCGACCGCGAGCAGGGTCCGGGCCAGCGCCGCCCGCGGCACCGGGCGCAGTTCGTCCTCGGTCCGCAGCAGCCGCACCGACTCCGGCGCCCGGGCCATCAGGTCGGCGACGTACCGGCTCGTCGCCAGCACCCGGGCGACGCGGTCGGCGGCGCCGGCCGAATCACGCAGCAGGCGCAGGTACCACGGGGTGCGGCCGAGTGCCTCGCTGACCTGCCGGTAGGCCAGCAGCCCCGCGTCGGGCTCGGGGGCGTCGGCGAAGGTCGGCAGCATGGTCGGCAGCAGGCGACGCTGGATCGCGGCGGTCCGGCTCACCCCGTTGGTGAGCGCCTCGATGTGCCGCAGGCAGCGCGCCGGGTTGGCGAAGCCGAGCGCGGCCAGCCGGTCGGCGGCCTCCTGCGGGGTCAGGCGCATCTCCTCCGCCGACAGCCGCGCGACGGACTCCAGCAGTGGCTGGTAGAAGAGCTTCTCGTGCAGGGAGCGGACGGTCCGCGCCACCCGCCGGTGCTCCTCGGCGAGTTCGGCCGCCCCACGCAGCCCCAGGCAGCGGGCGAGCCAGCGCAGGTCACCGGGTTCACGCGGCAGGGTGTGCACCCGCCGCAGCCGCTGCAGCTGCAGGCGGTGCTCGGCGACCCGCAGGAACCGGTAGGCGTCGGCGAACCCGGCGGCGTCCCGCCGGCCGACATAGCCGCCCCGGGTCAGGCCGTCGAGCGCGTCGAGCGTCGACACCACCTGTAGCTTGGCGTCCGCCCGGCCGTGCACGAGCTGCAGCAGCTGGACGGCGAACTCGACGTCGCGCAGCCCGCCGGGACCGAGCTTGAGGTTGCGGTCCGCCTCGTAACGCGACAGTGAGCGCTCCACGCGCCGGCGCATCGCCCGCACATCCGCGACGAAGTCCGGGCGGGATCCCGCCGTCCACACCAGCGGCGCGATCATCTCGCCGAACCGCCCGCCGAGCTCGAGGTCGCCGGCCACCGGCCGGGCCTTGAGCAGCGCCTGGAACTCCNAGGTCCGAGCCCAGCGCCGGTAGTACACGCCGTGGCTCTCGAGGGTTCGGACGAGCGCGCCGTGCCGGCCCTCGGGCCGCAGGTTGACGTCCACCTGGAACAGTTCTCCGGCCGCGGTCGGTGTGCCGCAGACCCGCACGATCCCCTCGGCCAGCCGGGTCGCGGTGCGCAGGGCCGCCTCCTGGTCGGAGCCCGGCTCCGGCTCGGCCACGAACAGGACGTCCACGTCACTGACGTAGTTCAGCTCGCGCCCGCCGCATTTGCCCATGCCGATGATCGCGAGCCGGA
Organism: Frankia sp. EI5c; assembly: GCF_001636565.1. Taxonomy (GTDB): domain Bacteria; phylum Actinomycetota; class Actinomycetes; order Frankiales; family Frankiaceae; genus Parafrankia. The sequence goes on from NZ_LRTK01000006.1 coordinate 369,520, forward strand.
CGGGCACGTCGGCCGGCCCGAGACCGACGCGGGCCACCGCGAGCGCGGCGTCGAGCGCCGCCCCGGCCAGGTCGGCGAGCTCGGCGGCCGCGTCGTCCAGCGACACCGTGCCGGTGAGGTCCCGCGCGGCCAGCACCAGCAGGGCCCGCCGGTAGGCCAGCCGCAGTGCGTCGAGCACCTCCGGCCCGTCACCGCCGGCCAGGGGCAGCGCGGCCGCCGGCTCGGCGCCGACCGCGCGGAGCAGGTCGGCGCGGACAGCGGCCGGATCCGCCGGCCCGGTGGTGGTCGACTCGGGTTCCAGGATCAGCCAGTCCCGCGGGTGGACGACGAGATGGTCGCCCAGCGCCGCGCTCGCCCCCAGCACCGCGACCAACCGGCGCCGCAGGCCGGGGCGGTCGGCCAGGGCCGACAGCAGCCGGCCGCCCGAGCCGGCGGGCTGGGCGTCCAGCATCCGTTCCAGGCAGCGCAGCGCGAGGTCCGGATCCGCGGCGACGGCCAGCTCGCCGATGACGAGGTTCCCCGCGAACCCGGGGGCGCCGTCGTCCGCGGGCAGCAGCCCGACGCGGCGCATCGTCGCCGCGGCCCGCTCGACGTCGGTGAAACCGAGCCGGGCGAGCTGGGCGCCGACGGTGTTGCGCCGCGGCTCGGCGCCCGCCCGCCGGTCACTCACAGCGTCGGAAGGTACCGGTCGATCTCGAAGGGGGTGACCTGCCTGCGGTACTCGATCCATTCCGAGCGCTTGTTCCGCAGGAAGAAGTCGAACAGCTCGTCCCCGAGGGTGTCGCGGACCAGCGAGGAGCTCTCCATCGCCGCGATCGCCTCGGCCAGCGAACCGGGCAGCGCGGTGATCCCGCGCTCGCGGCGCTGTTCGTCCGTGAGCGTCCAGACATCGTCGGCGGCGGGCGCGGGCAGCTCATACCCGTGCTGCACCCCGCGCAGGCCGGCGGCGAGCATGAGCGCGAAGGTCAGGTACGGGTTGCAGGCGCTGTCCGGCGAGCGGAACTCCACCCGGGCGGCGTTCGACTTGTTGAGCTTGTACAGCGGGACCCGCACCAGGGCCGACCGGTTGTTGTGGCCCCAGCAGACGTAGGCGGGCGCCTCCCGCAGCTCTCCGGCACGGCCTTCGCCCACGAGCCGCTTGTAGGAGTTCACCCACTGGTTCGTCACGGCGGTGATCTCCGCGGCGTGCGTCAGCACCCCCGCGATGAACGCCTTCGCCACCTTCGAGAGCTGGTACTCGTCGGTCGGGTCGTGGAAGGCGTTGCGGTCACCCTCGAACAGGCTCATGTGGGTGTGCATACCCGAACCGGCCTGGTCGCTGAACGGCTTGGGCATGAAGGTCGCGTAGATGCCCTGCCGCAGCGCCACCTCCTTCACCACCTGGCGGAAGGTCATGATGTTGTCGGCGATGGTCAGCGCGTCGGCGTAGCGCAGGTCGATCTCCTGCTGGCCGGGCGCGACCTCGTGGTGGCTGAACTCCACCGAGATGCCGAGGCGTTCCAGCACGCTGATGGCCTGCTGGCGGAAGTCGTGGCTGATGTCGTTCGGGGTCAGGTCGAAGTAGCCCGACTCGTCCACCGGCGGCGGGACCGGGCGCCCCCTCGTCGGCGGTTCCTNGAGCAGGAAGAACTCGATCTCGGGGNGGGTGTAGAAGGTGAACCCGGCGTCGGCCGCCTTCGCCAGCGTGCGGCGCAGCACCCAGCGCGAGTCCGCGGCGGCGGGCGTGCCGTCGGGCATGACCAGGTCGCAGAACATGCGGGCCGTCATCGGGTGCTCGCCCCGCCAGGGGAGGACCTGGAAGGTGGACGGGTCCGGCCGGGCGAGCATGTCCGCCTCGTGCACCCGGGCGAAGCCCTCGATCGCGGACCCGTCGAAGCCGATGCCCTCCGCCAGCGCGCCCTCCAGCTCCGCCGGCGCGATCTCGACGGACTTCAGCACCCCGAGCACGTCGGTGAACCAGAGCCGCACGAACCGGATGTCGCGCTCCTCCAGGGTGCGGAGTACGAATTCCTGTTGCTTGTCCATGGGCCCTCCGCGCGTGAGTGCGGACTCGTCGGCACGGCGAGCCGAGTCATCTTCTGGCAGTCCGGCCCGGAACCGCCGCCGGCCCGGAGGGCTCCGGACCGGACACGGCGCCACCGGGTACTTTGCCCGAGAGTAGCGACTGTTGCCGCCCCTGGCTGCAGACGTTACAGCGACGTTGCGCGACCGCAACCGCTGGACCGCCCCCCGGCCCACGGGACCTGCCGCCTGATCAGACAGCCCCGTCACCACGGTCCCGGTCAGCCGCCGACCCGGACCAGCGGCGCGCTCAGACCTGGACGCGCCGCTCCACGGTGTCGAGGATCTCGGCGACGGCCTCGTCCACCGGCACGCCGTTGCGCTGCGAGCCGTCGCGGAAGCGGAAGGACACCGCGCCCTTGGCGACATCCTCGTCCCCGGCCAGCAGCATGAACGGCACCTTCTGCTTCTGGGCCGTACGGATCTTCTTCTGCATGCGGTCGTCGGAGGAGTCGACCTCCACCCGGATCCCGTGCTCCCGCAGCTTCGCCGCCACCCCCGCCAGGTACGGCACGTGCTCGTCGGTGATCGGGATGCCGACGACCTGCACCGGGGCCAGCCACGGCGGCAGCGCCCCGGCGTAGTGCTCCAGCAGGATGGCGAAGAACCGCTCGATCGTCCCGAACAGCGCCCGGTGGATCATGAACGGGCGCTGGCGGGTGCCGTCGGCCGCCTGGTAGGTCATGTCGAAGCGCTGCGGGAGCTGGAAGTCCACCTGGATGGTGGACAGCTGCCAGGTGCGGCCGATGGCGTCCTTCGCCTGCACCGAGATCTTCGGCCCGTAGAACGCGCCGCCGCCCGGGTCCATGACCAGTTCGAGGTCCTGCTTGGAGGCCGCCTCGCGCAGCAGCTCAGTCGCCTCCTCCCACTCCTCGTCCGAGCCGATCGCCTTGCCCTCGGGACGGGTCGACAGCTCCAGGTAGAAGTCCTCCAGGCCGTAGTCGCGCAGCAGGCCCAGCACGAACTTCAGGACGGTGTCGAGCTCGGTGGGCAGCTGCTCGCGGGTGCAGAACAGGTGCGCGTCGTCCTGGGTGAGACCGCGCACCCGGGTCAGGCCGTGCACCACACCGGACTTCTCGTACCGGTAGACGGTGCCGAACTCGAACAGCCGCAGCGGCAGCTCCCGGTACGACCGGCCGCGCGACCGGAAGATCAGGATGTGCATCGGGCAGTTCATCGGCTTGAGGTAGTAGTCCGCCCCGCCGTCGAGCTGCATGGGCGGGTACATGCCGTCGGCGAACCAGTCCAGGTGCCCGGAGATCTCGTACAGGTCCGACTTGGTGATGTGCGGGGTGTTCACGAACTCGTAGCCGGCCTCGATGTGCCGGCGCCGCGAGTAGTCCTCCATGACGGTGCGGATCGCGCCGCCCTTGGGGTGGAACACGGCCAGCCCGGGGCCGATCTCGGTCGGGAACGAGAACAGGTCCAGCTCGGCGCCGAGGCGCCGGTGGTCGCGCTTCTCCGCCTCGGCCAGCCGGTGCTGGTAGGCCTTGAGCGCGTCCCGGGACTCCCAGGCGGTGCCGTAGATGCGCTGCAGCTGCGGGTTGCGCTCGCTGCCCCGCCAGTAGGCCGCGGCCGAGCGCTGCACCGCGAACGCGGGGATGTGCCGGGTGGTGGGCACGTGCGGCCCGCGGCACAGGTCCTTCCAGCACAGCTCGCCGGACTTCGGATCGAGGTTGTCGTAGATGGTGAGCTCGCCCGCGCCGACCTCGACGGAGGCGTCGGCATCGTCACCGGCGCTGGACTTCAGCCCGATCAGCTCGATCTTGTAGGGTTCGTCGGCGAGCTCGGCGCGCGCCTCGTCGTCGGTGACCACCCGGCGGGAGAACCGCTGCCCGGCCTTGATGATCTCCTGGGCGCGCTTCTCCACCGCCTTCAGGTCCTCGGGGGTGAACGGCCGCTCGACGTCGAAGTCGTAGTAGAAGCCGTCCTGGATCGGCGGTCCGATGCCGAGCCGCGCCTTGGGGAACAGGTCCTGCACCGCCTGGGCCACCACATGGGCGCAGGAGTGGCGCACGATGGCCCGCCCGTCCGGCGAGTCGACCGTGATCGGCTCGACGACGTCGCCCGCCGACAGTGGATGAGCCAGGTCGCGCTGCTGGCCGCCGACCCGGGCGGCGATCACCGACCGCTCGCCGTCGAAGAGCTCGGCGGCCGTCGTCCCCGCCCGCACCACCCGCTCCTCGGCCTGCTGACCTCGCTGAACGGTAACGCGGACGTCGGACACCGGACTCTCCTGCTGCGGTTGACGGATGGTCGGGACGCGCCCGTGCACGCCCCGACCAGGGGCGGTGATGCTGTGATGAAACTCTCGGAAACAGGTTTCGCCGGGGCGCCGGCGTTCGGCACGTGCCCAGGCCACGGTGCCGACACCAGGCCGTCCCGATCGCCGATGCTACTCGCGTGCTCCGAGGGCCCCAACGGGATTACGCACCCGGAGGTGAACGGAGGGTGAGCGGCGCGCGGGCGGGCGTCAGCGGGCGCGGATACCACCCAGGACGGTGTCGACGATCTGGCTGATCCGCGTCCCGGTCACCTCGTGGCTGCCGGCGGTGTACTGCCGGTAGGAGACCGGGCCCACCAGCATGTCCGTCACCAGGTCGATGTCGAGATCCGCCTTGAGCTCCCCGGCCGCCACCCCCCGGCGCAGCACGCTCGCGACCTGCTCCCGGGCCGGCGCGATCACCTGCTGGCGGTAGGTGTCGAACAGGTCGGGGTGGGACTCCTTCTCCGCCAGCAGCCGCGGCATGATCCGCCCCGACAGCGTCTGGATGTTGTTCCGGCGCACGGCGTTCACCACCGCGACCAGGTCGTCGCGCAGGGACCCGGTGTCATGCGGCTCATGCGGCTCGGCGAGGGTCGCCAGGGCGTCGGCGACCAGGGCGCCCTTCGTCGGCCACCGCCGGTAGACGGTGGCCTTGCCCACTCCCGCCGCGGCGGCGACCGCCTCCATCGACAGACCGCCGAACCCGTTGGCGGCCAGTGCCGCCAGGGTCGCCTCGATGATCAGCGGATCACGTCTGTTGTCGCGGGGCCGGCCCGGGGGGCGGACCACTCCGGACGGCGGGCGGGCCGGGCGTTCACGGGGGTCCGTCCCGCTGGCGGGTGCCACCGCCATCAGGCCTCGCCGCCACGCCGACACGACGGCGCGCCGCGCCCGCGTCGGTCACCCGGACGATCCATCCGCATACCTCTATGCCACCCGCGCCTTCGTCGCACCGCCCGCGTCACCGTGCGGAGATCACGGTCCTGCCCACCCAGCCCGGTCGCACCGGGCACCTCGTGCCGCGGCTCATGACCCCGAGCTTGTCAAGATCGGAGAGTACGTGTGTGCGACGCCACGCGCATCTGTTTGCGTCGACGCCACGCCTGTGCACAATGCGCCACGCCGCGACGACACACCAGCACCTTGGCGCCGACCGGCCGTTGTCCGCCCTGTCGGCGGCCGCCCTGTTGGTGGCAGCATGGAGGGACGCCGGGACGCGCTCCCGCGCCCGGACGGATCACCGGGAGTCTGCATGAGCTCATCGATCGGCAATCCCGCCGCGGCCGACCCCACCGGCGCCGGCGGGCGAGAGCCGGCGGCGGAGTCGGTTCAGGCGGCGACGCTCTACGGCGCGCCGACCACGGCCCGCCCCGCCTCCGCCGCGCCGGGGCCGGGGGCCCGGGGCCGCATCCGCACCGCCCCCGGCGGCCGGACCACGGTGCGCGACATCCGCGCCGCCAAGGACCGGAGCGAGAAGTGGGCGATGCTCACCGCCTACGACTTCACCACCGCCGGGATCTTCGACGAGGCCGGCATCCCGGTCCTGCTCGTCGGGGACTCCGCCGCCAACACCGTCTACGGCTACGAGACCACCGTCCCGATCACCGTCGACGAGCTGATCCCGCTCGTCCGCGCCGTGGTACGCGGGGCGCCGAACGCGATGGTGGTGGCGGACCTGCCCTTCGGCTCCTACCAGGGAAGCCCCGAGCAGGCGCTGGCCACCGCCGCCCGCTTCCTCAAGGAGGGCGGCGCCCAGGCCGTCAAGCTGGAGGGCGGTGCCAGGGTCCGGCCCCAGGTCGAGGCGCTGGTGGCTGCCGGTGTGCCGGTGATGGGGCATCTGGGTCTCACCCCGCAGAGCGTCCACGCGTTCGGCGGGTACCGCGTCCAGGGTCGCGACCGCGCCGGTGACGTCCTGCTCGCGGACGCCATCGGCCTGCAGGAGGCCGGCGCGTTCGCCGTCGTGCTGGAGGTCGTCCCGGCGGATCTGGCCGCCCGGGTGACCAAGGAGCTGGTGATCTCGACGGTGGGGATCGGCGCCGGCGCCGACTGCGACGCGCAGGTGCTCGTCTGGCAGGACATGGCCGGGCTCACCGGCGGGCGTCCGCCGCGTTTCGTGAAGCGCTTCGCGGATCTGCGGACGGCGCTGACCGACGCCGCGGTCGCCTTCAGCGACGAGGTCGCCGGCGGGGAGTACCCGACTGTCGCGCACAGCTACTGAACTCGACCGGTCCGGTGGGGCCCACCGCCCGGTGGCCCCGCCAGACCGGGGAGAAGGACATGTGGCCGGGGTCGTTCACGGGCCGGCGACGGCTCCGCCCAGTGCGGCGGTGAGTTCGGCCCGCGCCCGCACCAGCGAGGGGCCGTACCAGGTCAGCAGCCGGCCGGAAACGCACACCGCGGGCGCCGCGAACGACTCCGGGCCGTCGGACGGGCTGAAGGCGTACGGCTCGTCCGGCAGCACCACCAGGTCATGCGGCGGCAGCGTGGCGGGATCCACCCGCGGGTAGCGCTGCGCCGAGCCGCCCAGCACGTTGTCGACACCGAGCCGCGCCAGCACGTCCCCGGTGAAGGTGTCCCGCCCGACCGCCATCCACGGCCGGCGCCAGATGGGGATCACGGCGCGGCGGCGGGGGCCCCGGTGCGGCTCGGACCAGATCCGCTCGGCGGCGTCCAGCCAGGCCGGGCGCGGCAGCCGGCAGCCGAGCCGCAGCAGCCGGTCGAGGCTGCGCAGCGACTCCGGCACGGTGGTCGGCGCGGTCACCCAGACAGCGAGCCCCGCGGCGCGCAGCGCGGCCAGGTCGACCTCGCGGTTCTCCTCCGCGTTGGCACAGACCAGGTCCGGGGCCAGCGCCCGCACCGCCGCCAGGTCCGGGTTCTTCGTCCCGCGCACCCGGGTGACCGCCAGGCCCGGGGGATGTGAGCACCAGTCGGTGGCTCCCACCAGCAGCTCCGGGGCGCTGGCCGCGACGGATTCGGTGAGGCTCGGTACGAGGGAGACCACTCTGCGGACCACCGCCGGCACCGACACCGGGTTGCCCAGGTCGTCCAGCGGGTTACCGGATCCGTCCCGCGGGGGGCCGCCGGCCGGTGTCGTCATCCGGACGCGCCGAATCAGACGTCGGTGACCCGCAGGCCGGCGTGCGCCTTGTACCGGCGGTTGACCGAGATGAGATTGGCGGTCAGCGCCTCCACCTGGCCGGCGTTGCGCAGTTTGCCGGCGTAGATGCCGCGCATTCCCGGGATCCGGTTCGCCAGCGCGATCACCGTGTCCGTCGCGGGCCGGTCGTCGCCGACCACCAGGATGTCGGTGTCGACGGAGTCGACCGCCTCGTCCAGGAGCAGGACGGCGGAGACGTGGTGGAAGGCGCCGACGACGGTGCTGTCCGGCAGCACGGCCGCCGCCTGCTGCGCGGCACTGCCCTCCTCGACGGGAAGGGCGAAGGCGCCACCCTTGTCAAAGCCCATCGGGTTGACGCAGTCGATGACGACCTTTCCCGCGAGCTGCTTGCGCAGATCGGCGAGCAGCTCGCCGTGCCCCTCCCAGGGCACCGCGACGATGACCACGTCGGCCCGCTCGGCGACGTCGGCGTTGTCCCCGCCCTCGATCCGCCGACCGGCGCCGGCGAGCTTCGCGGCGGCCTCGCGGCCGCGCTCGGCCGAGCGCGAGCCGACAAGCACCTCATGACCCGCCATCGCGAAACGGACGGCGAGGCCGCCGCCCTGGGGTCCGGAACCGCCGAGGATCCCGATCACCAGGGAGGACACGTCAGGAAGTGAGGGCGAGGCAGTGGTCACGACAGTCATCCTGCCCCAAGCCGGTCGCACATGCCGAGCCACGTCACAGCCTGTGACGCCGCTCCCAGTTGCCTGATCGATCGGGCGGACGCCGCGGGAACGCCGTGGACCGGGGGCCGCCGGATACCACGAACGCCCCACCGAACGCACCGAGACGACAACACAAGCCGGCTGGACATATCCCCCACCCGCCGACAAGGCCACCCGCCCGATAGTGGACTATGAAGGAACAACGGGGCAGCTACGATCGCGACCGCGCTACCCAGGGCCACCTGAACCCAGGCCCGGCGGGCGGGGCCCCGACGCCTCCGGCGATGCGTCGCGACCGGCGAAGGAGCAACAGGAGTGGCGGATCCGCACAGAACTCTGACCGCGACGTGGAGCGCCGGCGATCTGACACAACGTGAGGGTCGACCCGCTTCAGGGAACCCCGAGCGTGCGTTCGTCCGAGATGGGCCGTACCGTTCCCAGTCACAGGCACCAGACAGATCTTTGGTTGGCAGAACTTCCGAGTCAGGCGAGAGAGGTCGAGCAATGGCGGACGTGTCGGTTCGCTTCGCGATGACGAACGACAGCGAAGTGGTGCTGAACCTGTCGCTGCCGCAGGCACTGCGCCTGATGGAAGCGATCGCGCGCAAGGTGGGCGAAACCCTCGCCGAGCGCAGCAACCAGTCGGTGGGCGGTGTCGGTGGGGTCCCCTCCCCCGCGCCCTCGAACGGGATGCCGAGCCTCGGGCCCTACACCCCGTCCTGACGGCGCTCCCGAAGCCAGGGTCTCCGGTCACGGGCCCGAGGCGGGTCGCCCCGCCTCGGGCAGCAGCGCATCGGGGGGCAGCGCATCGGGGAGCAGTGTGTAGATCTGGGTCGTGCTGACCGACGCGTGACCGAGCAGTTCCTGCACCACCCGCAGATCGGCTCCCCGGTCAAGCAGGTGGGTGGCGAACGAGTGCCGCAGCACATGCGGTGACGCCCCGTCCACACCGGCGGCGTCCGCCGCCGCCCGCAACGCCGACCAGGCGCTCTGCCGGGAGAGGCGGGTACCCCGCCGGGAGAGGAAGACGGCCGCGCCGGAACCGGCGGCGACCAACAGCGGCCGGCCGGCTCGCAGGTAACGCTCCAGCGCGGCCACCGTGCATCGTCCCAGCGGGACGACCCGGTTCCGGCCGCCGGGGCCACCCAGCCGGACCTGCGAGCGCTCCAGGTCCAGATCGTCGAGATCGAGACCCACCGCCTCCGAGATCCGCGCGCCCGTCCCGTAGAGCAGTTCGAGCAGGGCCGCGGCCCGCAGCCGCCGAGCCAGGCCCAGCGGGTCGCCACCGGCCGGTGCGGCCGCGGGCTCGGCTCCAGGTGTCTCCGTGGCTTCAGGTGTCTCCGTGGCTCCCGGTGTCTCCGTGGCTCCCGGTACATCCAGCGGTTCCGCGGTGGCCTCGGCCCGGTCTTCACCGGTGGACAGCCCCGCCGCGGCGAGGACCGCGGACACCTGATCCACTGTCAGTGCCCGCGGCGGGCGCCGCGGCGGCGTGGGCGGGCGGACCGGACGGGACACGTCCTCGCTGACATCGCCCACGCTCGCCGCGAAACGGTGCAGCGACCGCACCGCGACGAGCATCCGGGCGACGGATGCCGGCGCGAGGGGCGGGTGGACCGCGTCACCCGCATGCAGCACGGCGACGAAGCGCGCGATCTCGTCCGCGCCCACCGCGGCAAGCGAGGTGATGCCCCGCGCCGCCAGGTACTCGTGATAACGCCGCAGGTCGCGGCGGTAGGCGAGCACCGAGTTGCGGGCCAGCCCGCGTTCCNGGCCGACATGGTCCAGGTAGCGGTCGATGAGCTGGCCGGCGCCCGCGGAGCCGCTCGCGGCCCGGTCCGAGGCGTCGGCCGAGAGGTCGGCGCCGGGCCCACCGCGGCGGACGTCGTCGCCTTCCGCCGCGGTCATCATCGAACTGATATTAGGGCGCGTCGACGCCGGTTCGCCGTTGACCGTCACCACGGCGTCGGGAACCGTCTATCGTGGCAGTTTGTGCGGAGAGCCGCCATATCGTCACCTCGCGCGGAACCCGAGGCGGAGCCGCGGCCCGCGGAGCGGCGGCCCGCGGAGCGGCGGCCCGCGCGGCGGCGGGCGATCGCCGTTTCCGCGCTCCCGGTCGTGTGGTCGCTCTGCGCCAGCCTGACGCTCATCGGCTGCGGTGGCGCGGGCGGGTCGGGCGGAGCGCCGGCCCCGGCCCGCGCCGGCTCCGGCGCGGCACAACCCCCGGCGACAGCCGCCGCACCGACGTCGACCGCCCCGGGGGCGGGCGGTGGCGGCGAGGGCTCCACCGCGGCGGTCCTGCCCCGGGACGACTCCCCCGCCGGCGCCGGCCGCGTCGTCGAGGCGTACTTCAGCGAGATCAACGCCGCCGCGCAGGCCGGCCGGGTGGCCGACATCTCGACCACCGCCCTGCCGGGCTGCCAGACCTGCGCGCTGGACGTCGGCGTGACCCGCCGGCTCGATCAGATCGGCGCCCGGGCCGCCGCGGCCCCCTACGAGATCACCGGGCTGAGCCCGGGGGAACGGCGGGGCACAGTCGTCGACGTCCAGTTCACCGCGACGGCTCGAACGGTCCGGCTCCTCGACCCGGCCGGGCGCGACGCCGGCGAGCAGCCCGGAGTTCCGGCCCGCCCGGCCACCGCGCGGCTGGCCCTGACCGGGCCCGGCTGGCGCATCCAGAACATCACCTACACCGCCGCGGGCCGGCGGTCATGAGCCGGGGCCGGGCGCGGGCCGCGGTAGTCGCGCTGCTGGCCGCGGCCGCGGTGGCCGCACCCGGTCACGGCCGGCTGACCGGCTCCGCACCGCCGGCCGCCGCCGCCCCGCCGGTGCCGGACGCCTGCACGGTAGCCGGTTGGGGCAGCTGCGACACCCGCGCGACCGACCGCGGGTACCAGTACCGCTATCACAACGGGCTGCTGGAGCAGGTGCCACTGGACGACGGTGGCGGCGGCGGGGCCGGCTGCGGTGACGACTGCCCACCCGATCCCGACGCGATCTGCGCCCTGCTCACCGGCGTCGGCGCCGCGCCGGAGATGACCGACGCCGAGCGGGCCGAGTACGACGCCCTGACCGCGCAGTGCGGACCGGTCCTGTACGACCCGGACGGGATCGCGGTCGACGACCTCGCGGCCCGGTTCGCGGACTACCTGCGCGAGGAACTGCTGCCCACCCCGAACGTCCTGATCCAGCCCGCCGGCAACAGCTTCGCCAACCTGCCCGCGATCGTGCACACCGCGGTGCCGCCCGCGTTCACCTTCGACGTGACCGAGCCGGTGCTGGCGACGATCAGCGCCGTGCCGCACTACACCTGGCGGTTCGGTGACGGCGAGAGCGGGCCGGACGCCCCCGGCCGGCCCTACGACCCGGCGATCTCACCCCGGGAGCATCCGGACGCCTACGTCACCCACTCCTACCGGCGCCCGGGCACCTACCAGGTCACCCTCACCGTGACCTGGAACGGCTACTTCACCGTGCCCGGGGTGGCGCAGGCCTTCCCGCTGGCGGACATCGCCCTCACCGCGACCGAACCGATCACGGTGGAGGAGGCCGGCGGGGTGCTCGTCGGGAACGACTGACCCCACCCGCCGGGCCGCCGCCTCCGGATCAGCCGCTGGCGGCCGGCCTGGCCGCCCAGGGGGAGCTGACAGGCCGCAGGTTCCGGTAGCCGTCGGCCCGGGCCCGGTAGGTGGCCAGCAGGCCCATCACCGCCATCGCGTTGGTGATCTCACCCCGCATCACCCGGTCCACCGCCTCCGACAGCTCGACGCGGGTGATGTCCATCTCCGCCTCCTCGTGGACGCCGACATGCCGCTCGGCCGCCGGGATCTCCACCAGGTCACGGGCGAGGAACACGCGGTAGGCCTCGTCCGTCATTCCGGGCGAGGCGTACACGTCGACCAGCAGGTCGAACTGGCCCGCCCGCAGCCCGGCCTCCTCCGCCAGCTCCCGGGCCGCGGCGATCGACGCCGGCTCGCCGGGGACGTCCAGGATGCCCGCGGGCAGCTCCCACAGCGGTCCGCGGACCGGGTGGCGGTACTGGCGCACCATCACGACCCGTTCCCGCTCGTCCAGCGCGACCACGCCGACGGCGCCGGGGTGCACCACGACGTCCCGCTGCGAGGTGTCGCCGTCGGGCATCCGCACCATGTCCCGCCGCAGGGAGATCACCCGGCCGCGGTAGACGACGGAGCTGTCCGCCACCTCGTAGCTGTGCGCGGTCTCGCTCACGGGGAGACCAGCTCCCCGCCGTTGATGCCGTTGACACCGTTGACACCGGCGACGGCGTTGACGGCGGCGACGCCGGCCACCGCGGGCGAGTCAGCCGCCTCCAGCGCCGGGATGTCCACGGGCAGCAGCCCCCGGCGCCGGTCCGCGTGGACCACCGCGGCCTGGGCGAGCCCGCGGAACAGCGGGTGCGGGCGGGTCGGCCGCGAGCGGAACTCCGGATGCGCCTGGGTCCCCACGTAGAACNGGTGCGTGTCGGCGGGCAGCTCGACGACCTCGACCAGCCGACCGTCCGGAGACGTCCCGGAGAACGCCAGCCCGGCGTCGGCCAGCCGCTCCCGGTAGGAGTTGTTGACCTCGTAGCGGTGCCGGTGCCGTTCCTGCACCTCGGCCTCGCCGTACTCCCGGCGGGCGACGCTGTCCGCTCCCAGCGCGCAGGTGAAGAGACCGAGGCGCATCGTGCCGCCCATGTCGCGCAGGCCTTCGACCACATCCCGCTGGTCGGCCATCGTGGAGATCACCGGGTGGGCGGTCTCCGGGTCGAACTCGGTCGAGTTCGCCTCCGCCAGCTTCGCCATCGACCGCGCCGCCTCGATCACCATGCACTGCATGCCCAGGCAGATCCCCAGGGTGGGAATGCCGTGCTCACGGGCGTGCCGCAGCGCGGCGATCTTGCCCTCGATGCCCCGGACCCCGAACCCGCCCGGCACGATGATCCCGTCGATGCCGTCCAGCAGGTGGGCCGCGGTTTCGGGCGAGGTGAACTCGTCGGAGGCGATCCAGCGGATGTCGGCGCGGGCGTCGGCGGCGAACGCACCGGCCCGCAGCGCCTCGGTCACCGACAGGTAGGCGTCGGGCAGGTCGATGTACTTCCCGACGATGGCCACGGTCGCGCTGTTCTTGGGATGGTGCACCCGGCGCAGGAGGGTGTCCCACTCCGTCCAGTCGACGTCCCGGAAGCTGAGACCGAGGCGGCGCACGACATAGGCGTCCAGNCCCTCCTTGTGCAGGACCTTCGGGATGTCGTAGATGGAGCCGGCGTCGGGGGCTCCGACCACCGCCTCGTCGTCGACGTCGCACATCAGCGCGATCTTGCGCTTGAGCGCGTCGGGCAGCGGCCGGTCGGAGCGGCAGACCNCCGCGTCCGGCTGCAGCCCGATGCTGCGCAGCGCGGCGACCGAGTGCTGGGTCGGCTTCGTCTTCAGCTCTCCCGAGGGAGCCAGGTAGGGGACGAGGCTGACGTGCACCGTGAACGCGTTGTCACGGCCGACCTCGTGCCGGACCTGGCGGATCGCCTCCAGGTAGGGCAGTGACTCGATGTCACCCACCGTGCCGCCCACCTCGGTGATCACGACATCCACCGAGTCGGTCGCCAGCCGGCGGATCCGATCCTTGATCTCGTCAGTGATGTGCGGGACGACCTGCACCGTCTGGCCCAGGTAGGCGCCGCGCCGCTCGCGGGCGATCACCGCGGAGTACACCTGGCCCGTGGTCACGTTGGCACTGGCGTCGAGATCGACGTCGAGGAACCGTTCGTAGTGCCCGATGTCCAGGTCCGTCTCGGCCCCGTCGTTGGTCACGAAGACCTCACCGTGCTGGAACGGGTCCATGGTGCCCGGGTCGACGTTCAGGTACGGGTCGAGCTTCTGCATCGTCACCCGTAGCCCGCGGGCCTTCAGCAACCGGCCGAGGCTGGATGCTGTCAGCCCCTTGCCGAGGCTGGAAGCCACGCCTCCCGTAACGAACACATGCTTTGTCATATGCGCCTGCGCCACGCGGAACTCCCGTGGTCACGCCGCCGGTACCGGCCCCGGCGCCTCCACGGGTCTTCACGGTAACACCGCCGGGAGCAGGGGCTCCGGCCGCCCCGCCCACACGTCACCCACACCGGCGCCCACCCGCCGCCGGTGCGACGGCCGAGCCCGGACGGGACGGTCACCGGGACGGGACGGTCACCGGGACAGGGCCGGTCACGGGCGCGGGACGGTCAGGAGGGCGGCAGCTCGGCCTTGTCGGCGGCCGCCGCGGCGAGGAGCTCCTCGGCGTGGCCGCGGGCCAGCGTGCTCTCCTCCTGGCCCGCGAGCATCCGGGACAGCTCACGCACCCGCTCCGGGCCGTCCAGCGCCACCACGCCGCTGCGGGTCACCGAGCCGTCGCTGGCCTTGTGGACGACCAGGTGCCGGTCGGCGAAGGCGGCCACCTGCGGGAGGTGGGTGATGCAGATGACCTGGTGGGTGCGGGCGAGCCGAGCGAGCCGCCGCCCGATCTCGACCGCGGCCCGGCCGCCCACCCCGGCGTCGACCTCGTCGAAGACCATGGTGGCGCCGGCGTCGGCGGCGGCGAGAACGACCTCGATGGCGAGCATCACCCGCGAGAGCTCCCCGCCGGAGGCACCCTTCTCCACCGGCCGGGCCGGCGCGCCGGGATGCGGCACCAGGCGCAGCTCCACCTCGTCGATCCCGCTCGGCCCGTAGGCCACAGTCCGGCCACGGACGGGCAGCCCTTCGGGGTCCTCGCGCTGGCTGACGACCGCCTCCACCCGGGCCCGCGGCATCGCCAGGCCCGCCAGCTCGGCCGCCACCGCCGTACCGAACCGCTCGGCGGCGGCCACGCGGGCCGCGCTGATCCGCTCGGCGAGACCGGCGAGCTCCGTGGTCAGCGCCTCGCACTCGGCCGCCAGCGCGCCGGACTGGTCGCCGTCGCCGTCGAGCTCGAGCAGCCGCCGCCCGGCGGTCTCGGCCCAGGCCAGCACGCCGTCGACGTCCGTGCCGTGCGCGCGGGCGAGCGCCGTGAGCTCGGCCCGGCGGGCCTGCGCCCCCGCCAGCCGCTCGGGGTCGGACTCCACCCCCGCCGCGTAGGAGGCGAGGTCGGCGGTGACATCGGTGAGCAGCGCCGTCACCTCGGTGAGCCGGTTCGCGAGCTCGGCCAGGGCCGGGTCGAGCGCCGCATCCCCGGCGACGATCCGGCGCGCGGCCCCCACCAGGTCGAGCGCCGCCGGCCCCTCGTCACCCAGGGCCGGATCGCTGGCCAGGGCGGCGTGCGCCGAGCGCGCCGCGGAGACCAGGGTCTCGGCGTGCTCCAGCCGGCTCAGCTCCGCGGCCAGGGCCGCGTCCTCCCCCGGCAGCGGCGCGACCCGCTCGACCTCGGCGAGACCGAGGCGGAGCAGCTCCGCCTCCTGCGCCCGCTCCCGCGCCCGGCCGGTGATCTCGGCCAGCCGCGCCCGGGCCTTCGCCCGCCGCGCGTGGACCCGCCGGTAGAGCCCCAGGGGCTCGGCGACGGCCGCCCCGGCGAAACGGTCGAGCGCGTCGCGCTGGGTGGCGGGACGCCGCAGCCGCTGCGCCTCGGACTGGCCGTGCACGGCGATGACGTTCTCGGTGATCTCGGCGAGCACGCTCGCCGGCACCGACCGGCCGGCGAGCTGAGCGCGGGAGCGACCCTCCGCGGTCAGCGTGCGCCCCATGATGATCACATCTTCGTCGATCTCGCCGTCGAGCTCGCGCACCCGTTTGACCAGGGCCGACTCCGCGGGCACCACAAGCCGGGCCTCGACGGACGCCCGCCCGGCCAGCCGGGAGACCAGGGCGTAGTCGGCCCGCCCCCCGGTCAGCAGCCCCAACCCCTGGACGATCATGGTCTTGCCGGCGCCGGTCTCCCCGGTGACCACCGTCAGCCCTGGCGCCAGGTCGAGGACAGCATCGTCAATGACGCCGAGGCCGCGAATGCGAATCTCCTCGAGCACGCCCCGAACTCTAGCGTCACCGCCACCTCACCCGGCACCCGGAAATCGGGGAAAGGGCGGCGTGCCGCCGATATCCCGCCTCGGGCGGCCGCCGGCCCGTGCCTCCTCAGCGCTGCGTGCGGCCCCGCCAGCCGACGACGCGAAGATCGAACTTGGCGACCAGCCGGTCGGTGAACGGCCGCGGCCGGATCACAGCAAGGCGCACCGGCCGGCGCCCGCGCGCCACCTCGACCCGCGACAGCTGCGGGACGTCGACCATCCGCCGCCCGTCGCAGTACAGCACCGCCGGGACGTCCGGCAGCACCTCGACGGCGACCGTCGCGTCCGGCGCGAGCACCAGCGGGCGCGCGAACAGGGCGTGCGCACTGATCGGCACGACCAGCAGCGCCTCGACCCCCGGCCACATCACCGGGCCACCGGCGGAGAACGCGTACGCGGTCGAGCCGGTCGGGGTCGAGCAGATCACCCCGTCGCACCCCCACCGGGACAACGGCCGCCCGTCGATCTCCAGGACGCAGTCCAGCATCCGGGCGCGCTCGGCCTTCTCCAGCGACATCTCGTTGAGAGCCCACCCGGTGTAGATGAGCTTCCCCTGGTGACGCACCGTCACATCGACGGTCATCCGCTCCTCGACGGTGTACTCCTTGCGGACGACGTGCTCCACCGTGGCGGCCAGGGCGTCGGGCTCCGCCTCGGCGAGGAAGCCGACATGCCCCAGGTTGACGCCGAGCAGCGGGACGTCGGCCGAGCGCGCGAACTCCGCGCCCCGCAGCAGGCTGCCGTCGCCGCCCAGGACCAGCACCAGCTCCGTGCCGACGGCGGCGTCGATGTCCACCGGCACCACGTTCGGCGCCGAGAGGTCGAGCAGCTCGGCCTCGTCCCGCAGCACCCGCGGGGAGACCCCGGCGGCGGCGAGCATCTCCAGCACCCGCTGGGCGCTCTCCCGCACCACGGAGCGGCGCGGATGGGTGACGACAAGAACCTCACGGGTCATCAGCCGGTCCTTGGGGAGGTGGTGGGAGAGGGAGAAACGGGAACTCTGCCGCTGGCACTGGCTGCGTCGCTGGCACTGGCTGCGTCGCTGGCGGTGGCCCGGTCGCCCGCCGGCCCCGCCTCGATCGCCGCGGCGATCATCGCCTCGACCTCGCCGGCGGCCGGCGCGGCGTCGGCACGCAGCCAGAGGAGGTACTCGACGTTTCCGGCCGGGCCGGGCAGGGGGCTGGCGGCCACCCCACGTACCCCGAGCCCGAGGCCCCCAGCGGACGTCGCGACGGACCGGACAGCACTGGCGTGCAGGGCAACATCACGGACCACACCGCCTGAGCCGAGAAGTTCCCGGCCGACCTCGAACTGCGGTTTGACCAGAAGGACGAAATCGGCGCCAGGCTGCGCGCAGGCGCGCAGCGCCGGCAACACCAGAACCAGTGAGATGAACGAGATGTCACCGACGACCAGTTCCACCGGATCCCCGACCTGCTCGGGAGTCAGGTAACGGGCGTTCGTCCGGTCCAGCGTGCGCACCCGCGGATCCGCGCGCAGCCGCCAGACCAACTGCCCGTAACCGACGTCGACAGCCACGACTTCCCGGGCACCGTACCGCAGCAGGACATCGGTGAACCCTCCGGTGGAGGCGCCGACGTCCAGGCAGCGCCGGCCGGCCACGACCAGCGGCGGCCCGGCGACCACCGGCCCGTCGACCAACAGCCCGCTGGCGACCTGCGCTCCGGGCGCAGGCCCGCCGGCAGGCCCCGGCGGGAGCGGCACCCCGAACGCCTCGAAGGCGCCGACCAGCTTGTGCGCCCCGCGGGAGGCGTAGCCGGGATCGTCCGCCACCGCGACGACGATCGACGCCGAACCGTCGACCATCGTGGCCGCCTTCGTCGCCGTCACCCCGGCCACCCGCACCCGCCCGGCGCTGATCGCCTCGGCGGCACGCTCCCGGGATGTGACGAGCCGGCGGCGGACGAGCTCTACGTCCAGACGTGTACGGCGCGCCACCGACAGGCCCCCCGCCTCACCTGGGGGCCCGGACGCCACCGGGCCCAGGGGAACCGCCGGGCCCGGGAACAGCGCCCGGGCCCGGGTCGGCGGCCAGATCCCGCAGGGATTCCTCCAGCAGGCTGTGCACCTGTTCGAACGCCTCCAGATGCTCCCCGGCCGGCCGGCCGGGGAGCGTCGCGAGCCGCTCGAGCGCCGCCGTCAGCTCGGCGGACAGTTCGTCGGTGTTCACCGGACAAGCCTCTCGCATTCCGCGCGATGCCGGTGCCCGGCCTGCGCATCAGCCGGCGCGTACGTGGCTGCGCTCACATCCGGGTCGCGATCGGTCCGTCCGGGCGCCGCACGCACGCGTTAGTGTCTGCTGGCGGTGACGGAGGAGGTGGAGGAGGTGGAGGTCCGGCATGGCCGACCGTGTGCAGTGTGAGGCCGCGCTACGTGCCCTCGCCTCCCGCCTCGACGACCTCGCTCGCGGTCGCCGGCCGCCCCGCACCCCCGACCGCGTGATCGTGTGCCGCATTCCGGACCTGGAGGCGACCTTCTCCGGTCATCTGCGGGACGGCTGCCTGCGGGACATCGGTGAGGGTGAGCGGCCAGGTGCCCAGATCACCCTCACCGTCAGCAGCGACGACCTGCTCGCCGTGACCGATGGGACACTCTCGATCACCTCGGCCTGGGCCAGCGGCCGGCTCAAGATCGACGCGAGTGTCCGTGACCTGCTGCGGGTACGCGCGCTGCTCTGACCCGGCGGCCGCTCTGACCCGGGCGGCCGCGCACCCGGCCCGGCGGTGCTCAGCTCGCGGTCGGCGGCCGCAGCTCCGCACAGCCCGGCGGGCGCTCGTCGGCGAGGCCCGTCAGCGCTCGGCCCTCGTCGAGGGCGGACCAGGCCAGCGCGCAGGCCGCGCGCAGAGCATCCAGGCCGTCGTCGGCCCCGTCGGCCCCGTCGACACCGGACGCACCGGACGCACCGGACGCACCCGGCGAACCGCCGTCCACCGCGCGCTGCCAGCGCAGGACGGTACCGTCCAGACCGCAGACCCACTCCCCGCAGCGGGCGACTCCGTCCCGCACGACCGCGGCCGGATGCGCGCGCCGCAGCCCGCGCAGGTCGGCCGCGAGGAACGTCGGCCGGTGCCGCGGCGGGGCGGCCAGCAGGTCCGCCGGACCGGTGACCCCGGTGAACACCAGCAGGGTCGGGGTCGCCGACCGGAAGCCCGCCTCGATGTCCGTGTCCAGCCGGTCACCGACGATGATCNGGTCGCGGGCGCCGCTGCGCCGCACCGACTCGGCGTGCATCGCCAGCTCCGGCTTACCGGTCACCACCGGCTCGGCCTCCGTGGCGGCGCGGACGAACGCGACCAGGGCCCCGTTCCCCGGGGCCAGTCCCCGTTCCGTCGGCACTGTCAGGTCGGTGTTGCTCGCGACCCACCAGGCCCCGGCCCGGACGGCCAGGACGGCCTCGACCAGACGGGCGTAGGTCATCTCGGGGTCGAAGCCCTGAACGACCGCGACCGGCCCGTCGGCCGCGGTGGACGTCGGCGTCAAACCTTCGGCCGCCACCGCCTCCCACAGCCCCGCACCCCCAGCCACCAGCACCTTCGCCCCCGCCGGCAACCGCTCGGCCAGCACGTGCGCGGCCGCCTGGGCCGACGTCACCACATCACCGGCCGACGCCGGCACGCCGAATCCCGACAGCCGGGCGGCGACGGTCTCCGGCGTCCGCAGGGCGTTGTTCGTCACATAGACGGTGCGCATCCCGTCCCGGCCCGCGGCCTCGATCACCGCCGCGGCGTGCGGGACAGCCCGCTCGCCGCGGTTCACCACGCCGTCCAGATCCATCAGCGCCACGTCGAACATCGACACCAGCGGGGCGGACGTGCCCGAAAGCGGCGCCCACGCCGCCGTCGCCGGTGTGCTCACGCGCGGGCCAGCGCGGCGCGCGCCCCACGCAGTGCGACCCCGTAGTGCGCCAGGTCCGGCCGCATCGCCACGGCCAGCGCCAGATGCTCGACGGCGACCCGCAGGTCCCCGGTGCGGTGGGCGGCCATTCCCAGCCCGAACTGGGCGTAGTCGTCGGTGGGGTGTCTGTCGACGATCCAGGCGAAGGTGCGGGCCGCGTCGTCGTACAGCCCCGCGTCGAACTGGGCGCGCCCCAGCGCCTCGCGCACGCTGGGCGAGGCGGGCTCGGCCGCGACCGCGTGGGCGAGCAGCTGCACCGCGGCGTTGGCGTCACCGTGCCCCAGGAGCGCCATGCCCCGGGTGTACCAGTCGTAGACCTCACCGGCCGGTGACCGCACCGGCTCCGGACCCTGTCGGTTCCCGCGCGCGACGCCGGACTCCTCCGTCATGGCACCTCCACGTCGTCTGGACCACCGCGGGGGTGGCGGCCGCGGCGGCGGTACCAGCACCAGCACCACCGGGACGCCGCACCAGATCACACCGAGGGACCGGCGCCGGCCACGGCCGAAGCCCGGCCGACGCGGCTCGACGGCGCACCGGAGACCGACCTGGCAACAGCCCNGGCCGGCCCCACCGGCCGACGTCCTCGGCGACACAGGTGGGAGGGAGGCGTCCCACCCTCAACAACCAGTTTCACCGTAAGCGGGCCCCACATGCCTGAACATCGGAATATCGGCCTGTCTTCCGTGCCACCCGGATCCGCCCGGCCGGGACCGTGCGTCACGGCCCAACCCCCGGGGCCACCGCCGCGGCAGGACCTACCATGCGGCTCATGGTTGCCCCTGACGCCGCGGCCTCCGTGCCTGCTGTGCCTGCTGTGCCTGCCGTGCCTGTGCCCGCCGGGCTCGTCCTCGCGCCGTTCCGGGCGGCACGCTTCGCCGCCGCCGGCGCGAACCTCGCCACGCTGACCTCGCCGCCCTACGACGTCATCGACGACGACGAGCGGGCCGCTCTGGAGGCAGCGGCGGAGCACAACGTCGTCCGACTGATCCTGCCGCGCGACGTCTCCCCGGACAGCCCCGGCAGTGGCTACGAGCAGGCGGCCGCAACCCTGCGCGCCTGGCTGGGCAGCGGCGTCCTCGTCCGCGACGAGAAACCGGCCCTCTACGTCTACGAACAGCGACAGGACGACCACGTCCAGCGCGGCCTCGTCGGTGCCCTGGCCCTCGCCGATCCCGACGCACAGATCGTCCTGCCGCATGAGAACACCATGGCCGGCCCGGTCTCGGACCGGCTGGCCCTGACCCGGGCGACCGCCGCGAACCTCGAACCGATCTTCCTGCTCTACGACGGCGGCGGGCCGGCCAGCGACGCCGTGGCCGCCACCGTCACCACGACCCCGATCATCGACGTCAGCACCGACGACGGTGTGGCCCACCGGCTCTGGGCGATCGACGACCCGGCCACCCTGGAGGCGATCGCGGCAGACCTGCTCCCCCGCCGCGCGGTGATCGCCGACGGGCATCACCGGTACGCGACCTACCGCCAGTACCAGGCCGAACGGCACGCGGCAGGCGACGGCGACGGCCCCTGGGACTTCGGCCTCACCTTCCTGGTGGACGCGACCGTGAGCGGACCGCAGGTGCACGCCATCCACCGCGCCGTGCGCGGGCTGACCCTCGCCGACGCGGTCCGCCGGGCCCGGGATCTCTTCACCGTCCGGCAGCTTCCCGACGGCGACGGCAGCCGACCGGCACCGCTGCTGGACGAGCTCGCGGCGGCCGGACTCGACGGCCACGCCTTCGTCATCACCGATGGATCAGCGGCCTACCTGCTCACCCAGCCCGCCGCAGACCTGCTCGCCCGCGCCCTACCGGCGGACCGTTCGGAGGCGTTCCGTCGCCTCGACGTGACGGTGGCCCACCTGGCGCTGATCTCGGACGTCTGGGGCCTGCCGGACGCCGTCGGTGTCGTCGACTACTACCACGACGCCCCCGCCGCGATCGCCGCCGCGCAGGCCTCCGGCGGGGTTGCGCTGCTGCTCAACCCGACCCCGGTGGCCGACGTGATCTCCGTGGCGGGGGCCGCCGAACGGATGCCCCGCAAATCCACGCTGTTCACCCCGAAGCCCCGCACCGGGCTGGTGATGCGTCCGCTGGACTGAGCACGCGGGGTGCCTCGGCGCGAGGCCGGCGGGAACCGGGACGGTCACCCTCCCCCGGTCCCGGAACCGGCGAACGGCCGGACACGGACCTGCCGGCCCAGGGATCTGGGCCGGCAGGTCCGGCCGGACGGATCAGTTGGCTGGCGAGCCCGGCTCCCCGGTTCCGGCCGGGGAGCGCGTCGCCCCACCGTCCGGGGCATCCGAGAAAACGATCACCGGGATCGGAGCCGCGCCGTCGGCCGCCAGCGCGGGCGAGGAGCCTTCCCCCGCCGCCGAGAAGTCGACAGCGGCCTCGGGGGCTCCGGCCTCCGCGGCTACCGCCTCCGATTCCGCGTCGGCCGGCGCTCCACCGGCCGACTGCTCCTCAGCAGGCTCTTCCACGACCGTCTCAACGGCAACCGACTCACCACCAACCGACTGAACGGCGACCGGCAGCTCGTCAGTCGACGCGACCGCAACCGGAGCCCCGCCGACTGACGCGACCTCGGCCGCGGCCGCGGCCTGGCTTCCAACCTCGCCCTCGCCGGCCGCCACGCCAGCCGTGCCGCTATCCCCGGCCGTCTCGGTGTCCCCGGCCGTCTCGGTGTCCCCGGCCGTCTCGGTGTCCCCGGCATCCACGCCGACCTCCGCGAGGTCGTCACCGATCGCCGCGGTGTCCTCCTCCGTGTCGGCAGTGTCGGCGGTGTCCTCGGTGTCCGCGGTGTCGTCCGTCGCGGTGCCGGCCGGCTCGCTGCCAGCGGTATCAGCCGGCTCGGTGCCGGTCCGGGCGGTGTACTGCGCACCCTCCGCGGAGTCCGTCTCGTCGAGGCCGCCCACGGCGGCAGGTCGGCCCGCCGGCCCACCGCCATCCGTGTCCGGAGTCTCGCCTTCGCCCTCGTCGACGACGGTGAGCTCGTAGGCCCGTTCGGCGGCGTCGGTCTCGCCCTCGTCGATTGCCGCCGTGGCCGTGAACCAGCGCAGGGCCTCCACCGGACGCCCGGCGGCCAGCAGCGCCTCGGCGTAGGCGTACCAGAGGCGGGGTGTCCAGGGCTTCGGTTCGGTCTTGGCGGTCGCCTCCGGGCGGAGCAGCACGACAGCGGCGTCCGCCTGGCCCATGTCCCGCCGCGCGCCAGACACGACGATCAGCAGTTCCACGCGCGAGGCGGCGTCGAGCTCGGCGACGCCCGGATCCGAAAGGCAGTCGACGGCACGCTCGGGACGGCCGAGACCGCGCTCGGAGTCGGCGATCAGGGGCAGGTTGCGCGGCGAACCGTCGATGCGGCGAGCCGCCCGCAGCTCCAGCAGCGCGGACGAGTACTCGCCGGCGTGGTAAGCCGCCACGCCGACCGCTTCGCGAACGGCCGCCATCCGGGGCAGCCTGGCGGCGGCTGCCCGGGCGTGCTCCAGCGCCAGCGCAGGGTCGCTGTCGACGATCATCGCGGCGGCAACCAGATGGCGGGAGATCGTCTCCGCCAGCGGGGCCGGCAATCCGCGCATGTCACGCCGGATGTCACGGTCCAACAGGTCGGCTCGGGCCTCATCCGGGAGCGGAGGTGCCGGTGGGCGACGGCGCGGCGCCGTGTCGCCCCGCTCTCCACCGGAACGGCCAGCGGCACCTGTGCCACCGCTCGGCGGCCGGCCTGATCCCGTCCGCCCGCGGCTGTCGGGCCGCCCGGACCGCCCCGGTCCCGCCGCGCGCTCGGGACGCCCGGCTCCACGCCGCTCCGGACGATCCCCAGTCGGGCGATCCCTGTCCGGGCGATCCCTGTCCGGGCGATCGCTGGACGGCCGCTCGCCAGCCGGGCGCGACCTGTCCGTCCAACCCCCGGCCGAACGAGGCCTGTCCGGCCGCTCGCCAGCCGGACGACCCCTGTCCGGCCGCTCGCCAGCCGGGCGGGACCTGTCGGGACGCGCACCGGCCGAGCTGCCCCTCGCGGCTCCGTCACCACCGGGTCGGCCCCGGTCAGGCCGGTACGCCGACGATCGGTCCCGCTCAGGGCGACCACCGTCCGACCGTCCGTCCGAACCCGGTGCCCGATAGCCGGGACGGTTGCCTCCGCTGCCCGCTCCGAACCGGCGCACGCCGGACTGGCCACTTCCCTCTCCACCGAAACGCGAGGGGCGGCTGTCGGGCCGCCGCTCGTCGCGGCCGCCCTCCGGGGCACGATCCCGGCTGTAGGACGACCCTCCGGTGGAGCTGCCGTCCGTGTGCCGGCGATCGGTGGGCACGCGATCGGTCGGGCGGTGGTCGGTCGGGCGGTGGTCGGTCGGGCGGTGGTCGCCCGCCGGACGCCGATCGTGCTGGCGCTCGGGACGAGCCTCCCACCTGCGGCCCACCGGCCCACGGTTGTCCGCTCCTGGCCGTCGGTCGCCACTGCGGCCGCCGGACGCCTGCCGTCGGTCGCCGCCACGGTCGAAAGGCGCCGAGCCGCGGTCTCCCCCGGCCGGCTTCCATGGCGCGCCGCCACGACCGCCGTCCCGCCCGGCGCGACTGCGCGCGTCTCCCCCGAACCGGGGGCGCTCAGCTGCGCCGGCAGAGCCGGCAGAGCCGGCAGAGCCGGCAGAGCCGGCAGAGCCGCCAGAACCGTTGTCGGGCCTGCTCCAGGTCCTGCCACCCGCCGCCGGGGCCGGCCCACGCCGCGGACCTCCGGTGAAACGGCTCTCTCCCGGCCGCTGCGCGCCCGAGCGGCTCTCGTCCTCCCGCCGCGGGGGGCGCTGCCATGCCGGACGCTGCCCGCCTTCGTGCCGGCCCGTCGGCCCACCGGACCCGAAGTCTCGATCCCGACCGCCTCCCGAACGCGGCGGAGCTCCGCGGCCCGCACCCCCCGCTCGCGGAGGAAGTGCGCCGCGCGAGGATCCGCCGGCGCGCGGTGGTGCGCTGGAACGACGCTGCGGGCCGGAATGACGCGGGGACTCCGTTGCTGACGGGCCGTCGGGGGGAGCCTGACCTCGCGGCGCGGAGGTTCCCCTCGACGCGCCCGGACCCCGGGCCACCCGGCCGGACCGGCGCGCGTCACCGGCGGGTCCCCGCTCGGTTCCAGGTGCACCCCGGCGCGCGCCGCCGGTACCGCCCCGCCGTTCGCCACCGCGCTGTGCCGCCTGGCTCTGGTAGCCCGGCCGGCTGCCGCCGGCGGACCTGTCGGACCTCGGAGGCTGGGACCTCGACTCGTCGTTCGGCATGACGGAAAGCATTCCTTTCGTTCCGGGGTGCCGGAACGCGGCCTTCCCCAGGTGAAACTCATTGTCCGCGGTGCGCCAGCGGACTGCCGCGCCGGGCCGGGCCTCGTAGCCGCCCGGGTTCACGCTCGTGGCGGAGCGGCATCGCAGCACTGCTCCGCAGATCGCCGACCAGCGGCTGAAGCCAAGGGACGGGCCGCCAGGAGACGCGCGGACCGATCAGCGCGGCCGCACCGCCAGCTCCGCTGAACCGACCGGCAACACCGCCGTTCCCGCTCGGGAGACCTGGAGCAGCTCTCGGGCAGCGGCAGGGTGTGGCGGCCAGGGATGCNCCACGCTCAGAACATCCCGCAAAAACAGGTAGGGGCTGTCTCCGGCACCAGCCAGAAACAGCCCCCAACCATAAAGAAGTCCGGCGGCGTCCTACTCTCCCACGCGGTCCCCCGCGCAGTACCATCGGCGCTGAAGGGCTTAGCTACCGGGTTCGGAATGGAACCGGGCGTTTCCCCTTCGCCATAGCCACCGAAACACTATCAGACCCGACCATAACCGGTCGCAGCCCGAGAACCGCACAGTGGACGCAAAACAGCAGAATCTTTGTGGTCAAGCCCTCGGCCTATTAGTACCGG